>CAVQPG010000004.1:0-771566 GCA_963714675.1 uncultured Chloroflexia bacterium | reverse complement strand
TTGCGCACGTTGTTGACGCGGGTGCTGATGGGGTACATGTCCAGCACGTCGTCCGGCGCCGGTCTGCAGCAGCGAGGTCAGGTACTCGGTGTCGTCGAACTCCGGGTCCAGCCAGTCCTCCCAGGTCTCACGCGGCAGCAGCACCGGCATGCGGTCGTGGATCGACGACATCATGCGGTTGGCCTCGGTCGTGATGACCGCCGCCGACGGCACCCACAGCCCGGTCTCGGGGTCCTTCCACACGGCCCACACGCCGGCCATGGCCAGCACCGCATCGTCGGGTGGGTGCAGGAAGTAGGGCTGCTTGGGCCCACCGGTCCGGCGCCACTCGTAGAAGCCATCGCTGGGCACGATGCAGCGCCGCTTCCTGAACGACGAGCGGAACGAGGGTGAGGTGGCCACCGTCTCCGCCCGGGCGTTGATGCGCTTGGCCCCGTCCTTGAGCGACTTCGCGAACGAGGGCACCAGGCCCCAGCGATGCTGCTCCACCAGCCGACCCTGCTCGGCCCGCTGCAGCACCACCGTCAAGCGGCTGCGTGGGCGCCACGTTGTAGCGCGGCTTCGCGTCATCCGCGTCCGGCTCGATCGTCGACTCGGCGTCGAAGATGCGCGCGACCTCGGCCGGGTCGGTCGTCTGGGTCATGCGCCCGCACATCGGTCAGCCCTCCGTGGCGGTCCTCGGCTCCGTCCGCCCTCGGTCGCTGTCGGACAGGACCTTGACCGCGATGGCCAGGAGCAGGAGCGCCGCCGCCGTCGAGCATGGCGATCTCAGGCCCGCCGACCGCCCACAGGGTGACCACGGCGATGATGGCCACGCCCACCCCAGGACGACCGGAGCGTGCTCGCGGACCCAGTGTCCCAGGGTCCGGGGAGGCGTCTCCATGGACGGCCGCCCGAACTCCCTCCGACGCTCCCAGACGAGGGCCACCACGGCCACGATGAGCGCCACCACGATGAGCACGAAGGTGAAGTACATCAGTGAATCCACCGAGGCATCGACGATGGCATCGATCACCACCCGCGCCTCCGGCTCCGGCTGATTGCGCCTCGACCGTCTCGAGGAGGAGCCGGGTCACGAAGCGGCCGGCCAGCAGCGCCGCGATGGCGCCGCCGCGAGCCACAGCACCATGCGGATCCGCGTGATCGCGACAGCCACAGCGCGAGCGCGGTGAACAGCGACCCACAGCAGCAGCGCCAGCCCCGGTGATGGCGTCGAACCAGCGGACGGCGGTCTGGACCGTGTCGAACCGCTCGGAGTCGACGAGCACGATGGTGCCCACGTCGTCGGGGATGTCCCGGCCGAGCACCTGCTCGAGGCAGCGGACGACCGCCTCCGACGGCAGCTGGATAGCTCGCTCAGGTCGGGGATCTCCCGGTCGGCTTGCTGACGATGCCCGCGTCCTGGAGGTTCTTGAGCACGCCCTCGATGAGCGGGAAGATGTTGATCGCGATGATGCCCTCGTCCGACGTCAGGGCCTCGCTGTCGCCACCACGGATGGCCTTCATGGCCGCGTCGTGCGCCGGCCTTGTTGACCTCGACGAAGGCCTCGCTGGAAGGCGTCAGACGAGGCGAAGCCCGGTCGACCGCCTCGACGATCGCGGTCCTGCGACGATGCCGGTCACCGCGTCCGCGATGAGGTCCGGACCCGGGCAGCGCGTCGGCCACCAGCGTCGCGCACGCCCAGTCGAGTTCGGCGAGTCGCTCGACGAGGACGACGCTGACCGCGTCGGTGACCGCCTCGTCGGCGACGACATCGCTCGACGATGCCGCCCCAGCCATCCGACGTCAGCAGCGTCTGGTGCGCCCACACGGCCACGCCGCCGAAGAGCACGGAGATGCTCGCGAGCAGCCAGAAGACGGCGGCCAGCACACGCCGGCCCTGCGCCGCTGTCGCGCTCGACGGGCCTGGGGGTGGCGGCCGCTTCGGCCACGACGTCGCCGCACCTCGCCTCGGCTCGAGGTCGGGTCGCTTCGCTGGCTCCGGCGCATCGGTCCGGGCGCGTCGCGCCGCTGCCGCGGGGCTGGTCTGCTCCTCCGGCGGGCGCCGGTCGTTCCTCGGTCATGGTCTCTCCCTGGCGTGGACAGGTACCTATTGGTGGTGTCCCGCATGGTATGGCACCGGTAGGGTCGGGTACCGTGCATTCCAGCGACCGAGCCACACGGGAATGGGAGAGACAGTGAGCACGAACGACGCGATCCGCTGGGGCCTGCTGGGCACGTCCCGCATCAACCGGAAGCTGCTGCGCGGAGCGAGCGGCACCGACACGGCCGAGGTGGTCGCGGTCGGCTCCCGCTCCAGCGCGACCGGGCGAGGCCTTCGCCGCGGCCAACGGCATCGGGAAGGTCCACGGCTCGTACGAGGCCCTCCTGGCCGATCCCGACGTGGACGCGGTCTACATCCCGCTGCCCAACGCGCTGCACCACCCCTGGACGCTCAAGGCCATCGCGGCCGGCAAGCACGTCCTCTGCGAGAAGCCGTACACGCGCCATCCCGCGGAGGTCGACGAGGCCTGGGATGCGGCCGAGGCCGCGGGCGTGGTGCTGATGGAGGCGTACATGTGGCGCCACACGCCGCAGGCGGCGCGGCTCAAGGAGCTGGCGGGCCAGCATCGGTGAGCTGGTCCACGTGCGCTCCACCTTCAGCCACCGGCTCGAGGACGACGCCGACATCCGCGTGGACGCGCGAGCTCGAGGGCGGTTCGCTCATGGACGTGGGCTGCTACTGCATCTCCGGCTCGCGGCTCATCGCGGGCGAGGAGCCGGTGCAGGTCTACGGCGAGCAGGTGACCGACGCCAACGGTGTCGATCGCCGCTTCACCGGGCGTGCTCCGCTTCCCGTCGGGCCTGGTGGCCACGTTCCACAGCGGCTTCGACTCGTTCAGCGAGTCGCTGGAGGTGACCGGGCGCGAGGGCACGGTCTTCCTGCCCGATCCGTGGCACTCCCTGCGCGGCGTGCTCGTCGTCGATGGCGAGGAGCAGACCGTCGAGGCGCGCAACCCGTACGGGTGCGAGCTCGAGGACATGGCCGCGGCCATCCGCGGCGAGAAGGCCCCGCTGCTGGGCCGCGACGACGCCATGGGCCAGGCCCGCGTCATCGAGGCGCTCTACCGCTCGGCCGAAGCCGGGGAGCCCGTCAGCCTGGCGTGACGGCCGGTCCTGCCCATGCGCCTGCTCACGTCGCTACGCCAAGCCCATCGGTGTCGGGTTGGTCTTCGCAGGCCTGCTCTTCCTGGCCGTATCTCTTCGTGCGTCACCGCGCCGCTCGGCGCAGTCCTTCGGGTTCGACGCGTTCGCCTACTGGAACGTGTCCATGCCCGACCCCTACGGACGTGCCCGTAGGGCGGGCTGGGCTCGTACAACTACAGTCCGGCCTTCGCCCAGGTGGCTCGACTGGGTTCAGCGCGTTCGACTTCTGGGTCTTCCTCTGGATCTGGACCTGCCTGCTGGTCGGCTCGATCATCTGGCTCGCCGGCAGCCCCTCGTGGATCCTCGTGGCCTTCGCCATCCCGATGGTGGCGCTGGAGCTGTACCACGGCAACATCCACATCCTGCTGGCGGTGGCCATCGTGCTCGGCTTCCGGCATCCCGTGGACGTGGTCGTTCGTGCTGCTGACCAAGCCCAGCGCGGGCGTCGGCCTGCTCTGGTTCGCGGTCCGTCGCGAGTGGCGCCAGCTGGGGATCGCGCTGGGGGCGACCGCCGTGATCGCGGCCGTGTCCTTCGTGCTGGCGCCCGCAGGCCTGGTTCGACTGGATCGACCTGATGATCGGCGCCGTCGGCGAGGCAGCCGCTCAGCAGCTACATCCCGGTGCCGCTCTGGATCCGACTGCCGCTGGCCGTGGCGCTCGTGGTGTGGGGCGCCCGGACCGACCGGCGCTGGACGGTCGTGATCTCCTCGATGCTGGCCCTGCCGGTGCTGTGGCCGCGTGTGAGCAGTGCACCAGCGCTCCCGACTATGCTCGCTCGCGATGAGCAGCGAGCGACCTGAGCCTGACATCCCGCCGCCGGAGGCTGATGGTGGTGACGGCTGGCGGACGTCGCTGGCGGTGCCGGTGCTCATCGTGGCGGTCGCGGTTGGGCTGATCGGCGCCATCGTCGTCGTCTCCCGCGGGACAGCAGGACGCCGGTCGCGACGCGCTGGCTGGCACGACCGTGGACGCCGCCGCGCTGCCGGTGACGGTGCCGTACCGCGAGGTGGCGGGCTACCCGGTCATCGACGTGACGCTCGGCGACGGCAGCCGCACGGTGCCGATGATCCTCGACACGGGCGCACCCACGATCGTCTCGGCAGAGGTCGCGGAGGTCTTCGGCGGCGGCTCGACCGGCACGGTCTCCACCGCCTCGGTCGACGGCCAGGTCGTCACCAGCGAGGTCGTGACCCTGCCGCTCCTCTCGATCGGCGCTGCCGCCTTCACCGATGTCGGCGCGGTGGTCGGCGCCCTCGAGCCGGGCAACCCGTTCTACTGCCTGACCGACGCCGGCTTCATCGGGGCCAGCCTGATGCAGACCGGCGTCTGGCGTATCGACCCCGCGGACCGGCACGCGTCACCATCGCGGCCAGCGCAGACGACCTGCGCGGGCCTCGACGACGCGGTCCGCCTCGACTTCGCGCGGGCCTCCGATGTCTCGCCCTCGCCGCTCGTCGAGCTGCCCGTGGGGGAGGGCACGCTGCGGGTCGTGCTCGACACCGGTTCCGACGGCTGGCTCGCGGTCAGCCCGGGCGACCTCGACTCGGTCGGCGGCGTCCTGCGCACCGACGCCCCGACCCAGGAGGTGCTGGCCACCACGTTCGAGGGCATCACCGGCTCGCGGGTCGCCTGGTCGTCCGCCACGCTGGGCCTCGGTGAGCCGAGGACGATGCCCATCGCCACGATCGACACGCTGCCCGACGGCCAGGGCAATGCCGGCACCGACCTCCTGCGCCACTTCATCGTGACCCTCGACTGGGGCGAGGACGTCGTGTACCTGCAGCCACTCGACGAGGCGCCGGCCCCGTCGGTTCCGGCCAGCGCCTCGGTCGCCTGGGACGAGGGCTTCGTGGTCGGTTCACGCGTGCTCGGTCAGCCCGGAGCCGAGGTCCTCGAGCTGGATACCTCGGTCGAGGCCATCGATGGTCGTGACGTCTCCGGCGCGCCGTTCGACGACTTCTGCCGTCATCTGCTTGATGGTCCGGACACCTACCAGATGACGGTCGCCGGCGTGGTGCCTACGACCGTCGGGGTGGCTCCGGTGGAGGACTTCTTTGGTGCCCTGGCCACGAAGCCCTGAGTCGGCGGACCGTATCATCAGGGTGATGACCAGCGCCGAACCACCCGTCACGCCCGAACCGCCGGCAACGCCCGACGCGCCACCACCTGCGAGCTCGGGATCGGGGCTGCGCGCGCCGCAGGGCTGCGCCGAGTGGACGGTCGTCATCCTCGGCGTCGTCTGGGTCGTGCTGGCGATCGTGTTCGTGGTCGCCCTCATCGTCCGGCTCAACGGCTGAACGATCCCGACGGTCGAGCTTCCCGCTGGCCGTCAGAGGTTAATTCCGATAAGATAGGTCGGGATTAACCCCGCAGGGCCGGGGAGCGTCACCGCACCGCCGCGCGGATCTCGCACGATCTGCCCGACGGGGCCACGCCAACCCGACTTCGATGCCTCGAGGAGGCCCCCATGGTCAGCCAGCCAGAGATCAAGGACCGTCGCGCGGAATACGCGTTCCACGACGACATCATCTATCTCCACGAAGCCAAGCGCGGTCTCACTCGCGACACGGTCGAGGAGATCAGCGCCATCAAGGGCGAGCCAGACTGGATGCTCCAGCATCGGCTCCGTGCCTACGAGCACTGGCTGAAGCGGCCCATGCCCATGTGGACCGAGGGCCTCGACAAGATCGACTACGACAACATCATCTACTACCGCAAGCCGTCGGAGCGCGAAGAGAAGTCCTGGGATGACGTCCCCGACCAGATCAAGGACACCTTCGAGAAGCTGGGCATCCCGGAGGCCGAGCGGGCCTTCCTCGCCGGTGTCGGCGCGCAGTACGACTCCGAGGTCGTCTACCACTCCGTGAAGGAGGAGCTGTCCAAGCTCGGTGTGGTCTTCATGGGCACCGACCAGGCGCTCAAGGAGTACCCCGACATCTTCCGGGAGCACTTCGGCACCATCGTGCCGCCGGAGGACAACAAGTTCAGCGCGCTCAATAGCGCGGTCTGGTCCGGTGGCTCCTTCGTCTACGTTCCGCCGGGCGTGGATGTGCCGCTGCCGCTGCAAGCCTACTTCCGCATCAACGGCGAGAACACCGGCCAGTTCGAGCGCACGCTCATCGTCGTGGACGAGGACGCCTCGGTCCACTACATCGAGGGCTGCACCGCACCGATCTACGCCACCGACTCGCTCCACGTGGCGGTCGTGGAGGTCATCGCCAAGCCGCGCTCCAAGGTCCGCTACACGACCATCCAGAACTGGTCCAACGACGTCTACAACCTCGTGACCAAGCGTGCCCACGCCTACGAGGACAGCCGGGTCGAGTGGATCGACGCCAACACCGGCTCCAAGAAGACGGTCAAGTACCCCAGCATCTACCTGCGCGGTCGCGGTGCCACCGCGGACATCATCTCGGTCGCGGTCGCGGGCGAAGGCCAGCACCAGGACACCGGGGCCAAGGCCATCCACCTCGCGCCCGACACCCGCAGCCGCATCGTGAGCAAGTCCGTGTCCAAGGACAACGGTCGAGGCACGTATCGCGGCCACGTCAAGGTCGCGCCCGGCGCCACCAACGCGGTGGCCAGCATCCGCTGCGATGCCCTGCTTCTCTCCGACAAGAGCCGTAGCGACACGTACCCCTACATCGACATCCAGGAAGACGACACCACGCTCACCCACGAGGCCACGGTGGGCAAGGTCAGCGAGGACCAGGTCTTCTACCTCATGAGCCGCGGGCTCACCGAGAACGAGGCCCAGAACCTCATCGTGCAGGGCTTCCTGGAGGTCTTCACCAAGGAACTGCCGATGGAATACGCCATCGAGTTCAACCGCCTCGTGAAGCTGGAGATGGAGGGATCGCTCGGGTGAGTGTCGCCCCGTTGAACCTGGCCTGGGCGACGCAGACGCACGCCCGGGCGACATCGAGCGCGCTGGGGGAGCCCGATTGGCTGACCGCCGACCGACTGGCTGCCCTCGAGCAGGTCGCCGAGCTGCCGGCCGAGCCGAACCAGCTCTACACCAGCTACATCGACCTGCGTGCCGTCGACTTCGCCGCGGTCGAGCCCTACCCACCGACCCCCGCGGCCGAGGACGCCAGCGACGCGACGCTGCCCCAGGGCGCCTCTGCTCTCGTGCACGTCGACGAGCGCGCGGTCGTCTCCTGCGTCCTCTCGGACGAGGCTCGTGCGGCGGGCATCATCGTCTCCACCATCACGCAGGTCGCGCAGGATCAGCCTGAGCTCGTGCGCGAGTTCATCGAGGGTGGCGGTTCGCTGCCCTTCGACGACGCCTTCGGCCAGGTGGCGCGGGCCCTCTACACGTTGGGTCTCTTCATCCACGTGCCCGCCGGGGTCGAGCTCAAGGCGCCCATCGTGCTGCGCTGGAGCGCGGGTGCCTCGGGCTTCGGGCTCATCAGCCGCACGGTCATCACGCTGGGCAAGAACGCGCACGCCTCGATCTACGAGGAGCAGGTCGCTTCGTCGGCCGCCACCTCCGACGGCCGGTGCCCGCGCCGACAGCATCTGGTGGGGCACCACCGAGATCGACCTCGGCGATGGCGCCACGCTCGCCTTCTCGGCCGAGCAGGACTTCGGCCCCTCGACCGCGGCCTTCGTAGCGCGGCAGGCCAGGATCGGCCAGGAGTCCACGATGAACTGGGCCGTTGCCAGCGTCGGCAGCCGGCTCTATCGCAGCCGCCTCGAGAACCTGCTCGAGGGTCGCGGTGCCAGCGTCTCCCAGGTGGAGATCGGCTTCGGTGACGGGGCGCAGCTGTTCGACCTGACCTCCTACACGCGCCACCTCGGCGAGGACGGCACCAGCGACCTGCTGAGCAAGGGTGTCTTCACCGACAAGGCCCGCGGCTACATCAAGGGCCTCATCGACATCCCCTACAGCGGCCGAGGCACAGA
Organism: uncultured Chloroflexia bacterium; assembly: GCA_963714675.1. Taxonomy (GTDB): domain Bacteria; phylum Chloroflexota; class Limnocylindria; order Limnocylindrales; family CSP1-4; genus JAFMJV01. The sequence goes on along the minus strand of CAVQPG010000004.1, from coordinate 763,471 downwards.
CAGCTTCCTGGGCGAGTTCAGCATGCTGCTCCAGCGCACGGCGCGATCGGTCACCATCCCCAGCCTGGAGATCGACCAGCCCGACTGCCGTCGGGCCATGCACTCCTCGTCGGTCGGCCCCATCGACGAGACGCAGATCTTCTATCTCATGAGCCGCGGGCTCACCGAGGACCAGGCTCGCAAGGCCATCGTCATGGGCTTCCTCGATCCCGTCGTCGCCCGTATCCCGCTGCGCGCGGCGCAGGATCGGCTACGGGCACGGCTCGAAAAGAAGTGGCCTGAGCCTGCAGCGGCCCGGTCAGCCGCGTAGTCTACGAGCCGGAACGCCCGTACCAGTAGCCGAGGTGCTATCGCGGGAAGCGTTACAACGGCGCATCTGCGCGCTAGGCTGTCAGACAACGACACGGTGTCGTCGCACGTGTCACGAGTGGGAGTGAGCAACACATGGATATCAACATCACGCTCGAGGGGCTGCTCCTCGGCGCGCTGGCGGTCGGCATCGGCCTCGCCCTCGCGTTCTGGGGCTTCAGGGTCTTCCTCATCCTCCTGCCCATCTGGGGCTTCTTCGCCGGCTTCCTGCTGGGCGCCAACGGCGTCGAGTTCATCTTCGGCGATGCCTTCCTCGCGACCGCCACAGGCTGGGTCGTGGGCTTCCTGCTGGGACTGCTGTTCGCGGTGCTGGCATACCTCTACTACTTCGTCGCGGTCATCCTGCTGGGAGGTGCGCTGGGGTACCAGCTGACCATCGGCTTGTTGCAGTGGATCGGCTTCGATGCTGACGGCATCATCGCCTTCATCCTGGCCATCGCGGGTGGCGCCATCTTCGCGGTCGGGTTCTTCCTGCTGCGGATGCCGGCAGTGCTGGTCATCGTCGTCACCGCCATCGTCGGAGCCGGTGCCGCGATCGCGGGCGTAGCTGTCGGACTTGGCATCCTGCCGTACCAGGAGCTTTCCGGCGGCATCTTCGGTGTCCACGCAACGTCCGACATGGGCTGGCTCGGCATCATCGCCGCCATCGCCCTGGCCTTCGCCGGCGCGATCTACCAGACACGCACCGTCGCGGACATGAGCGCGGCCATCACTGGCGACGCGTACATGAACCCGGGCCTGGACGACCAGAGTCGCTGGGCCGCCTAGTCGATGCCACGGGTCCCAGGCTGGACCCACATCAGCAACAAGAACGGCCGGCGCCACGAGCGTCGGCCGTTCTTCATGTCCGGACTCGGTGACCGGACTACGAGGTGTCGGCGTTCGGGGGTGTCGGAGTTCGCTGCCGCAGCTTGGGCAGCCGGGGTCTGGTTGGCCGTGCCGGTCGTGCGCTGTTGGCCGTGCCGGTCGTACTTGGGCCGCTCGGGCCCGGACACGCTTGGGCCGGTCACGCTCGAGCCGGTCGCGGTCGGTCACGTACCATTGTCGGCGATGGAACCCGAGATACGCCCCGTCCGCCACGTATCCGTGGCGAAGGCCGCCGACCTCGAAGAAGGCACCATGCAGATGGTCGAAGTCGACGGCACCCTGATCCTCCTCGTCCGGCAGGAACGGCTCTATGCGCTTCAGGGCACCTGCTCGCACGAGTACTTCGAGCTCGACAAGGGTTTCCTGAGCGATGGCTCGGTGACCTGCGCGCTCCACTTCTCGCGCTTCCAGCTCGAGGATGGTGAGTCGCTGGACCCGCCGGCCGACCTGCCGCTGATGACCTACCCCGTGAGCGAGGTCGACGGCGACATCGTGCTCGAGCTGCCCGACGGCGAGATCCCGCTCAACGAGTAGGCCCCTCTGGAGGTCGTCTAGCCATGGACATCACGCTCGAAGGCGTGCTCATCGGCGTGTTCGCCGCCGCGATCGGCCTGGGCCTGGTCTTCCGGGGTTCAAGCTGTTCCTGTTGCTCTTGCCGCTCCTCGGTCTCGTCGGCGGCTTCCTGCTGGGAGCAGGCATCGTCGAGCAGCTCTTCGGTGACGGCTTCTTCTCGACCCTGCTGAGCTGGGGTGCCGGTTCGTGCTCGGCTGATCATGGCCGTGCTCTCGTACCTCTACTACTGGCTGGCCGTGGGCGTCCTCGGTGGCTTTCTCGGCTACCAGTTGACGCTGGGCCGGCCTGGATCGGCTTCGATCGTCGGCATCCTGGCAGCTCGTGGCGCTCGGCGCTGGCGTTCCTCGTGTTCAACATGCCCACCGTGGTGGCCATCGTGGGAACCGCCATCGCCGGCGCTGCCCTCGCGGTCGCCGGTGTGGCGCTGGCACTCGGGCTGGTTCCCCAGGGCGGCCTGACCGACGGTGTGCTCGGCATCTACGCCAGCGAGGAGCTCGGCTGGGTCGGGGTCGTCCTGCTGGCAGGCCTGGCCCTCGGCGGCATGGTCCTGCAGGCGAAGAACCTGACGTCCGACGACGAGGTCATCAGCTCCGACCAGTTCCGCAACCCCGGCCTAGGTGGCGGCGGAGGCCGCGTGGGCGTTGCCTGAGCCACCGGAGATCGCCGCGCGGCCGGGCATCTGGTCAGATGGTCCTTTCAGGACCATCAGACGGCTGGCTGCCGAGCGGCTCCTGGGAATGTGCATGAGTACGCGCTCGCATATGCATGACCCAGCCCGTATGCAGTGCTTGTCGCATCGTCATGCATCGGGTGCGCAGGGCGGCGCTAGCGTACCTGTCTAAGGCGACACGTTGGGCCATCTGACTAGTCGAGCCGGGAGCTCGGTAGGCGACCCGGCTATCGCTCCAGTCCTGCCGATGCCGCGTTCGGCTGCAGCTCGCAGGACCGCGTCGCCGAAGACGACATCGGCCAGGCCCGCTCCCAGGTGCGAGACCAACACTCGGCCCTCGGGTCGTGGTGTGTCCGCCGCGATGGCCTCGCCGATCATGGCACCCGGCTCGGGGTAGCCCGCGAACTGCGTCTTCGTGCGATTGGCCAGGAACTGCTCTCGGTCGTCGGTGAGGAAGAGCCCGGCCCTCCGGGCGACGCGTGGCCGGCACGCACATGTCGTAGTCCACGGCCACGACCGTGGCGTCCGCGCGGAAGGCCTCGGCCGGGATCGACTGTCGATCGGGCCCGAAGGACACCATCGTCAGCACCAGGGCCGCACCCTCGACCGCCTCGGAGGGATCGGTGGCGATCGTCACGGTGCCGATCGGCCCGTGCGCACCCCGCGGCGACCTCCTGCGCCAGGGCCTCCGCGCGCGCCCGATCACGGTCGCAGATCGTGACGGCCACGCCCGGCAGCAGGTGCGCCACGACGGGCAGGTGGCTGCGCGCCTGCACGCCGGCCCCGATGATGGCCACCGGTCCCGGATCGGCCGGCCCCCAGCGCGAGATGGCCACGCCGCTGACCGCGGCCGTGCGCAGGGCCGTGATGCCGCCCGCGTCGAGGATGCCCAGCGGCAAGCCGGTCGCCGCGTCGCTGATGATCGTCGTGGCCGTGATCACCGGCAGGCCGCGCGCGGCGTTCTCGGGGAAGCCCACGACCCACTTGATGCCCAGCAGGTCCTCGCTGCCGTCGGCGGCTCCGCCGCGCATCCAGGCCGGCATGGCATGGGCGAACGAGTCGGGCGGGGTCGGGTCCACGCCGATCTTGGGCGGCAGCTGGGCATCGTCGACGAGGGCGAGCATCGTGGTCTCGGCGAGTCCGAGGCGCGCTTCGACTCCGGGCATGGCCGCCTGCACGTCGGCGGCGCTGAGATAGCGGAGGGGTGGGCTGTCCATCGGGCAAGGATAGGCGGGCGCCGGGCCGATAGGATGTAGCGGTGACCACCACGAAGGCCGTCGACCCGGCTGAGCTCGAACACTGCCTGGCCAACCTCAAGCTCGAGCGCGACGCCGTCCAGCTCTACACGGGACTCGCGGCCATCGAGAAGGACCCCATCCGCAAGGATGCCTTCCAGGCCATCGCCAGCGGCGAGCGGCGCCACGCCTTCGTCTGGGCCTCGCGCGTGGAAGCGTGCGGCGAGGAAGTGCCGGCCATGACGCGGCCGCGCTGGCGTGTGAGAGCCATCCTTTCGGCCGCCCGCATCTTCGGCACCAAGGCGGTGTCGGGCATGGTCAAGGCGCTCGAGGGGGACGAGCTGGCCCTCTACGAAGGGCTCCAAGAGGGGCTCGACGACCCGGAGATGGGAGCCATCGCCGCCGACGAACGGGAGCACGCGGCCATCTGGAAGCGACTCGACATGGGCATGCCCGGGGTGGAGCCGTCCACGCCGGAAGCTGTGGCCGCGGCCGAGATCGCCATCCGCGATGAGTCCTGGCACCGCGCGGCCGGCAACAGCGGCACCCTGCGGGCGGCCATCTTCGGCATCAACGACGGTCTCGTGAGCAACCTCGCCCTGGTGATGGGCTTCGCCGGCGCCGCCACCTCCAACGACATCATCGTGCTCGCGGGCATCGCCGGCCTGCTCGCGGGTGCCTTCAGCATGGCCGCGGGCGAGTACATCAGCATGCAGAGCCAGAGGGAGCTCTTCGAGCGCCAGATCGAGCTCGAGCGTGAGGAGCTCAAGTTCATGCCCGAGAAGGAGCGCGAGGAGCTGGCCGCCGTCTACCGCAACAAGGGCCTCTCACATGAAGAGGCCGAGATGGTCACGAGCCGCCTGATGCAGGATCCCGAGGCCGCGCTCGACACCAAGCTCCGCGAGGAGCTGGGCCTCGATCCCGACGAGCTGGGTTCACCCTGGGGCGCGGCCGGCTCGTCCTTCGCGGCCTTCGCCCTCGGTGCGGTCATCCCGCTGGCACCGTTCCTGCTGACGTCGGGCACCGCTGCCATCGTCATCAGCTCGACGCTCGCGCTCGTGGCGCTCTTCATCGTGGGCGCGCTGGTGAGCCTGCTCACCGGCCGGAGCCTGGTCTTCAGCGGCCTGCGCCAGTGCTTCATCGGCGGCGGTACCGCGCTCTTCACCTTCATCGTGGGCAGCATCATCGGCGTCTCGCTCGTCTGATGGGCGAGGACCGGCTGCGCGCTCGGCTGGCCGCCGAGGGCCTGGACGCCTTCGTCGTGGGGCAACGGCCCGTTCGACCACTACGGCGAGCACCGGCACCCATACGACAAGGTGCTCGTGGCAGCGGCCGGCTCCATCACCTTCCATCTGCCCGAGCTCGGGCGTGACGTGACCCTCGAGGCAGGCGATCGACTGGAGCTGCCCGAGGGCACGCTGCACGGTGCCGACGTGGGCGCGGATGGCGTGACCTGTCTCGAGGCCCATCTGCCGGGCGGCACGTTCGGGGCAGCGCCCAGGCACGATCCCGGCTGGGGCACGGTCGAGAGCGAGTAGCTAGCCGTTCGGCGCGGGCGGGCCCGGTCGTCCGCGGCGGCGGGTCGTAGCCCGGCGGTCGTGCGTAGCCCGCGGCGGCGAGTAGCCCGGCGGTGGATGGCGCTGGCCGCGCGGCAGTGCGCCACCCGGCGGTGGCGCCGCCCGGCCCTGGGCCGTAGCCCGGCACCGGCGCGCACCGGCGGCGGACGCGGCATGGCGGCAGGGGCGGCGCCGAGGCACCCACCGGCGCCGGCGCCCGCGGGCTGACCAGGTAGGCGCCGTGCAGGTCGAGCACCTCTTCCACGAGCGACGTGGGCGCGACCCCGCCGTGGCGTTCGATGGTGTCGGCGATCCAGGCGGCCTCGGTGCGGCGCTCCATCTCGCCGAGGTCGTCCTCCTCGCGTGGCAGCCGCACCAGCACCACCGCGGCGCCGGCCGCGCCGATCGCGAGGCCGACGAGGAGCAGCCACATGGCCCAACCATCGATCATGGCCGCGAGCATATCGTGGCTTCGGCCACAGTGGTGCCCGGGGGTGCTCGGCTATCCTTCCGCGGTGCCACTCGCGCTGATCGACATCACTCCGCCTTCCGGTATCGACCTCGGCCCGCTGACCCTCGGCTTCTACGGGCTCGGCTACGTGCTGGCCGTCGCGGTGATGCTGCTGGTGAGCCAGATGGAGGCTCGCCGCAAGGGGCTCGACCCCGGGCTCGTCACCAACGCCATCATCGTCGTCGCGGTCTTCGCCCTCGTCGGTGCCCGGCTGTACCACGTCATCGACCAGTGGGAGCGCTACGCCGCCGATCCGCTGCAGGCGGTGCTGCCGCCGTACTCGGGGCTCGGGCTCTACGGCGGCATCTTCGGCGCGGCCATCGGCATCTGGGTCTACGTGCGCGGCAAGGGCATCCCCATCGGGCGGGCGCTCGACGTGGTCGTGCCGGGCACGCTCTTCGCCCAGGGCATCGCGCGCTGGGGCAACTTCTTCAACCAGGAGCTGTACGGGCCGCCGACCGACCTGCCCTGGGGCATCGCCATCGACTGCGCCCACCGGGTGGCGGCCAGTACCCGTGCGAGCTGCTACCCGCTCGAGACGACCGGCTTCCACCCGCTGTTCTTCTACGAGTCGGTGCTGACCATCGCCGGCGGCTTCATCGCGCTGTTCGTGGCGCGCCGCTTCGCCGACCGCCTGCTCGATGGTGACCTGGCCTCGTTCTGGATGGTCTGGTACGGCGGCGTGCGCCTGCTGCTCGAGACCTTCCGCGAGGGCTGGAACTGGACGATCCTGGGCGTGCCGACGGCCATGCTCATCGGCGTCGTGCTGATCGTCGCCGGTCTGGGCACCGCCTGGTGGCGCCACTCGCGGACCGGCGATCGCGCCCGAGCCTGCCTCGGAGCGTAGAAGGCGATGAGCTGGATCGGGCCCGCCGCCCGGAGCGCCCGTTGAGCACGAGGAAGTCGGTGAGGCCGTTGCCGTCATGGTCGAGCGCGTAGACCTGGTCGGCCGAGCCGCCACCACGGCTGGGCACCTCGACCGCGGTGTAGCGACGTCCGTTGCCGCGGTTGAAGAGGATGAGGTCGTTGTCGCGCGCGGTCTGCTTGTGGCGCAGGATGAAGATGTCCATGTCTCCGTCGCCGTCGGCATCCCCCACCGCGAGCGCCTTGGCCTTGGTCAGCCGACGCTCGTAGACGACCCGGAAGCGGCCGTCCCGCTGGAGCGAGACGCGGAGGCGATTGCTCGAGAGCTGTACGCAGGTCCAGGCGGTCGTCGCCGTCGAGCCCGACCAGCTCGGCGTCGCGCTCACCGATGCTCTTGATGCCGCGCGAGGCCTCGACGCTCCTGAGCCCGCGTCGGGTGTTGCGGTACAGCGTGGACCGACGAGAGCGGCCCCTTGACCTTGGGGTCGAACGAGACCATCAGCAGGTCCACCCGTCCGTCGCGGTCGAAGTCGCCGGTGTCGAACTCGCGCGCGCCCGCCGACGGCGCGATGCCCGAGTCACGGACCAGCCGATACGCTCCGGGACCGACCCAGCGGTAGACGCGGTTGAGCGAGGGCAGGCCGTCCACGCGGTCGGGCGCCTGGCCCACGACCAGGTCGCTCGTGCCCGTCAGCGTCGTCAGTCGAGGACCGTCGCGACCCGGCCGCGTCCCAGCAGCTCGCGCACGCCACCCGCGTCGGGCGTCAGCCGTGGGTTCGACCCGCCCGGGTCCAGCCAGAGCTCGTTGGCCTTGACCCCCAGGCCGCGGCCTCCACCGAAGGTGCAGTAGAGGTCGGGCAGGCCGCTGCCGTCCGCGTCGGTGGCGGTGCAACCGTGGCGATCGGCGATGCCGAACTCGAGCGGGGAACGGGCGAAGGCTCCGTCCTTGTTGAGATCGAGCTCCGCCCGGTCGCCATGGCCGCCGAGGAAGACGTCCTCCTGGCCGTTCCCGTCGAAGTCGCGCACCACCGCACCATAGGTGGCGCCCGCGGTGGGCAGGCCGGCGGCTGCAGCACGATCGACGATGCTCACGCCGGCTGCGGCCGGCGGCGACGTCCGGATCGGTGGCACCGCCGCGAGGCCGAGACGGGCCGGCGGCTGCGGGTCCTCGGGTCGGACCGCGTGAGCGGCAGGCGCGGAGAGCTCGGCACGCCGCACCCCGCGTGCCGTCTTGCGCGTGGCCGCTTCACACCGCTGCCGGCGCAGGTCCGTACCAGCGCTCCGACGTCGATCGCCGCGGGCGGCCAGGAAGCCCCGTCGTGGGCGCGCCCCGTCGATGTCGGCCATGGCCGCGTCGGCCTCGAAGCCCATCAGCCGGCTGATCTTCCAGGTCGTGCCCACGCGGCGGGCCACGAAGGGACGCATGCGCCCGCCAGCCGGCGTCCCAGGTGCTGCCGGTCAGCACCACCGCCCCGGCGTCGAGACCGACGTCGAGCAGGATGCGATTCCTCCGGCAGCTCCGGCAGGGCGGCCCGAGTCCAGCGCTTGCCGTCCCAGCGCAGCGCCAGCGGCCGCAGCTGCCGGCGCCGACGCGTAGCCCACGGCCCACCCGCCGTCCTGGCCTGGACCATGATCGAGGCGATGGCGCCGGCGCCGATGGCGCAGTGCCGCCCGCTTCCAGGCGCCACCCTTGCGCTTCGCCAGTAGGGGCGCTCGACGCCTGAGCCCATGGTCGATCCGGCGATCCAGGTGCCACCCGACGGCGTCGACGACACCGCCGAGAGCAGGCCGCGTTCGCCCGGGCCCACGGGCGACCCATCGTCTGCCAGCGCTGCCCGTTCCAGCGGACCACGTGGGGACGCTGCGTGCCGGCTAGCGTCGAGCCGATAGCCCACGGCCCAGGCCACGTCCGCCCGCCGGACCGCGACGTCGGTGAGGGCCGCCGACTTGGCTCCGGCGCGCGGCACCGGCGCCTCCCTCCAGCTGCCGTCCGCCAGCTGCCGCAGCGCGTAGGGCCGCAGGACCAGGTCATCCCGCGCGTAGCCCACGGCCCAGCGGCCGGTCCGGCCGTTGCCGTCGATGGCCACCAGGCCCGCGTCGGATAGCCTGGTCCTGGTCGCGAGCACCCGCCAGCCGTCGCGGTCGAAGCGAGCGATCCGGGCCGACCAGCGACCCGACGCGGTACGGGCGCTGCCGGCCACGAGGGCGCTCGAGGGCGAGGTCGTGAGCGTGGCGGAGGGCAGGATCGCTCGCGTCGCCTCGACGAGGTCGAAGCCCTCGACGCAGCCCGCCGAAGTCTCCGCAGCACGCACCTCGGGCGAGGGGAGGGAGCCGAAGAGCAGCACCAGCGACGCGAGCAGCACTGACGCCCGGAGCGCAGCGGGGGCCATCCCGGCCAGCATAGCGCCGCTTCGGCACCGCGCAGGCCCGCCCACGAGGTCAGCGGCGGTAGAAGGCGATCGAGCTGCGTGGGGCCGCGCAGGTTGTGCCCGTTGAGCACGAGGAAGTCGTCGAGGCCGTTGCCGTCGTGGTCGATGGCGAAGGCGTCGTCGCCGGCGCCGCCGGTGACCTGCGGGATGATCATCGAGGACCACTTCCGGCCGTCGTCGCGGTTGATGAGCATGACGTCCGGCGCGTTGCGGTCGTGTCCGCTGCGCACGAGGTAGAGGTCGGCGCGCTTGTCGCCGTTGACGTCACCGGCGGCGATGGCCGCGCCGTCGGTCAGGTTGCGCTCGAAGACCTTCTTGAAGCGGCCGCGTCTTCTGGAGGCTGACCATCAGCTTCGTCTCCGAGAGCTGCACCAGGTCCAGCTTGCCGTCCCTGTTGAGGTCGACCAGCTCCGCGTCCAGCTCGTCGAAGGGCTTGATGCCCATCTTGCGGGTGACCTCGACGAGGCCCTTCTTGGTGTTGCGATACAGCCGCGTCGCCGCCGGCCTCGGGGGCCTGCGGTCCGCCGGTCACGAGCAGCAGGTCTTCGCGGCCGTCCTTGTCGAAGTCGGCGTCCTGCAGGGCGCGGGCGCCGAGCCGGGCCGCGATGCCCGGGCTGCCCTTGGCCTTGAGTCCGCCCTTGCTGGTGGTGCGGTAGCGGCGGCCAGCGAGGGCAGCCCGTCGACGCGCGTCGGCGAGTTGGTCACCATCAGGTCGATGGCCTTCTGCTTCCGGCTCTCCAGGAAGGCCGCCAGCCGCCCGCGTCCGGTCTGGTCGGCGACGCCCCAGGCAGAGGCCACCTCGACCGGTGCCGGCCCGCCCGGATCGAGCCAGAGCTCGTTGGACTTGAGCCCGGAGCCGCGCTTGCCGCCGACCGTGCAGTAGAGGTCGGGCAGGCCGCTGCCGTCGATGTCCGCCGAGGTGCAGCCATGGCGGTCGATGGCGGCCATCTGCAGCGGCTCGTGGTCGACGAAGACGCCGTTGCGATTGAGCAGCAGCCGGCCCCTGCGCCCATGGCGGCCGATGAAGAGGTCGTCCACGCCGTCGCCATCGAAGTCATCCACGACCGCGCCGTAGGTGCCGGTCTCCTCGAAGACGCCCGCCGGCTTGGCCACGTCCTTGGCCACGATCTTGCGGTCCGCCTCGGCCACCGGCGAGCGTGCCGATCTTCTTCTTGATCTTGACCGCGTCCTTGCCGTCCTTGCGGTTGTCGGTCACCGATCGGGCTCGTCTTCCTCGTCGTAGGTCTCGAGATCGTCCGCGTCGAAGGCCTCCTCGTCCGCGTCGCCTCGGTCCCTCGGTCTCGCCGAGCGCTGTGACCTCGCTGTCGGTGACCGGCTCGGAGACACCGAAGACGCCAGCCTGCGGCGGCGTGCACACGCGCACGGCGCGTCCGTTGCCGTTCGAGCGCCCGACGGCCCAGCCGTTGCCGCTGAGCGAGCCGACGGTGTCATGCAGCTCGGTGCCGCCGGAGCTACCTGCGACCTCGTTCCAGGCGCGCCCGTCCCACCAGGCCGCGACCGCCTCATGTGTCTTGCGCTGTCGTTCCAGGCAGCGCCCACGACCCAGATGCCGCCGGCCGGGTCGATCGGAGACGGCGTTGAGGATGACGTCGTTCGAGTCCCACACCGGAGCCTTGGACTTGCTTCCACTTCTTGCCGTTCCAGCGCAGCACCAGCGCCTTGGTGGCGCCGTCACGCTTGTGATAGCCGACCGCCCAGCTCTCGTTGCCGTGGGTGGCGATGATGTCGGTCAGGACGGCTTCGCCCTTGAGCACCGGGCAGCTTGTACTTGCGCCACTTGCCGCCGTCGCGGTTCCAGATCGCCGGCTGGATCTCTGCGCCGCGGCCGCCGTGGCCCGACGACCCAGGTGCCACCCTTCATGTCGGGCGCAGTCGCCGTGAGGGTCAGCGACTCGGCCCGCGGGACCGCATCGGGATCGAGCGCCAGCGCGGGCCGTCCTTGCGGATGACCAGCGGCTTGCGCCGGCCCTTCTCGCCCATGCGGTAGCCCACCGCGAAGGGGCTGCCGTCACCCACGATGGTGACGTCGGTGAAGACGGCCACCGCGGCGGCGACGGCGGGTCGGTCGACCTTCCAGCGGCAGCCGTTCCAGCGCATGGCCAGGGGCTTGCACGTCGGGCCCGATGGTGGTGAAGCCCACGGCCCACGTGTCCGATGTCCTCGCGCCAGTCCACGGCCATCAGCCCGTCCTCGTCACCGGGGCCGTTGGCCGTCGATGCGGGTCCAGCCGTTGCCGCCCGGTCGACCACGGCGGCCGGGGCGCGCACGCCGCTGTGGCCGGGGGTGCTGCGCCGGGCGTAGCCCACCGCGATGATGCCCTTGCCCGTTCGGGCCACGCCATGGAGCGCCATGTTGGTCTTGTTGTCGACCTCCACGAAGCCCGCCGCGCAGACGACCGACTCGCCGTCGGCGGTGGCGGCGCTGGTGATCCGGCCGCCGCCCGATCTGCTGGCTCGCTCCTTGGCGCCGAGCACGGCATGGCCGGGCGCGACGGCGAAGCCGTCGGTGAGCAGCAGCGAGGGTAAGGCCGAGCACCGCCAGGGGCGCGCGCTTCGACCCCGGGAAGCGGGACACGTCAGGAGACATTAGACCGCACCGCACTTATCTGCTCGCAGCCGCACCTTCGTACGGTGCCTGCGGGCACCGACGGTCCCCGCCTACGACCGCGGGAACGAGGCCAGCAGCTGGATGGGGCCGGCCTTGGTACGGCCGTTGAGCACGACGAAGTCGACCAGGCCGTTCCTGTCGTAGTCGAGCGCGAAGACGTCGTCGGCCGAGCCGCTCGGAGGTCGTGGGCATCTTGACCGAGGCGAACCGGGTGCCGGCGTTCCTGCTCACGAGCAGGCGATCGGGCTTGTTGTACCTGTCGTTGCCGCGCACGACGTAGATGTCAGCGCGGCCGTCACCGCTGGCGTCGCCGGCAGCCAGGGCCCAGGCATCGGTGATCCTGACCTCGTAGATGCGGCGGTAGCCGGCGCTGGTCCACTTGCTCACGCGCAGCTTGCCCGGGGCGAGCTGGATGAGGTCCCGCTTGCCATCGCCGGTGACGTCGGCGAAGGCCACGTCGATGTCACCGATCTGCTTGATCTTCAGGCCGCAGCGTCCGGTCGCGCAGCCTGCCGCCCTCGTTGCGCATGAAGCGCAGACCGGCCTTGCGCCCGTCGAAGCCGTACTGGGTGCAGTAGGCCAGGTCCTGGTCGCCGTCGCCGTCGAAGTCCCCGGTCTCGACGCACTCGGCACCGTGGGACGTGTCGAGGCCCATCTCCGGCGCCGGCCGGAAGCTGCCGTTGACGTTGATGTAGAAGCGGTTGTAGCCGGGCCAGCCATCGTCACGGTCGGGCGCGTTGGCTGATGAAGACCTCGGCGAAGCTGTCCCCGTCGAGGCGCAGGAGCCCGGCGTATCGGCCGCGGCCGAGGGGGTCGCTGATGCCGAGCGTGTCCAGGGCGACGCGGCCGCCGTTGCGCCGGTTGCAGTGAGAGCTCGTGACGCTTCATGGCCTTGCCGCGCGAGGCCGCCCACCGCACAGAAGATGTCCTTGTTGCCGTCGCCGTCGACGTCGCCGTGGTCGCAGCCGTGGCGGTCGACGGAGCTGAAGGCGCTGCTACCGGCGTTGCTGAACGTCGCCGCCCGTCGTTCATGGCCAGGCGCGGCAGGATGGTGCCGTGGCGGCTGTAGAAGACGTCCTTGAAGCCGTTGCCATCGAAGTCGGCCGCGAACCCGTCGTAGGTCTTGGTCCACTGCTTCAGGCCGGAGGCCGCGGCCATGTCCTTGACCCAGAAGTCGGGGTGCTTGATGGGTGTGGAGGCCAGCTCGAGGGTCTCCGCCCGGTCGCCGGCGACGGAGAAGGCGTCCGCGGCTCGCTCGCCCGGGACCGTGCACCTCGGCGCCGTGTGTCGTGGTGCTCGTGCGACGTAGTTGCGAGTCCTGCCGTCTGCGAGGCGCGCCGGGCGGCCATGCGGCTGACCGCCAGCTTGCGCTTGGTGGTGCCCTTCCCGGCGCTCGCGACTCGAGAACGACGGGGCGCAGGTTCTCACCGCAGGCCTTGAGCACCAGCAGCGAGGCGCCGACCGTGGCGGCGGCCACGGCGCCGTTGTCCGTGGCGGCCACGGCCATGACCTCGGAGCGGATGTCGTCCGGCGTGCTACAGCGTGGAGACGCGCCAGCTGCCGTTCTTGCCGTTGGCGATGAAGCCGCGCGTGTCGCGGTTCTCGTTGGCGGTCTTGGTGCCGGCGATCCAGATGGTGCCGTCCTTGCCCAGCGAGACCGCGCGCGGCAGGGCCGCGAAGTCCTCTGCCCAGGGCAGGGCCACCTTCTTCCAGGACCTGCCGTTCCAGTGCAGCAGGATGACGCGGTGCTCGTCGCGAGCCGCTCTTGCGCGAGGTAGCCCACGGCGTAGCCGTTGTCGCCGCCGCGGAACGTGGACGTCGGTGAGCACGGCGTTGCCGGCCGGCAGGCCGCTGGCTCGATCGTCTTCCAGCTGCGCCCCGGCGCGCCTGCACGATGTAGGGGCGGGGACGGCCCGGGCGCGACTCCTTCCAGCCCACGGCCCAGATCGGTGCCGTTGAGGGCGCGACTGATGCCGAGCAGGCCGGAGCCGTTGCCCGCCGGCGGGATCCGAGCGCGACCACCTGGCCTCCGTTGTAGATCATGGCCGTGGCGCGCAGCTTGCCGTCCTGCAGGCGCGTGCCCACGGCCATGGCCTTGCCGCCGCGGCATGGCCACGACGTCGGTGAGCGTGGCCCGCGGACCGGGCGGAGTCGGGCACGGCGATGCCCTTCCAGGAATTGCCCACCACCCGGCCGCTGATGGGCTTGAGCGACCCGTCGCCCTCGCCCTGGTGGGGCCGGTAGTAGCCCACGCCGAGGAGCCGGTTGGCTGCCGATCGCGGCCGCACCGACGAGGCCGCGATGGCCGGTCGTGGAGGCGCGCGGTCGGCTTCCACGCGCTGCCGGTCCAGCGCAGGGCCAGCACGCCCGTGTTGGTGCCGCCCACGATCCAGGCCTCCTTGCCGTCGCGCACCACGACATCGAAGGCCGTGGAGAGGAAGACCGAATCGGGGGTCGGCATCTCGCGCCAGCCGGCCGTCACAGGTCGCGCCCGGGCGTGCCGCGGCGACCGGGGCGGGCGAGCTCAGGCCCACGAGTCCGGCCAGCACCGTGGCGGCGGTCAGGCCGGCGGTCAGTCGCGTGAGCAGGGTGGACGCTGGTCGCATGTCGATCAACCCCTGGGGAACGAGGCCAGCAGCTGGATCGGGCCGTAGGCCTTGCCCTTGCCGTTGAGCACGACGAAGTCCGTCGCCCGTTCTTGTCGTAGTCGAGCGCCACGACGTCGTCACCGCGGCCGCTCCTGGCCCCGGCCTGGGGGATCTTGACCGAGGTGAAGCGGGTGCCCTTGCCGTTGTTGACGAAGAGCCGGTCCGCTGCGATTGCGATGCGCTGCCCCCGCGCACGACGTAGATGTCGGCGCGCCCGTCGCCGTTCACGTCGCCGGCGGCCAGGGCCACCGACTTGTCGATCTTGAACTCGGCGATCTTCCTGAAGCGGCCCGGCCCTGAACTTGCTCACGCGCACGCGGTTGGCCCCCAGCTGGATGAGATCGTCCCTGCCGTCGCCGGTCACGTCGGCGAGGGCCACGTCGCGGTCGCCGATGGGCTTGACGCCCATGGCTGCGGTGCGGTCGCGGAGCTGGCCTCCGTCGTTGCGGTAGATGCGCAGGCCAGGCGTGCCGCCGTTGACGGGGAACCGGGCGCACAGCAGCAGGTCCTCGTCACCGTCGCGATCGACGTCGCGGCCATCCGCGCAGTAGCCGCCGACCGGCCGGTCGAGCCCCACCCCGGGCACGCTCCGGAAGGCGCCCCTGACGTTGCGATAGAAGTGGTTGGTGGAGGGGTAGACGTCCTCGCGTTCGGGCTGGGCCACCACCAGGACCTCCGGATAGGGATTCCGGTCGAGCTTGACGAACGCGACCGACGCGGCCCCGTCCGAGCGGATCGGCGATGCCGGCCACCTCGCGGTCGAAGCGCGGGGCGGGCCCAGCCACGTCGTACGACAGCTCGTGATGGTTGATGGACGTGCCATATCGCCGTCCGGTGATGCAGAGGATGTCCTGCCAGCCGTTGTTGTCGACATCGCCCACATCACAGGTGTGGCGATCGACCGAGCTGAAGGCCGTGTTGGGTGCGTCACTGAACATCCCACCGTTGTTGAGCGCCAGCTTGGGAGCGCCCTGGTGGCGCGAGACGAAGACGTCCTGCCAGCCATTGTTGTCGAAGTCGGCCACGAGCGCGTTGTACGTGCGCGTGCTCTCGCCGAGGCCGGCTGCGGCGGCCATGTCCACGATCTCGAAGCCCCGTGGGCTCGACCGGTGCGGCCGGCTGGGTGATCGAGCCGGCCGGCGAGATGACGGGCATCTCGTCGAGCGGCGCGTGGACGTCCTCGGCCTTCCTGCGGGCCTTGATGCCGGTGATCTTGATCAGCCGGTCACGGCCCGAGGCCACGTCCGGCGAGGGCAGGTCGCAGGTGCGCAACACGAGGGCCGTCGAGGCGATGGTGCCGGTCACCACCGCGCCGTCACGGGTGGCATCGACCGACTGCAGGCTCGAGCGCACGCCCGGCGGGGTGTCGATGTAGCGCATGACCCAGTTGCCCTTCTCGCGATGCGCCACGAAGCCGCGGGTCTCACGGTTCGCGCTGGCCAGCTGGGTGCCGGCGATCCAGAGCTCACCGCCGGGGCCGGCGTAGAGACTCTGGGCGATGGCCGAGTCGATACCCGAGGGCAGGCGTTGGCGGCCCCACCGCGACCCGTTCCAGGCCAGCAGCACCGCGGTGTGCTTGGCGCGGTTGCCCTTGGCCAGGTAGCCGATGGCCCAGCCCTTGTCCTTCCGGGGCATGGCGATGTCCGTGAGCACGGCTGGACCCGGCGGCAGTTGGCCGGCCGAGACCGACTTCCACGATCCGGTCCGCGTTCCTGAGGATGAGCGGACGCATGGTGCCGGCACGCTCGCGCCAGCCGACGGTCCAGACGGTGCCGCTCGGGCGACTTGGTGATGCCGAGCAGGCCCGAGCCGCCGTCCGGGTAGGGGTCGTTACGGACCCAGCGGCCGTTCTGCCGCTTGAGGATGAGGGCCTTCCAGTAGCCGCGATCGAGGTACGACCCCACCGCATAGCCCTTGCCGCCGGCCAGGTTGGCCACGTCCGCCACCGCGGCGTTGACCTGCGCTCCGACGGCGACCCGTTCCTGGCGAAAGACGTTGTCCACGTAGCGACCGAGCAGGGGGGAGATCTCCGCGCCGTAGCGCGGGCGGAGGTAGCCGCCCACCAGCCACTGACCGGTCTTGCATGCTGTCGCCGTCCGCGAGGCCGCGTCGCAGCGTGGAGCCGGTCCGCCGGGCCACCAGCCGTGATCCGTTCCACCGGAGCGCCATGGGGCCGCGGTGGCCGCCACCGACGACCCACTCGAGCGCTCCGCCGCGCACGATGGCGCCCTGGGGGATGTCGTTGAAGCTGCCGTCGGGGATGAACAGCTCCTGCCAGCCGTTGGTGCAGCTGCCCACACCGACCGCCGCGGCGACCGGGGTCGGCGGGGTCACGACGGGGGCGGCGATGACCGCCCCGAGGAGGGCGGCGGCGATCGCCTTGAGGCTGAGGGATACGGTCACGGCATCACGGACCCTAGCACGCCTTCGGACGGTCGGCAGACGAAATACGACAAGCTGTCGTACCTCAGCCTGCCGCGTCGTTCCAGCCGAGGTCCAGGTCGAGGTAGTCGGCGAGCTCCTCGTTGTAGGGACGGTAGAACTCGCGCAGGCGCGCGATGACCGCTTCATCGAACGGCTCATGCGGCTTGTTGCGGTTGCGCATGACCCGCGGCAGCTGCTCGCGGCGCGGGAGCTCGAGATAGTCGCAGACCTCGTCCATGACGGCGGTCGGATCGACGAACCAGCGCTCGCTCTCGATGACCAGCAAGTGGTCGTCGGGGAAGTGCGTGCGCCACCGCTCGAGCTGGGGCTGGTAGAGGCCCCGGCGCACGATCAGCGGATCGCTCACGCGCTTGTCGGGCGGGATGCGGATGCCGGCGCGTGTCGCCGGGTGGCCCGATCTCCGCTTCGACCGCCTCGCGGAACGAGCGCGTCTCCCCACACTGGCGCAGGCACCAGGCCCAATGCGAGGCGGCGCGGGTGGCCGGGTCACGCAGGAGCACCAGCAGCTTGGCCCCGGGCAGCGCCCGCGCGAGGCGACCGGGGGCATTGGGATACGACAGGTAGGAAGGGCTCGATTCACCGGTGAGCACCGGGTGCAACCCCTGTCGATAGGCATCGCGTCGTGCGCGGTTGGCCGGGAAGCGCAGCCGGTACCAGCCCAGGCCGTAGGCGTAGCGGTGGCGTGTCGAAGAAGTGCGTCTCGGCCGGCCCCTCGAGCACGTTGGGGTGCGCGTTGAGCTGGCCCAGCAGGTGGGTCGTGCCACTGCGCGCCGCGCCGATGATGACGAAATCGGGCAGCAGGTGGGTGCGCCCCAGGAGGCGCCCACGGAGCCGGCGGGCGCCCTTCCGCCCGAGCGCGCGCTCGATCGTCGAGTTCATCGCTGCGCCTGGGGTCCATCCGCTGAGTATGCCAGCGTCATCGTCGCGGGCCTCGTATGCTCAGGGCATGGAGTCCGGTCCAGAGAACCTCCGCTCGGTCACGCACGACATGCGCAACCTCCTCACGGCCGTGCGCGGGCACGCCGAGCTGGCATTGCGCGGCATCCCGCCGGAGGACCCCACGCGCGAGGACATCGCCCACGTCGTGGTCGTGACGGCCACCATCTTCGATCTCATCGACCAGCTCGATGGCAACGACACCTCGGACACGCTCATCGCCAGCAGCCTCGACACCAGCGTCTCGTCCATGCGCCGGCTGCTCGACGCGCTCCTGCCGCAGTCGCTGGAGCTGATCATGCACACCGACAGTGACGGCGCCTACGTGGGCCTCGCCAAGCTGCGCATCGAACGCATCGTGCTCAACCTCGTGCTCAACGCGCGCGATGCCATGGAGGACAGCGGCACGCTCACCATCCGCACCGATCGACCGTCGGAGGACACGGCTCGCATCATCGTCAGCGACACCGGTCCGGGCTTCAGCGAGGAGGCGCTCGAGCATCTCTTCGAGCTCGGCTTCACGACCAAGAGCGCGCGCGGAGGCAGCGGTCACGGGCTGGCAGCCCTGGCGCCGTTCGTGCGCGGGGCCGGTGGCGACATCAAGGTCGACTCGGTGGCCGGCGAAGGCGCCACCATCTCGGTCTCGCTGCCCACCGCCGAGCCCGGCAGCTGACCCCGGCGACCGACCCCGGGGAGGGGAGTAGGATGGGCGGCTGAGGAAGGACAGCAACGGAGGAACGCCCAGCCCATGGCAAATCCGCTCGTCACCGTGATCGGCGCCGGCAACGTCGGCGCAACGACCGCACAACGCATCATCGAACAGGGCCTCGCTGACGTCTGGCTCGTCGATATCGTCGAAGGCTTGCCCCAGGGCAAGGCGCTCGACCTCGCGCAGGCGGCACCCGTGGCCGGTCACGACATGGTGGTCCAGGGCACCAACGACTACGCCGACACCGCCGGCTCCGACGTCATCGTGGTCACCTCCGGGCTGGCGCGCCAGCCGGGCATGAGCCGTGACGACCTGATGGTCAAGAACGCGGGCATCGTGCGCAGCGTCGTGGAGCAGTCGGTGTCGTACTCGCCGGAAGCCGTCGTCATCGTCGTGACCAACCCGCTCGACGCCATGTGCCACGTCGCGCTCGAGGCCAGCGGGCTGCCCTCCGATCGAGTCGTCGGCATGGCCGGCGTGCTCGACTCCAGCCGCTTCCGCACCTTCATCGCCATGGAGCTGGGGGTGTCGGTGGTCAACACCAGCGCCTTCGTGCTGGGCGGCCACGGCGACACCATGGTGCCGCTGCCGCGCTACTCCACCGTCGGCGGCGTGCCCATCACCGAGCTGATGTCGCCTGAGCGCATCGAGGCCATCGTGGAGCGCACCCGCAACGGCGGCGCGGAGATCGTCTCGCTGCTCAAGACCGGCAGCGCCTACTACGCACCGGCCTCGTCGACAGCCGCGATGGTCGACGCCATCGTCAACGACCGGCACATGGTCCTGCCCTGTGCGGCCTACCTCGAGGGCCAGTACGGCTACCACGGCCTGTACGTGGGCGTGCCCACGCGACTCGGCAGCGATGGCGTCGAGGGCATCGTCGAGATCGGCCTGACCGCCGAGGAGCAGGCCATGTTCGACCACTCCGCGTCCGCGGTGCAGGGGCTCGTCGAGAAGCTGGTCGAGATGGGCGCCCTGCGAGACCCCGCGGAGGACTAGCGGACATCGGCTGCGGGCCGTTCGGCACGGGCTGGTCTGGACATAATCGATTATCGTTAGTCGCATACCCACTACCGGAAACGAGGTCAACACATGACACAGACGATGGAGTCTCAGGCGACTGAGGCGCAGGGCACCCTTCCCAGGGTCAGCCACTGGATCAACGGGGCGATCGTGCCCTCGACGTCGGGCCAGAGCCGCCCGGTCTTCAACCCCGCGACAGGGGAGCAGACCAAGACGGTCGATATCGCCAGCGTCGAGGAGATCGAGGCCGCGATCGCTGCGGCCAGGGAAGCCTTCCCGATGTGGCGTGCGACCTCGCTGGCCAAGCGCGCTGACACGCTCTTCCGGATCCGTAACGCCTTCGACTCGCACCGTGACGAGATCGCGGCCATCATCACCGCCGAGCACGGCAAGGTGCTGAGCGACTCCGCCGGCGAGCTCGCGCGCGGCATCGAGAACATCGAGTACGCCTGTGGCGTGCCCCAGATGCAGAAGGGCGAGTTCAGCGAGCAGGTCTCGGGCGGCGTCGATGTCTACTCCATCCGCCAGCCGCTCGGCGTGGTCGCGGGCATCACGCCCTTCAACTTCCCGGCCATGGTGCCGATGTGGATGTTCGGCAACGCCATCGCGACCGGCAACACCTTCGTGCTCAAGCCTTCCACGGTCGACCCGTCGGTCTCGATCTACCTCGCTGAGCTGATGAAGGAAGCGGGTCTGCCCGACGGCGTCTTCAACGTGCTGCAGGGTGACCGCGTGGCCGTCGCCGGCCTGACCGAGCACCCCGACATCGCGGCGGTCTCCTTCGTGGGCTCCACCCCCGCAGCCAAGCGCATCTACGAGACCGGCTCCAAGGCCGGCAAGCGCGTGCAGGCCCTCGGCGGCGCCAAGAACCACATGCTGGTGCTGCCCGACGCGGATATCGGCCTCACCGCTGACGCCTGCATCAACGCCGGCTACGGCTCCGCGGGCGAGCGCTGCATGGCCATCGCCACGGTAGTCACGGTGGGCGACGTCCACGATCCGCTCATCGAGGCCATCAAGGAGCGCCTGCCCCAGGTGGTCATCGGCGACGGCACCGTCCCTGAGTCGATGATGGGTCCGCTCGTCACCGAGTCACACCGCGACAAGGTCGCGAGCTACATCGAGGCCGGCGAGAAGGACGGCGCCACCATCGTGGCCGACGGCCGGGAGCACCCGCTCTACAAGGAGTCGGACGGCTTCTACCTCGGCGTCTCGCTCATCGACGACGTCAAGCCCAACATGTCCTGCTATACCGACGAGATCTTCGGCCCGGTGCTGACGGTCGTGCGGGTGGACACGTACGAGGAGGGCGTGGCGCTCATCAACAGCCACGAGTTCGGCAACGGCACCGCCATCTTCACCCGTGACGGTGGCGCCGCCCGCCAGTTCCAGTTCGACATCGACGTCGGGATGGTGGGCATCAACGTGCCCATCCCGGTCCCGGTCTCGTACTACAGCTTCGGCGGCTGGCGTTCCTCGCTCTTCGGCGACACGCACATGTACGGCCCCGAGGGCATGAAGTTCTTCACCAAGGGCAAGGTCATCACCTCGCGCTGGCCGGACCCTTCGACCTCGGAGATCAACCTGGGCTTCCCGCGCACCAAGTAGCGCATGAGCCCTGACCGGGGGCGGAGCGGGCGCAAGCCCCGGCCGCCCCGCTGGGTCTACCGCACACTGTGGGCCCTACACCGAGCCGGTTACGCTATCAGCGGCGGCCGGCTCGGCCTTCGTTCCGGAGCTGACGACCGCCTGGGCACGCTGCGTCTGGGGACGCTCGGGCGCAGGACGGGCAAGGCTCGAGCCGCGATGCTCAGCTACCTGCCGGCCGACGAGGGCTTCGCGGTGGTCGCCTCCAACGCCGGTGCCTCCTACCTGCCGGCCTGGGCGCTGAACCTGCAGGCCCGGCCCGGGGCGACCGTCGACCTGCCGGGTCACTCGCTACGCGTTCGGGCCCGCGTAGCCGGCCCCGAGGAACACGCATCGCTGTGGGCGCGCTTCACCGGGTGCTTCACCGACTACGAGCGCTACGCTGAACAAGCCGAGCGGGAGATCCCGGTCGTCATCCTCGAGCCCATCGCTGAGCAAGCAGATGCCTGAGCTGCGCGTCGACGCTGTGATCTTCGACATGGACGGGGTCGTCATCGACTCCGGTGACGTCTACGCCAAGCACTGGCGTTCGTGGGGCCTGCAGCATGGCATCGATTTCGACGCTGAGATCGCGCACGTCCATCCCGGCCGCCCGCCGCTCGAGACCATCCGCGTGGTGGCGCCGCACCTCGACGCCGAGGCGGAGTCGCTGGACTTCAACGATGCCCTCGACGCGGACGACGGCGGAGACGCCATCGCGGCCATGCCCGGAGCGGCGGCGTTGCTGGCCGGCCTGCCGCCTGACCGCTGGACCATCGCCACCAGCGCCTTCCGAAACATCGCCATCGTCTGGCTGGAGCACTGCGGGCTGCCGGTGCCGCCGGCGCTCGTCACCGTCGACGATATCGAGCACGGCAAGCCGGCACCCGACCCCTACCTGCGTGCGGCGGAGCTGCTGGGCGTGGACCCGGCCCGCTGCCTCGTGGTCGAGGACGCCCCGGCCGGCGTGCAGGCGGCCAAGTCGGCCGGGGCCACGGTGCTGGCCCTGCGGACCACGCACGGACGTGAGGACCTCGCGCTCGCCGACCACCACACCCGGGGGCTGCACACGATCAGCGCCACCGTACGCGACGGCCAGATCGTCGTCAGCTGGGAGTCGGCACAGGACTGACCGTGCCGCGGGGGCGCGTCGCCCCTGTCAGGCCACTACTTCAGGTAGTCCCGAGCCACCTCCCGCTTGAGGAACCTGCCGGCACCGGCCTGACCCTTCCACTCGCCGTCCTCGACGATGACCGAGCCGCGCGACAGGACCACGTCGGCGTGGCCCTGGACCTCCATGCCCTCGTAGCAGCTGTAGTCCACGTTCATGTGGTGTGTCTCGGCCGAGAGCACATGCTTCTTCTGGGGGTCGTAGACCACGAGGTCAGCGTCCGCTCCCGGAGCCACCACGCCCTTGCGGCCGGCGAGGCCGAAGATGCGGGCCGCGGAGGTCGAGGTGATCTCGACCCAGCGCTCCTTGGTGTAGCGGTCGTTGACCACGCCCTGGAACATCAGGTCCATGCGCTCCTCGACGCCGGGCAGGCCGTTGGGGATCTTGCGGAAATCGCCGCGGCCCAGCTCCTTCTGGCCCACGAAGTCGAAGGGGCAGTGGTCGGTGCCGACCGTCTGCAGGTCATCCCGCACGAGGCCGCGCCAGAGGTCCTCCTGGTGGTCGGCCGGGCGCAGCGGCGGGCTGCACACGTACTTGGCACCCTCGAAGCCATTGCCCATGTCCTCGAGCGAGAGGAAGAGGTACTGCGGACAGGTCTCGGCGAAGGCCATGGCGCCACGGTCACGGCCGCGCACGACCTCCTCGAGGGCGTCGCGTGAGCTGAGGTGGACGATGTAGACGGGCACCTCAGCGGCCTCCGCGAAACGGATGACGCGGTTGACGCACTCGCCCTCGAAGACGGGCATGCGCGAGACGCCGTGATAGTAGGGATCGGTCAGTCCGGCCTCGGCGTTGGCGTTGGCCACGATGTCGATGGCCACGCCGTTCTCGGCGTGCATCAGGATGAGGCCGCCGTTCTCCGCCGTCTGGCGCATGGCGCGGAAGATGGCGCCGTCATCGGAGAGGAAGACGCCGGGATAGGCCGTGAACAGCTTGAAGTCGGTGACGCCCTCATCGACCAGCTGGTCCATCTCCTTGAGGGTGGCGTCGTTGACGTCGCCCATGATCATGTGGAAGCCGTAGTCGATGGAGGCCTTGCCCTCCGCCTTGGCCATCCACGTCTCGAGGCCGGGACGCAGCGCCTCTCCCTTGGTCTGGACCGCGAAGTCGATGACGGTGGTGGTGCCGCCGAAGGCTGCCGCCCGCGTGCCCGTCTCGAAGTCGTCCTTGGAAGAGGTGCCGCCGAAGGGCAGGTCGAAGTGGGTATGCGGATCGATACCGCCGGGGATGACCCAGCGATCGGTGGCGTCGATGGTCCGGTCGACCGTGGCCCCGGCCAGCACGCTCCCGATCTGACCCGACGTCGACTCTTCGCCGATGGCGCCGAGCGCCGCGATCTTCCCGTCCTCGATGAGGACGTCGGCTCGGCACGAGCCGTCTGCGTTCACGACGGTGCCGTTGGTGATGAGCGTTCTCATCGGTCCCTCCACTAGTGTCGGTCCTGTGATCATTCGATCGGAGAGGCGCAGGGGAAAGCGACCCGTCTCCTCATGGTAGTCCGCCCCTGCCCGGGCACGCACGCCGCGGCCGGTTCTGTTTGGGGCGCGGGCGGGATTCCTCGGACAGCGCCAGCCTGAACCGTCCCCCGGGCAGGGGTACGACACATCGTCGTGTACCGTAGTGGCCGTCATGCCCACGGCCCCGCCCCGACCGTTCTGCCACCGCGCCGGCGCCTCACTCCTGGTCCTCACCCTGGTGGCGTTGCTGCTGCCGACCGCCCTCGCTCCGGCGGTTGTCGAGGCTGCCGATGCCGCTGGCTGGCAGGCCAGGCAGATCCGCGGCGCGAGTGTGCGTGCGCGCGACAAGGCCCTGGCCGCGAGGCTGCCGGCCAGCTCCAAGCTCGGCTACCACCCCGAGACCGGCCGCGTCCGCTTCATCAGCGGCACGCCCGCCAAGCCGCTCTCGAGGGCCCTGGCCGGCGTCGCCGCCGGCAAACGTCGCCTGACGGCCGCGGACGCCCGCGGCCGGGCACGCCAGTTCGTGGATGACTACGGAGCGCTTGTTCGGCCTCCGGGACCCTGCGAGCGAGCTGCGCGTGCGTGAGACCGATCGCAACCTGGCCTCGGCCTCGGCTCCCGGAGACGGAGCGGGTGCCGGGTTGCCCAACGCCACCGTGCGCTTCGACCAGCTGCGTGCCGGCCTGCCCGTGATGGGCGGCGAGCTGGTGGTGCAGCTGACCGCGGACGGCGAGGTCCTCTCGGCTGCAGGCGAGGTCATGCCCTCGGGTACGAAGGCTCCGGCGAGGGCAGCAGTCGGCGTCAGGCATGCGCGCACCACCGCCTCGCGCTGGCTGGCCCGAGAGGCGAAGCGCCCGGTCTCGGCCGTGCGCGCCACGTCCGAGGGGCTGGCACTGCTACGACCCGCGGGTGATGGACGATCCCTGGCTCGCCGCCGCCGGGACCCGGCTGGTGTGGCGCATCGACGCGCTCGTGCCTGCCACCCGCACGCAGCCGGCCGAACGACGCCTGGTCATCGTCGATGCCCGCAACGGACAGGTGCTCACGACCATCGGCCGCGTCTACCGCGCCGAGGGGCTCCAGCGACGGGTCTGCGACAACCGCAACAAGGCCGCCCGGTCGTGGACGTGCAACGGTCCCTTCGCGCGCGTCGAGGGCCAGCCATCGACCGGCGTCGCCGACGTCGATGCGGCCTACCGCCTGATGGGCGTGACCTACGACTACTTCAAGACGCGCTTCGGGCGAGACGGCATCGACGACCGGGGCTCGCCCATGAAGGCTACCGTGCGCTACTGCCCGAGCTACGGCTGTCCCTGGCCCAACGCGGAGTGGCGCTGGGGTCCGCAGCAGGCGACCTTCGGGCGCGGTTGGGCCCAGGCCGACGACATCGTCGCCCACGAGTACACCCACGGCGTGCTCGACGCCGAGGCGCCGCTCTTCTATCACTACCAGTCGGGCGCCATCAACGAGTCCTACGCGGACGTCTTCGGTGAGCTCATCGACCTCGCCTATCCGGGCGGCAAGGACAACGACCGCAGCCGCTGGAAGATCGGCGAGGACGCGCCCGGGGGCCACATCCGCGACATGCGCAACCCCACGGCCAAGGGTCACCCCGACCGTGTGCGCAGCCCCAAGTGGCACACCGGCACCAGCGACGACGGCGGCGTCCACCGCAACAACGGCGTGGGCAACAAGGCCGCCTACCTGATGGCTGCCGGAGGCAGTTTCCGGGGCTACCGCATCAAGGGCATCGGCCTGGAGAGGACGGCACGTGTCTGGTACCAGGCGCTGACCACCCGGCTGACCTCCGCTGCCAACTACGTGGACCTCGCCGATGCGCTGGTCTCAGCCTGCACCGATCTGGCCGGCAGCCAGGGCATCACCTTCGCCCACTGCGCCTCCGTGCGGGACGCCACGCTGGCCACGCAGATGAACCTGCGCCCGCGCAAGAGCGCCCCGGCCACGGCGCCCGTCTGCGGCCCGCGCAAGACGCCCTACGACGTGCGTCAACGACGACCTCGAGCAGCCTGATAGCGGCGCCTGGACGTACGGCCGTACGGTCGGCTCGAAGAAGGGCTGGTTCTGGCCGCAGAACCCCAACAACGCTGCCGGCTGGGACGGCACCTGGGCCTCCAGTGGCAAGACCAACTTCTACGCTCCCGACTACGGCACACGCATGGACTCGGTGATGCGCATGACCGGCTCGGTGCTGCTGCCGCCTAACGCCTACCTGCGCTTCGAGCACGGTTACGCCTTCGACATGGACTCCAAGCGCCGCTATGACGGCGGGATCGTCGAGATCAAGGTCGGGAACGGCCCCTGGCGAAGCGTCGGTGGTCTCTCACGCACGGCAAGTACAACGGCACCATCGCGGTGGGCTACGGCAACCCGCTCGCGGGCAAGCGTGCCTTCACTGGCAACTCGCGCGGCTGGGCCAAGGCCCGCATCGACCTCTCGCGATTCGCAGGCCGAACCGTGAAGGTCCGCTTCCGGATGGCCTCCGATCGACAAGGCGGATCGCGTGGCTGGTACATCGACGACGTCCGCATCTACACCTGCGCCAGGGACAGAGACAAGCCGAGCGGTGCGATGGTCATCGACGGGGGCGCCACGACCACCCTCGACAGCACCGTCTCGCTGGCGCTGGAACACAGCGACCCCACGACCTGGGTCAGCGAGATCCGTGTCTCCAACAGCCCGAAGATGGACAGGGGCGGCCAGCAGCTGCTTCGGGGCATCACGATGCCGCCGCGCGAGACCCTTGCCTGGGACCTGGCCGACAGGACCTTCGGCGGTTCCGGCGGGCAGGGCCTGCGGGCGGTCCACGCGCAGGTGCGAGACGCCGCCGGCAACTGGTCGCCGGTGTTCTCGGCCGCCATCGAATGGGTCGCGCCGTAAGCGCCTGTCACACCCCTTGGGCGGCGGGGTCGGGTCCTACTCGTAGCGCTCGATGTCCAGCACCACGCGGGCGTTGTCCTTGGTGGACTTGGCACCCCACTGGACCGAGCCGAGACGGGCACAGGCGTCACCCTTCAAGCCGATGATGGTGCGCACCTTGCCCTTGTACTCGAAGAGCTGCACGCGGCGGATCTGGTCGATGTCCTTGTCCTCGAGCTCGGTCTGCTCGATCTGGGCATTGGCGCTGATCGAGACGGGGCCGTCGAATGTGATGAGCAACGCTCGGTCGCCCTGCACCCGGCCGATGACGTCACCGAACTGCTCCTTGGCCGCGTCCGGAGTGGTCCACCTCATGGTCACCGCGGTAGCATTGTCCGCCTTGACCCGCTTGTTGGCGTTCTGACGGTCCACCCGCCAGAAGATCTGGTCGTATCGGGAGCCGTCTTCGGCGTCGCGAAGCGTGGACTTCACGTCACTCAGGAACCAGCGGCCGCGGCTCAGGTCCTTGATGGCACCGTCCTCGCAGCTGAAGGTGCTCATGTTGGCGGTGGTGTCCTTGGGCACGACCACCTCTTCCTCGAGATCGAGCAGCGTCGTAGTAGTCACGGATTCGATGTCGGTTCCGACCGCGACGGCCGGTGTGGGAGTGGGTGTGGCCTCAGGCCCGAAGAAGCGGCCGCCACCACTGAGGAGCCCGCCACCGCCCGAGACCGCGAGGCTGCCGCCGACCAGCAGCAGCCCGACGACCGCCACGAAACCGATGGTGGCCGAGAAGCCGGAGCGACGGGTACGAGGCAGGTCAACGCGGCCCGGTGCCACGCCGCGGACGGGGTCATCAGCCGCGGCGATGGGCAGGCCGCAATTGCGGCACGTGCGTGCTCCAGCCTCGTTGGCAAGGCCGCATGCGGGGCACGTGACGCCCTTGGGGGCCGCTCCGGGGGTCCACGGCTGAACTGGAGCGCCCCCGCTCGGGGGTCGGTTGGCTGTTGTCATCCGCGAGGATGGTGCCACAGCCTCCCGGATTCCGGGTGGGGCGGTGGTCCGGGGCTGCCCTAGGCCTCGCCCACGGCTGCGCGGAAGGCGGGGATGACGTCCCGGCCGTACGCGTCGAGCTGGGCTTCCTCGTCGCCGTTCATGAGGTAGACGTTGAACTGGTCGATGCCGGCCTCGTGCAGCTCGACGAGCCGGCGGACGTGCTCCTCGGGTGGGCCCACGATGCTGAAGCTGTCGGCCACCTCGTCGGTCACGAACTGCGAGTTGTCCGAGCCTACCTCGGCGTGGTGGCGATAGTCGTACCCCTCGCGATCGCGGATGTAGCCGGTGAGCGACTCGGGCAGCTGCTCACGCGGGTACTTGTTGACCAGGTCCACGACGTGGTTGGCGACCAGCGCCGGGAACCAGCGCACGCGCTCGCGGCACTCCTCGATGGAGCCCACGTGGGCCGGCGCGGCCGCCTGCACCATGATCTGCGAGGGGTCGCGCCCGACCTCGGCTGCCGCGTCGCGCATGATGCCCATCATCCACTCGAGCAGGGCCGGATCGGCCAGCTGCAGGATGATGCCGTCCGCGGTGCGTCCGGCCATGCCCAGCACCATGGGCCCGTAGCCGGCGATCCACACCGGCAGGGGGTCGCCGGGCGTCCACGTCAGCTCCAGCTCGGTGTCCATGTAGGTGGCCTTGCGGCCCTCCACGAGGTCCTTGATGATCCTGACCGCGTTGTCGAGTACGCGCGTCTGGACCGGGCCCTTGCCCAGCACACGCTGGGCGCTGTCGCCGCGACCGATGCCCAGGTCCATGCGCCCGCCGCTGATCTCGTCGAGCGTGGCCAGCACGCTGGCGGTGACGGTGATGTCGCGCGTGGCCGGGTTGGTCACGCAGGTACCCAGGCGCATGCGCTCGGTGTTGACGGCCATCAGCGTGAGCAGCGGGTAGACGTCTTTCCAGAGGATGTGCGAATCGAAGAGCCAGCCGTAGCTGAAGCCGGCTGCCTCCGCCTGCTTCGTGAGCGCGATGGTGCGTTCGATGCTGTGTTCGGGCTTGAGGGTGAATCCGAAGTCCATGAGCGGGGAGCCTACACGCTACGGGGCCAAGGCGACAGGTCGAGTGCACCGGCGAGTCCCGGCCACATCTCGCCGCACCGCGACCAGACGCGCGTGCACGCCGGCATTCAGCGACGGCCGGGCGAGTTGCCAGGCCGGTGGGCAGGACACCCGCATCAGCGCGCCTCGATCGGCCAGGATGGCAGAAGGTCGGCCACGGACGACGAGCGAACGGCATAGCACCGCGGGTAGCCAGGACGAGCAGGGGCAGAGCCAAGGCCCAGGGACGATCCGCGCAGCCACGACGTGACGCGGGACATGCGCGAGCATCGCCAGGTAGTGGTCCGAGCACGAAGCGGGGTAGCAGGTACGAGCCCGAGGTGCCGATGATCCCACCGCTGCACGCGGCGCAGGCTGCACAGCAGCAGCCGCCAGTGCTGGCGACGAATCGGGCGCCAGTGCCCGAGCCAGGCGAGCGCCTAGGGACGCCCAGTCCGAGCGCGACGTTGCGCAGGTCGGAGTCACGCAGCCACGACGGTCGCTACCGCCGACGGGCCAAGCAGCCGCCAGCAGTCCGACTAGCACGAGCCAGATGACGGGAGGCTCGACGACGAGATGGGCACGAGTGCAACAGCCAGCGATGCGGCAGGGCGCCTTGCCGCCGCAGGACGGCGCCAGATGAGGTAGAGCCCATAGCTGACGCGCACGGAGGCGACGAGCTCGAGTGCGACCGAGCACGTAACGGCCGGTCGACGACCAGCGCTGAAGACCGGCTGCTAGCCGAGCCGAAGAGGAACCGAGGACGCTCACGACGACGACGGCGCGGTCGACCCGCAGGTGCTCGCTCATGCGGCCACCGGGGGCGCGTCAGTCTCGAGCTCCCGCTCAGGTGCAGCGTCGCCCGCAAGGAAGGGCAGGTACACGCTCGCGATGACCACGAAGGGCAGGGCCGGCCCGGGCAACCACGTCAGCAGCGGCAAGATCAGGCCCCAAGGGTGGCCCCTCGCGGCGAGGAACGCCGCTGGCAGCACGAGCATGGCCAGGTAGTGGTCCCAGAGCAGGGGACGAGCAGCAGAGAGGCGGTGGCGGTGACCACGAAGCCGATCTCGCGGTCGCGCCGCAGGCTGAGGCCGATCGCGGCGATCGCCAGCGCATAGCGGCCAGGAGGGCCAGCTGGGCGACCGATCGTCGGCGCCTGCTGCCAGGCCTCGAGCTCAGGTCGAGATTCTTGGCCTCGCCCGTCAGCCCGCTGAGGTTGCGCAGCACCGTCAGATAGTCGCGATAGCCGTCGATGCCGACGAAGGGCAGCGCTGAGCGCGATGAGCACGAGCCCGGCGCCGATCGTCCAGGCCACCGCTCGCCACCGGCGCCGCAGCAGCTGCCAGACGAGCAGCAGGCCGAGCATCGGCCGGACCGACATCGCCAGCGCCTGTGCGACCGAGCCGAGCTGGTCGATCGAGCCAGCGCCAGGCGGCCGCCAGCGGCAGCAGCAGGAGCACGCTCACGTTGCCGAGCGCGAAGTCGCGAGAGCACGGTCAGGCTGAGCGCGGCGATCCCGAAGATGGCCAGCCGCGACCCAGCGCTGCACCGGCATCAGCACGCAGGCGCCGGCCAGCGCCAGCCCGTGAAGCAGGAACCAGATGACGACGGCGGTGTCGAGCTCGCACAGCTCGTCCAAGGGTCCAGATGGCGATACCCGAGCGGAGGGGCGTACAAGTAGAGTCCAGACGGTCCGGGACGGTAGGAGCCATCGAGCGTCTCGGGCTGATAGAGGGTGCCGCTGTCGGCCAGCCGTTCGGCGGCATCGGCGTATGCGCGGTAGTCATAGCCCCAGGCCTCGCCCTCGGGCAGGACGGCCAGGCGGCGCAAGCCACAGCAGCCCGAGTACAGCCAGTGCGGTTCCGACCAGCATGTGGCGGTCAGCGGGTCTGCGGGGAGCGGCGCTCACGCTGGCACCACGGTCATGGCCGACGCCGCCTTGTGTGGTTCCTTCGACACGGGGAAGGGCAGCAGCCGAGCCCACGACCGGGTCGCGAGCGCGACGGTCAAGCCTCGGTGCTGCGCTCCATCCGTTGCGTGCCGCTTCTGCGGCAACCAGTCGGCGGCCGGTCGACGCTATGGTCGGACGAGGTCCTCGTAGGCGTCGGGGCGACGGTCACGGTAGAACTGCCACGTGTCGCGGACCTGCTTGACCATGTCCATGTCCAGGTCGCGCACGATCAGCTCCTCCTCGTGGGCATCCCCGATCTCGCCGAGGTACTGGCCGCGCGGATCGCAGAAGTAGGACTGGCCGTAGAAGTCGTCGTCGCCCAGCGGTTCGATACCGACGCGGTTGATGGTGCCCACGAAGTACCCATTGGCGACCGCATGGGAGCGCTGCTCGATATGCCACAGGTACTCCGAGAGACCACGCGACGTGGCGCTCGGGATGAGCACGATCTCTGCGCCATTGAGGCCCAACGCACGCGCGCCTTCGGGGAAGTGCCGGTCGTAGCAGATGTACATGCCGAACTTGGCGATGTCGGTCTCGAAGACGGGGTAGCCCAGGTTGCCGGGACGGAAGTAGAACTTCTCCCAGAAGCCTTGCACGTGCGGGATGTGTGTCTTGCGGTACTTGCCCAGGTACGTCCCGTCGGCGTCGATGATGGCCGAGGTGTTGTAGTAGATGCCCGAGGCCTTCTCGTCCTCTTCGTACATCGGAGCCACGATGACCATGCCCGTTTCCTTGGCCAGGTCCTGCATGCGCTGCGTGGTCGGCCCGTCCGGGATGAGCTCGGTGTACTCGTAGTACTTGGCGTCCTGCACCTGGCAGAAGTAGGGCCCGTAGAAGAGCTCCTGGAAGAGGATGAACTGAGCACCCTGCTTGGCCGCCTCGTGGGCGTGCTGCTCGTGCTTCTGGATCATCGACTCCTTGTCGCCCGTCCAGGTGGCCTGGACGAGGGCGCCGCGGACGTTTCGGGACATGAGGCGGCCTCCAGCGGTGTTGGTCCGTTCGGTTCGAACGAGCGTACACCGCGGTTCCAAGCGTCCGCGCGGTCGGGCTGACGGAGAGGATGGCAGGCCTCCGGTCGATTTGGTCACGGATAGGTCGCCGGCCGGTACCCCCGGATGCCGAGGGCACGGTCAGAAACCACCGAGTCGACCATGCCCTCTCGGGAGGGCGTGAAACGACTGCCCGATGGTCCTAACGGAGGACGAAGAATCCGTTGAATTCCACGCGGTCGTGGCCAGCTACGGGCTTGATGGCGATGGAGTGGCTTCTGACCTTGGCCCAGTTCTTCGCATACACCAGGCGGCGCTCGGTGGTCTGTGCCCGGTCGAGGTTCACGACCGCCACGCGCTTGCCGTCGACGAAGACCCTGACCCGGCCCATACCTGGGCCGGTGCGCATGACCACTGCCACCGCGCGACCCGTGAAGCGCGACTTGATCTTGCGTGGCGCGGCACGCGCGGTCTGGACGTTGCCGGCGACCGTCGATCCGGCGGGCCCGCGGACGGCTGCCCGTCGGCTGGGGCTGTAGGACCACGGCCCCCATCTGCCCTGGCGATCGGCGGCCCGGATGCGGAAGCGGGACCTGCCATCGATCTTGACCCAGGCGTTGGCCTGCCGGGCCCTGGGCTTGGGCAGGTCGACGGTCCTCCACCTGCTGCCGCTGACCCTGCGCTCCAGCTGGAAGCGTCCGACCCGCACCTTGCGTGGCTGTGGCTGCCAGGAGACCGTGGTCGCTCCGTTCTCGAGGTCGCTGCCGACCCGGAGCCTGATCTGGGGTTTGCCGACGTTGGGGCCCACGGCGTTCGAGCGAACGACTCTGAGGTTGGGGTCCAGGTAGGCCTTGATGATGCGCTGCGATGACCAACCCTTCTCGGCGCAGGCTTCGACGCTCCTGGCGTAGAGCTTCCAGCCGTTGGCGTCAGCGGCGCAGGTGCTCGAGACACCGGCGCGGTACCCGGTGAGGAAGAACCGGCCACTCTTGCGCAAGGAGAGGCCCCAGGTCTTGTCGACGGCCTGCTTCTGGCGTGCGTTGGGCCGGGCGTACCGCTTGTAGAGCTGGTCGTCGGTGTGGTCCGTGACGTCGTAGCACCTGCCGCTGTGGACATAGTGCGGGCGATGGTTGCCTTTCATGGCGTAGTACCAGGCGTACTGCTTGGTGACGAGTGCGCCGGCTTCGAGCGTGGCCATCCTGAGGCGGCCGGGCCACTCGCCCGAGGCCATCACCTTCTTGACGTACTTGCGGAAGGCCACCGTCTCCACCTTTCCCGACCGGCTGTCGAGGACCTTGATGGTGCGGGGCGGCCGGGTGCTGCTGGTCCAGCCGGTGCAGGATGACCCCGCAGCCACGGGCGCTGGGCTCACGACCTGGGGAACGGCCAGGACGGACAGTGCGAACATCGCGCCGAGGATGGCGCGGAGCGTCGCGTTTCGTCGGCTGGGGTGCCGGCGCACGGTGGGTGCCGAACGGGCGTGCTTGGATGGATCAGGCAAGCGGGTGCCTCCTTGGGCCGCACCCGCACGCTGGGGCACGCGGAGCGGCAGTACCGCGCGGCGCAGGGACAGGGAAGGGGCGGACCGGATCTGGGGTCCGGACCGCAGGCGAACACGTGGTGCACGTGTCCGCAGTATCGGGACGTGGCGGCACCTGGGGATGCCGGTCGGACCCGATGGGCGGCGAGTTCGGTCACGGCTGACCGTACGCGCCAAGCCCTGCCGCTGGGACGGCGGGTCTTGAGTTGGGCTGCCTTGCTGGCTTGGACTAGTGGGGCCAAATCCTAACAGGGCATCAAGCCTGCTGCAGGCCCACTATCCGAGCGTGGCAGCGGACTTATCCACAAAAAGCGAAGACCGGGTCGCAAGTATGCGACCCGGTCGGTTGCGTTGATGGGACCGCGGGCGCGGCCCGGAGTTGCTCCTCCTAGTCCTCGCGGGTGCGGAAGACCTGCCATGCGCCGACGAACGCCGCCACACCGGCAGCCCAGTACAGCAGGCGGCCGATGAGGTGCAGGAAGTCGGTCGAGCCACCGCCGACGCGGGCCCAGGCGAGCAGGTTCATGAGGGCGAACAGCGCCAGGGACACGCCCACCGCACCGATGATGATGCGATAGGCCGATCCGAAGTCGTAGTGACCCCAGCGATGGACCCAGATCGCCAACACGGTCAGTACGGCGACGACGACCGCGAAGTCGTCGACGAAGATCCGGTAGTCGAGCAGGAACTGCCAGACCAGGTAGATGATGACGATGCCGCCCGCGGCGCTGAGCAAGAACTGCTCCCCGGCGACCAACTTGGCGCGGACATCGCTGATGGCGGCCGTGGCAACGGCCGTGGCCTGGGCCGTCTGCGATGGGCCCGACGAGGTGGCATCCGTGGTCGGATCCGGCGTGGGTTCTTGGGCCGGAGTCTCGGGAGTCTTGCTACTCGGTGTGGACATGTCGTCCCTCCTACGTGACAGGCGTCGCTGTGACTGTACTGGATTGGGCCCCGCACGCGATGGCCCACCGGGCCCTATCGGGATAGGACCATCGGTAGCATCCCTCGTTCGAAGACCAGTATCGCGCAGCGGGTGGCCACCGCTCAAGCCCGGGTCGGTGTCGAAGTGGTGCCACGGCTGCGCCACCGCCAGGGTGGTGCGGGCGGGTTGGGATAGCCCCTGGGGCAGTCAGGGGTGATGCCCCCCGTACCTACGGGCCACCGCCCGGGGCGCTGACATGACGATGCCCACGCGCCGCGCGCGGCCCTAACGTCTCGGTAGCGCCGGATCGCTCAGGCAGGCGAGCGACCGGCGCCTTTGCCCTGCCTTCTGCGCGGTGCGTCAGACTGCAGCGATGCACGTCGTCGCGACCACCACCGCAGTCCTCGCGGTCGCGGCCGCAGCGTTCTTGACGGCGTCGGCTTCCCCGACGCAGGCTGCCTCGCCCGAACCTTCGATCCCGCCTGTGGTCACGCCCGAGCCGGTGCCCCGGCTCGAATGGGAGATCGTCTCGCGACGGCCCCATGACCAGGGGGCATTCAGCCAGGGACTGCTGCTCGATGAGGACGGCCGTCTCTTCGAGTCCACCGGCATGTGGGGCCAGTCCAGCCTGCGCGAGGTCGATCCTCGGAGTGGAGCGGTGCTTCGTCGCCGCTCGCAGCCCGACGACCAGTTCGCCGAGGGCCTCGCGCTGGTGGGCGATGAGCTGGTCCAGCTCACCTGGCTGAGCGGTGTGGCTCGCCGCTACGACGTCGAGACCTTCGCGATCGTCGGGCGCCACCGCTACGAGGGCCAGGGCTGGGGCCTCTGCTTCGACGGCGAGCGGCTGATCATGAGCGATGGCAGCGACCGGCTGACATTCCGTGACCCCGAGACCTTCGAGGTGTTGGGCTTCGTACCGGTGACCGCGTCCGGCCAGCCGCTCGCGCGGCTCAACGAGCTCGAGTGCGTGGGCGACGAGGTGTGGGCCAACGTCTGGCAGACCGAGGCCATCGTGCGCGTCGACTCGGCCGATGGTCGCGTCACCGGCGTGCTCGATCTCGACGGTGTCATCGAACCGGACCCGGCCGAGTCCGACCGGAGCGCCGTGCTCAACGGCATCGCCTATGACGCCGAGGCCGAGACCTTCCTGATCACCGGCAAGTACTGGCCCGAGCTCATCGAGATCCGGGTCTCCGAGTCGGGCGACGAAGCCTCGGCCTCAGCCGGCGAAGGGGACCCGCGGGAGGCCGGGGACCTCGACGCGCGTGTGGAAGAGGCTGCCCGATAGGGGCTGCGCGGCGTGCTCCTCTTCGGAGAGCAGCTCCCAGGCGGTGGTGATCCAGGCGTCACGCATGTCGGGGCCGCCGAGCTCGATACTCGAGACGTTGGACACCGGCAACGGGATGACCGCGTCGAGGGTGCCGTCGGGCAGGTAGCGGTGGACACCGTAGCCGGGCCAGGTGGCGACCCACACAGCACCGTCGCGGTCGACGGTGAGTCCATCGGGCCGGCCACCACCGTGGCGGATGGTCACGAACTCGCGGCGATGGCCGATGTCGCCGCTGGCCACATCGAAGTCGAACATGTCGACGCGCATCGTGGGCGTGTCGACGTAGTACATGATCGTGCCATCGGGACTCCAGCCCAGGCCGTTGCTGATGGTGACCCCGTCGATCATCTGCCTGACCGTGCCATCGGGATCGAGACGGTAGAGCGCACCGGCGTTCGGCTCCGCTCCCCAACCCATGGTCCCGGCCCAGAAGCGGCCCGCAGGATCGATCTCGCCGTCGTTCATGCGCGTCACCGGGTTCTCAGCCTCGACCGGCGCGATGAGCTCGGGTTCACCGTCGTCCGGCAGTGCGTAGAAGCCATCCTGGAGGGCGGCGACGTAGCCGCCCGACGCCCGTGGCAGGACCACGCCCACGGCACGACCGAGATCCCGCCGCCTCGTCCGTCCGGTCGGGTCAGTGGTGAAGACGTGTCCGTTGGGGATGTCGACCCATACCAGCGCCCCGAGGCGCGGATCCCAGGCCGGGCCCTCGCCGACGTGGGCGTCATGCTGGAAGAGGATCTCGGGTGCGGGCAGCGTTCGATGGGTCATGGCTCTCTCCGGTGCTGGGGCGTCAATGATGCGACAGTCACGCCCTCACCTGCCCGAACACGAGGCCCACCGTCGCAAGATACCCTCGGAGCACCAGCGTCGGCGATCGTCGGGCGCGGTCTCGAGCCAGGAGCCAGTCATGCGCATCAGCGGCGTCAGCACCTTTCTCGTCGGCAACCCCTGGAAGAACTGGCTCTTCGTCAGGGTCGATACCGATGAGGGCCTCTACGGCGTAGGGGAGGGCACGCTCAACGCCTTCAGCGCCACCGTCGAGGCCGCGATCCATGAGCTCGAGGACGCCTTCGTCGGCCAGGATCCCACCAACATCGAGCTCATCATCCAACGCATGACCCGCGACGTGTACAGCGAGGGCGGCCAGATACACGGGCCGGCTGTGGCCGCGGTCGAGGTCGCCTGCTGGGACATCCTGGGCAAGTCGGTGGGAAAGCCGGTCCACCAGCTGATGGGGGGGGCCATGCGCGAGCGCACGCGCGCCTACGCCAACGGCTGGTATCGCACCGAGCGCACACCGGAGGCCTTCGCCGAGCAGGCACGCCTCGTGGCCGAGCGTGGCTACACGGCCATGAAGTTCGATCCCTTCGGTGCTGCCTGGCGGGTGCAGGAGCGGCGCGAGGAGGACCGTTCGATCGACATCGTGGCCGCCGTGCGCGAGGCCGTGGGCGACGAGGTCGACCTCTTCATCGAGGGCCACAACCGCTTCAGCGTCAGCACGGCGCTGCGCATCGCCGATCGCCTGGAGCCATTCCGTCCGGGCTGGTTCGAGGAGCCGGTGGCGCACCAGAACATCGGCTCGATGGTGGAGGTCGCGCATCGCTCGCCGGTGCCCATCGCGACCGGCGAGTCGTTCACCTCCCTGCAACAGTTCGCAGAGCTGCTCAAGCACGATGCGGTCCACATCCTCCAGCCCGAGCCGCTGTACCTGGGCGGGCTGTGGCGGACGCGGCAGGTCGCGGCCATGGTCGATGCCCACTACGGGGTGGTCGCGCCCCACAACGCGCAGGGTCCCGTATGCGCGGCCATCAGCGCCCAGCTGGGTGCCTGCATCCCCAACTTCTACGTGCAGGAGACGTTCGAAGTGCAAGCATCAACTGACCTCACGATGGAGATCGTGGACGAGCCGGTGATGGCGAAGGACGGCTACGTCGAGGTGCCCACCCGTCCGGGCCTGGGCATCGACCTTGACTGGGACCGACTGGCCGGGCATCCCTATGAACGCGCCAACATGCTGCCGCTGTTCGTGCCCGGCTGGGAGAAGCGAAGGGACAAGTAGAGCCCCGGTCGCTGCTGGTCCTGCGTTCCGGTCGGTGCCGGATCCCCGCGGCCAGGAGCGTTGCCGGGGGCACGCTGCCGTCAGCGACCCTCCCTCCGGATGACCCGGTAGAGCCAACGTCCGACGGAGAGCAGCGACGCCACGAGGACGGCGGTGCCTCCTACCGAGTCCGCGCTGCCCCATCCGGACAGCGCGGCGTCTCGGTCAGTGGCTCTCAGACGTCGCTCCGACTCGTCGAGTGACCGAACAGCCCAGTCGTCCGGCTCCGTGCGATCGGACCCGTCGGGATGCTCCATGGTTTCCCCAGTGTGAAGAACGCTCGTCGGCTCGCCTAGGGTCCGACGGCACCCCTAACGGGCGTCCTGAGCCGTTGTGGAGCGTCACAGGCAAAGGAAAGAGCCCGCCCCCGAGGTTGTCGGGAACGGGCTCGGGTGCCGCGGCGGTGGCGCCGGGGCTCGTCAGCGCGGCGAGCGGGCCCTAATCCGCTCACTGCCACCACCAGCGCCGGGGTGAACCCTTGGAGACGTTCGAGGAGTTCAACATCGGCTGGACCCAGCAGATCGTCGACGAGCCCATCCTCGCGGTCGATGGCTACATCGATGTGCCCCAGCGGCCAGGCTTGGGGATCGACCTCGACTGGGACCGGCTGGCGGGGCATCCCTATGAACGCGCCAACATGCTGCCGCTGTTCGTGCCCGGGTGGGAGAAGCGGGGTGACGACCCGGAGTAGTCTGAAGGCCATGACCGCCACCGACCGACACCACGCGCTCGTCGTCACGCTCGGCGAGATCATGCTGCGGCTCAAGTCGCCCGACCACGAGCGGCTCTTCCAGTCGGGGGTGCTGGAAGCCACGTTCGCCGGTGGCGAGGCCAACGTGGCCGTCTCGGTGGCCAACTATGGCCTTCGCGCTCGGTACGTCACGGCCCTGCCCGCGAACCCGCTCGGCGATGCCGCGGTCCGCGTGCTGCACAGCATGGATGTCGAGACCGACCACGTCATCCGTCGCCCCGGGCGAACCGGCATCTACTTCGTGGAGACCGGCGCTGCCCAGCGCGCCTCGGCGGTGGTCTACGACCGCGACGGCTCGGCCATCGCCGGAGCTGGGCCCGAGGAGTTCGACTGGGACTCGATCTTCGAGGGTGCCCGCTGGTTCCACATCTCGGGCATCACGCCGGCGCTCTCCGAGACCGCCGCAGCCCTCACCGAAGCCAGCCTCCGGGCCGCGGTGGCCGCCGGGGCTACGACCTCGATCGACCTCAACTACCGGGCCAAGCTGTGGCGCTATGGCAAGACCGCTCCGGAGGTCATGCGACCGCTGATGGAGCTCGTGGACGTGGCCATCGGCAACGAGGAGGACGCGCAGCAGTCGCTGGGCATCGATGCCCCCGCCGACGTGACCTCCGGTCAGCTCGAGCAGCAGGTCTACGAAGCCCTCACACAGCGAGTGATGGACGAGTTCCCGGGACTCTCGGCGGTGGCCATCACCCTGCGCGAGAGCCGCTCCGCTGACATCAACGGCTGGTCGGCCTGCCTGCGCGACGCCGACGGCTTCTACCTCAGCCAGCACTATGACATCCAAGACATCGTCGACCGCGTCGGCGCCGGTGACTCGTTCGCCGGTGGACTGATCTACGGCCTCATCAGTGGCCGCTCGGCCCAGGACGCTCTGGAGTTCGCGGTGGCCGCGAGCTGCCTCAAGCACTCGATCGCGGGAGACTTCAATCGCGTCAGCGTCGCCGAGGTCGAGAAGCTGGCCGCCGGCGATGCATCGGGACGCGTAAGCCGGTAGCGTGACAGCCCGCAGCCCAGCCGACCGCAGGAGCCCGAGATGACCGACCGTCCAACGATCCCCCAGCTCATCGCGTCGAGCAAGGTCATCGCCATCGGGCGCAACGTGCCCGCAGAGCGAGCGGTGCGCATCGGCGAGGCCTTCGTGGCCGGCGGCGTGCAGGTCATGGAACTCACCCTCAACGAGCCGGTCGATGATGCCCTCCGCGCGATCGAGGCCTTGGCCGCGGCCGCGGATGACCTCGACTCGCTGGTGGGGGCTGGCACCGTGCTCTCGATCGGCGCGGCCAAGCGGGCCGTCGACGCGGGCGCGCGCTTCATCGTCTCAC
This sequence comes from uncultured Chloroflexia bacterium, assembly GCA_963714675.1. Classification (GTDB taxonomy): domain Bacteria; phylum Chloroflexota; class Limnocylindria; order Limnocylindrales; family CSP1-4; genus JAFMJV01. The sequence goes on along the minus strand of CAVQPG010000004.1, from coordinate 723,860 downwards.
CGCACACCGATACCGAGCTGATCGCGTGGTGCGCTCTGAGCGGCGTGCCCTGCTTTCCCGGCGCCCTCTCGCCGACCGAGATCCACAGTGCCTGGTCGGCCGGCGCCAGCGCCGTGAAGCTGTTCCCCGCCGCGGTGGTCGGTGTGGGCTACCTCAAGCAGATCGCCGGGCCCTTCCCCGGCATCCCCTTCGTGCCCACCGGGGGCGTGTCCGCCAGCAACGCCGGCGAGTGGATCGCGGCCGGTGCCGTGGCCGTGGGTATGGGCAGCTGGCTGATCGGCGATGGTGAGCCTGCCGGCATCACCGAGCGGTCGCGTGAGGTGGTAGACGCGGTCTCTCGCTGAGCCTCGGGTCGCCGCGGCGAGGACGATGTGATGAAGACGCACCTGGCGCACAACACCTGGGGTCAGTGGCCCTCGATCATGCTCTCGACCGACGCTATCGAGCTGGAGGTCGTAGGCGAGGTCGGGGCCCGTGTCGTCTCGCTGCGAGACAAGCGCCGCGACCGCGAGTGGCTGGTCCAGGGGCAGCCGCCCACCGAGCAGGAGCAGATGACCTGGGCCGAAGAGCGAGTCGCCTTCGACGGTCGTTCCTCCTTCGGCTGGGACGAGTGCCTGCCCACCACGTCGGTCTGTGCCGATCCGACCGCGCCGGAGGGCCCCGACCTGCGCGACCACGGTGATCAGTGGGGCAGAGGCGCCTACCTGCGCATCGATCACGAGCAGGGAGCCCTCGAGCACACCTGGGTCGTGCCACGCTGGGACTATCGCCTGCACCGTCGGCTGTCCTTCTCCGACGAGGAGACGGTGCTCGCCGAGTACCTCGTGGAGAGCCATGCCGAGGTGCCCTTGCCGATCCATTGGGCCCAGCACCCGGTCATCAAGGCCGAGCCGGGCAGCTACATCGACCTGCCCGCGGTCCACAGCGCGCGCCGCTCATGGCAGCACGGCATCGACCTGCCGGAGGAGCTCAGCTGGCCCAAGGCCACCACCGCCGACGGCATAGAGCGCGACCTCGCGTGTGTGCGCACCGGTGAGGGCTGGGCCGCGGTGCTCTATGCCCAGCCCCGCGATGGCGCCCGCGTCGTCGCGCCCGACGGAGCGCGACTGGACTTCGAGTGGGACCAGGACTTCGCGCCGGTCCTGCGCATCTGGCTTGCCTATGGTGGCTGGCCGCCCGGCGAGGAGCCGTCGGAGCAGATCGCCCTGGAGCCATGCACCTCGATGCACGACCATCTCACCGGAGCACTCGAAGCTGGGCAGGAACGGATCCTGCCGCCCGGCGGCACGCTGCACTGGTGGGTACGGCTGCGGGCGTCCTGATGCGCGCCGACGCGAGGAGGGCTCGAGCCGTTGGCCGGTGCGACCATGACATCGGGCCATCAGGCCCGTCACGCGAGCCTGGGATGGCGCGATGCTGTGCCCATCGGGGGTCCGCCGACCCGGCCCGCGACCACACCGGAACCAGAGAGGAGCACCACCCATGGCCGACCTAGCTGCCCTGACCGCCGCCGTCGAGGCCGGCGACCGTGCCGGCGCCGTGAAGCTGACCCAGGCCGCCATCGACGAGGGTGTCGGGCCCAAGGTCATCCTCGACGCCATGACCGTGGCCATGACCGAGGTGGGCCGCAAGTTCGCCTGCAACGAGGGCGTCTACGTGCCCGAGATGCTCATCGCCGCGCACGCCATGAAGGAGGCCACCGCGCTCATCGAGCCGCTGCTCGCGGCCGGCGGCATCCGGCCCGAGCACACCGCCGTCATCGGCACCGTGCAGGGCGACCTCCACGACATCGGCAAGAACCTCGTGGGCATGATGTTGAAAGGCGCCAACTTCGAGATCGTCGACCTCGGCACCAACGTCAGCCCCGAGGCCTTCGCCGAGGCGGCGCAGGAGCACGCTGCCGACATCGTCGGCATCAGCGCCCTGCTGACCACCACGATGGTGGGCATGAAGGCCGCGGTCGAGGCCGTGCGGGCCGCCGACCCGGGGGCCAAGATCCTCGTCGGCGGGGCCCCCGTGACCGACGAGTTCGCGGCCGAGATCGGGGCCGACGGCTTCGCCAAGGATGCCGCCACCGCGGCGGTCGTGGCCCAGGCGTTGCTGGCCTAGGCGCTCAGGAGCGGGGAGGGGCGGCGATGTCGCTGAGCCACCGTGAACGCGTCGCCACCGCGCTCGCAGCGGAAGACGCCCGATCGCTGTCCCATGCAGATCAGCTTCACGCCCGAGTTCGCCGAGCGGCTGCGGGCGGACATGGGCGTTCGCGGCGAGCTCAACGTCGCTCGTGGTGGAGAGCACAACCCCCACGGGGGTGGCAACACCTATGAGCTCGAGCGGGCCATCGACTCCGACCTCATCCTGACCTCGGTCGGCTGGGCCAACAACTACTACGCCGGCCACGGTACCTATACCGACGAGTGGGGCGTGACCTGGCAGGAGCACCCCTACGAGACGCCGTTCGGGACCGGCCACTACACCGAGATGGTCGGCTTCCCCCTGGCCCAGGACGAAGCCATCGAGTCATACCTGCCGCCCGACCCGAATCGGCCGGAGCTCTATCTGGACTCCGAGCGGGTGATCCGCGAGTACGGGGACGAATACTGGATCGTGGGGGTCACGGTCACGACCATCTTCGAGACGGCCTGGGCGCTGCGCGGCTACGAGCGGCTGCTGATGGATCTGCTGATGAACCCGGAGCTGGCCGACCGCATCCTCGACATCCCCTTCCGCTACCACCTTGCCGCAGCCGAGCGACTTGCCGCCATGGGTGTGGACATGATCTGGACCGGTGACGACATCGGCTCGCAGAAGGGCATGCTCTTCCACCCCGACACCTGGCGCCGCTTCTTCAAGCCGCGCATGGCCGAGCTGGTCAGCCGGGTCAAGGCCATCAACCCGGACCTCAAGGTCGCCTATCACACCGACGGCGACGTGCGCGAGGTCATCCCCGAGCTCATCGAGATCGGCATCGACGTGCTCAACCCGGTTCAGCCGGCCTGCATGGACCCCGCCGAGCTCAAGCGCGACTACGGCGATCGAGCTGCTGTTCTGGGGCAGCCATCGACGAGCAGAAGACGCTGCCCTTCGGGACGCCGGACGACGTGCGCGAGGAGATCGAGCTGCGCCTGGGACCATCGGCGCCGGCGGCGGTCTCATCCTGGGTCCCACCCACCACGTCCAACTCGATACGCCCCTCGAGAACTTCTGGGCCATGATCGAGACCATCCGGGAGACGCGCTACTAGCACTGCAGGTTGCAGCAGCCCAGGTGCTGCCAGAGTGCCAGTGCCGGATGCCGAGCTCCGACCATTTCCCATGACGACGTGTGGGCCCTATAGTGGCCACCCGGCGTCGTAGTCTCGAACTGCCTGCCGACACCACGAGGAGAGTCGGCGTTGGGCACACGCTTCGCACATCCCGGCAGGATCGGGCGCCCGTTCATGGCGGCGGCGATGGGCCTGCTGCTGCTGGCGTCGTCCACGAGCGCGGCGGAGCCCTCCGCCCGACCAACGGCTGACGAGCAAGTCGCGGCGTCGCCGACTCCCGCGATATCTGGAGTCGCGAACGGTCCCATCCACAGCGTGACGACGCCGGTCCCCGCCGATCCAGGCTACGTCGAGCAGGTGATGGCGGTGGGCCTGGACAAGGTCACCGCGGAGTTCATGGCGCAGACCCTCTCCACCGTCGAGGTCATCGACGCGCACGGCTATGCGGTGCACCACGCGTTCCCCAACGGGGCCACGGGTGACGTGACATACCAGCTGGCTGAGGCCGCCGACATGAGCCCTGGCGACCCGCCCCGGTTCAGCGGCGAAGTCGTCGCTGACGAGTACCGGTACACGTTGCGGTACGCCATCGACGTCGCGGACCTGCCCTCGGACCTGCGGGCGCAGCTACTCGATGGGTTGCCGACCGTGACCGTGACCGCCTACAGGCCCACCAGTGGGTCCCTGCGATCACTCGGTACCCCTCCGGTGCGGCCGATCCGCGCCAACCTCACCGCCGACTCGCCGAGCACGATCGAGGTGGTCGCCAATGGGGTCATATCCCAGGGCAAGGGCAAGGTCATCGACACCTGGCTCAAGAAAGCGGATCTGCCCAAGACCACGAAGGTCTACAAGGCGTACAAAGCCGGCAAGAAGGTCTGGGAGGCGGTCGAGCTGAACGGGACCTTCGCCGATGCGCTGGCCGAGCTCAGGGCGCTCGAGGACTGCGCAGAGGACCCCACCAATCCGCTGACCAAGAAGGCCTACACGGAGGACCCGCAGGAGAAGCAGCGCGTGCTCGACGATCTGACTCGGAGCCAGAGCGACACCCGCAGCAGCATCATGGTCACGTTCACCTCGATGTTGACTGACACCGGATCGTCCCTGATCAAGGCCGCGCCCTGGCTGAAGTTCGTCACCGGTCCAGCCAACGACTACGTCAAGGCCACGAACCTGGCACTGGTCAAGAGCTATCTCGACGAGGCCGAGCAGCGAGTCGTACCCTGTGATCAGAGCTACAGGGTCAAGGGGTCCGTGCCATCCAATCCGGGCGGGATCTCGCTCTCGGGCACGGCCTGCTCCCTGAAGCAGCCGTTCACGGTGAAGACCGGTGGCGACCTCATCGGCGCTGTCGAGTTCCGCCCGACTTCGGACGCTGGTGGCACATGGGACTACCGGGGCCGGGTGCGCACCGCACCGTTCAACGTCGACGGATCAGGCACCTACAACATCACCCTCAGTGACGACAAGTCCTCAGGGACATTGCACTTCGTCTTCGTGTTGACCATCCACATCCCCGAGATCGGATCGAAGACCGCCGGCGGGAGCGCTCATCTGACGCTCACCGAGGTGCCCCGCTGCGCTGAGTGAGCCGACCGGACTCAGCGCAGCCGAACGCGCCCGGTTCCTGGCCCCATGGAGGTGGCCGCCGGCCTCTTCCCGACAGACTCGAGCAATGAGGCCAGCGATCATGTCCGGCTGGCGTCGATGGACACGCGGCCCATCCGAAACGGGCCGCACGGCACCGATGCTCGAGGGCTCCGGGTTCGTATGATTGCTGAGCACGGCCTGTAGCCCCCGTCAGGTCCCTATCGGGATGTGGGCGGCAAACGTGCGAAGCCAGCTCTGACCAGCGAACCCGAAAGGGGCGTATGCCGATCCCGTACACCAAACCTGCACCGCCCAACGATGACAAGCGCTGGAAGATCGTCGCGACGCGCATGCGTCGCCTGGGCGATCGTCCCGAGGCGCTCATCGAAGCCCTGCACGCTGCCCAGGAGGCCTTCGGCTTCCTCGACGACGACGCGCTCGAGTACGTCGGCGATACGCTCGGCGTGCCGCACTCCCGCGTCTTCGGCGTAGCCACCTTCTACTCGTTCTTCACGCTCAAGCCGCAAGGTGAGCACACCTGTGTCATCTGCACCGGCACCGCCTGCTACATCAACGGCGCCGGTGAGCTCATCGAGGCCTTCGAGCAGCGGCTCGGGGTCAAGCCCAAGGGCACGACCAAGGACGGCAAGATCTCACTCCTGACAGCCCGCTGCATCGGCGCCTGCAGCCTGGCCCCGGCGGTCACGCTCGACGGCGAGATGAAGGGCAAGGCCGTGACCGACAAGCTCATGGCTGAACTGGAGGCGATGTGAGCGAGAACGCAGCCGCGGCAGGCGCCAAGCGTCACCGCACCATCACCATCGACGAGAACGCGGGTCCGCCGCGTGCGACCGCTCGCGTCTGTGAGGCCGCGAGCTGCATGTCCGGCAACGCCAGTGACATCACCGCCCGCCTGCACGGAGCTGACCAAGGCCCAGGACGACGTGCTCATCAAGCGCGTCGGCTGCCTCGGGCTCTGTGCGGCCGGTCCGCTCGTCGAGATCGCCCAGACCGGCGAGATGATCGAGCACGTCAGCGCCGACGATGTCGGCCCGGTCATCGACGCGCTCGCGGCGGTCGCGCCAGGCGCCACGCGCCAGACACAGGCGCCCTTCTTCGAGAAGCAGGTGCGGGTGGCCACCGAGAACTTCGGACTGGTCGACCCCGAGAGCCTTGACGACTACATCGCTGTCGGCGGCTTCAAGGCCCTGCGCCGCGTCCTCTCCGAGATGTCCTCGGCCGAGGTGCGCGACGAGGTCATGGAGTCCGGGCTGCGCGGTCGCGGCGGCGCCGGCTACCCCACCGGTCTCAAGTGGACCACGGTGGCCAAGGCCAACGGCGACAAGAAGTACGTCATCTGCAACGCCGACGAGGGCGACCCCGGCGCGTTCATGGACCGCAGCGTGCTCGAGAGCGACCCCTTCCGGGTCATCGAGGGCATGGCCATCGCGGCCTTCGCGGTCCACGCCACCGAGGGCTACGTCTACTGCCGGGCAGAGTACCCGCTCGCGGTCAAGCGCCTGCAGACGGCCATCCGGCTGGCCCAGCGCGCCGGCTACCTCGGCGAGCACATCATGGACACGTCCTTCGGCTTCAGCCTGCAGGTCCGCCTCGGTGCGGGCGCGTTCGTGTGCGGCGAGGAGACAGCCCTGATCGCCTCGGTCGAAGGTCGCCGCGGTACGCCGCGGCCGCGCCCGCCGTACCCGGCGGTGTCGGGTCTGTGGGGCCAGCCCACGCTCATCAACAACGTCGAGTCGTTCGCCAGCGTGGTCACGATCCTGCGCGACGGGCCGGAGAAGTACGCCGCCATCGGCACCGAGAAGTCGAAGGGCACCAAGGTCTTCGCGCTCGCCGGGCGCGTGGTCAACACCGGCCTGGTCGAGGTGCCCATGGGCATGACCCTGCGGGAGATCGTCTACGACATCGGCGGCGGCATCATCGACGACGCCCCCTTCAAGGCGGCGCAGACCGGCGGTCCGTCCGGCGGCTGCATCCCGGCCGACTACCTCGACACGCCCGGTCAGCTACGAGACCCTCACGGAGCTCGGCTCGATCATGGGCTCGGGCGGCCTGATCGTCATGGACGACACGTCCTGCATGGTCGACGTGGCCAAGTACTTCCAGGACTTCAGTCGCGACGAGTCGTGCGGCAAGTGCACGCCCTGTCGCGTGGGCACCACTCAGATGTGGATGCTCCTCGACCAGATCACCAGGGGTGAGGCGACCGAGAAGGATCTGGCCCAGCTCGAGCGGCTGGCCGGTATCGTCCAGAAGATGTCCCTCTGCGGCCTGGGCCAGGGCGCTCCCAACCCGATCTTCAGCACGCTGCGCTACTTCAGGGATGAGTACATGGCGCACATCGTCGACAAGACCTGTCCCGCCGGCGTCTGTCCCATCTCCAAGCCAGCCGAGGTAGTGGCATGAGCGACGTCTTTACGCTGACCATCGACGGCAAGGCCGTCGCTGGCAATGAAGGTCAGACCGTGATGGATGTGGCCGAGGAGAACGGCATCGACATCCCCGGTCTGTGCCACCTCGAGGGCATCACCGACCGTGGTGCCTGCCGCCTGTGCATGGTCGAGATCGCGGGCTCACCCAAGCTCGCGGCCGCCTGCATGACCAAGATCGCCGAGGGCATGGACATCACCGCGCACTCGGACGAGCTGCTCGAGTATCGCCAGTCGATCACCGAGATGATGTTCATGGAGCGCAACCACGTGTGCGCCGTGTGCGTGGCCAACAACCACTGCGAGCTGCAGAACATGGCCGATGAGCTTGGGATCAAGCACTTCGACCTGCCCCGCATCAACCCTGCCGTCGACATCGACGCCAGCCACAAGTTCTTCGCCATCGATCACAACCGCTGCATCCTGTGCCTTCGCTGCGTGCGGGTCTGCGACGAGATCGAGGGCGCACACACCTGGGACGTCATGCACCGCGGTCTCGAGACCAGGGTCCAGACGGACATGGGCTCTCCCTGGGGTGAGTCCACCACCTGCACCAGCTGTGGCAAGTGTGTCCAGGTCTGTCCCACCGGCGCGCTCTTCGAGAAGGGCCGTCCGGTCGCTGCCGGAAGCAAGGACCGCCGCCCGTTCCTGCCGTGGCTCAAGGTGGTCCGAGAGGAGCGCGGTCTATGAGCAAGCCAACTGTCGCAACCGTCTGGCTCGACGGGTGCTCGGGGTGCCACATGTCCCTGCTGGACATGGATGAGCGCATCCTCGACATCTTCTCCCGGGCAGACCTGGTCTACAGCCCGCTGGTCGACTACAAGGACTACCCCGAGCACGGTGGATGTCTGCCTCGTCGAAGGGGCGGTCTCGAGCGAGGACGACCTCGCCAAGGTCCAGAAGGTGCGCGCGCACACCAAGACGATCATCGCCTTCGGTGACTGCGCCGTGACCTCCAACGTGCCTGGCATGCGCAACCCCATCGGGGTGCTGCCGGTCCTCGATCGTGCGTACCACGAGAACGTGGACATCAACCCGATGACACCCAACGAGATCGTGCCCGCCTTGCTGCCGATGTCAAAGCCGGTCCATACCGTCATCGACGTGGATGTGTTCCTGCCTGGCTGCCCGCCCTCCGCGGACCTCATCTACACCTTGCTCGATGACCTGCTTTCCGGTCGAGTCCCCGAGGCCGCCGGGTCGCGGTTCGGTCGCTAAGGGAGCCCCCACCGATGAGTCGAACGATCACCATCGATCCGGTCACCCGGATCGAGGGCCACTCCAAGATCACCATCCAGCTCAACGAGGCTGGCGAGGTCACGGACGCCCACTTCCACGTCACCCAGTTCCGCGGGTTCGAGCGGATCGTCCAGGGCCGCCCGGTCCACGAGATGCCCTCGATCATGGCTCGCATCTGCGGCATCTGCCCGGTCAGCCACCTCGTGGCTTCGGCCAAGGCGGTCGATGACATCCTCGCGGTCGATCCGCCGCCCGCAGGTGCTGATATCCGGCGCGTCATCAACCTGGGCCAGATCGTCCAGTCGAACGCCCTCTCCTTCTTCCACCTCTCGTCGCCGGACCTGCTTGTTCGGCTTCGATGCGGATCCTTCCAAGCGTCACATCGTGGCGCTTGCGGGTGAGAACCCGCAGCTGGCCAAGGACGGCATCGCCCTGCGCAAGTGGGGCCAGCAGATCATCGAGCGGCTCGGCGGCAAGCGCATCCATCCCGGCGGGGTCATCCCCGGCGGTGTGGCCGACCCGCTGACCGAGGAGGTCCGCGACCACATCCTCGCCGGTGTGCCCGAGGCCCTGGTGCAGGTCGAGCGCACGCATCGAGTGGTACAAGTCCAAGATGATGGGCTGGGAGGAGGAAGCCTCGCACTTCGGCAACTTCCGGTCTGCCTTCATGTCCCTCGTCGATGAGAAGGGCAACGTCGACCACTACGGCGGTCATCTGCGCTTCGTCGACGCCGACGGTGCCGTGCTCGAGGACCGGGTCGATCCGCAGCGACTTCAACGACTACATCGGCGAGGCCGTCGAGCCCTGGTCGTACCTCAAGTCGACGTACTACAAGCCGATGGGCTACCCGGACGGCATCTATCGCGTGGGGCCGCTGGCCCGCATGAACGTGGCCGAGGCCTGCGGCACCCCGCGCGCCGACGAGGAGCTGAAGCGGTTCCGCTGGCGCGTCGGGCGGGTGGCGAGCTCGTCCTTCCACCAGCACTACGCGCGCCTCATCGACCTGCTCCACTGCATCGAGAAGATCGACCAGATCCTGCGGGAGCCGGAGATCATGTCGAAGCACGTGACGGCCACCGCGGGCATCAACCGCAACGAGGGCATCGGCTGCTCCGAGGCTCCGCGTGGCACGCTGATGCACCACTACAAGGTCGATGACGACGGGCTCGTCGAGTGGGCCAACCTGGTCATCGCCACCGGCCACAACAACATGGCCATGAACCGTTCGGTCGCACAGGTCGCGCGTGCCTACGTCAAGGGCGACAAGATCGAGGAGCCCATGCTCAACCGGGTCGAGGCCGTCATCCGCTCCTATGACCCGTGTCTCAGCTGCTCGACCCATTCGCTCGGCGCCATGGCGCTGGATATCCAGCTGCTGGCGCCCGATGGCGAGGTCATCGACCGCGTCAAGCGCTAGCTCGCCGTCCCGCGCGTGAGTCCAGATCGAGAGAGCGCCGCCCTCGAGGGAGGGAGCGGCGCTCTTTCGCGTCACGTGCTGATCATCGGCTTCGGCAACACGCTCCGGCGTGACGATGGTGCCGGGGCCGTGGCCGCGCGCCTGCTGGCGTCGGACCGACGCCTCGCTCGTGCGGAGGTCGAGGTGCGCGAGGCCTATCAGCTGCTGCCGGAGATGTCGCTCGACCTGGCCGAGGCCTCGCTGGTGGTCTTCGTCGATGCCGACGCTCGTGGCCTGCCAGGGTCCATCGAGATCCACCAGATCGACCCGGAGACGGCGGCCCGCGCCGACGCCGATGCCCGTGGTGAGCCCGGCGCCTCTTCCCACCACGTCGGTGGCGGCGAGCTGGTGGCGCTCGCCGCGGAGCTGACCGGGGCTCGACCCCAGGCCGTGTCCATCGGCGTCGGCGTGGCCGACCTGGGCATGGGGGAGGGCCTCAGTCCAGCCGTGGAGTCGGCGCTGCCAAAGATCGTCGAGATCGTCGTCGACCTCGTCGAGGCGCACCTCGGGGCCTGATCTTCGCTCGAGGATCACCCACTGCGCCGATCTCTCGTTGACCCGCGCGGTTCGCGCCGCTCTATGCCCCCCGCGACTCTATGGGCCGATCTGCGCTCACCGCGGGTCGCCACCCGTGCCCACGCCGGTCTTCCCTGGGCATGATCCGCTGCGGTCTGCACCGTGTTCATGCGTGGACGGCATGAGATGGGCAGCCATGAGGCAGCGCTTGGTCGGTTCAGTCGCCCGTGGCGTACCAGTAGATCTGACCGTACCTCGTCAGGCCTCCCACCAGCGCAGCACGCGCATCGCCTGCAGGGTGATCGGGCGTGACGGCTGCCCATCGCCCTCGTCGACATCGAACCAGGTGCGGCCAGTGGGCACCCATTCCACCGGCCAGCGGCCATCCTCGAGACGGCGCGATCGCACGTGCTCGATGGCCTCGGCCAGCCGAGGGTCAGGCATGGTCCCGTCGTGGAGTCCTGCGGCTCGGAAGTAGTCGAGGGCGCGGAGCACGTGGTAGAACCACCGCGAGGGATGAATGAGCGCGAGCAGGCGCTCGTCGGCCGGCTCGCCCGTGCTCAGGCGCCGGAAGAGCGAGCGCACCAACAGGTACTCCTCACCGGACCGGCGGGCCGCCACCGACGCGGTCGTGCCGCCCGTGGCGCGCTCGTGCTCGAGCAGTCCCTCGAGCACGCAGATGGTGGTGTGGAACGACGACCGTGCGGAACCGCGCTCGGCTTCGCAGTTCCAGCCGCCGTCCTCTAGCACCTCGCCGAGAAGGCGCTCGACGACCGGCGCCATGTCGACGCCGAAGTAGGTGCCGTTGGCCACCAGCTGGCCGTTGATGCAGGGCTCCACCTCGCCGTCCCAGTAGGGCTGCCGGTCGTGCTCCCAGCGCACGTTCTCGCTGATCAGCTCGACCATACGCCGCGTGCGTTCCGAGGGCAGGATGCCGAACTCGCGCAGCTGCGAGAGCGAATGGGATGTCGAGGTCCATGGTTGGCCGGGCTCGTCCCCGCCCCACGCGAAGTCGGCTGGAACGTGCGCGCCTCCAGCCCACGAGCCGTCGTCATCCTCGAGCGCCAGCAGACGCGCACCCCAGCCCTCGGTCTCGACCTGGCCCGCTCGAACGACCATTCGGACGCGGGCCGGTCGAGAAGGTCGCGCCTGACCTGCCAGCGAATCGAGGGTCGAGTCGGCCGGATCGAGGAGCCAATCGAGGACCTGGTCGTCCGTCATCCGCGCAAGGTATCAGCACGACGCGGGGACTCGTGTCCGACTAGCATGGCCGGTGGGGGTGATGCCGACGAACGAGACGATGGGCGGTCGCTGGCGCAGCCGAGCCGGCCGCTACCGGCCGTGGGTCGCGTTCTCAGTGGCCGCGACGGCTTCGGCCGCGCTCCTGCACCTGAGCGGCGACAGCAGCTTCGACCGGTTCCTGGGCGGTGCGCCACCAGCACTGCTGGTCGCCGCCGCTGGCGCCGCCGGTCTGGTGGCGTTGGGCAGCCTTGAGGACCGGGGGTTCTGGCGCCATGCCTGCCGCTCACAGACGGTGCACGGCCTGGCGGTCGCCTCCATCGCGCTGCTGCCGTTCGCTGCCGCTGCCATCGCCGCCGACCTTGTGGCCGGCTTCCCGCGCGACACGAACGTGCCTTGGCCGCAAGCGTGGCTGCTGTATCCCTCGATCGCGCTCGTGGCCGAGACCGCCTTCCACCTGCTGCCGCTGGCAGGGTTGGCCTGGGCGACGGGATCCCAATTCCGCGGCCGCCGTGTCGACCGGCGGACGATGGCACTCGTCCTGCCCGTCGCGGCCGTCGAACCGGTGGTGCAGATCGCGTTGGGCACAGGGCTGCCGGCGTTCACCGTGGTCCACGTGTACGCCTTTGGCGTCGTCCAGCTGCTGCTGCTGCGGCGCTACGGGTACCTGCCGATGCTCTGGTTCCGGCTCGGCTACTACCTGCTCTGGCACATCCTCTGGGGGGCGGCACGACTCCAGCTGCTGTTCTAGCGGTTCGTACCCTGACCGCGGGGCGGGAGCTCGGGCAGCTCCGCGCCGTCGGGCAGGGGGATCTCCGTGACCGGCGCCGCGGCCTACACCGCGCCTTCGGCCTGCCATGAGCACCACCACGATGCCGGCGGTGGTCACGGCGATGCCGGCCAGGTCGATGGGTGTGATGACCTCGCCCAGCACGATGATGCCGGCGATGACGCCCACGACCGGCGCGCCGAGGTAGCCGATGCCGGTGGTCAGCGGTCCCAGCGACTGCACGATCATCTGCGAGGCCCAGAAGGCGAAGGCCGTGGCCAGCGGGCCCGAGTAGAGCACCGCCAGCGCCGTCGGCAGGTCCCAGCTCGATGTCGCCCAGGCTCTCGCGCTCGAGGAGCAGCGCCAGGATGAGCATCGGCACGAGCGCCACCAGCAGCTGCCAGATCTGGGTGTCGAAGGGCGTGCCTCGCCAGGGATGGAGGCGCACGTGGACCAGCGCCAGCGCCGCACCCATGGCGCCCACGACCAGCAGCAGGCTGCCGAGCAGCGCCCCCTCGCCCGACCAGTCGATGGCCGCGGGGTTGAGCAGCAGCACCAGCCCGGCGAGGCCCGAGCACGAGCCCGATGACCTCCGGGCGCGAGGGCAGCGTCCGCGCCAGCAGGGCCATCACCGGCACCACCCACAGCGGGATGGTGTAGGCCAGGATCGACGATCGTCCGGCGGGGATGTACGGCAGGGCCAGGTTCATCATGGTGATGCCCAGCCCGACCGCGAGCAGGCCGTAGCTGACGATGATGGGCCAGTCGGACCGGTCAGGCCGGTGCAACCGTCCGGCCGCCGCCATCAGCACCGCCAGCACGGCGATGCCGCCCGCGAGCCGCAGCACGCCGTAGGTGAAGGGCGGGATCGTCTCCAGCCCGACCTTGACCACGACCCAGTGGCTGCCCCACACCACCACCAGGCCGACCAGCAGCAGCCAGGCGCGGTTCACGGGCGGTCGTCGGTCGGGGTCACCACCCGAGGGTAGCGGTCCGCGCTGCCCTCCGGATACGGCGGTTCGGCCGTCCTCAGCCAGCGCCGTAGGTCAGGGCCGTGTCGAAGGCGGCCTCGATGTTCTCCGGCGGCACGTAGGCCTGGATGTTGTGGACCGTGGCGAAGACGAAGCCACCACCGGGGGCGAGGTCGTCGATGCGGCGCTTGACCTCGTCACGGACCTCGTCGGGCGTGCCGAAGGGCAGCACCTTCTGGGTGTCGACCCCACCGCCCCAGAAGACGATGTCATCGCCGTAGGCCGCCTTGAGCCGCGCCGAGTCCATGCCCTCGGCGTTGACCTGCACCGGGTTGACGATGTCCACGCCGATCTCGATGAGGTGCGGGATGAGCTCGTAGACCGCGCCGCAGCCGTGGTAGAAGAGCTTGGCGTCGGTGCGTGCCTTGATGGCCTCGAAGAGGCGCTTCTGGCGCGGCTTGATGACCTCGATGTAGGACTGCGGGTTGATCATCCAGCCCTGCTGGGTGGCCACGTCGTCCCAGAAGGTGAAGACGTCGATGAGCTCGCCGACCTGGGCCAGGTAGCGGTCGACCGACTCGATGTAGATGTCGGTGATGCGGTCGGCCAGCTCGTGGCTGAACTCGGGTGCCATCAGCATCGACATCATGAACGGCTCCATGCCCATGACCCGGCAGGACTGCTCGAAGATGCCGCCGCCGATGACGCCCGACCCGACGAGCGCGAAGTCGGTCGTGGCCCGCAGCTGCTCGGCGCGCTCGCGCAGGCCGGCGATGAGCTCGGGCGGATCGGGCTCCGGCCACTGGTATGCCTCGAGCGCCTCGAGGGTCATGTCCTTGATGGGGAACTCGACCCAGTCGTAGTAGAGCGGCTGCTCCTTGGGCATGCGCATCTTGGCGCCCCAGCGGTCCCACATCGCGAGGTACTCGCCCTCGTCGACGATCTCCACGCCCTTCACGTGCGTCGGCGGCAGCTGCACCATGCGCGTGTCCACGCCGAAGCGCTCGAGCACGTCTTCCCCGATGTAGGGCAGCTGCTGGACCTCGTCGTAGACCACGATCTCCTCGGGGGGCAGGCCCAGGTGCTCGCGCAGCGGCTCGTAGGCGGCCTTGGTGCACGAGGTCACGATCGATGAGCCCAGGTCGATGGGCACTCGGTCGGGCTCCTGGTGGTCGAGTGCGGCGAGGATGCGCTCGCGTGGTGTCATCGTCATCTCCCCCTGGCTGCGCTTAGGCGTGTGCTGTGCCGAAGGTGTAGGCACCGCCGGGTGCCTCGACGAACAGCGTGTGCAGCTCGGCGTCGCCCAGCCCCGCTCACGCATGAGGTCGCTGAACTCGCCCAGCAGATAGGTCCAGCCCGGCGAGCCGCCGAACTGCGTCCAATATCCCTGGCGGGCCGCATCGAGGCCCAGCGTGATGTGGCCCAGGAGGCCGTCCTCCGCGGCCCACTCGAGCAGCTGCAGCGTGCCGTTCTCCTGGTCGCCCCAGCGGAAGCCCTGGTCGTACTCGACACGGGCGCCGGTGGCGGCGATCTCGCGCATGTAGGCGCGGTCGACGACCTTGTCCACGTGGCTGAGCACGATGTGGGCCGGGTCGCCGCCGTGCTTCACCAGCCACTCCACCTGCTCGAGCGCGCCGGTGCCGCCCTCGCAGTGGGTGAGGATGGGGCAGCCGGTCCGGTGCTGGGCCATGGCCGGCCGCGGCGAAGACCTTCTGGTCCCGCGGCGTCAGCCCACCAGCCGACCCGGCGATCTTCATCACGCCGGCCCGGTGCTCGGTGCGCTTGACGATGGGGCCGTTGTAGTCGAGCTCGTCGATGCCCTCCTCGATGTCGGCCACGAAGAGATCCGCCATCTCCTCCTCGGACAGCCGTACCGACCAGTGGCGGTCGTGGTAGTAGCGCTCGTGGTGCAGGCCCGAGGGGGCGATGACGTTGACGCCGCTGCGGCGCGCGATCTCGGCGAGCATGAGCACGTCACGACCGCAGTCGGCGGGCATGGCGTCGACGACGGTGCGCAGGCCCAGCTCCTGCACCGGCGCCAGCTCGGCCACGGCCTTCTCGACGTCGGCCAGGTCGAAGTCCGGGAAGAGCTGGATCGGCCGGCCGCCGTGGATGACGAGGTGCTCGTGGGCATAGACGATGCCGAGCTCCTCGGGCGCGATGTCACCGAGGACGGTTCGGGCGAAGGACATGGAGACTCCTCTGGCTTTGGGCTGGGTCAGGACGAGGACGGCTCCGACGCGGGGGCAGCGTCGGCGACGGTCTGCATGACGCGGGCGACGGCACCGAGGACCCCGGCATGGTCGGAGCGCTCGGCGCGCAGGATGGGGATGAGCCGTTCCTTGGGGTAGCGGAACGCGTAGCGGTCGACGTAGGCCTGGACCTGGGGCAGGAAGTGATCGGCCTGGGCCATGGGGCCGCCGGCGAGCACGACGACCTCCGGGTCGTAGGCGTGGATGGCCGTGACGATGGTGGCGCCGAGGTCACGGCAGAAGTGGCGCATGATCTCCTTGGCCACGTCGTCTCCGGCGTCGACGCCCTCGACCAGCGTCCTGAAGGTGATGCGGCCGGGGTCGCGCTCGTAGGCGTCGGTGATGGTGGAGGGCACCTTGCGCGCGACGTAGTCACGCATGCGGCCGACCACGGCATTGGCCGAGACCAGCGTCTCGGCACAACCGACGTTGCCGCAGAGGCAGGTGCGGCCGCCGGTGCGGATGGTGGCGTGGCCGAAGCTGACGCCGCCGGCGAGGTTGCGTGTGGCGAGCGCTCGTCCCCCGATGATGGCGCCCGAGCCGATGCCGGTACCGATGGTCAGACCGACCACGTCCTCGTAGCCCCGGGCCGCTCCGAAGCGCCATTCCGCGAGCGTCGCGGCGGCGCCGTCGTTGATGCAGCGGACCGGCACGCCGAGGTACTGCTCGAGCCGCTCGCGCAAGGGGAAGTCTTCGATGCCCGGGACCTTGCCCGGCAGGTTGCGCACGCCGAACCCGGGATCGACGAGGCCCGGTGCGGCGACGCCGACACCCCGTGAGCCCCTCGCGGCCGTCGCGGGCGATGGCCTGGTCGGCGTAGGCCAGCATGCGCTCCCAGACGAGCTCGAAGGTCTCGTGGGTGGTCTCTTCGGCGCGGGCGTGGCCGACCGTGCCGTCATCGCTGACCACGCCCGACTTGGTGCGGGTGCCGCCGATGTCGAAGCCGAGCCACCAGCCGGCCGGGATGCGCGTTCGTTCACGGCTTGACCATACCCCGCCGGCCTGGTCGCCTAGGCCGCGAGCTCGAGCACCGCGCCGTCGCGGCGGAGTCGGTCGCGCAGCATGCGCGATGTCGAGGTCTCGCGGGTCGATGCCGGCGCCTGTCGCGCCAGCGCTGCGGCCGTGCCGGCTGCCTGGCCCATGGCCATCGTCTGGGCCATCGAGCGGACCGAGGCGTGAGCGTCATGGGTGGCGCTGAAGCAGCGGCCGGCCACGAGCGTGTTGGCCGAGTCGCGCACGAGCAGCGAGCGATAGGGGATGCCCACCACCTCGCCGTCGGGCAGGTACTGCCACCTGGTGTCCGCGCCCGGGTGATGATCCTCGATGGGCGCCCCGCACAGCCCGATCTCGTCGTCGAAGCGCCGAGCGCCGAGGACGTCGTCACGGGTCAGGCGGTAGTCGCCATAGACGCGGCGTGTCTCACGCACGCCGATCTGCGTCGACAGCGCCACCAGCGAGGCCTCCTCGTAGCCCGGCACCTTGTCGTGCAGGAAGCGGGCGTACTCGACGGCCTGGCGTCGGCCGAGCGATCTCGGCCTCGGCCAGCAGCTCCGGGTCGGTGGCGTTGATGACCCGGCCGTCCTGCTCACGGAACGAGGGCAGGCGGGTCATGACCGTGGCGATCATGCCCTCGACCGGCGTGATGTGGTCGGAGCCCTCGCGGCGGGGCAGGTCGTAGTCGCCGGAGTCAGCCGCCTCGCCCATGAGCTCGTGCATCTCGGCGGTGCTGATGCGCTTCCGAGCGGAGATGTCGACGTTGACCATGCGGAAGGTGGTCGTCAGCGTCTGCGCCGGGATCCTGGTCGCCGGCCAGCTCGTAGCCGAAGCCCGCGTGGTGCACGAGGTCGGCGTCGCCGCTGGCGTCGACGAAGATCTGGCCCGCGACACGTACCAGGCCCGCCTTGGTGGCCACCACCAGCTCCTGCACGCGGCCGTCGCGAACGAGGACGTCCTGCACGAAGGCGTGCAGCAGCACGCGCACGCCCGCATCGGTGGCGAGGCGCTCCCACACCAGCTTGAGGTGCTCGCTGTTGTAGGTCACGCCGGTGCCGGCGCCGTAGGTGTTGGGTCGCTCCACCACCGGGCCCAGCTCACGCAGGCCGGCGACGACGTCGTCGGACACGCCGCCGGCGACCTTGAGCGAGCGGCTGCCGGGCGTGTAGAAGCCGTAGAAGGTGTCGAGCACCGCGGTGCTGATGCCACCGAGGAAGCCCTGCTTCTCGATGAGCACGACCGAGGCACCGCTGCGCGCGGCGGCGATGGCCGCGCTCGACCCGGCACTGCCGGAGCCGACCACCACCACGTCAGCCTCGGCGAGGCGCGGGACCTCGAGCGTCAGGTAGGCGTCGCTCGCCTCCGCCACCTCAGGCCTCCTCCCACGATTCAGGCACCGGGATGGCACCCTCGTTGTCGTAGGCTCGCCCGATCCGCCGGAAGTACTCCTCGTAGACCTTCTCCAGCTGCTCGGCACCGACGTCGTTGCCGACGAAGTGAGGGCTGGTCAGCACGGTGGGCACGACACCGCGCTCGACCATCAACTCAGCGGTGCGCGTCTTGAGCGCGTTGACCACGGCGATGGCGCCGATGGAGCTGACCGGCCCGACCTTGAAGGGCACGCCCTCGATCTCGGTCACAGCGTCACCCGGAGGGCTGCAGTTGTCGATGGTGACGTCGGCGATCTCCGCGAGCTTCTGGCCCGAGGGGTGGCGCGAGGGCGTGGCGCTGGTGTGCTGCAGCGAGGTCACTGCCACGACCGGGAGGCCCATGGCCCTCGCCAGCAGGGCCAGCTCGATGACCGTGCCGTTGATGCCGGTCGAGCTGAAGATGAGGAAGCTGTCGCCGGGGTGGATCTTGAACTGCTGCAGGATGACCCGCGCGAAGCCGGGCACCTTCTCGAGGTACATCGCCTGGCGCAGACCGTTGGGGCCGACCACGCCGACGTGGTTCGAGAGCGCCAGCTCGGCCACCGGGTGGAAGCCCGGGTAGGAGCCGATGCGCGGGAACATCTCCTCGGTGTTCATGCGTGAATGGCCCGAGCCGAAGACGTGCACGAGGCCGTCATCGGCGATGGTCTCGGCGAAGATCGTGGAGGCGGCCTCGATGGCTTCGGTCTGGGTGGTCGCAACCGCCTCGAGAACGTCTCGGGCGGATGCCAGCCAGCGGTCGGATGCGGTCATTCAGGAACTCCTTGCCATCGTTCGTGCGGTCGGGCGTGTGGTGAGGCGACGCAAGGTCCCGTCCAGGGCGGGTCGGGAGGCGCGAGCCGCCGTGGACGTCTCCACCGTGCGTTTGTAGATGTAGCGGGAGCGGTCGCCGCGCAGGAGCACGTGGCCGAGGGCCACCACGACGCCGTTGGAATCGGTCGTGATGCGTCGGGTCAGCAACGCGGTCGTGTGCTGTGGGACGGCCAGCAGCTCGCATTCGCGCGGAGTCAGGATCACCGGCTCGAGCGTCTCCTGGGCTTCGGCCACGGTGCGGCCGTAGTCCGATTCGAGCACGTCGTAGAGTGAGCGCCGCTCGAAGTCGACAGAAGCGAGGCCGGGGAACAGCTCGCTCCGCAGGTGGGCGGTGTCGAGCACCATGGGCTCCCCGTCGCCGATGCGCAGGCGCTCGATGAAGATGACCTCGTCTCCTGGCAGGCAGGCCAGGTCGGAAGCGAGCTGGCGGCTGGCCTCGATGGTCTCCACGCGCAGGACCTTGGTGGTCATCCTCATACCGTGCGCCTCCATGGCATCACGGATGGAGAAGACGCCTACGATCGGCAGCTGTACGCGCGGCCGGGAGATGAAGGTGCCGCGTCCCTGGTGGCGGGTGATGAGGCCGCGCTCCTCCAGCTCACCGAGCGCCTGGCGCAGGGTCGCGCGGGAGACGCCGAAATCCTTGCACAGCTCCCGCTCGGGTGGGAGGCGGTCACCTTCCTGCCACTGACCCGAGGTGATCAGCTCCTCGGCCTGGCTGGCGATCAGCGAGTAGAGCGGCTCGATGGGCAACGGGCGACCTCCTGTGCCCGCATCCTAGCAGAAGTGGTCTGATTGGTACATACCTTTCGGGGTCATACGCCTGCCGTATGATGCGGACACGCTGCGGTGGCACGGGGCCAGGGTCGCGGGGTCAGGAGGAAGAGAAGGCACGTGAGCACGACAGCAGCGACGGTCGATCCCAACGAGGCACGCCGCGCCCGGACGGCTGGTCTGGCCGATGACCTGGCCGCACGCATCCTTGTCAAGGACGGCGCCACCGGCACCCTGCTCCAGGGCTTCGAGCTGAGCGAGGCCGACTTCCGTGGCGAACGCTTCGCCGACCACCCGCGTGACCTGCGTGGTGCCAACGACGTGCTCTGTCTGACGCGACCCGACGTGGTGCGCCAGGTGCACCACGCCTACCTCGATGCCGGCGCGGACATCATCAGCACCAACAGCTTCACGGCCAACCGTCCCTCGCTGGCCGACTACGCGCTCGAATCACACGCGGCGGAGATCAACCAGACGTCGGCCCGGCTGGCCCGCGGGGCCTGTGACGAGGCGGAGGCCGCCGATGGCGTGGTCCGCTACGTGCTCGGTTCGCTGGGCCCGACCAACCGCACCGCGTCGCTGTCGCCGGACGTCAACGATCCCGCCGCGCGTAACATCGGCTTCGAGCAGCTGGCCGAGGACTATCTCGTGGCGGCCCGCGCCCTGGTCGAGGGTGGTGCCGACTGGCTGGCCATCGAGACGATCTTCGACACGCTCAACGCCAAGGCCGCCATCTTCGCCATCGAGACGCTCTGGGACGAGCTGGGCTTCCGTGTCCCGGTGCTCATCAGCGGCACCATCACCGACGCCTCCGGGCGCACGCTCAACGGCCAGACCGTGGGTGCCTTCTGGAACACCGTGCGCCACGCGCGTCCGTTCGCGGTGGGCCTCAACTGCGCGCTCGGTGGGGCGCAGCTGCGACCGTATGCCGAGGAGCTCGGCCGGATCGCCGACACTCATCTCTCGATCTATCCCAACGCCGGGCTGCCCAACGCCTTCGGCGGCTACGACGAGACACCCGAGCAAGCCTCCGCGGTGCTCGGTGGCATGGCTCGCGATGGTGCCGTCAACATCGTCGGCGGCTGCTGTGGCACCGGCCCCGACCACGTTCGCGCCATCAAGGCCGTGGTCGCGGGCCTTGCGCCGCGCGTCATCCCCGACGTGCCGCGAAGGACGCGCCTGGCGGGCCTCGAGGCACTCGACATCGACGAGGATTCGCTCTTCGTCAACATCGGCGAGCGCACCAATGTCACGGGCTCACGCAGGTTTGCCCGGCTCATCCTCGAGGGCGACTACGGGACGGCTGTCGACATCGCCCGCGGTCAGGTCGAGAACGGGGCCCAGGTCATCGACATCAACATGGACGAGGGCATGCTCGATTCGGAGGCGGCCATGACCCGCTTCGTACGCCTGCTCGCGGCGGAGCCGGACATCGCCCGCGTGCCCTTCATGATCGACTCCTCCAAGTGGTCGGTGATCGAGGCTGGGCTGGGTTCGGCCCAGGGCCGGCCCATCGTCAACTCCGTCTCGCTCAAGGAAGGGGAGGAGTCGTTCCTGCGGCAGGCGCGCCTGGCCCATCGCTACGGCGCGGCGGTGGTGGTCATGGCCTTCGATGAGGCCGGCCAGGCAGAGACCGTCGAACGGCGCCTAGAGATCGGGCGCCGTGCGGTTCGGCTGCTGACCGAGGAGGTCGGTTTCGAGCCCGAGGACATCATCCTCGACCCCAACATCTTCGCCATCGGCACGGGCATGGAGGAGCATGCCGACTACGGCATCGCCTTCATCGATGCGGTGCGCCGCATCAAGGCCGAGCTGCCCGGCGTGCTCACCAGCGGCGGCGTCTCCAACGTCTCGTTCTCGTTCCGTGGCAACGATCCGGTGCGCGAGGCCATCCACGCGGTCTTCCTCTACCACGCCATCAGCGCCGGGCTGGACATGGCCATCGTCAACGCCGGTGCGTTGCCGGTCATCGACGACCTCGACCCGGAGCTGCGGGAACGCGTCGAGGACCTCGTGCTCAACCGGCGTCCGGACGCCACCGATCGGCTGCTCGAGATCGCGGACCAGGCCAGGAGCAGCGCGACCGGCACGGAGAAGGACCTCGCGTGGCGGGAGCTGCCGGTGCAGGAGCGACTGACCCACGCACTCGTCGAGGGCATCACCGACTGGATCGTGGAAGACACCGAGGAGGCGCGTCTCGAAGCCGATCGTCCGCTGCACGTCATCGAGGGCCCGCTGATGGCGGGCATGGACGAGGTCGGCGACCGCTTCGGCTCCGGGCGCATGTTCCTGCCCCAGGTGGTCAAGTCCGCGCGCGTGATGAAGCAGGCGGTCGCGCACCTGATCCCCTTCATCGAGGCCGAGCGGGCGGCTTCCGGCGAGGTCGACGAGGGCCCACGCACGGCCGGCGTGATCGTCATGGCCACGGTCAAGGGCGACGTCCATGACATCGGCAAGAACATCGTGGGTGTCGTGCTCGGCTGCAACGACTACCAGGTCATCGACCTCGGCGTGATGGTGCCCTGGACGACCATCCTCGAGACGGCGCGCGAACGCAAGGCCGACCTCATCGGGCTCTCGGGGCTCATCACGCCCTCGCTCGAGGAGATGCGCATCGTGGCGGCCGAGATGGAGCGCGAGGGCATGACCACGCCGCTGCTCATCGGCGGAGCCACCACCTCGAAGGCGCACACGGCGGTGAAGCTGGAGCCGGCCTACTCGGGTCCGGTGGTCCACGTCGATGACGCCTCGCGGGCGGTGGGCGTCGCGGGCGCATTGCTCGATCCGGCGACCCGAGAGGGCTTCGCGGCCGAGCGTCGCGCCGAATATGCACGCCTGCGAGCGGCGCACGAGGGGCGCAACGCTCCTGACCGGCGGGTCTCGCTGGCCGCCGCTCGAGCGGCACGGCTGAAGCTCGACTGGGCGGCTGCGCCCGCGCCGCGGCCGTCGTTCCTTGGTGTGCAGACGCTGGCCGACTACCCGCTGCAGGAGCTCATCGAGCGGGTCGACTGGTCGCCCTTCTTCGCGACCTGGGAGCTGAAGGGCCGCTATCCGGCCATCCTTTCGGACGAGACCGTGGGCCCTGCCGCCCGAGAGCTCTTCGACGACGCCGAGGCCATGCTCGAGCGGGCCGCTTCCGAGGGCCTCCTGCGTGCTGACGCGGTCGTGGGCTTCTGGCCGGCCGCAGCCACGGCTGACGACGACATCGTGGTCTGGGCGGACGAAGAGCGCACAGGTGGAACTCGCGAGGCTGCATACGCTCCGCCAGCAGGTGGTCCGACGCGACGGCCGCGCGGACATCGCGCTCGTCGGACTACGTGGCCCCGGTCGAGGCCGGCGTCGCCGACTACGTGGGAGCCTTCGCCGTCACCGCCGGGCACGGACTGGCCGAGGCCAGGGCGCGCTTCGAGGCCGACCACGACGACTACTCGGCCATCCTCCTGACCGCGCTCGCCGACCGGCTGGCGGAGGCCTTCGCTGAGCGACTCCACGAGCGCGTGCGCACCGAGCTGTGGGGCTACGTCGCTGACGAGCAGCTCGACAACGCCGCGCTCATCGCCGAGTCCTACCAGGGCATCCGACCGGCTCCGGGCTACCCCGCCTGTCCCGACCACACCGAGAAGGTCACCATCTTCGAGCTGCTCCAGGCGGACGATCGCGCCGGCATCGAGCTGACCGAGTCGATGGCCATGTTGCCGGCGGCC
Organism: uncultured Chloroflexia bacterium; assembly: GCA_963714675.1. Lineage (GTDB taxonomy): Bacteria > Chloroflexota > Limnocylindria > Limnocylindrales > CSP1-4 > JAFMJV01. The sequence goes on along the minus strand of CAVQPG010000004.1, from coordinate 700,404 downwards.
TCGGTCAGCGGGCTCTACTTCTGGCGTCCCGAGGCGCACTACTTCGGGGTCGGCAAGATCGACCGCGACCAGCTCGAGGACTACGCGGCCCGCAAGGGCTGGAGCATCGTCGAAGCCGAGCGCTGGCTGGCGCCGAACCTCGCTTCCTAGGGCCATCCCGGTGCGAGTCCGCAGCTTCGAGGTGGACGATGAGACGGCCCTGGTCGAGCTCTGGGTGGCCTGCGGGCTGATCCGGCCCTGGAACGACCCTGGTCGGGACGTCGCCCGCAAGCTGGCCCACTCTGCCGAGCTCTTGCTCGTGGGAGAGGAGGACGGCGAGCTCATCGGCGCGGTGATGGCCGGCTACGACGGGCATCGTGGCTGGATCAACTACCTGGCGGTCCATCCCACGCGCCAGGGGAGCGGCTTCGGGCGCGAGCTGATGGCGGCGGCCGAGCACCGGCTGCTGGCCCTCGGTTGCCCCAAGGTCAACCTCCAGGTCCGCGAGGACAACGCGGCCGCTCGCGGGTTCTACGAGGCCATCGGCTATGGGCAGGACGCGGTCGTGAGCTACGGGAAGCGCCTTATCCCCGACGACTAGCGGCGAGCCTCGCCAGCCACTCCAGATAGGCCGTGGTACCGGCTGTCTCGCGGCCGAGCAGCCAGCCAAGGCTCGCCCGCGGCAGTGCTCACCGTCAGCGTCTGCGTGGCGTGGTCCGCTGGTTCGAGCGTGACGCCGGTGATGTTGGCCACGGGGATGAGAGTCTCACGATGGCCATAGGTGGTCTGCCAGCGATAGAGCAGACGGCCGGCCACGATCGAAGATGCGCAGCTCCCGGCCGTCACAGAGGTGGACCGACTCCAGCAGTCGCTTGTCCACGAGCCCGAAGAGCGTTCGGCGCAGCGCGCTGGTCTCGACCGAGCCGAGTCCGATGTCGGGCTGCGCCAGCAGCAGCGAGGCCGGATCGTCAGCCTCGCGTCCCTGCCTTGAGCAGGCCGCTCGAAGTAGAAGCTGAGCTTCTCGGCATCAGGTGGGGTCGGGACGTGGGCCCGAGTCTCGCCGGGAGCGAGGTAGCGGCTGCGGATGATCGCTGCCACGCGGCGCATGAGCTCGCTTGAGACGGTGTTGTAGGGCAGCTCGTACGCGCCCCCCGGGAACCCCAGCACCAATCGACCACGCAGGAGCTCCTCGCTGATGCGCAGATGCTGGATCTCGCGGTACGCGATGGTGTGCGAGCGCACGGTCGAGTCGACGCGCTCGTGGATGACCACCGTCTCCTCGTGGAGCTGGACCACGTAGTCGTAGAGGTCCATGCCCGGCACCGCATCTCGGCGCGAGACCTTGCGCGGGACCTTGATGCTCAGGAGCACGTCCGGAGCCTCGGACACGTGGTCTGCGAAGAGGGGCGGGACGGGATCGTCGTCTCCGATCTCGAGCACCCACGGGCCGAAACGGTCGTACTCGAGGTCGCGAGCGGGAACGCTCACAGGTGTGCCAGCCCTTGCTCGAGGTCGGCGATGAGGTCTGCCGGGTCCTCGAGCCCGATGTGCAGGCGGACCAGGCGGCCATCGTCGGGCTGGGGATGGAGTCCTCGCCGGGCCTGTGGGATGGCCGGCAGGACCAGGCTCTCGAAGCCGCCCCAGCTGGCGCCCAGGCCGAAGAGCTCGAGTGATTCGACGAAGCGCGCGTGGGCTTCCTCATTGCAGGCCCGTAGCTCGATCGAGAAGAGACCCGGTGCGCCGCTGAACTGGCGCTGCCACAGCTCGTGGTCAGGGTCGGAGGGCAGGGCCGGATAGAGCACCCGCTCGACCTCAGGCTGTCGCTCCAGCCAGGTGGCCACCTCGAGCGCGCTGGCCTGGTGCCGCTCGAGGCGAACGCTGAGGGTACGCAGGCCGCGCAGTCCCAGCCAGCAGACGTCGGGCGCTGCCGTGGAGCCGTAGCGCACGCACCATTCGCGCGTGGGGGCGAGGGCTTCGTAGCTGCCGGTGGTCAGGCCCAGCATCAGGTCGCTGTGGCCGCCGATGTACTTGGTGCCCGCATGGATGGAGATGTCGATGCCGAAGCCTGTGGGCATCGAAGAAGCGTGGCGTGCCCCAGGTCGAATCGCAGGCCACTGGCGCACCGATCCGGTGGGCGATCGCGACGACGGCTCCGATATCGATCATCCGCATCGTGCCCGAGGTCGGGACCTCGATGAAGACGAGGCTGGTGTCGGCGCTGGCCAGCTCCTCGAGCTCCTCGACCGTCTCGAAGAAGCGCAGGTCGCAGACGCCGGCCAGCTCGCGCTCGGCGAAGACGCGGGCCGGCTGATAGACGTCGGCCTGGACCAGCACGCGGCTGCCGGGGGAGGCATGTGCGGACATCGTGGCCGCGATGGCGGTCAGGCCGCTGCCGGTGGCGATGCACGACTCGGTGCCGCAGAGCGCGGCCATGGCCGTCTGCAGCTCGAAGGTCGTGCTGGTGCCGTAGATGCCGTAGCGGAGCGTCTCGAACGGCACATCGCCGCGCGCTTGCGCGCATCTGCTCGAGCGACTCGAAGAGGATGGTCGAGGCGCGCGCCACGGGCGGGTTGACGGTGCGCGCCTCGCGAGCTGAATCGCGCCCGAGATGGGCGAGCTTGGTATCGAATCGGGTCATGGCTCCATCATCGTGCAAGGGGAGCGGACCGAAGGCGTCCCTCGGCGCTGCCCGACAGGCGCTTCGGCATGGCTCGCCTGACTCGTCGGTCCGCTCGTGGGCGACGGCACGACGTGCCAGCGCGCCAGTGTCCGTCCAAGAGCCGAGGCTGTTCCGTACCATCAGGGTATGAGCGGGTCCTCCGAACGCGAATCCCTGCCGCCCAGCGATGCCCTCGCCGGCGCCGGACATCGGCGCGTGGACGAGATCAGCTTCCTTGCTGATGTCGCCCACCTGGCCGCCTCCGCGCGCACCTGGGAAGAGCTCATGGGCACCGTCATCGACCGGGCTCGGGCGGCCTCACACGCGGATGTCTGCTCGCTCTACATCAGCGATCGAGACGGCAGCGGCCTGACGCTGGCCGCGACCAACGGGCTCGACCAGCACGCGGTGGGCGTGGCTCGTCTCGAGATGGGGCAGGGCGTCACCGGGCTCGCGGCCCAGGCGCAGGTCACCATCGTCAGTCCCAACGTGCACGATGACGATCGGTTCGCCTGGATCCGCGGTGTCGACCAGGACCGCCTGACCTCGCTCTGCTCGGTTCCGCTGGTGTGGGAGGAGCAGGTGGTGGGTGTGCTCAACATCCAGACCGCTGAATACCGCGACTTCCGTCCCGCTGATATCGAGTTCCTCGAAACGCTCGCGGGCCTGCTCGCCGGCCTCGTCGAGAAGAGCCGGCTCCACGCCGAGGCGGAGGCTCAGCTGGAGCAGCTGCGTGCCATCGACGAGGCCCGGGCCAACCTCGTGGCCGTGGTCACGCATGCACTACGCACCCCGCTGGCGGTGGTACGGGCCTACGTCGAGCTTCTTGGCGGGGCCGCGCGGGGCGCCGGCAGTGAGCGAAGCCGAAGGCTGGGAGCAGGAGGCCCTGACCCAGGTCGACCGCCTCGACGAGACCGTCGACAGCATCCTCGAGAGCCTGCGGGTCATGCCCGATGCACCCGCGGAGCTGGTGCCCATCGACCTCGCCGCCGAGGTCACCGCCGTGATCGATGAGCTGCGACCGATGCTACGCGGACGCGACCTGCACATCAGCTTCCGTGACGAGCCGCTGGTGGCGCTGGCCTCGACCGAGGAGCTCGGACGTCTGCTCGGCTACCTCCTCGAGAACGCCTCGAAGTACGCGCCCGGAGGCGGCGCCATCGACATCTACGGCTGGCGCGAGCGGTGACTGCGCGTATGTGGCGGTCACCGATGACGGACCCGGGCATCCCCGCCGCGTGGCGTGATCGCATCTTCGAGCCCTTCGTGCGTCTCGACGACTCGCCCCGCGGTGCCGGTATCGGGCTCTTCGCGGCCCGCCGCCTGGCCCGCGCGATGGACGGCGAGCTGACCGTCGAGCCGCGCGAGCCCTACGGATCGCAGTTCGTGCTCCGGCTCAAGTTCGTCGGTTCTGCCCGCTAGCCGAGTCTGCGCACGCGGTCGCGCCGAGCCTGGTCGCAGCGCTCGCCCCCGAGCCAGGTTCCCGGACACTGCTGGTGGCCCGCGCGTCGCGAGCGGACCTCGCGTTGCGTGCCAGTCACGTATGGCAGCATCGCCGGCGTCCCGTGAGCCCGTGATCGTGCGTGCCGCGCACGTCACGCGTCGACAGAAGCATGTTCGGTGCGTACCAGTCACGACGCGTCGATCCGGGCGTGACGCCGGGCCCGATAGGTGACCGCCAGGCAAGCATCCGACGCCGCCAGGCAAGCATCGACACGGACAGGCTTCGACCCAGGCGAGCACCGACGCCGCCAGACGCCGAACACTCACGGGCGAGCACCGACGCTGCCTGGCACCGAACTCCGCATCGACCGCCGACTCGCGCGTCCCCGGACACGGCCGAAGGCCCGCGAGTGGGAGCCTCGCGGGCCTTCGTGCCGGGTCCATGTCGGTCCGAGTGAGCGGACACGACGCCGATGGGGTCGAGAGGGGCGGTCTCGAGCCGATCGACACTCGCTGTGTCGATCTAGGCGGGTTCTGCCTCCGTGGTGACGGACGCCTGCGGGGCAGCGCTCGCCATGGCTGGTGCCATCAGCGGTGCCGGCCCACGGGACGTAGGCGGTCTCACCGTGCACGGACACGTCGAGCCCGGCTTCCTCATCGTCTGCGGTGACGCGCAGGCCGATGGCCACGTCGATGACCTTGATGATGATGAAGGTGCCGACGGCCGCGAAGACGACCGTGACGCCGGTGGCGATGACCTGGATGACCAGCTGCTCGGGGTTGCCACCGATGAGGCCGTTGACGCCACCGACCGCGGCCACCGCGAAGATGCCGGTGCCGATCGCGCCCCACATGCCGCCGACGCCGTGGACGGCGAAGACGTCGAGGGAGTCGTCGATCGCGAGGCGCTCGCGCAGGAGCGTGACGCCGAAGCAGGCAGCACCCGCGACGAGGCCGAGGATCAGCGCTCCGCCGACCTCGACGAAGCCGGCAGCCGGGGTGATCGCGACCAGGCCGGCCACGGCACCAGCGGCCGCGCCGACGACGCTGACCTTGCGGTTGGTGAAGTACGAGGCGCCGACCCAGGTGAGACAACCGGCAGCGGCGGAGACGGTGGTGACCATCAGCGCCTGTGCAGCGAGACCGTTGGCGCCGAGAGCGGAGCCGGCGTTGAAGCCGAACCAGCCGAACCACAGCAGGCCCGCACCGAGGACGGTCATGGGCACGTCGTGCGGCTCGACATGGTGACCGCGCATGCGGCGTCCCATGACCAGTGCGACGACCAGAGCGGAGACGCCCGAGGCGATGTGGACGACGGTGCCGCCGGCGAAGTCAAGCGCGCCGAGCTCGGCGAGGATGCCGCCACCCCAGACCATGTGGGCCAGCGGGGAGTAGATGAGCAGCGACCAGGCGATGGTGAAGACCACGAACGCCGCGAACCTCTTGCGCTCGGCGAAGGCGCCGCTGATCAGTGCCGGGGTGATGGCCGCGAACATCATCTGGAACGTGGCGAAGAGGACGAACGGGATGGTGCTGCCCTCGGCAGGCTCCATGCCCACGCCCTGGAAGAAGATGTACTGCAGCGGGTCCCCGACGACGCCGACGCCACCGAGGGAGTCGCCGAAGGCGAGGCTGAAGCCGACCACGACCCAGACCACCGTCACGATGGCCAGGCCGAAGAAGCTGTGCATGATCGTCGACAAGACGTTGTTGGCGCGCACGAGGCCGCCGTAGAAGAGTGCGAGGCCTGGCAGCATCAGCATCACTAATGCCGTCGACATCAGGATCCAGGCGGTATCTCCAGTGTCGATCATCGGGTGGTATCCCTCCTGCGATAGGTGTGCCCCTCTCGATACAACGGGCAGACCGGCCCGTTGCCGGTTGCCCAGACCGTATGAAGGTGGCGGCAGGAAGTCAGCGACAGCGTGGGGTCGAAAATGGTGGCTCGGCGGTACACGTTCGGTTGCGGCCCGGTTAAGGGCAGACCGGTCCCGTGCCGATCTTCGACCGGACGGCGGGGCGGTGAGGGGCCTCGGGACGCGGAGGCCTCGGAAGCCTAGGCGTCGAGGCGGTAGCCGACGCCGCGCACCGCGACCGGCACCGGCGCCCCGGCGTTCACCAGCTTCTCGCGCAGGCGTGCGAGGTGCGGCTTGAGCCAGAGCGGATCGGGGTCCGGCACGTCCGGCCAGCCCGCGGCCAGCAGCTCCTCGTGGGGCACCACCTCACCGAGTCGCTCGACCATGGCCTGCAACAGGCGGAACTCGGTGACGGTCGTGGGCAGCGGCGTGCCCTGCCAGCGGATCTCGTGGCGTCGCCGATCGAGCTCGTAGCCCGAGGGGTCGCCGCGGCCGCGATCACCGTGGCTGCCGGAGGTACGTCGCGAGACGGCTCGAACGCGGGCCAGCAGCTCGTCGGCCCGGAAGGGCTTGCGCACGTAGTCGTCTGCGCCGAGGTCCAGCAGCTCGACGGTGGCGGCATGGTCGCGCTCGCCCGAGACGACGATGATGGGCGTGTCGCTCACCTCGCGGATGCGGCGGCAGACGGTGGCGCCATCCATGCCCGGCATGGCCAGGTCGAGGAGCACGAGATCGGGCTCGTCGTCCCGGAAGCGGCGCAGCGCCTCCTCGCCGTCGTAGGCCGCGATGATGCGATGGCCGGCCTGGCCCAGCAACGCCCCGAGCGCCCCGACCATCGCGGGCTCGTCGTCGACCACGAGGATCTTGAGCGGCTCGGTCGCGGGTGTGCCTTGCTTGTCCTCGGGCTCGTCGCCGAGCATCGTCATCGTCTGGGTCCCTTCATCTGGACGGAGGCACGCAGGGCCTCGAAACGCTCCAGCCACGCTTGGAGGCGAGCCTCGTCCGCAAAGAGGACGAGGATGGTGTTGTCACCCGCGAGCGTGCCTTCCTGTTCGTCGAACGTCGATTCGTCGATGGCCTGGCCGATGGCGTTGGCTACGCCGGCCTCTGACACTAGCAGCAACGTCAGCCCGGAGCGCCCGATATCGATGTGATAGTCGGAGAGCACGCGTCGCAGGCGCTCGTCGCTGGCCGTGGGCAGCGCGGGCGAGAGGTCTCCGGGCCAGGCGTACACGTGCTGCCCGTCGTGCGTGGTCTTCACCAGGCCCAGCTCGGCGATGTCACGGCTGACCGTCGCCTGCGTGACCTCGCAATCGTGCTGCTGGAGCAGGTCCACGAGCTCGTGCTGGCTGGCCACCGCATGCGCTGCGACCAGCTCACGGATGAGCTGCTGTCGATGCCGCTTGAGGGCGCGATTCGAAAGCGGACGAGGCATGGTGCTCATGTCGATACTATACGGCTACGTCGCATGACTATGCAGAACCAAGCGTGGCCGATGGTGAGTATCAGCTGCCGTACCTGCATACATGTAGCGCGGGGGTTGCCTTTTGCTGGCGATGCCGCTATCGTCCCGGACGATGAAGCCGCACGGTACTCGCATGGCGATGCCCGAGGCCCCGCCGGGATCGGTCGGGGCCTGAGAGCGGGCGCGCCCGAACCAGTAGCGCTCGACATCAGGCCGGATCCCCGGGGCCGCGACCAACCAAGGCGAAGGTCGCGGCCTTCGTGATTCCTGAGCACCCCACGGCCCGTCCGGGTCGCTCCCGATCGAGAGGATCCCCTGATGACGCAGATCGCCATCCGCCCTGCCACCGACACCGCCGACACGGCACCCGCCCCCACCGGGGGCACCACGGCGACCACCATCGACACCGGCTTCATCCCCGGATACAGCGGCCTGCGCTGTCGCGCCTGCGGCACCGATGTCGCCGATGGCCCGGTCTTCGTCTGCGCGCGCTGCTTCGGGCCGCTCGAGCCGGTCTATGACCTCGCCGGCATCCGCGCGCGCCTCAGCCGCGAGATCATCGATGCCCGCGACGCCACCCTCTGGCGCTGGGCTGAGCTGCTGCCCGTGACCGAGCTGCCCACGAGCGGGCTGCGTGTCGGCCAGTCGCCGCTGACCGAGGCCCCCCGCCTGGCGGCCCGCATCGGGCTCGACAAGCTGTGGGTCAAGGACGACTCACGCAACCCGTCGCTCTCGTTCAAGGACCGCCCCGTCTCGGTCGCGGCTGCCCGGGCCAAGGCCTGGGGCTTCCACACGCTCGCCTGTGCCTCGACCGGCAACCTGTCGGCGGCGGTGGCCGCAGCAGCCGCGGCCCACGGGCTGCGCGCGGTGGTCTTCATCCCAGCCGACCTGGAGCCCGCCAAGATCGCCCAGGCGCGAGCGCTCGGCGCCACCGTCGTGCGTGTCGATGGTCCCTATGACGATGTCAACCGACTCTGCCTGGAGCTATCCGACGAGCTCGAGGGCTGGGCCGTGCTCAACGTCAACCTGCGTCCGTTCTATGCCGAGGGCTCCAAGACCATCGCCTACGAGATCGCCCAGCAGCTGGGCTGGCGCGCCCCCGAGGCCCTGGTCGCGCCGCTGGCCTCGGGCTCGATGTACACCAAGCTCAGCCGCGGCTTCAGCGAGCTCACCGAGGTGGGCCTGCTCGACGCGGCGCCGGTGCGCTTCTTCGGCGGCCAGGCCACCGGTTGTGGTCCCATCGCGAGTGCCTTCGAGGCCGGCACGGACGTCGTCCGCCCGGTGGAGAAGCCGGACACCATCGTGCGCTCGCTCTCGATCGGCTCGCCGGCCGACGGTGGCTATGCCATCCGCCAGGCCCGTGACAGCGGTGCCGCCATCCTGGGCGTGCCCGACGAGGCCACCATCGACAGCATCGGGCTGCTGGCCCGGACCGAGGGCATCCTCACCGAGACTGCCGGGGGCGTGACCCTGGCCGCCCTGCGACGAGCCGTCGATGAGGGCTACATCGGGCGCCACGAGGAGACCGTGCTGGTCATCACCGGCAACGGCCTCAAGACGCTCGACGTGCTCAGCGGCGAGGACGCCACCACCTTGCCTGAGCCGATCGCACCGGACTTCGATGCCTTCGAGGCGTGGTGGGGCTCGACCGCCGCCGAAGCGGCCGCGTGACGGCCGCATCGCGAGCGGCCGCGCCACCGCGATGCTCCGGTCCCGACTTGACGCGGCCGCCCCGCTCCGCCACACTTCGCTGCGGAATGACACATCTGCACGTTCTCAAGCCGAAGCCGACGCGGCCCTGCCTGGAGGCACGGGTCTAGACGGCTGACGTTTCGGAACGACCGACTCGGAGGCCGCTAGGCAAGGCTCCGAGGGCCGCAGACACCGATCGAGGTGACTGCGGTCTTTTTGTTTGCTCGGAGCTCCCAGCGGCCTCGCCCACCGATCACCACACGACGAGGACCAGCGATACGATGCGAGCACTGATCACCGGCAGCGGCAACATGGGCCGTGCCATCGCGACCGGCCTGGAGGCCCGCGGCGACGAGGTCGCAGCCATCGCCGGACGCGAGACCGGCTACCCGACCCCGGCCGCGATCGGCCCGGTCGACGTCACCTTCGAGTTCAGCCACGACATCCAGCCTGCTCGAGCACATCGACCTCGGGCTCGAGGCGGGATGTCGCGCCTTCGTGGTCGGCACCACCGGCTGGACCGCCGACGACGAGATCGGTCGCGCCTTCGCCGCCCGGCTCGAGGCGCTCGGCGCTCGCGCGGTCGTGGCCCCGACCTACAGCCTCGGCGCCGTCCTCTTCGGCGATGTGGCCGAGTACGCCGCGCGTCTCTTCGGGGCCTTCCCCGACTACGATCCCTACCTCTTCGAGCAGCACCGCGCGGCCAAGGCCGACCGTCCCTCGGGCACCGCGCTCGCGGTCGCCGACCGGTTGGTGCCACACCTCGCCGCGAAGCGCGAGGCGCGCCTGGCCACCGGGTCGGGCGCGCCGGATCCCGAGGTGCTGGAGATCGTGGCCCTGCGAGCCGGCTCCCATCCGGGCATGCACATCGTCGGCTTCGACGGTCCGGGAGAGTCGCTCCAGGTCCGGGTCGAGGCCCGCGACCGCTCCGCCTACGTGGCCGGGGCGCTCCTTTCCGCCGACGCGCTCCTCGAGCAGCCCGATCGCACCGGCATCACCGCCTTCACCAGCCTGGTCCGCGAACGGACCGCCTGAACCGACCAAGACGCCAGACGACAGACCGAAAGGAACGACCGACATGACCAGCCCCATCTTCAGCGGTGCCATCACCGCCCTCGTCACACCCATGAACGCCGACGGCTCGCTCGACGAAGCCACGCTGGTGGCCATGGTCGAGCGTCAGATCGACGCCGGCATCAACGGCCTCGTGCCGGTGGGCACCACCGGTGAGTCACCGACGCTCTCGGCCGAGGAAGACCAGCGCGTCATCGAGCTGACCATCGAGACCGTGCGTCGCCGCGGCGTGGCCGAGACCACGCCCGTGATCGCCGGCACCGGCTCGAACGTGACCTCGCATGCCATCGACTACACGCGGGCCGCCGCCCGGCTCGGGGCCGATGCGGCGCTCGTGGTCTCGCCCTACTACAACAAGCCCGACCAGCGCATGCTCGAGGCCCACTACCGCGCCGTGGCCGACGAGGGCGGCCTGCCGGTGGTCGTCTACAACGTGCCCGGTCGCACCGGCGGCAACGTCAGCGCCGACACGCTCATGCGCCTCGCCGAGCATCCCCGCATCGTGGCCGTCAAGGAGGCCTCGGGGAACATGGAGCAGATCATGACCATCGTGCGCGACCGGCCCGAGGGCTTCGCGGTGTTGTCAGGCGACGACAGCTGGACGCTGCCGATCATGGGTGTGGGCGGCGACGGCGTCATCTCGGTGGCCTCCAACGAGGTGCCGGCGGTGATGGTGGAGCTGTGTGCCGCCGCCGCGCGTGGTGACATGGAGACCGCCTGGCGCATCCACTACCGCTACCTCGAGCTGATGCGCGTCAACTTCATCACCACCAGCCCGGCGCCGGTGAAGGCGGCCATGGCGGAGATGGGCCTCATCACCGACGCGCTGCGCATGCCCATGCTGACGCTCGACGAGGCCAACCGCGCCCGGGTGCGCGAGGTGCTCAGCGACCTCGGGCTGCTCGGGACCGCGGCCGAGGCTGCCGCATGAGCCGTCCGAACCGGCGCGACCGCTCGGCCCACGCGGCCCGATCGATCGGCGTGCCGATGCCGCCTGGGCCGCTGCCGCCGGGCCGACCGTCGGCGGAGCTGATCGAGGAGGTCCGGGCCCTCGTGACCGAGCTGGTGGCGGCGCTCGAGGCCGGCCAGGTCCGCGCTGCCACACCCGACCCGGCGGTCGCGGGCGGCTGGCGCGTGGACGCCTGGGTCAAGACCGGCATCCTGCTCGGCTTCCGCCTGCCGGGCATGACCGACCTGCGCGACGGACCCATCATGGCCGCGCGTGACAAGGCGGCCTACGGCCTGCTCGACCTGCTCGACAGCGGTCCTGCGCGCACGGCCTCGGAGGCCGGCGCGCCCTGGCGCGTCGTACCGGGTGGTACCGCCGTGCGCAGCGGCGTGCACCTTGAGCCGGGCGTGACCATCATGCCGCCGTCGTACGCCAACATCGGGGCCTGGGTGGGCCGGGGCTCGATGATCGACTCCCATGTGCTGGTGGGTTCGTGCGCGCAGGTGGGCGAGGGCGTCCACCTCTCGGCCGCGGTGCAGATCGGTGGCGTGCTCGAGCCGGCCGGCGCGCGGCCGGTCATCGTCGAGGACGGAGCCTTCGTCGGCGGCGGCGCCGGCCTCTACGAGGGCGTGACCGTCAGCCGTGGCGCGGTCATCGGCGCGGGCACCATCATCACCGGTCAGAGTCGCCTGTTCGACCTGGTCGAGGAGCGCGAGCTCGCGCGGCACGCTCGGAGCAGCCGCTGGTGATCCCGGCCGGACGCCGTGGTGGTGCCGGGCACGCGCCCGGCCGGGTCGGCCTGGGCGCAGGAGCAGGGCCTGTCGCTGACGGTCCCGGTCATCGTCAAGTACCGCGACGCGGGCACCGACGCCCGTGTGGCCCTCGAGGATGCCCTGCGGTGAGCATCGACCGCGAGGTGGCGGCACCCTCGATCGAGGTCGGCCGCACGATCGCCGGCTTCGACCCGGCCGAGCTGATCGCGGCCTACGGTCGCCCGCTCTACGTCTACGACGCCGACGGTGCTGCGAGCCCGGGCGGCAGCGCTGCGAGCGGCGCTGCCGGGTCCGATCGAGATCGCCTACGCCTGCAAGGCCAACAGCTCTCCGGTGGTGCTGGGCACGCTGGCCGCGGCCGGCCTCGGTGCCGACGTGGCCTCGGGCGGTGAGCTGCGCGCGGTGCTGCGTGCGGGCTTCGAGCCCGAGCGACGTGGTCTTCACCGGCCCCGGCAAGACCGACGCCGAGCTGGCGGCCGCGCTCGAGGCAGGCGTGGGCGCCCTCACGGTCGAGTCGCTCGAGGAGCTCGACGTGGTCATCGGACTCGCTGCTGCCGCCCGCGCGGGCCAGGGCCTCATGCTGCGCCTGGCCACCGGCGGCGATGCCGAGGGGCTGCCCATCATCAGCGCTCCGGGCAACGTCAAGTTCGGCCTCTCGGACGAGGAGGCCGACGAAGCCGTCTCGCGCCTGCGCAGCGCGGCGGCGCTTGCTCCGGAGGGCCCGTTCGTGCTGCGCGGCTTCCACGCCTTCGGCGCCTCCAACGTGCTCGATGCGGGGTGCTCGTCAGCGCTGCGGCCGACCTGGCCCTGCGTGCCGAACGGGTCGCCGCGCGCCACGGACTGCAGCTGGAGCTGCTCGACACCGGTGGTGGCCTGGGCATCCCCTACACGGACGACGAGCACCCGCTCGACATCAACGCCCTGGGGCAGGGCCTGGCCGCGGAGATGGCGACGTGGGTCGATCGACCGGCGCTTCGCTCAGCGCGCTTCCTGCTGGAGCCCGGACGCTGGCTGGTCGGTCCGGCCGGTGTCTACCTCTGCGGCATCACGCGCACCAAGGAGCGCGGCGGCCGCGTCGTGGCCATCAGCGATGGCGGTATCCACCACCTGCTGCGACCGCGGCTGGTGGGCCAGGACCACCGGGTCGTGCCCGCTGGGCGCTGCTGCCGAGCGACCGGCCGACGCGCGGCTCGACCTGGTGGGGCCGCTGTGCACGGGCATCGACATCCTGGCCTCCGACGTGCCGGGCCGCGACCGGTCGCGGGCGACCTCTTCGCCGTCCTCGACGCCGGTGCCTACGGCTACAGCGAGTCGATGCCGCTCTTCCTCTCGCACCCGATCCCGGCCGAGATCGTCGTGGACGGTGGCGATGTCACGGTCTCGCGCGAGCGCCGTGAAGCAGGCGACTGACGCCCCGACGTCACGCTCGGGGCGCTAACGATCCGAGCCGGCACCGAGGCGAGCGATGGCGGCGTCGAGCTCCGCGTGGACACGGACCGGCGCGGTGCCGCCGATGACGTCGGGTCGGGCCAGGGCGTTCTCGAGCGAGGCTGCGGTCCGCAGCCGGGCGCCGATGCCCCGGATCCGAGGCCAGGCGCTGGGCCTCCGGGTCGTCGGATGCGGCCAGCACCTGCGCGATGTCGCGGTCCGAGAGCGCTGTCAGCTCCACGCCGGCGGTCTCGGCGTGGGCCACCAGCGAGCCCACGATGTGGTGGCCCTCGCGGAAGGGCACGCCCAGCTCCACGAGCGCGTCGGCCACGGCCGTGGCGGTGGTGTAGCCGGCGGTCGCGGCAGCCAGCATGCGGACTTCGTCGACGTGCAGGGTGGCCACCATGCCGGCCATCACATCGAGCGAGGATTCCAGCGTCGAGAGCGCGTCGACCAGCGGCGGCTTGTCCTCTTGCAGGTCGCGCTGGTAGCCGGCGGGGATGCCCTTGAGCATGGTCAGGGCCGTGACCAGGTGCCCGCTCACGCGTGCGGTCCGGCCGCGGATGAGCTCGGCCGGATCGGGGTTTCGCTTGTTGGGCATCATCGACGAGCCCGTGGACCAGGCGTCGTCGGGCCGGACGAAGCCGAAGTTGGGGTTGGTCCACCACACGATCTCCTCGGCCAGGCGGGAGAGATGCGCCATGGCCAGGGCCGCGGCAGCGATGGTCTCGACGACCGGGTCGCGGTCACCGACCGCGTCGATGGAGTTGCGGGTCACGCCGCTGAAGCCGAGATCCGCGGCCGTCGCCTCGCGGTCCAGCTTGAAGCCGGCACCCGCGAGGGCTCCTGAGCCCAGGGGCGAGAGGGACGCGCGTCGCAGCGCATCAGCGAACCGGCCGCGGTCGCGCTCCAGCATCTCGACGTAGGCCAGCAGGTGATGCGCGAAGAGCACCGGCTGGGCCGGCTGCACGTGGGTATGCCCCGGCATGACCGCATCCCGATGGCCGTCGGCCAGGTTCACCAGCGCCCGCTCGAGCCCTGTCAGCGCGGCCTCGATATCGCCGATTCGCCGGCGCAGATAGAGCCGCAGGTCGGTGGCCACCTGGTCGTTGCGCGAGCGCCCGGTGTGGAGCTTGCCGGCCACCGCCCCGATCCGCGCGCTGAGCTCCATCTCCACGTTCATGTGGATGTCTTCGTGCGCGGGATCCCACTCCACGGTCCCGTCGCGCACGTCGGCGGCGATGGAGCGAAGGCCGTCGCTGAGGGCATCGGCCTCGTCGCTCGTCAGCAGGCCCGCCCGGCGCAGGCCCGAGACGTGGGCCAGCGAGCCGGTGATGTCCTCGCTCGCCAGCTCGACATCGACCTCGATGGAGCGCCCGAAGTCGGCCGCGTTCGCATCCGGTTCCGCTGCGAAGCGGCCGCCCCAGGCCTTCATCGGTCAGGCCTTGGCGTCGGCCATCTCGATGGGCAGGTCGCCCAGCATGGGCTCGGTCCAGGTCCAGGCCAATTCATGGCGTGCAGCCTCGGTGCGCAGCGGCATCCCGAAGATCTTGATGAAGCCGACCGAAGCGGCGTGATCGTAGGCATCGTCCGCATCGTACGTCGCGAGCGTGCGGTCGTACAGCGAATCGTCGCTGCGTCGGCCGACGACGTAGGCGTTGCCCTTCTCGAGGCGCATGCGCACCTGGCCGTTGACCACGCGCTGGCTCGAGCTGGTGTACTCGCGCAGGTCGCGGTGCAGGGCGCTGAACCAGATGCCGTCGTAGGTGGCCTGGGCGGTCTCGTCTGCCACGAGACGGTTGAAGCGCAGCTGCTCCTTGGAGAGGGTCAGGCCCTCCAGCGAGGCATGCGCGGTGTGCAGGATGGTGGCCGCGGGGGTCTCGTCGATCTCGCGGCTCTTGATGCCGACGAGGCGATCCTCGACGTGGTCGATGCGGCCGACGCCGTGCACCCCGCCGATGTCGTGCACGCGCTGCACCAGGTCGACCGGGGCGAGCGTCTCACCATCGAGCGAGACGGGCATGCCACCCTCGAAGCCGATGGTCAGCTCGGTGGGGATGTCGGGCGCATCGCTCGGAGCGACGGTCCACTCGTAGGCGTCCGCCGGCGGCTTGACCCAGGGGTCTTCGAGCACACCTGTCTCACAGGAGCGGCCCCAGAGGTTCACGTCGATGGAGTAGGGCGACCCTTGGTGAGGGGATGTCGATGCCGCGCGCGGTGGTAGTCGATCTGGTCGTCGCGAGAGGCCCATGGCGTACGCGCATGGGCGCCACGACTTCGAGCTTCGGGTCGAGGCGTTGCACGGCGACGTCGAAGCGAACCTGGTCGTTGCCCTTGCCCGTGCAGCCGTGGGCGACGGCGTCGCATCGCTCGCGTCGGCGACCTCGACGAGCAGCTGGGCGATGAGCGGCCGGGCAAGTGCGGTCGCGAGCGGGTAGACGTCCTGGTAGAGGGCACCGGCTGCGAGGCGGGGCCACACGAACTAGCGGATGAAGTCTTCGCGGGCATCGATGACGTAGGCGCGGCTGGCGCCCGACGCGATGGCGCGCTCGGCGACGCTATCGCGCAGCGAGTCGCCTCCGAGGTCGACCGTCACGGTCACCACCTCGGCGTCGTACTGCTCCCTGAGCCAGGCCACTGCCACCGATGTATCCAGCCCGCCCGAATAGGCGAGCACGACCTTCTTCACGTTGAACCTCCGAACCGGATCTTGCGGAGCACGAGAGCGCCCGGACCCCCTGGATGTGCGGGATACACGGCGCAGTGGCGGCTCGCTGTCCTGCATTAACATGCGCGTGCGACGCAAGTATTGCATAGTCATGCATCTTGTGCACGCAGCCCGCGGGCACACGTAGCCGGCTCCGGGTGCGGCCAGGTGTGGTCTGGCGGGGGTGGGTTCGGGATCGGGCGGTGGATCGGCCTGGTGCGCCGAGGCAAGGTCCTAGCCGCTGCTGGTGCCAACGGCCCACTACCCGTACCTCGGAGCGAGGGTTCTACTGGGGCTCAGGCCCGGTACGGAGAACCCCATGTCCACACTGCGCCGCAAGCGCGACAACCGAAGAACGAAGGGACCGCGCGGCACAAGGTCGGTCCGATGGCGTCTGTCGGCCGCCATGCTGGCCTTGGCCCTGGTGCCGACGATCGCAGGCATCTACCTGACCACCTCGTTGGTGCACGCACCTGACGCGACCCTCGCCGCCCAGCACGGCCGGGCCACGTCCGAGTCCGCGGCTGCCCTGCTCTCACGCGAGCAGGCCATCGAGGCGCGCTTGCTCAGGGCCGCGGGCGACCCCGAGCTGGCACGCCTGGCCAACGGCATCGACGGCAGCAGCGAGCGCCAGCTCGCGACGCGGGCGCTCCGGACCCTGCAGGGGAGGACGGCGTGGTCGTGGCTGATGCCTGCATCGTGCGAGTCGCCGACGGCACGCGCGCTCCCTTCACCGCCAATCGCACCGACGCCTGTGCCGATGGTTCGCTGCAACGGCGGGCGATCGCCATCGGTGACTCGGTCACCCGTACCACCAGCGGCGAGGGCGCAGCCCAGCGGCTGCTCATCGCCACCCCCTTGCGCTCGGTCAGCGGGCGCAACCGCGCCGTCCTCACCGCTGAGGTGGACGTCGCGAGCCTGTTCGACCGGACCCCCATGCTCGGCGGAGACACGGTCTCGTCGATGCTCGTGGACATGGGTTCATCCGAGGTCGTGGTCGCCGCCGCGGCATCTGCGGGTCCGGTCGACGGCGCCGATCCGGTCGACCCCGCGGCCACCCTGCCCTACATCTCCGGTGTCGTCAGCCACAGCGACGAGGCCGACGCCGAGCTGCAGGCCATGGGTCTGGCGTCGACCGTCGTGCCCCTCTGGAGCAACGGAGACGGCAGCAGCATGGGCCTCGTCCAGCTCTGGCCGGACACTTCGGGTGACATGCCCCTAGAGGTCGGATGGGCGCTGGCCATCGTGGTGGTGGGCGGCTTGCTGACGGTCATCGTACTGAAGCGCTACTTCGTGCACCCTTTCGAAGAGATGGCCGATGCACGCGAGGAGCTGCAGACGCTCTACCGCGAGGCGCGCGAGGACGCGCTCGAGGATGGGCTGACCGGACTCGGTAACCACCGCGCCTTCCAGGAACGGCTGGCGCGCGAGATCAAGGTCTTCGAAGAGCGGGGTACGCCCTTCAGCCTCGCGCTGATGGACCTCGACGACCTCAAGGTCGTGAACGACCGTGAAGGCCACTCCGCCGGCGACGAGATGCTGGTCAGGATGGCCAGGACCATGCGTGAGCTTGCGCGCGAGACCGACCACCTGTACCGCACGGGCGGCGACGAGTTCGCCATCATCATGCCCAACACCGAGCCCGACGAGGCCATCACGGTGGCCGAGCGCATCCTGTACTTCTGCAAGCGCCCGCCCGGTGGTGGGCGTCCCTCTGCGTTCTCGTCAGGGGTCTCCGGTGTGCCTCGCTTCAGCCGCCAGCGAGACATGGTCTACCGGCAGGCTGATGCCGCTCTCTACTGGGCCAAGCGGCACTACCGTGGCTCGGTGGAGATGTTCGAGCCAGAGCGCGACCTGCTGCCCGACGAGCTGACCGACGCCACCGCCAACGCGGTCGCCGAGGTCGTCACGGGCAAGCTGCTGCGGCCCGTCTTCCAGCCCATCGTCGACCTGCGCAGCGGACGCATCCTCGGCTTCGAGGGGCTCATCCGGCCCGATCCGGACGGGCCGCTGCCTGACACCAGCCGTCTCTTCGCCGCCGCCGCCGCCTCGGGCCGGACGGTCGACCTCGACCTCGCCTGCATCGAGGTCGTGGTCAACGCGGCGAGCGCCATCGGTCCGGACCGTCTGTTGACGCTCAACCTCTCGCCGCGCACCCTGGAGGTCAAGGATTTCGACGCCGCCTGGCTGCTGTCGGGCCTGGTGCGCAACGGCATCTCGCCCAGCCGGGTCATCATCGAGCTCACCGAGCGTGAGGAGGTGGACGACCTGGGCCGGCTGCAGCAGACGTTCAACCTGCTCCAGCAATACGGCTTGCGGCTGGCCGCCGACGACGTGGGCGCGGGCAACTCCGGCCTGCGGCTGCTCTCGCAGGTGCACTTCGACATCGTCAAGATCGACCTCGCGCTGGTCCAGAGCGGCGTGAACCGGCAAAGTGCGCGGGCGGTGCTGGAATCGCTGCGCGATCTGGCGCTCAGCCAGGACACCCGTATGATCGCCGAAGGAGTCGAGACCGCACGCCAGCTGCAGGTCATCCGCGAGATGCAGATCGGTGCCGCCCAGGGCTTCCTGCTGGGCCGGCCGGATGTCTCGGTCGAGAAGACCTATGTCGACGTGCAGCAACTCGAAAGCGGCGTGATCCTGCCTCTCGCCGCGCAGGTACAGAGCGCATGGCCCGACAGCGTGGTCAGCGCGACCGATGATGACGAGATCCGCGAGGAGCGCCGGGCGATCTTCCTGCCGCCGGCGTCCGGATTCGAGCCTAGCGCGGGCGCGGCCTCCGCCTAGGTCGGACGGAACCCGGTGCCCGCGCCGTCGTGGAGGGCGCCGTGCAAGGCCCGCTCGGTGCGGCCGTCGGCGATGACCGAACGCTCCGCCAGCGAGCCCGGCCCGATAGCGCGCAGGGCCGAGCTGACCTTGGGCACCATGCCACCGGCGATGACGCCATCCGCGATGAGCGCCGCCGCGGACCGTGGTGAGAGCTCCGGGATGCGCTGGCCCGCCGCGTCGCGGACACCGTCGCTGTCGGTCAGCAGCACCAGCTCGCCGCCGATGGCGGCGCTGACAGCCGCCGCAGCATCGTCGGCATTGACGTTGCAGACCCGCCCGTCGGAATCGAGGCCCATGGGTGTGAGCACGGGCAGATAGCCCGCCCCGAGCAGCGCGAGCAGCACGGCCCCGTCGGCGACCGGCTCGCTGATGACTCGCCCGAGCCCCGCGGCCCGGGGTCCCCGGATCATGCCGTCGTCGATCCCGCGCGCGCCCACGGCCCGTGCGCCGAGCGCCAACAGGGCCTCGGTCAGCTCGGCGTTGATGAGACCGCCGATGACCGCCAGGAACACCTCCAGGGTGGCATCGTCGGTGACGCGGCGCCCGTCGTTCCAACGACTTTGCACGCCCAGGCGCTCGAGCCACTCGGTGAGGCGCTTGCCGCCGCCGTGGACGACCACGAGCGGACGGCCCATGCGCTCCTCGACGATCTCGCGCAGCAGGTCCTGCTGTTCGACGATGGTGGTGCCCCCGAGCTTGACCACCACCGGCGTGCCGCTCACGTGGAGTACTCGCTGTTCTCGATGACGTACTCCTGGGTCAGGTCGCAGCCGAAAGCCTCGCCGGTGCCCGATCCGAGGCCGAGGTCCACGCGGATGGTGACCTCGCCATGCTTCATCGAACCGCTCAGCGCGGCCTCGTCGTAGTCGAGCGGGAGGCCGGCGAACACGGTCGTGCCCTCGATGTCGATCTGCAGTCGAGCCGGGTCGAGCTCGACGGGGCGACCGGCACGGGCTCGCGCCTCCTCGGCCGTCAGGCCGGCCGCCTCGAGCGTCTCGGCGCGCCCTATGACGGCATTGCCCACGGCCATGGCGATACGGCCCCAGTTGGGGTCGGCACCGTGGACCGCAGCCTTGAGCAGATCGCTCGAGACGACCGCCCGCGCGACGGCCCGGGCCTCGACCTCGTCGCGGCCGCCACTGACGGCACAGGTGATGAGCGTGGTCGCACCCTCACCGTCGGCGGCCTGTTGGCGCGCCAGCGAGCGGGCCACCGCCTCGACCGCTCGCCCGAGCGTCGCCATCGCCCCTGGGTCGTCCTCGACAGGCGCGGCGCCCGACGCGCCCGAGGCTACCAGCAGGACCGTGTCGTTGGTGGATTGGTCACCATCGACGCTGGTCTGGTTCCAGGTGCGCGCCACGATCGGCCGCAGCAGCCGGCTGAGCGTCTCGGGCTGCGCGTCGGCATCGGTCAGCACGAAGCTGAGCATCGTGGCCATGTTGGGGTGGATCATGCCCACGCCCTTGGCCACCCCGCTGACGGTCACCGTCACCGGCGCCCATCGGGTCCCGGCAGCTCGACCGGACCGCCGCCGACTTGGCCCGCGAGTCGGTCGTGCGCATGGCCTCGGCCACGTCGGCGAAGGCATCGTCGTCGGTGCGGAAGGAGCCGCTGATGGCGGTGAGCGCGTTGGCCACTCGCTCGATGGGCAGGCGCGTGCCGATGAGCCCGGTGGACATGGCGAGGACGCGCTCGGGCTGCGTGCCGACGTGGGTGGCCAGAGTCGCCGCGAGGCTGCGCTGGTCGGCCAGGCCCGCCTCGCCGGTGGCGGCGTTGGCACAACCGGAGGTCGACATCATGGCGTCGACCCAGCCGTAGCGGCCCTGGCCGTCGGGGGCGGTGGCCGCGAGGTGGGCCTGGTTCATCCGCACCGGTGCGGCCGGCAGGCGGTTGGTGGTGAAGGTCGCAGCGACGGCGGCGGGTCCGTCCTGCACCAGCACGACCGCGAGGTCGGGCGCGCCCGAGCGCTTGATGCCGGCGGTGGTGCCGAGGGCCTCGAAGCCACGCGGCAGACGAGCCACGCGCTCGACCTGCGGCAGGTCGGAGGGCAGCGGGTCCAGGGCCGTCACGGGACGATCGGGAGCTGCTCGAGGCCGGTCCATTCGGGCAGGCCGAAGACGATGTTGAAGGCCTGCACGGCCTGGCCGGCGGCGCCCTTCACGAGGTTGTCCTCGACCGAGACGGTGGTGATGCGGCCGGTGCGCTCGTCGAGCTGGGCGTACACGCGCACGAAGTTGCTGCCGCGTACGTGGCCGGTGGCCGGGGCGTGGTCGACGACCTCGACGAAGTACTCGTCCGCGTAGGCCTCCGCTAGAGCTCCGCCAGCTCGTCGTCCGTGACCGGGCGCGTGGGGCGCACGTGGCCCGTCGCGAGGATGCCGCGGTTCATGGGCACCAGGTGGGGCAGGAAGCCGACCGTCTCCCAGCCGGGGTTGGCCTCGGGGGCGGGGCCCGCGTCGCGGATCTCCTGCACCAGCTCCGCGGTGTGGCGGTGGCCGCCGAGGCCGTAGGCCTTGACCGAGTCGTTGACCTCGGTGTACATGAGCGCGGCGCTGACCGAGCGACCGGCGCCCGAGACGCCGCTCTTGGCGTCGACCACGACGTCTCCGATGAGCCCGGCGCGGGCCAGCGGGTACAGACCCAGCATCGAGGTCGTGGGGTAGCAGCCGGGCGAGGCCACCAGTCGGATGTCCGCCCCCTGCAGCGCCTGGAGCTCGGCGCGATGCTGCTCGGGCAGGCCGTAGACCGCCTTGGCCAGCAGCTCGGGGAAGGGGTGCGTGTAGTCGTACCAGCGCTCGTACTCGGCCGGATCGTTGAGCCGGTAGTCGGAGCCGAGGTCGATGACCGCGATGCCCCGCTCGACGTACTCGGGCGCCAGCGCCGCCGAGGCGCCGTGGGGCAGGGCCATGAAGACCGCGTCGACGTCCGGCAGCGAGGTCTCGATGAAGTGCCCGGTACGGCCCAGCTGCGGCTGGCTCTCGGCCAGCGGCTGGTGGTCGCGATCGCGGCCCTGGAGGCCGGCGATGCGCACGTTGGGATGGCGCTCGAGCAGGCGCACGAGCTCGCCACCGGCGATGCCGGCGGCGCCGATGATGCCCACGCGGATGGTGGCGCGGCCACCGATGGCGGGGCTGGCGGAGGTACGGGTGTTGGTCTCGGTCATGGTCGCCTGACGATACAGGAGCGTGCGCGCCCCGCGGCTATGCCATAGTTGCGCAGCCCATGAGTACCCACGACGACGGTCCGCACACGACATCCCCGATCTCTCGATCCCCAGCGGCGGCAGCGTGCTCACCGCCATCGAGCTGCGCACCACCGACGATGCCGACCTGACCGAGATCCTCGTGCGCCTGCGCGAGGCCGGCGCCGACGTGGTCACCATCAACTCCTTCCCGGCCACCAAGAAGGGCGAGGAGGACGAGATCACGCGCGTCTTCGACATCGAGCTGCGCGACCTCGGACCGGTGGAGGCGACGGAGGTGGCGGTGGCGGTGCCCGGTGTCTACTCGGCCGGCGCGCGCCCGACCCTGGGCCAGGTCTTCGGCAAGCGCGTCATCGTCATCGGCGGCGGGGCCCAGGTGGCACAGGTCGCGCTCGGCGCCGTCTCCGAGAGCGACCGCCACAACCTGCGCGGCGAGCGCATCTCGGTCGACACCATGGCCCTCGTGGGCGAAGACGAGATCGCCGCCGCCGTCCGCGCCGTGGCCGACCTGCCTCGTGCCCACATCCTCGTGCTGGCCGGCTCGCTGATGGGCGGCGAGATCACCAAGGCCGTGCGCGAGCTGCGGCAGCTGGGCATCCCGGTGGTGGCCCTGTCGATGGCCGGCTCCGTCTCGGCCGAGGCCGACCTCGTCGTCAGCGACCCGGTGCAGGCGGGCACGATGGCCGTGATGGCCATCGCCGACACCGCCCGCTTCGACCTCGACAAGCTGCGCGGCCGCCGCTACTAGGCCTGCTGTGACGCGCGCCGCGTGCGCGCGACGCGGCCGCCCGTGCCCCCGTATGCTTGCGGCCATGACCGACACCGCCCGCACCATCCAGGAACGCTCGACCGCCACCCTCTCGCCCATCCTCGGCCGCTACTACCAGCAGACCTGGGTCAGGGGCGAGGGCCATCGTCTCATCGACAGCGACGGCCGCGCCTACCTCGACTTCGCCAACGGCATCGCCGTGACCTCGCTGGGCCACGCCCATCCCAGGGTCAACCCGCCATCCACGCGCAGGTCGATGAGCTCATCCACGTGTGCAACGGCCTGGGTCACCTCGACCCGGTCACGCGCCTCGCGGAGATGCTCGTCGACGAGCTGCCCGAGCCGCTCGACACGGTCTACTTCGGCAACTCCGGGGCGGAGGTCGTCGACGGCGCCATGAAGATGGCCCGGCGCGCCACCGGCCGGACGCACATCATCGCCTTCTCCGGCGGCTTCCACGGGCGCACCTACGGCGCCACCAGCCTCACCAGCTCCAGCCTCAACTACCGCACGGGCTACGACCCGCTGGTGCCGGACGTGCACATCGCGCCCTTCCCCAACGCCTACCGCGACTTCGATGGCGACGAGGAGGCGGCCAGCGCGGCCAGCCTGGCCTACCTCGAGCGGCTCTTCGCCGAGCAGATCCAGCCCGCGCGCACGGCCGCCTTCATCATCGAGCCGGTGCAGGGCGAGGGTGGCTACGTGCCCGCGCCGATCGCCTTCCTGCAGGGCCTGCGCGAGCTGGCCACGCGCCACGGCATCCTGCTGATCATGGACGAGGTCCAGTCGGGCTACGGCCGCACCGGCAAGATGTGGGCCTTCGAGCACGCCGGCATCGTGCCCGACGTGGTGCTCGTGGCCAAGGCCATCGCCAACGGCATGCCGCTCGCCGCGCTGGTCTCGCCGCGTGAGCTGCAGGAGCGCTGGGGCCTGGGTGCCCACGGCTCCACCTACGGCGGCAACCCGGTCTCCTGCGCGGCCGGCATCGCCGTGCTCGAGGTCATGCGCGACGAGGGCCTCGTGGCCAACGCCGCCGCGCGCGGCGCGGAGCTGACCGCGGGCCTGAAGGCGCTGCAGACGGAGGACGCCCGCATCGGCGACGTCCGCGGCCCGGGCCTGATGATCGGCGTGGAGATGATCAAGGATCCCGCCGCACCGGACGTGGCCCTCGGCAGTGCCATGAGCCAGGCCTGTGCCGAGCGGGGCCTGCTGGTGCTGACCTGTGGTGCCGGCAACGTGGTGCGCTGGATCCCGCCGCTCGACGTCGACCGCGCCGAGATCGAGGAGGCCCTCGGCATCTTCCAGGAGGCGCTGCTCGCGACCCAGTAGGCACGCTCTGGCCGCGGGACGAGCGCTCAGTCGGCGCGGACCTCGTGGCAGGGGTTGGTCAGCCGGCCGATGCCCTCGACCTCGACGGTCATGACGTCGCCATCGCCCATCAGCTGCGGGGGCTCGCGGAAGTAGCCCACGCCTGAGGGTGTGCCGGTGCCGATGACGTCACCGGGCTCGAGCGTGAACGCCTGCGAGCAGAACGACACCAGGAAGGGCACGTCGAAGATGAGGTTCGAGGTGTTCGAGTCCTGCATCAGCTCGTCGTTGCGCCAGCTGCGCACGGCGAGGCCGCCGGCGTCGGCGAGCTCGTCGCGCGTGACCAGCGCCGGCCCCATGGGGCAGAAGGTATCGAGCGACTTGCCGCGCACGTACTGCTTGTCGCCGTACTGCAGGTCGCGCGCGGTGACGTCGTTGATGCAGGTGTAGCCGAGCACGTGGTCGAGCGCCTCCGCCTCGCTGACGCGCCGGGCCGTGCGGCCGATGACCACGCCCAGCTCGGCCTCGAGGTCGACCGCGCCGGTCAGGCGCGGGTCCCACTCGACGGTCTCGCCGTCGCCGATGACCGAGGTCGGGAACTTGGCGAAGAGCATCGGCCGCTCGGGGACCTTGACCTTCCCGCCCTGCTCCGCGACGTGGTCGCGGTAGTTGAGGCCGACGGCCACGATCTTGCCGGGCCGCGGCACCGGCGCCGTCACGCGCGACGGGTCGACCTCGCCCGGCCGGCCGGCCGCGGCCGCCTCGCGTGCCGCGGAGCGGAGCGCCGCCAGCGCCGTCTCGCCGCCGGCCAGCAGCTCGGCCATCGAGCCCGGCAGCCCGGCGCCCAGCGAGCGGCTGGCCCAGATCCGACCTGGCCGCGTGCTCGACGCCGAGACGGTCGCCGGCTTCATCGATGAACGAGACAAGACGCATGGTGGGCTCCCCGTGTGGTCGGATTCAGGCGCGCTCGCCGGCGCGGTCGCCAACTGTATCGGGCCGGCCGGTCTCGGCGAGGACGACCGCGAAGATGACCAGTGCGCCGCCGACGATCTGCATCGGCGTCAGGCTCTCGCCGAAGAGGATGACCGCGAGGGCCACGGTGTAGACCGGCTCGACCGTGCTGATGAGCGAGGCGCGCGCCCCACCGACGCGCTTGACGCCGGCGTAGAACGTCTGGATGGCGATGGCCGTGGCCACCAGGCCCAGGCCCAGCAGCGCCGGCCAGACCGTGCCTGGGCACCGCCGCGCGGTGAGAGCGAGCCGCCGCTGCCCAGCAGCAGGAGCGCGTACACCGCGCCGTGGCCGTGGTCATCAGGGCGGCGGCGGGGGAGGGGTCGGGCGCGTCCGGTCGGTGGCCACGTCGGCATCGCCCGGTGGGATCTCGAGCTCGTCCACGACGCGGCTCGCCACCGCTCGGTCGCTCGCCCGCGAGGCGCGCCTGCAGGATGATCCAGGAGGCGTAGATGACGGGGTTGGCGAAGGCCAGCGCCAGGCCCCACAGCGGCGGCAGCTCGCCCTCGGGGATGCCGCCCACGGTGAGCGCGATGCCGACGATGGAGATGCCCAGTGCGATCCAGGCCCGGCGGCCCTCGAGCCGGCGCACGAAGCGCGTGGCCATGACCGCCACCATGGCCGGGTAGAGGTAGGCGATGATCGAGGCCAGCGAGATCGAGACCACCTGCAGCGAGGCGATGAAGGCGTAGCTGTTGCCCACGTAGAGCGTGCCCAGCAGCAGCAGCACCAGCACCCGCCGGCGCGACAGGGCGAAGAGCGAGCGACGGCGCGGGGCCGACAGCAGCAGGAAGCCCCAGCCGAAGAGGGCCGCGGTGGTGAAGCGCCAGAAGAGCACCGCCAGCGGCTCCATGCCGGCGTCGTAGAGCGGCTGCACGAAGAGCGCGCCCGAGCCGAAGGCGGCCGCCGACACGAGCACGAGGATGATGCCCAGGCGCCTGTCCGCGGAGGGGCATGCGGCGGCCGGGCCGGGCTGGTCGGTCACGCACCGGATGCTAGCGGCCGGCCCGGGCTGGTGGGCTCGCCGCTCGTTGCACGCCGCCAAGGGCCAGTCGGCCGCTGCGCGTTACACTGCAGGGAACGTGACCACAGAGACAGATCAGCACCACCCCCCGCCGATCCAGGAGCTGGAGCGCGTCACCATCCGCTTCGCGGGCGACTCCGGCGACGGCATGCAGCTCACCGGCACGCCAGTTCACCCGCACCGCCGCGGTCTTCGGCAACGACATCGCCACGCTGCCGGACTTCCCGGCGGAGATCCGCGCGCCTGCCGGCTCGCTGCCCGGCGTCTCGGGCTTCCAGATCAGCTTCTCGTCCGCGGACATCCACACGCCCGGCGACCAGCCGGACGTGCTCGTGGCCATGAACCCGGCGGCGCTCAAGGCCAACGTCGGCGACGTGCCCGCCGGTGGCGCCATCGTGGTCAACGAGGACGCGTTCACCAAGCAGAACCTGGCCAAGGCCGGCTACGAGGAGAACCCGCTCGAGGACGGCTCGCTCAACGACTTCACCGTCTTCGAGATCCCCATCAGCAAGCTCAACGCGCTGGCGCTCGAGGGGCTGGACATGTCCACCAAGCAGGTGGACCTGACCAAGAACTTCTTCGCGCTCGGCATCATGTTCTGGCTCTACGAGCGCTCCATGGATCCGACCATCAAGTGGATCGAGAAGAAGTTCGCCGGCCGCCCGGTCGTCGCCGAGGCCAACCTGCGCGCGCTCAAGGCCGGCTACGCCTTCGGCGAGACGACGGAGATCTTCCACACCCGCAACCGGGTCAAGCCGGCCAAGCTGCCGCCGGGCACCTACCGCAACATCACCGGCAACGAGGCCGCCGCGCTCGGCTTCGTGGCCGCCACCAAGCTGGCCGAGCGGGAGCTCTTCTACGGCTCCTATCCGATCACGCCGGCGTCAGCGACATCCTGCACCAGCTCTAGCACCTACAAGCACTTCGGCGTGCGCACGTTCCAGGCCGAGGACGAGATCGCGGCCATCGGCTCGGCCATCGGCGCCGCCTTCGGTGGGGCCCTGGCGCTGACCGCCTCGTCCGGCCCGGGCATCGCGCTCAAGGGCGAGGCCATGGGCCTCGCGGTCATGGTCGAGCTGCCGCTGGTGGTGGTCAACGTCCAGCGCGGCGGACCCTCGACCGGCCTGCCCACCAAGAACGAGCAGTCCGACCTGCTGCAGGCGATGTACGGCCGCAACGGCGACGCGCCCCTGCCCGTGGTGGCCCCGGCCACGCCGGCCGAGTGCTTCGACATGGCCATCGAGGCCTGCCGCATCGCGCTCAAGTACATGACGCCGGTGGTCTACCTGTCCGACGCCCTCCTGGCCACCGGCTCGGAGCCCTGGCGCATCCCCGAGCCCTCGGACCTGCCCGACATCTCGGTGGCCAACCACACCGACCCGGCGACGTTCCAGCCGTACGACCGCGACCCCGACACGCTCGCGCGTCCGTGGGCCGTGCCCGGCACGCCCGGGCTGGAGCACCGCATCGGCGGGCTCGAGAGCGCCGACGTCACCGGCGTCGTCTCGCTACGACCCCGACAACCACCAGCGCATGACCGACCTGCGCGCGCGCAAGGTCGCCGGCATCGCCGACGACATCCCCGACCTCGAGGTCTTCGGGCCCGAGTCGGGTGACCTGCTCATCCTCGGCTGGGGCAGCACCTACGGCGCCCTGCGCACCGCGGCCGAGCGGCTGCAGCGCGCCGGCCACAGCGTGGCCCACGCCCACCTGCGCCACCTCAACCCCTTCCCGCGCAACACCGGTGACGTGCTCGCGCGCTACCGGCGCGTGCTCATCCCGGAGATCAACACCGGGCAGCTGCGCCTGCTCATCCGCGGCCGCTACCTCGTCGATGCGGTGGGCCTCAACCGCGTCCGCGGCAAGCCCTTCCCGGTGCCCGAGGTGATGAAGGCCGCCCAACTGCTCCTCGACGAGGAACGCCAGCCGATGACCGACACGACCGGCCCCGCCACCGCGACCGCGCCGCTGAAGCTCACCAAGAAGGACTTCGTCTCCGACCAGGAGGTGCGCTGGTGCCCCGGCTGTGGCGACTACTCCATCCTGGCCCAGACGCAGCGGGTGATGCCCGAGTTCGGCTACCCCCGCGAGAACATCGTCTTCATCAGCGGCATCGGCTGCTCGGGCCGCACGCCCTACTACATGAACACCTACGGCTTCCACAGCATCCACGGCCGCGCGCCGACGCTGGCCACCGGGCTCAAGATCGCCCGTCCGGACCTGATGGTCTGGGTCGTCACCGGCGACGGCGACGCGCTCTCGATCGGCGGCAACCACATCGTGCACACGATGCGGCGCAACGTCGACATCAAGGTCCTGATGTACAACAACCGCATCTACGGTCTGACCAAGGGCCAGGCCAGCCCCACCTCGGAGTTCGGCAAGCGCACCAAGTCCACGCCGGAGGGCACCATCGACCAGCCGGTCGTGCCGGCCTCGCTGGCGCTGGCCGCGGAAGCCACCTTCGTGGCCCGCACCATCGACACCTACCCGGCGCACATCCAGGAGACGCTCGAGGCGGCCGGCTTCCACAAGGGCAGCGCCTTCACCGAGGTGCTGCAGAACTGCAACATCTTCAACGACGGTGCCTGGCGTGACTTCACCGACCGTGACGTGCGCGCCGACCGCACCGTCGAGCTGAAGCACGGCGAGCCCATGATCTTCGGCAAGGAGCGCGACCGCGGCATCGTGCTGCGGGGCACCAGACCGGAGGTGGTCACGCTCGGCGACGGCGTCACCGAGGCGGACCTGCTGGTGCACGACGAGACCGACGACATGCTGGCCTACATCCTGAGCCGCATGTTCTGGCCCGACTACCCGGTGCCCATCGGCGTGCTGCGCCGCGTGAAGAAGCCGACCCACCACCAGCTCGTGGCCGGACAGATCGAGCTGGTCCGTGCCGACAAGGGCGAGGGCGTGCTGCGCGACCTGCTCTTCACGAGCGATACCTGGGAGGTCTCCTGACCGCTGCCGTGGTCGTCCTGGCCGACGACCTGATGTGGGCCACGCGCATCACCGAAGCCGTCCGCCGCGCCGGTGGCCGTGGTGTCCAGCTCGGCTCCGAGGAGGAGCTGGCCGTGGCGCTCGAGGCCTACCGCGCTCGAGGACCAGCAGACCATCCACGGCGCCATCGTCGACCTGGCCGCGCGCCGGTTCGACGGGGTCTCGGCCATCGAGCGGGTGACCGACGCGGGCCTGCCGGTCGTCGCGGTGGCCGAGCACGACGATCAGCTCACGCGCAAGCGGGCCCTCGCGGCCGGCGCCACGCGCGTCTTCTCCTACCGCAAGTTCTTCGAGGACGGCACCCGCCTGGTGGAGGGCTGGCTCGCCGCTGCGTCGCAGGGTTGATGCATGCGTGACGGCATCAGCGCTGCCCGCTACGCCGAGCGTCAGCTGCGAGCGAAGGCCGCGGTGGCAGCGGCGGGCGCCACAGCGTTGCTGGTGGGGGTAGGACCCGAGCTGGAGTGGCTGACCGGCTATGCCGCTCACGGCGGGGAGCGGCTGAACCTGCTGGTCGTCCCGGCCGCAGGGCGAGATGGCCTACGTGAGCCCCCGCCTGGAGGCGCCGGCGGCACGGGTCGCGCCGGGCCTGGCCGACGGGCGGGTCCGCATCGAGACCTGGGAGGAGACCGACGACCCCTACCTGCTGGTGCCGGGCCTGCTGCCGCCGCCCAGCCCGCTGCGCCTGCTCGTCTCGGATGGCCTGCGAGCCCAGTTCGTGCTGGGCCTGCAGGCGGTCCTGCCCGGTGCCGGCTGGGGTCTGGCCTCGAGCGTGCTGGGGCCCATGCGCCGCACCAAGGACGCCGAGGAGATCGCCCTCCTGCGGGCCGCTGCGCACGCCGCCGACCGTGCCATCGAGCGCATCATCGAGGGGCCGCTGGTGGGCCGCACCGAGGCCGACGTGGCCCGGGCCGTGCGTGAGGCGCTGCTCGACGCGGGACACGACACCGCCGAGTTCTCGATCGTGGCCTCCGGGCCCAACAGCGCCTCGCCCCATCACGAGCCTGGCGAGCGCGTCATCGCGGCGGGGGAGCCGCTGCTGCTCGACATCGGCGGTCGCCGCGCCGGCTACAACTCCGACATCACGCGCACCGTCTGGATCGCCGCTGAGGACGGCTCCGGGCCCGACGAAACCTTCCGCTCCATCTACGAGCTGACCGCTGCCGGTCAGGCGGCCGCGCGCGAGGCCGTGCGACCCGGGGTCAGCTTCGAGGCGCTCGATGCGGCCGCGCGCGACGTCATCAGGGCCGGCGGCCATGGCGAGTCGTTCATCCATCGCCTGGGCCACGGCATCGGTCTCGAGGTCCACGAGGAGCCGTACCTGGTGGCCGGCAACGGTGCCACCGCGGTCGCCGGCGACACCTTCAGCTGTGAGCCCGGCATCTACCTCGAGGGGCGCTACGGCGTGCGCATCGAGGACGCCATGGTGTGCACCGCCGAGGGCGGTGAGTCGCTCAACGAGGCGCCGCGCGGGTTGCGGGTCGTCGGCGGCCGCTAGCGACCGCAGGCTGGCCAGCGGAGGGCTGCCCCACCGTCGGGTGTATCATCCGCCGACCGGCCGTCGGCCCCCGACGACCGCTTCGAACCGAGATGACAGACGGTGCCCGGCGGGTACCGATCGCGGGCCCGGCAGGGGCAGGTCCCGCGAGGGAAAGATCGATCCATGGCTGAGGACAGCGGGCAGCCGTCCCGACGGCTCCAATCAGGGCCAAGGCTGTACCCAGGCGCAGCTTCGGCGCTTCATCAAGTCACGCGCCTACGTGCCCATGCACGAGCTGCGTCGTCGCTTCGACATCAACGGCGAGGCTGATGACGTGCTGGCCGTCGACACCCGGGACGGCCGCTTCTGGGCCGGCCTGCCGCACCCGGGAGTGCGGCTTCCTCGCTGAGCTGGTCGACAGGGGCGAAGTCGGACTGGAGCTCTGTCACGATCCCTGTGTCGATATGGTCATCGGCGTCTACGCCATCCGACCGGTCGGCCGCTAGGTCGCGCCCGTGCCCATCACGGCACCCGAACCCATCGAG
This sequence comes from uncultured Chloroflexia bacterium, assembly GCA_963714675.1. Taxonomy (GTDB): domain Bacteria; phylum Chloroflexota; class Limnocylindria; order Limnocylindrales; family CSP1-4; genus JAFMJV01. The sequence goes on along the minus strand of CAVQPG010000004.1, from coordinate 669,212 downwards.
CTCTCGATCGGCGTCGAAGGCATGTCCTGTGCCTCCTGTGTCAACCGCATCGAGCGCTTCCTGCGCGATGCCGATGGCGTAGCCCGGGCCAACGTCAACCTCGCCACCGAACGGGCCACCGTGCTGGTCGATCCGGCCGTGGCGGGACGGGCCGAGGTCGAGGCAGCCATCGAGGCGGCCGGCTACGACGTGCGTCCGGAGCGAGCGCACCACGTCCGGGGCCCTGACCCTCGACGACGCCGATCCCGATGCGGACCTGCGCGCGCGCGAGATGCGCGACCTGGGCTTCCGCGCGCTGGTGTCGGTCATCGTGGCGCTCGCGATCATGGCCCTCATGCTGCGGCCAGACCTGCTGGGCCTGCCGATGACGCAGCTCAACTGGCTGCTGTTCATCCCGGCGACGTTCATCCAGTTCTGGGCCGGCGGGATCTTCCTGCGGGCGGCGCTGCGCCAGGCTCGCCACCGCACGGTCTCGATGGACACGCTGGTGGCGCTGGGCTCGCTCGCGGCCTGGGGCTACAGCACGGCCGTCACGATCGCCCCCTCGCTCGTGACCGAGGCCGGCATCGAGCCGGTGACCTACTTCGACTCCTCGGCCATGATCATCGGCCTGATCCTCACCGGCCGCTGGATGGAGGCCCGCGCCAAGGCCCGCGCCAGCGGAGCGGTCGCGGCCCTGGTCGGCCTCGGCGCCCGCACCGCCCGCCTCGTGAGGGGCGAGCTCGAGTCGGACGTGCCCCTCGAGGACATCCGGCCCGGTGACCTCGTGCGGGTGCGACCGGGTGAGAAGGTGCCCGTGGACGGCGTGGTCGCGAGCGGCCACTCGAGCGTGGATGAGTCGATGCTCACCGGCGAGCCATTGCCGGTCGTCCGTGCCGCCGGCGACGAGGTCATCGGCGCCACCGTCAACGGCAACGGCACGCTCGTGGTGCGTACGACGCACGTCGGCCGCGACGCGGTGCTCGGCCAGATCGTGCGCATGGTCCGCGAGGCCCAGGGCTCCAAGGCCCCCATCCAGCGCATGGCCGACCGCATCACCGAGTGGTTCGTGCCCCTGGTGCTGGTGCTGGCAGCGATCACCTTCGTGATCTGGTGGGTCTTCGGACCGCAGCCGGCCCTGACGCACGCGCTCGTGGCGGCCATCAGCGTGCTCATCATCGCCTGCCCTTGCGCCATGGGCCTGGCCACGCCGACCGCGGTGATGGTGGGCACCGGTCGGGCGGCCGACGCGGGCGTGCTCATCCGTGGCGGCGCCGCGCTCGAGGCGGCCGGTGGCATCGACACCGTGGTCTTCGACAAGACGGGCACGCTCACGGCCGGCCGGCCGGGCGTCGGCGCGGTGCGCGTGATGCCGGGCTACGAGGTCGACGAGGCCCTGGCCCTCGCCGCCGCCGCCGAGCGTGGCTCCGAGCACCCCCTCGCCGCCGCCGTGGTGGCCGAGGCCGAGCACCGCGGCCTGTCGCTGCGCGCCAGCGGAGGCCTTCGAGTCGGTCACCGGCCGCGGCGTGCGCGCCACGGTCGACGGACGCGAGGTGCTCGTGGGCAGCGAGTCCTTCCTGCGCGAAGCCGGCATCGACGGGCACGATCGCACCGGCCCCTGCTGGCGGAGCGCCGGCGACCACGGTCCTGGTGGCGGTGGACGGCGTGCTCGCCGCCGCGCTCGACATCACCGACGAGATCAAGCCCGGCGCCGCGGAGGCGGTCGCCGACCTGCGGCGCGCCGGGATCGAGGTCCATCTTCTCAGCGGCGACGCGCCGCCTGCCGCCCGGGCCGTGGCCGCCGCGGTCGGCATCGAACATGTCACCGCGGACGTGCTGCCCGGCGAGAAGTCCGCCCACATCGAGCGCCTCCAGGCCGAGGGGCACACGGTGGCCATGGTCGGCGACGGCATCAACGACGCTCCGGCGCTGGCTCGGGCCGATGTCGGCATCGCCATCGGCACCGGCACCGACGTGGCCCTCGAGGCCAGCGACATCACGCTGGTGGGTGGCGACCCGCGGCTGGTGGGCACGGCGGTGCGGGTCTCGCGGGGGACCCTGCGGGTCATCCGCCAGAACCTCGGCTGGGCCTTCGGCTACAACGTCGTGCTCATCCCGGTGGCCATGGGCCTGCTCTACCCGTTCTTCGGGCTGCGGCTCGACCCTATCCTGGCCGCCGCCGCGATGGCCTTCAGCTCCGTCAGCGTCGTGCTCAACTCGCTGCGTCTGCGTCGTCTGCCGGTCAAGCCGGGAAACGCCGATCCTTGGTAGGGTGCCGAACGTGCTGACCGCCTTGCCGACGACCGGGCAGCGACGTGCGAGCGTCATCCTGGGCCTGTCGTTGCTGCTCCTGCCCTTCGTGGTGAGCGCCTGCATCACGGTCGAGAGCGACCTGCTGGCCACGCCCACCCCGAGCCCTGGCGCTGCCAGCGCGCAGCCGGATGGCTCGCCCACACAGGCGCCGATCGTGACGCCCACGCCACTGCCCACGCCCGAGCCCACGCCCGAGCCGGTCGCTGCCGAGGCCCTCGGCTTCGTGCCCTACTGGCTGCTCGACGATGCCGCTGCGAGCATCGACCCGTCGCTGCTGACGATCGCCGCCGTCCACAGCGTCGAGGCCTCGCAGGACGGCCGGCTCGTGGCCAGGAAGCCCAACGGCGATGTGCCCGGCGGCTGGGCTGCGCTCGGCAGCGAGAAGTTCGCGGCCCTGAAGAAGAAGCTGCAGGCGGCCGGCGTGAAGGTCGTGCCGGTCGTGCAGCGAACGGCCTGGACGGACGGCACGCGCGAACGGACCATCAACCTGCTGAGCACGAAGAAGAACCGCGCGCGCCCTCGTGAAGCGCATCACCGAGTTCGTGACCGAACGTGGCTTCGATGGCGTCAACCTCGACTTCGAGCCCATCCCCGCACGGGTCGCCGACCAGTACCTGCTCCTGGTGCGCGAGCTGCGCGCCGCGCTCGACGAGGTCGATCCGGAGCTGCACCTGAGCATCGATGTGGTGCCCGGGCTCGAGAACTACGACCTCGCGGCGCTCACGGCCGACGATGCCGCCGACCTGGCCGTGATCATGGGCTATGGCTACACGCACCCGCGACTCGGCAGTGGCCGGCTCCACCGCGCCGCTGATCGGTGGTGCGGCCGGCGATCTGACGACCTCCGTGGCGGCTGCCCTCGAGCAGACCGGGGGCGACGGCGAGCGGCTGATGCTGGCCCTGCCCTGGTACGGCTACGCCTGGCCCACGCAGAGTGCGGCCGCCGGAGCTGCCGTGCGCACGGGCGAGGACGTCGACGGCCCCTCGACCGCCAACTACGACGTCGCGGTGCGTGGGGCGCGTGAAGGGCGGTCGCCGCTACGACAGCGAGCAGGAGTCGGCCTGGACGGCCTACGCGACCAAGAGCTGCTCGAGCTGCCCCGCGACCTGGCGACAGGTCTGGTACGACGACCCCGACAGCTTCGGCGCCAAGATCGAGTTCGCGCTCGAACAGGGCCTCGCCGGCGTGGGGGTCTGGGCCCTGGCATGGAGGGCGCGCGTGAGGAGATGTGGTGGGCGCTGCGCAACCAGCTTCAGCCGCGCCTCGACGATGCTCCGCCCGCCGGCTCACCGGCCCTCGATCCGGCGACCATCCGGGGTGACATCGACGGCCTCGACGTGGTCCGGGGCAGCGCCTCGCTGCGTCTCTTCGCCGCAGACGACCTCGACGGCACCGGGCTGGCCCTGGTGCGCATCGGCCTCGACGACGAGGTCGACGAGGACGGGCGGCTGGTGGTCGGCCGCAGCTACCCCGCGGTGGACCGCATCGAGTTCCCGCTGGGGGACGAGGAGACCGGCGGCTCGGGCGTGGACGGTCCGCGCTCGATCCACGTGCAGTGGCGAGACCTCGCGGGCAACTGGTCCATCCCCGTGGTCCTCGAGGCGCACGTGGTCGACCCCGCGACGACCGTGACCCCGGCCGACCTCTAGCTGCGGCTCGGGCCCGGCAGCCTCAGCCGGCGACGTCGTCCTTCACCCGCAGCACGATGAAGTGCGACAGCCCGAAGACGTGCAGCGGCGTGTGCTCGGCGAGATACAGCGCCCGGCGCAGGAAGCCGCCGAGTCGAGCGTGGCGGGCGCGTGATGTTGTCGAAGCCCGGGTAGATCACGCGGTGATGCACGAGCCGCACCGGCTGCCCCACGAAGAGGCGCTCGAGGCCGCGGCTGGTGTAGGCCCGCACGTGCGGCACGAAGCGGTCGCGCAGCGGGTCGGGTAGCCAGTTGACGAGCGGGATGTTGCCGAAGACGTAGCGGCCACCGAAGTACGCGCCATGCGTCTCGAAGGGGTACAGCCGGTTGGGCGCGAAGGCCACGATGATCCCGCCGGGCCTGGTCACGCGCACCATCTCGGCGGCGGTCAGCCGATCATCGTCGACGTGCTCGATGACCTCGTTGGAGAAGACGAGGTCGAAGTGGTCGTCGGGGTAGGGCAGGTCCTCACCGAAGGCATGGACGATGTTGGGCAGCTCCGCGCTGGCCTCGGCCACGCGCTCCTCCTCCACCTCGATGCCGTGGACGTCGTCGCTGTACTGGCGAAAGCGGCGCACGTAGGTCCCGATGCCGCACCCGACATCGAGCACGCGCGCCCCCTCGAGCGTCCACGAACTCGCGCACCATCGCGAGTCGCCGGTCCTGGCCGTAGCGCCAGGAGTAGCTGGGCCGGCCGCGTTCGATCGAGGTGGCGGAGGTCTGCTCGGATACTTCGCTCCGGAGTGGGCGGCAGGTCGGGCGCAGGGGTCTCGGTCGGCATCGACCCAACGGTACGGTACCGGCGCGTCCTCTGCCGACGGGCGGGGCGCGGCGCCGGTAGCATCGGACCCATGGCCCGTTCCCGACCGCTCGACGGCGACTTCCGATATCGACATCCCATCGAGATCCGCTACAACGACACCGACGCCCTCGGCCACGTCAACAACGCGGTCTACTTCTCCTACTTCGAGATGGCTCGCAGCGGCTACTACCTGGACCGTGGCCGGACATCCCTTCGGCACCGGGCCTGATGCCCATCGGCGCACCTTCGTCATCGCGGAGGCCCACATCAGCTACCGCCAGCCGGTCTTCTACGGCGAGCCGCTCGTCTGTGCCGTGCGCGTGGGCTGGGTCAGCCGCTCTGCCTTCGGCTTCGAGTACCGCCTCGAGGTCGAAGCTTCGGACCTGGGCGAGGCGCGTGTCGTGGCTGACGGCTCGACGGTGCAGGTCTTCTACGACCTGGAGCGCGGCCGACCGATGCGCACGCCGGCCGACCTGGTGGCCGACCTGGCCGCGTACGAAGGCCGCGAGCTGCCGTCGCGACCGGTCGGGCCAGGGGAGCGGCGCTAGACCTCGAAGCGCTTGAAGACCGCCACCGCGTTCTGGCCGCCGAAGCCGAAGCCGTTGACCATGGCCGTGTCGACCGTCGCCCGGCGGGCTTCGTTGGGCACGTAGTCGAGGTCGCAGTCCGGGTCGGGCGTGTGGTAGTTGATGGTGGGCGCGATGATGCCCTCGCGGATGGCTCCGACCCCGATGAGCGCAGCCACCGCACCGGCACCGCCGAGCAGGTGGCCGACCATCGACTTGGGTGAGGACACGGCCAGCTTGTAGGCGTGGTCGCCGAAGGCACGCTTGATGGCCCGCGTCTCGGTCACATCGTTGAGCGGCGTGCTCGTGCCGTGGGCCACCACGAAGTCGATCTCGTCAGCCGCGAGGTCCGCGTCCTGGTAGGCCTTCTGCATGGCCATCGCTGCCCCGCGCCCGGTGGGCTCGGGTGCGGAGATGTGGAAGGCGTCGGCGGTCAGCGCCGCGCCGACCAGCTCGGCGTGGATGGTGGCGCCGCGTTCGAGGGCATGCTCGGCGCTCTCGATGACGAGGATGCCGGCACCCTCGCCGAAGACGAAGCCGTCACGCTCCTTGTCGAACGGCCGCGAGGCGCCGTCGGGATCGTCGTTGTTCTTGGACAGGGCACCCATGTTGGAAAGGGCCGCGAAGCCCATCCGCAGCAGGGGCGCCTCGGTGCCACCGCCGATGATGACGTCGACCTCGCCGCGCTCGATCATGCGCAGCGCGTCGAGGAAGGTGATGACGCTGCTGGCACAGGCTGCCGACCTGCGTCAGCACCGGGCCGGTGAGTCCGTACTCCATGGACAGCAGGCAGGCCGCCATCGAGCCCGACAGCGCCGGGATGGCGAAGGGGCTGACGAAGCGCGGACCGCGCTCCACGGCCGTGACGTGGCCGTCGATGACCTGCTCGAGGCCACCACCGCCGGTGTTGACGATGACCGCCACGCGGTCTCGCTGCTCCGGGCGTCCAGTCGCTGAAGTCGAGGCCGGCGTCGGCCACGGCCTCCTTGCCGGCGGCCATGGCGAAGTGGATGAAGCGGCTCATGCGCCGGGCCATCTTGCGGTCCATGGCCGACGGTCGGGTCGAAGTCCTTGACCTCGGCCGCGATGCGCACGTCGAGGTCGGAGGCGTCGAAGTGCGTGATGGGACCGCCGCCGCTCACGCCCGCCTTGGCGTTGGCCCAGAAGGTCGGGATAGTCGTTGCCGATGGGCGTGACCGCTCCGAGACCGGTGATGACGGCGCGACGGGCGGGATCGGTGGACGGCACGGTGCTGAGGACTCCTGTGTGCTGCGACTGTGTTGGATCGTAGCCGACGCGATCGGCGATCGCGTCGGCTGCCGGGTCAGTCGCCCAGGTAGCGCTTGAAGATGACGGCGCCGTTGTGGCCGCCGAGGCCGATGTTGTCGCTCATGGCGTAGCGGACTTCCTGCTCACGCGCGTCACCGGCGATGACGTTGAGGTCGATCTCGGGATCGGGCTCGAGGTAGTTCTGCGTGGCCGGGATGACCTGGTGGTAGACCGACAGCGCCGTGAACACGCCCTCGATGGCGCCGGCTGCACCCATGAGGTGGCCGGTCATCGACTTGGTGCCGCTGATGCCGATCTCCTTGTAGCGGTCGGGGAAGACGGCCTTGATGGCCTCCGCCTCGCGCAGGTCGCCCAGCGGTGTCGAGGTGCCGTGGGGGTTGATCATGTCGATCTCATCCTTGGGCACGCCGTGGCGCTGGATGGCCCACTCCATGGCCCGGCGCACGCCGTCACCCTTCTCCACCGGCTGGATCAGGTCCCAGGCGTCAGCCGCGTTGCCGTAGCCCACGACCTCCGCGTAGATCGTGGCGCCACGCGCCTTGGCGTGCTCGAGGTCCTCGACGATCATGGCGCCGGCACCCTCGCCCAGCACGAACCCGTCACGGGTCCGGTCGAACGGTCGCGAGATGTCGCTCAGGGGACGGCCCTCGCGGGGCGTGCCCATGCCGCGCATGTTGCTGAAGCCGACGTAGGCGACCTCGAACAGGGGCGTCTCGGTCGAGCCGCAGATGGCGGCCATGTAGTCGCCGCGACGGATGCCCTCGGCGGCCTCGCCGATGTTGTGGGTGCCGGTCGAGCAGGCGGTCACGATGGCCATGTTGGGGCCCTTGGCCCCGAGCTCGATGGCGATCTGGCCCGAAGCGGTGTCGGGCAGCATGTTGGCGATGAAGAAGGGGCTGACGCTCTTGGCGCCCTTCGTCTCGAGGGTCTCGATGGCGTCAGCCATGAGGCCCGGGCCGCCGACGCCGGAGCCGAAGATGACGCCCAGCTCCTCGGCGTTCTCCTCGGTGACCTCGAAGCCCGAATCGGTCATGGCCTGCTTGGCGGCGGCCACGCCGAAGACGACGTTCTTGTCGGTACGGCGCACGGCCTTGAAGTTCATCCACTCCTTGGGGTCGAAGTCGTTGACCTCGCCCGCGGCGTGGCAGGGTGAGATCTCCGGGTCCCAGCGCGTGATGCGGTTGAGGCCGGAGACCCCGGCCATGAGGTTGTCCCAGGCGGTCGGGATGTCGGTGCCGACGGGGCTGATGATGCCGAGGCCGGTGACGGCGACGCGGCGGTCGTAGTCAGGACGACGCATGGGTGATCGGATACCTCCTATGAGGTCGAGGCGGGCAGTTCGAGTCCGCCCTCGGTGGTGATGTCGTCGATGGCGACGGTGGTGACGTTCTTGTCGATGCGGCGCACGAGGCCGGTCAGGACCTTGCCGGGGCCGACCTCCACGAAGGTGTCGGTGCCGGCCGCGACCATGGTCTCGACGGCGGTGACCCAGTCCACGCCGCGGGTGAGGTGGTCGATGAGCTCGTCGCGGCAGGCCTCGCCGTCGCTGAGCACGATGGCGTCGGCATTGGCCAGGAGCGGGGCCGCGGGGGCTCGGAAGGTGATGTCCGCGAGGGCCTGGCGCATGCCCTCGGCGGCCTCGGCCATGAGCGGGGAGTGGGCGGCCACGCTCACCGGGCAGGACCATGGCTCGCCGGGCGCCGAGGTCCCTGGCTGCGCTCGCGGCCGCTTCGACCGCGGCCCGCTCGCCGCTGATCACGATCTGGCCGGGCGAGTTGCGGTTGGCGATGGTGATGGTGCCCTCGGCTGCGCCGACGGCGATGAGCTCCTCGTTCCTGCTCGTCGGGCAGACCGATGATGGCAGCCATGGCGCCGTCGCCCGAGGAGGCCTGCATCAGCTGGCCGCGCAGGCGCACGAGGCGCACGGCATCGGCCAGGTCCAGGACGCCGGCCGCGACCATGGCGCTGTACTGGCCCATGGAGTGGCCCGCGAAGTAGCTGGGCGGGCCGAAGGCGGAGACGCCGCCCGCGAGCCTGGCCTCCAGCGCACGCTGGGCCGCGATCGAGGCGGCCAACAGGGCCGGCTGGGCATTGACGGTCTGGTCGAGCTCTTCGGCGGGGCCTTCCCAGGCCAGGCGCGAGATGGATTCTCCGAGGGCCTCGTCGGCCTCCTGCCAGACGGCTGCGGCCTCCGGCGAGACGTCGGCCAGGACCTTGCCCATGCCGACCGACTGTGAGCCCTGTCCGGGGTAGATGTAGGCAGGCACCAGTCGATGCTCTCCTCGTAGCTGGCTGGAACGCCGCGTCGCTCCCTCGCGCGGCAGGGCGCGCACCTCGGCGCGCTAGCCGAACCGTAACAGGAGAAAGCCGACTTCACCCGCGAATATATGCAACTATGCACACGATGGACGATCCGCTGCTTTCGCCCGTGGTCCAGGCCGCTCGCGACGAGCTGCAGAACCCACGCCTCCTCTCCGATCGCATCGCCGTCGGGCGGGCGCTGTGGCGCGAGCTGGTCATCGGCTTCGCGGAGCAGCTCGGCTCGCTCGACGTCGGCTTCACCCAGCTGGCGGCGCTCTACGCCGTCGGCGGCCCCGAGACGCTCACGGTGGGCGACCTCGCCGAGCAGCTGGGTCGCTCGCCCTCGGCCACCAGCCGCCTCGTCGACGGGCTCGTGAGGCGGGGCTATGTCGAGCGCGGCGTGGAGGTCGCGGACCGGCGTCAGCGGGTGCTGGCCCTGACCGCCGAGGGCCAGGCGATGCTCTCGTCGGTCGACCACGAACGGGCCGACCAGTTCCTCTCGGTGGTGCGCCCGATGCCCATGGCCGAGCGCGCCATCGTGGCCATGGGCGTGGCGGCCCTGGCCAACCACGCCATGACCCAGCGCGGTGGTCTGCGGCGCCGGCGCAGCGGCTGAGAGCCGACCGGCGACGCCGCTCGTCTGCGACTTGTGCACGGGCGTTGTAGGCTGCCGTACCGAGAGGGATGGGATAGCGCACACCGAGACCGTCGAGGAGAAACACGCCATGGTCGTCAAGCGAAGACTCCTGCTCGCCGTCGCATCCGCCCTGACGCTGGTGCTGACCGCAGCCGCACCCATGATGGGCGCCTCCAAGCGAGGCCACGCCGACTCCGCTGCGGGCGGCCGGCCTGCTGCGCCTCAAGGACATGGCCGCCAACGGCATCACCAGCAAGGGCGCCATCGTGGCCGTGGGCTGGCACGAGTCCAGCAAGCCCGGTCAGCTGTACCTGGCCTTCAGCACCAACGGTGGCGGGACTACAGCCGCACCAACGGCAACCTGCGCCGGTACCCCATCGTGGGCGATCCTCAGCTGGGCATCTCGCTCGACATCTGCGCCGGCCGCGTCTGGGTCGCCAGCGGCTACCGCAGCCCGTCTGACAAGGCCGGCGACTCCGACGTGTTCCTCACCAGTCGGACCATCGGTGGCGGCGCTGCCCAGGCGCTGATGACCAGCACCGCGGACGATCGTCGCGTTCGTGACGTGACCGTCTCCTGCGTGGGCAACGACCTCATCGCCATCGGCTGGCTGGAGAAGACGGGCAACAAGAGCACCGCCCAGCTGATGCTGCGCAGCCTCGAGCCGCTGGGCACGACGCCGAGCTTCAAGGAGACCTACAACCTCGGCGCGGCCGAGCTCAAGAGCGGGCTCGACGTGGCGGCCACCCCGAGCTCGGTCGCGGTGGCCTTCGTGCGCGACGGTGACCTGCGCCTCAAGCGCTTCGACATCGGCGACGGGCCCAGCCATCAACAGCCTGCCCGCTCCAGACCATCGCCTGGAACGACGTCCGCTGACCCGGTCATGGACGCGCGCGGCAAGCGTCTCGTCGTGACCTACTCCGATGCCGGCAAGGTCCGCCTCAGGACCAGCCGGATCTCGGTGAGACGCTCTCCAGCCGCGCACGATGGCCAGCACCGGTGGCATCAAGAACCCCTCGCTGCCGTACTCGATCGACGTCATCGGTGATCGCATCGTGACCACGGCCGGCATCTACAGCAAGGCCACCGGCAAGGTCGAGCCCGTACCGTATGATCTCCGATGACTTCGGCCAGCGCTGGAGCAAGAGCGGCTTCGGCAACGTCGGCCCTCGCCTCGCGGCCCTGCTCAAGAAGAAGAACCAGGCCCCGCTGCTGGTCGAGGCCTGGCACAACAACGCGGCCAAGGGCTCCGACGACACCCTCCGCGCCCGCTACCAGCTGCCGTAGGCCCTCGCGGACGCAGGTCCTCACGGCGCGCACGAACGAGCCCGGGTCCGCACGACCCGGGCTCGTCGATGCTGAGGCCCAGCGCGCGTCCCGCCGTGCGACCGGCCCTAGCTGCGGCGAGGGTTGGTGACGGCGCCTTCGCTGGCCGAGCTCACGAGCGCGGCGTACTTGGCCATGACGCCGGTCCGGTAGCGCGGCGCGGCGCCGTCCAGCGGGCCCGGCGCTCGGCGAGGGTGGCCTCGTCGACCTCGAGGTCGAGGGCGCGGCGGTCGACGTCGATGGTGACGGTGTCGCCTTCCTCGACGAGGGCGATGGGGCCCTCCGAGGGCGGCCTCCGGCGCCACGTGGCCGATCATCAGGCCGCGCGTGCCGCCGCTGAAGCGACCATCCGTGAGCAGCGCCACGTCGGCGCCGAGGCCCTCGCCCACGATGGCGGCGGTGATGCCCAGCATCTCCTGCATGCCGGGACCGCCGACGGGTCCCTCGTAGCGCAGGACCACGACGTCGCCGGGCTTGATCCGCTGGCTCGTGACCGCCGCGAAGCACTCGCCCTCGGAGTCGAAGACCCGGGCCGGGCCGCTGAACTGCCGGGTCTCGTGGCCGGCCAGCTTGATGACGCAGCCGTCGGGCGCCAGCGTGCCGCTGGAGGATGGCCAGCCCGCCGGTGGCCTTGATGGGGTCCTCGATGGGCCGGAACACGTCCTGGCCCGGAGTCTCCTTGACCGCCGCCGCGATCTCGGCCAGCGTCTGGCCCGTGACGGTCGATCGAGGCACCCGTGCATGAGGTCCTGCTTGAGCAGCTCGCGGATGACGATGCCCACGCCCGCCCGCGTCGTAGATGTCCGCGGCCGAGTAGCGTCCGCCCGGTCGCAGGTCGCCGATGGTGGGCGTGCGCTCGGCGATCTCGTGGAAGTCGTCCACGCTGAAGTCGATGCCGAACTCGTGTGCGATGGCCAGCATGTGCAGGACGGCATTGGTGGAGCCGCCGGTGGCGGCCACGCCGGCCACCGCGTTGTCGATCGACTCGCGCGTGACCAGGCTGCTGGGCCGGATGTCGTCGCGCACGAGGTCCATGACCAGCTTGCCGCAGGCGCGTGCAGCCTCGTCCTTCGCCTCGTCCTCGGCCGGGCACGCCGTTGAGCCCGGCCGGGGAGAGGCCCATGAACTCGAGGCACATGCTCATGGTGTTGGCCGTGAACTGGCCGCCGCAGGCGCCCGCGCCGGGACAGGCGGCCTCCTCGATGGCGTAGAGCTCCTCGGCGCTCAGCTTGCCCGCCGAGTAGGCGCCGATGGCCTCGTAGACGCTGACGACGTCCTGGGGCTCGCCCTTGTACGTGCCCGGGTAGATGGTGCCGTTGTAGAGCACCACGCTGGGGATATCGAGCCGGGCCACGGCCATGGCCGCACCGGGGTTGGTCTTGTCGCAGCCGGTGAGCACGACGAGGCCGTCGAAGAGGTGTCCACGTGCCACCAGCTCGATGGAGTCGGCCACGACCTCGCGGCTGACGAGCGAGGCCTTCATGCCCTCGGTGCCCATGGCTACGCCGTCGGACACCGCGATGGTGTTGAACTCCATGGGCGTGCCACCGGCGGCCCTGACGCCCTCCTTCACCGCCACGGCGAGACGTCGCTGGTTGAGGTTGCAGGGCATCGTCTCGATCCAGGTCGTGGCCACGCCGATGATGGGCTTGGCCAGGTCCTCGTCGCTGAAGCCGACGGCCTTGAGCATCGCGCGCGCGCCGGCGCGGTCGGGTCCGTCGGTGAGCTTGGCGGAGTGGCGCTTGGCCGGCGTCGCTCGGCCGGTCGTAGGGTGTCGGCATGGCGGATGGTCTCCGGGGTTACGGACGGGTCGTCCTCGCGAGTGTATCGGCACGGGGCCCGTGCCAGCGAATTCATGCCCCAGCGTCTAGCATCGGGCGGTGCAGCTGACCGGCCTGCTCTCCCTCTCCCTCGCGCTAGCCCTGGTGGGCTCGTTCGTGGCGCCCGCGGAGGCGGGCGAGCCGCCCGTGCCGACGCCCCTCGAGCCGCGCCCGATCGGTCCCACCGGGTCAGCGCCACCGGAGTCGAGCTCGTCGGGCGCGCCCGGCGCTCGGCGCCCGGACATCGTCGTCTTCTACCTCGACGACTTCGCACCCCGGCCACGCTCACTGTGGGACGACCCGGAGCGAACGCCCAACCTCGCCCGTTTCGTCAATCGTGGCACCCGCTTCTCGAACGCCATCGTCTCGACGCCGCTGTGTGGTCCATCGAGAGCGGGTCTGCTGACCGGTCGCTACGGGCACGCCAACGGGGTCATCGCCAATGACATCGACCCGTATCGGGCGGACAACGACGTGGCCGAGAAGCTGAGCAAGGTCGGATATCGGACGGTCTACGTCGGCAAGCACATCAACCGCACTCAGGGAGTCACGCCCGACGCGCGACCAGATGGACAGGCTGGCGACCTGGTGGGACGCGTTCGACGTGATGTGGGAGGACCAGGGCAGGTTCTACGACTGGACCCAGTACCGCAAGGACGACACCGTCTACTACGGCACCGATCCGAGTAGCCACTCCTCGCGGGTGGCGGCCGAACGCGCCGTCGAGCACATCGCCGAAACCCCCGCGGACCAACCCCTGTTCCTGTTCATCTCGCTGGTCGACGGCCACATCCCGGTGACGCCCATGCCGCGGCACGTGGATGACCCAGCCTGCGCCGACGTCGAGCCCTGGCAGGGACCGGCCTACAACGAGGCCGATGTCTCCGACAAGCCCTCGCATATCCAGGCCCGGCCGCTGCTGGCGGCCGAGAGCTACGACCTCGTGCCACGCTGCGAGCAGTCGCTCACGTCCGACTGGGTCGTGGGTAAGGTCACGCGGGCACTGCGCGACGCGGGCCGGCTCGATGACACGCTGCAGATCCTGACCGCCGACAACGGCTGGCTCATGGGCGACAACCGTATCGAGGGCAAGACCTTCCCCTACGCCACGCCCGTACCCCTCTACGTGCGCTGGCCGGCGGAGCTGGATGCGCAGAGGCGCACCGTCGAGGAGCCGGTCTCCAACCTCGACTGGCTGCCCACCTTCTGCGAACTCGCGGGCTGCGGTGTGCCCAACGCCGACGGCCTCAGCATCGTGCCGCTTGATCACCGGCGAGGCCGATCGACTCGATCGCAAGTTCCTCTTCGTGGAGCTGCTCTACGACAACGCTCGCTATCCCGAGGACCCGCGCGCGCGTCCCGCCTACACGGGGGTCGAGACCACGCTGGGCTACTCGGGCACGCGCTGGGCCTTCACCCGCTACAGCAACGGCGAGGCGGAGCTCTACAACCTCAGCGAGGACCCGTACCGCCTCGAGAACCTGTACGGCCGTGATGGCTACCGCAAGGTCACGCGTGACCTGCAGCGATTCCACAAGTCGGTCAAACGGGCCGACGACGTGAAGTGGCTGGAGACGCCGACCTTCGGCTGACCCCGGGAGGTCACGGCCCGACCGCTGGGGATCAGGTAGGCGGTCCTCCGGCGCTGCAGCCCCGCGCCTAGAGGGCGGAGCTCGGGCGGGTGTCCACGCGTGCGGGGTGGGCTGCCTCCCAGGCGTCGATCTGCGCGCTGCGATCGAGCACCCAGCCGATCTCGTCCTTGCCCTCGAGGAGCATCTGCCGAGCGAACGGGTCGACCTCGAAGGCCAGGTCCTGGTCGCCGGGCAGGTGCACCAGCTGGGCCTCCAGGTCGACCGTGACCTCAGCCTCTGGTGAGGCTGCGAACTGGTCGAAGAGCTGACGGTGGGTGTCCTCGTCGACGACGATCGGGAGCAGGCCGTTCTTCAGCGAGTTGTTGCGGAAGATGTCCGCGAAGCTGGTCGAGAGGATGGCCCGGATGCCCCACGAGGTCAGCGCCCAGGGGGCATGCTCGCGCGATGAGCCCGATCCGAAGTTGGCACCGGCCAGGAGGACCTGGCGGCCCTGCATCTCCGGCTGGTTGATGACGAAGTCGGGCTTGGGCTGGCCGTCGGCGTCGTAGCGCCAGTCGTAGAAGAGTGCGTCCGCGAGGCCGGACTTCTCCGTGGTCTTGAGGAAGCGGGCCGGGATGATCTGGTCGGTGTCGACGTTTTCCGCCGGCAGCGGGATGAGCGCGCTGCTGAAGCTGGTGAACGGTTCGGCCATGTCTACCTCTCTCCGGCAGCTGCGGGGTTGCCCTCGACCAGCGGGCGGGGGTCGGTGACGACACCGCTCAAGGCCGTCGCGGCCGCGGTCAGGGGTGAGGCCAGGAAGGTGCGTGCGCCCTTGCCCTGGCGACCCTCGAAGTTGCGATTGCTGGTGCTGAGGATGTATTCGCCCGGATCGCCCTGGTCGCCGTTCATGGCGATGCACATCGAGCAGCCGGCTTCTCGCCAGTCGGCTCCGGCTTCGCGGAAGACATCGGCGATGCCCTCTGCCTCCGCCTGTGCCTTCACCTGCTGGCTGCCGGGCACGACCATGACCCGGATGCCGGGCGCGATCTTGTGGCCCTTGAGCAGGGCGGCTGCCTGACGCAGGTCGCTGATGCGGCCGTTGGTGCAGGAGCCGATGAAGACCGTGTCGACCTTGTGGCCGGCGAGCTGGACACCTGGCTGCAGATCCATGTACTCGAGCGCCTTGCCCAGCGTCCGGCCCTCGGCGTCGCTGGCCGCGTCCGCCGGGCTGGGGATGGCCTCGCTGATGCCCATGCCCAAGCCGGGATTGGTGCCGTAGGTGACCATCGGCTCGAGCGTGTCCGCGTCGATGGTGATGCTCTTGTCATAGGTGGCGCCGGGGTCACTCGGCAAGGTGCGCCAGTACTCGACGGCCTGCTCGAAGGCCTCGCCCGCGGGGGCGTGCGGCCGGCCAGCGACGTACTCGAAGGTGGTCTCGTCGGGCGCGATCGAGCCCGGCCCGGGCGCCGCCCTCGATGGACATGTTGCAGATGGTCATGCGCTGCTCCATCGTGAGCGAGCGGATGGCCGAGCCGGTGTACTCGAAGACGTGCCCCGTGCCGCCACCGGTGCCGATGCGGCTGATGAGGCTGAGGATGATGTCCTTGGAGGTGACGCCCGGCCTGAGCGTTCCCTCCACCCGCACTTCGTACGTCTTGAGCGGGCGCTGGAGCAGCGTCTGCGTGGCCAGCACCATCTCGACCTCGCTGGTGCCGATGCCGAAGGCCAGGGCTCCGAAGGCGCCATGGGTCGCGGTGTGCGAATCGCCGCAGACGATGGTCATGCCCGGCTGGGTCAGGCCCAGCTCCGGGCCGATCACGTGGACGATGCCCTGCCTGTCGGAGCCGAGCGCGTAGAGCGGCACGCCGAACTCGTCGCAGTTGGCCTGCAGCCGTGCCAGCTGGAAGCTGGCCTGCTGGTCGAGGATGGGCAGCGAACGATCATGGGTGGGCGTGGAGTGGTCCGCGGTGGCGATGGTGCGCTCCGGGTGACGGACGCGAAGGCCGCGCCGGCGAAGACCCTCGAAGGCCTGCGGGCTGGTGACTTCATGCACGAGATGAAGGTCGATCCCGAGGACCGTTGGAGCCCCCGGCTCCTCGAGGACGACGTGGTCGTCCCAGATCTTCTGGACGAGTGTGCGCGGCGCGCCTACGGTGCTAGACATGTGCGGGAGCGTAGCAGAGCCGCGTGCAGCGCCAGTGAACGGGCGCCCGGAGGCTCGATGCGTGTGCCCAGCGGCCGTTCCGGAGGCCGATCGGGCCGCTGTCGGGCCTAGCGATAGAGGTCGGGCCGCGGGCCGACCGAGACGGCCTCACGGTGTCCGGTCTGGAGCGCGCGCACGAGGGCCTCGGCCACGACCGTGGCGGCGTAGCCATCCCAGGCGCTCGCGGTCGGCCGACCATCGCTGAGGCTGTCGACCCAGTTGCTGATCTCGCTGTCGTAGGCCGGACGGAAACGCTCGAGCCAGTCGCCGGGGAGGCCCTGGTCGCTCGCCGTCTCGGCCGTCACGAGGTCGTGGCCCCGCGGGCCCATGGCCACGTAGCCCTTGGTGCCGAGCACCTCACAGCGAACGTCATAGCCGTATCCGGCGTTGGCGAAGACCTCGATGTCCACCCGCGCGCCACTCTTGGCCTCGAGGCGGACGAGCAGGGGGTCGGCCAACTGGCGCGTGACGCTCGGCCGGTGGCGGGGCTTCTCGAGCGCGACGCTGACGATCTCGTCGGCCAGCAGCCAGCGGGAGATGTCGATCTCGTGGATGACGGTATCGGTCAGCGTCTGGCGGGTGGCGAAGGTCTTGGGCACCGAGGGGTGGCGGTGGATGCCGTGGATGACCAACGGCAATCCGATGGTGCCCTCGTCGACCGTGGCCTTGAGGCGACGGTACTCGGGGTCGTAGCGGCGCATGAACCCGACCGTCACGAAGCGCCGGCCCGCTTCGATCTCGGCCTCGAGCACGAGCTCACAGCTGGACACCGTGATGCCCAGCGGCTTCTCGGTCATGACCGGCTTCCCGGCTGCGATGCAGGCCAGCGCGTACTTGACATGCGTCTCGGTATTGGAGGCGACGATGACCGCGTCGACCTCGGGATCCTCGATGAGGGCCTGGTCGTCGGAGGCGATGCGAGCGCCGCACTCGTTCGCGACCGATCCGGCCAGGCTCCGATCGAGGTCGTGGACGGCCACCAGGCGAGCCTTGTCGCCGAGCGAGCCGATCCGGCGGGCGTGATCCGCGCCCTGTTTGCCGGTGCCGATGATGCCGATGCCGACCACGTCGTCATCCTCCTGGTTGGTTGGGGCTGGAGTGCCGGGAAGGCGGTGGTGGCGTCATCCTGACACGGTCAGCACCGGACGGTCACGCCACGAGGTGGCCCCGGCGGCTGCCTACGCGTCCGCATTCCCGAGCAACCCGGACCATCACGCGCGATGGCGGCAGGACCAATGGCACCGGTGGACACGCTCAGGTGGAACCGTGTACAGTCCCCTACACATCTCTCCAAGGAAGGAGTCTGCTCGACAGATGGGTCAGATCGAACGGCAGCGCCGGTACGCCGCTCTCGCGATCCGGGAGGACGGCACGCGCGTGCCTGTCAACCTGCCCCAGCCTGTCGTGGTATCCCTTCTTGGCAAGCTCGAGGTAGTAGCCCTCGAGCTTATCGGCCTTATTACCGGCTCCCGGTGGGAGTCTGGGGACAGGCGGAGATAGCGCCGCGAGGCGCGACGGACGTCGAACCACCCAGGACCCTCGCCGGGAACGGCGAGGGTCTTTGTTGTGTCAGCGACTGAATTGAGCGAGACGAAGCAGGCGAGCGAGAGCGAGCATCGAACAAAGGGAAGGGCAGCACCCATGACCACCGAGAAGATCCAGGACACCGCGGCGAGGCCGCCGGCAGGAGCGCCTCCACAGCGCGGCCGGCATCTGCCCAACCCTGGTTCGCCCGAGACGGAGGCGATCGAGAAGGCGCGCGCGGACATGCTCCAGCAGGGACGCATCACGAACCGCGACCGCATCGGTGCCGACGCGCTCTGCGAGGCGCTCATCCACCAGGGCGTCGAGGTCATCTTCGGCTACCCCGGCGGCGTCATCCTGCCGCTGTACGACGTCTGGGCCGACTACCCCGAGCTTCGCACCATCCTCGTCCGCCACGAGCAGGGAGCCGCACACGCTGCCGACGGCTACGCTCGCGCCAGCGGACGAGTCGGTGTCTGCCTGGGAACGTCCGGCCCCGGTGCCACCAACCTGGTCACCGGCATCGCGACCGCGCAGCTCGACTCGGTGCCGATGGTCGCGCTCACCGGCAACGTGCCGGGTGCGCTCCTGGGCAAGGACGCCTTCCAGGAGATCGACATCAGCGGCATCACGCTGCCGATGACCAAGCACAACTACCTGGTGCGCAGCGCCGACGAGATCCCGCGCGTCATCGCCGAGGCCTTCCACATCGCCCGCACCGGCCGTCCGGGTCCCGTGCACGTCGACTTCACCAAGGACGCGCTCACGGCCGAGACGCGGGCCACCAACCCGACCACGCTCAACCTGCCCGGCTTCAAGCCGCGCTTCGAGGGCCATCCGCGCCAGGTCAAGCTGGCGGCCAAGGCCATCGCTGAGTCCCAGCGCCCGGTCATCCTCGCGGGCCACGGTGTGCTCATCGCCAATGCCACCGAAGAGCTCAAGACGTTCGCTCACCAGGCCCAGATCCCGGTCACCTGGACACTCCTCGGCGTCGGCGACATCCCTGAAGACGACCCGTTGGCCTACGGCTACATGGGCATGCACGGCTGGAAGCACGTCAACAAGGCCATCCAGTCGTCCGACCTGCTCATCGCCCTGGGCATGCGCTTCGACGATCGCGTCACCGGGTCGGTGAGCACCTACGCGCCCAACGCCCAGATCATCCACGTCGACATCGATCCCTCCGAGATCGGCAAGAACGTGGCTGTCGACATCCCCATCGTGGGCGACGTGGGTAGCGTCCTGCGAGCGTTCATCAAGGCCGTCCCGAAGGTCGAGCCCGCCGAGCGTGAGGCCTATCTCGCCGAGCTGGCCCAGTGGCGCGAGGAGTCGGAAGCCATCAGCTGGCACGGCTCGGGCGGCTGGAAGCAGGGCTTGCTGACCGCCGACTACGTGATGCAGAGACTGGGCGAGATGACCGACCACGACGCCACGCTCGTGTCCGATGTCGGCCAGCACCAGATGTGGCTCGCCCGGTACGCCGGCTTCAGGCGCCCCGACAGCCACCTCAGTTCGGGCGGCCTGGGCACCATGGGCTACGGCCTGCCCGCGGCCATGGGTGCCGCGCTCGGACGACCCGACAAGGAGACCTGGGCGGTCGTCGGCGACGGGGGCCTGCAGATGACCATCCAGGAGATGCTGACCACCGTCGTGGACCACATCCCCGTGAAGATCTGCCTCATGGACAACAAGAAGCTGGGCATGATCCGGCAGTGGCAGGAGATCGTCTACGGCGGCAACTACCACTCCAGCGACCTGCCCGCCCCGCAGTGGGACAAGCTGGCCGAGGCCTACGGCATGCCCACCTTCAAGGCCGACTCGCCCGAGCAGGTCGACGATGCCATCCGCGGTGCCCAGGCCCACGACGGGCCGGCCCTGGTCTGGTTCGAGATCGAGCAGACCCAGAACGTGCTGCCGATGATGCCCGCGGGCAAGGGCCTCAGCGATCTCATCGAGGACACCGGCCAGAACGAGCCGCCGGCGGACGCCACGCAGACGGGGGAGGACCAGTAGTCATGGCCATGAACGATCCCATCTCCGCCCCCGCCAAGCACACCACCAAGCAGCGCTACGTGCCCGGAACGGGCCAGACCCACCGCCACGTGCTGGTGGTCCTGGTGAACAACCAGCCCGGTGTCCTCAATCGTGTCTCGAGCATGGTTCGCAGCCGCAACTTCAATATCGAGTCGCTGGCCGTCGGCCACACCGAGCGCCCCGACATCAGCCGCATGACCATCACCCTCCGTGGCGATGACTTCGCGGTCGAGCAGATGGGCAAGCAGCTCTACCGGCTCATCGACGTGCTCAAGGTGCAGGACCTGCCCGAGTCGGGCGTGGTCGAGCATGAGCTGGCGCTCATCAAGGTGCGCGCCACCGAATCCAGGCGCGGCGAGATCCTGCGCATCATCGAGCTCTACAAGGGGCGTGTCCTCGACGTCGGCCCCGAGACCGTCATCATCGAGCACAGTGGCACCGAGCAGGAGATCGACTCGCTCGTGGCCTTGCTGGGCGGCTTCGGCATCAAGGAGATGGTCCGCACTGGCACCATCGCCCTCGGCCGTGGCTCCGGTGCCATCGACCTCGAGGCCATCCTTCGCGCCGGTCCCGAACCGGCCGTCGTGCCCACGACCCAGACAACGACTGAGTAGGAGAGGGAACCCACACATGCCCGCACGGATGTACTACGACAACGACGCCGACGCCGCTGCCCTCGAGGGCCAGACCGTGGCGATCATCGGCTACGGCAGCCAGGGCCACGCCCACGCGCTGAACCTCCACGAGAGCGGCGTCAAGGTCGTCGTCGGCCTGGCCCCCGGTTCCAAGTCGCGCGCGATCGCAGCCGAGGCCGGCCTCGAGGTCATGGACGTGGCCGACGCGGTCAAGGCCGCCGACGTGATCATGATCGCCGTCCCCGACACGGTCCAGAAGGCCGTCTATGACAGCGAGATCGGGCCGAACCTGCGCGAGGGCCAGCTGTTGATGTTCGCCCACGGCTTCAACATCCGCTTCGACCGCATCGTGCCGCCCGACTTCGTCGATGTGGGCATGGTCGCGCCCAAGGGTCCCGGTCACCTGCTGCGCTCGGTCTACCAGGCCGGTGGCGGCGTGCCCGCGCTCTTCGCCGTCGAGCAGGATCCCTCGGGCACAGCCCGCGCCCGCACCATGGCCTACGCCCGTGGCCTCGGCAGCACTCGCGCCGGCATCCTGGAGACGACCTTCGCGGAGGAGACCGAGACCGACCTCTTCGGCGAGCAGGCCCTGCTCTGTGGCGGCGTCAGCGCCATGGTCAAGGCAGCGTTCGAGACGCTGGTCGAGGCCGGCTATCAGCCGGAGCTGGCCTACTTCGAGACGATGCATGAGCTCAAGCTCATCGTCGACCTGATGTACCGCGGCGGCCTCAACTACATGCGCTTCAGCGTCAGCGAGACCGCCGAGTACGGCGACTACGTCAGCGGTCCGCGCGTGACCGAGGGCGCCAAGCAGGCCATGCAGGACGTGCTCGCCGACATCCAGTCCGGCCGCTTCGCCGAGCGCTGGATCGAGGAGTACGACTCCGGTGGGGCCGAGTTCGAGCGCATGCGGGCCGCCGACCACGATCATCAGATCGAGCAGGTCGGCGCCAGCCTGCGCAGCCAGATGACCTGGCTCGACCCGGTGGAGGTCAGCGTCGGCCAGGCCCAGGCCACCACCAGCGGGGCAGCCGCGCCCCAAAGCGGCAAGGGGGACGCCTGATGACCGCTGACGTACCGGTACGCATCTTCGACACCACCCTCCGTGATGGTGAGCAGGCACCCGGTGCCGGCCTCACGGTCAGCGAGAAGATCGAGGTCGCCCGCCAGCTCGCGAAGCTGAACGTGGACGTCATCGAGGCCGGTTTCCCGGCGGCCTCGCCGGGCGACTTCGAGGCGGTCAACGCCATCGCCAAGGAGACCAGGGGCATCGCCGTGGCCGGCCTGGCGCGCTGCAAGGACGGCGACCCGCAGCGCGGCGTGGAGGCGCTGTTGCCGGCTGAGAAGCCACACCTGCACCTCTTCATCGCCACCAGCGACATCCACCTGGTGCACAAGCTGAAGATGTCGCGCGAGGAGGCGTTGCAGGCGGCGGTCAAGTGGGTCAGCTATGCCCGCAAGCGCCTGGGCCCGGATGCCGAGATCGAGTTCAGCGCCGAGGACGCCAGCCGCACCGAGCTCGACTACCTGCTCAAGGTCTACGAAGCCGTGGTCGATGCCGGTGCGACCACCGTCAACATCCCCGACACCGTCGGCTACGCCATCCCCGCCGAGTTCGGCCGGCTCACCGAGATGGTGGTCGACCGTGTCGGCTCCGGCGCTGTCATCAGCGTCCATTGCCACAACGACCTGGGCCTGGCCACGGCCAACACGCTCGCTGCCGTGCAGGCCGGTGCTCGCCAGGTGGAGGTCACCATCAACGGCCTCGGTGAGCGAGCCGGCAACGCCTCCCTCGAGGAGGTGGTCATGGCCATGCGCACCCGTCCCACCGAGTTCAAGGTCGCCGGCCACAGCATCAACACCGAGCAGATCAGCAACGCCAGCCGCCTGGTCAGCTACCTCACCGGCTTCTCCGTGCAGCCCAACAAGGCCATCGTCGGACGCAACGCCTTCGCCCACGAGTCGGGCATCCACCAGGACGGCGTGCTCAAGAACGCGCTGACCTACGAGATCATGACCCCGCAGTCGGTGGGCCTCTCCGGCTCGCGCCTGTCGGTCGGCAAGCTGTCGGGCCGTCGCGGCCTGCAGGGCAAGCTGGCCGAGCTCGGATACGAGCTGGAAGGGGAGGCGCTCGACGCGGTCTACCGCGCGGCCATCGCGCTCGCTGACACCAAGAAGGAGGTCACCGACGCCGACCTCACGGCGCTCGTCGAGGCCCAGGCCTCCAGCTCTGGCGCGAGCGAGGAAGCCAAGTCGGAGTCGCCCATCGGGCTGGTGGACTGGTCCATCAGCTCGGGCAAGGGCGGCATCGCCAAGGGTGCGGTCTCGCTGCTCGTCAACGGTCGGGCCGTGGAGGCCATGGCCGAGGGCAATGGACCGGTGAACGCGCTCTTCGTGGCCGTCGACAAGGCGGTCGAGCCGGTCGTGGGCTGGCATCCCCAGCTGGCCGAGTACGAGATCCGTGCCGTTTCCGGCGGCGAGGACGCCCTGGGCGCGGTGATGGTCCGTGCTCGACGCTCGATCGACCCGGAAGAGACCGCCGAGACGGTCAACGGCCACGGCCTCTCCACCAACATCATCGAGGCCTCACTGGAGGCCTATCTGGCCGGCCTGGAGAAGCTGCTCGGCCACGAATCCTCGACCTCAGAGGCCAAGAAGGAGACGCTCGTTTGAGTCAGGAAGGCAGACCCATCTACCACGTCGTCAAGATCCCGGGTGATGGTATCGGCCCGGAGATCGTGGAGGCTGCGCTGACCGTCCTTGATGCGGCCGCCGAGAGGTTCGGCTTCGGCATCGAGTGGACCGAGGTGCTCGCGGGCGGCATCGCCATCGACGCCTACGGCGAGGCGGTGCGCGACGAGGACCTCGACCTGATGCTCAAGAGCGACGCGGTCTTCCTCGGCGCGGTCGGCGGTCCCAAGTGGGATGACCCAGCGGCAACGGTGCGCCCCGAGCAGGGCCTGCTCAAGATCCGCAAGGTGCTGGGGCTCTACGCCAACCTGCGCCCGGTCACCGTCGAGCCCAGCCTCAAGGAGTCTTCGCCCTTGCGCGCGGACCTCATCGAGGGCGTGGACATGATGATCGTCCGCGAGCTCACTGGCGGCATCTACTTCGGCAAGCGAGCGGAGGCCTTCGAGGGCCCCAACGGGCGCGAGGCCTACGACACCATGTCCTACACCGAGCCCGAGGTGCGCCGCATCGTCGAGCTCGCCTTCGGCCTTGCACGCGGGCGGCGCAAGAAGCTGACCAGCGTGGACAAGGCCAACGTGCTGGCTAACAGCCGCCTCTGGCGCGCCGTCGTGGAGGAGATCGCGCCGAGCTATCCCGACGTCGAGCTGGAGCATCGCCTCGTCGACTCCACGGCCATGTCGCTCATCACCAAGCCGGCCTCGTTCGATGTCATCGTCACGGGCAACATGTTCGGCGACATCCTCAGCGATGAGGCCTCGGTCCTCGCCGGCTCCCTGGGCATGCTGCCCTCCGCCTCGCTCGGCGAGCGGGTCACCGAGCACGGCACCATCGGCATGTACGAACCCATCCATGGCTCCTCACCGAGCAAGACGGGTCTGGACATCGCCAACCCCGCCGCCACCATCCTGTCGGCCGCGATGATGCTGCGCTGGTCCCTGGGCCAGGCCGCAGCCGCCGAGGCCATCGAGACCGCTGTCCGCACCACCCTCGACGGCGGGACCCGCACCAGGGACCTCATGGGTTCCGACGGTGAGGCCCGCGGCTGGGTCAGCGTCGGCACCGCCGCCTTCGGCGAGGCCGTGGCCGCAGAGCTCAAGTCCGCCTAGTCATCCCAGCCACAGACCACGGGGAGAGCAACGTGAGCACCGAAAACGTACCGACCCTCGATCGGCCGGTCGTCCTCTACGACACGACGCTTCGCGACGGGACCCAGGGCGAGAACATCACCCTCTCGCTCGCGGACAAGATCCGTGTCGCGCGGATGCTCGACGAGTACGGCATGCCCTTCATCGAGGGCGGCTGGCCCGGCTCCAACCCCAAGGACATCGAGTTCTTCGCGGCCGCCAAGAAGATGACCTGGTCGAACGCCAAGCTGGCGGCCTTCGGCTCCACCCGTCACAAGAACAACAGCGCAGCCGAGGACCCGTTCCTCAACGAGCTGGTGCGGGCGGAGACCCCGGTCGTGACCATCTTCGGCAAGTCCTGGACGCTCCACGTCCTCGAGGTGCTGGGCGCAACGCTCGATCAGAACCTGGACATGATCGCCGAATCGGTCGGCTGGATCCGAGACCAGGGACGGACCGTGGTCTACGACGCGGAGCACTACTTCGACGGATACCGGGCCGATCGCGAGTACGCGCTCAACAGCCTGCGCGCGGCACGCGCGGCCGGTGCCCGTGACATCGTCCTCTGCGATACCAACGGCGGCACGCTCACCAACGAGCTGGTGGCCATCTTCGAGGACACGCGTGACTCGCTCGGGGCCGACCCCGATGCGCCCGATGTCACCTGGGGCATCCACACCCACAACGATGCCGAGCTGGCAGTGGCCAACACGATGGCGGCGGTGGCTGCCGGCGCCCGTCACGTACAGGCCACCATCAACGGGTACGGCGAGCGCTGCGGCAACGCCAACATGGTCAGCGTCATGGCCAACCTCGCGCTCAAGACCGACTACCAGCTGGCACCCGTCGGGGGCGGCGACATCAGCGCGCTGACCTCGCTGTCGCGCTCGGTGGCCGAGATCGCCAACGTCACTCCGCTCGACTACCAGCCCTTCGTGGGCCGCTCGGCCTTCGCCCACAAGGGTGGTGTCCACGGCGCGGCCGTGGCCAAGGTCGAGCGCAGCTACCAGCATGTCGACCCGGTCCTCATCGGCAACGAGAGCCGGTTGGTGGTCTCCGAGCTCGGCGGTCGGGCCAACACGCGCATCCGGGCGCGAGCAGCTGGGCCACGACCTCGAGGGCGTGGTCGATGCCAAGGTCCTCTCGGAGACGATCAAGGAGCTGGAGAACCAGGGTCTTGCCTTCGAGGGCGCCGAAGCGTCCTTCGAGCTCCTGATCATGCGTCGCGCCGGGGGCTACGAGGCGCCCTTCGAGATCCTCGACTACACCACCCTCTCCGAGAAGCGGGCCGACCAGGCGTTCCTCGCCGAAGCCACGGTCAAGGTCCGCGTCGACGGCGAGGTCCTGCACACCGCGGCCGAAGGCAACGGTCCGGTCAACGCGCTCGACGCGGCGCTGCGCAAGGCGCTGCTGGGCTTCTACCCCCAGCTGCAGTCCATGCACCTGGTCGACTACAAGGTGCGCATCCTCGACGGCGGCGCCGCGACCGCGGCCCGCACCCGCGTGATCATCGACTCCATGGACGGCGATCGCGAATGGTCGACGATGGGTTCGGACACGAACATCATCTCCGCCTCCGCGGCGGCCCTGGCCGACTCCTTCGAGTACGCCATCTGGAAGCAGGGCCAGTCCGGCCGTGAGCGCCGGGGCGGCCGAGGTCGGTTGACGGGCTCGGCCCCAGCCCTGCGCGTTCGGCTCCCACTGATGACCACGACCGACGCTTCGCTCCGCGTGGCCTACGCCGGGGCGCCCGGCTCGTTCGCCGAGGACGCCGTGCTGGCGGCCTATCCCGCTGCGAGCGCGGTACCGGTGCCGATGTTCGGCGATGTCGTAGCGGCGGTGGTTCGCGGCGAGGTGGCGGCCGGTGTGCTGCCCATCGAGAACGTGGTCGGAGGTGGTGTGCGCGAGGTCTACGACCTGCTGCTCGACACCGAAGCCTCGGTCATCGGGGAGGTCATCGTGCCGGTGCGGCTCTGCCTCGCGGCTCTGCCGGGCGACCGGCTCGAGGACATCGACCGGGTCTACTCGCACATCCAGGCGCTGACCCAGGCGGAGCCGTACCTGCGCTCGCGCGACTGGACACTGCTGGCAGCCACCAACACGGCGGGCGCGGGACGTGAGATCCGCCGACTCCAGGAACATGGCTCGGCGGCCGTGCTCTCACCACGTGCCGCGCAGATCCATGGACTGAGCGTGCTGGCCGAGGACATCCAGGCCGAACGGCGCAACCGCACCCGGTTCCTGTTGCTGGCGCTGCCCGGGACCGACGGCCTGCCCCCGCCCGCGAGTGCCGAGCCCGATGGGGGCCGCCGCTCGGCCATGGCCTTCTCGGTGCGCAACGAGCCGGGCACGCTGGTGCGCGCGCTGAGCGTCATCGCCGACCACCACATCAACATGACCAAGCTCGAGTCGCGTCCCAGCCGAGAGGGCTCGTGGGAGTACGTCTTCTGGGTCGATGTCGACAGCGACGTGTGCGACGACGGGGGCCCCGGCCAGGCGTTCCTGGAGGACCTGCGCTCGGTGTGCGTGTGGGTGCGCGTGATGGGCTGCTACCCGCGGTGCGTGGAGCCGGACATCTAGGAGGCGGACATGCGCGCGGTCCTCTACGAACGATTCGGCCAGCGGCCCCGGCTGACGACCGTCCCTGACCCGACACCGCCACCGCACGGCGCCGTCATCGAGGTCCGTGCCACCGGCGTCTGCCGCAGCGACTGGCACGGCTGGATGGGCCACGACCCCGACATCGTGCTGCCGCACGTGCCCGGTCACGAGTTCGCCGGGGTCGTGCACGCGGTCGGGGCTCAGGTTCGCCGCTTCGGGGGAGGGGAACGGGTGACCACCCCCTTCGTGAGTGCCTGCGGAGCCTGTCCCGAGTGTCGTGCCGGGGACCAGCAGGTCTGCCGCGCGCAGACGCAACCGGGCTTCACCCACTGGGGCTCGTTCGCGGGCCTCGTGGTCGTCCACCATGCCGATCACAATCTCGTGCCGCTGCCCGACACGCTCGACGACGCGGCCGCGGCCGGCCCTCGGCTGTCGCTTCGCGACCGCGTTTCGTGCGGTCGTGGACCAGGGTGAGGTACGGGCCGGCCAGTGGGTCGCGGTCCACGGCTGCGGTGGCGTGGGCCTCTCGGCGGTGATGATCGCAGCCGCCGCCGGTGCCCAGGTCATCGCGGTCGATATCGACGAGGGGGCGCTGGCCCTGGCTCGCTCGCTGGGCGCGGTCGTGACCGTCGAACGCCGGCGACAGCTCCCACACCGCCGAGGCCGTGGTGGAGGCCTCGGCTGGTGGCGTGCACCTGTCGCTCGACGCGCTCGGGCACCCCGATACCTGCGTGGCCTCGGTGGAGAGCCTGCGTCGACGCGGACGGCACGTGCAGGTGGGGCTGCTGCTCGGCGAGCAGGCGCGGCCGCCGATCCCCATGGACCGGGTCGTGGCGCACGAGCTGCGTATCCTCGGCAGCCATGGGATGCAGGCCCACCGCTACGACGAGATGCTGGCCCTGATCGCCTCGAGTCGGCCTCGATCCGTCGAAGCTGGTGGGCCGGACCATCTCGCTCGACGATGCCATCGCGGCCCTGACCACGATGGACCGGACGAGCACGCCTGGCGTGACCGTGGTCACCGAGCTGTAGGAGTCGCGGGGCCACGCTCGCGGCCCTGTCACGCCCCCGTTGCGCTCGACGCGGCAGACTAGCGGTGGGGGCCGCGCAACAGCCGACCAGGAGGAACCTGATGAGCAGTACACCAGGCCCGGAGGCCGAGGGACTCGGGCTCGGGCAACCGACGACGCCTGATGATCGTCCTGATCGTGGTGACGGTCATCGCCGCGATCGCGTTGGCGGCCGCCGGCTGGTACTACCTCTACGGCGGGACCGCACCAGACGCGCCGAGCATCGACAACGCGCTCCAGCAGCTGCTCCCGAGCGGGCCGCCGGAGTAGCCGGCGATGGGCCTAGCGCTGACCGCGGACCGCCACCTCGGCAGCCGTCGCCGCCCACTCCCGGAGCTCTTCGTCGTCCTCGCGGATGGGCTCGGGCACTTCCCAGTAGGGCATCCGGGCGAGTTGTGTCGAGCCGGCCTGCTCGAAGGCCATGGCCGTGCTCGCGTCGGCCCGCAGATAGAGCCGCCCCTCCGAGTCGACGATGGCGAACATGACCTCGTCCTTGAAGAGGCCGTGGCCGCCGAACATGGCCCGGGAGCGGACGCCGAGTGGCGCCAGCGTCTCCCCGAGCTCGACAGCCGCCTCGCGGCCCGCGGCCTTGCCGCGGGCCGCCTTCGCTCCCACGCTAGGCCTCGGAGATCGTCACCGACTTGATCGAGACCGGGTTCACAGGACGGTCGCCGCCACCCTTGGGGGCAGTGGCGATGGCGTCGATGACCTCCTCGCCGGCGCTGAGCTGGCCGAAGATCGTGTAGTTGGGTGGCAGCGGGTAGTCCGCGTGCATCACGAAGAACTGGCTGCCGTTGGTGTTGGGACCGGCGTTGGCCATGGCCAACGTGCCGCGCTTGTACTCGCGCGAGACGGGTTCGTCGTCGAAGCGGTAGCCGGGACCGCCGCTACCGGTGCCGGTGGGATCGCCACCCTGGATCATGAAGCCGCTGATGACGCGGTGGAAGATGACGTCCGTGTAGAAGCCCTCGTTGGCGAGGAAGACGAAGTTGTTGACCGTGCGCGGCGCCTCCGAGGCGAAGAGCTTTGCGGTCATGGTGCCGGCCGTGGTCTCGATGGTGGCCGTATAGGACTTGGCCGGGTCGATGGCCATCTCGGGCGGGTTCGCGTACTGCGGCACGTATGCACTCCTGACTGAGGGATGATCCCGCCAAGCGTACCCGACGCGGCCCAGAGGCCCCGTCGCCGGCGGCCGAGTAGCTACGATGGAGCCCTCATGAACGACAACCTCACCGCCTATGCCGACCATCCCATCTACCTCGCCGGCCGCTGGGTCGAGTCGCCGCGCCGGCTGGAGGTGGACGACCCTGCCCATCCGGGCCAGCTGGCCGGCTCCACGTATCTCGCGACCGAGGAGCAGTACGAGCAGGCGGCGCAGGCAGCCGTGTCCGGGTTCGAGGCCATGCGGGCCCTGCCGACCTATGAGCGAGCGAACGCGCTGCGCCACATCAGCGACGGCCTCGCTGCTCGCAGCGATGAGCTGGCGACCCTGATCAGCCGCGAGTCGGGCAAGTCGATACGGGACGCTCGCGTGGAGGCCGATCGCGGTGTCCTCGTCTTCCGCCTCGCGGCGGAGGAGGCGGAGCGGTTGGGGGGCGAGACGATGCCGCTGGATATCGCGCCAGCGCACAAGGGCCGCCACGCGCTCACCCGGCGCTTCCCGGTCGGACCGGTGGCCGGCATCAGCCCCTTCAACTTCCCGCTCAACCTCGCGGCGCACAAGGTCGCGCCGGCCATCGCAGCCGGCTGCTCGATCGTGCTCAAGCCGCCGTCCCGGGACCCGCTCACGATGCTCGTGGTGGCCGAGATCATCGACGAGGCCGGCTTGCCCGCAGGCGCCGTCTCGGTGCTACCCATGGACCGCACGCTGGGCGACCGGCTGGTCGAGGACGAGCGTTTCAAGCTGCTCTCGTTCACCGGCTCGCCGGTGGTCGGCTGGCGCATGAAGGAGCGCGCCGGCAAGAAGCCGGTCGTGCTGGAGCTCGGCGGCAACGCCGGGGCCATCGTCGATGCGAGCGCGGATCTGGACTGGGCCGTCAAGCGTGCGCTGGTGGGCTCGTTCGCCTTCAGTGGCCAGGTCTGCATCAGCGTCCAGCGCCTGTTCGTCCACGAGGACGTGTGGGAGCCGTTCCTGGAGCGCTTCGTGGCGGGTGCCGCGGCCCTCAAGGCGGGCGATCCGCTCGATCCGGCCACGGACATCGGGCCCATGGTCGACGCCGGGGCGGTGGAGCGCACTGAGCGCTGGGTAGCCGAGGCGGTGGCCGATGGCGCCCGGGTGCTCACGGGCGGGCACGCGGACGGACTCTTCTTCGAGCCCACGGTCATCGTCGATGCGCCCCGTTCGGCCCAGGTCTGTACCGAGGAAGCCTTCGCTCCGCTGGTGGTGGCCTTTCCCTTCGGCGATATCGAGGCGGCCTTCGCGGAGGTCAACGCCAGCCGTTTCGGGCTCCAGGCGGGCGTCTTCACCAACGATCTCGCCCACGCCTGGCGCGCCTTCGAGACGCTCGAGGTCGGCGGCGTGGTCATCAACGACGTGCCCACCTACCGCGTCGACCACATGCCCTATGGCGGGGTCAAGGAGAGCGGTATCGGTCGCGAGGGCCTGCGCTGGGCCATCGAGGACATGACCGAGCTGCGGCTGATGGTGGTAGCCCAGCCCGGCTGAGCGTGGGGGACTCCGGCAGTCCTGCCCCGGGGTGTGCGTTTCGGGTCATTCCGGGACGGTCCTAGATGGTGTCGAATAGCCGTATCAGCCCCGCTATCGTCGTGCCAGGACTATCCGATTGCCCATCGTCCACCCGCCTCGCCGCTCGGCCTCCCGGTTCCTCGGCAGCACACGCCTGATCCGGATCCGCCTCTGGCTGGCCATGCTCGGCCTGGCCGTGCTGCCGATGGTCGGCGTCATCCTCATCATCGGCGCGCTCAGCGGTGAGGAACCGACCAGCGCGCCCGACCGGCATGTGTGGGAGACATCGACGGCGGCAGCCGAGCTGACCGCCGCTGAGCGCGAGATCGAAGCGCGCCTGCTGGCGGTCGCGGCGGACGCTGACCTGCGCCAGCTCGTCGATGGCGTGACCACCAGCAGCGAACGGGCGACCGTGACCAAGCTCCTCTCCATGCTGGAGATGGGTGACCGGGGCCTCATCAAGGGCCTCTGCATCACACGCTCCCTCGACGGCTCGACGGTGCCCATCGGCGTGCCTGGTGGCTCGTCGAGTGGCACCGCAGCCTGCGGCACGCCGGCGCTTGTCGAGGCAGCCCTCGCAGCGCCGCCAGGCGGCGTGGCCCGAGGCACGACCTACGGCAGCGATCGCACTCGTCGGCTGGTCATCGCGACCGAGACCATCGGCGCTGCCCGCCGCAACTCCGGCGTGGTCTCGGCTGAGGTCGGCCTGCGCGAGCTCTTCGCGGCCACTCCCGGCGCGGCCGGTATCGGCACCAGCGCCGCGCTCGTCGACATGGCCACGAGCACCATCATCGCCGGAGCGCGGACTGAGACGGTCACATCCGGATCCGATATCGAGGGCACTCGGCCCCTGGGCAACCTGCGTGTCCGCGTCAACGGGATCGTCACCGGGCACGAGGGCACCGCCGAGGCGCTCGCCGGCGCAGGCTGGTCAGCCACAGCTGCGCCGCTGTGGGCGTCGGACGACGGCGCCAGCTTCGGGCTCATCCATATCTGGCCATCGGTGCAGCCCGAGTCGTCCATCGATCCGCTCGTCTTCGTGCTCATGGGCTTCGCTGTCCTGGTGTTGCTCGTGACCGTGGTGGTGGCACGCACGTTCCTGCAGCCCTTCAACGACCTCGCCGAATCGCAGGCGCAGCTGGAGGTCCTCTATCGCGAAGCCCGTGAGGACTCGCTCCACGACGGCCTGACCGGCCTGGGCAACCACCGTTCGTTCCAGGAGGAGCTCGACCGACAACTGGAGATCTACCGTCGGCACCAGGTACCGGTGGCCGTGCTGCTCATGGACCTCGACGACCTCAAGGTGGTCAACGACAACGAGGGTCACCCGGCCGGCGACCAGCTGCTGCTGGGCATGGCCAACGCGATCCGCGACACGCTGCGCTACGGCGACCGAGCGTTCCGCATCGGCGGCGACGAGTTCGCGGTGCTGCTGCCTCACACCGACGCGGACGAAGCGCTCATCGCCGCCAACCGGCTGCGCCACTTCTGCCTGCGCCCCGCCGCGGGCGAACGGGTCATCCCCTTCTCCGGTGGCATCTCGTCGGTGCCCTCCCTGGCCACAGACCGCAGCGAGCTCTTCCGCCAGGCGGACGCGGCGCTCTACCGCTGCAAGCGCGCTGGGCGGGGGACGGTCGCGGTCTTCGACCCCGAGCGTGACCTCGTGCCCGAGGACGCCCACGGCGAAGGCTCGGCTACGGCCGTGCGCGACATCGTGCGTGCCCGTAACCTCAAACCCGTATACCAGCCCATCGTCGATCTGCGTGACGGCTCGATCCTCGGCTTCGAGGGCCTGATCCGCCCAGGTGCCTCCTCGGCGTTCTCCAATCCCGGCCAGCTCTTCGCAGCCGCGGCCGCAGCGGGGCGCACCGTGGAGCTCGACCTGGCTTGTTTCGACGTCGTGGCCGCGGGTGCTGCCGCGATCGACCCGCAGCAGGTGGTCACCATCAACCTCAGCCCACAGACGCTCGAGATGGAGGACGTCAGCGCCGCCTGGCTGTTGGAGATCCTGGCCCGCTACGCGATCAGCCCGGGCCGGGTCATCGTGGAGCTGACCGAGCGGGAGGCCATCACTGACCTGGACCGCCTGCGGCGCAACGTGGCTGCGCTGCAACGCGCCGGCGTCCGTCTCGCCGCTGACGACGTGGGCGCTGGTAACGCCGGCCTGCGCCTGCTCAGCCAGCTGCGCTTCGACATCGTGAAGATCGACCTCTCACTGGTGCAGGACGGTGCCCAGCACGACTCTTCGCGGGCGGTGGTGCGTTCGCTCATGGACCTCGCTGCGCGGCAGGGCGCGGTGGCCATCGCCGAAGGCCTGGAGACCGCGGAACAGCTGCGCTCGCTGCGGGAGCTCGGCATCACCACCGGACAGGGCTACCTGTTGGGCCGGCCCGGACCGAACACCGATCTGCTCTCGGTCGATATCGAGGCGCTGGCCTCGGGCACGCTCCTCGTGGGCAACGTGCCGGCCCAGCCGGCCGCTGCGCCGGGAGCCCTCCCTGCCACGGCAACGCCTCCGACCCTGCCGGCATCGGGCCCTGGGCCGGCCGGCAACGAGGCGCTCGGGAGCAGTCCGGCCTAGCTGTAGCGCCCTACACTCGCTGCGTGGAGACGCAGCAGATCATCCAGAGCCTCAGCTACGTTACGTGGGTCCTGCTCGGCGGCCTGGCCCTCGGCAGCTTCGCGCTCACGTGGTGGCTGCGGCAGACGACCGACGCCACGGCCGGCTTCCTCGGCTTCAGCGCGGTCCTCGCTGCGGTCTTCGGCTTCGGGTGGCTGCTGGTCGAGTGGGGCCTGCCCGAGCCGGTCGACCTTGATATCGGCTACCTGCGGGGACTCGATGAGCCGCGCCGCGCGGCCATCGCCCTCTTCGCGGTCCTCTCCCTGGTCGCTGGGCTTCGCCTGCGCCGAGGCGGTCGCGCGCTCTGGCTCGGGAGCGGTGCCATCCTCGCCGGCCTGGCCGCGCTCTTCCTGGGCGCCTGGAGCTGGGGCGATGCGGAGCCCATCTCGGTCTCGATCTTCGTGCAGCTGGTCGCGCTCGCGGCCGTCACCGGTGGCTCTCTCGCGGCGGTGGTGCTCGCCCACTGGTACCTGGTCACGCCCAAGATCTCCGAGCGGCCGCTCATCGTCACGACCCAGCTGCTGATGCTGGCGCTGGTCATCCAGCTGCTCCTCTTCGGCGTGTGGACCGCGGCCGGCATCCCGGACCTCGAGCCCTTCGAGGTCCTCAGCGGCGACAACTTCGTGTTCGTCTGGCTGCGCCTGCTGGTCGGCCTGGTCGCCCCGCTGGTGCTGACCGTGATGGCCTGGCGAACGGCCATCACACGTTCGATGGAATCGGCCACGGGGCTGCTGTACATCGAGTTCGCGCTGGTCATGGCCTCGACCATCGTGGCCACCGGCCTGCTCTTCGGCGAAGGCCTGCTGGTGTAGCCGTGCACGTCACCGTCCGACTGTTCGCCCTGCAGCGAGCCCAGACCGGTCTGCGCAGTCATCGGCTGGAGCTGCCTGACGACGCCGATGTGGCGGCTGCGTGGACGGCCCTGGTGGCTGAGCTGCCGGTGATCGCCGCTGCCGAGAGCAGCGTCCGCTTCGCCCGCAATGGCGTGTACGTGGGGACCGACGCCCTGCTCGCCGATGGCGACGAGCTGGCGGTCATCCCGCCGGTGGCCGGTGGCGCGGCAGGGCCGGAGGGGCGCTATCGACGTCTCGAGCTGCAGGAAGGGACCCTTGACGACGGCTTGCTCGAGGAGCTGCGCCGGGAGGTCGCGAACGACGCCGACGGCGCGGTGGCGGTCTTCATCGGCCAGACGCGTGACTCGGCGGGCACGCCCGCGCCGGGTCAGGAGGCAGAGGCTGCACGCTTCGCCGGACAGACCGTGGTCGGTCTGAGCTACGAGGCCTTCGAGCCCATGGCCCTGACCGTGCTCGAGCAGATCGCCGACGAGATCGAGGCGCGCACCGGCGTGCGCCGTCTGGCCGTGGTCCATCGTCTCGGGGAGGTGAAGGTCGGGGAGTCGAGCGTGCTCATCGTGGCTGCCTCACCGCACCGGGCCGAGGCCTTCGAGGCCTGCCGCTACGCGATCGAGGAGCTCAAGGCCCGCGCCCCCATCTGGAAGGCCGAGCACTTCGGCGATGGCGACGTCTGGCTGGGGGCTCCGGCTCGACATGGTCCCGAGGACGAGGCTGAACCGGACGACTAGGCCCGAAGCCGACGAGCAGCTACGATTCAGGCCATGACCGATCCCGCTGCGCCGAGCCAAGCCGGTCGGACCACCACCGCCCGCTGGCCGCAGCCGCCTCCACCCTCGGGGAGCAGCGCCCAGCCGCCACCCGGACAGCCCAGGTACGCGTCTATCGCTGGGATTCGAGCAGCGGCTCCTTTCCATGGTTCGCCGTGCTCCTGCTCGTGCTGGGCGTCGGCCTGCTCATCGAGATCCTCATCCCCGATCTCTCGTTCGGGTCGCTGATCATCCTCGCGGCCGGCCTGGCCTTCGCCGCGGCCTGGCTGCGGGGCAAGGTCGTGGGCGCGACCATGCCCGCCCTGGTGCTCACGGCCTGGGGCCTCGCGAGCATCGGCCGCGACTTCGACCTGCTCGTCGGTGACGGCTGGAACACGCTCTTCATCGGCATCGCCTTCCTCATCGGCTGGGGCCTGGCCCGCGTCCAGCACGTGCGTCGCGAATACGCGCTCTGGGTCGGCCTCGTCCTCGGAGTCATCGGCCTCGCCGACACTTCCGACGCGCTGCCCTTCGACCTCAGCTTCGCGGTGGTCATCCCGCTGGTGATGATCGGCCTCGGCGTCTACCTCGTGTGGCAGAGCCGGATCCTCGAGCGCCGTTAGTCCAGGTAGCGCCGCTCCGGGTCCAGCACCTCGCGCATCAGCCGCAGCTCCTCGCTGCTCGGCGCCGGGGTTTCCGCCAGCTCGGGCGAGACACGCACCGGCCACTCCATGGCGGCGTGGACGTCATCGAGCGTCGAGCCCGGATGGAGCGTATCGAGGCGCATCTCGCCGTCCTCGTCGAAGTGGTACACGCCAAGGTCGGTCACGACCACCGAGGGCCCGCGTGCCGCACCGGGCGTGTTGCCCGGCGAGGTACAGAAGTCGATCTCGTTCACGAACGAGCGCCGCGACTGGCGCATGACCACGAAGACCTGGCCCGAATGCAGGGCGATCTCGTTGGCCCCACCCGAGCCGGGCAGCCGCACCTTGGGCGTGGCGTAGTCGCCGATGACCGTGGAGTTGATGTTGCCGAAGCGGTCGATCTGGGCGGCACCGAGAAAGCCGACGTCCACCAGCCCGCCCTGCAGGTAGAGCCCGAAGAGATCGATCTGCGACATCACCGCGAGCGAGCCGGTGACGATGGTGGGATCGCCGATCGACAACGGCAGGCGCGCCGGCTGGGCCCCATAGGCGCCGGCCTCGTAGATCAGCTCGAGGTCCGGGGCGACGGTGTGGAGCGCGAGGTTGACCGCGATGTTGGGCAGCCCGATGCCGACGAAGCAGACGCGCTGGCCGGCGAGCTCGCGCGCGGCGGCGGCGATCATCATCTCGTTGCGGGTATAGATCGGCGCCGACTGTCATCGGTACTGGCCGTAGTCGATGGGCCCCGCGAGGGCCGGTCCGCTGGGCCGGATGCGCTCGCGCACGGCCGGACCCAGCCGCTCCATGTACTCGGCCCGGTCGGCGACGCCATGGACGTACTCGTCGAGCCAGCTGGCGGTGGTCTCGGGGTCACGCGTGACGGCGTCCCACTCGACGTAGAAGACGTTGTCGCGATCGTAGTAGCCCTGGGCGAACGAGGGGTGCGCACCGTAGGGCTCCACGACCACCGCGTCGACGATGCGCCCGGGCACGATGGTGCGGTTGGGGTCGGCCCGGATCACCGCTTCGTCGACCAGCTCCTCGACCACGACGATGACGCGCGAGGCGGCGAAGGCGGCTTCCTTCTGCGAGCCCAGGAGGCCCCACACCTGGGTGTCGCCTGCGGCATCTGCCCGCTGGGCATGGATGATCGTGACGTCGGGATTGAGCGGCGGGACCACGTAGACGGTCTCGTCGAGGTAGGGCGAGCGCACCGGCTGGATGCGGGGGTTGGCGGCCGGCATGTCGGTGCCGGCGTAGCTGCGCAAGGGGTAGAAGGGCATGCGCGCCGCACCCGCGGTATAGCGTCCGACCATGCCGAAGTGGCTGTACTCCTCGAGCTCGAGGGTCGGCGCCGGGCCCTCGGTCACGCGTCGGATGGCGTGCAGGCTGCCGACCCCGGGGTTGCCGAGCCAGCCGAAGACCAGCTTGCGCGCGGTGCCCGCGGCGATCATCTGGTCGTAGATGACGTCGGGCGTCATGCGGATGAGCGTGAGGTCTCGCCGTCCCTGGCGGATGATCTCGTGACCGGCGGCGAAGCCGATGAGGTGGGTGAAGCCCTCGATGGCCACGCTGTCCCCGTCGCGGACCAGCGCCGCGATCGCGTCGCGCATGCTGGTCACCTTCGAAGTGGTCACCCGTTCATCGTAGCGCCGGAGGCGTGTGGAGGTGCGTGCCCTAGAGCGGCTGGGTCGCCTTCCACAGCGCGTCCTCGAGCTCTTCGACGGTGATGGCACCCTCGAACTTGGCGCGGACCAGGCCCTCGGCGTCGAGCACGATGACGTATGGCTCGGTGCGCAGGCCGAAGCGTTCGGTCCAGGGCGCCGACTGGAGCCAGCCTTCCTCCGAGAGCATCGGCTGCAGGTAGCCGTCCTTCATCCACATCAGGTACGGCTCGACGTGCACGAAGTTGACGTCGGTGGGGTGGCTGGCGGCCACCTCCTTGACCTTCTCGATGGTCGGCCCACAGGTGCCGGACTGGCAGAAGGCCGGCGTCACGAAGGCGATGACCGCGGGCTTGTCGGCCTCGATGGCGTCGAGGATGGAGAGCTCGTAGAAGCGCGCGACCGGGTCGGGATCGCTGGAGATCCGGCCGAGGTCGCCGCCGACGTCATCGGCGGTGGGGGAGTCGATGAGCGGCGCCGGCGCTCCGATCGGCGGTGTGGACGTCTCCTCCCAGACGTCGTAGTCGACCCGCACCGTCTCGGTCGTGCCGTCGGGGAAGGTCGCGTAGAAGCGCGTACCCCAGCGTCCGGCCTTCGGGAACTCGACATCGGCCGCATACAGGCCGCGCAGTCCCTCGATGGCCCAGAGGAAGCGCGATTCGGACTCGAAGACGACCGCTTCAGGGTCGGCATCGTCGTCGTAGAACTCGAGGCGCACCTCCACGTCGGGCGCCGCCAGCGACGCTCCGACAGGGTCGGTGAGGCTGAACAGGAAGCGGTTCTCACCCTTGGTGATCTCGGAGGAGGCCAGCACGGGGATGATGTCGGGCACGACCTGGGCCGCCACGGGCGCGGCCACCAGCGTCAGCCACAGGGCCGCAGCGAGGGCGATCGGTCGGTTCATCGTCGAGAAGCCTACGACGGACTCGCTGAACCTGCCGACGGCGCGTCGCGCCTGAACGGACGGCTGCGGTACCGGTAGGCTCGAACCCGTGTCCTGCGACCTCGCGCCATCGCTCCGGCTCCAGGCATGATCGCGGTCCTCGGCGGCCTGGGAGCGGCGGTCGCCTGGGCCCTGGCCACGCTCGCGGGTGCTCGCGCGGCTCGCGTCATCGGCCCCTGGTCGACGACCGCCCTGGTCGTCTTCATCGGCCTGCTGGTGACGGTGCCGCGTGCTGCTGCTCGAGCCGCCGGCCGAACCGCTGACCGCCCAGGGCCTGGCCTGGCTGACCGTGGCCGGCCTGGGCTACGCGGTCGGCATGATCTTCAACTACAGCGCCCTGTCGGGCGGCAAGGTGGCCGTGACCGCGCCCATCGTCTCGACCGAGGGCTCGATCGCGGCCACGCTCGCCGTGCTCACCGGTGAAGCAGCCTCTCCGCTGCTGGTGGTGATGCTGGTGACGATCGCCGTGGGGGTGTTCGTGGTGTCGCTGCAGCCGGGTGGTGGTGCCGATGTCCTTGCCGGCGGTGGCTCGCGCTACGTCGTCTTCGCCGTGGTCTCGGCGGCGATCTTCGGTATCGGCCTGTACGGCGCCGGTCGTGCCAGCGACCTGGTGCCGCCGAGTCTGGTGGTGGTCGCGGGCCGTGTCGCGGGTGTGCTCGTCATCACCCTGCCCCTGGCCCTGACCCGCCGGCTGCGCTTCGAGCGGCGGGTGCTGCCGTTCCTGCTCGTCGCCGGCGTGGCTGAGGCGGTGGGCATGTACCTCTTCGCCTGGGGTGCGGCCGAGTCGATCGCGGTGGCCTCGGTGCTCTCGACGCAGTTCGCGGTGATGGCCGCGCTGGTGGCCCACGCCCTTGGCGAGCGCATCAGCTCGCGCCAGTGGGCCGGCGTGGCGGCGGTGACCGTCGGTGTGGTGGTCATCACCATCACCCGCCTCTAGCACGGTCACCGCGGGCGGTCAGTCGACGTTCACCAGCCGGCTGTGGCCCGAGAGCTGCTCGACGGCCTTCTTGAAGACCTCGGAGAGGTCGGTGCTGGCACCCGACGTCTTGGGCAGGCAGAAGTAGTTGTCGCCGTCGTCGTTCTCGGTGCCGGGGCAGCCGTTGTCGTTGGCCGAGGCGGTGGCCATGGCCGCGAGCAGGTCCGGGGCGGACTTGCCCTTCCAGGCGCCGTACGTGTCCTGGCAGATGTGGTCCTGCTCGACGTTCAGGCCGAAGCCCACGGTGTAGACCTCGATGCCCTTGGCCTTGGCCGCCTGGGCGGCGTCGTAGGCGTCGGCGCAGTAGTTCTTGCTCGCGTTCGTGGCCGCCATGGACGAGTTGTTGGGCTTGCCGTCGCTGAGCAGCAGGATGGCCTTGACGGCGTCCTTGCGCCCGTAGGTCTCGAGCTCGTAGGTGGCCATGCGCACCGGATCGGCGAGATCGGTGCCCTGGCCGCTGGAGTTGTCGAAGCAGCTGATGGCCTTGGCCATGGGGCTGTCGTCCGCGGTGTAGTCCTCATCGAAGGCAGCGCCCGTGCCGGAGATGCCCGACCGGGACCCAGGTGCGCAGGTCGCCGGGGGCGATGGCGCTCCAGGGGTCGGAGTTGTCGGCGGTCGCGAGGCAGGAGCCCGCGGTCTTGCTGCGATGCAGCAGGCCCAGTCCGATCCACTGCAGGCGCGGGTCATAGACCTTGCGCACGGTGTTGGCGGCGGAGCGTGCGTTCGCGGTGTCGACGCCGTTCATGGAGCCGGTGCGGTCGAGGATCATGACCAGGTCCACGGGGACCTCCGGCGGCTCGCCGCAGGCGCCCTTGCAGGCGGCCGCGGTGCGGGCGCCGGTGCTGCCCTCGAAGACGCCCAGGACCGGTGCGAAGTTGTAGTCGACCGTGGCCGGGCTGCTGACCACGAGCGTGTTGCAGACGTGGCCCAGCGTGGGATCGCAGGTGGCGTAGGCGATGTCGCCGTCGATCGTCCAGGTCGCGGCGGGACCGGGGTCGCAGACGGTCGGCACGTCGGTGGTGCGGGCCGTGCCGCCGTCGGCGCCGATGAGGCAGCGGAAGTCGACGTTGACGTCCGAGTCGGGCAGGCCGTCGGGGTAGTTGAGCTGGACGTAGTCGCGCGCCAGCTGCTCGGCCCCGGCCGGATCGTCCTTGAGCAGGCCGACGCCGGCGAGAGCGCCCGCGTCGAGGGCGTTGTAGAGGTCGAAGTTGGCCTTGCGCAGCAGGCCCTGGTCGAGCACGAGGGCAGCGGCGCCGAGGATGACCGTGAAGAAGATGGCGAAGAGGACCAGCGTCTGGCCGCCCTGGCGGTCACGGCCGGAGTCGGTCGCCCGTCGCGGGCGGTCGGTTGGAGATGGTGCCCCGGCGGGCCCAGTAGCGGAAGTTCATGTCGATCGTCCTTCGTGTGATGCGGCGAGCCGGGGAGGAGGTCCGGCTCGCCGCGGCGTTGGTTCGCTGCCTCGCGGAGGAACGCCGTGCCGAAGGGACGCGGACGGTGCTACTCGATGCGCATCTTCGACTCGGACGAGAGCGGGATCTCGGTGCCGAAGAGGACGGGGAAGAAGACCGAGTACTTGTAGTCGACGGTCACCTTGGTGGCGTCGCCGGGCAGCCACATGGGGCTGGTGCAGGCGGTGAAGACTGCCGCCGGTGGGGCGCTCGCAGGCGACGGTGACGTTGAGCTTGGCGGCGTCGAGGTTGCCGGCCATCTCGCGCACACGCTGCTCGACGGCCGCGGTGTTGCCGGGATCGATGACGCCCAGCCGGGCGCCTTCGCGGGCCGCGTTGACCAGCGTCAGGTCGGAGTAGATGCCCAGGCCGAAGTCGAACATCCCGGCCACGACCAGGAAGAAGACGGGCAGGATGATGGCGAACTCGACGAGCGCCTGGCCGCGGCCGCGCTCGCGCTTGTCGTGTGGAGCAGCGAGGTCGTCGCGCTGCTCGAGATCGGTAGCGTTGGTGGCACGCATCGCGTTCCTCCGACTTGCCCCCTGAGGAGAGGTTGCGCCCTGGCCGGAGGCTTCGCGATGTTGGCTCGCGTTGCCGGAGAGGTTCCAGCCCTGACGTCAGGGGGGAGGCAGTACCGAAGTTCTAGCAGCGAAGTACTAGTCCGGTAAGGACCACAATCCGCACCGTTCGCCACCTCCCTGCCCAAACGGTGCGCCTGCGAACCGCCCCGAGCGCGATCTTCGGGTGGCCCCGGACTGGTGCTTCGGTCACCGGCGGCGGGCCGCCGCGTCGTGCGGTACGTGCGGCGGGCTGTCGGGTCTAGGCGCGGGCGCGTGCGCGCCACGGCTGCGACCGCCTCGGCGAGGACGTCGAGGCCGCTGGCCATGGTGGCCTCGTCGATGACCAGGGGCGGCGACAGGCGCACGGACTTGCGTCCGCAGCCGAGCACCAGCAACCCGCGGGTGAAGGCCTCGTACTCGAGCGCCTCGGCCGGCCTCGGGCGTGGCCAGCTCGAGGGCCAGCATCAGGCCGAGGCCGCGCGTGTCGACGACGAAGCCGGGGTGATCGGCCGCGATGGCCTCGAGCGCTGCGAGTCCCTGCTGGCCACGGGCCACGGCGTTGTCGATGAGCCCGTCCCTCAGCAGCTCGATGGTGGCGATGGCGGCCGCACAGGCGACGGGGTTGCCGCCATAGGTGGAGCCGTGGGCGCCCTTGCTCCAGGCCTCGAGGATCTCGGCACGCGCGACCATGGCCGCGAGCGGCATGCCCGAGGCGATGCCCTTGGCGCTGAGCAGGATGTCCGGCTCCACGCCGAAGTGCTCGACGGCCCACATCTTGCCGGTGCGCCCCGCGCCCGACTGGATCTCGTCGGCGATGAGCAGGATGCCGTGTCGGTCGCAGAGCTCGCGCAGGCCCGGTCATGAAGCCGGCCTCGGGCACGATGTAGCCGCCCTCGCCCTGCACCGGCTCGACGATGATGGCGGCCACGTCGTCGGCGGGCATGATCTTGTCGAAGAGGACCTCGTCGAACCAGGCCAGGTCCGCGGCGTGGCCGTACGGTGCGTGGTAGATGCCGTTCACGAGGGGAGCCAGACCGGCGTGGTACTTGGCCTTCGAGGCGGTCAGGGTGACCGCGCCCATGGTGCGTCCGTGGAAGCCCCCGAGGAACGAGACCACGGCATGACGACCGCTGGCCACCCGCGCCAGCTTGAGCGAGGCTTCGACGACCTCGGCGCCGCTGTTGCCGAGGTACACGCGCTTGCGGCCCCGGATGGGCACGGTCTCGGCGATGGCTTCGCACATCTGCGCGTAGATCGGCGGGTAGAAGTCCGAGGCGCTGTAGTGGACGAGCTCGTCGGCCTGCTCCTTGATGGCAGCGATGACGGCCGGGTGTGAGTGGCCGGTGGAGTTGACCGCGATGCCGGCGCAGAAGTCGACGAAGACGTTGCCGTCGATGTCCTCGACCTCGGCGCCCAGGCCGCGGACCGGCACGAAGGGGTAGGCGCGCGGCAGGCTCGGTGAAGACCAGCTCCGGTCGTACTCCACGTGGGCCCGGGCCCTGGGGCCGGGCACCTCGGTCACGAGGCGCGGAGCGATGTCCTGGTCAGTGTCAACGAGCTTCGCCTGGGTCACGAACTCCTCCTTCGATGAAGTCATCCCACTGCATGAAGCGTATGCATGATGGATAGCGAGTATAGGGGGCTAGCGGTCCCCGGGCACGACCGTGAAGCGGCCCTCGGCAAGGCGTTCGTCGCCGGCCGAGACGGTCACTTCGTAGTCACCTGTCGGAAGCGGCTCGAGCGGCGCTCCGAGGCAGTCGAAGGCGGTTTCAGCGGCGTTGGACCCGCGGGCCACTTCCGAGCCGTCCTGGAGCATGGTCAGGGTCACGAGCTCACCCGCTGCGATGGTTCGCGCGAGGTGCGCCACCTGGTAGGTGGGCTGGCCGTAGCTGAAGGAAGCGCCATCACCCTGGACCGTACAGCCCTCACCGGCCGTCCCGAAGACGACCGTGCCCTCCAGGACGGCGCGGACCTGCAGGCTGATGAAGAAGAGGAAGAGGGCCCCGGCCAGCGAGGCCAGGCCCGCCAGCAGCGCCAGCTTGGTCAGGGCCAGCACCACCGGCGGCCGGCCGCGATAGGCCAGCGCTCCGAACCCGACGGCCGCGATCCAGCCGAGCCCCAGCAGGGTGCCGCCGGCCTGTGTCGACCACGGTCCGGCCATCAGCAGCGCCAGCGTCACCATCGC
This sequence comes from uncultured Chloroflexia bacterium, assembly GCA_963714675.1. Lineage (GTDB taxonomy): Bacteria > Chloroflexota > Limnocylindria > Limnocylindrales > CSP1-4 > JAFMJV01. Next base: position 625,710 of record CAVQPG010000004.1, on the reverse strand, counting down.
CACCGAGGCGCCGGCCAGCAGGCCACGTCGGAGCGAGCGTGGATCCGCGGGGGGCGCCGCGTCGTCGCGGTGGCTGGGCCACTCCGGCTCGCGGCGCGCTCGTGGCTGGTTCGGAGTCATGCGGGCGACGGCACCCGCGCGGAGTGCCGTCGGGTCATGTCAGTCGACGATGGTGTGCGATTGCTCGCGCAGGAACAGGCCCACGTAGTAGGGACCGAGCGCGGACTTGCCGGTGGAGCCGGAGCCCTTCCAGCCACCGAACGGCTGCACGCCGGGCCAGGCACCGGTCGTCGCTCCGGCCCGGCGGTTGACGTAGAGCACGCCGGTGTGGATCTGGTCGAGGAACTGCTCGACCTCTGCCTCGTCCTCGCTGTAGATGCCCGCGGTCAGGCCGTAGACGACCCCGTTCGATAGCTCGAGGGCTTCGTCGAGGGAGTCGACCGGGGCCACGGCCGTGAAGGGCACGAAGAGCTCGTCGCGGAAGAGGCGGTGATCCACCGGCAGATTGCCCACGACCGTCGGTTCCACGTAGAAACCACGCGCGAACTCGCCATCGGTGGGGTTCTCGCCGCCGGTGTAGACCGTGCCCTCGGCTCGGGCCTCGGCGACGGCCTCGACGAAACGGTCGACCGCGCGCTGGTCGGTCACCGGGCCCAGGAAGGTGCCGCGGTCGAGAGGGTCGCCGAGGGTCAGCGCTGCGGTCTTCTCGACCAGCTTGCCGACCAGCTCGTCGTGGACCTCGCGCTGGACGTAGACGCGGCTGTTGGCCGAGCACTTCTGGCCGCCGAAGCCGAAGGCCGCTCGCACGATGCCTTCTGCCGCCTTGTCGAGATCGGCGCTGCCCATCACGATGGCCGGGTTCTTGCCGCCCATCTCGATGATGCAGGGCCGTGGATAGGCCTTGCTGAACGAGCGCTGCAGGCCCATACCGACCTCGTAGGAGCCGGTGAAGACGATGCCGTCGAGATGCCGGCTGTCCGCCAGCTCGTCGCCTACGACCGGCCCTGGGCCCATGACCAGGTTGCACACGCCGTCGGGCACACCCGCATCGCGCAGGGCCTCCATCAGCAGCACGCCGCTCATGGCGCCCGTGCTGGCGGGCTTGAAGACCGCGGTGTTGCCGGCCACCAGTGCGCCGCCGACCGGGCCGGCCGCCAGCGCCAGCGGGAAGTTGAAGGGTGCGATGACGCCGAAGACGCCGTACGGCCGCATCACCGAGCGGGTGTGCGTGGCGGGGTCGCCCAGGTTGTCCATCGGCTTCTGGTAGAAGTCGTTCTCGACCGCGATGCGCGCGTAGTAGCGGATGAGGTCGGCGCTCTCCTCGACCTCGCCGATAGCCTCGAGGCGGTTCTTGCCGACCTCGATGGCCATGAGCGCGGCGTACTCCATGGCTCGCTCGCTGATGAGGTCGCCGGCGCGGGTCATGATCTCCACCCGCTTCTGCCAGCCGAGCGCGTTCCATGCTGGCTGCGCCGCACGAGCCGCCATGATCGCGTCGCGCACGTCCTGACGCGTGGCTACCGCGAAGCGACCCACGACGATCTCCTGGTCGATGGGCGAGCGCAGCTCGAATTCGCCGTCTCCCGCTCGCTCCTGACCACCGATGATGTTGGGGTGACCGCCGCCCAGTCGCGCTCGCACGGAGTCCACGGCTGCCTCGAAGGCCGCGTGCAGATCCTCGTTGTCCGCGCTGAGGGTGGCGTAGGTGATCTTGGTGCGCGGTGCGTCGGTCATGGTCCTGCGGTTACCTCGTGGCGTCGATTCACTGGCTCCGAACGGGGCGCGGGGTATCGCCTCAGCCTCCGAGTCTACTCTGGCCCCGAGCCCCGAATCAGGACGGCCGCTCCGATCCCGGAGCGGCCGCCAGGCGTCGTGTGTGAGCGCCGTACTAGGCGGTCTCAGCCTGCTCCGAGCTGCGGGCCTGGACCGTGCGGAAGCAGTCCGAGCAGTAGACCGGCTTGTCCATGCGCGGCTTGAAGGGCACCTGTGCGGCGTTGCCGCACTCGGAGCAGATGACCGCGAAGTACTCGCGCGCGGCACGGTACTCGCCACGCTCGTAGCCACGCGGACCGCCGATGTCGCGGGAGTCGTATCCACTCGACTCGCGCATGGCGCGCCGGGCTGCTCGACAGCTCGGACAGCGCTTGGGATCGGATACGAACCCCTTCTCTGCGTAGAACTCCTGGTCGGCAGCGGAGTGGATGAACTCGACGCTGCAATCGACACATGTAAGGGTTCGATCCGTGTACGACACGTGGCTGACCTCCTGGGGCGCGATAGCTTGCATCTTCGCTCCGACGAGCCCATCTCGGGCAGGCTGAAACAGGAGGGCGTAGGCGTCTGGAATGCCGGGCGCCGTATGTCCCAGTTCTGTCCCGAAGTCCCGTTCTGGTTGGGCGCACCGGAATGCTCGGGGGAGGTTACACCGAGGCCGCCGAACCGGCAACGACCCCCGGTCCACGCTGCGGACAGCGCCTCGGCGGGCGAGCGCTCCCACCGACCCCCGTCCCTCGCGCATCGCCGTCAGTACCGTCCGCTGCGAGGACCGAGGTAGCGGCGTCAGGGCCGGGGTCCGGTGGCACAATTGGTGGGTCGTCCGAGTGTCGTCTGCGGCCACGCTGCGATCAGAGGGAAAGGGGATCCCGAGCACACCCATGCCGTCCTTGCTGCATCTCGCTGATGTCCATCTCGGCGCTCGCCATGCGGACATGGGCCGGGCCGCGGTCAAGCAGCGCGAGCGCCAGAGCGCGGCCTTCGCGCGGGCCGTCGACGAAGGGCTCAAGGCCGGGGTGGATGCGGCCCTCATCTGCGGCGACCTCTTCGACTCCAACGCCCAGCCTCGCCGCTCGGTGGAGGCGGCGGTGGCGGAGCTGCGCCGGCTGACCGACCGCGGTGTGCGCGTGGTGATCATCCCCGGCACCCACGACGTCTACGACAAGCGCTCGATCTACCGCGCCTTCGATCTCGCCGCCATGGCCGGCCTGCCGCGTGGCAGCGACCTGCTGACGGTGCTTACACCCGAGTCCCCCGAGCTCCTGCTCAAGGACCTCGACCTCATCATCTACGGGCGAGTCTTCGCCACCAAGCGGGCGCCGCGGAGCCCGCTTGCCGGTTTCGACGTCCGAGGCGACGCCCGCGCCGCCTGGAAGGTGGGCATGATCCACGGCTCGCGCCAGATCCCGGGGCGCGTGGAGAGCGACGACGTCATCTTCAGCGACACGGAGGTGGCGGCTTCGGGGCTCGACTACCTCGCGCTGGGGCACTGGCACAGCTACTCGAGCGGACGGGCTGGGGGCACGACCTGGGCCTACTCTGGCGCGCCCGAACCGGTGGCCGTCGACCAGGACGGAGCCGGCTCGGTCTGCCTCGTCCGACTCGCCGACGGCGCGGGTGGCGACAGCAGCGTGCACGTCGAGCGCCTGCGGGTCGGTCGCACGGTCTTCCGTGCCGAGTCGGTCGACGCCGCCGACGTGGGTAGCCAGGTCGCGCTGGTGGAGCGGCTGCGTGAGCTTTCCGATCCCGACCTGGTGCTGTCGGTGAGCATCGACGGCATCGCCCCCGACACCCTCGAGCTCGATACCGATGAGGTCGAGCGCACGCTGGAGGGCGAGTTCCTGCACGTCCGCGTCCGCGACCGCTCTGCGACCGAGCTGGCGGACGTCCCGGATCTGCCCCGCGACACGGTGGCCGGCCGGTTCGCCCTTGATCTCGAGGCGCGTATCAAGGCCGCGGAGGCCAAGGGCAACGTCGAGGCCGCGGAGGAGGCGCGCCAGATCCTGCGGCTGGGGCGGCGACTGCTGCTCGATGACCCCGATCACGTGACGCTGCCCTAGCCATGCGCATCACCCGACTCCGTCTCACCGACTTCAAGACCCACCGCGATCTGGAGATCAAGCCGGCCCTCGGGTTGACCATCATCCGAGGACCCAATGAGGCCGGCAAGTCCAGCATCCAGCAGGCGATCGAGCTGGCGCTCTTCCGCAAGGCCGACGCCAACCGCGAGGACATCCGCCGCTCGTGGGCCTGGGGTTCAGCCGAGCCGCCCACCGTCGAGCTCGACTTCGAGGCTGATGGGGTCAGCGGCAGCCTGCGCAAGCGTTTCGACGGCCCGCGATCCGAGGCCGAGCTGACCGTGGGCGATCAGACCATCCGGGACTACACGCTCATCGGTGACGAGCTGTCGGAGCTGATGGGCGTGCCCACCGAGGCCTTCTTTCGCGCTACCGCCAGCGTGGGTCATGCGGAGCTCGATACGGTCAGCGGCGAGGAGCCGGCCATCGGCGATCGGCTGCAGAAGGCCATCAGCGGCGCCGATCGAGGCACGGCCCAGGCCAAGAAGAAGCTCGAGACCGCCATCCGCCGCTATCGCACGGAGGGACCCAAGAACCCCGGCCTGCTCAAGGTCGCGCGAGAGGAGATGGTGCTGCTCGAGCGCGATCTGGCCGACGGCGAGGCGGCGCTGGCCCGCCTGCAGGCCGATCGCACCCAGTGGGTCGACGCCAACGAGCGGTGCAAGGAGCTCGAGACCAGGCTCATCCGCCAGCAGGCCGACCTGGCCGAGGCCCAGCGAGCGGAGGCCCTGGCCCAGAAGCGCGACGCTGCCGAGGATCGCTACCGGCGCCTCAAGCGAGCCGCTGAGCTGACCGAGGCTCATCTCGAGCTGCGTCGCGGGCAGCCCACGTCGCTCCCACTGGCCCAGCTGCGTACGACCGTCTCACGAGCTCAGAGCCTGGAGTTCGAGCTCTCCGAGCTGGAGGCGGACATCGAGACCGCAGCGGAAGCTGCGGAGGATGAAGGTCCTGACCTGGTGCCGCCCCATCCGCTGCGCTGGCTGGGTGCCGCCGCCCTGCTCGTGGCCCTCGGCTGGCTGAGCATGTTCGTGCTTCGGGATGCCGGCGCACTCGGGATCGCTGTCGTGGCCGTCATCGCCGTGGGTGTGGCAGTGACTCTCGTGCAGGCCTTCCGGCAGGCGCGCCTGCGACGGACCTATGGGCTCACCATGCAGCTGGCGCAGGCAGAGGCCAGCGCCCAGCAGGAGGCCGCGCGCGAGCGGCAGGAGGCGCAGCGCCGGGCGCGTCGCGAGCTCGAGGGCGCCCTCGAGGCGTTGGGCGTAGCCGACGTTCGGGCTGCCGAGTCGGTCCTGGCCACGACGGAGGAGCACACCGAGCGGCTGGCCCAGATCGAAGGCGAGCTGCGCGGCCTGGGCATCGATGAGGACGATGTCCGGCGGCTGGAGGAGGCCCGCGACCAAGCCGCCAACGAGGCCGAGCAGGCGAAGCACGCGCTGGCGGCTATCGGCCGTCTCGCAGATGACCCCGCACAGGCCCTGGCCACGGCCCAGCGGCAGGTGGCACAGACGACCCCGGCTCGTGATGCCGCTCGCTCGGAGGCCGACCAGGCCCAGGGCCGGGTGGATGCCAACCAGGTCGACGCCGAGCTGGTGGCGGGCCTCGCCGAGCGCCTGGCGGCGGCACGTGACCGCTATGCGGAGCTCGAGCGCCGGGTGCTCGTCTACCAGGGCACGCTCACGGCCATCGATACGGCCGAGGTGGCCACGCTCAAGACGGCCGCGCGCTACCTCGAGGAACGCATGGGTCCGACCATCGCCGCGGTCACCGACGGCCGCTACGACGATATCGAGGTCGATGAGAAGAGCCTCGCCTTCAAGGTGCGAGCACCCGAGTCCGGCGAGTTCGTCGAGGTCGACCAGCTCTCGCAGGGCACCGCCGACCAGCTTTTCCTGGCCGCTCGCCTTGGCCTCGTGCGCCTGGTCACGCTCGGCCGACGTCCACCGCTCATCCTCGACGATCCGTTCGTCACCTTCGACGGCCTTCGTGCCGAGCGGGCCGTGCGCCTGGTCAAGCGGATGGCCCACGAGCACGACTTCCAGGTGCTGTACCTGACCTGCTCCGACCGCTTCGACGGGCTCGCCGACGAGCTGGTGGTCCTGCCGGGTCCGTCGAGCGAGCGCGTCCTGGCCCATCCCCGTCGGACGGTGGAGCCAGAGCCCCCGACCGAAATCGTGACCGAAGCCCCGACCGAAGACCCGACTGGCGGCGATGCCCCACAGCCGACCCTGCGCTTCGCGCCCGACCCGCGCCGCAACCCCGATCCGGTGGCGCCTCGTCGCGTGGAACCCGAGGAGCCTGGCGCCGTGCCCCTGTTCGCCCCGGCCGAGGAGGCGGCGAAGGCGGAGGCCCGCCTCGCGACGTTCCGCGCTGCCCGAGCCGCCAGAGACGCGGAAGGGGCGACCGATCCGCTCGAGTCGTTGCGACGCGCGGCGCAGGACGCCGGCGAGGCGGAGCACGACACCGACGTGGCGGACCCGTTCCGGCTCGGTGACGACGACGGGCAGGGAGCGGCCGGCTGAACCTGCTCGCACCGCTCCTCTCGCTGGTGGCGGCGGCCTCGTGGGGCGTCGGGGATTTCTCGGGCGGCATCGCCACGCGGCTCTCGAACAACTTCGTGGCCGTCTTCCTGGCGCAGGGAGTGGGCCTCGCTGGTGGCCTCGGTCCTGCTGGTGCTCAGTGGCGAGCCGATGCCCTCGACCGAGGCGCTTGCCTGGGGTGCCGCCGCGGGCGTCTCGGGCGCCTTCGGCCTGGGCTCGTTCTACCTCGCGCTGAGCCGCGGCACGATGGGCCTGGTGGCCCCCGCAGCGGCCCTCCTGTCGGCAGCCTGGCCGGCGGCCTTCGTGCTGCTCACCGGCGACCGGGTGGGCACGCTCGCGCTCGTGGGCATGGGCATCGCACTCGTCTCGATCGTGCTCATCTCCCTGCCCGATCGCCGCATGGGCACGCCCGTGATGCCCACCTACCACGGCTCGCGCCGGAACGAGTGGTTGCTGATCCTCGGGGCCGCGCTCGGCTTCGGCGGCTTCTTCCTCTTCATCGACGCCTCCCATGCTGCCGGTGGAGCCGTCTGGTGGCCGCTCTTCACGGTCAAGCTCGCGGGCGTCATGGCGGTCGTGGTGGCGGCCGTGGTGCTGGCCCCGCTGGGCCGCTTCCCGGGCATCGAGCTGGGTGTCGCGGCGCTGCTGGTCGCCTGCATCGCGGGCCTCGGTGACCTCGGTGGCAACCTCTTCTTCGTGCTCGCGAGCGACGAAGGCCAGCTGGCCGTGGTCATCGTGCTGACGTCGCTCTACCCGGTCGTGACCGCGATCCTGGCGCGGATCTTCCTGCACGAGCGGTTGAGCCCACTGCGGATGCTGGGCGTGGCCCTGGCCATCTGCGGGGTGGTCCTCATCGGGCTCCCGGCCGAACTGCTCAGCTGAACCAGCCGGCTCCGGAAGGCCAGCGCATGAGGCGCACGGCGATGAGCACCCCGAGCGCGGCCAGCACGAGGATGGTGGCCGCCGCGATGGCCTCGTCGAGGCCGGCCTGGAACTCGCTGTAGACCAGCAGCGGCAGCGTCTGCGTGCGACCTTCGAGGTTGCCGGCGAAGAGGATGGTGGCGCCGAACTCACCCAGCGCCCGAGCCCACGCCAGCACCAGGCCGGCGCCGATGGCGGGCGCCGCGAGGGGCATGGTGATGCGACCGAGCACCGCGTTCTCGGAGGCACCGTCGACCCGAGCTGCCTCCTCGACCTCCGGTGACACGGCACGGAAGCCCGAGCGTGCGGCACGGATGTAGAAGGGGCTGGCCACGAAGACCTGGGCCACGATGACCGCCAGGGTGGTGAAGGGCAGGGTCAGGCCCACCACTTCGAGTGCGCCTCCTGCGACGCCGTTGCGGCCGTAGGCGAAGAGCAGGGCCAGGCCGGCGACCGACGGCGGCAGCACGATGGGCAGGTCGACCAGGGCCTCGGCGAGGGCCTTGCCGCGGAAGCGTGGTGCGGGCCAGCACGAAGGCCAGCGGCGTGCCGAAGGCGACGACCACGACCAGGCTGACCGCGGTGCTGCTGAGGCTGAGCACCAGCGCATCGAGCACAGCCCGACCGGCGAGCGCGTTGCTCAGCGCTCCCGACTCGACGGCACGCAGCGAGCAGCGCCAGCACCGGCATGGCCAGGAACAGCAGTCCCATGCCCGCCAGCGCCACGACCCACCAGCTGGGCCGTTTGGACCACGAGCGCGTGGCTGACCTCGGGCCGGCGACGAGCGGATGACGGCCGGGCTGCTCACGGCTCCACCTCGAAGCCGGCGGCGGCGATGATGGCAGTGGCGGTGGGCTCGCCCAGCCAGGCCACGAAGCGGCCGGCCGCCGGCTCATCGCTGACCTGGCACGGCCGCGTACTGCGCGGTCACCTCGACGGTCGGCGGCAGCGGCACCTCGCGCACGCCGTCCGCGTCGAGGGCGTCGGTGCGGTAGACGAAGGCCGCATCGCCCTCGCCCAGCTCCACCTTGGCCAGCGCCGCGCGTACGTTGTCCTCGCGTGACACCACGTTGGCCGCGACGGCCTCGGCGAACTCCCGGGGCTCGCGGCATGCTCTCGGCCAGTTGGGCGAGCGCCTCGAGGGCATAGCGGGCGATGGGCACGCCTTCGCTGACGCCCACGATGCGCACTCCGGGTGTCGCGAGGTCGGCCGCCGCCTGCACGGTCGCGTCGCCGACCGGCGCCACCAGCGCGACCCGGTTCGGCGCGAAGAGGACCGGCTCGGCCGACGGTGAGGCCCGCGGCGGACAGCTCCCACGGCCGGGCGCTATCGGCCGAGATGAAGACATCAGCCGGCGCGCCCTCCCTGATCTGTGCCGCCAGCACGTTGGAGGCCTCTGTCGCGACAGTCAGGGGCAGGTCCGGGTGCTCCTCGAGCCAGGCCACCTCCAGCTCATCGACCACCGCTCGCAGCGAAGCTGCCGCGAAGACGGTCAGACCCTGGGTCTCGTCCCCACCGGAGCAGGCGGTGACCGACAGCAGCAGGAGCGGGACCACCAGCCACCACCGTGCGCCCGTGGAGCGGGAGCCGGTGGTCCTCAGCGCGATGGCACCTCCACCATCACGTCGGTGGACTTGACGGTGCAGACGACCTCGTCGCCCGGCTCGAGCCCGAGCTCCTCCGAGGCCTCGCGGGTGATGAGGCTGACGAGCCGATGCGGGCCGGCCTGGACCTCCACCACCGCGGCCACGCCATCGCGTTGTACGCGCGTGACGACGCCCGGGAAGCGGTTGCGGGCGGACTGCGCCACGATCGGCCGCTCGGCACCGTCGCGACGACGTTCGGCGGCCAGGCGGGTGACGTCAGCCTGGCTGACGGTGCGTTGCCCGCCAGGGGTCAGCTCCACGTCGAGCCGCCCAGCTTCGGCCCAACGGCGGAGGGTGTCCGGGCTCACGCCCAGCTGCGAGGCGGCCTCGCCGATGCGGAGGCGGGTGGACTCGGTGCCGTGCTTCTCGTTGCCCATGCGCGAGATTATCGCGCATGAATGCGATGACATGCAGGTTACGGCGACAACTCCCTAGAGGTGCCCGGCAGACCCCGGTTCGAGCAGCCACACGGCGTTGGGGCGGACCGCGACCTGCGCCGGGAGGCGGACCGGATCGGCGGGGGAGGTGAGGACGTCGCGCACGGTGTCGGCCTTGCCGGCGCCCGGGACCATGACCACGACGCTCAACGCCCCCCGCAGCACGAACGGCGAGAGCGTCACGCGCGGCAGGTGCGGCTCGATGTGGGTGGGCGCTGCCACCGCCAGCACCGGCACCTCCGTCTCCCGTACCGGCGGGCTGCCCGGGAAGGTCGAGAGGATGTGCCCGTCGCCGCCCATGCCCAGGAGCAGCACGTCGAACGAGGGCACGCCGTCCCGGAGAGGCAGCGCCTCACCGAGCTCCTCGGCGTAGCGCGCCGCCGCCCAGGCCGCGTCGTGGCCGCCGGCGATGGCCGCATCGACGGGCATGGGATGAAGGATCGCACCAGGACCACCATCGGCTGCGAGCCAGTCGCGCAGCGCGCCGGCCCAGTTGCGATCGGGGTGGTCGATGGGCACGAAGCGCTCGTCGCCCTGCCACACGTCGACGCGCGACCAGTCCACACGAGCGGCTCGCGGGTCGATGCGCAGGAGCTCGAACAGCGCTGCTGCCGAGGAGCCACCGGTCAACGCGAGGTGCGCTTGCCCGCGTCTGCTGATGCCGGTCCGCAGGCCTTCGACCACCAGGTCAAGCGCCCGCCGCGCGATGCCCTCCACGTCCGGGCAGACCACCACGCGACGTGCGCCTCATCGTGAGCCGCCCTCGATGAGCGCGACGGCCTTGTCGAGCGCCTGTGCGAACAGTCGGTCGTGCCCGGTGCGGTCGAGGGAGTCGGCGAGGTACGGGTACCTCGTCGAAGGCCTCGAGCTTGCTCGCGCGACGGACGACCGAGGCGCCGTTCCAGTTGGCAGTGGCCAGCAGGTGGTCGGCCTGGCGAGTGACGTTGACGTGTGTGGCGGCATCGCTGCGATGGGCCTCGAGCTCGGCCCGCACGACCGACCCGGCGCCTCGCACAGCGCCGCTGAACTCGACCTCCACCGGCCGGATCTCGACGTCGATGGTGCGCTTGCCCGAGCGCACCTTGGCGGCCCAGGTGTCGTCGTCCGACTCGCGCAGCGGTTCCACGACCTGCAGCCGCAGGCGGGACATCAGCCAGCCCACGAAGAGCACCGCACGTGAGAGGCGCACGTCGCCGCCGGGCCGCGCCACGTCCACGCGGATCGAGCGCAGGTGCTTGAGCTCGCGGATGAGCAGGGGGTGGTCGAAGCACGAGGCCAGCAGCTCTCGCCAGAGCATCAGCCGCATCCAGCTCACATCGTGGACCACGAGCCCGCTGTGGACGGCGTCAGCCATGCCCCCGAGCCGTGTCAGCCCGTGGTGCCGGAACTGCCCGGAATCCACGAAGAGGCGGTCGACCTCGTCAGCCAGCTCGGCGAAGTCCGCGCGCCCGAAGGGCACATCGTCGGGCCACCACAGGACCACCGGCAGATCGTGGATGAGCAGCGGCGCGACGGTGCTGGAGAGATGCTGGGCCAGCTCACCACCGACCTTGATGAGGACCTCTTCGGTGCAGACCTCGCTGCTGCCCTGCGCGGGTAGCTTGCAGGAGGCATAGACATGGGCGTCGAAGCTGGGCGGCCCGTCGGGGTCGGTGGGAGAGAGCACGACCGCGCGTGACGGGTGGCGTGCGGCCAGCGTGGCCACCGTGGCCATGGCCCGCTCCACGAGCTCTGGTCGGGGTGCCACCACGACCAGCGTCAGCACCGAGGTGCGCGCGCGCACGCGCATGCCCTTCTCGTCGCTGCCGGCACCCACGATCGCCGCCAGACGCGGGTCGTCGTGCGCCAGCGCGCGGCCCTCGCTGTCGATGAGCGCGTCGTGGCCGGCTTCTTCGGCGACACGTCCCCAGAGACTGCTGAGCATGTCGGTGGTGGCCCGGATCGAATCGGTCCGCACATGCCAGCGCCAGGAGCCGGCCTTGTCGAACTCGATGGGGACTACAGACGTCGCCATCGTCGGCCGTCTCGCTGCAGCAGTCGGTCGGCGGCTTCGGGACCCCAGGTCCCGGCCTCGTACGGCTGGATGCTGCCGTCCAGCTTGCCGCTCTGGGGCGAGCCAGCCTTGGTTCGGCCCTTGCCGTTGCCACCGCCCGCACCCCACTCGGCCCACATCTCGTTGAGCGGGGTCACCAGCGACCAGGCCGCCTCCACCTCGTCGGCGCGGGTGAAGAGCGAGGCATCACCGAGCATGGCGTCGAGCAGCAACGTCTCGTAGGCCTCGGGTGCATCCTCGAGGAACGTCGAGCCGTAGGTGAAGTCCATGTTCACCGAGCGCACGTCGAGCCCAAGATCGGGCACCTTGGCCGCGAAGCGCAGGAGGATGCCTTCATCGGGCTGGATGCGCATGGCCAGCATGTTCGGCTCGGGGTCGCTGGCGCTCTCCTTGAAGAGGGTCAGCGGCGGCCGGTTGAACTGGATGGCGATCTCGGTCGCGCGCCGCGGCAGGTGCTTGCCCGTGCGCAGGTAGAAGGGCACGCCGGCCCAGCGCCAGTTCTCGACCTCGAGGCGCAGGGCCACGTAGGTCTCGACGCTCGAGTCGCCCGAGACCTCCTCTTCGTCGAGGTAGCCCTTGACCTTGCGGTCGGCGACCCAGCCGGCGCGGTACTGGCCGCGCACGACGTCGTTGTGGATGCGCTGCTGGCGTCCAGTCGGTGTCGATGGCCCGCAGCACGCGCACCTTCTCGTCGCGCAGGGCGTCAGCCTCGAAGTTGATGGGCGGCTCCATGGCCACCAGGCTGAGCAGCTGGAGCATGTGGTTCTGGAGGATGTCGCGGCTGGCACCGGCCTCCTCGTAGAAGGCGCCGCGGGTGCCCACGCCGAGGTCCTCGGCCACGGTGATCTGGACGTGGTCGACGTAGCGCCGGTTCCAGACCGGCTCGAAGATGCCGTTGGCGAAGCGGAAGACCAGCAGGTTGCGGACGGTGTCCTTGCCCAGGTAGTGGTCGATGCGATAGACCTGCGACTCATCGAACGACTTCATGACCGCGTCGTTCAGCGCGTGGCCCGAGTCGAGGTCGTGGCCGAACGGCTTCTCGATGACGATGCGGCTCCAGGCGCCCTCCGGGTCGGCCAGGCCGGCAGCACCGAGGTTGGCCACGATGTCCTCGTAGGCCGAAGGCGGCGTGGCCAGGTAGAAGAGGCGGTTGCCCCGACAGCCGGCCGCGGCGTCGATCTGGTCCAGCCGTTCGGCGAGGCGGGTGTAGTCGGCGGCCTTGCCGAAGTCGCCTTGCTGGTAGTGGATGGTCTGGGCGAAGTCGTTCCAGAGCGCACCCTCGACCTCATTGCGGGAATGCTCGGTCACGGCCGCCTTCATCTCGTCGGCGAAGGCGGCGTCCGTGTAGGACCGGCGCGAGTAGCCCACGATGCTCGTCTCGATGGGCAGCAGCCCGGCCCGTCGGAGGTTGTAGAAGGCCGGGAAGATCTTGCGGTGCGAGAGATCGCCGGTGGCGCCGAAGACGACCACGATGGACGGGTCTGGCACCCGCTCGAGGCGCGTGCCCGCTCGCAGCGGATTGGCCGCCGCAGCGTCTTCGACCGTGTCGCGGTGCATCACGTGCCGGGCACGACCGTCGCCGCCAGCGCCACGCTTGAGCCTGGGCTTGGCGGGCGTCTTGGAGGGCATCGCCGAGGCTCCTACTTCTCCTTGATGGCGTGGCCGCCGAACTGCTCACGGAGGGCAGCCAGCACCTGGGCGGTATAGGACTCGTCCTGCCGTGAGCGGAAGCGGGTGAGGAGCGACTGCGTGATGACCGGGGCCGGCACGTCGAGGTCCATGGCCTCCTGCACCGTCCAGCGACCCTCGCCCGAGTCGGACACGTAGCCCTTGACGCCATCGAGGTCCTGGCCGCGCTGGGCGAACGCGTTGCCGGCCAGCTCCAGCAGCCAGGAGCGGATGACGGTGCCGTGCTGCCAGGCTTTGGCCACGGCCTCCAGGTCGAGCGGGTACTCGCTGGCGTGGAGGATCTCGAAGCCTTCCGCGTAGGCCTGCATGAGGCCGTACTCGATGCCGTTGTGGACCATCTTGGTGTAGTGACCCGAGCCGGACGGGCCGCAGTGGATATAGCCATTCTCGGGGGCCAGGGCGGTGAAGATCGGCTCGAGCGGCGCGACAGCCTCGCGGTCGCCACCGACCATCGTGCCGTAGCCATTCTCGAGGCCCCACACGCCACCGCTGATACCGGCGTCCACGAAGTGGATGCCCCGCATGGCCAGGGCTGCGTGCCGGCGCTTGCTGTCCTTGAAGTTGGCGTTGCCACCGTCGACGATGGTGTCGCCCGCCGAGAGCAGGGCAGCGAACTCTTCCAGCGTGGCCTCGGTGGCGTCACCCGCGGGCACCATCAGCCAGACCACGCGCGGCGTCGGCAGCTTGGCGACCGCGTCCGCCGCGCTGAAGGCACCGTCGAGACCCTCGCTCATGATGTCCCGGACCTTCTCCTCGGAGCGGTTGTAGGCGACCACGTGGTGGCCCGCGGCGTGCAGACGGCGGGCCATGTTGGCGCCCATGCGGCCGAGTCCGGCGATGACGAGATCCATGGATGGTGCTCCTCGTGAGGCGGCCTGATGCCGCGTGGTCAGGGTCAGGCGAGCGCTTCGGCGAAGGCGGCGAGCAGCTCGCTGAGGCCGGCCTCCGGGTCGTCGCCGAGGTCGATGCGGATGGCTGGCAGATCGTGGGCTCCGAACGCCGCGAAGTCACCCATGGCCTGGGCGTCGATGAGCACGCCGAACGACTCGTCGCGACCGGGGATGTCGAGGTCGACCGGATGGCCGTTGGTGAGCTGGATGAAGCAGCCCGTGGGCGCACCGCCCTTGTGCAGCTGGCCCGTCGAGTGCAGGAAGCGCGGGCCATAGCCGAGCGTGGATGCCTTGCCGGTACCGTCGCGCAGCTTCGCCTGGAGCGTCCGCAGCAGCTCCGTGCGAGCTTCGGTGGGAGCGATATAGGCGCCGATCTGGAAGTAGCCGTTCTGGGGCGCGCGGGCGATGTGCTCGCGCAGCAGCGCCACGAAGTCGGTCTCGCTCGCCGCTCTGCCGCCAGGCCCGCAGCGGCCCTCGCGTGGCACCCGGCTCCGGCTCGGGCAGCCGCCCCTCGGCGGCGTAGGTCTCGAGCACGTCGCGGGTGTTCTGCTTCGATTCGGTCACGTTGGGCTCGTCGAAGGGGTTGACCCCGAGGCCGATGCCTGCGACCGCGGTCGCGAACTCCCAGCGGAAGAACTCGGCCGCCACCCAGGAGGCGTCGTCGAGGCGGATATCGATGAGCGGGTGTCCGGCCTCGGCGAGGGCCCCGAGCTTCTGGTCGACCTCGCTGTGCCACTCGCTGTCGCTGGCAGGACCGAGGCGGACGAAGACGCGGTCGTCACCGTAGACCTCGGGTGCGCCCAGCGGCTCGCCGTCGACGGGCACGATGCCCACGCCCTGCTTGCCGGTGGACTCGGCGATGAGCTGCTCGAGCCAGGCGCCCAGCGACGCGAGGTCGGGCTCGATGACGAAGGTCAGCTTGTCGCGGCCGGCCGCTGCCAGCGCGGCCATGGCCGCCCCCAGCACGCAGCGCCGGGTTGTCGTCCGTGTCCAGCTTGGTGCTGTCGGCCATGATGCGCGCGTCCTCGAGCAGCGGGTCGAGATCCAGCTGCAGCAACGCCGCCGGTACCAGGCCCACGTAGGTCAGGGCGCTGTAGCGACCGCCCACATCCTCGGGGTTGAGGAAGGACTCGCGGAAGTAATTGGACTGGGGCACGGCCTTGAGCGGTGCACCGGGGTCGGTGATCGAGACGAACTCGTTGCCGGCCCGATTGCGCGGGAAGTGCCCCACGCGTCCCTCCTCGAGGGCCCAGTAGTGGGCCAGGAAGGCCAGCGTCTCGGTGGTACTGCCCGACTTGGTGGCGATGACCCGGAGGGTGCGGCTGGCGTCGAGCGCCTCGTCATAGGCCGCCACGGCCGCCGGATCGGTCGAGTCGAGGACGTGGACGTTGAGGCCCTTGTCCTCGATGGGGTAGACCTTGGTCAGCACCTCCGGCGCGAGTGAAGAGCCGCCCATGCCGCAGACCAGCACATCGGTGTAGCCGGCCGCCTCGATGCTCTGACCGAAGGCGGTCAGCTCCGCGACCTCATCGACGAAGTAGGTGGGTGCGAAGAGCCAGCCCAGGCGATGCCTGATCTTCTCGGCGACCTCGGGGTCGTCGGTCCAGAGGCTGGTGTCGCTCTCCCAGATGCGACTGGCCCAGCGTTCGCCCACGGCCCTGGCGATGGCCTCATCGACCGTGCCCTGCAGTGCTGCGGGCAGCTTCAGCGTCGTGTCCATCTAGCGGCCCTCCGCCTTCGGGGTGCTGCCGGCGTGGTCGGCAGCGGGGGAGATGACACCGCGCACGTCACCCGCGAGGACGCCACGCGCGACCTCGGCCAGGTGCTCCACGGTGAGACCGAACTGCTCGAAGATCTGGGGAGCAGGTGCGCTCATGCCGAAGCGATCGATGGCGACGATGGCGCCGTCGCGCTGGTTCACCCAGCGGTCCCAGCCGAACGACACGCCCGATTCGATGGACACGCGCGCGGTCACCGCCGGCGGCAGGACCTCGTCGCGGTAGGCCGCCGGCTGCGCCTCGAAGCGCTCCCAGCTGGGCATCGACACGACGCGTACCTTGCGACCCTCGGCGGTGAGCAGCTCGCGTGCGCCCATGGCCAGGTGCAGCTCCGAGCCGGTGGCCAGCAGGATGAGCTCGGGCGCGGTGGCGGTGCCGTCGGGAGCGACCGCCTCGGCCAGCACGTAGCCGCCGGCGCGGACACCATCGCGGGCCAGCTCGGCGGTGCCCGGGCAGCACCGGCAGCTTCTGGCGCGTGAAGACCATGGCCACCGGTCCGCTCTGGTGCTCGACGGCCAGCGCCCAGCCGGCCGAGGCCTCGTTGGGATCGCCCGCGCGGACGAAGGTCAGGTTGGGGATGGCCCGCAGGGCCGCGTAGTGCTCGACCGACTGGTGGGTCGGCCCGTCCTCGCCGACGCCGATGGAGTCGTGGGTCCAGACATAGATGACATGCAGGCCCGACAGGGCCGCCAGGCGGACCGAGCCACGCATGTAGTCGCTGAAGGGCAGGAACGTGGCCACGTAGGGCAGCAGCCCGCCGTGATAGGCGATGCCGTTGGCGATGCCTCCCATGGCGTGCTCGCGCACGCCGAAGCGGATGTTGCGACCGCTCTCGTCGGCGCTGAAGTCGCCCGCGTCGGCGATGTCGGTGAGGTTGGAGCTCGAGAGGTCGGCTGACCCGCCGAAGAGCTCGGGCACGCGCGCCTCGAGCCCCGCGATGGCGTTTTGCGAGGCGTTGCGCGTGGCCAGCGCGTCGTCCTCCGTGGAGTACCACGGCAGGTCGGCGTCCCAGTCCTGGGCGAGGGTGCCGTCGATGCGGCGACGCAATGCGGCGCCGGCGTCGGGGAAGGCCTCGGTGTAGGCGGTCAGGCGCTGCTCCCACGCCGCCACCAGCTCCTCACCGGTCTCGGCGGCACCGCGGAAGTGGCCGAGCACGTCGGGGTCGACCGCGAAGAACGCCTCGGGGTCGAAGCCCAGGGCCACCTTGGTGGCAGCCACCTCGTCAGCACCCAGGGGCGAGCCGTGGACCTTGTGCGTGCCGGCCTTGTTGGGAGCGCCAGACGCCGATGATGGTCCTGACGCTGATGAGCGACGGGCGGTCGTCGGCGCGCGCGGCCTCGATAGCCGCCGTGATGGCCGCGACATCCTCGCCGTCCACACGCTGCGTGTGCCAGCCGTAGGCGTCGAAGCGGGCCAGCACATCTTCCGACCAGGCCATGGAGGTGGGGCCGTCGAGCTGGATGCCGTTGTCGTCGTAGAGCGCCACCAGCTTGCCCAGCTCGAGATGGCCCGCGAGGCTGGCCGCCTCGGCCGCGATGCCCTCCTGGAGGTCGCCGTCGGAGCAGAGGGTGTAGGTCCAGTGGTCGATGATCTCGTGCCCGGGCCGGTTGAACTCGGCGGCCAGCCGTCGCTCGGCCATGGCCATGCCGACGGCGTTGGCGAAGCCCTGGCCCAGCGGACCGGTGGTGGCCTCCACTCCGGCGGTCAGGCCGTACTCCGGGTGTCCCGGGGTCTTGGAGCCCAGCTGGCGGAAGCGCTTGAGCTCCTCGAGCGGCAGGTCGTAGCCGGTCAGGTGGAGCATCGAGTAGAGCAACATGCTGGCATGGCCGGCGCTGAGCACGAAGCGGTCGCGGTCGAACCAGTCGGGGCGCGTGGGGGCGTGCTTGAGGAAGGCGGTCCACAGCGCGTAGGTCATCGGCGCCGCGCCCATGGGTGCACCCGGGTGGCCGCTGTTGGCCTGCTGGATCGCGTCGATGGAGAGGATGCGGATGGTGTCGATGGCCCTCTTCTGATCGAAGGGCGTGATAGTGCCGTCCAAGATGTGCGCTCCTAGGGCTGAGGGCTCGCCCAGCGGGAGGCTGGAGCGGCCCGGCGTGGTTCCTGGGCAGGCGTGGCCTGCCCAGGTGGGCTCCGAGGGGTCGGTGTGACTGCCCCCATGATACTGGCCCGGACCTCGGGCGCAGACGTCCCGCTGACCCTGGCCTTCGTCCCGACACCGTCAGCGCGGCCGGGTCGGTGCCCCCGGGAAACCCTAGTCGCGAACGTCGCCGCGGCCCTCCACGCTGGCGCCGAACGTCTCGAGGAAGACACGCGCCCGGCGCCGATACCAGGGCCACAGCAGGCGTATGGCCAGTCCGTGGATCCCGCCGGGGTGGAGGGTGGCGTGGAAGTGCATCTCGGTGCCACCAGCGGACGCCTCGAAGATGGCGTCCCAGCCGCCCGAGAGCGGGTTCGACCAGGTCGCTGCGATGCGCTCGGGTCGCTCGAAGGCGGTGATCTCGACGGTGTAGGCGACATCGAGCCCGGGCCAACGGTCGATCGCCCGGAACCGGGAACCGGCGCCGATGGGCCCGATCGGTCAGCTTGGTCCGCTCGATGATGGCGGGGTCGTGGCGCGTGGCGCGATCGATGCGGGCCCAGGCGTCGAAGACCTCAGCCGGTGACCGCTCGACCCGGATCGTCTCGTTCAGCTCCACGGGCGATCTCCTCGTCCATCGATACGGAATCCTGCCATGGACGACCCCGCGGGCCCAGACGCGTATCCTGCCTTCTCGTGAGTCCGACGAAGCCTCCCCGCCTGGTCGCGCTCGGCGACCTGCCTCCTCGACGTCGGTCATCACGCCCGAGCAGCCCATCGAACAGCGGCACGGACGTGCCCGGCACCGTGGCCTTCCGTCGCGGTGGCTCGGCCGCCACCACCGCCGCCACCTTCGCCGGCCGGGTGGCGACGCCGCCTCATCACCAGCCTCGGCGACGACGTCTGGGCCACCGCCTGCTGGCCTCGCTGCGTGCCGACGGCGTGCAGGTGCATGCCGTTCGCCATCCCGGCCCCAGCGGCCGGCTGGCGGCCCTCATCGACGATCATGGCGAACGCTCGTTCGTGACCGAGCGCGGTGCCGCCGATGCCCTCGAGCCTGCTGACCTGCGGCGCGAGCTGGCTGCGTCGCGCCGATGTCCTGCACGTACCGGCCTACTCGCTCTTCAGCGAGCCGCATCGGGACAGCCGCGTTCGAGGCCACGTCGTCGAGCGCGTGATGCGGGCGCCCTCATCAGCACCGACCTCTCGTCTGCCGGACCCGCTCCTGGCCTACGGCGTCCGCCGGTCCCGCGCGCGCATCGGCCGAGCTGGCGCCGGACATCCTCTTCGCCAATCGGGACGAAGCCGCAGCGCTCCTGCGCGAGACCGGCCGTCGGTGCCTGGTCTCGACTCCTGGGCTACGCCGGCGCTGGTGGTCGTCAAGGACGGCGTCTGGGGCTGCCGCGTGCTGCGGGACGAGGGCGAGGCCATCCGCCAGTCGACGTGGCCGCCACGCGCGTCGGCCGCGAGGTCGACACCACCGGCGCCGGCGACGCCTTCGCGGCGGGCTTCCTGCGTTCGCTGCTGGGCTCGGGTGAACAGGCCGGCGGGCTGGGTCGAGACCAGGCCCTGCGGCGTGCGGCCATGGCCGGCCACAAGGCCGCCGCCGGAGCCCTGCGCCGCGGCCGGCCCCAGATCGAGCTCCGCTAGGCTGGCGAGACGTGAACCCCACCGACCTGCTCGCCGATCCTCCCGAGGTCCGCCGACGCGCTCGCCTACGGTGGTGCCGTGGTGGCCCTCGAGTCGACCATCACCACCCACGGGCTGCCACGCCCCGACAACCTCGAGGCCGCCCGCATGTGCCGAAGCGGCCGTGCGCGAGTCCGGCGCGGTACCGGCCACGGTCGCGGTCCGCGACGGTCGGCTGCTGGTGGGCCTCACCGACGAGCAGCTGGTCGAGCTGGCCGACGCTCGTGACATCCCCAAGGTCTCGCGGCAGAACCTCGCGGGCGTGCTGGCGCGCCCGGGCTGGGGCGGGACGACCGTCTCGGCCACGATGATCGCCGCACACCTCGCCGGCATCGATGTCTTCGCCACCGGCGGCATCGGCGGTGTCCACCGGGGAGGGGAGTCGTCGATGGACATCAGCGCTGACCTCGGCGAGCTGGGCCGCACGCCGGTGACCGTCGTGTGTGCCGGACCCAAGTCCGATCCTCGACGTGGGCCGTACGCTCGAGGTCCTCGAGACCCGGGGCGTGCCCGTGGTGGGCTACGGCAGCGACGAGGTGGCCGGCTTCTACAGCCACAGCAGCGGCTACCGGGCCCCCCTGCGCGTCGATACCCCCGGCGAGGCCGCGGCGATCATCAGCACGCAGCGTGCCCTCGGCCTCGAGGGTGGCGTGCTCATCACGCAGCCGCTGCCGCCCGAGATCGCGCTGCCGCCGGACGAGGTCGCAGCGGCCGTCGAGCAGGCCGAGTCCGAAGCACAGGCGGCCGGGATCCACGGTCCTGCCAGCACCCCTTTCGTGCTGGCCCGGGTGGCCCAGCTCACCGATGGGCGCAGCGTGCGCGCCAACCTCGAGATCATCCGCCGTGATGCGCTCTCGCTGGGCAGATCGCGGTGGCCCTTGCCGCCCGTGGCTAGGAGCGGTCGCCCATCCTTGCGGACGGAGACCGGGACCTCCGTACCGGTCGAAGGATGCCGTCCGTTCATTGCCATGCGTCGCCCCGGCCATTACTCTCGGAGCAACGGCCGTCGAGTTCCGTGCGCCTGCGCTCTCGACGGGAACCCATGACTACCATGGGGAGATCCACGGAGGCTCTCGATGCGAATCTACGAAGGTAGTCCGCGCCAGGACTACGAAGAAGTCCTGCGCTCGATCGGTGCCTTCGTCGATCAGCGTGGCCTGCACGAGATCCTGCTGGCCGAAGCGCCCGACGGTTTCATCCTGCAGGGTATCGTGAGCGAGCGACAGGATTCATCCGCCTGGTCCGATCCGTCAATGACCATCACCAAGGAGACGTACACGTTCCTCGACGAGGACATCGCCCGTTTCCTCGAGGACTCCCAGGCTCGTCGACGCACGGGTCCCGCGAATGACGGTTCGCCGATGGCCGGCACCTACGAGCGCGTGCTGCGCGTCATCGGCCGCTATATCGACGACCAGAAGCCCAAGGACGTGTTCTTCTTCGAGCAGGAGGGCGCCTACGTGCTGCGCCTGCTCATGAACACCCGCCAGGGCAGCAAGCACCATCTCGCCGAGTTCACCGAACCTGACCTCGCATCGATGGTGCGCCAGGGTCCGGGCCTGCGCGGTGAGGAGATCCACGCATCGTCGGTCACGAGGCCCGGCGGCGAGTAACGCACCGCGGACACGCCCCCGCTCGTCAGCGGTCATCCGGACGGCACTTGCAGGATGCGCCCTCTCGTGCCATCGTCATGGCTCACACGCACATGACGCGGCTCGTCCGGACGAGGAGGACCTGCCGCCGCAGGAGGTCGAAGAATGGGCAGCATCATCAAGTTCATCGGGGCCGCACTTGGTGTGCTCATCGCGGCCGCCGTCATCGTCCCGTTGGTCATCCTTGCGGGCCTGTTCGTCTGGCTCAAGCTGACCGAAGAGGCTGACGAGGAAGCGCTCGAACTCGAGCAGGAGGCGGGCGTCTAGCCCCACCACCGCAGATTCGTCTGGAGCCGGGCCTCCGGGGCCCGGCTTCTTCATGTCCGGAGCCGTCCATGACCCGTGCCGCAGCCCAGCCCACGTTCCAGGCCGACGGTGCGCCCGTCAGCGTGCTCATCGACTTCGACGGCACCGTCAGCCTCGACGACACCGGCGACGCGCTGCTCGCGCGGCTCGTCGAGGACCAGGACCTCGTGCGACAGATGAACGAGCTGTACATGTCGGGACAGAAGGGCTCGCGCGAGCTCATCGCCTGGGACATGGAGGTGCTGCCTCGCGACGCCGAGGTGCTGCTGGCGCGAGATCGACTCCGCTGGCGCTCGATGAGACCCTCGTCGAGCTCCTCGACACCGTGCGCGAGGCCGGTGCAGCCGCCGAGATCGTCAGTGACGGGATGGGCTTCCACATCGAGCGCATGCTCGAGCGCCTCGGAGTGACCGATCTGCCGGTGGCCACGAACCGCACGGTCCTCGGCGCGGGGGGTGCCGGCGTGACCTTCCCCTACGGCCATCCTGCCTGCTTCGTGTGTGGGACCTGCAAGCGCGAGCGCATCCGGCTCCACCGCGACGCCGGCCGGGCCGTGGTCTTCGTCGGTGATGGCCCCTCGGACCGGTACGCCGCGCATCACGCCGACGTCGATCCTGGCCAAGGCCTCGCTGGCCAGCTGGTGCGAGGTCGAGAACATCCCCTACGAGCCGTGGGACCGGTTGGCCGACGCGGCCGAGTGGCTCGAGCTGGCGCTCCTGGACGGCCGCCTGCCGGCCGATCGTGCCGTCTTCGACGATTGGGCGACCGCGGCCAGGCCGGAGGTCGAGACGTTCATCTGCGGACCGGAGGTCTGGGAAGAGGGGCGGACGGTCGCCGGCCGTGCCCCCGGCAGCTCGGCCTGAGCTGATGAGCCGCGTCATGGACGAGGCCGAGGAGCTCCATTTCACGACCGCGGCCGAGTGGCGCGCCTGGCTGGCCGAACATCACCGTCAGCCGCAGGGCGTGTGGCTGGTCCAGTACAAGCCGCGCACCGGCAAGCCAGCCATCGACTACGAGGACGCCGTGTGCGAGGCGCTCTGCTTCGGCTGGATCGACTCCACCTACCGACGGATCGACGACGAGCGTGGTGCGCTGTGGTGGTCGCCGCGGCGCAAGGGCTCGATGTGGGCACGTACCAACAAGGCGCGTGTGGAGCGGCTGGAGGCCGAGGGCCGCATGACCGACGCCGGCCGTGCCGCCATCGAGCGCGCCAAGGCCGACGGTTCATGGACCATCCTCGAGCCGGTCGAGGACCTGAGCGTGCCCGACGATCTGGCGGCAGCATTCGATGCCAGGCCCGGCGCGCGCGACCGGTGGGCCGCTCTCTCGCCGTCCGCCCAGCGTGGCTCCTTGCTATCGATTGCGACGGCCAGACGAGCCGATACTCGCGCCCGACGCGTAGAAGAGGTGGCAAATCGCCTAACGGACGGCCAGCTCGGGGCCTCGTGAGCTTACGGCCAACCGAGCGTGGCCTGCTGCCCGACCCAGGTGCCGCGCGACAACCTCAAGGCGAGTAGCCCACTCCGCCGTAGCGTTCTCGCCTCGCCACTGAGCGACTCATTCTGGAGTCACTCAGTTCTGGGACTCGCGCGTGGCGGCGAGGTAATTGGGTACGGGACCCGTTGACTACGGTCAGCGGAATTATAGCGAAGGCACTAGCACATTGGTACTGGGGCCCCTTACCATTCACTGCAACGTCTCGGCACCGTGGTCTGACAGTCCCGTGCTGAGATGCAGCCTCGGTATGATCCCAATGACTAGCCACCCGGAGCAAGCCAGTGAAACGACTCGCCATCATGCTGCGAACACGCCACACCGCGTACAAGTCTGAGTCCCAGTGGCGGTCGAGTGGGCAAGCGATCGTGGAGCTGGCCTTTGTCATCCCAGTGCTGCTGCTTATCGTTCTCGCTGCGATCGATTTCGGGCGTGTCTTCCAAGGCTGGGTGGTCCTGAACAACGCGGCTCGTGTCGGTGCTAACTATGCGGCCACTCACTCCACCGCGTGGGGTTCCCCTGGAGATGCGACCGAGCAGTCGACGTACCAGCATCTGTCTGGAGCGCGCGCCGAGGGTGAGGCATCACTGATCGGATGCGATGAGACCATTCCCGCGCCCGAGTTCCCCGATGGCAAGGATCTAGGCGACCCTGTTGCGCTCAAGTTGGATTGCGAGTTCCGACCTATCACGCCGATCATCGGCGAGATTTTCGCTGCGTCTGGCAACAGATTCTCGGTTAGTGCGCGCTCGGTCTTCACGAATTCCAACCGGTATGAACGTTGGATCAGGAACAGAACCCGCCTCCAACCTGTCCCGAACCTGGCTTTACATGGTCGTTCCCGAATGGAGACGATTGGCACTTCGTCCAGTTCACGGATACCTCAACGGGCGGGCCTGATACGTGGAACTGGGACTTCGGGGACGACCTCACAGGAGAATCGGAGAACACCGGATGTGCATGAATACGCCGACTACGGGACGTATGCGGTAACGCTCACTGTGGACGAGGGAACGGCTTGCGAGAATTCGCTCTCACTTGATGTCCTTGTCGACGTAAACGCAGAGCCACCCTCGGATCCGCTGACGTGTGAGGTCCCCAACTTCTCAGGCACGCTCAAGAGCCTCGCTGAGGCAAGTTGGGATGAAGCGGGGTTCACGACCTCGGTCATCTTCCGCCCGCCGGCAGGCCAGGACTACACCATCCAATCTCAGTCGCTCGTGGGCGGCCCAACTGAAGTGGACTGCGCCTCGGAGATTACTGTGGGTCCAAATCCCGGTGGCGGAAAGCCATGAACATGAGGATCTCTCTGACGAAAGTGGCGCCCTCGCAAAGTGGCGGCCAATCATTGGTCGAGTTCGCCCTTGCCTTGCCCATCTTCGCGCTTCTTGTCTTCGGCCTCATCGATGGTGGACGCCTTGTCATCGAGTACACCACGTTGGCGAACGCCTCTCGGGAGGGGGCCCGCGTAGCCATCGTCAACCAGAGCAACGACGCGACTGACTGCGTCTCTGTGCGAACCTTCAAGTGTGCTGCCGTGGATCACGGTGGCGCCTTTGGCGTTACTTCCGCCGAGATCGATGATCTCGATGCCCTCGACAGCGACACCTGTGAGACGAGTGGCTGCGACATCACCGTCACCGTCAGACACACGTGGACGCCGATTACGCCGCTGGCCTCGTTGATTTTCGACCCGTTCGATCTAGAGGCATCGACCACGATGCCAGTCGAACGACTCTTCGCCGACCCAGAGTAGTCACGTTGAGCCCCAGACACAGGAGACGAAACATGTCAGCCTCTTCAAGAGACCGACGCCAAAGCGAGCGAGGGCAGGTTCTGGCACTATTCGCGATCGGATCCTGGCGATCATCGCGATGATCGGCCTCGTAGTCGATGGCGGCAACGTCTGGGCGCAGGAGCGGTGGACGCAGAACGGCACCGACGCGGCGGCACTTGCCGGGACGACCGTGCTGGCCGAGCGATTGGGGGGAGAGTCGAGATCCGACGACGACGTGCTGGCCGCGCTCAGCGCGACCGCGTCCGATATGCAGGTCACTGTCCAGGAGGCCGTATACACAAACATCAACGGGGAACCCATGCCGACATCGGTCGGGAACCCCTCCGGTGTCATACCAGAAGGGGCGGCTGGAGTCGCCGTCACTGGTGAGCGACAGTTCGGATCCTACTTCGCACGCGTGCTCGGCCTCGACACCTTCACCGCGGTCACGAGCGCCACTGCCATCACCGGCGAGAGTGGGTCTCCGCGCTTCGGGGTCTTGCCAGTCACACCACCAATCAACATCGTGGCATGCGACGGCCAGAACAGGCCGTTCTTCCCAGAAAATCCTGACCCAGAACATCCTGACTTTGGGAAGCCCATGCCCTGGGAAGCGGGAACCCTGTACAAGATCCCGCTCTGCCAGAACGCGGCTTCCGGCAACGTGGGTTGGATCGATTGGACCCCCACCGCTGGAGGAACGAGCGAACTCCGCGTCTTGCATCGAGGACCCCTTCAACACCCCAGGCTGCAATGACGGCATTACCGTGCCCTCATGGAACTACGTGACCTCGACGGGAAACATAAACAGCAAGCAGGTGCAGGATGCACTGCGCTCATTGGACGGCGACGTAGTCTATATCCCGCTATTCGATGACACCTGCGAGGAAGACCCGGGCTATGACCCAGAAACCGAGGAAGAGAAGTGCAACGGGGGTCAGGGACAGAACAACTGGTACCACTTCGTAGGCGTCGGTGCATTCCGATTATGTGGAGGGCCGGACAATCCGACCAATTGCACGCCCTATGGGTCCTACCTGACCGGCCAGAACTCCTCCGAGTGTGACGACAACGACCCAAGTACGCCCTCGGGCAGCGGCGGCACGTCCTGTTTGGTGGGAACCTTCGTGGAGGACGTCTACCAGAACACGACGGTTGGGCCGCTCTACGACCCCGGCGATCCGACTATCCATCTCCCACGAACTTCATCGGTATTCAGCTCATTCACTGAGTGCCCACAAGAAGGAGCGCAAGGCACGGGTCGATAACGGCATTTCGGACGGGCACTCTGTTGTACATCTGGGCGGACAGCCTCTTCGTCCCGCGCTCTACGCGGTGTGCACCGGCCCGGCGCGTAACACGGACAAATAGCTGAGGCACCACGACTAAGGCGCGGAAGTCTCGCAGAACACCGACGTGGGGTCTCCTCCTGGTGCGTCTTGAGGACCAACGCGGCGCCGAAGGGCTTGTGGGATGTCGACGACGGTTTCCGGTTCCCGCCAGCCCAGAACCGCAAGCCCTGCTCGGCATAGAGCTGTAACCCGCCCAAAGCCACGTCGCCAGGTCGTTGGCCACAAGTGGCCGCAACATAGATAGATAGCGCAACATAGATAGATAGCCCTGTCTACTGCACCGCAGCCCGCGTCGTGAGACGTTCGTCGGTTCCGGCTGTGTGCTTTGGTGTGGTGAGGCGCGCATAGGTGTGGTCCGGGCCCCCGGTCGTACGACCGCACGGGGGCCATCCGTATAGGCGCCAGTCGGGTCCTCGACGGGGCATCTTCTACACCTATCCGGTCGGAACGCCCGCGCCCTAGCGACTCTTCCTGGCGATCCGAGCCATGTGTAGACCTGGAAGAAAGGACCCGCCGAAGCGATGCTGTCTCGCCGTAGCTCTGCCCGCGACTCCGCGCGTGGTCAGGCACTGGTCGAGTTCGCGCTTGTGGCACCGGTGATGCTGGTGATCATGTTGCTGGCCGTGGACTTCGGCCGGCTGTTCTTCACCTACGTGGCCGTCAACAATGCTGCACGGGAGGGCGCGTTCTACGCGGCCACCCATGCATCCGACTGGGACTACAACCAGACCAGCGTTCGAGTCCAACGTGGCTCGCGCGGCTGCCGACCGAGGCGAACGTCCAGGGCCAGGGAGGCGAGGGCGCCCTGAGTGTGACCGCTCCCACATGCTTCGAGCCGACGTCGGGCACCACGATGGCCTGCAATACAGCCGCCAACTTCGCCGCCGGCTCCGGCAACCGCGTGTCGGTGTCGGCGAGCCGGCCCTTCACCTTCCTGACGCCGCTCATCGGCGACATCGTCGGCGGACAGTTGACGCTGTCTGCTTCGGCGACGGCGCCGGTCCTGAACCCCGCGGTGACGCAGATCCTGGCGATCGCGACCCCAACGCCGGAGCCCACGCCTACCCCGTCTCCGACGCTCGCACCGACGCCAACGCCGACCCCTCTCCGACGCCCACGCCGTCGCCGACGACGCCCGGCATCCCGGTGCCCACCCCGACGCCGACGCCCGAACCGACCGCCAACGCCGGAGCCCACGGCGACGCCCACCCCCACGTGCAGCGTGCCCAACTACTGGCACACCCACTGGAATGATGTCGGGGGCGTATCCGCGGAGGAAGTGTGGGAACGTGCCGGTTTCACCGGGACGCTCACGAACCTCGCCGGCACGCTGAAGATCCAGAGCCAGACCCTCACGGCGAACTCGATCGTCCTCTGCTCGTCGGACATGGCGGTGGACAACAACTGATGTTCGGCCATCGCGACCAGCAGCGACCGTCAAGGACACGAAGGTGGCCAGACGCTGGTCGAGTTCGCCCTCGTGCTGCCGGTCTTCCTGCTGGTCGTGTTCGGCCTGGTCGACGTCGGCCGCCTGGTCTACACCAACTCCACGCTCTCGCAGGCCGCTCGTGAAGGAGCTCGCCTCGCTGCGGCCGAGGCACGCTGGATCGGCTCGACCCATCCGGCGTGCGTGCCCGACGAGAGTGGCATCACGTCGAGTCGGCCCGGCGCACACGTGTGCCCGGTGGACCTCGATGCGTTCAAGTCGCACATCTCCGACGCGGTCCAGCGCATGACCGTGGCCGTGGGCCCGATCACCTCCGTGTATGTCAGCTGCAACGACGGGAGCGGCGTGGATCTGGCGCCCATCGGGGCCTGGACCGAGGTCGTCGGCGGCAACGGATGCGACGACGGCTGCGGGCAATCCGGTCTCTGCGACTGGGGAGCTGGTGAGCGTGCGCGTCGAGTACACCTACGACCTATTCACGCCCATCGTCAGCTCGTTCATCGGATCGACGTCGCTCAGCGGCTCCGCGACGATGATCATCAACTAGGGAGACAGCGATGCGAACGTCCCTTCGGGAACGACAGCGGGGCCAGGCGCTGGCGCTGTTCGCCATCTCGCTCACGGCCATCGTCCTCGCCTCGGCGGTCGTGGTCGACGGCGGCTATGCCTTCGCCCAGCGCCGCCAAGCACAGAACGCGGCCGACTTCGCGGCCATGGCCGGTGCGCGCATCATCGGCGCGTCGATCACGGGCCGGCCAGCCGGCGTGGGCACCGTTGCCAACGTCCGCGAGGCCATCACCTCGACGCTTGCCGCCAACGACAGCGAGATCGTCTCGGCCCGGTACGTCGACCACACCGGTGTCGATCTCGGGGATGTCACCACCGAGACCAGCATCCCCGACGACGCGTTCGGCGTCGTCGTCGAGGCACGCACCAACTGGCAACCCTTCCTGCTCGGGGCGATCGGCATCACCGATTGGATCGCCGGCGCCACAGCCACGGCCATGACCACTGGAGAGAGCACGGGCGGCGGCATCCTGCCGGTGGGCATCGAAGACGATACCTACAACGACCTCTCTGATTGCGATGCTCACACCCTGGGCAGCTGCTTCCAGGCGCTGACGCCTGGCGAGCTCATCGCGCCCGGCAACTTCGGCTGGCTGAAGTTCGGGCTCGACGGCAACGGCGGCAAGTGCGATTGGGGCTACAGCCTGGGCATGGTCGCCGATGGCGGCTGTCAGGGCAACCAGCCCTTCCTGCAATCGCAGATCTGGCCTGAGCCGAACTCGCACGGCTGTTGCGGACGAGTCGGTGAGCCTGGTCCCAACGGCGAGGTCAACGAGAACAAGATCGGCGCACTGACCGGCAACGAATGGGGCGACCTCAGCCACTACATCGACAACAAGGTTCCCGTGTGGGTGCCGATCTACAGCACGCCCCTGGACCCGAACGCCAACGGCACGAACGCGTACTACGACATCGTGGGCTACGGGGCCATCGTCCTCACGGGCTCAGGTACCGAGCACGCCAAGTGGCTGCAAGGCTATCGAGTCGACGAGCTCGCCTGCCAGGACCCGTCCGAGCCCGACGAAGAAGTATTGCGATGCCCCCGGCGGCTCGTTCAAGTTCGACGCCACCGGTGAGGTCGAACTCCGGCACTGAGCCTGTCGAACAGGACTCTGCCTGAAACGCACCTCGGCCCGAACGCCCGCGGGCCGAACGATCAGCACGTAGCGGGCGCGGGAAGGAGAGCGCAGCCGTGCGCAAGATCATCAGCCTCTCTCTCGGTGTGGCCCTGGCCTCGACGGTCTTGGTGGCCGTCCCGGCCTCCGCCGATCCGGCTATCGTCGTCCGCGACCTGGGCGCACTGCGGGATGGCAAGTGCGGGTTCGAAGGGTGAGCTCCTCGGTGGCGCTAGGTACCCTCACGCATGTCGTCCAGAACGACCACGTTGCGGTCATGACCTGTCAGGGCGAGGTCCGCCAACGACAGCGGGCGCACCCAGCACTACTCCGGGTTCATGTGCTACGTGTACCTGCCGCGCGAGCAAGGGCTCATGCTCACGACCGGATTCACATGCCACGGTCACCAAGAATGGCAAGGCCACGATGACCTGCAAGGTGTCGTTCGGCACCGACTGACCGAGGAACTCGGGCGCGACGCGCTCGGTTCAGTCCTCCTGCGGCTCGGCCTCGTCCGGGCCGCTTTCTTCTGTGGGCGCCGTGCCTTCGTTGCCGGCGGCCAGGTCCACCTCAGTCGCGGTCGCAGGCTCCGTCCGGGCCCGGAGGGCCCGCTCCTCTGACGTGCCGGTGAGGTTGGCGTTGTCGAGCGCGTTGCCGAAGACCTGCGGGATGTCGATGCCGGTGAGGCCCTTGATGGCGTGACCGGCCTGGGTCAGGTTGGTGGTGGCGGTGCGCACGATCTCCGAGGCCCCGTCGGTGGAGAGCACCGTCAGGTTGTCGATCTTGCCGATGGGGTCGGCCGCTGCGCTCACGACGGCCGGGCAGGTCGCGCAGGATGGTGGCCAGGATGGCCGCATCGTTGAAGTGCTTGTAGGCGTCCGCTCGCATCTCCAGGGCGGCCGCTTCCGCCTGTCCCTGCGCCTGGATGATCGTCGCTTCGGCTTCGCCCCGGAGGCGGATCTTCTCGGCCTCGGCCTGGGCCGCGGCGATGGCCGCGAGGCGGTCGCCGTCGGCACGCTTGACCACGGCCTCCGCCTCCGCCTCCGCCGGCCGCACGGTGCTCGCGAGCAGCTCCTTGGCCTTGCGCTCGGCAGCCAGCTCGGCCAGCTTGGTCTGCTCCTTCACGACCTCCTGCGTGGCCTGGGCCTCGGCCAGCGGACCGGCCTGCCCGGCCTTGGCGCGGGCCGTGTCGGTCTCCTGCTTGACGTCGGCCTCACGGAGCTGGACGCCCCGCTCCGCGTTCAGCTTGATCTGCTCGGATTCGGCCTCGCGGACGCGGGCTTCCTGGTCGGCGGTCGCCTGGGCCATGCGTGCGTCGCGCTCGCGGCGGGCCAGCTCCTGACGGCCGACCAGCTCCATGTACTGGAGGGCCTCGCCGCCGATGGCCTGGATGGTGAAGCTGTCGATGACCAGGCCGGAGGTGGCCAGGTCGCCGATGGCGGCCGACTGCACGGCCTGCTGGAACTTCTGTCGGTCGAGGTTGAGCTCCTCGACGGTGAGCGTGCCGACGATCGACCGCAGCGAGCCCTCGAGGACGTTCTTGACGATGTCGTCGACCTCTGCCTCATCGGTCTGCAGGAAGCGCTCGGCGGCGTTGCGGATCGACGTCTCGTCAGCGCCGACCTTGAAGGTGGCCACGCCTTCGAGCGCGACCTTGATGCCCTGGCTGGTGACCGCGTCGGTCAGCTGTACGGAGATCTGCCGGGCGGTCAGCTTGAGCCGGCCGAGGTCGTGGAGCAGCGGGATGACCATCATGCCGCCACCGCGGACGACCTTGAGCTCCTCACCCTTGCCGCGTTGGCCGCTGCGCACGAGCGCCTCGTTGGCGCTCGCGACCTTGTAGCGCGAGCTCACGAACATCGCGATGAGCACCGCGATGACGATGATGCCGAAGATGATGAGGACTTCGCTGCCGATTTCCATGGCTCCTACTCCTGCTGCGGGGACGTCAGCGCAGGCGGCCGGTCTGCCGCCCGCGCAGGGCTATGCGGTGGTATCGGGTTCGGTGCCGGTCGGGAGCCTCGGGCTCGGTCGTCGCGGCCGTCGCCGGTTCGACGATGAGCCCGTTGCCGGCGACGCCGCTGATGTGCACCATCTGGCCGCGGTCGATGTCGACCGAGGAGGTGGCGCGGAACTCCTGGGTCATGCCCTCGACCTCCATCGAGATAGTGCCCCAGGCGGTCTTGGGGATGGCCACCGAGACGTAGGCGTCGCGGCCCACGAGATCGTCCTGCGAGAACGGCGATTCGGTCACGGCGCTGCGCAGGAAGCGGAACATGCCATACGCCAGCGCCGCCCCGCCGAGGCCGGCGATGACGCCCACGAACGCCGCCTGCCCGCTGCTGAGGTCGAGGACCTGCGTGCCGAACAGGCCGCCGATGCCGAACATGGCCACGAAGGCGAGCAGGATGGGCACGAACGAGCTGCCGCCGACATCGAAGTCGAGCACCTCGAGTATGCCGCCGAGGATGTCGTCGAGCAGGACGGTGATGAGCAGCAGGCCGCCGCCGACGAGCGCGCACACCAGGAAGATCGTGTCCGCGGCGGTGGTGTCGAACACCGACGAGCCTCCCTTCTGCCGAGTGGACTCGGCGTAGCCAACGATCGCCTGTGCCTCGAGAGAGCGGCAAGTGCCGTTCTGCCCGCGACCTTCGATGCTTTGTCAGGGTCCATTGTCGACCACAGGCACAAGCTGCGCGAAGCGTTCGAGCGGAACGCGGCGAACGAGTGGATCCCTGGCCCGGAGCGAGGGCGCCTGGCCGCCCCGCCGGACGGTCGTACGGTGGGCATGGCCCCAAGGTGCTCTGCCCGTGTCGCGCGTTTCCCCCTAGCCTTTGGCCATCGACCCGCGGCGGATGCGCCCGTGGCATCACGTCAGAGGTCGTGCTCGCCTGCAGCACGGCAGATATCGCCGCAACGAGGCAACAACATGAACATGCTGCGAAGGGCAGCGGCGCGATCGGTGGGGAAGCGTCGTGGACCCGACGAGACATCCGTCCACCGTGGACCAGCGTGGCCAGGCCCTGGCCGAGTTCGCGCTCGTGATACCCGTCTTCTTCTTCCTGGTGGCCGGCATCGTCCAGTTCGGGCTGATCTTCTGGTCACAGCAGACGCTGACCCAGATCGCACGTGACACCGGCCGTTGGGCTGCGACGCAGACCTACTGTGACGGCAACACGTCGCTGGTCACCCAGGCAGCCAACGACATCGCAGCCAACTCCACGCTCTTCGGCTACTCCACGGACCTGTGGGCCAACGGAGGGACCGGCACCACGAACAAGGTCGAGGTGTCCTGGCCTCGGGACACCGGAGAGCCTTGTCCACCAGCGTCCAACCAGGACGAAGCGTGGGTGCAGGTCCAGATCGAACACCAGATCCCCATCTTCTTCCCGCTGGTGCCAGGTGACGGTCAGTTGACGACTACTGCTGAGTTCCGCATGGAACCCGAGCCGGTTTGAGGGGCCCGCTGATGGCGCGCAACGAGCTGGGCCAGGTCCTTCCGCTGACCGCGCTGTTCATGACCGCCTTGCTGCTGGTCGCAGCTTTGGCGGTCGATGTGACCGGTGTGCTCTCGGCCGAGCGCTTCTACACGACCACGGCGGACGCGGCTGCCCTCGCTGGCGGCCAGGACCTGCAGAAGGCCAAGAGCCGGGCGGTCACGACCGTGGAATATGGGCGGGCCAGGGGACATGCCATGGACGTGCTGGTCGAGCGACTGGGGGCCACCTCCACGCCTGCGGGCAGTGGCTGTGAGCCCGACTTCGACATCGTCGGCTGTGCGTTACCGGGCACGCCGTACCTCGTCTCGATCAAGACGCCGTCGCCCAGCTGTGTCGACTGCGAGCCTGCGCGGTCGGTGCAGGTCACCATCCGCAATCCGTCGTACGGCCTGACCTTCGCGCGGCTGGCCGGCCAGGCGAACTGGAACGTACAGGCGACGGCTGTGGCCGGGCTCCAGTTCTCCGGCCGGTACGCGGTCCAGACACTGCGGCCACCGCATCCACTCCCCAACGCCATCGACCAGAACCGCGAGAACATCAGCGTCGACGGGACCAACACCTGGGTCGATGTGCCGCGGGGAGACGTCGGCACCAATACCAGCGCCTTCACCAACTCGGGTGGCCGCATCACGCTCGCCTCGGGCTACCGCATCGACCACATCGACGACATCTCGCCCGACCCCTGGAACCAGGTCAACGGGCTTCCGGAGGGCAAGCTCCTTCGCAAGCTGATCCACGACCCCGACTACCTGATCGCCGACTTCGACGGCGACCCAGCCGATGGGCTGCCGGCGGCCCCGGTCTTCAGCGACCAGGAAGACGGACGCTGGGATGCGGTGTCCGGCAACGGTCCCGGGGCGTGTCCGGCTCCGGGCACCGAAGGGTTCCCATCGGACTACACGTCGATCCTGGCCAACCCGGCGTTCGACGTGGTCTGCTACCTGCCCGGCGTGTACATGGACAAGCAGGGCTTCAACGTGCCCCAGAACACGGACGTGGCCTACCTGCTGCCCGGCGCGTACTACTTCGGCGAGAAGGGACTGGACGTGGGCGGGACGCTGATGGGCGGTCTCGTGACGGGAGCCAACGGTGTCGTGCTGGTCGTCCCACAGGATGCCGACCTCGCCGGCAACAACTCCGTGGCACTCAGGATCAACCAGGGCGGCGAGACCTGCACGGAGGACAGCTGCCGCTCCTTGCCGGCCCTCGACTGGCTCGGCCGTGAGGTGAAGTCGCATGAGGGCCTGCTGATCAGCATCGAGGTGCCGCGCGATGATGCGTGCTTCGGCGGAGCCGGGAGCATGACGCCCCTGGATATCGGCAGCTGCACGACCTCCAACAACACGGTCAACCTGCCCGGCAATGGCAACCTGGCTGTCTCGGGCATCGTCTATGCGCCCAGTGACAACGTCCAGGTCAACGGCGACAACACCAGCCAGGTGGGTGAAGTCGGCCAACTCATCGCGTGGACCGTGAAGTACGCCGGCGGCGCGCAGCTCATCCAGAACTACCCGCAGCCCGACCAGGTCGGCACCGTTCGGCTCGATGCTGCCTGTACCGGGGTGGAGCTCTGCAACCAGCCATAGCCTGATGGTGCGGGCGCGTCGGTATCGGTCGATGTCGGTCAGACCCGCTAGCATCACCCCCGGAGGGACAACCGATCTGCCCTGCGGAGGAACGATGCGCCCCCATACGCCCCGATCGCTGACCACCGTGCTGCTGGTGCTGCCGGCCGCTCTGGTCCTGTCCCTGGGCCCGGTCGGCCGCCCAGGAAGCGAGCCCGTCTGCCGTGCCTGCGTCTGCGCCATCATCCGCCGACGCCGAGTGCGTCGAGCCCGAGGCGACCCAGGCGCCCGTCACCGACGAGGCGCTCTCGATGCCGGAGGACTTCCGCATCACGCTCTTCGACGGCGTGTGGGAGGGCATCCGCGACTACTACGTGGATCCCGAGACCAACGGCCTCGACTGGGAGGCCATCGGCGACGAGTACGCCCAGCTGGTCATCGCCACCGACAACGCCCACGAGGTCTACGAGCTGCTGCGCGAGATGGTCGAGACGCTCGACGATCCGTACACCAACTACTACGCGCCCGAGGACCTTGGTGACCCGGCTGCCTTCGACCCGTCGTACGGCGGCATCGGCGCGCTGCTCGACACGAGCGCCGCGGGCGAAGACAGCGAGGGGCTACGCATCCTCTACGTCTTCGACGGTGGCTCGGCCAGGGAGTCCGGCATCGTCGCGCGCGACCGCATCATCGGCGTCGAGGGCGACTCGTGCGCCCGCATCGTCGACATCCGCGGTCCGGCCGGTACCGAGGTGACCCTCACGGTGGTCTCGCCTGGGGGTGAGCCCCGGGACGTGACCCTCGAACGACGTCGCATCAGCCCCGTCATCGCGCCCGAGGCACGCCGCCTCGACTCCGCTCCCTCGATCGGCTACCTGCAGGTGCTGGCGCTCTCCGGCCAGGAGGCGGTCGACGGCATCGACCAGGGCCTCACGGAGCTGCTTCGGGATGATCCGCTCGAGGGCCTCGTGCTCGACCTGCGCGCCTCCGACCAGGGTGCACCCGGCGTGGTCTTCGAGACGCTCGCGACCTTCGTCGAAGGGCAGGTGGGGGAGTACCACTCGCGCGTCGGCAACGAGCCCATCGAGATCGAGCCCAACGACCTCGCGGCCCAGTACGCGGACGTGCCCGTGGTCGTGCTCGTGGACCAGCAGACCGAGGCCGACGCCGAGCAGCTCGCGGCCATCCTGCAGGACCAGGGCCGGGCCACCATCGTGGGCGAGGCGACATCGGGCCAGACGCATGGCGCCGCCAGCATCGACCTCCCCGATGGGTCGTTGGTGCAGATCGTCTCCTACGGCTTCCAGTTGCCGGACGGCCAGACGCTCGAGGGCGTGGGCGTGACCCCTGACGTCATCGGTCGAAGCCGACTGGCTGGCCTATCCGGAGGCGGAGGATCCCTTCCTGCTGGCCGCGCTCGAGGTGCTGTCTTCGGACGCCGAGGAGGCCGAGGCATCCGCTGACCCCGTGGAGACCGCGGCGGCCGGATAGAGGTGGCAGGCCACCTGGTGGCCACCTTCGAGCTCGATCAGCGGTGGCACCTCCCGCTCGCAGGTGCCGGCGATGGCCACCGGGCAGCGCGGCGCGAAGGCACAGCCGGGCGGCAGGTCGCCCGCATCGGGCGGCTCACCACCGACCACCGGGCGTTGTCGTAGCCGGTTGGCCGGGTCCGGGGCAGGCACCGCAGCGAGCAAGGCCTTGGTGTAGGGATGCTTGGCGTCCTCGATGAGGACATCGGCCGACGCCAGCTCCACGATGCGCCCGGCATACATGACCGCGATGCGGTCGGCGAAGTGGCGTGCGCTCGCGAGATCGTGGGTGATGTAGAGGAAGGTCAGCTCTCGCTGCTCCTGGAGCTCGGCGAGCAGGTACAGGATCTCCGCGCGGCTCGAGGCGTCGATCATGGAGACCGGCTCATCGGCCATCAGGTAGTCGGGCTCGAGCACCATGGCCCGGGCGATCGAGACCCGCTGGCGCTGGCCGCCCGAGAGCGTGTGCGGGTACTTCTCGACGAAGTCCCCGGCCGGCGAGAGCTTCACCTGCTCGAGCGCCTCGCATGACCGCCGCTTCGCGCTGCTCGCGGTCCGTCGGCCCGTGGATGACCAGTGGCTCGGCGACCAGCTCGCCCACGCGCATGTAGGGGCTGAGGCTGGAGAACGGATCCTGGAAGATGGCCTGCGCGCGGTGGCGGAAGGCGCGCAGGTCCGCGCCCTCGAGCGCGGCGATGTCAGTGCCCTCGAAGACCACCCGACCCGCGGCGGCATCCACGAGGCGCAACGTGGCCCGGCCCAGCGTCGTCTTACCGCTGCCCGACTCGCCGACCACCGCCACGGTCTCGCCCATGGCGAGGTCCAGCGAGACCTCGGTCACCGCGGCGATCGGCCGCGCGCTGAAGAACGACTTGCGCACGTAGAAGCGCACCGACAGCTCCTCGATGCGCAGCAGCGGCCCGTCCGCCCGGGTCCAGCTGCTCATGCGGGCTCCCCCGCGCGGCGCCGTGGGTCGTGCCGCCAGCAGCGGGCGCCGTGGCCCGGCTCGACCTCGATGTAGGGCGGGGGCTCGCCGCAGGGCTCGTAGACGAGGGGGCAGCGGGCCGCGAAGCGGCAGCCGGCGATCGACTCCCGCAGATCGGGCGGCGCACCCGGCAGGAAGTCGGGCGGGACCGCGTCGTGGAGGCTGGGGATGCTCGCGAGCAGCCGCTGCGTATAGGGGTCGGCCGGTGCCTCGAGCACGCGTTCCGCGGAGCCCAGCTCCCGGACCTGACCGGCGTAGACCACCGCGATCGAGTCGCACAGGTCGGAGGCCAGTGCGAGGTCGTGGGTGATGAACAGCATCGAGATGCGCCGTTCGGCCTTGAGCTCCTTGAGCAGGTTCATGATCTGCGCCTGGATGCTCACGTCGAGTGCGCTGGTGGGTTCGTCGAGGATCAGCAGCGGCGGGTCGTGGGTCAGGGCCGTGGCCACCATCACGCGCTGCTTCATGCCACCGCTGAGCTCGTGGGGATAGCGCTGGGCCGTGCTGGCCGGCAGGCCCACGCGCGTGAGCAGCTCCGCCACCCGTGCCTTGACCTCGCCCTTGTCGACCCCGTCCGAGCGCAGCCGCTCACCGACCTGGTCGCCCACGCGCACGACCGGGTTGAGCGAGTGCATCGCGCCCTGGAAGACCATCGCCATGCGGCTCCAGCGGACCGTCCTGCGGAAGGTCTCGTCGTCGAGCGCGGTCAGCTCCTCGCCGGCCAGTCGGACCGATCCGCCCACGAGCGTCCCGTTGCGCGGCAGCAGGCGCATCAGGGCCACGGCCATACTCGTCTTGCCCGAGCCCGACTCACCGATGACGCCCAGGGCCTCACCTTCGGCGAGGTCGAAGGAGACGCCGTCGACCGCGCGCAGGGGACCGCGCTCCGTGCTGTATTCCACGGCCACGTCACGGACTTCGAGCAGGGCCATCAGTCGCGCCTCAGCTTGGGGTTGACGATGGGCTCCATGGCCAGCGCCAGGAGCATGAAGGTCACCGCCGTCAGCACGATCAGTAGCCCCGGGGCCACCACCCACCACCAGTAGCCGAGGAAGACGGCGCCGGTGCGGAAGCCATCCTCGAGGATCTGGCCCCAGGTCGGCAGCGACGGGTCGCCGAGGCCGAGGAACGAGAGCCCGGCCTCGGCCAGGATGACCGCGGGCACGAAGAAGATGAGCTGGGTGAACACGTAGGGTGCCGTGTGCGGGAAGATGTGGTGCACGAGGATGTGCCGTGATGAGGCCCCCAGGGCGCGTGCCGCCTCCACCTCCTGGCTGCCCGAGAGCCCCAGCACCATCGAGCGCACGAGGATGGCCAGGCCTGGCCAGCTGAAGGCCACCAGCAGCAGCAGGATCAGCCACAGCTGGGCGCCGAAGACGAAGACGAAGAAGATCAGCAGCGGCAGCAGGGGCACGTTGTTGACGACGTCCGCGGTGCGCTGGATGACGAGGTCGATGCGGCCACCCTTGTAGCCGCTGAGCATCCCCAGGCCGGTCCCGATGGCGGTGCTGACGGTGGCCGCCGCGAGGCCGATGAGCAGGGCCACCGGCAGGCCGAAGGCGAGGCCCTGTGCGAGGTCGCGGCCGCTGCCGTCGGTGCCCAGCAGACCGAAGACGGTCCCACCCACGACCGTCCGCACCC
The DNA here is from genome assembly GCA_963714675.1 of uncultured Chloroflexia bacterium. Classification (GTDB taxonomy): domain Bacteria; phylum Chloroflexota; class Limnocylindria; order Limnocylindrales; family CSP1-4; genus JAFMJV01. Next base: position 587,210 of record CAVQPG010000004.1, on the reverse strand, counting down.
AGGCCACGGTGTCGTCCGGGGCCGCCAGCGCGACCCGCACCTGCGTGACGTACGCACCCCCGAGTGGCTCCGGCTCGCCGTCGTCGCCGGGCACGCCGAAGAGCCAGGCGGCCGTGTCGTTCTGGATCTGCGCTGCGGGGATCTCCACGCCGTATGCCTCCGCGAGGGTCGTCGATACGGCCTCGGCCGTCTCGGGTTCGGACGTGAGCAGCAGGCGCAGGGGGGTCTGGTCGTGGCGCCGGTAGGGTGGCTCCTCGTCCGGCCGTGGACCCCGGACCGTCGTCCGCACCAGCGGCACGGCGGTGCCGTCGGGTCGCAGCAGGGTCACGCTCAGCGAGGGCGGACGCTCGCTGAAGGTCACCTCGCCGAGGCTGAAGGAGAGGAAGGTCGGCGGCTCGTTCGCGGTGTGCTCGTAGGGCAGGTCGTAGACCTCCACCCGCGCCGTGCCGCGTTCGGTGACCTCGGTGGGTTGGTCGGCCTCGATGACCTGGTGCTCGACCGCGTCGTCCGAGAGGGCCGCCGTCCAGGCCGGCGGCACGGCCTTGGGATAGTCGGCCCAGACCGCGGGGTTCGACCAGACCGTGGGCCCGAAGTCGAGTGGCATGGTCAGCAGCACGAAGAGTCGAGGTGAGGCCCAGCACGAGCGCGAGGGCCACGCCGAGCTTGCCGGCCGTGCTGGCGAGGACCTGCCGCAGCAGGCTGCGTCGCTTCATCCGTAGCGCACCCGCGGGTCGAGGAACACGTAGAGGACCTCGAGCAGCAACCGCGCTGCCACGTAGATGAGCGTGAACATGAAGGTCAGGCCGATGATGATCGACTCGTCCGGCTGGCCCGAGAAGGTCTTGAAGTAGAGCTGGCCCATGCCCTCCCAGGCGAAGACGGTCTCGATGAGGATCGAGCCGCCGAGGGTGGCCGCGAGGCCCAGGATGAGCCCGGTGACGATGGGTGGGGCCGCCACGCGCAGGATGTGGCGCCGTCGGATGAGACCCTCGGGCAGGCCCTTGGCACGGGCCACCGTGACGTGGTCCTGGAGGGCCACGTCGAGGGTCAGCGTGCGGATGACGTAGATCGAGGGCCCGATGCTGACCAGCACCAGCGTCAGGATCGGCAGCAGCGCGTGCCAGGCGAGGTCCAGGAACGAGGCCACCGCCCCTTCGGGCGGCGGTGTCGAGTACATCCCGCCCGAGGGCAGGATCCGTAACCAGAAGCTGAAGATGAGGATGAGCAGGATACCCGCCCACCAGGCCGGCAAGCCGTTGGTGATGGCGGCCACGTAGCTCACGAAGCGGTCCGCCCGCGAGCCCGGTCGCGTCGAGAGCCACACGCCCACGGTCAGGCCGATGATCGCGTTGATGGCCAGGGCCGTCGTCAGCAGCATGACCGTGCGCGGCAGCCGCTCGAGGATGATGTCGGCCACGCTGTTGCTGCCGTCGGCGGCCCTGATCGAGCGCGCCTCGCCGAGGTCGAAGACGAGCACCTGCGCCACCAACCCGGGCAGGCGCTCGAACCACGGCCGATCGAGCCCATAGGACTGCTCCAGCTCGTCGCGTCGAGCCGCGATGATCGCCTCGACCGCGTCGGGATCGGTGACCGTCTCCGACAGGCTCGTGCGCATGACCCGCAGCTCCTCGCCGACCTGGGCCTCGAGGATGCGGTCGCTGTAGCCGGTGGCGCCGAGCGTCAGCACCAGCAGCACGAGCACGATGATGAGGACCGCACCGAGGCTGGCGGCGCGGACGAGGATGGGGCGCAGGAGCGATGAGCTCACGGGCGGGTCAGCCCTCCGCGCGGGCGGCCAGAGTGGTCGCCCACAGCGCTAGGGCAGCACCTCCAGGTCGATCCGGCGCTCGGTGATGAGAGCGAGCGAGTCGCTGTCGGCGGCGATGTAGAGCTCGTAGAAGCCCGGGAAGAGTGACCCGGTGACTTCGGCCGGGATCGTCACCGCGAAGGTGCCATCGCCCGCGTCCTCGGCTCGCCCTGAGACCACCACCTCGGTGGTAGCCGGATCGAGCAGCAGGTACTGCAGACCGACGGTGCCGGGGCCGTTGACGACGGCACTGATGACGGCGTCCTCACCGGGCACCACCAGGTCAGCCTGCACCTCGCCGATCTCCAGCAGCGGCGGTTCGCCGCGGTAGTGATCGCCGGGGTGGAACGGGTAGGACTCATCGCGGAAGGCCACCAGCTCGGCGAACTGCGCCGGCGGATCGAACTGCTGCAGGTAGAACGGTCCCTGGCTGATGACCAGGTGATCCTTCTCGTCGTACCACTCCTGGGCCGCCTGGTAGCGGGCCACGGCCTCTTCGGGCGTGACCAGCACCTGGCCGCCGAAGTCGAAGACGCCCTCGGGCACGAACTCGTCGCGCTCGAGGCCCCGCAGCGTGCGATCGACGAGGCCGGCGTCGCGCTCGAGCACGAGCGACAGCCAGGGCACGCTGAAGCGGCTGGCGGCGGTGTCGCTGTAGGCCGCGCGACGCTGTTCGAAGACAAGGTCGTCCATGGCGGCCTTCAGCTCCCAGGGCATGTCGAAGCTGACGGGGCTGGCGTAGGCGCCGATGTGGTCCTCGTCGAAGTGCCAGTAGTCGACGTAGACCTCGAGCTGGCCGTCATCGGTCAGGCGATAGCCCTTGAACGTCTCGAGGATGGGTCGCGAGGTCACCGCCAGGGCGGTCTCGATGCGTACCTTCTCGGGGTCGTAGGCCAGCTCGACGCCCTGTGCGATGGAGTAGATGGCGTCGGCCATGGTGATGGGCTGGCCGTCATGCCAGACCGAATCGGTGTACTTGGAGTAGTCGAAGGTGACCTTGCTCACCGCGGTCGTGCCCGCGGGCACCGGTGTCCAGGTCTTGGATGTGACATCCCAGGTCAGTGCGTCGGCCGGCACCTCGAGGGTGCCATCGGGACCGGCGGTCTCCACCTCGTAGTCGGCGCGGAAGGGCTTGGGAATGCCGGTGAAAGGGTCGTTCCAGATGGGCGGGTCGGCGAGGTTGCGCCAGACGTCCACCGCGTAGACGTCGCCGAGACCGCCGATGGGGTTGTAGGTGGTGCGCTCGGTCCAGACCCACTGGTGCCCCACGCGCACATCGTCCGAACCGGGCACGTAGGCCTCGCGCAGGGCCCACGGGTTGCGGGGACCGGCCACCAGGTCACGCGTCATGCCCTCGAGGGTGTCGACGGCGGGGAAGCTGTTGTCGACCGTGGCCAGCCAGATGCGGATGGACTCGTCGAGCCCGGCCGCGGTCATCTCGCGGTAGATCGCATTGCGCTCCTCGAGGCTGTCGAACTCACCGCGATAGAGCGTCTGTCCCAGGGCGTCGAGCTCGGGGTTCTCGTACTGCCAGTAGCCCTCCTCGAGCCAGCCGGGCATCTGTCCCAGCCAGGGAGCGATGTAGGCGTTGACCGAGCCAACGTCGTAGCGGCGTGGGGCGCTGCGGCCCCAGCCCTCGGTGTAGATGTGCCACTCGAACTGGGCGGGGTCGCTGGAGTAGACCTTCTGCAGGGCCGGTGCGAACTGGTCGTAGGTGATGGCCACGGCGAAGCCGGCTTGCTCGAGCTCCGAGCGGACCAGGTCAGCGATGTCGCGGCGTTCATCCTCGACGCGGCCGATGAGCTTGATCCGGACGGGCTGGCCCTCGTAGTTCCAGATCCCATCGACCAGCTCGGCACCGGCGGCTTCCATCTCGGCGCTGATGAGGTCGCGCGCCAGCTCGGGGTCGTAGCGGATGCCGGAGCCGCGGTCGATGTCGTAGATGGTCAGGAAGTCGGGATCGCTGGGGCCCACGTGGGTGAGCTGCGGCTGCCCCGCGCCGCGGTAGATGTCCTGGGCGATGGCCTCGCGGTTGACGAGGTACTGCATCGCCTGGCGGATGCCCTTGATGGAGAAGGGGTTGAGCTCACCCTCGCGCGCAGGGGCGGGGTTGAGGATGAGCGAGACCTGGGTGGCCGGCGCGTCGATGAGCTTCACGCCCTCGGCCCCGCGCAGGTCCTGGGCGGCTTCGGTCTTGAGCCCGAACAGGTAAAGGTCCATGTTCCCCGCCTCGATGTCGAGCGGTGCCCGATCGACGAAGAACGAGTTGTAGAGCAGGCGCTCGGCCGCCGGGCCGGGCTTGTCGTGGGGCGGCTCGTAGGCCTCCTCCTGGGCCAGCGTGGAGGCGGGCAGGAGCGCGCCCACGAGCAGCAGGGAGAACGCGAATGGCAGAGCCATCCGCACGCGATCGCACCCGGTCATGGCCTACTCCTCGCTCGTGCCGCTGTCGCTCGACTCGAGCTCGTCGATGCGCCCACCAAGGTCCTCGATGAGATCCTTGATGTTGCCGAAGCCGAAATCGGTGAAGAACGACGTGGACGCGGCGTTGCCGGACTCGTCGAAGACGGTGATGCTCTGACTGCCCTCGCTGGTGATGGGCATGTAGATGCGGGCAGTGAAGCCTCCGTCGGCGTTGGTGCGCAGGTTGGAGATGGTGCTATCCCCGAGCTGCACGTAGACGCCCATGTCCGGCTGGTAGTCGAAGCCCTGGAGGGTCACCTCCTGGCCGCCCGGTCCGGACGGCGGGTTGATGAAGATCTCCGGCGAGTTGACCGCCTCGGTGCGAGCCACGGCCACCTTCTGGTTCATGGGGCCGAACTCGCCGAGGCGTGCGTCTGACCAGGCCATGTGCACGTCGTCGTCGGTCGCGGTAAGGCTGAAGTAGTCGCCGATGAAGCGGCCGCCGGGGAAGGCGTAGTTGGGATTGGAGGCGTAGTCCGTCACGCGTGTGTCGCCCACGCTCAGGCCCAGCTGCTCGTTGGTGAAGCCGAAGGTCTGACCCTGGTCGTCCGAGCGGGTGTAGTAGATCTGGTAGCGCGACTGCGAGATGCTGTCGCGGAAGTCGCCCCACATCGCGTGCACGGCGCCGTCGGGGCTCACATCGATGCTGGGGAAGATCTGGACGTGGTCGGTGTCGTCGTCGTTGAGCACCTTGGGCCGGCTCCAGGTCAGGCCCTGGTCGAGCGAGGTCGTCAGGAACACATCGCCGTCGTCGTTGGGCTTGTCCGAGGGACGCCCGACGTAGGCGACGTAGACCTCACCCTCGGGCCCTGACGCGATCTGCGGGAAGGCCGAGGCCCAGAAGCGGAAGTTGTTGGTCCGCGGCCGGAACTCGGGCTCGTTGAAGACCGAGGCCACGACCGGCGTCGACCACGTCTCGCCGGCGTCGCTGCTGGTGGCCACCTGGATCTCCGCGATGCCCTTCTGGGAATCGTCGTCGGTGCTGTCCATCCAGGCCACGTGCACGGTGCCGTCGGGGGTGACCTCGGGCTGGCTGCCCTGTACGACGCGCAGGGTGCCGAAGACGCCCGACCCGCCGGTGTCGTCGCCCTGTTCACCGTAGGCGCGACGCACGACCGGGCTCACGGTCACCGGGTCGGTCCAGGTGCGGCCACCGTCCTCGGACTTGACCAGCTCGATGCTGGTGCGCATCTCGGTCGGCAGCAGGTTGGGGATCTCGCCGATGTAGAGGATCTCGTAGCTGAGGTCGAAGTTCGTGTAGGTCACGTAGATGACGTCGGCCTCGGGATCGTCGGGGTGCGGGCCCACGGCCATCCAGGGCTTGTCGAGGAAGGAGATGTCGACGAGGCCACGGAGGCGCCCGAAGCGGTCGCTCTCGAGGCCGTCGGTATCGACCGCGCTGCGCGCCGCGGAGATCTGCGTCGGCCAGGTGAAGCCGTCGTCGTCGGACCTGGCCACCGCGATGCTCGAGACCTGTGCCGCCACCTCGATGGGGCCCAGGTTGAACTCGTCGACGCCGATGGAGATGTAGTTCATGTACACGCCGCCGTCACGGTCGAAGGCCATGACCGGGTCGCCGCCCGCGCCAAGGTCCTTGAGCAGGTAGGGCACCTGGTTGGGCCCCTCCCAGCGCTCGCCGCCGTCGAAGCTGACGTAGGTCGACATCGAGGGGAAGGCGTAGTCGATGACGCCCAGCACGAGGTGCTGGGGATCCTCCGGGTTAGCCTCGATGTGCGGCTCGGTCTGGAACGGGGCCTGGCCGAAGTCGCGGGTGACCAGGATGTTGCGCGAGAACGCCGGTCCAGGCTCGCGGAACGGCACTGGCGCACCCGCGCCGGCGGCCTGCGTGCGGTCCGATCCGGTCGTGGCCCCGAGGCCCGGCCCCAGCAGCTGGTCGACGTCGGCGACTGCGGCAGCGGCAGGGTCGCCGCCGCCGGTGGCCATCAGCCAGGCCTGGCCGGAGAGCAGGTTGCCGGCCGGACCGAGCAGGTCCATCGGCTGGGCCCCGAGCAGCGGGATGACGTTGGAGGGATCGGTTCCGAGCGGATCCTCATCGTCCTCGGCCAGCGGCCGGGACGGAGATGCTCAGGGCAAGGGCCAGTGAGGTGCCGAGCGCGAGGCGCCACGACGTGCGGGCAGGGGTCATCGTTCTCCTTGTCGGGTCTGGGAGTTGGCAGGCCGCGCTAGCGGACCCGGTCGAGGATGGTCAGCAGTCCGTCGAGGCGATTGGCCACGGTCATCAGGGCTTCCGAGCGCAGCTCCTCGAAGGAGCTGTCGAAGGCGTTGGCGCCGGTCTCGACGTAGGCCGCGCTGAATTCCTGGGTGGTCTCGAAGTCGCCGAAGCGCCAGTCGAGGAAGGCCGGTGCGGCTCGATCGACGCGCTCGACGATCTGGCCCAGGCGCTGGGGATCGGAGGACAGGGCCAGCGAACGGATACGTGCCAGCTGGGCCTCAGCCTCAGGGCGGGTCTCGGGTAGCTGCTTGCGCAGCTCGAAGAGCAGCTGGCGGTCGGACTCGATTGGGTCGTAGAGTTCGTCGAAGCGCTCGATCGAGGCCGCCAGGCGGTCGCGCTCCTGGGCCAGCGTGTCGACCGTGGCCTGCAGGTCCATGTTATTCGCGGTCAAGGCGTCATTGGCCGTGCTCAGATCCGCGACGATCGTGCGCAGCTCGTCGACCGTGGCGGTGGCGGCGACGCTGTCGGTAAGCGCGGGTTCCACCTCAGCGGCCCCGGTGTCCACGGCCATGGCTGCACCAGCAGGGAACAGCGTGAGGCCAGCCACGATGGTGGCGGCGGCGAGGCCGCGGAGGCGGCGGTGGGGGCGTTCCTGCTTCAGCATCGGTCGAGGCACCTCTCCGGCATGCGGGTTCGGGGCTGGGCATTCCCGATCTGGCGGGCCATCGCGCAGCGCGCTGGTCCGATTTCGCGCGAGCCTACACCCACTTCAGCGAGTGCGCTGTCGTCCGGGTCGCCGATCGATGACGGGGCGACCCGATCGCTCAGTCCCGGAATGCCGGTCGGGTCACCAGGGCCACGAGGCCGAACGCCGCCACGATGATGGCCGAATCGAAGGCCGCCGGGTCGTCGAGGCCGAGGTTCAGGGCGTCGGTGTAGAGCAACACCGCGAGCGAGAAGGTGGCCACTGCCAATCCGGCCCAGAGGGTCACGACGATGTCGAAGCGGCGCCGGGCGACCATCAGCGCGCCGCTCGCGAGCAGCACCGCCGGGAAGATCCAGCCGGTGGGGAAGAGCGACGAGTCGATCCCGCCGACCAGCCACGCGGCCCCCAGCAGGGCGCCCAGGGCGAGATACACGAGCCCCGCAGCGCGCAGCACCGGTACCCATGAGGGCGCAGGCTGGCTGGGGGGCGGAGCGCTCATTCCCGACATCCCACCTATCCTATCGGCCCTCACGCCGTCGCTTCGAGGTCCGACCCTTGCGCTTCCTTCCGAATCGGCTTGCCCACATCATCTCGGCCACTGTCCTCGCGTCCGTGGTGGCAGCCTCGGGCGCGGCTGCACAGGGGTCGGGCGAGGTCTCGTTCATGGTCTTCGGGGACCCTGCTGAGCTGGCCGCCTACGGGTCGCTGGTGGCAGCCTTCGAGGCTGAGCACCCAGATATCGACGTCGAGCTCATCCACATCCCGAGCGCCTCGGACTACCGCGCCCGTCTGGGTGTCGACTTCGCCGCCGGCGACCCCGCGGACGTGGTGCTCATCAACTACCGCCGCTATGCGCCCTTCGCGGCCATGGGTGCGCTGGAGCCCCTGGCACCCTACCTGCGCGGGAGCGACCTCATCAGCGAGAGCGACTTCTTCGAGGTCGCCACCGAGCCGTTCAAGTGGCGCGGCCAGCTGATGTGCATCCCGCAGAACATCAGCAGCCTCGTCGTCTACTACGACCGCGAGCTCTTCGACGCCGCCGGCCTGGCCTACCCCACCGATGACTGGACCTGGGACGACTTCCTGGCCACCGCGCAGGCCCTGACCTTGGACCTCGATGGCGACGGTGACACCGACCAGTACGGTCTCGGCACCGAGGCCTCCATCTTCCGCCTGGCGCCGTTCGTGTGGGGGAACGGAGGGCAGCTGACCGTGCTCGAGTCGGGGTTGCGGCCGATCCGACTGGCCCTCGATTCGCGCGCCGCGCGCGAGGCCGTGGAATGGTTCGTCGAGCTGCAGACCGTCCATGGCGTGGTGCCCGATGCGCTGGCCGAGACGGCCGAGTCCAGCGAGAGTCGCTTCCTCAACGGACGCACCGCGATGTTCCTCAACAGCCGCCGGGGGACGCCCACGGCGCGTGCCGTCGAGGGCCTCGACTGGGACGTCGCCGCCTTGCCCACCGGTTCGGAGCCGGCCGGCATCCTGCACTCCGACGCCTACTGCATGGCGGCCGCGACCGAGGACAAGGATGCTGCCTGGACGTTCATCGAGTTCGCCAACTCGCCTGTCGGGCAGGCCATCGTGGCTGAGTCGGGCCGGACCGTGCCGTCGCTCAGATCGGTAGCCTCGTCGGACGCCTTCCTCGATCCGTCAGCGGCGCCGGCCAACAGTGCGGTCTGGCTGGAGACGGCGGACACGCTCCGGACCCTGCCGGTGATGGCCACGTGGGTAGATATCGAGGAGGTCACCGGCGACGAGCTGGAGCGCGCCTTCTATGGCCAGGCGAGCGTGGACGAGGCCATCGACGCGATGATCACGCGAACGACCCCGTTCTTCGCTGGTGAGGAAGGCTAGGGGCACCGACTCGACATGAACTCCTGGCGAGCGGGCCTGTGGGTCATGCTGCTGCCGTACCTCGTGGGCACGCTCGCGTTGGTGGGGCTGCCGGCGCTGATGTCGGCGGTGTTGGCGTTCACCTCCTTCGACGCGCTCACGCCCCCGGTCTACGTGGGCTTCGCCAACTTCCGCCTGCTCGCGGCGGACCCCATCGTGGGCACGGCCATCAGCAACTCGCTCGTCTTCATCCTGCTGGCCGTGCCCCTGCGCATCCTTGGCGCGCTGGGCCTGGCCATGCTGCTGTCCCGGCCTCGCCGGGGTGCCGGGGGCTATCGGGCCGCGGTGTACGTGCCCACGATCATCCCCGACGTGGCCTTCGCGCTCATCTGGCTGTGGATCCTCAACCCGGTCTTCGGCCCGGTGAACGTGGCGCTCGAGACGCTGGGGCTGCCGACCCCCGGCTGGCTGGCCGACCCCGACACGGCCCGCTTCCCGTTCGTGATCATGGCCGCCTTCCAGATCGGGGAGGGGTTCGTGGTCCTGCTGGCAGCTCTTCGCGGGCTGTCGCGGGAGGTCTTCGACGCGGGTGCCGTGGATGGGGCCGGGCGCTGGACCTCGTTCCGGTACCTGACCCTGCCACTGCTGCTGCCGTGGCTGGCGCTGCTCACGTTCCGCGACGTGGTCCTCAGCTTCGGGTGGACGTTCACGCCCTCGTACGTGATGACCGGCGGCGATCCCTACTACGCCACCTTGTTCGTGCCCCTGCTGACCTACGAGGAGGCCTTCGACCGCTTCCGCTTCGGGGCCGGCTCAGCGCTGATGCTGCTCACGTTCCTGCTCTCGGTGGCCATCATCGGCGGCATCTACCTGCTCTTCCGCCGGCGAGGCTACGTGGCCGATGTCTGAGCGTCGGAGTGGCTGGGTCGGTGGCCACCTCATGCCGCTGCTGGTGGCGGTCCTGTTCCTGCTGCCGCTGCTGTGGATGATCACGGCCTCGCTGCGTGGGCCCGGGCTGGCGCCGCCGACGACCATCGAGTGGCTGCCGCCCGTCGGCGACCATCGAGAACTACGGGACCGTCTTCGAGCTGTTGCCGTTCGCGCGCTACCTGCTCAACTCCCTCGCGGTGGTGGCGCTGGCGGTACCGCTGACCGTCGTCACCGCCTCGATGGCGGGCTTCGCGATGGCCCTGCTCGAGCGGCGCACGCGGGGCGCGCTGCTGGTGCTCTCGGTGGCGCTGCTGCTGGTGCCGGTGACCGCCCTGTGGCTGACGCGCTTCCTCATCTTCAACTCGATCGGGCTGACCGACACGCTGCTGGCGCTGGTGGCTCCGGCCGTGGCGGGGTCCAGTCCGCTGTTCGTGCTCATCTACTACTGGACCTTCCGGCGGGCCTCGGCCGAAGTCTTCGAGATGGCCCATCTCGACGGGGCCGGGCCGCTGGCGCGTGTGGCGCCGGATCGCCATGCCCAACGCCTGGCCCTCGACGGTGGCGGTGGCGGTGCTCACGTTCATCCTCTACTGGAGCGACTTCATCAGCCCGCTGCTGTACCTGCGGGACCAGGATCTCTACACCCTGCCCTTGGCGCTTCGACAGCTGCAGCAGCTCGACCCCACTGGCTGGCCGGTGATGATGGCTGGCGCCGTCATGCTCACGCTGCCGGCGGTGCTCTTCTTCCTCATCGTCGGTCGGCTCTTCCTGGGCGAACGAGGGCTCGGCCGGCGGTAGCGCGAGCTGGGTGGCTAGCGCGAGCGGGGGCTAGCGCGAGCGCTGGCAGCCCAGCGTCCCATGGGCTCCAGTGCCCCTGCGTCCCACGAGCACGGGCAGCTCCGCGCCCACGATCGCCAGTGCCCCTGCGACCCACGAGCGTGCGGGGCCCTGCGTCCCGCCAGCGCCAGAGGTCTGCGCGTCCCGTGAGGGATACCGATCGACCGCGCGCAGCCCGGTTCGGGCCTGCTATCGGCCGCTTGTCCCACGGACGCCGCCATACGGCGAAGCTGGCACCCAGGATGATTCGCTCGACGGTCGACTGGCTACCTGTGTGGGACGGCCGGCAGCGAACGAGGGGATGAGCGAGCAACAACGAGGGGACAAGCCAGCAATAACGAGGGGACGTGCCGGCAACGAACGAGAGCCCGGTCGCTTTGGCCCTCGCGCTCGGCCCCGGGATTCGGTAGCATCGGAAAAACCCCAGTTGGAGCCTTCGACCGTGGCCAAGTATGTCTTCGTGACCGGTGGGGTCACCTCTTCGTTGGGCAAGGGCATCACGGCTGCTTCCATCGGCCGACTGCTCAAGAGCCGTGGTCTCAGTGTCTCCATCATGAAGCTCGATCCGTACGTCAACGTGGATCCCGGGACCATGTCGCCGTACCAGCACGGCGAGGTCTTCGTCACTGACGACGGAGCGGAGACCGACCTCGACCTTGGCCACTACGAACGCTTCATCGACGAGAACCTCTCCCAGCTCGGCAACGTCACGACCGGGCGCATCTACCAGTCGGTCATCGCCAAGGAGCGTCGCGGCGATTTCCTCGGCGGCACCGTCCAGGTCATCCCCCACATCACCAATGAGATCAAGGAGCGCATCGCACGCGTGGCCCGTGATGGCTCTGCGGACGTGATCATCGTGGAGGTCGGCGGCACCGTCGGTGACATCGAATCGCTGCCCTTCCTCGAGGCCATCCGCCAGATGCGCAAGGACGTCGGCCGCGACAACGTGCTCTACGTACATGTGACGTTGCTGCCTGCGCTGGCGGCGACCGGCGAGCTCAAGACCAAGCCCACCCAGCACTCGGTCAAGGAACTCCGCAGCATCGGCATCCAGCCCGAGGTCATCATCGCCCGCAGCGACTACGACGTGGACGATGAGCTGCGAGAGAAGATCGCCCTCTTCTGCGACGTCAACGTCGACGCGGTCGTGCCCGCCACCACCGCGGAGAGCATCTACGAGGTCCCGCTGCAATTCGAGGACTGGGGCCTGGGTGACCTCGTGGTGCGCCTCCTCCACCTCGAGGACCAGGTACACGAGCCCAATCTGGCCGGCTGGCGGGCGCTGGTCGAACGCATCAAGGCGCCCAAGCCCGAGCTCGAGATCGCCCTTGTCGGCAAGTACATCGCGCTACCCGACGCGTACATGTCGGTGACTGCGGCGCTCGATCATGCGGGCTGGGCACAGGGCCACGACATCAAGGTGCGCTGGGTCGACTCCGAGGAGCTCACCGAGGACGACTACGAATCCAAGCTGGCCGGTGCTGCCGGCATCGTGGTGCCTGGCGGCTTCGGCCATCGCGGCATCGAGGGCAAGCTGCTCGCGGCCCGCTACGCGCGCGTGAACCGCGTGCCCTATCTCGGGCTCTGCCTGGGACTGCAGTGCGGGGTCATCGAGTTCAGCCGCGGTGTGCTGGGCAAGCCCGACGCCAACTCGACCGAGTTCGACCTCTTCACCGAGGCCCCGGTCATCGACTACATGCCCGACCAGCGCGACATCGACGAGAAGGGCGGCACCATGCGCTTGGGCCTCTACCCGGCCCGGCTGCAGCCGGGCACCAAGGTGGCCCAGGCCTACGGCAACGTGGAGCTCATCTACGAGCGGCACCGGCATCGCTTCGAGGTCAGCAACAGCTACCGAGAGGCCCTCGAGGAGGCGGGCATGATGCTCGCGGGCCAGTCACCTGACGGGCGGCTCGTCGAGATCGTCGAACTCACGGACCATCCCTGGTTCGTGGCCAGCCAGTTCCATCCCGAGTTCAAGAGCCGACCCGAGAAGCCGCATCCGCTGTTCGCCGGCTTCGTGGCCGCGGCCGTCGAGCAGGCCGGCAGCGCGCCCGCGCGTGTGGCCATCGAGGCCGAAGGCGAGGGAGTCACATCGATGCCGGGCTCGCTCGAGATCGCCGACTAGCTCGACAGCTCGATCCTGGCTCGGGCGTCGGCGCCGAGATCGTCGGCGCCGAGATCGTCAGTGCCGAGATCGTCGTTGCCCAGGGCGTCGGTGCCCGCGATGGCTGGGTGTTTGGCTCTGGGATCGTCAGTGCCCGAGCGTCGGTGCCTGCGACACGCGGTTCCAGAACGGTTGGCGGCGGTGGCCGGTGGGAGGCCTCGGTCGCCCGTGGCGCACTTCTGGTCAGATGGACCCTCACGCGGCCGTGGACAGCTACGAGTCCTGGTTCTCCCTCATGCCGCGGTCCGTTCGCATCGACATGCGACCGGCCTGCATCGTGGCAGGAGGCGGTATGCAGGAGTCATGCATGCATACGCAGGTGCGTCACCCGCGACCCAAGGGACATCTCCCTTGTGCCACCCAGCGGGCCATTTGAGCAGAAGCATCGGTGCCGACACGATCCGCACGCGCGCTAGGTGCCGACACGGCGCGCTAGGTGCCGACACGGCGCGCTAGGTGCCGACACGGCGCGCTAGGTGCCGACACGGCGCGCTATGTACCCACACGGCGCGCTATGTACCCACACGGCGCGCTAGGTACCCACACGGCGCGTTGGGTACCCACGTGGTTCGAGCCGGGTGGCCGCGGATGGTGACTCGGTCTTCGACATCGCTTCGATACGGCCGGGCCGTACAATGTCGGAACAGACCCGCATCACTCCCTCAAGGAGCCCGCATCCCATGAAGTTGTTCCTGGATACCGCTGTCATCGACGAGATCCGCACCGTCCATAGCTGGGGCGTGCTCGACGGCGTCACCACCAACCCCACGCTCTTCGCCAAGGCCGGTGGCGGCAGCTACGAGGATGTCCTCGCGGAGATCACGAGCATCACCTCCGGGCCGGTCAGCGCTGAGGTCATCGCTGACGACCTCGAGGGGATCCTGCGCGAGGGTCGGGCGTTCACCAAGATCGCGCCCAACATCGTCATCAAGGTGCCCATGACCGAGACCGGCCTGACGGCCATCTCGACCTTCGCCGAAGAGGGCATCAAGACCAACTGCACGCTCATCTTCAGCACGGCCCAGGGCCTGCTCGCAGCCAAGGCTGGTGCCACCTACCTGTCTCCGTTCGTGGGCCGCCTCGACGACATCGCCCAGGACGGCATGGACATGGTCCGGGAGCTGGCCGCGGTGCTCGAGATCCACGAGATGGACGCGGAGATCATCGTCGCTTCCACCCGCTCGCCGCGCCACGTCATCGACGGGGCCCTCGCCGGCGCCACCATCGCCACCGTCCCATTCAAGGTCGTGCAGCAGATGGTCAAGCATCCGCTGACCGACAAGGGCATCGCCCAGTTCGAGGCTGACTGGGCCAAGGCACAGGCGGAGATCGCCGCCAAGAGCTAGCCACCCGCCAGAGCTCGGTAGTCAACGGCGACGCCCGACACACCGTCGGCGGCGCCCGTTCTACCACCACCACCGCCCGATCCGCCGCCGCAGCTCCCATCAGCGAGGCCCGTGCCGCGGGGCGCGGGCCCGTTGCTTCCTGGTCCCGTTGGCCACTGCCATGCCGCCGCCGGCGACGTGCGTCCTGGGCTCGCGAGGTCGCACAACGGACGCTGCATCGCGATGTGCGGGCGAGCCGGCGTTCGTCGCCGTGAGGATGCGTTGGGGCCGGAAGTTGACCAACTCCGGGCGCGTGCTACTATCGGATTCGCTTCCACCCCACCGTCCGATGCCTGACCGGCTCACGGCTGGTCCCTGCGCGACCCTGGGAACGGAAGGCACCCATCTTCACGCTCGCTTCGAGCCGCGCGCCGCGCTGCTGTACGTCGAGCGGTCACCCCGATGCCGCAAGGAACGAAGACCCTGGACATGGATATCAAGGAACTCGAGAAGAAGGACGTCGACGAGCTCGCGAAGATCGGCGGCGATCTCGACGTCGCGGACGCCGATGCCATGCAGCGTGAAGAGCTCGTCGAGCAGATCATGCAGCGTCAGTCCGAGCAGAAGGGCCAGCGCTACGCGGCCGGCATCCTCGACCTCGTCGATGACGGCTACGGCTTCATGCGCCGTCGTGGCCTCATGCCCAGCCCAGATGACATCTACGTCAGTTCCAGTCACGTCCGCCGCTTCGGCCTGCGTGCCGGTGACCGAGTGGCCGGCATCCCGCGCCAGCCCAAGAAGGGTGAGAAGTACTGGGGCCTGGTCCGGGTCGAGACCGTCAACGGCATGGACCCCAACGACGCCCGCCGCCGGCCGCACTTCGATGAGCTCACGCCGATCCACCCGATCCAGCTCATCAACCTCGAGTCCGACCCTGAGAACCTGAGCCAGCGCCTCGTCAACCTGGTCAACCCCATCGGCAAGGGTCAGCGCGCCCTCGTGGTCAGCCCGCCAAAGGCCGGCAAGACGATGCTGCTCAAGAACATCGCCAACGGCATCACCACCAACTACCCGGAGATCCTGCTCATGGTCGCGCTCATCGGCGAGCGCCCCGAGGAGGTCACCGACATGCGGCGCTCGGTCAAGGGTGAGGTCATCTCCTCCACCTTCGACGAGCCCACCGAGAACCACACGCACGTGGCAGAGATGGCGCTCGAGATCGCCAAGCGTCAGGTCGAGTCCGGCCGTGACGTGGTCATCCTGCTCGACTCCATCACCCGCCTCTCGCGCGCCTACAACCTGGCCCTTCCGCCGTCGGGCCGCACCCTGACCGGCGGCATCGACCCGATCGCGCTGTACCCGCCCAAGCGCTTCTTCGGCGCCGCGCGCAAGCTCGAGGAAGGCGGCTCGCTGACCATCATCGCGACCTGCCTCGTCGACACCGGCTCGCGCATGGATGACGTCATCTACGAGGAGTTCAAGGGCACCGGCAACAGCGAGCTCATCCTCGATCGGAAGCTGGCCGAGAAGCGCATCTACCCCTCGATCGACGTCCAGCGCTCGGGTACCCGGCGCGAGGAGCTGCTGCTCGAGGAGCCCGTGCTGAAGATGGTCTGGACCATGCGCCGCATGCTCAGCGCCGTCGGTACCAACGAAGGCATCGAGCTGCTGCTCAACCGCCTCAGCAAGACCGACTCCAACGCCGAGTTCCTCGCCCAGTTGACGAAGAACGCCGCCGCCGAGGAGCGCAACGCGAGCAAGTGACGCAGGCGGTCAGCGACTGATCCGCCGGTCATACTGCCCGGACCGATGTTCCTCGATCAAGTCGACCTGACCGTCATCGCCGGCAACGGCGGCAATGGCGCCGCCACGTTCCGCCGCGAGGCCCATGTGCCACGGGGCGGTCCCGACGGTGGCGACGGTGGCCGCGGCGGATCGGTCTACCTGGTGGTGGACGTGGGTCAGACGATGCTCGTCGACTTCCGCTACAAGCATCACTTCCGCGCCGAGCACGGCGGTCCCGGCCAGCGGTCCCGTCGTCACGGCAAGGCCGGCTCCGACCTGGAGCTGGCGGTCCCGCCCGGCACCACCATCTACGACGCGGCGAGCGGCGACCTCATGGCGGACCTGGTCTATCCCGCACAGCGGGTGATGGTCGCGCGCGGCGGACGCGGCGGCCTGGGCAACACGCACTTCGCGACCTCCACGCACCAGGCCCCCAAGCACGCCCAGAAGGGTGAGCCAGGGGAGGAGCGCCGGCTGCGTCTGGAGCTGCGTCTCATCGCCGACGTGGGCCTCGTGGGCCTGCCCAACGCGGGCAAGTCCACCCTGCTCACGGCCCTCACCGCGGCCACGCCCAAGATCGCCGACTACCCTTTCACCACGCTCGAACCCAACCTCGGCGTGCTCGACCTGGCCGCGGACGACCCGCTCGACGAGCGGCGGCCCACGCTGGCCGACCTGCCCGGCCTCATCGAGGGTGCCAGTGCCGGTGCCGGCCTGGGCCATGCCTTCCTGAGACACGTCGAGCGCACGCGCGTGTTGGTGCACGTGGTGGATATGTCCGAGGCCGACCCCGAGCGGGACTACCAGATCATCCGCGAGGAGCTCGAGGCGCGCGATCCCAAGCTGCTCGACAAGACCACGCTGGTGGTAGCCAACAAGATGGACCTCGAGCCCGACCGCGAGATGCTGCGCGCCTTCAACGAGGCCCGCGCGCACGAGGGTCTGGACGTGGTCCTGGTCTCAGCGGCGCAAGCGGCCGGCCTGGTCGAGCTGCGCTCTGCCCTGGCGCGCCTGCTGCCGACGGACGAGGAACTGGGCGGTCCCGGCGAGGCCACCGGCGTCGTGGTCCACCGCTACGATCCTGCCGAGGAGGGCTACCTCATCGAGCGCGAAGCCGGTGGCGTGTGGGCGGTCGAGGGTCGCCGGCTGGAGCGGCTCGTGGCCCAGACCGACTTCGAGAACGAGGAGTCGGCCGCCCGCTTCCAGCGCGAGCTGGCCAGGATGGGCCTGGTCGAGCGGTTGCGCGAGGCCGGCGTCGAGGCGGGTGACACCGTACGCATCGGCGATACCGAGCTGGAGTGGGATGCAGAGCCCGGAGCCTGGGTGTGACCGACCCGGCTCCGAGGGGCGCCGCGCCCCGGGCGCTGGGCATCCTCGGCGGCACCTTCGATCCTGTCCACGACGGCCACCTGGCGCTGGCGCGTGAAGCCCTCACCGAGCTGGACCTCGAGCGTGTCCTCTTCGTGCCCAACGCGGACCCGCCGCACAAGCAGCACCAGGCGGTGACACCTGCACACCACCGTGAGGCCATGGTGGCGTTGGCCCTCGCTGCTGAGCCGGCCTTCGAGCTCTCGCGCATCGAGCTCGAGCGACCAGGGCCCAGCTACACGGTCGATACCGTCGCCGAGCTGGCCGTGCGCTCGCGTGCCGAGGGGCGCCCGGAGCCCTGGTTCGTGATGTCGGCCGAGGTGCTCGATGACTTCGCCGGCTGGCGTGAGCCCGAGCGCATCCTGCAGCTCTGCCGCGTGGCGGTGGCGCCGCGTCCCGGGGCCGACCCGCTCGATCGCCGCTGGGTCGTTGAACATCATCCCGGCTTCGAGGATCGCTTTGCCTTCCTGCCCGGCCCGGAGCTCGACATCGCCTCGACTCGCATCCGCGAGCGGGTCGCGGCCGGCCAGCCGATCGATGACCGCGTCCCCCGCGTGGTCGTCCGCTACATCGAGGCCCAAGGGCTCTATCGGACCGCGGCGACGTGAGGCGCGTGCGCACCGTCGGCCTGCTTGGCGGCATGAGCTGGGAGTCCAGCATCGAGTACGAGCGCATCATCAACCGCGAGGTCCGACGCGCGCTCGGTGGCGCGCACTCGGCAAGCCTGCTCATCCGCGCCTACGACTTCGCCGAGATCGAGCGGCGCCAGGCCGAGGGCGATTGGGACGGCGCCGGTGCCGTGCTCGCCGCCGACGCCCGCCGGCTGCAGGACGCGGGGGCCGAGCTCATCGTGCTCTGCACCAACACCATGCACCGTTGCGCCGAGGCCATCGAGGCCGCAGTCGAGGTGCCCTTCCTGCACATCGCTGATGCCACGGCCAGCGCGGTGGTCGAGGCTGGGCTCGGCGAGGTCGGGCTGCTGGGCACGCGCTACACGATGGAAGCCGCCTTCTATCGCGGCCGGCTGGAGAGCCAGGGCCTGCGGGTGATGGTGCCCGATGAGCCCGATCGTACGCTCGTGCACGAGGTCATCTACGACGAACTGGTGCAGGGCGTGGTCTCCGCCGCGTCGCGGTCGGCCTACCTCGGGGTCATCGAGCGCCTGGTCGAACGTGGCGCCCGCGGCGTCATCGCCGGCTGCACCGAGATCGAGTTGCTGGTGGGCCCCGCCGACGTGGAGCTGCCCTACTTCCCCACGACCGCACTCCATGCGCAGGCTGCCGCACGTTGGGCCCTCGCTGGACCCGAGGAGGCATGATGGGAGACGACCGACCGATAGAGGAGGACACGACGACGGTGAACGACGAGCAGGCCACGAGACCGACCGAGCCCGTGGCGGCTGCGGCCAGCACTCCCGACCCACGAGAGGCGGCCAAACCGGGCCTGCCCGCCGGGCGGGCACAGGATCAGGATCGTTCCCGGCCGGCCGTGGTCGATGCCGTCGACGAGTCGGTGCTGGCCATGGCCCACAAGATCGTGGACCTGGCCTCCGACAAGAAGGCCAGTGACATCATCCTGCTCGACGTGCGCGGCCAGACCACGATGACCGACTACTTCGTCATCTGCACCGGTGCCTCGGATCGGCAACTCGATGCCATCGCCGACGGCATCATCAGTGGGCTCAAGGAAGATGGCGACCCGCCGCTCTCCCGTGAGGGAGAAGCCAGCTCGCACTGGCTGCTTGTCGACTTCGGTGGCGTGATCGTCCATGTCATGAGCAAGCCTGAACGCGAGTTCTATCAGCTCGAGAAGCTGTGGTCGGAGGCGGCGCTGCTGCTCCACGTCGTCTGACGCGACCGTACGGGGTTGTTGCGCGAGCGCACCACCCGGGACCGTACTCATCTACCCCCTCGATCGGACCCCTCGTGGTACCACCGGGGCATGGGGATAGGGTGGGCTCGTCCGTAGCATCGAACACGTAGTCGATCGGATGGACCGATCGCCGAGTCGAGGTTTGATGGACGATGACGTGGCTCCGGGACAACTGCCCGCAGTGCGAGCGCCAGCTGGTCAACTCGCGCTTTGACACCACGTTCCGCATGCCCGACGGCGACGAGCGCCTGTGCTTCGCCATCCCGGCCGCCCTCTGCTCCGACTGCCATCAGCTGTACCTCGACCCCGACCTGCTCGAGGTCCTCGACATCCCCGATGGCCGCTGTGTCTTCGCCATCGAGTCCGACGGTGTCACCCAGGAGCGCGCGACCCAGTTCCCCGTCTGAGCGGAACCCTTCGAGCTATCACACTGAGCCGGGTCCCCGACCCGGCTCTTCTGCTGCCTGCGGCCGGTCCGGTCCCGCGGCTGCGATGCCCGCCCAGCGGGTGGCCTGCACGAGGTAGACGCCGCTCGTCACGAGCGCGATCCCGAGCAGCCCGAGCGCGCCCGGGGCCTCGTCGAGGAAGATCCAGGCGAGGATCGCGATCTGCACCAGCATGGTGTTGTTGATGGCGGCCGATTCGACGGCACTGAGGCGCTGCAGCGACAGGTTCCAGAGCGTGAACGCGAAGGCGGTGTTGACCACGGCCAGCCAGGCGATGATGAGCCAGCCTCGCGCCGAGATGGCCGGGATGCCCTCCAGGCCGAACGCGAGGAAGGCCAGCACGCCCGCGCCGATGGCCATGGTCACGGCGGTGACATGGAGCGCCGGTAGCCGCCCCTCGCGGTTGACGCTGCGGCCGAGGACCGACGCCCCCACGTTCGCCAGCAGGGCGGTGACGGCGGCCACCATGCCGGCGGCCGTGGCGCCGAGATCGCCTGAGAAGTAGAGGAAGGCGCCCACTGCGACCAGCGCCACGCCCCCGAGCTGGACGCGCGATGGCACCTCGGCGAGGGTGATGGCGGCGGTCCCGGCGACGAGCAGCGGGGTCAGCGAGAGCACCAGGCTGGTGGTCGCGGCGGGCTGTTCGTCGAGGGCCACGAACAGGGCACCCTGGGTGAGCGTGTACATGACCACGCCCAGGGCCACGAGCTTGAGGACCTCGCTGCGGCCGACCTCGTAGTGGTGGCGGCCGTGCCGTTCGCGGACGATGACGAAACCGACGAGCACGATGGCGGCGAGGCCATAGCGCAGGGCCGCGAACATCGCCGGCGTCAGGCCCTCGTCGTCGAGGCCCCAACGGATGAGCACCCACGACGAGGACCACAGCACCGTGACGAAGAGCGCCAGCCAGACGGCGACCCGATGGGATCGTGGCTCGACTCGAGCCGGTCGCACCGTCAGCGGGAAGCCACCGATGCGTGGCGGGCGATCCAGGTCTGGACCGTGAGCGCGTCGATCGCTTCGGACACTTGCAGCGTCGAGCCATCGAGGGCGATGCCCTTGGAGCGGAGGTCGAGCGCGAGCAGCTCAGTGGTCGCAGCCTCCAGCGCCGGCAGCGACCAGGCGTGCGCCTGCTCCGCAAGCTTCTTGGCGCGGAAGGGCTGCAGCTTGAGGTCCTTGACGATCTGCGGCGGCGTGGAGCCCACATCGAGGTGCTCGCGCACGAGGATGAGTTCCCGCAGCCGGCGATGGAGTTGGGAGATGAGCACCGGAAGGGGTGCACCGTCGGCGAGCAGGCGCTCCGCGAGGGCGCTCGCCTTGGCGCCGGCCCGGGCACCGACCGCATCGAGGAAGGCCCAGGCAGACCCGGGGATGGTCTCGGTCACGAGGGCCTCGACGTCCTCGGCAGCGATGGTTCCGCCGGGCTTGTAGAGCGCCAGCTTCTCCAACTCCCCGTTGGCCAGCTCGGTACGTCGCCGACGGTCGACGTCGGACTCGCGGATGTGGCCGCCGACGCGATCGGCCAGGAGGTGGGCGGCCTGCGGCTGCAGCTCGATCTGGAGCTCCTTGGCGCGTTTGACCAGCCACGGTTCGAGCTGTCCGGCGCCCGGCGTCCTGAACTCCCTGACCTCGCCGCCGGCGGCTTCGATCGCATCGCGCAGGGCACCGCGGGCAGCCGGACCCTTGGCTCCCGAAGCGGTGAGGTCGGTGATGCACAGGGCGTTGCCTGGTGGGACGGTGGCCACCAGCTCGATGAGTCGCGCGCGGGCCGCTTTCTCCGCGAGGAGGCCGGCCGGCTGGCGCACCACGACCAGGGTGCCCGAGCCGAAGAGCGGAGCCATGCCCAGGTGCTGCTCGATGCCATCGAGTGCCCGGGCCCGGCGCCTCGCTACCGAGGCAGAGCCGCCCTCCTCACCGGCGTCATCGTCGAGGCTGGCACGGAAGACCTCCATCGGATCGTCGGGCGAGGACAGCCGCTCGGTGAAGGCGCGAGCGGCTCGCTCGATCATGAACGCGTCCTCACCCCAGAAGTAAGCCAGCGGCGGCGCCTCGCTCATGCCGCCGAGGGATCGGCCGGTGCCCCGTAGACCGGCAACCCATCGACCGATGCGGCTGGTTGCCCGTCGGGCAGGCCCGCCGCAAAGGCTCGCGACATGGCGTCGTCGACCCAGCGCAGCCGTTCGACGTCGGCGGCCTCGATGCCGATGGCGGTGCAGAGCGACTCCTCGAGGCGTTGCGCGATGGCGTAGGCGCGGTCGAGCTTGGCCCGGTACTCGGGGTGATCCTTGCGCCAGCGATCGAAACGCTGTTCGAGCGTGACGACGCGCTGCGTGGCGCGCTTGTCGGCGTAGGTCACGATGCGCTCCTCGATGGGTGCGTCGGTGACCCAAGCCTCCGCTTCGGGGTCGGTGAAGCGGGTGACCGGGTGCGCGATGAGCGTGCGTGCCAGCTCCGCGTGTCCGGCTTCGGTCAGCCAAGCTGCGCCGGCGGCGCCGTGCCCGAGCGCCTTGAGCGGATGGTCCGGGGGCAGCGCCTTGTCCACGTCATGGAGGAGCGCGGCCGTTTCCACCAGCCGTCGGTCGACCGTGAGGCCAGCTCGCGAGGCGCGGTAGGCCAGGAACGAGGCCAATTCCGCCACGACGGTCACGTGCTGTAACAAGCGGGGCGAGGGCGAGGTCGAGACGAGCAGGGAAAGCGCTTCGGTTCGGGTGGGTACCGCCATCGGGTCGAATGTAACAGGGCTCGGCCGGAGCGGTCGCGTCAGGCATGGGTCGCTCGCGTCGTGATGGGCAGGTCGACCGTGGCAGCCCCTCCAGCAGCGCCGTCGTCGACCGCGGTCGGCCATCGAACGCGACCGACAGCGTGCCCTCGCGATCGGTGCGCCAGATCCTGGCCTCGACCTCGGAGAGCCGTCCAAGGGTGGCCGGAGCGGGATGGCCGTAGCGATTGCCGTGGCCGGAGCTGACCGCCGCGAGACGTGGCCGCAGGACGTCGAGGAGCGGCCTGCTCGAGGCGGTGGCGCTGCCGTGATGGGCGACCTTGAGCAGGTCCCAGCGCCGGTCGTCATGAGGGATGACGCCGAGCACATCAGCGTCGTGATCGTCCTCGAGGTCACCCGTAAGCAGGATGCGCTGGCGCCCGAGGCTGACCGCCAGCACGATCGAGGTGCCGTTGACCGCTCGACCGTCGGTGATGACCCGGTCGGGGATCGCATCCTCGGGCGGCCAGAGCACGTCGACCCGGGCGCCCCCGAGCGTGAACGAGTCACCTTGGCTGAGGCGCAGCCGCCGGATACCGTACCGCTCCGCAGCGGCCCGCAGCTCCAGGACTCCCGATCCCTCCGAGTTCATGTCCGTCTCGATGATGCGCCCGACCCGGTAGCGCGGCACCAGACCGGCCAGCCCACCAGCGTGGTCCTCGTGGGGATGGGTCAGCAGGGCCAGGTCGATGTGCCGGTCCCAGGCCGGGATGCGCTCGTCGAGTCGCCGGACCAGCAGGTCCGGGTCCGGGCCGCCGTCCACCAGCAGACGGGTGCCGTCGTCCGCTTCGAGCAGGATGGCGTCACCCTGGCCGATGTCGAGGATGTCCACCCGCAAGGCTGGCACCGTCCGCCCCACCAGCGTCGCGGAGGTGACCCCTACGAGCACCAGGCCGATGAGCACGGCAGGAGCACGCCGACGACGGGGTGCGCCCGCAGCCGGCGGCGGTTGCCACGGCCGCAGCGCGGGGCCGGGCATGCTGCGTGACCGGCGCAGGGCGAGGGCCAGGGCACCCAGCGCGATGGCAGCCCCGATGAGGTCGAAGGGCGGGAGCAACTCCACGTTGGCCAGCGGCACCTGCGCCAGCAGTCCGGCGCCACGCGTCATCAACGCCAACGGAAGCCAGGCCGCCACCAGCAGCGGCGCCAGCCCGAGTGCCATGTCCGGCCCCGCCATCAGCGGACCGACCAGCGTGCCCACCGCCGCTCCGAGCATGGCCAGCGGCACCACCGGCGCGACCAGCAGGTTGGCCAGTGGTGAGATGAGCGACAGCCGCCCGAAATGGAGCAGGATCAGCGGCAGCGTCGCGAGCTGGGCCGCCAGCGACACCCCCAGCACCTCCTTGAGCCAGCGTGGCCCCCGGTCGCGGGTGACCCGTCTGACGGCCGTCTCGGCCGGGGCACCGAGGGCCAGCAAGCCGGCCGTCGCGACCAGCGAGAGTTGCAGACCGATGTCGGTGATCATCGACGGCTGTGCCAGGAGCAGGCCCCAGCAGGCCAGCCCGAGCGCGGCCGCAGCACCCGAGGGACGGCCGCTCTCGCGGGCCACGATCACGACCCCGCCCATGAGCGCCGCACGGATGACGCTGGCCTCGGCTCCGGCGAGGATCGTGTAGGCCACGATGGCGGCGATGACGATGGTGCTCCGGGGTCGTCGCCCGAGGCCGGTCGCGCGCAGCAGCGCCGTGGCGATGCCGGCCACCAGCGCGATGTTCCAACCGCTGATGGCTACGACGTGCGTGAGGCCAGTGACCGTGAAGTCGTCCGCCGTCTCGCGGCTGACGCGTTCGCGCAGGCCGATGAGGATGCCCGACGCCAGCCCTGCCTCGGGCTCCGGGACCGCCCGCGAGAGCGTCCGGTCGAGGCCCCAGCGCAAACCCTCCACCGATGCTGCGAAGCCGCCCTCGCTGCCGACCAACTGCAGTCCGCGGGCCTTGAGCGTGCCGAGGGCGCCGCGCGACTCGAGGAAGCCGGCGAAGCCCGGAGCGTCGACTGGCGGCAGCTGCAGCTGTCCCCGCACCTCGATGGCATCGCCGGGCACGAGCGCGGGATGGCGCGGCAGCCAGGCGTACACGAGCCAGGCGCCACCGGCGGGCGCCTGCAGGCGGACGAACGCGCGCTGCTCCGCACCCGAGGGCGAGGAGACATCGACGACCGAGCCGGACCACTCGCCGCTGCCGGCCTCGAGCGCCGCCACAGCTGGTGTCCCCAGGGTCATCACGGCCGCGATGGCGGCCCGCAGGGCGACGGTGCTGAAAGCCACGAGCAACGCCGCCGTCCCGGCACGGCGCGCCAGGCCGGCTACGAGTGCGACCGCCAGTGCTCCGAACGCGATGGCGAGCGCGGCCCACGCCGGCAGCTCGACCTGCTCACCCGCAGTGAGCAGCGCGGACGCGACGGCGCCGACAGCCAACCATCCAGCCCGTGGCAAGCGGGGCATCAGGGAGCCCGGACCTAGCCGGCGCGGACGAGGCTCTTGATGTCCTCGTAGACCGACTCGCCCACGAGGCCACGGCTACGGAGGTCGCTCACCTCTTCGAAGAGCCGGCTCTCACGGGCGTCGACGATCTTGCCTGCGGTCACGGGCCCGATCCCTGGCAGCGACTCCAGCTCTGACCCGCTGGCACGATTGAGGTCGATGCGGCCGTCAGCCGCCGCTGCCGCCGCGGGGCGGTCGACCCCGAGCTCCGGCACCAGGACCTTGGCGCCGTCCTCGAGCGGCTGGGCGAGGTTCAGGGTCTCACTCGAAGCGGCGAGGTCCGCGCGTGGAGCGAAACCACCGGCGGCCGCGATGGCATCGCCGACCCGGTCACCCGGGCGCAGCCGATGCAGTCCCGGCCGGGTGACGGCGCCGGCCACGTCCACCACGATCTCCGTCGCGGCAGCCATGGTCTCCACGGCGGGTACTGACGGCTCGAACCCATCCGCGGACGCCAGCGCTGCAGGGAAGGGGAGTCCGCCGTCGTCCGCCGGGGTCATTCCGACCGTGATCGCGACGAGGCCGACCAGGGCCGCGCCCACGGAGAGGCCGCCGAGGGCGGCGAGCAGTGGTAGCAGCCAGCGCGGCAGCGCTCGGTCTGCGTCAGGGGCAGCTTCCCCCGATCCCGAGCCAGCCGAAGCCGGCGCATCCGATGAGAACGTGCGCCACGGCGGCGTCCCCTCGTTCAAGCGATCGCTCCTGCCGGCGGGCGGAGGCGGGGTGAAGGTCCATGCGCCCCGGGTTCCTTGGCCGGGAACGCGGTCGGACCCGGGGCGTAGTCAGCAGGCTAGGGAGCGTGCTCTTGTGTGCCCTTATGCGGGCCTTCGCTTCGGCTTAGACCAGTGCTTCGAGGCGTGGACGAACCTCGCTCGCGAGGCGTCGCATGGTCTCGTCGTCATAGGGCGGCGGGAAGCCGCAGATGAGGTGCCGGTAGCCTGCCTCGACGTAGGGCTTGAGCTGCTCGAAGACCTCGTCGGGATCGCCCGCGATGATGCGGTCGGAGTCCACGCCCGCAGATCCAGGCCGATCCTCGTCGTCCCTCGCGCCACCGTTGAGCGCCAGCAACTCCGCCTCGCGTGCGAGCGCAGCTTCGCGGGTGTCACGGATGACCACGCGCTGCAGCTCCACCGTGCGCTCGATCGTCCGTTCGTCACGACCCAGCCGCTGGCAATGCTCTCGCAGGATGCCGTCGGACTCGAGCAACGGCCCGATGGGGTTGCCCAGGTTGTTCATGTCCGCGTACTGGGCCACCAGCCGCAGGGTGACCTTGGGCCCGGAGCCGCCGATGAGGACCGGGATCCTCTTCTGGATCGGGGCCGGCAGGTTGAGCGCCTCGGACACGTCGTAGCGCGAGTCCTCGTCCGATGTGGGGCGTTCGCCTGCGAGCATCGCGGTGATGACCTTGAGGGAACTCTCGAGCCAGCGCAGTCGGGTGCCCGGCCGGTCACCGAACTCGATGCCGAAGCCGGTGTGCTCGGGCTCCATCCAGGCCGCACCGATACCCAGCACCGCGCGGCCGTTGCTGATGTGGTCGATGGTGGTGATCATCTTGGCCACGAGCGCGGGGTTGCGGAAGGTGTTGGCCGTGACGAGGTGGCCGACCGTGGCCCGCTTCGTCTGTGCCGCCACCGCGGCCATGGCCGTGTAGGTCTCGAAGGCCGGCCCCTCCCAGGAGCCCACGATGGGATAGACGTGGTCCCAGGTGAACAATGAGTCGAAGCCGAGATCCTCGGCCTGGAGCATGGCCTCGAGGAAGCGGGGCCACTCGACGTACTGGTTCCAGAGGTTGGCGCCGAGCTTGATCGGTGCGTGCATGTCGGGCATCGGTTCACTCCTTCTTGCGATGACGGCCTCAGCGGGCCAGGTAGGCCTCGAGCTGGGGTCGGACTTCGGTAGCCAGGCGCTCCAGGGTCTCTTCGTCGTATGGCGCGGGGAAGCCGAACATGAGGTGTCGGTAGCCCAGGTCGAGATACGGCTTGCAGTGCTCCACGACGTCCTCGACCGCACCCACGGGCATGCCCGTCAGGGTCCTGGCATCGCCGTTGTCGGCGAAGACGTCAGCCATGACCGTGTAGGCCTCTTCCTGCGAATCCCGGATGAAGGGGGTACCCACGCCGATCGTGCGCTCGATGGTCTGCTCGTCCCGACCGACCGCCTCGCAGTGGCCGATGAGCGCCGCCTCCTTCTCGGGCAGGTCCTCGGCCGTGCCGCCGAAGTTGTTCATGTCCGCGTACCGGGCCACGAGACGCATCGTCTTCACCCGCCCGGAGCCACCGATGAGGATGGGCAGGTGCGCCTGGATCGGCCCCGGCAGGTTGAGCGCTTCGTCGGTGCGGTAGCGACCGGAGGTCGTGGGGCGGTCACCGTCGAGCATGGCGCGCATGATGGGCAGGGCTTCCGAGAGCCAGCCGATCCGTGCGCCGGGGCTCCTCCCGAACTCCAGCCCGAAGTCGGTGTGCTCCGTCTCGAACCAGGCCGCACCGATGCCCAGGACCGCGCGCCCGCCACTGATGTGATCGAGCGTGGTCACCATCTTGGCCACGAGTGCCGGGTTGCGGAAGGTGTTGGCCCCCACGAGCAGGCCGATCGACGCCCGTTTCGTGGTCGTGGCCACTGCGGCCATGGCCGTGTAGCCCTCGAAGATCGGGCCCTCGTGCGAGCCCACGATGGGGTAGAGGTGGTCCCACGTCCAGATCGAATCGAACCCGAGCTCGTCCGCCCGCTGCTGCGCCCTGAGGAAGGCGGGCCAGGCGCTGTACTGGTTCCAGTTGTTGATACCCAGCTTCAGCCGGGCGTTCATGTCGGGCATGCGGCGTCCTTCGGTCGGCGATCGGTTCAGAGTCCCTCACATCGTACGGCGCGGGCCGCCCGAACGGGGATGCGCTATCGCGCGGCGAGCGCCTCGAGCCTGGGCCGGACCTCGCTGACCATCCGCTCCATCGTCTCGTGGTCGTATGGCGTGGGCCAGTAGAAGACGAGGTGGCGGTAGCCGATCTCGACGTAGCGGGCGAGCCACTCGTAGACGTCCTCCGGCGTGCCGGTGGGCTGGTTCTTCCAGGGCTCCTGCTCCTGCGCCGCGAAGACCGCGTCGCGGTCACGGAAGGCCTGCTCACGCGAGTCGCGGATGGTGGGCACGCCGACGTCGATGCTGCGCTCGATCTCCCGCTCGTCGCGGCCGACCGCCTCGCAATGGCCGATGAGCGCCGCGTCCGCCTCGGCCACGGTGGCAGGCGAGCCGCCGATGTTGCAGATGTCGGCGTACTCGGCCACCAGGCGCAGCGTGACCTTGCGGCCGGAACCGCCGATGAGGATGGGCATCCGTTCCTGGATGGGGGGTGGCTCGTTGTAGGCCTTCTTCATCGCGTAGTGCGGACCGCTCGCGCTGGGCGCGGTACCGTCGAGCATGCCCCGCATCACCGGCAGCGCCTCGCGCAGCCAACGCAGCCGCTCACCCACGCTCGTCCCGAACTCGAAGCCGAAGCCCTCGTGCTCGTGCTCGGCCCAGCCGGCGCCGACACCGAGGATGGCGCGACCGTCGCTGATGTGGTCGATGGTGGTGATCGATCTTCGTCAGCATCGCGGGGTTGCGATAGGTGTTGGAGGCGACCATCACGCTGATCGACGACCTGGACGTGACCTCGGCGATGGCGGACATGGCCGTGAAGGCCTCGAAGATAGGCCCGTCCGCGGGTTTGTTCGGCGGATAGATGTGGTCCATCGTCCACAGCGACTCGTAGCCGAGCTCCTCGGCTCGCAGATGCGTGGCCTTGAAGGCCGGCCAATCGGTGAACTGGTTCCAGATGTCGGCGCCGAGCTTGATGGGCGCGCTCATGTCGGGCATGGACCACCTCGAGGACTGCTGTGCGGGGTGGACTCAGGCTAGCGCACCGGGGAAGCGCCGACGGTGCCGTCCGAGCGGCGGTCAGTCCTGGAGGTCAGTCCTAGCGGACGACGATGTTGACCAGCCGACCGCCCACGTGGATGACCTTGACCACGGTCTTGCCCTTGAGATTGGCCTGCACCTTGGGCTGCGCCATGACGATGGCTTCGATCTCATCCTGTGGCAGGTCGGGAGCCACCTGCACCTTGTCGCGCAGCTTGCCGTTGACCTGTACCGGCAGCTCGACCATCTCGGCCGCGACCAGGGATTCGTCGAAGACGGGCCACGACTCGGTGTGGATCGAGCGCCACGCCTCGCCGCGACCGGCCAGGCGCCGGGACCACAGCTCCTCGGCGATGTGCGGTGCCTCCGGTGCGAGCATCAGCAACAACAGATCGGTCGCTTCCCGGTAGCCCTCGGTCTCTGCGGCCGGCGTGCCGCGGTACTTCATGAGCAGGTTGGTCAGCTCCATGAGCTTGGCCACGATGGTGTTCCAGCGGAACCCGTCCTGGTCCGCGCTCACGCCCTGCAGCGTCTTGTGGGCACCCACGCGCACGGCCTTCTCCGCGGCCGCGAGATCCTGCCCGGCCGGCAGCGACCCAGCGTCGGGGTCGCCGTGCTCCTGGCCCAGGGGGTCGAGCACGACCGTCCACACGCGTCGCAGGAAGCGGTTGATGCCCTCGATGCCCTGCGGGTTCCAGGGGCCACCCTGGTCCCATGGGCCCATGAACATCAGGAACAGCCGCACCGTGTCAGCACCGTAGCGATGCACCAGCTCGTCGGGATCCTGCACGTTGCCGCGCGACTTGGACATGCGCTCGCCGTCGGCACCGAGGACCTGGCCCTGGTTGAAGAGCCGCTTGAACGGCTCGCGCTCGCTGATGACGCCGAGGTCGGCCAGAGCCTTGGCGAAGAAGCGGCTGTAGAGCAGGTGCATGACCGCGTGCTCGGCGCCACCGGTGTACTGGTCCACCGGCATCCAGCGCGAGTCGAGGTCCTTGTCGATGGCGACGTCGTCGGCACCCGGGGAGAGGTAGCGCCAGTAGTACCAGGAGCTGTCCACGAAGGTGTCCATCGTGTCGGTCTCGCGGCGGGCTGCTGCGCCGCACTGCGGGCAGCTGGTCTCGAGGAACGACTCGGTCGTCTCGAGCGGGTTGCCGCCGCCCTCGGGGTAGGCGAAGTCGTCCGGCAGCAGGACCGGCAGATCCTCCTCCGCCACCGGCACCACGCCGCAGTCGGCGGAGCAGTAGACGACGGGGATGGGCGTGCCCCACGCGCGCTGGCGGCTGATGAGCCAGTCGCGGATGCGGTAGGTGACGGTGGCCTCACCCTCGCCGGAAGCGGCAAGGTCCCCGACGATCCTCGCGAAGCCCTGTGCCCAGGGCATGCCGCTGTACTTGCCCGAGTTCACCAGGCGGGCGTTCTCGTCCTTGGAAACGTAGGCCTCCTCGAGCGGAGCGTCGTCGGCATCGTCGGGCCCGGCCACCACGCGCACGATGGGGATATCGAACTTCCGGGCGAACGCGAAGTCGCGCTCATCGTGACCGGGCACGGCCATGATCGCGCCGGTGCCATAGGTCGAGAGCACGTAGTCGGCGATCCAGATCGGCACACGCTCGCCATTGACGGGGTTGATGGCGTCGGCACCGAGGGGTACGCCGGTCTTCTCGCGGTCGGTCGAGAGACGCTCGATCTCGGTCTCGCGGCGGGCGGCGGCGATGTAGGCCTCCACCTTCTCGCGCTGCTCCGGCGACGTCAACTCGGCCACGAGCGAGTGCTCCGGGGCAAGCACCATGAAGGTCGCGCCGAAGAGCGTGTCCGGGCGCGTGGTGAAGATCCGCAGCTCCTCGCCACCGGCATGGTGATCGGAGGGGGCGGTCCGGAAGACGACGTCGGCGCCCTCGGAGCGGCCGATCCAGTTCGTCTGCATGAGGCGCACCGGCTCCGGCCAGTCGATGCCCTCGAAGGAAAGCAGCTCATCCGCGTACTGCGTGATCCTGAAGAACCACTGTTCGAGGTCACGCTTGATGACCGGCGTGCCACAGCGCCAGCAGACGCGTTCCGTTCCTTCGACCTGCTCCCGTGCGAGCACGACCTGGTCCTTGGGACACCAGTCCACGGGCGCCATCTGCCGGTAGGCCAGCCCGGCTTCGAGGAACTGCAGGAAGATCCACTGGTTCCAGCGGTAGTAGTCGGGCCGGCAGGTCACGACCTCGGCGTCCCAGTCGAAGGTGGCGCCCATCGAGCGTAGCTGCCGGCGCATGTTCTCGACGTTCTTCATGGTCCACTCGGCGGGATGGACGCCGCTCTTGATGGCTGCGTTCTCCGCGGGCAGGCCGAAGGCGTCGAAGCCGATGGGGAAGAAGACGTTGTTGCCGTGCATGCGCAGGAAGCGGCTGCGCGCATCGGTCGGCGTGATGATGTACCAGTGGCCGATATGCAGGTCACCCGAGGGGTACGGATACATCGTCAGCAGGTAGTAGTCGGGCTTGCTGTCGTCGCTGAGGTCGGTGTGGTGGAGCCCGAGCTCCTCCCAACGTGCCTGCCAGTGGGGCTCGATGGCGGCCGCGTCATAGCGCGCGAGCGAGGAGCGTGTGGCGTCGCCGTCCGCGGCGTTGGAGCTGCTCATGCGTGCATTCTCACCGATGTGGCCCGTCTGGTTCGCGGCCCGGCTACGACAAGACCCCCGCCTGACGACGGGGGTCTGGCATTCGCGTCGGGGTGGTGGAGCGACGGGGACTCGAACCCCGGACCTTCTGCATGCCATGCAGATGCTCTTCCAGCTGAGCTATCGCCCCGCGGTCGACATAGTAACGGTTCGGGAGGAACCCGGCTGACCGATGCCCGCCGGGCTTCAGGTGTCGGCTCCGGCGTACGATGGCGAGCGTGTCCCTCGACCCGAGTGCCTATACCGTACGCCGCTCCGACCGAGCCCGACGGGCGCGCCTCACCGTCACGCGCGAAGGCGAGGCCGTGGTCGTGCTGCCTCGCCGGATGCCCCTGGCCGAAGCCGAGCGATTGGTGGCCGATCACCGTGCCTGGCTCGAGCGGCACCTTTCCGGTGCCTCGGCCCAGCGTGAGCGGCTCGCCGCCCGGCCGGTGCTGGGGGAGGGGCGGGTCCTGTCAGTGGCCGGCCAACCCTGTCGCGTCTCGGCCGTCGATGCCGGTTCCGCACGGCCGGCCCGCGGACGGGTCGAGGCGGTCGCGGGTGGGGTGGTGGTCCGGCTCGGTCGTGATGGCCGCGCGACCCAGGCGCTGCTCGAGCCGTGGCTCCGCGGCCGGGCGCGCGAGGTCATCAGCGATCGCGTACGTGCCCGGGCGTCGGACCTGGACGTGCGTCCCGGGCGGATCGCCATCCGCGACCAGTCGAGCCGGTGGGCCTCGGCCTCGGCCAACGGCTCGCTCTCGTTCAGCTGGCGTCTCGTGCTGGCTCCGCCGTTCGTGCTGGATTCGGTCGTGGTGCACGAGCTGGCCCATCTGCGCATCCGGGGCCATACGCGTCCCTTCTGGGCGCTGGTAGAGCGGCACGCTCCGCGGACGCCGGAGGCTCGGCGCTGGTTGCGCGAGCACGCCGCGGAGCTACGGGCTGCGCTCGACTGACGCCTCCCTGTCGAAATGCCAGCAGGGCATCGATCGTGCGCGTTCAGCAGCGCGAGAGGATGACGAACGAGTTCAGCTCGTCGGCGACGTTCTCCGAGTCCTCTTCGACGTGCGGGGCGGCTCTCCGCGGTTTGGGATTGGTCTGGAAATCCTCGACGGCCAGATCCAGCTCGCCCATGCGGTACCCGAGCCGCTTCATCGAGTCCTCGAGCTCGTCCTCACGGGCCCCGAGGGAGACCCGCTCCAGCTCCACATAGGCCGCCTGGAGCTTGTCGAGCTCGACTGCGAGCGCTGTGCGGTTGGGCAACGTGAGCTCGACGGCCCGTAGTGCCTCGAGGCGTGTCACCATCTCGCCGACGCGCAGGCAGAGTTCGCCTTCGGGGTCCACCGTGGGGATGACCGAGGGACTGGGGCTGGGCGTTGCCGCGACAGCCATCGCGGTGGGGTCGGCCGGGGCACCCGTTGTGCCTTCGCCACCACAGGCACCCACGACCAGCATCGTGGTGACGGCCAGGGCGACGAGGAGACGGGGCATGCCCATGATGCTAGACAAGAACGCCCGAACCCGGGATGTGAGCGACCCTGCCGGTATAGTGGCCACGCCGAGGACGGCCCTGGCGCTACGAGCCTGCCGCGCGCCCATCTACGAGCGGAGATGATGTCGATGCGTCCGCACCTCCCCCCGATCCGACGGCTCTCTGCCACGTCCGTCGGGATGCTGCTCGTGCTGGCTACCCTGTCGAGCCCACTATCGGCGCAGGAACCATCGCCTTCGCCATCTGCTTCGCCTTCGCCATCGCCGGGTCTCGAAGCGCCGGCGACGCCGGAGCCCGCGGCGCTTGGGGGAGCCTGGCGTCGCACGGCCGCCGGTCCCTTCGGTGGCATCGACCTGCCCGGCGGCTGGACCGGCACGGAGGTCGTCGTCGTCGACCCCGAGCAGAAGCGTCGGGCCGCTGCCTACTACCCGGCCCTCGACACCTGGCGCATGATCGCGCGGCCCCCACGGAAGGTCGATGCCGGCAGCGCCGCGCACTGGACTGGAACCGAGCTCCTCTTCGTCGAGCCGAGGGGCTCAGCCAGGCACGGCCTTGTCGTGTACGACCCGGTCGCGGATGCCTGGCGCTCCACGGCGCCATCGCCGTTCAACGCGATCGGGGACTCGGTGTGGGCCGACGGTGTCCTCGTGGTGACCTCGGCCCCGGGCGATGCATCGGCGACATACGACCCGGCCAGCGACGCCTGGACCGAACTGCCGGCCGTCCCCGCACTCGAAGCTATGACCGACACACCGAGACAGGATGCGACGACGCTCTACTGGACCGGCGAGCAGCTCTACGCCCTCACGGCCGCGATAGCTGTCGACGGCGATGCCTCGCTCGAAGGCGAGGTGACGCTCGCATTCGTGCCGCTCGACCTCGGTGCCGGCGAGTGGGGCGAACCGTCGGTCGGCCCACTCTCGGCCGACGCGGCAGCTCCGCTCTGGACGGGCGACCGATTCGACTTCCTGACGAACCAGGACGATCTCGACCCTGCCCTCGAGGGACTTCCGGCCGATGGCTGGTACGACCCGGAGACCGGATCGTGGAGCGTCACCGAGAACGCCTGTGGCATCGATACATCAGGTGCGGTCTGGACGGGCACACTCATCCTCGCGGCCTCCCAGCAGCGGGCCTACGATCCGGCCGCCGACCTGTGCTCCTCGCTGCCTGTGTCGCCCTGGCCGACGCGCAGCCGAGCCCTGCCGGTCTGGACGGGCCAGGAGTCCCTGAGCCTCTCCGGTCTTGCCGAGGAGGGTTCGAGGCCACGTCGCGATGGCCTCGCGTACGGTCCGTTCCCCGAAGCCGGTTCGCTGGGGGTGGCGGTCGACAAGCCGTCGCGTCCCGTGCGCGTTCGAGTCCCCTCGCTCGGCATCGATCTGCCCGTCGTGTCGGATGAGCGGCGCGTGAGTGGGTCCTCACCCGGCTATCCGGCCTGCGACGTGGCCCTCACCTGGTCGGCCTTCGACTTGCCCGGCCAGCCCGGCACGGCCTGGGTCCTCGCTCACGCCCAGGAAGGCATGTTCCTGCCGCTCCTCGAGCTGCTCAGGACGGAAGGCCCGTCAAGCTTGCTCGGTCGGCGGGTCGAGCTTCAGCTGCGCGATGGACGACTGTTCACCTACCGCACGTACCGCGTGGATCCACGGGCGACCAACGCCGAGATCGGCACGAGCGGTCGTCGCCCGGGCGAGCACCGACTCGTGCTCCAGACGAGCACCGGCATCGGTTCCGCTCCCAAGTTGCTGGTCGCTGCGCGTCTTGTCGACGTCGCGTCCAGCGATGAACCCCGTCCCCGACCCAAGCCGCGCGCCTGCGGCTGAGCGGAGGCATCAGGCCGCCTGCGATACCGAGTCCCGCTGGCCCGACCGAGGACCGCGAAGGCGACCACTGACGTCGCCCGCCTGTCCTGGGTCATCGGATCGCGGCGCGATCAGACTCGGCCGCGAACCGCCCAGGCACGTGCCGTGAGGGTGATCCTGCCGTCGCTGCCGATCGGGAGCCGCGCTTCGAGCGCTGCCTGCAGCGCCGTTCGGGTCGGCGCGTCGAGACCGGCCACGAAGCCCGGCGCCGGCCCCTGCCCGGTGAGGAACGGCGTCCACAGCTCATCGAACGTGCGGTACGAGCCTTCGACCTCGATGGCGGTCGACTCGATGGCATCGAGGCCGGCGGCCTCGAACGACCGCAGCAGCGCATCGGGAGAGGCGCTCCGGAACCGAACCGCTTCGTCGAAGGCCACGGCCGACGGCACGGTCGCGCGCGCCGCGTCCCAGAAGTGGCGGAGCAGGCGCATCCCTGCGGCGTAATCCCAGACGTAGGCCGCGACCGTGCCCCACGAGCTCACGACCCGGGACTGCTCGCGAAGCGAGGCCACCGGGTCCGGCAGGAAGTTGAGTAGCAGTCCCGAGACGGCGACGTCGAAGATGCCGTCGTCGAACGGGAGCGCTGCGGCATCCGCGACCTCGAACCCAGCGACCTCGCAGGCGTCGAGGTCGGCCGCGTGCTCCACGTACTCGGAGGATGCATCCACCCCGGTGACCGACAGTGGGGCAGCGAGGTCGCAGACGGCCGTGGTGAGCGGGCCGGTGCCGCAGCCGACGTCGAGCCAGACGCCTCCAGCCGCGATGTCGAGCCACCGTATGAATTCAGCCGCGATGGGACGGCTCCATCGGCCCATGAAGGCCTCGTAGTGGTCGCCAGCGTCCCAGGCGTCTCCGTGCGGCCGTGATGCCGCGGCTAGCTGCTGAGGATTCACTCTCCTTCGGGGAGCGTCAGGAACGTCCCGTCTGGCAGCCGCTGGGCGCGCACACGCTTGGCCTCCCGACGGGCGTTCGCACCGCCTGGGCGGGACGGAGCCGCGATGACGAGGGTCACGCGCGCGCCGAGCGGGACATCAGCCCCGGCTCGCGGTCGCGTGCGCACGACATGACCCTGCGGGACGTCGTTCGAGCGGCGTACGACACGCCGGCTGGGAAAGAGACCCGCGTCACGGAGCTGGACCATCGCGTCCTGCTCCTCAGCTCCTCGGACATCGGGCACTGTCACGTCGGGGCGGGATCCGATCGTGATGGTCACGACGTCGGCCGGCTGCACGTACTGTCCGGCGAGCGGATGCTGGGAGATAACGCGGCCGCGGAGGCCCGGCTCCGCAGGCTGCTCATCGACGACGAGGTGGATCTCAGCGAGGCGGGCCGTTCGGCGCGCATCCTGCGTCGTCATGCCGACCAGATCGGGGGTCTCGACCTGTCCGCGATAGCCCGTGAAGGGCGGCTCGATCGATTCGGGCAGAGGCTGATAGCCACCATGTGTGGTGGGGTAGGTGCGCCACATCGGCCGGTGACCTCGTCGTCGTGGTCGCGCTCAAGGCCACGATGGTCGGACTGCGCGACGGTCGTGCTCGAAATGTACGCCGTCCGACGGCGGAGTGCAAGAAGAAGCGCGTCGCTCACATCCTGCTGGTCAGTGAAGAATCCACAATCCAACCACCACACATCATTACGGTGCTGCGGCCGTGTTGGGGGTGTACATTCCAGCGCGGTACGCACTCCGACCACCTGGGGCCTTGAGCGTCACCACGAGCCCTGAGGTTCAAGCCGATGACGTCGCATCGTACGGATGTGTGCGTCTCGTTCGGAGCACCTACCGATCCTGTCGCCGTGCCGGTGACTTCGAAGGTCGCTGACGGAGCCGCACCTCTGGAGCCGAGGGCTGCGGATTCCTATCGGGAGCTCGACCCACCGGCTGATCTCGACGTGGGCCGATCGGGCCCTCCCGCTGGGCAGGTCTCGTCCACGTATGTCGACTACGACGCTATCGACACGCTCGTTCTCTTCATCGGCCATCGCGTGGAGGAACGGGCTTGACCGGCTGCGGGCAGATGTGGCGGACACCCCGGGCGCC
This sequence comes from uncultured Chloroflexia bacterium, assembly GCA_963714675.1. Taxonomy (GTDB): domain Bacteria; phylum Chloroflexota; class Limnocylindria; order Limnocylindrales; family CSP1-4; genus JAFMJV01. The sequence goes on along the minus strand of CAVQPG010000004.1, from coordinate 550,348 downwards.
GGTGGCCGGACCGGGGAGACCATGACCGACATCGACGATTACGAGACCCGCGCGGAGCCGATGAGCGCAGCCTCCGATGCCCTGGTTCCGCCGACATCGTTGAACCACGGGTCCACGGTTCCTGTCCATCGCACGCCCGGCCGGCGCGTGGTGCCCGATGTCGTCGGTCTCGACGCTCTCGATGGCGATGGCCTCGCTCGCGAGGCGGGCGTCTGCCTGTCCGTCTCGGTCTGGGAGACGAAGGTCGGCCCCTGGGGCATGATCCTCGTCCAGCATCCGTCGGCCGGTGCTCGAGTCAAGCCTGGATCCCGGGTCCACGTGGTGGTGTCGGGTCGGCCTCACGCTCGGGTGCCCGAGGTCCGCGGGTTGCCGGTCGAGGAGGCCATCGAGCTCGTGCGGCGTGCCGGCCTGCTGCCCATCGTGGCCGTGGGCCGGGCATCGGGCTCGCAGCCCAGCGGGCACGTGGCCTCGATCCGACCGACCGCTGGCACGCTGGTCACGGACGGCTCCGTGGTGGCGATCGCAGTCGTCCCGGTGGAGGATGCGGCGCCGGACGGCTCGCCTGACGCCCCTCTGCAGTCCGTTCGTTGAGCGAGCATCCGTCGAGGCTCGCCGACGGCCTGCACTCGCCGGCGACGCTGAGCCCGGCGCTGCCAACGGCGCCTGACCTCATCGGCATGAGTCTGGCCGATGCCTGTGAGGTGGCGGCCTGGGCCGACGCCAGGGTCGATGCCACGACCGTGTCGCGCTCGCGTGCGCCATGGGGCGTGGTCATCGCACAGTCGCCGTCGCCCGGGGTCTATCTGAGGCCGCGCTGGCAGATCCACGTCCTTGTCGCCGTCCCGCCACTGGTGCACGACGCCAGCGGTGCCGAAAGCGAGTGAGCGAGCGCTCCCATGGAGAGAGGTTGGCCGTGATCGACGATGACGATCGGTCCGAGCAGAGCGAGTTCGACCCCCGTTGGGAGATCCAGCCCGAGCCCTACCGTGAGCACGATGCCAGCGGCGACGCACGTGGCATCACGCTTGCGTTCGTGGTCCTCGCGGTGTGCGCGGTCGTGACCAGCCTGGCGGTGTGGTCGCTACGGCCCGTGCTCTGAACCCACGCGTTGCGCCGCGCGGCCCACGCCGCGACCGGGGCCAGGGAGAGGGAGGTGGTGGAGATGAGGGGACTCGAACCCCTGGCCTCTGCGATGCGAACGCAGCGCTCTTCCAGCTGAGCTACATCCCCACTGAGCGTGGCGCGCGGCCACTCGGCCCGCGCAGTATACCTCCGGCTCCTCGGGACGGTCCGGACCGGCCTTCTCCGAGCCTGTCGGTGGAGTAGCATCGAGGCCTCACCGTCGCGAGGAGGCCCAGGCATGTTCCGGCTGTTCAGATTCGCTTTCAAGGCATGGTTCTTGGTGCAGCTGATGGCCGTGGCCTTCAGTGCCGGCATGGGCGCGGCCTACCTCATGCAGGCGCGTTCCCAGTACCGAACCTGGGGCCAGCTGCCCGGTGCTGATGAGCGCGGCGTGGCTGGCGACGACCTCGTGCCCGACGCTGACATCACCGAGACGCGCGTCATCGACATCGACGCCCCGCCAGACAAGGTCTGGCCCTGGATCGCGCAGCTCGGCTATGGCCGCGGCGGCTGGTACAGCTTCAGCGCCCTCGATCGCCCCTGGAGCCCCGGCGGCGGCCCGGTGGGCGAGAGTGCCGACCGCGTCCTCGACGAGTTCCAGGACCTGGCCGCGGGCGACCTCGTGCCCACGCATCCGCAAGGTGGCTTCGAGGCCAGGATCGTGGAGCCGCACGAGGCGCTGGTGCTCTACCTCGACGACACGATGATGCGTGAGCAGGTCGAAGAGCTGGTCGCCGAGCGCGCGGGCGAAGAGGCCTCCCAAGGCCTGGACCTGGACATGCCGCCCTATCGCGCCAGCTGGGCCTTCACCCTCGAGGATCGACCCGGGGACCGCACCCGCCTGGTCGAGCGGCTGCGCTTCGCGGTGGAGGCAAGCGAGACCCAGATGAAGGCACGGCCGATGCTGCAGCTGGGCGTGTTCATGCTCATGCGCAGCCAGATGGAAGGGATCAAGCAGCGCGCGGAGGGCGCCCTCGTCATCGAGGACTGAGGGCCCGCGCCGCTAGTGGCTGCGGCTGGCGACCGGCGAGCCACCCTGCGGCAGGCTGAACCAGAAGCGCGTTCGACCACCGGCCGACTCGGCGCCCACGTGGCCGCCCCAGCCTTCGACGAGCTGCTTCACGATGGCCAGGCCGATGCCCGCGCCACCGAGCGCGCGATCGCGGGACTTCTCGACGCGGTAGAACCGCTCGAAGAGGTGTGGCAGGTCGTCGGCCGGGATGCCCTCACCGCTGTTGGTGATGCTCACGAGCACGGTGTCGCCGCGGCCTTCCGCGCTGAGCGTCACGACCCCGCTCTCGGGCGCGTAGCGCGCCGCGTTCTGGAGCAGGTTGGCCATCACCTGGGCGAACTGGTCAGGGTCGGCTCGACCCGGGAGCGGCACTGGCCAATCACGCACGAGCCTCAGGCGCCGGGCATCGAAGGTCGGGCGGGCCAGCTCCGTCGCTGCGGTCAGCAGCCCCGCCAGGTCGACGTCCGTGGGATGGGCGTTCTTGCTGGCAGCGTCGCCGAGGGCCAGGTCGTCGAGCGAGCGGGCCAGGCGCACGAGCCGTTCAGTCTCCTCGAGCAGCGACTCGTAGGTCGATCGGTCAGGCTCGATGACGCCGTCGCGGACGGCTTCGAGGTAGCCCTCGAGGTTGGTCAGCGGCGTGCGCAGCTCGTGCGCGGTGTTGGCGATGATGTCGCGCCGCTGGCGCTCGCTCTCTTCGAGCTCGGCGGCCATCTGGTTGAACGAATTGGCCAGGCTGGCCAGCTCGTCGGGTGCGGCGCGGGGGACGCGGATGCTGAGCTCGCCACCGGCCAGCCGGCGGGCCGCGGCACCGATCTCAGCGAGCGGCCGGGCGAGCATGCGTGAGAGCACGATGGCCAGCATGATGCTGGCGACACCGGCCACGCCGATGGCGATCAGGAGCAGGTCGCGTACGGAGTCGTCGAACATGGCATAGGCATGCTCGGTGCTCTCGCCCTGCTCCATGGCATCCATGACGACATGGGCCAGCTCGTTACGGAAGGCCCAGATCCCGATGGAGATGATGCCCACGGTCAGCAGCGTCGAGGCGATGCCCACCAGCGAGATGCGCCAGGCCAGACCTCGACCGAAGGCGGGCCGGCGGCCTTCCCGGTGTTCCCTGCGGTTGCTCATCGGGCCGCTCAGCCCTCCCGCTGGGGTGCAGCGCGATAGCCGACCCCGCGCACGGTCATCACGTAGAGCGGCTTCTCGGCGTCGTCACCCAGCTTCTCGCGCAGGCGGCCCACGTGCACGTCGATGGTGCGATCGAGCACGTCGCCGTCGCCCGAACCGTAGACCGCATCGAGTAGCTGGTCGCGCGTGAGGGCACGCCCGTCGGCGGCCACGAGGGTCACCAGCAGCTTGAACTCGACCGGCGTGAGCGCCACCAGCTCGTCGCCGCGGCGGACCTCGTAGCGCTCGGTATCGATGGCGAGGTCGTTCTGGATCAGCGTGGTCGTCGGAGGCGTGGCGAGGGTCGGTGTCGAGGGCTGGTTGACGCGGCGCAGGACAGCCTTGACACGGACCACCAGCTCGGCCGGGCTGAAGGGCTTGGGCAGGTAGTCGTCGGCGCCCTTCTCGAGGCCGATGATGCGCTCGGGCAACGAGCTGCGCGCAGTCAGCATCAGCACCGGCACATGGCTGTCAGCGCGAAGCAGGCGCATGACCTCGTAGCCGTCCACCTCGGGCAGCATCAGGTCGAGCACGATGAGGGCAGGGTCCTCGGCCCGGGCCTGGCGGAGGGCCTCCCGACCGTCATAAGCGGTGATGACCGTGAAGCCTTCTCGCTCGAGGTAGGCGCGGACGAGGGCCACGATCTTGCGATCGTCGTCGACGACGAGGATGGGCCGGGAGGTGGGGGCCGACTCGGTGCTGGGCTGTGGGGTCGTCATCAGGCTGTTCATGCTAGCGCCGCAGTCTCGCGGCCATGGGTGACAGCGACATGACACTTGACGAAATAGAACAGATGTTCGATGATTCGTCGGGCCATGGAACGGTCATCAGAGCCCCTCCGCAGTGCCCTTGCCACCCTCCAGACCCGCTGGGGCAGTGCTGCTGTCCGGCTGGGCGACGGCCGCCCGGCCGGGTCGGCGGCAGCAGCGGGTGGAGTGGCTCCGGCCGTCCATGGCGCCCTCGCCCTCGCGGCGCTCCCGGACTCCCACCCGGGGGCGCCGCAACCAACCCTTGACGGGCCGGCCGCTGGTGTCATCTCCACCGGTTTCCCGGCACTGGACGCCATCCTCGGCCCCTCGGGCCTGGCGGCTGAAGCCAGCGTCGTGGTGCGTGGTGGGCCGTCCAGTGGCAAGACCACGCTGGCGCTGCGCTGCGCCGCCGAAGCGCAGTCGAGCGGTGACATCGTGGCCTGGTTGGATCTCGGTCGCGCCTTCGATCCGGTGGAGGCGGTCGGTCGCGGGCTGGACCTGCGCTGGCTGCTGGTCATCCGCCCCGTCGATGTGCAGGAAGGCCTGGGCCTGGCCGGCGCGTTGCTGAGCGGGCGGAGCGTGGGCCTGCTGGTCGTGGACCTGCCGGCCCGGCTGCGCGGTCGCCTTGATGATCAGCTGCGCCGGCTCGTGGCCCACGCCCGTCGTGTCGGTGCTCGCCTCATCGTGCTGGAGCCCTCGTCGATGTCGGGGGTGCTGCAGGCGGCACTGGCGGGCAGCACCGGCCTGCGCCTGGAGCTCGAGCGCCGGTCGTGGCTGCGGCTGGGGCGGGACGTGGTCGGGCAGCGCACGACCGTGGTCGTGGCCAAGAACCGCTATGGCCCACCGGGTCGCAGCGTGGACCTGGACATCCACTACCTCACCGATGGGGAGCGCTCGCTGGCCACGCACCGGCTCATCCCTGACGAGGGCGCCGGGGCGCCAGGATCGGCCTCCATCGAACCTCGGGCGGGAGAGCTGGTCCCGCACCTGGTCGTGGTGTGACCGCGGTCTCGCGGACGTGCCCCTCATCGACCCATGCGTTTGCTGTATCTCGACTGGCCGCACCTGCCGCTCCGGCTGGCGCTGGGCCGTGACCCGAAGCCGGAGGAGACGGTCGTCCTCGGAGGACGGCCCTGGGACCCGGGTCCGGTGCTTGACCGCAGCCCGGCCGCGGGTGCGCTGGGTGTGCGTCGCGGACAGCCGCTGGGCACGGCGCACAGCCTGGTCCCGGAAGCACTCTTCCTGCCACTGGACCCCGGCGAGCTGGCGGATCCATTCGAGGGCGCGCTGGATGCGCTGGATGCCCTTGCGCCGGCAGTGGAAGGGGAAGTGGACCCGGCCGATCCTCGCTTCGGGCGGATCTTCCTCGGCATCGAAGGCCTGAGCCGTCTATGGGGTGATGAGACCACGCTCGCGCACCGAGCACTGGCCATCGTGGAGCCATTCCTGCCAGGACAGCCACGGGTGGGCATCGGCAACACCCGCTTCGGAGCAGCGGTGGCTGCTCGCACTGGATCCGGAGCCATCCCCGTCGGTGGCCGGCGGGAGGAGGCGGCCTTCCTCGCGCCGCTGCCATTGAGCCTGACCCCGGCTGAACCCGGGGTACATGAGCGCTTGCGCGTGTTGGGTCTCGAGACGATGGGCCAGTTGGCCGCGCTCGACCACTCCGCGGTGGTGGCACGCTTCGGGCCGGCGGGCGCGGAGCTGCATGACCTCGTGCGCGGCATGGACGGCCGGCCACTGCGACCACGCCGGCCGCTGGAGCACCTCGCCGCAGACGTGGAGCTGGAGCCAGCAGTAACGGAGCTCGAGCCCCTGCGCTTCGTGCTGCACTACCTCAGCAGCACGCTCTGCGAGCAACTGGCTGCGCGTGGTGCCGGTGCGGCCCGGGCGGTGCTGACGCTGTCACTGGAACGGTCGGAGCTCGATCAGGGGCCGCGCTCGATGGCCTACCAGCAGGCGCTGCCGGAACCGTCCGCCGCCGCGGAACTGTTGGAGCGGCTGCTCATGGCCCGCCTGGAGGCAGAGCCGCCACCGGCCCCGGTGGAGCGGTTGGCACTGCTGCTCGATGGCACCGCGCCTGAAGCGGGTCAGCAACTGACGCTGTTCGACCGGCAGGGTGCGCATGCCGCCCGCCTCGAGTGGCAGTTGGCCAGCCTCGCCATCCGCTTCGGCGAGGACCGCATCCTGCGCGCCACCACCGCTGACGTGGAGGCGCCACTCGCTGAGGGTCGTTTCGCATGGCAGGACGCATCGGGTTCGGCCACGTGACCCGGCTGCTTGGCCAGCACCCGTCCATCGAGGTGGATATCGACGACCGTGGCTGGCCCGTCACCCTGCGTTGGCCCGGTGTCCAGGAGCCGGTGGAGGCCTGTAATCACTGGCGCATCGAGGAGGCCTGGTGGCGCCGGCCGCTGGTGCGGGACTACTTCAGGGTGGTGGGGCCACGCCTGCTGGCGCTCGTCTATCGAGACGTGCTCGACGGTAGCTGGCATCTCGAGCGTCTCTATGACTAGCGAGCCCTCACCGCCGCTGTCGTGGGCTAGTAGTCCGACAGGCGCGGCGGGTTCGCCGGTGGCTTGCGCCGCACCGCCGGCATGCGCTTGGCCTCGGTGTCGAGCACGGTCAGCGGGTCCACGCGCTCGCGGGCGTAGAGCGGGTAGCCACGCTCTCGGGCGGACTCGTGGACGCGCATCAGCGGGCCGTCCATGCGGACCAGGCGATAGCGCATCATCTGCATGCCTTCGGCCTTGGACATGCCCGCGATCGGCTGACCGGCCTTGACCGTGTCACCGGGCTCGACCAGCAGGTCCTTGATCTCGGTGTACACGCTGTGATAGCCATTGCCATCGTCGATGACGATGCCCTGCGGGAACTGCGGCTTGTCGGACTTCTGGGCCTTGCCGGACTCGCCGATGGGGGCGTAGCGCCGATAGACCTTGTCGAGTGGTCCATCGAACCCGACCTGTCCGGCCCAGTCACGTCCCGCGGCCACCACGGTGCCCTTATGGGCAGCCTTGACCATGGCGCCTTCGAACCAGGTGATGACGAGGCCGTCGTGCATACGCTCGCCGGCGATCTGGAAGTCGCCCTTGGGATGCGCCTCGTAGTAGCGCGCGACCATGCCGCCGCGGACCGGCCAGCGATAACCCCGGAGCCGGTCGGGGGGCTTGGACGTGGGCTCTTCGAAGACGGCGACTCGGGCGGCCTCGGGCTCGCCCGAAGCCGTGGGAGAGGGAGCCTCCACGATGGGCTGGGCGCCCGCGCCGACGACCGGGTCGGCGTACTGGGGAGCGGCGATGACGATGGCCACGACGATGGCGACCACGGCCACCAGAAAACCGCCGGTCATGAGCCCCGAAAGGGCGTCACGGCGTGCGGAGGGGTCTGTTTGCTGGCCTACACGCGCCGAGGGCACGGACGTCGCTCGCAGGCCCCTATCTGCCACTGCTCACATCATAGACACTCACTCAAGCGTTGACCGAACGCACCAGCAGCGCGACAGGAACAACGGTTCGGGCCGGCTCCGGAGGTCGATACAGCCGCGGATGAGGCGCGTGCGATAGTGGTGAAGTGGACACCTCCGATGGCCTCCGCCTGTTCGATGCCGTGGCCGGTGGTGCGGCCTTTGCGTTCATCCCGCTGTTGCTGCTGAGTCTGATCCTCGCGCGACCGCTGGCCCGACGCTTCGGCACCACCAGCCTGCTGGCGGCTGCAGCGCTGGTCTCGATCGCGAGCATCCTGGCGGTAACGCTGGGACAACGAGCGGTCGACTTCGGCGCCGGGTTCGGCCGGTTCAGCTTGACGTGGCTAGTGGACCTCGGACTCTGGTCGAACGCGTTCGAGATCAGCTCGGGCTGGCGATGGAACCTGGCGCTCTTCGTCCCGGCAGGCTTCTTCCTGACCCTGGCCGTGGGACGCCCCTTTCGCGTCTTCCTGGGCCTGCTTGGCCTGTCGCTGGCGATCGAGATCAGCCAGGGGATCGGCAGCCTTGGGGCGCAGGATCCCGCCGACTTGCTCGCGAACGGGATCGGGGCGGCGGTCGGGGCCAGCCTGGGGACCCTGCTGCTGTCGGTGCTTCCGGGGTCATCCCAGTGGGGTTCAGGCCGGGCGACATCCCCGCGGTTCCTCGCGGTCGGGGCGGCCGCGGTGGTGCTGCTCGGTACCATCGGATGGTTCGGGCTGGGGTTCGGGGCGGACGGCCGGCGCGATGACCTCGCGGCCGAGCTGGCACGCACGTTCGCCGGCACGACATCGACCGACATCGCGTCCAAGCTTGAGACGACGGATGGATACAACGCCTTGTTGGAGACGACCTCCGTCTGGCCCAGCTACCTCGGGCAAGTGGGTGAGACCGACGCGTTCGAAGCCCGCTACCCCGTGGCGTTCTTTGGCTTCCACCGCTGCGTGTTCGTCCGCTGGACGACCGAGGGAACCGCCCTGCGCAATGGGTCAGGCGACGAGTGCACGGTGTTCCGCGATCGGCCGCCGGCGGACTGAAGGACCCGTCTGCGTCTTCGCAGCGATGGGGATCGACCGCCTGTGCCACCTCCAGGGTGCCGCAGAGCCGGACATGAGATAGAACAGATGTTCTAGTATCGACCAAGTGACGAGGACCTACGCGGAGCTCCATTGCCATACCGACTTCTCGTTCCTCGACGGTGCCTCGCCGGCTGACGACCTCGTCGAGCGGGCGCTGGAGCTGGGCCTCTCCGCGCTCGCGGTGACGGACCACCAGGGACTCTACGGCGCGGTCCGTTTCAGTGCCGCAGCACGTGAGGGTGGCCTGCACGCGGTCATCGGCATGGAGGTGGAGCTGCTCGATGCTGCCGCCGCCGACCCGGCGGGCGTGGTCATGCCGCCGCGACGACGACTGAAGCGTGCCGTCGCATCGCCGCTGCTGGCGCCCCGGGCAGGGGAGCCGGTCCGGCCGCTGGTGGACCGCCGGCGGCCACCGGGGCATCGCCATCCGCGCCGTGAGGACCTGCGCGGCGTCCGGCCACGAGAGCTGGGTCCGCACCTGACGCTGCTGGCCCGGGACCAGGAGGGGTACGCCAACCTCTGCCGTCTCGCGAGCGCCGCCCATCTCGCGGGCTCCAAGGGCGTGCCGCGCTTCAGCCACGAGCTGCTTGAGCAGTACCGGGATGGGCTCGTCCTGCTGACCGGCTGCCGCCATGGGGAGCTGCCTCGCCGGTTGCTGGCCGGCGATCGCGAGGGCGCCGCCCGGGCCCTGGCTCGGCTGGAGCGCATCGCCGCGCCTGAGGGGCTCTACGTGGAGCTCCAGCACCATCTCCTGCCCGACGATGACTGGCTCACCGCGGAGCTGGCGCGGCTGGCCCACGAGGCCGGACTGCCCACGGTCGTGACCAACGACCCCCACTATGCGCTGCGCTCGGACCGGGAGCTGCAGGACGTGCTCGTCTCGATCCGTCACGGACAGGACCTCGAGGCTGCCGCCCACCTGCGCCGGACCAACGCCGAGTACGCGCTCAAGGACGGAGCGGAGCTGGCAGCGCTGCCGCCGGGCCACGATGCCGATCCGCTCGTGCGCCACGCCTGGCTCGACGGCATCAAGCGGGCCGGTGACCTCGCGGCCAGCTGCGAGGTGAGCCTCGAATTCGAGCGCTACCGCTTCCCGGGCTTCCCCGTGCCCGGTGGAGAGACCGCCTTCTCGCACCTCGAGCGGCTGTGCCATGACGGCGTGCGCCGCCGCTACCACCCCATCACACCGCGCGTGCTCAAGCAGATGGCCCACGAGCTGGAGGTCATCGAGCGCACCGGCCTCGCAGAGTTCTTCCTCATCTGTTGGGATCTCATGCGCTTCGCACGCGAGCGCGGCATCCCGGCCCAGGGCCGCGGCAGCGCTGGGGACTCCATCGTGGCCTACGCGTTGGGCATCACCCGCGTCGATCCCATCCGCCACGAATTGCTCTTCGAGCGCTTCATCAACGAGGGTCGCACGACCTATCCAGACGTCGACATCGACTTCGCCTCATCCCGCCGCGAGGAGGTCATCCGATACGTCTACGAGCGCTACGGCGCCGAGCACACCGGCATGGTCTGCAACATCGTCACCTACCGAGCACGGTCGGCGGTGCGGGAGGTGGGCTACGCCCTCGGCTTCCCGCGTCCGCTCGTGGACCGCGTGGCCAAGGCGCTCGAGACGTACGACTCCGTGATGGTCCGGCGCGATCTCGAGGCCGACGGCGGCTTCGCCGAGTTCTTCACCGACCCAGGTGAGGGCGGCGCCGGCGTGCGCCAGCTGCTCGACGACATGGGTGAGCTGCGCATCCCCACCGCCGATCTGCGTCCCGGCCCCACCGACGACGAAGGCGGCCCCGGCGACACGCCTGTGAGCGAGCACTACCTGCGCCACGAATCGGAGCGGCGCCTGGCCCTGGCCTCGCTGCAGGCAGGCGACGACGGGGAAACGGAGCGTCGCATCATGCCCACCAGCGTGGGTGCCGTCGAGCTGGATCCGCTGCCGCCACGCCGCCGGGGCTCGACGCTGGGGCTCTCGCCCTGGGATCGCTGGTTGGAGCTGTGCGCCCGCATCGACGGCCGGCCCCGCCACCTCTCGATCCACGTCGGGGGCATGCTCGTGACTCGGGCACCGCTCGTCGATATCGCACCCCTGGAGCACGCCACCATGCCTGGCCGCGTGGTCGTCCAGTTCGACAAGCGCGACATCGAGACGATGAAGCTCATCAAGCTCGACCTGCTCGGGCTGCGCATGCTCAGTGCCATCGACGACGCCCTGCGTGACATCCAGGCTGATTGCGCGGTCTGCCTCGACCTCGACCGGCTGCCGGAGGACATCGAGGAGGTCTTCCGCATGATCGTCGCGGCAGACACCGTGGGCGTCTTCCAGATCGAGTCGCGAGCGCAGATGCAGACGCTGCCCAAGAGCCGGCCGCAGACGCTCGACGACCTCGTGGTGGAGGTGGCCATCATCCGGCCCGGACCCATCCAGGGCGACGCCGTCCATCCCTACCTGCGCCGGCGCCAGGGAATCGAGCCGGTGACCTACCTGCACCCCTCGCTCGAGCCCATCCTGTCCGAGACGCTGGGTGTGATCCTCTACCAGGAGCAGGTGATGAAGATCGCCATCGACGTGGCCGGCTTCAGCGCTGCCGACTCCGACGGCTTCCGCCGAGCCATGGGCACCTGGCGCTCCACGAAGGAGATGGAGAAGCTGCACTCCGGCTTCGTCGAGGGCTGCATGCGTACCAGCGGCCTGACGCCGGAGGTGGCCGAGGAGCTCTTCGGCAAGGTCGCCGGCTTCGCCAGCTTCGGCTTCAACAAGAGCCATGCTGCGGCCTTCGCTCGCACGGCCTACGAATCGGCCTTCCTCAAGCTGTTCTACCCCGCGCAGTTCGTGACCGGGCTCATCAACGCGCAACCGATGGGTTTCTACCCGGTGGAGGTGCTCATCAACGACGCCAAGCGCCATGGTGTGGCGGTGCTGCCGGTCGACGTCAACGCCAGCCGACTGCGGACGGCGACCGAATGGGTGGGGCTGCCCGGGATGCCGTTGCCGGAGGATGCCGGCATCGATCGTCGGCCCGAGGTGGTCGAGTCGTCGGCCGTGGTCGTGCCTGATGCGGCCGCCCGCGACGAGTTCGCAGCTCCAGGCACACGAGGCTATGGCATCCGCCTGGGGCTGCACCTGGTCAAGGGCATCGGGGAGACGGAGGGGGAGCGGCTCGATGCGGCGCGTTCGCAGGGTGGGCCCTTTCGTTCGCTGGCGGACCTGGTGGCCCGCACCGAGCTGTCGGAGGAGGTCGTGGAGCGGCTCATCCGGGCCGGCGCCCTCGATTCGCTGGGACAGCCGCGCCGTGAAGCACTGTGGCAGCTGCGCGAGGTCGCCGGGGCCACGCGCGGGCGGGCCGGTGGGCACTCGCGGGACTCACGCGTCGCTCAGGGGCGGCCGCTGGATATCCGCCTGCCGCCCACGCCAGCCCCGGAACTGCCACCGCCAAGTGAGCTGGAGCGGCTCGGTGACGCCTACGCCATCCTCTCGCTCGATGCCCGCCACCAAGTCATGGAGCTCTACCGGCCGGCACTTCGCGGGCTGGGTGCGGTGACGCTCGGGGAGCTGGCAGACCGGCGTCCCGGACGGGTCGCCATCGGTGGTCTGGTGGTGACCCGGCAGCACCCCATGACCGCCAAGGGCACGGTCTTCCTCGCGCTCGAGGATGAGACCGGCATGGTCAACGTGACCCTCTGGCCGGCGGTCTGGGGCCGGCTCCGCAGCGTGGTCCGGCGGCACGCGCTGCTCTATGTCGAGGGGCAGCTGCAGGTGGAGGGCGGCACCGTCAACCTCGTCGCGAGAGCGATCCGGCCGCTCGTGGAGGTCTGCCGGGAGCGCGGTGGACCAGCCCATCCCGAGGGTGTGCGCCAGCTCGGGCACGCCGGCATGCGCCGCATGGGTTGAGGCGGGCGAGCCGTGTCTTCGGGTGATGCGGCTCGAGCCGAGTCGCGCTAGCTGTTCTTGCGGCGGGCCTCGCGGTCGGCGTACTTCTGCTGGCGCAGGGCCTCACGGTCGGCGCGAGCCTGTTCCTTGGCCTTCTCCGCCTGCTCCCGTTCCTTCTGGGCACGGTTGGCGGCGGCACGCTCTTGCGAGGAGCGCAGGAAGCGGCGGTACCAGGCCGCGAAGCCGCCGGCGAGGACGCCGATGACGATGCCCAGCATGAAGGTCTGCAGGATGGCCTCGGAGGTGAGGCCAACGACCTCTCCCTCGGCGGAGGTCGTCAACAGCGTGTCGGCGTACCGCTCGCGCATCGTGTCGGTGGCGATGGTCATCACCACGGTCCAGATGGTGGCGCTGAGCAGACCGAGGATGCCACCCACGAGGTACGAGGCGCGCGGGGCCACGAAGCCGCCGATGAAGAAGATGAACAGGCTGGTCGGGTGGAGCGTCAGGCTGATGTACAGCGAGACACCGTTTTGCACCATCTCCGGCAGCCCGTCGAAGGCGCCGTTGATGAGTGCCAGCGACAGCACGAGCGTCAACGTCAACAGGCCGAAGGGCAACCACACCAGTGGCTTGCGGAACACCGTCGGCAGGGCCTTGATGTCCTCGACCACGTTGGGCATGGAGAACATCGGGCTGGACTTTGGTGCAGCCTGCTCTTCGGCAGCCCCTTCGAACTCGATCGGCTCGACCTCGAGCTCACGCTGCTCATCGCGGTGACGCCGGCGCGCTTCCGCTCGGCTGGTGTTCTTGGGACGGATGCTGGTATTCCTGGAACGGGGCACGTTTGATCCTGCTGCACTCGTTGGTGGGGCGGCGCGATGGTACCGCGCCGCGGCAGTCCGCGCCGTGCGTTGACGATGCCCACGCTCAGCGACCATGACTTTCGGACCTTCGCCGCGCGTCTTCGTGGTCCTGCAGGTGGTCCTGCTGTGGCCGGCGGTCTGCTGGCAGGCGCCGTCGTAAGAGGCGCATAAGCGAGGCCGAAACGACCTCCGCGATGATGGTCGTGCCGCGGCGTGACTCGCCACGGCACCCACGTTCCCGCCTCGGCCCGTCGGACTCGGAGGTCGCCAATGTCCCGGCGCAGGCGCTCGCTCATGCCCTTCATCCTTGCGGCATCGTTGGCCGTCGCGGGCGTCGGACCCGTCGCTGCGGTCGATTGGCCGGCTTCGGACCTGCTCGTGGTGGGCGAGATCGTCACGGGCGGGACTACGGGCGCGGACGAATACGTGGAGCTGTACAACGCGGGCTCCTCGACCGCGCCCCTCGCTGACCTGGAGCTCGTCTACGTCAGCGCCAGCGGCAAGTCCGTCACGCGCAAGCACAGCTGGAGCGGCGGCGGAGTCCCCGCCGGCGGACGAGTCCTGTTGGCTAACGAGAACGGCGGCTACGCGGCGACCGCGGACCACACCTACAGCGACGGACTCAGTGCCACCGGCGGCTCAGTGGTGCTCCGGCATGCGGGTGGGCCGGTCGTCGACGCACTCTCGTGGGGCACGGCGGCGTCCGGCTTCGTGGAAGGCACGGCCGCGGCCGCCCCGCCCGCCGGTTCGTCCCTCGAGCGGCGCCCCGGCGACGGAGGTGGCAACGGTCGCGACACCAACGACAACGCCGCTGACACGCGCATCAACGACGCGCCGGAAGCTCAGGGTTCCGGCGGTCCGCTGCCCACGCCGCTGCCGACGCCAAAGCTGACTCCCGCGCCGACGCCAGAGCCGACGTCTGCGCCCACACCCAAACCGACTCCCGCGCCGACGCCAGAGCCGACCGCCAAGGCGACGCCAGCGGCCACGCCGAAGCCCACACCCGAACCGTCCGCCAAGCCCACATCCGCACCGAGCCCGACCATGGAGCCCACGCTCGCGCCGACGCCGACTCCGACTCCGAAACCCACCCCCGAGCAGACGTCAGCACCGACGCCCACGCCGACTCCAGGAATGACGCCTCGACCAACGCCTCGCTCGACCGAGGCACCGCCGGTCACGCCAGCTCCGACCGCAGGGCCGACGCAGACACCCGAGGCCAGCGCCAGACCCGGCGCAGTGCTCGATATCGCCACTGCCCGAGGCAGCGGAGTCGGATCGGAGGTGACCGTCGAAGGCACCGTCACGGCGGACGCGGGCCGTATCCTCGGCGAGCACACGCTGGTGGTCCAGGACGCCAGCGGCGGCATCCCGGTCCGACTGCCCTCCGCAGGCCTGGTCGGCGACATCGCTCGCGGCACCATCATCCGTGCCACCGGCGAGCTGGCTGAGCCCTACGGCAACCTGGAGCTTCGCCCCGACGAAGCGAGCGACTTCGTGATCCTTGGCAGCGGCGGTCTCCCGGCCCCCGCCAGCCTGGGCTCGAGTGGCCTCAACGAGGGCAACGAAGGAGTCCTCGCGACGGTCACGGCGTCGGTCATCAGCGTCGCCAGCTATAGCAGCGGTGCCGTCTCGATCTCGATCGCTGATACCGACGGCGAGGGCAAGGTCTATGCCTTCGCTCCCATCGAGCTCGACGCCGGTGCCCTGGAGCGGGACCAGCGCGTGCGCGCCGTCGGGATCGTCGGGCAACGCGCCAGCAGCTCTGGCGCCGCCGACGGCTATCGCCTCTGGCTCCGTGGCGCCGATGACCTCACGGTCCTGACCACGGCACCGCCCCCGACGCCGTCGACGCCACCGGGCGACGATAGTGGACCGACCGTTCCGGTGCCGCCGCGCGTGCGCATCGCTGAGGCTGCCGAGGGCGACACGGTCATCATCGTCGGCGTCGTAACCTCCAAGGCCGGCCTCATCGACTCCGAGGCGCGTCGGGTCACCGTCCAGGATCGCAGCGGAGCCATCCTCGTGCGCTATCCCGCCGACACCACACCGGCTCGAGTCGGCAGCGTCATCCGAGCCGTCGGCGAGGTGGGCACGTGGTTCGGTGCGCGACAGCTCGAGGCCGCGAAGGAACCGCGCCGCAAGCGCACCGGGGCTGTGCGAGTGACGAACCTTCGCCGCCCGCCAGTCGAGTCCGACGAGTGGCGGCTCGTGCGTGTGGCGGTGCGCGTCACCGACATCGAGCGCTCGGGCGACACGTGGCGCGCCGAGGCAGAGCTGCCGGATGGCTCGACCCTTCCGATCGTCGGCCTGGCCGGTGCCGGCATCGACGGCGAGCTCCTTGAGCCCGGCCGAGCGGCTCGGGTCACCGGCATCGTCCGACGCGCCCACCCCTCGGCGAGCGACCAACGGTTCGCCGTCGCACCACGCTCGCGCAAGGACATCCGGCTCGGGTCACTGCTCCTCGACGAAGGCGACACGGACGAGGGTGGCCAGGGCCAGGACGATGCCGACGGAGATGGTGACCGAGGCCTCGTCGCCGCCGCGGACAGCAGCGACCCCGGCGTGTTCGCGGCCACGTTCGGCTCACTCGACGGGCTGGAGGGCCGCCTCGTCCGTGTCGGCGGTCGCGTCGAGACCGTCGCCGACCGCAGACTCACGCTCCACGACGGCACGGCCCGCGGTACGGTCCGATTCGCAGCGACGGTGGAGCAGGTGGAACCAGGGTTCTACGTGGGGGAAGTGATCAATACCACGGGGCGCGTCGAGCGCCGCGGTGCCCGAGCCGTCGAGGTCGTGGTCGGGTCGGCCGCGGACGTTCGCCGAGTGGCTTCCTTGCGTTCGACGCGGGACGAGGCACTGGACGCCGCTGTGGACGCCTCCCCGCCGGACCCTCGTCCAGACCCGGCGCCCGCCTCTCGGCCATCGGAGCCTGATGGCAGCGGAGCCATCATCGTGCTTGCAGGCGTGGGCCTGCTCTTCCTCGCGGCCGGCGGCCTGTCGGCGACCACCGTCGCCGCGATCTGGCTGCTCCGTCGAAGGCCGGTGACCGTGGCCCGGCCCCGATCTCGCCCGAGCCACGAGCCACCGACGTCGCCGGCAGGATGATGCGCTCGCCCGCGTGCGCCGCCAGGTCGAACGCCGCGTCAGGTATCTCGAGCACCAGCACGCGCGTCCGGCGGCTGACCAGCGCCTCCCGCCGGTGTCGCTTGCAGATGGCCGCATGGATGGTGGTTCCGTCACGCCTGGTCTCGTCAGAAGCACCAGCGCCGGGACGAGCGTGGCGCGAGCGTGCGAGAACGGCTTGCAGACAGGCCCTGACCTGACTATCGTTCCGCGCAGCCCTCGCGCCGGCCGGGGTAGGAGAGAAGGAGGCACCGTGCCCGAAGCGGATACGCTCGTCACGCTGCCCGATTCCGACCGCCAATACCACATCGACCTCGCTCCCGGAGAGGTCGCCGACTACATCCTGTTGCCCGGTGACCCTGACCGCACCGATCGCATCGCCGAGTTGCTCGAGGAGGTCGAGGTCCACCGCCAGCACCGAGAGTTCAACTCGGTGACCGGCACCCACAAGGGCCTGCGCCTGTCGGTGGTGGCCACCGGCATCGGCACCGACAACGTCGAGATCGTCATCGCCGAGATCCTGGCTCTCGCCGAGCGGCCGCCGACATTCATCCGCATCGGTTCGTGCGGCACCCTGCGCGAGGACATCGGACTCGGCGAGCTCATCGTGACCACCGGCGCCGTGCGGCTCGAGTCGACGACCAGCTACTACGTCGACGACGGTTACCCTGCGGTGGCGGACTACTCGGCCGTGGCGGCGCTGCTCGAGGCAGCCCATCGGGTGGGCCTCCCGGCCCACATCGGTGTCACCGCTACCGCCCCGGGCTTCTACGGCCCGCAAGGGCGGCCGATCCCACAGCTACCCATCCGCTACCCCGACCTGGCCCAGCAGATGGCCCGTCAGGGAGTGGTCAACTTCGAGATGGAGGCCTCGGCTCTGTTGACCCTGTCGGCGCTGGCTGGCTGTCGGGCCGGGGTCGTCTGCACCGTCTTCGCCCAGCGCACGACGGGCGAGTTCGTGATGGGGGGGCAAAAGAGCCGCGCCGAGGCGGGGCTCATCGATACGGGCCTGGAGGCCCTGCATGTGCTGGCCGAGATGGACGCACAGCGGGATCGTTCAGGCGAGAAGCACTGGCGGCCATCACACTGGACGCCAGACTTGGCAACCTAGTACGGTCAAGCGTGCAAGCGCCGTGCTGCAAACGACTTGAGGCCCGACAAGTGATCGAGCCCAGGATGGTTCCGAGCTCAACCTCAGGCTCGGAGGGATAGGAGGAACGGGATGGCTGAAGCCTATTGCGTCAAGGACAAGCAGAAGGTCGAGATCCAGAACCCGCAGAAGATCACCATGAAGAACGGCAAGCCGGCCACCAAGGGCACCTGCCCCAAGTGCGGCGGCAGCGTCTTCCGCATCGGCGGCTGACGAGCTCCTTCTGACGCGATGGAGACCCCGGTCGATGGACCGGGGTCTCTTGCTGTAGATAGACTGGCGCTCATCACCACGATGCCGACCAACCGCTCCGAGACCGCGCTATCGGGCCCCGTCCTGGCCCTGGACCTGGGCGCCACCAACGCTCGGGCCGCGGTCATCTCACCCGCTGGCAAGCTGCATGCGCGCCGCGCCGGGGCCACGCCCAAGGCCGATGGGGCAGCCGCCATCGTGGACTTCTGCCTGGGCCTGCTGGGCGATGCTCGCGACGAGCACCTGGCCGCCGGTGGGCAGGAGCCGGTCGCGCTTGGTGTGGCCGCGCCGGGGCCGGTCGATCCCCGCAGCGGATCGTTCATCGACCCGCCCAACATGGGCGAGGACTTCTGGGGCTACCCCATCGCGCCCACCCTGGGCGAGGCGCTGGGCTTGCCCTGGGCGTTGGGCAAGGACACCAACGTCAACATCCTCGGCGAGCGTGACTTCGGGGCAGGAGAGGGCTCGGGTGACCTCATCTACCTGACCATCTCCACGGGCGTCGGTGGCGCCGCGCTCTCGGGCGGGCGCCCGGTGGTCGGCCCTGACCTGGTGGGCGGTGAGCTGGGGCACATGACCGTCGACATGGACGGACCACGCTGCGGCTGTGGCGGCGTGGGCCATCTCGAGGCCCTCGCGAGCGGCACGGGCATCGCAGCGACCGCCGCGGCCATCCTCGAGACCGACGCCCAGGCGCCCGAGCTGCGTCGCATCGCAGCCGAGATCGCGCCGCTGCCGCTCACGGCCATCCATGTCACTGCGGCGGCCGACTTGGGAGATCCGGCCGCAACCGTCATACTGGAGCGGGCTCGACGGGCCGTGGCCGTCGCGGTGGTCTCCATCGTCAACGTCTTCGGCCCGGACGTGGTCATCCTCGGAGGTGGGATCGCCCTCGCATGGGGCGAGCGGCTGATCACACCGGCTCGAGTGGCCGTGGCCGAGTCCGCGTTCCGGATCCAGGCTGCACGCGTCAAGATCGTCGGTGCCGCACTCGGCGATGACGTCGGGCTTATCGGCACGGTCCCTCTCGTCGCATCGGCCCTGCCGGAGCTGGCCCACTAGGAGCGACCATACTGTTGCGGCCGCACTGTCGGCGGCGCCACCACATAGAGTCAGGACCCGGAATCGCCACGCCCGTGTACCCGGTCGACCTGACAGACGACCAGATGAAGAGCTCGCTCACCGGCGATCGACCGGCCGAGCGCAGCGCGAAGCAAGGAGTCCCATCCATGACCACTCGTGTCGGAATCAATGGCTTCGGCCGCATCGGCCGCCAGTCGCTCAAGGCGCTCATCGAGCGCACCCCCGACGCGGAAGTCGTCGCGGTCAACGACCTCATGTCGGTCGAGCTGAATGCCCTGCTGTTTCAGCGTGACTCTACCTACGGCGCTTTCGACGGCACCGTCGAGCACACCGAGGACTCCCTGATCGTCAACGGCAAGGAGATCAAGGTCCTCAGCGAGCGCAACCCGGCCGACCTGCCGTGGGGCGACCTGGGCGTCGACATCGTCATCGAGTCCACGGGCATCTTCACCGACGCCACCAAGGCCGCCGGCCACCTCGAGGGCGGCGCCAAGAAGGTCCTCATCTCCGCTCCGGCCAAGAATGAGGACGCCACCATCGTGCTCGGCGTCAACGAGGACGTGTACGACTCGGCCAAGCACCACATCATCAGCAACGCCAGCTGCACTACCAACTGCCTTGCGCCGGCCGCCAAGGTCGTGCACGACGGTTGGGGCATCAAGCGCGGCCTGATGAACACCATCCACAGCTACACCAACGACCAGAACGTCCTCGACGTCTTCCACAAGGACCCACGTCGCGCTCGGGCGGCCGGCCTCAACATCATCCCGACCTCGACCGGCGCCGCGAAGGCCCTGGCCCTCGTCATCCCCGACCTGAAGGGCAAGTTCGACGGCTTCAGCCTGCGTGTGCCGACCCCGACCGTGTCGGTCGTCGACTTCACCGCGGAGCTCGAGAAGCCGGCCACGGTAGAGGAGCTCAACGCAGCCTTCACCGCTGCCGCCAACGGCCCCATGAAGGGCATCCTTGGTGTCGAGACCGACCCGCTCGTGTCCTCGGACTTCCGCGGCGACGAGCGCAGCTCGATCATCGACGCGCGCTCCACGATGAGCCTCGGTGGCGACTTCGTGAAGGTCCTCGCCTGGTACGACAACGAGTGGGGCTACAGCTGCCGCGTGGCCGATCTCGTCAAGTACATGGGCGACCGCCTGTAGGCGACCGGCACAGCCGAACCGCAGGCAACCGACATGGAAAAGCTCACCATCCGGGACTTCGACCCGCGGGGCAAGCGTGTCCTCATGCGCGTCGACTTCAACGTCCCCATCGAGGATGGCCGGGTCCGGGATGATTCCCGGATCCGCGCTGCCCTTCCCAGCATCGTCTACCTGCTCGAGCACGGCGCTTCCATCGTGCTCATGAGCCACCTCGGCCGACCCAAGGGCAAGGTCACCGACGCGCTGCGCCTCCGCCCGGTGGCGCAGCGGCTGGCCGATCTCATCGGCCGCCCGGTACCTGCCACCGGCGACTGCATCGGCCTCGGGACCACGGACGCGGTGAACCGCATGAAGCCCGGGCAGCTGCTGCTGCTCGAGAACCTCCGCTTCCACAACGAGGAGACCGAGAACGATCCCGAGTTCGCGGCGCAGCTCGCGGCCTACGGTGACGTCTACGTCAACGACGCCTTCGGCACCGCGCATCGTGCGCACGCCAGTACCGTCGGCGTGGCCGAGATCCTGCCGGCCTATGCCGGGCTGCTCATGGAGCGCGAGATCCGCAACCTGAGCGCCCTCATGGAGAACCCCAGGCAGCCGTACGCGGCGATCATCGGCGGGGCCAAGGTCTCTGACAAGATCAAGGTCCTCGACTCGCTGCTCGAGCGTGTCGACAAGCTGGTCATCGGCGGCGGCATGGCCAACACCTTCCTGGTGGCCCAGGGCTACACCGTGGGCAAGAGCCTGCTCGAGCCCGATCGCGTCGAGGACGCCACGCGCATCATGAAGACGGCCGAGAAGAAGGGCGTAGAGCTGCTGCTCCCGACCGATGTCCTGGTCGCCAAGGAGGTGACCCGCGGCGCGGAGCACAAGATCGTGCCCGTCAAGAAGATCCCCAACTCGTGGTCAGCGGTCGACATCGGCCCCGACTCGCGTGTGGCCTTCGAGGCGGCCCTGGCTGATGCCATGACCGTCGTCTGGAATGGCCCCATGGGCGTGTTCGAGGTTCCCACCTTCGGCGATGGCACACGTTCGATGGCGCGCATGCTCGCGGACCGGGTCGATGCTGGCGCGTCGGTCGTGGTCGGCGGCGGCGACTCCGTCGCGGCCATCGAGGAGCTGGGCCTCAGCGCTCGCTTCACCCATATCTCGACCGGCGGTGGCGCCTCTCTCGAGTTCCTCGAGGGCAAGGAGCTGCCGGGCATCAAGGTCCTGCAGGACCGTACGGAGGCAGTCGCTTAGATGACGCTCATCGACTACATCGACGCGCAGGAGATCCTCGACTCGCGCGGCAACCCCACCGTGGAGGTGACCGTCGTCCTCGACGAGGGTGCCGTCGGTCGCGCGGCCGTTCCCTCCGGCGCCTCGACCGGCGCCCACGAGGCGGTCGAGCTGCGCGATGGCGACAAGTCCCGCTACAACGGCAAGGGCGTCCAGCAGGCCGTCACCAACGTCGTCGAGACCATCGCTCCGGCGATCCTCGGCGAGGACGCCTCGGACCAGGGTGCCATCGACGCGCTGCTCAAGGAGCTCGACGGCACACCCAACAAGGGGGCCCTCGGCGCCAACGCCATCCTGGGCGTATCGCTCGCGTGTGCCCACGCCTCCTCGGTGGCCTATGGGCTGCCGCTGTACCGCTACCTCGGCGGTGCCGGAGCGTGGACGATGCCCGTGCCCATGTTCAACATCCTCAACGGCGGCCAGCATGCCGCGGACTCCACGGACTTCCAGGAGTTCATGGTCATGCCGGTCGGGCTGGACACCTTCGCTGAGGCGCTGCGCGCCGGGTCGGAGATCTTCCACGCCCTGAAGGCTGAGCTGCACGACCGCGGACTGGCCACGGGTCAGGGCGACGAGGGTGGCTTCGCGCCGACCCTGCCGTCCAACGCCGCGGCCATCGAGACGGTCCTGAAGGCCGTCGAGCGTGCCGGCTACAAGCCCGGTGAGCAGGTCGCGATCGCCCTTGACCCGGCCATCACCGAGCTCATCGACGGTGAGCCCGATGCCGAGGGTGAGTACACCTACAAGCTGGCCAAGGAGGGTCGCTCGCTCAAGACCAGCGAGATGGTCGAGTTCTGGGCCGATTGGATCGCCAGGTATCCCATCGTCAGCCTCGAGGACGGCCTCGGCGAGGACGACTGGGCCGGCTGGCAGAAGCTGACCGCGGCGGTCGGCGACCGGTGCCAGCTGGTGGGCGACGACTTCTTCGTCACCAACCCCGAGCGCCTCGCGAGGGGCATCGAGGAGGGATCGGCCAACGCCATCCTCATCAAGCTCAACCAGATCGGCACCCTCAGCGAGACGTTGCAGACCGTCGGTATGGCGCGAGCGCAGGGTTGGGGCGCGGTCATCAGCCATCGCTCCGGCGAGACCGAGGACACCACCATCGCCGACCTCGCGGTCGCGACCAACGTCGGCCAGATCAAGACCGGCGCCCCGTCGCGCTCGGAGCGGGTGGCCAAGTACAACCGCCTGCTGCGCATCGAGGCAGAGCTGGGTGACGTGGCCGTCTACCCCGGTCTGCGTGCGCTGGCCGGCGCCAGGTAGGTCGACAGCCGCTTGACGCTGGAAGGGCCTCGCCCCGACGAGGCCGGGCCTCGGGTCGATCCCGCCGGTGAGCCGGTGGAGGACGCCTGGCCCGACACTGACGAGACGATCGACAGCGCCCGATCCGGAGAGGGTCGGGTGCTTGACCGTGGTGCCATCTATGCGGCCATGGTCGGCCTGGGCATGGCGGTCACCATCGCCATCTCGTTCGGCCTGATCGTGGCCATCCAGATGCTGGTCTTCATCTCCGCGCCGCTGGCCGGACTGACCATCGGCTGGTATGCCAATCACAAATCGTTGCGCTGGCGACCCCGCTGGCGCCTGTTCACCAATGCTGCCTTCGCGGGCGCTGTGACCGGCTTCAGCCTGGCGCTGATGTATGTGGCCTTCCGGCTGCTGTTCATCTATGCCGACTCGGGCTACCGGCCCGAGACCATGGGTGGTCAGATCGACTGCGCCAATGGTCCCGAGTGCACCTATGCGCGCCTCATCGAGGACCCCGAGCGGGCCCAGGCGCTCGCCGACGAAGGCGTCGCCGACATCGATTCCTACACCTCCTTCGTCTGGCGTACCTCCGGTGAGTGGATGCTGCAGCTCACGGGCTTCACGCTCATCGGAGCGCTCGTGCCCGCCGGCTGGCGTGCCTGGCGACCCCCGCCCAGCGACGAGGAGATCGAAGCCGAGCTGGCCGCCGCCGGCTGACTAACCGACTGGAGGAGCCTATGGACAAGCATCCGTTGATCGGCGTGTGGTCGGTCGAGCTCAGTTTGGAGGGTCGTCCCGGGCGTGAGTTCGCGACGAGTGTCTTCCATGCGGATGGATCGATGTCGCTCAGCTTGTCAGGGTATTCCGCCCATGGCTCGTGGATCGCGACGGGCGCCCAAGCCGCGCACATGCGGGCGATGGCTCCGCTGGGCTCGTCCGAGGGGCGGGTCGGCTGGCAGACCCTCGAGATGGACGCGGAGGTCTCCCAGGACGGGAGGTCGGTCGCCTTGAGAGGCGTCCACTCCCGCCCCACTCCCAGCGGCATCCCGATCAGCATCCCGATCGATGGCTTGGGCGAGCGGGTCTTGGCCAGCGGCGGAGCGGCCTAGGGCAGACGCAGTTCTGTTCTCGTAGGCGCCCTCGCCGCTGAGGAGCATCCTTCCGGGTGGAGGACCCCGCCTTCGTTCGAGTCTCCTCCAAGCCGCATCCAGGTCTGCCCAGGCACCATCGCGCGTCGGGGGCTTCGCAGCTTCCCGCCCGGATCGACCCTCCCGCAGTCGTCCGCGGGTCAGTGTGCATCGCTTCGGTCCGCCCCGAAGCCAAGCACAGAAAAGCGGCGGTCTCGCGTCGAACCGCCGCTTCTGCGCTGTCGAGAGAACTGAAGGAGAGAGGCGGAGCCCTACTCCTCCGACTTCTTGGCCGTGGTCTTCTTGGCGGTCGACTTGGCCTTGGTCGTGGTCGACTTCTTGGCCGTGGTCTTCTTGGCGGTCGACTTGGCCTTGGTCGTGGTCGACTTCTTGGCCGTGGTCTTGGTGGCCGTGGCCTTGGTCGTCGCCGACTTGGCCTCGGTCGTCTTGGCCGGCGCCTTCTTGGTGTCCGAGCTGCGAGCAGACTTGGTCAGTGCGGCTCGGGCCTTGCCGGCAGCGGTCTGCTCGCCCTTGGCCTTGCTGGCCTTGCTGGCAGCGATGCGGGCCTTGGCGGCCTTGGCGGCAGCGGCCTTCGACATCTGGCGCTGCGGCGCGCGGGCAGCTGCGAGCGACTCGCCCCCGAGGGCGGCATTGGCACGGTGCATCAGGCGAGCCTTGCGGCGAGCGGCATTGTTGGAATGGATAGCGCCGGTCTTGGCCGCCAGGTCGAGTGCGGAGGCAGCCTCAGCGACGGCCTTGCGGGTCGCCTCTGCGTCACCGGTGGCAGCGACTGCGAGCGCATTCTTGATCTGCGTCTTGGCGGCAGTGCGCCGGGGCTGCAGGATGGCGTTGCGGCGATGCGACTGACGAACGCGCTTGAGGGCCGACGGCGTGCGAGCGCCCGACCAGGTCCGCGATGAATGGGCCAAGGTGATGTGTCCTCAACAGCTCTGGGTGTTCTCTCTGGCGCCAGCGCGGGTCGCAGGGCACAGGGTGCCGCGACACGACTCACGCGCGCGAAGGGTGATGGTAGCGCAGGACGCGCCAGCGCGCCAGCACTCATGATGCGGAGGGCATCAAGGAGGGCATGCAGTCGGGAGGTCGAAGAGGGCATCGATGGGTGATCAGCCATCAAGCAGCGCGGGCCAGGGTCCACGCCCATCGAACAAGCACCACGAGCGCCCCATCGTCGTCTATGCAGCGATCGTCGCCAACTTCGGCATCGCCATCGCCAAGTTCGTGGCGGCCGCCCTGACCGGGAGCTCGGCCATGATCTCCGAGGGCATCCACTCCCTCGTGGATACCGGCAACCAGGGCCTGTTGCTCCTGGGGTTGCGCCAGTCGAGGCGCCCGCCCGACGTCGAGCATCCATTCGGCTACGGCAAGGAGCTCTACTTCTGGAGCCTCATCGTGGCCATCGTCATCTTCGGCGTCGGTGGCGGCGTCTCCATCTACGAGGGCATCACCCACATCCTCGACCCTTCGCCACTCGAGGATCCGCTGGTCAACTACATCGTGCTGGGCCTGGCCTTCGCCCTGGAGGGGGCGTCCTGGGTCGTGGCGGTGCGTGAGGTGTCGAGCGAGACCACCCCGGATGAAGGCCTCGTCACGACCATCCGTACGGCCAAGGATCCTTCCGTCATCACGGTCCTGCTGGAAGACTCGGCCGCCCTGGTCGGCCTGATCATCGCGGCGGTGGGTATCTACCTCTCACATGCGCTGGAGGAGCCGCGCATCGACGGCATGGCCTCACTGGCTATCGGCAGCGTGCTGGTGCTGGTCGCGCTGTTCCTCGCGGCAGAGGCGCGCGGCCTGCTCGTGGGCGAGCGGGCCGATCCGGACCTCACCGATCGACTCAGGCTGATCGCCGAATTGGACGAGGAGGTCGACGCGGTCGAGGACATCCGCAGCATGCACCTGGGCCCCGATCACGTGGTCATCACGCTGCGGGTGCAGTTCGCATCCGACGAGGCCGACCGCCTGGCCGAGGTCATCACCCGACTCGAGGAGCGGCTGCGTGCCGAGGACCCGCGCCTGGGCGACATCACCATGCAGCCGGTGGTGGGACCACGGAGTGGCGCCGAGTCAGCGCCTGACCGGCCAGCCTGACCGGCTGTCGCGGTGGCCCTGACGGCGATGGCTCCTGGCGGGGCGGGTATGGTCCCGCATCGTGGGTGGCCACCTTCTGGCATGCTCGTGCAGTGAACGACGACCGCCCGGGCTCCATCCCTCAGTCACGCTTGCGCAACTTCAGCATCATCGCCCATGTCGATCACGGCAAGTCGACGCTGGCTGATCGCTTCCTCGAGCTCACCCACACCCTCGACAAGCGCCAGATGACGAGCCAGTTCCTCGACTCGATGGACCTCGAGCGCGAGAAGGGCATCACCATCAAGGCCCGTGCCGTGCGCCTGGAGCACACCGCCCGCGACGGGCAGCGCTATGCGCTGAACCTCATCGACACACCCGGCCACGTCGATTTCAGCTACGAGGTCAGCCGCAGCCTGCAAGCCTGCGAGGGCGCCATCCTCGTGGTCGACGCGGCGCAGGGCATCGAGGCCCAGACGCTGGCCAACGTCTATCTGGCGCTCTCGCTGGACCTCGTGATCATCCCGGTGCTCAACAAGATCGACCTGCCCTCGGCGCAGCCGGACCTGGTCATCGAGGAGCTGGAGAACGTGCTGGCCATCCCACGCGAGGAAGTGATCATGGTCAGCGCCAAGGACGGCACCAACGTGCCGGAGGTGCTCGAGGCCATCGTCGATCGCATCCCAGCCCCCAAGGGCGACCCGGATGCGCCGGTCCAGGGCCTCATCTTCGATTCGCACTATGACTCCTACAAGGGTGTGGTCGCCTACGTCCGGCTCGCCCAGGGCACGCTCACCGCGAACGAGCAGATCCGGCTGATGGGCAGCAAGGTCGACGCGGAGATGGTGGAGCTGGGCATGTTTCGCCCACAGCTCGTGCCGGTCAAGACGCTGGGCCCGGGTGAGGTCGGCTATGTGGCCACGGGTCTGAAGTCGGTCCGCGACTGCCAGGTTGGTGACACGCTCACCTCGACAAGGGATCCGGCCGCAGCACCGCTGCCTGGCTACAAGCCGGCCAAGGCTCTCGTCTTCGCGGGCGTGTATCCCATCAACGGACCCGACTACCCGGTGCTGCGCGAGGCGCTCGAGAAGCTGCATCTCAACGACGCTTCGATCAGCTTCGAGCCCGAGTCGTCAGTGGCCCTCGGTTTCGGCTTCCGGATCGGCTTCCTCGGCCTGCTGCACATGGAGATCGTGCAGGAGCGGCTGGAGCGTGAGTTCGACCTCGACATCATCGCGAGCGCACCGTCGGTGGAGTATCTGGTCACGCTCGAGCACGGCAAGGGCGAGGTCACCGTCGAGAATCCGGCGCTGCTGCCGGACCCTTCCGAGATCGAGTCCATCGCCGAGCCCTGGGTGAAGTTGAGCATCGTCACGCCGACCACCTACATCGGCTCGCTGATGGAGCTTGGCACCAATCACCGAGGCGACTTCGTCGAGATGGAGTACCTCGACCCCACGCGCGTGCTGATGACCTTCGAGGTGCCCCTGGCCGAGGTCATCGTGGACTTCTACGACCAGCTCAAGAGTCGCACCCAGGGCTACGCCTCCATGGACTACGAGGAGATCGGCTATCGCACGGGCAATCTCGTGAAGCTGGACATCCTCGTCAACGGCGAAGCCGGTGGATGCGTTGAGCACCATCATCCATCGCGACAACGCCCAATCGGCGGGCCGGGAGCTGACCAAGCGGCTCAAGGAGCTCATCCCGCGCCAGATGTTCACCGTGCCGGTCCAGGCCGCCATCGGCTCCAACGTCATCGCCCGCGAGACCGTCCGCCAGATGCGCAAGAACGTCCTCGCCAAGTGCTACGGTGGTGACATCACCCGAAAGCGCAAACTGCTCGAAAAGCAGAAGGAGGGCAAGGCCCGGATGAAGAAAGTGGGAAGCGTCGAGATCCCGCAGGAGGCGTTCCTCGCGGTGCTCGGCGGGAGCGACCGCGAGTAGATGCTGCCCGACTTCGTCCAGTACCTCCTGTTCATCGGCATGGCCGCCATGATGTTCCTGCTGCGCCTCGATGCCAGGCGCTTCAGCGCCGCCGAGTGGGACACGCAGGACGGCGACTGGCGCGTGTGGATGGGCCGGCTCAGCTGGTATGGGGCAGGCATCGCGTTCGCCCTCATCATCTTCGCCCTGCACCCGTCGCCGGTGGCCGAACTCAACCTGGTGCTGGCACCCGACAACGGTGAAGCGCTGGTCTACGGCCTCCTCTTCGGCGGCGCCGGTATCGTCGCCGCGTTCGTGCTGGCGGTGCTGCGCAATGGCCACATCAGCTTCCCGCCGCCCATCCGCTACCCCGGTGGCGTACTCACCGCGGTCGGCACCGCCTTCTACGACGAGTGGCTCTTCCGTGGCGTGCTGCTGGGCCTGCTGCTGTCGCTGGGCCTGCCCGACTGGCTGGCCGTCGTCAGTGCCGCCTTCATCTATGCCTTCAGCGTGCGCGCGGTCACCGGAAGCCGTGGCATCCTGACGCTCGCGCTGTGGCTGGGTATCGGGCTGGTAGCGGGTGCGCTGACCGTCACGACGCTGGGTATCGCCGCCGGCTTCCTGGGGCACGCCATCACCCGCTTCGCGCTGTTCATGACGATGGGTCCACCCGAACGTGCAGCGGTCGCGGAGGTCCACCGCCCCAGCGGCGGCACCGGTGACCACGGTGCCTACGTCATCGGCGGGCGCGACGTCCGCCGCGGGTAGCAGAGACCGCGCCGTTCGCTCCGTGGCGGAGCCGCTCCCGCCGGAAGGTCTCTACGTCCACTTCCCGTTCTGCGTCTCGCTCTGTCCCTACTGCGATTTCGTGGTCGTGGCCGGGAGCTCGGCGCGAGGCCCGAAGAACCGCATCGAGGCCGTGCTTCGCGCCCTCCACACCGAGCTTGCGCTGCGGACCGCCACGCAGCCGACGGCGAGGACTCCGTTGCGCAGCGTGTACCTCGGCGGCGGCACGCCGTCGCTGATGTCGGCGCGGCAGGTCGGCGCACTGCTCGATGCTGTGGCCGGTCGACTGGGGGTCGCCGACGACGCCGAGGTCACGCTGGAGGCCAACCCTGGTGCGGACGAGATCGGCGACCTCGCCGGGTTCCGGGCGGCGGGCGTGAACCGCCTCTCGATCGGGGCGCAGTCGCTCGACGACCGCGAGCTCAAACGTCTCGGCCGACGGCATCGCTCGTCGGATGTGGTGGCCGCGGTCGCCGCCGCGCGCGAAGCCGGGTTCGAGTCGGTCAGCCTGGATCTGCTCACCGACATCCCGGGACAGACGCTCGACGCCTGGCGTTCCACGCTCGTGGCCACCATGAGGCTGGAGCCGGAGCACCTCTCGGCCTACACCTTGACGCTCGACGACCCCGATGCCGAGGGCCTCACCGGCCTCGCGGGCGACCACCTGCCGCTGGGCCGCGGCGCACGAGCCTGGCGGGAACGGGTGCGAGCTCAGCAGTCCGAGGAGCGTGCAGCCGATATGGAGCTGCTGACCGACGAGCTCGCCGAGGCCGCCGGCCTGCGACGGTACGAGATCGCCAACCTCGCTCGACCCGGCTACGAGAGCCGGCACAACCTGCTCTACTGGCATCGGCGGCCATATCTCGCCCTGGGCCCCGGTGCGCACGCCTCCGACGGGGTTCAGCAGCGCACGTGGAACGCCGCTCGGCTCGATCGATACGTGGCCGCGCTCGAGGCGGCTGAGCTGCCGCCGGGCGGCTCGGAGCAGATAGACGAGGCCACCGCCCGGGCCGAAGGGGCGATCCTCGGTCTGCGCCTGTCCGAGGGCGTCGACGCGCAGCTCGGGCGAGAGGCGGCGCTGGCGCCGGCGCTCGAGTGGGCGACCGAGCAGGGCCTGCTCGAGGAGGTAGTGGGGCGCCTGCGCCTGACCCAGCAGGGGCGTCTCCTGGCCGACGAGGTCTTCACCAGATTGCTCCCGGACCCAGCGGATACGAGTCGAGGGGGAGGGAGGTAGCATTCGGCCATGCCAGCCGTGAACGTGCGCCGTGTCATCGCGGCCGCCCTCTCGACCGCCCTGCTCCTGGGTTCGATGCCCGCGGCCTTCGCTGCTGATGATCCCGGCGGCTCCTTCGTGGCGCCGCCGACCATCGCGGCCGCACTGGCTTCACTGACCGAACCGAGCGGCGTCGTCGTGGCCGCTGCTGACGTGACCAGCGCCAAGGTCAGGTTGCCCGCCTGCGAGGTGCAGGACAAGCTGACCCGCTACCGCAAGCCGAAGCAGTGGCAGAAGACGCTGCTCGACACCAACCTCAAGATCGGACGCGACTACCAGCCCTGGGACCTGGTCTCGGTCCGGCGCGCCGACATCGCAGGATCCGGCCAGGTCCGGGCCAAGATCGATCCCTGACCTCAAGGCGCTCGCAGCTGCCGCGCGCAAGGCGGGCAAGCCGCTGGCGGTCCGCTCCGCATGGCGTTCATACGACTACCAGCAGGGTCTCTTCGATTTGTACGTGCGCCGTTATGGCCGCGCGCAGGCGCTCAAGTTCTCGGCCCGACCGGGCCACTCCGAGCACCAGATGGGCACGACCATCGACTTCTCCGTGGGCCCGGGTGTGCCGTTGTCGACGAAGTTCGGGGACTCGCCCTCGGGCAAGTGGCTGGCCAGGAACGGCTGGAAGTTCGGCTTCATCATGTCGTACCCCAAGGGCAAGCGGAGCGCATCCTGCTACGTCTACGAGCCGTGGCACTGGCGCTACTTCGGGCGTGACCTCGCGCGCCAGATCCAGCAGAGCGGTCAGGTCCCGCGCCGCTACCTCTACGAGAACTTCGAGACCGCACCCTAGGATCCCGGACTCGGCTCAGAGCGACGTGCATTCGGGCCGGTCGGCCGCTTCGCGGGCCTGCCACGTGGACCCCCCGTGGGGTCGCCCCGCTGACTAGGATGGGAGTCCGCGGATCGCCGGTCGATCATGCCCCGAGAATGCTGAGGAGACGCCGAAGATGAGTGCCAAGATCGATCCGAGCGCCAGCACGGTCGCGGAGAAGCTGCTGTGGGCGGTCGACGAGCTCGCCATCGAGCTCCCCTCCTGGGGCTTCCTGAACACCGGCACGCGCTTCAAGGTCTGGCAGCAGCCCGGCACGCCTCGCACGGTCGAGGAGAAGATCGACGATGCGGGCACCGTCCATCGCTATACGGGTATCGCCCGTACCGTGGCCCTGCACATCCCCTGGGACAAGACCGACGACTACACGGGCCTGCTCGAGTACATGAACTCGAAGGACCTCGGCGTGGGCGGCATCAACCTCAACACGTTCCAGGACCAGGACTACATGCTCGGCTCGATGTGCCATCCCGATCCGGCGGTGCGCGACAAGGCCCTCGCAGCACTCAAGGAGTGCTGCGAGATCGCGGACGAGATGGGTGCACCGGCGGTCAAGGTCTGGCTCGGCGACGGCACGAACTACCCGGGCCAGGATGACCTGCGCTGGCGCCGGCATCGCCTCGTGGAGGGTCTGCAGACGGCCTATGCCTGGCTGCCCGAGGATGCGCGCATGCTGCTCGAGTACAAGATCTTCGAGCCGGCCTTCTACTCCACCGACGTGCAGGACTGGGGACAGTCGATGGCCGTCTGCAACAAGGTGGGGGAGCGCGCGGTCGTGTGCGTCGATACCGGCCACCACAGCCTGGGCGTCAACATCGAGCAGATCGTGGCCCTGCTGCTGGCGGAGGGCAAGCTCGGCGCCTTCGACCTCAACGACAAGAAGTACGGCGATGACGACCTGATGGTCGGTTCGATCGACCCCTATCAGATGTTCCGCATCACGCACGAGCTCATCAACGCCATGCGTGACGACGAAGACCCCGTCGCGCAGCAGACGGCCGAGGACACCGTCTACATGCTCGACCAGTGCCACAACATCGAGGCCAAGGTGCCGGCGGTCATCCGCTCGGTGCAGACGCTGCAGGAGCTGTTCGCCAAGGCCCTGCTGGTCGACCGCGAGGCCCTCGTCGCGGCGCAGCACAAGGGTGACGTGCTGCGGGCCAACAACCTGCTCTGGGATGCGTTCTTCACCGACGTGCGTGGCCCGCTGGCCGAGCTGCGCGAGGAGCGTGGCCTGCCCGGCGACCCCTTCAAGTCCTACCTCGACAGTGGCGAGGACGAGCAGCGCGCCGCCGATCGCGTCGGAGGCGAAGCCCAAAGCTGGTAGCGGCCCGCGGACGCTCCGGCGCTGGCCCATCGCGGACCCGGGCGCGAACGAATGCGGCTACGCTTGCGGGCGGCGCGCCCGGACCGAGTGGCGCCGCCGACCAAGGAGATCAGATGGCCCCCGACGACGTCGTCTACGTTGACACCCAGCGCGGTGCCGAGCTCTTCGATGAAGCCCAGGTCAAGAGCCAGTTCTGGACCATCTGCCGCTACTTCATCAGCGAGAAGTTCCTGACTTACTGCGGCGTCGCCTCGAGTGCCGTGGTGCTCAACTCGCTGGGCATCGAGGCTCCCGACGAGCCCCAGATCTACCCCTACAAGATGTTCACCCAGGACAACATCTTCACCGACGAGGTCCTGCACCATCGCCGGCCCCTGGACGTCGAGAAGGGCGGCAGCACCCTGGAGCAACAGGCGGTCGTCCTGCAGGCGTTGCACGTCGGCGTGGAGACCTACTTCGGCAGCGACCTCGATCTCGAGACCTGCCGTCGCCTGCTGATCGACACCCTGCAGTCACCTGACCGACGGGTCATCGTCGACTTCAACCGCAAGACGTTGGGCCAGAAGGGCAGCGGGCACTTCTCACCGCTGGCGGCCTACCACGAGGGTGAGGACCGCTTCCTGCTCATGGACGTGGCGCGTTACAAGGCGCCGCCCTGCTGGGTCAAGGCGTCCATGCTGCATGAGGCGCTGCTCGACATCGACACGAGCTCGGGCAAGAGCCGCGGGTTCCTCATCGTCAGCCGGCCTGACGCACCACCCTCAGCCGGATAGGCCTGGACTCACCTTCGGCTCCGGATCCATGTCCGGGATGAGCAGAGCCGCGCCCACGAAGAAGAAGCAGGCGCCGATGAAGGTGAAGAGGTTGGCGACGGGCAGGCTCAGCAGCTCGCCGGTCGAAGGCACGATGAAGGCCCCGACCGCGGAGATGCCGAAGGCGATGGAACCCAGCATGTTGAGCCCGGCGATCCGAGACTCCAGCGAGCGAAAGAGGATGCCTCGCAACCGGTCATGCGTCTCTGCGATGACCAGCGCGCTGGCGACCAGGAAGAGGATGGAGCCGACCACGTCCGGTGCCCAGATCAGCCGTTCCCCCTGCCCGGTCGTGAGGTCCCGCGTACCGGCGAAGGTGCTGACGTTGAAGGCCAGGGTCCCGAGCAGCTGGGTAGCCGCTGCCCACCAGCCCATCGACTCGGTCCTGATGCCGACGATCCGCCGGGTGCGACCGCGACCCTCGAGGTCGTCGCCCTCGTTGGTGGCTTCGTAGAACTGCAGGTAGGCGGCCGAGGTGAAGAAGATCGAGCCGATGAAGAACACCCACGCCGCCGCCGAGCCGAGGGCCGACGCCACTGGCGGAAGCGGCCCGAGTGCGAAGCAGGCGGAACCGGCCATGAAGAGCACGGCGATCCACCAGCCACGGCGGTCCGGCGCCCACCACAGGATCCGTCGATGGCGAGACGAGTCACCGCGCTCGATCAGGCCGTGGCCCTTGCGATGGTGCCAGGCCGAGAACTCGACCTCGCCACCGTCAGGGCGTCGCAGCACCCGGGCGGTGACGAACGGACCGACGCTCTTCCGCTCGATCTCCTCCCAGCCCGAGGGGACCTGCATCGACGTCCTCAGTGGCTGAAGCCGGCTCGTTGCGCGGACTTCATCGGTGGGTTGTCCTGGAGGTCGTCGGCAGCCTGCTTGAGGTCCTCGAGCAGAGCCTTGCCAAGGTCGGCGGTGAACCCCTCGCGCACGACGATCCGCAGGACCACCACGTCGGTGGCGTTCTCCGGCATCGAGTAGGCAGGCACCTGCCAGCCGTGATAGCGCAGCCGATCCGAGACGTCGTAGGCGGTGTAGGGGACGTCGTCCGACACCGTGAACGACAGCACCGGCATCCAGCTGCCGTCGCTCACGATCGAGTACGGGCCCATCTCGGCGATCCTCGCGGACAGCAAGGTGGCCACACCAGAGAGCGTCTTCATCACCCGCGTGTAGCCCGACCGGCCGAGGCGGACGAAGTTGTAGTACTGGCCCACGACCTGGTTACCCGGCCGGCTGAAGTTGAGGGTGAAGGTGGGCATGTCGCCGCCGAGGTAGTTGACGTGGAAGATGAGCTCCTCGGGCAGGTGCTCCTTGTCGCGCCAGACGACGAAACCGATGCCGGGGTAGACCAGGCCGTACTTGTGGCCCGAGGCGTTGATGGAGACCACGTTCGGCAATCGGAAGTCCCATTCGAGGTCGGGGTACAGGAAGGGCGCCACGAAGCCACCGGAGGCGGCGTCGACGTGGATCGGCACCTGCAGGCCCGTGGCCTCGTTGTTGGCCACGACCGCGTCATGGATCTCCTTGATGGGTTCGTACTCGCCGGTGAAGGTGGTACCCATGATGGCCACGACGCCGATGGTGTTCTCGTCGATCGCCGCCACTGCGCCTTCGGGGGTGATGACGTAGTGGTCCTTCTCCACGGGCACGTAGCGGGGTTCGACGTCCCAGTAGCGGCAGAACTTCTCCCATACGACCTGGACGTTGGAACCCAGCACGAGATTGGGCTTGGATCCGTCCTGGCCGGCTGCCTCGCGCCGCTGCCGCCAGCGCCACTTCATGGCCAGGCCGCCGAGCATCACGGCCTCCGATGAGCCAGTCGTCGAGACGCCGATGGCGTTGCCCTTGGTCGGCGCATGGAAGAGGTCGGCCACGATGTTCACGCAGCGCCGCTCGATCTCCGCGGTCGCCGGGTATTCGTCCTTGTCGATCATGTTCTTGTCGAAGGCCTCGGCCATCAGTTTCTCGGCCTGCGGGTCCATCCAGGTCGTCACGAAGGTGGCCAGATTGAGGCGAGCGTTGCCGTCGAGCATGAGTTCGTCGTGGATGAGTCGCTCGGCCACGTCAGGCGGGGCCCCTTCGTCGGGCAGCCGGTACTTGGGCATGGCGGCCAGGTCCATGCGATCGGTATAGGCAGGAGCGACGAGCTCCTCAGCGACCTCACGCATCGTGAGCTTCTTGACCACCATGGCTTCACCTCCATCTTCATCGTCTCCCGCCTCGGCGGGTCTGCAGGAATCCGCGTCATCGAGATCTGTCGTTGGGACATCGCGAGCTACGGTGGGACTCTACAGGCTCGGGTGCGGGGATGACGAGATCCGATGTCAGCTCGGGTATCGAGCGGGTGGGAGGCTCTGATCGGCTCGGCCCCCCATGAGCGTCAGACAGACCCCGGGCGGACGTCATGCCTCCGGGTCAGCCGACTTCGCCTTCTGCTGGGCCCGCTCGGTCATGATCGTCCGAACGCCCGAGACGATCAAGGCGGACGTGCCGACCGCGATGAGGATGGGGGTGGTCTGGAGCGTCCCCACCTGGGTCAGGAGGACGGCCAGCAGGACCAGCGAGAACGGCGCCGAGACGATCGCACCTGGCACCGCCGCGAGCATGCACGCGAAGGCCAGCCCCAGCGGGACGTCCGGCAGGACCTGGTTGACGATGACGCCGGACGTACCCCCGATGAAGAGGATGGGGAAGATCGGGCCGCCGACGAAGCCACTGCCCGCGCTCACCCCGAACGCCAGCATCTTGCCGAACAGGATGGCCAGGAGGAGCGCCAGCCCCAGGGTCTGGGCCTCGGTCAGCACCACCTCGAGCTGGTCGCTGCCGGTGAACGCGGTCAGCGGGACGACCACCGCGATGAGCCCGAAGGCCACCCCGCCGATGACGGGCTTGGCGACGTCGCTGACCGGCAGGCGCGCGAAGGCTTTCACGGCCACCGTCCGGATGATCACGGTCGTGATGGCCATGAGCGCCGCGAGCGCGCCCAGCCCCACGCCGGCGAGGAGGTGCCAATCCTCGAATTCGTAGGCGGGGATCGAGTAGATCCCGAGGAACACGCTGCCGACGATGGCGAAGTAGATGCCGAACGCGATGCTCGAAGCCACGAGGCTCCCGAAGAACGTGCGCTCGACCCGTTCCCGACCCGGCCGCGCCACCTCGATGACCAGGGCCATCGAGACGAGCGGACTCGAGAACAGTCCGCCGAACGCACCAGCCATGCCGCTGAGCGTGAGCGCCTTGGTGTCATCGTCCCCGAGACCGCGGAGCCTGGCGATCCAGCCGGCCGAGCCGCCGCCGATCTGTCCGAGAGCGACCTCTGGTCCCAGGCTGGCGCCGCCGATCAGCGAGACAGCCGAGACGGCGACGATGGACGGCACTGACCGCTCGTCGACGTGCTCGTCCTGCAGGTCCTTGATCAGGCCCGGCGTCTCCTGCGGCATCTTGAGCGCTCGGCGGAGAAGCCCCACGATGAGGCCAGCGACTGCCGCTACCGCCACCCACCACACGGGTCCCTCGAGCCAGTCGGTGCCCGGCTCGCCGTACCAGTCAGCTCCGACACCGGTCACGCCCAGGAAGACGATGCCTGAGGTTGCGCCGATGACGCCCAGCAGGGCGGCAAGAGCGAGCAGGCGCCAGAAGGTCCGTCTCCGCGACTCGGCCGATGCCGTGCTCATGCTGTTCACATCGCCCATGCGGCTGACCCCTTCGGCTCTGGACCCCCGGTCGGTCCTGTGGCTCCAACAACTGGTCTCCTGAGACTATCGGCTCAGGCCCCGCAGTGGCTGGCTGGTCTGGCACGAACTCGAGCGGTCGGCCGTATAGTGAGGTGCACAGTGCGATACACCCTGCATAGCAAGAACGGAGCGTCATGACCGAGAGATCTCTCGACGAGCTGGGACCTGTCGACTACCTGATCGTGGAGTTCCCTGCCGGCGAGCAGAACTTCACCGGCGAGGGCGCCGACGAACTGCTCAAGCTCCACGACGCCGGCACCATCCGCATCATGGACCTGGTCATCATGGTCAAGGACGAGGACGGCTCGGTCGATGCGATGGAACTGTCCGACGTGCCCGAGCTTGGCGATTGGGCCCGCATCGAAGCTGACCTCGCGGAGACGCTGGCGGCTGACGACGTCATCGAGCTTGCCAGCGTGATGGCCCCGGGCAGCGTGGCCGCTGCGATCGTCTACGAGAACCTGTGGGCTGCGCCGTTCGCTTCGGCCCTGCGCCGCGCCGGTGCCCAGCTCGTGGCCGATGGTCGCATCCCCATCCAGGCCATCATCGCCGCCGTCGAAGCTGACGCGGCACTCGAAGAAGAAGGAGCTTGAAATGCCGCTCAGACCATCCCGCGTAGCCAAGGCCGCCGTCGTCGCCTCGGTCGCCAAGCCCGGCCCGTCCCCGGTGGCCAAGGCCGCCGTCGTCGGCGCGGCCGTCTCGCCCGGCCCATCCCCGGTAGCCAAGGCCGCCGTCGTCGGCGCGGCCGTCACGCCTGGGCGGCGCCGCTTCTGATCGCCGCTCGTCGTGGACCTCTGCGACACGGAGACGACCCCCAGTCCGCTCGTCGGGCTGGGGGTCGTCTCATGTGCACCGTCTTGGCTTGGTGGGTCGGTGCTGCCCATGCGTCGGGCCACCCACAGAACCTGATGCGTCCGGCTCGTAGACGTCCTGGGGTCCGTTGACACTCGGGGCAGGAGACTGATACGATATGGCCCGTTGGGTTAGCACTCCGCACATGCGAGTGCTAACTCGGCCACCAGTCACAAACCGAATGACGAGGATCGATTGGCCAGGCGCAAAGTCCGCCCGGGACCGCTGGAGGACCGCTCAGCGGCCATCTTGCGGGCGATCATCGAAGAGTACGTGGCCACCGCGCAGCCGGTGGGCAGCGTCGCGTTGGTCGAGAAGTACGCGCTCTCCATCAGCCCGGCAACGGTGCGCAACATCATGGCCGAGTTGGAGACCGCGGAGCTCCTGGGTCACCCCCACACGAGTGCGGGGCGGGTGCCTACGGACCGCGGCTATCGGCTCTACGTGGAGTCGATCGCCAATTCGGTAAGCCTCGCTCCGGTCGAGCAGCTGATGATCCGGCACCAGTTCGGCCAGGTCGAGTTCGCCAATGAGCAGTGGTTCCGCCTCGCGGCGGCCACGCTCGCGAGCGCCACTGGCTCAGCCGCCATCGCCACGCCCATCAAGCCGCAGGCCTGCCGCATCCGCCGCATCGATATCGTGCCCACCGCAGAACGCAACGCCAGCCTGCTGCTGGTCATGGCCGTGGGACCGGTCAAGCAAGTGCTGCTCAACCTCGATCGCGAGTACCGCGCCTCGGAGCTCGATGAGATCGCCAACGGCGTGGACCGCGTGCTCAAGGCCAAGACGACCGCGGAAGTCGATGCCGTGCTCGATACCCTGCGTGAGCGCCCAGCTTCGGTCGACCCGCTGTTCACGCAGGCCGTCCAGCGCGTCTCCCGGGTCATGCACGAGTTCGATGCCAGTGCCGTCGAGGAGGTCTTCAGCGAGGGCCTGCTCAACGTCATGGAGGAGCCCGAGTTCGAGCGCTCCGAGCGGCTGCGCCGCGTCTTCAATGTGCTCCAGGACCGCGCCTACCTCGGTGAGCTGGTGGGCCGCCTCGCGGCCAGCGGTGACGTGACCGTCCTCATCGGCAGCGAGAATGAACACGAGGAGATGGCAGACGTCTCGCTCGTGGTCGCCTCCTACGGCCGAACAGACCGAGCGGTCGGCGTCGTCGGTGTCATCGGGCCGACGCGCATGGCCTATCCCCACGCCATCTCAACGGTCCGCTACGTGCGCGGCCTCATGAACGAATTGGTGGATCACCTGTACGCATGAACGACAAGAAGAACGGCGCCGAGCAGGCGCGATCGAACGGCAACCCCGAGCAAGCCGAGCAGGCCAGTGCGGCCGCGCGTGGCGGCACACGGGCCGAAGAGCGTATCGCTGCGCTCGATACGGAAGGTCTCTCGGTGAGCGTGCAGATCGAAACGCTGACCGAGCAGCTCGAGGCTGCGGAGCAACGTGCGGCCGAGGCCGAGGCCGGCTGGCAGCGCGCCCGGGCGGACTACCAGAACCTCAAGCGCCGCTCGGAAGAACAGCGCGCCGAGTCGGCCAGCATCGCGGGCGACCGGCTGCTCATCCGCGTGCTCGACCTCGCCGATGACTTCGACCTCGCGGTCGAGCACATCCCCGAGGAGGCCCAGGGCAGCCCGTGGGTCGAGGGCATCACCGCCATCGATCGCAAGCTGCGGGCCTTGCTCGAGGCCGAGGGTATCGAGGCCATGGAGGGCGAGGGCGAAGCCTTCGATCCCCAGACCCAGCAGGCCATCAGCTACGAGGACACCGCGGACCTGCCCGACGGCACGGTCATCAAGATCCTCCAACGCGGTTTCACCATCAATGGTCGCGTGCTGCGACCCGCGCTCGTGGCGGTCGCGCGCAATGAAGATTGACAGCAACGACTCACATCCAGCCAACCCCAAGCACCTGACGAACAACCCCCGCTAGGAGGAGCACCAACGACATGGGACGCATCATCGGTATCGACCTTGGCACCACCAACTCGGCCATCGCGGTCATGGAGGGCGGTGAACCCACCGTCATCCCGTCCGCGGAGGGCGGGCGCACGGTGCCCAGCGTCGTGGCCTTCAGCAAGCAGGGCGAGCGGCTCGTGGGCCAGATCGCCAAGCGCCAGGCCATCACCAACCCAGCCAACACCATCTACTCCATCAAGCGCTTCATCGGACGCCGCTGGGATGACCCCGAGGTCCAGCGCTCGATCGACCTCGTGCCCTACAAGGTCGAGAAGGACGGCAAGAGCGACGGTATCGTCGTGACGCTCGCGGACGGCAAGACCTACAGCCCGCCGGAGATCAGCGCCATGACGCTGCAGAAGCTCAAGGCGGACGCGGAGGCCTACCTGGGCGAGCCCGTCACCGAGGCTGTCATCACCGTACCGGCCTACTTCGACGATACACAGCGCCAGGCTACCAAGGACGCTGGCCGCATCGCTGGCCTCGACGTCAAACGCATCATCAACGAGCCCACCGCCTCCTCGCTGGCCTATGGCCTCGACAAGAAGACCGACGAGATGATCGCGGTCTACGACCTTGGCGGTGGCACCTTCGACATCTCCATCCTGGAGCTGGGCGACGGCGTCTTCGAGGTCAAGGCCACCAACGGTGACACGCACCTCGGTGGTGACGATTTCGACCAGAAGGTCATCGACTGGCTGCTCGAGGAGTTCAAGAAGGACCAGGGCATCGACCTCTCCAAGGATGCACAGGCCCTGCAGCGCCTGAAGGAGGCCGCGGAGCGCGCCAAGATCGAGCTCTCCACGACGACCACCACCGAGATCAACCTGCCGTACATCACGGTCGACGCCGACCGCAACCCCAAGCATCTCGTCATGACCCTCTCGCGGGCCAAGCTCGAGGAGCTCGTGGCTGACCTCATCGACGCCACCGCGGTGCCGGTGGCAGCGGCCCTCAAGGACGCCGGCCTCACTGCCTCTGCCATCGATGAGGTCATCCTCGTCGGCGGCCAGACGCGCATGCCCGCGGTGGTCGAGGCGGTCAAGAAGATGTTCGACGGCAAGGAGCCGGGCAAGGGCGTCAATCCCGACGAGGTGGTCGCGGTGGGTGCGGCGATCCAGGCCGGCGTGCTGGCCGGTGACGTCAAGGACGTGCTCCTGCTCGACGTGACCCCGCTGTCGCTGGGCATCGAGACGCTCGGCGGCGTGATGACCCGCCTCATCGATCGCAACACCACCATCCCGACCTCCAAGAGCCAGGTCTTCTCGACCGCCAGCGACAACCAGCCCCAGGTCGAGATCCATGTGCTCCAGGGCGAACGCGAGATGGCCGGCAGCAACAAGACGCTGGGCACCTTCATCCTCGACGGCATCCCCGCGGCTCCCCGCGGCGTGCCCCAGATCGAGGTGACCTTCGACATCGACGCCAACGGCATCCTTGACGTCAAGGCCAAGGACAAGGCCACGGGGCGCGAGCAGTCGGTGCGCATCACGGCCTCCTCGATGCTCTCCAACGAGGACGTCGATCGCATGGTCAAGGAGGCCCAGGAGCACGCTGCCGAGGACAAGGCCAAGCGCGAGTCCGTCGAGCAGCGCAACCAGGCTGACGCACTCGCGTTCCAGGCCGAGCGCACCATCAAGGAGCTCGGCGACAAGGTCGAGGCCGGCCGAGAAGGCGTCGGTCGAGTCCAAGATCGAGGCCGTTCGCAACGCCCTCAAGGGTGATGACGACGCGGCCGTGAAGACGGCCACCGACGAGCTCACGAGCTCGCTTCAGGAGGTCGCCACCAAGGCCTACCAGGCTGCCAGCTCGGAGCCCGCCCCTGACATGGGCGCCGACGGTGCAGGCACCGACGGTGCAGGTGATACTGCCGGTGACGGCGATGACGAGGCCGTGGAGGGCGAGTTCAAGGAGGTCTAGTCCGGGTCGGGGCCGGGACGGCCTCGCCCGCAACCCATGCTGGAACGTTCACGCGGTGCGGTGCAGCGCCTCCGGGGAAGCTCGGGGGCGCCGTCGGCATCTCCGCGCAGGAAGCAGCGCGCCACGCCGCCGAACGTCATCGGCAAGGGTCCGCTGCTGTCGGCGCCGGGTCTCGGGCTCGGCGTCGTCGTCATCATCCGCGATGAGGCACCGTACCTCGACGAGTGGCTGGCGTACCACCATGCGCTGGGCGTCGACCACTTCTTCATCTACGACAACGGCTCGACCGACGAGTTGGACGACGGTCATCGAGCCGTGGGTCAACCACGGGCTGGTCACGCTCGTGCACTGGCCGCTGCCCGGGGGCCAGATCGACGCCTACTCGCACGCCCTTCGCTTCTACGGGCCATCGGTCGAGTGGTTGGCCTACTTCGACGTCGACGAATTCGTGGTGCCGCTCGTCGATGACGACATCCCGACCGTGCTGGCGCGCTTCCCCGACGCTGCCGATGTGCGCATCCCGCGCATCGACTTCGGCTTCAGCGGTCACCGTGAGCCGCCCGATCAGCTGACCATCGAGGCCTACACCGAGGTGGCCGACGTCTTCGGCCGTGACCCGGAGAAGCCGCCGCGGGTCAAGACGATCGTCCAGCCGAAGTCGATCTCGGCCGTGGGCATCCACACCGCCACCGTCGCCGACGACGCTCGTGGACCGGACGGCCAGCCCGTCCCGAGCGCGACCGTGGGCAAGGCCTGCTGGGAGTTCGTCCAGCTCAACCACTACTACACGCGATCGTGGGAGGAGTTCGAGGCCAAGCGCTTCCGGGGATCGGCCACCGGTCGCATCGCCCGTCCGTCCATCCCCTTCGACCTGCCCGCGCTCGGCGTGAACGACGCTGCCGTCCGCTTCGCTCCTCGCACCAGGGCCATGATCGAGCGGATCCACAGCCTGGCCCCCAGCCCCTACCGCTACGGCAGCGAGCTGGCCCTCTCGCAGTTCCCGCGTTTCAACGACCTCGGCCTGTTCACCGAGTTCGCCATCGCCAACACCGTGATGGAAGAGCCGGCCCCGCGCCGAGAGCCCGGACTGCGCATCCCCAACACCTACGAGGGCATCGGCTTCGTGGGCGTCATCAGCGGCTACGAGCACGAGGTGGCGGAGGGCGAGCTATCCGGTTCGGTGCACCTGGGGCCGCTGCTCGAACGTGCCCGGGGCCGGCTGGTGGGGACCCTCGTCGACGCCGAGGTGCAGGACGGGGAGGCCCGCTTCGCCATCGCCGCCGACGGCCAGCGCCTGGTCTACGCTGCGGGCTTCGTGGTCACGGCCACCACGCCCACCCGCGTCGAGGCGCACGTCGAGCGCAGCGACGGCAGCCGCAGTGACCCGCTCGACCTGAAACTCGAGGCCGGGAGCACGTACGCTGGCGTCGTGGAGCTCGACGCGGCCCCCCACCTCGCGAACGCCGTCCGGGTTCGACTGTCGTCTGCTACCGGCGAGGTCGGCGTCCATGACGTCTTCGTCATCGCGTATGGCTGACCGAACGCCCGCCGACAAGCTGCGGCGGCGACTGGGCCGGCTCGTGTCAGGACCGGTGGCACCTGCACCGCCGGCCGCCAAGGTGTCCGGCCGCAAGCGCAAGACGCCCGGCCAGATGCTGCGCGCCAAGCCACCCAACGTCCGGGACCGGGGACCGCTCCTCGACGGTCAGCCGCTGGACGTGGCCATCGTGGCCATCGTCAAGGACGAAGCGGAGTATCTCGAGGAGTGGCTGGCCTTCCACCTCGCCCTCGGGGTGGACCACTTCTTCATCTACGACAACGGCAGCACCGACGGGAGCGCGGAGCTGCTGGAGCGCTATATCAACCACGGTCTCGTCACGCGCATCGACTGGCCCATCGGCGGCGGACAACTGGCAGCCTACAACCACTCCTTGCGCATGTTCGGCAACGCCGCGGAGTGGCTGGCCTACTTCGATCCCGACGAGTTCCTGGTGCCGCTGCTCGACGATGACATCCCGACCCTGCTGGCACGCTACCCCGACGCGGCGGACATCCGCGTGCCGCGCGTCGAGTTCGGCTTCTCGGGACTCCGCACCAGGCCCCAGGGGCTGTCGATCGACAGCTACACGCACGTGGCCGACGTGCTCGGGCTCGATCCGAGCCTGCCGCCGCGCGTCAAGTCGATCGTGCGGCCTCACGCGGTCTCGGCGGTGGACATCCATCTCGCCTTCCCGGCCGACCAGCCGAGTCCCGGCCAGCCCACCAGGACCTACGAGGCCGAGCTGCAGGGCGTGGC
The DNA here is from genome assembly GCA_963714675.1 of uncultured Chloroflexia bacterium. Lineage (GTDB taxonomy): Bacteria > Chloroflexota > Limnocylindria > Limnocylindrales > CSP1-4 > JAFMJV01. Next base: position 506,791 of record CAVQPG010000004.1, on the reverse strand, counting down.
GCAGCTGAGCCACTTCTACACGCGGTCGTGGGAGGAGTTCGAGGCCAAGCGCTTCCGGGGCTCTGCGACCGGCCGTATCGCCCGACCGGCGGTGGAGTTCGAGGTGCCGACCATCGAGGTCAACGACGCGGCCTCTCGCTACTCCGAGCGGACGCAGGCGATGATCGACCGCTTGCACCGCCTGGACCCGAAGCCCTACCAGTACGGGAGCCAGATCGGGTTCGAGTACTTCCCACGCCCCAACGACCTCTTCCGCTTCGCCGAGTTCGCCGTCGCCAACTACGCTGCCGGGCTGACCGAGCCCAGACGCTTCGCGGCCAGTCGCCTCAGGAACCGCTACGACGGCATCGGCCTGGTGGCCGACATCTCCGACCGGCAGGCCCGGCCGGCACGCGATGCGCTCTCGAGCTCACGCCACGTGGAGGCCCTCGTCGAGCACATGCGCGGACGCATGGTCAACGGACTGACGGTCGCGCCTGAGCTACCGATCCTGGCCGAGTCCGGCAGCCTGGCGGTGTCGGACGGACGCCCCGCGACCCTGCAGCCGAGCGAGGGCAGCGATCGAGGTCGTGGTGCCGCTGCCGGCTGACGAGACGCTTCGCTGCTACCACCTTGGGCTCCTGGTCGGGTCGTCGGCGGACGTGCGTGCTCAGCGCCCTCGTGGAGCGGGCCGATGGCACGGCCGGTTCGCCGGTCGAGCTGGAGCTGCCATCCGCCTCGAGCGTGGCCGCGATGGTCGAGGTCGAGCCTGAGCCGCGGGCCGCTGCCCGCATGCGGTTGCGTTTCGAGACGGACGCCGCGTCGCTCGAGCTCTACGACCTCTTCGTCATCGCGACCGGCTAGGCTGGTGTGACGATGGCACTGAGCAAGCGGGTCGGCAGGGCCCTGGGCCGTGGCCGCAGCGAGGAGCGCCCGGAGCGCCATGAGCGCCCGGCGCTGATGGAGCGCGGTCGGTTCGATGTCGCGATCATGGCCATCCTCAAGAACGAGGCGCCCAACATGGAGGAGTGGCTCTGCCACCACATGGCCATCGGCGTCGATCACTTCTTCCTCTACGACAACGGCTCCACCGATGAGCTCCACGACGTGCTCAAGCCGTACGCCGACCATGGCGTGGTGACCACGGTCTACTTCCCGATGCGCGGTCTGCAGCGAGACGCCAACAACCACGTGGTGCGGTTCTTCGGCGACACCACCGAGTGGATCGCGTACGTCGACATCGACGAGTTCCTGGTGCCCGAGCACGATGAGTCGATCAGCGACGTCATGGCTCGCTATCCCGACGCGGAGCAGGTGCTCATCTCGCGCAAGGAGTTCTGCTACTCCGGTCTGCGGACGCCGGTCGAGGGTCTCGTCACGGAGACCTATCGCGAGTACAGCGAGCAGGTGCCGCGCATGGGCACCAGCGAGGTGCTGGCCAAGCCCATCATCCGTCCCCGAGGTGTCGCTCGCGTCGGCATCCACAACGCCCTCACGGTGCACGGTCGCACGGTCAACACCGCCGGCGAACCGACCTCGGAGGAGGCCACGGTCATCGAGGACCCCAGCTACGCCAACCTCCAGATGAACCACTACTTCACCAAGTCGTGGCAGGAGTTCCAGGCCAAGCGCACGCGGGCCACGACCTCGACCCATGCCTTCCAGTTGCCTGACGTGCCCTTCGACATCCCCGCCCGGGTCGACCACGTCATCGACCGCTGGCAGCCACGCACGCGGGCGCTGATCGACGAGATGCACACGCTCGCGCGCAGCCCCGCTCGCTATGGCAGCAAGCTGCGGATGGCGGGCTTCCCGGTCAACGACACGTTCGGCCAGGAGGCGACGGCCATCGTCTCCAACGAGGCCGCCGGTCGCACCGAGGCTCGCAAGAAGCGCTCGTTCCGGGGCCTGCCCATGCCTGGCGTGCGCGGGGCCCACGTGCGTGCCGAGGACCACGGCTACGAGCCAACCTCCGGGCGCTTCCTGGGCTCGTCCCACGTCTCCCAGGAGATGGCTTGGCTGGAGGCCGAGACTACCTGGTCGATCTTCGACGGCGAGCCCGAGTTGTCGGTCGAGGGTGGCGAGCTCGAGGGCGGCGAGGTGCCGATGGCTCGCTTCGATGGTGCTCAGGGGGCGCTGGTGATACCGGCCGGTGGTGCGCCGTTGCGCTGCCACGCGCTCGTCTATGTGATGCGCCTGGACGGCTCAGGTGCCACCCCGATCGCATTCGAGCTGGCCGCGCGTGAGGCAGGGGAGTGGGTACCGTCTGCGTCCTACGTGGTGCCCGGCCCCGGCACGTACCTGGGCTTCGTGGCCCTGGAGAAGAAGCCGCGGACCATCGAGGCGGTGCGTCTCGGGCTGGAGGGGGCGCGGACGGCCGGTCTCTACGACTTGGCGCTGCTGACCTTCGGCTGAGCGGCGGGCTTGCCACCGGTGGGTGTGGCGCCACGGATACGACCGAGCGAAACCCACGCCTCGGGATCATCAGCCAGCTCGGCCACCCGCGGCGGTAGTTCGCGATCGCGCAGGTTGGCGAGCGTGGTCGTCTCGAGGATGTCGCGCAGCGCCGCGCGCACGGCGATCCAGACGTCGGTCAAGGGTTCCGCGGCGCCGGTGTATTCCATGTTCTCGGGGCGGTCGCCGCGGACGTTGGCGAGGGGCCCGTCGACGGCGCGGATGACATCCGCGACGCTGATCTCCTCTGCCGGGCGGGCCAGTGCGTAGCCCCCATCGGGGCCGCGCTGGCTACGCACGATGCCGGCGTGCTTGAGCTCGAGCAGGATGGTCTCGAGGAACTTGGCCGGGATGCCCTGGGCCTCCGCGATGCGGTCGGCCTTCATGGGCTTGTCGGTCGCGGTGGATAGCTCGGCAGCGGCTCGGGCGGCGTAATCGGCCTTGGCGGAGACTCTCATCTGGCGCTATTTTCCCATATCTCGATAGGAATAGTGGGACCGCCCTGCTAGGCTATCATCCCAGAAACCGACCAGTGCGTCGGATGCGGAAACCTGGAGGCCAGCTGGGCATGAAGCAGGAACGGAGCGCAAGGCGACGCGAGCGCATCCTCGATGCTGCCTTCTCGGTCTTCAGCCAGCGCGGCTACCGGCAGGCCGGCGTGGACGAAGTCGGCCGCCAGGCGGAGACCAGCAAGGGCGGGGTCTACTTCCATTTCCCGACCAAGGAGTCGCTCTTCCTGGAGCTGCTGCGCACCACCGCCGACCGCCTGACCGCCAAGGTCGAGCGTTCGATGGCGTCCTATGACGATCCCATCGAGCGCGCCGATGTGGCGCTGCGCACCGTGCTGGGTGTGTTCGCGGGGCACCGCACGATGGCCCGCCTGTTCCTCATCGACGCGGTCGGCGCCGGTTCCGAGTTCCAGGCTGAGCTGCAGCAACTCCACGAGCGTTTCGCGGGCATCATCGCGAGCCAGCTCGATGATGCCGTGGCGGCCGGCACCATCGAACCGCTCGACACGGACGTCGCGGGCATGGCCTGGTTCGGCGCCCTCAACGAGGTCGTCGTGCGCTGGCTGATGTCCGACCACGATGGACGCCTCGAAGACACCTACCCGACGCTGCGGGCTCTGTTGCTGCGGAGCGTGGGCATCCCCGAAGAGCGCATCGCGGCGCTGGCCGAAGCATGAGGGTCCTCGGACGCACAGCGGCACCCGATCTGGCCGCCGCCCTGGCGCCGCTGGCCGCCCGTGCGGCGGCACGGGACGTGGCCACGCTGGTCTCGGCCACGGTCCCGGTGCTGCCGGTCGATCCCGTCGCGCTCCATGGCCTGGCGCGGCCACTGGGGGCGATGTTGTGGATGCGACCGGAGGCCGGAGTCGCCCACGTGGGCATCGGGGAGGCGTGGGCCGCGCGACAGAGCCACGCGGGTCGCTTCGAGGTCGTCTCGGTCGCGTGGCGGATGCTGCTCGAAGACGCCATCGTCGAGACCGCTGCGGCGCCGCGCGGGACCGGCCCACTGCTGCTCGGTGGCTTCGCCTTCGACCCCGAACCCGTGGTCTCCGAGACCTGGCAGGGTTTCGAGGCCGGCTGCATGACCCTGCCCGCACTGCTGCTGTCGACGACGCCCGAGGGCGCGTGGCTGACCGCCTCGATGGTCGTCGACCCGGATGGCGTTTCGCCCGAGACGATGGTCGGTTCGCTGGACCAGACGTGGGCCTACCTGGCTGAAGCTGAGGTACGGCCTTCGGGACCGACACGACAGACGCTCACGGTACGCCAGCGCACACCGGATGCCGCGGCCTGGCGTGCGTCGGTCGCCCGGCTCGCCGGCGCGGTCGGTCGTGGCCGGCTGGACAAGGCCGTGTTGTCGCGTGAGATCAGGCTCGAGGCTGCCGCCGCGATCGACATCACCGGGGTCCTGCGTCGGCTGGAGGCGTCGGCGCCCGAGTCAACGCTGTTCGCCATCTCGCGCGGCGATCGCACGTTCCTGGGCGCGACGCCGGAGCGACTCGTGAGTCTGCACGAGCGCGAGCTGCACACGATGGCCATGGCCGGTTCCGCTCGCCGCGTCGAGGATCGGGCCGAGGATGAGACGCTCGCCGATCGATTGCTCGCGAGCGACAAGGAGCGCGAGGAGCACGCCATCGTGGTGGAGATGCTGCGCGAGGCGTTGACGCCGGTGACCGACGGGCTGTCCATCCCGCGAACACCCCGGGTCGTGCCCTTCCGCCACGTCCAGCACCTGGTGACGCCGATCTCCGGTCGGCTGGTGGATGACGCCGACGTGCTCACGCTGGTCGAACGGCTGCACCCCACGCCGGCGGTGGGTGGCACGCCCCGAGACCTGGCCCTCGAGCTCATCGCCGAGGAGGAGTCGCACGCGCGCGGCTGGTACGCCGGGCCGCTCGGGTGGATCGACCGTCACGGCGACGGCGAGTTCGTGGTGGCCCTGCGCTCTGGCGTCATCGAAGGTCAGCTGGCCACGCTCTACGCGGGCTGCGGCATCGTGGCCGACTCGGATCCCGAGCGGGAGTGGGACGAGTCGTCAGCGAAGCTGCAGGCGCTCGGCTCGGCGCTGGGGCGATTCGAGCCATGAGCGAGGTCTACCAGACCCCGGCCGCGCCGTTGCGGACGATCGTCGAGACGCTCGTGTCGGGCGGCGTGCGCGATGTGGTCATCTGTCCGGGCTCGCGCTCGACGCCGCTGGCGCTGGCCCTGCGAGCGACACCGGCACTTCGCTGCTGGGTCCACCTCGACGAACGAGCGGGGGCGTTCTTCGCGCTCGGCGCTGCCAAGGCCGCACACCGTCCGGCCGCCATCCTCGCGACCTCGGGTACGGCGGTGGTCAACTTCGCCCCAGCCGTGGCCGAGGCCCGCTACGGCCGTGTGCCACTCATCCTGCTCACCGCGGACCGGCCCCCGGAGCTACAAGGCGTCGGCGCGCCCCAGACGATCGACCAGGTGGAGCTCTATGGGCGCCACGCCAAGTGGTATGCCGAGCTGCCGATACCCGACGACGATCTCGAGACCGAGGTCGAGCTGCGCCGTATGGTCGGTCGAGCGCTGGACGTGGCGACCGTGGCGCCGGCTGGGCCGGTCCAGCTGAACCTGCCGTTCCGCGAGCCGCTCCTGCCCGACGGCCCCCTGGTCGCGGCGGCTTCCGAAGGTCCCGCTGCGATGGCTGCCGCCACACCGGCAGCCATCGAGCCCGAGGTCATCGAGCAGCTGTTGCCGTCGGTCCGTGCAGCCGCTCGGCCGCTCATCGTGTGCGGTCCGCTCGATCGGTCCGGGTTCGCCGCGGCCGTGACGCGCCTGGCACGGTCGCTGCGTGCGCCGGTGGTGGCCGACGGCCTGGCCAACGTGCGCACCGGCCCGCACCAGCGCGACGCGGTCATCCGTCATCACGATGTGCTTCTGCGCGTGGCGAGCTTCAGCACGGCGCACCGACCGGATCTCATCCTGCGCTTCGGCGCAACGCCGACCTCCAAGGCACTGAACCTCGCCCTCGAGTCCTGGTCCTCGAGACAGCTGCTCGTCGACGATGGCGGCGGATGGAACGTGCCCGTCGGGGCCACCATCAAGCGGATCGGTGCCGATCCGGTGGCCTTCGCGGATGCCGCCGCCACTGCGGTGGCCCCGGAAGCCTCTGGTGATCCCGCCTGGCTGGACAGGTGGTGCTCGGCGGACGAGGTCGCGGCGCGCGCGCTCGCGGCCTGGGCAGATGGCCTCGACGAACCGTTCGAAGGTGCCGTCGCCGGCGCGCTGGAGCGGGCGCTCCCCGACGGTGCGGTCGTGCTCGTCGCCAGCAGCATGCCGGTGCGCGACCTCGATGCCTTCCTGCCCGGATCTGCGCGCCTGCTCCGGATCGTCGGCAACCGTGGCGCCAACGGCATCGACGGGCTCGTGGCCACCGCCCTCGGACTCGCCGCCGGCCAACCCGAACCGGTGGTGGCAGTGCTCGGCGACCTCGCCTTCCTGCACGACCTGACCTCGCTGCTCGCTGCGCGACGCCTGGGGCTGGACCTTACGGTCGTGCTCGTCGATAACGATGGTGGCGGCATCTTCTCCTTCCTGCCTCAGGGTCTCGCCGATCGGCCCGAGGTGGGCCTGCCGGCCCACTATGAAGAGCTCTTCGGGACGCCCCACGGTCTCGAGCTGGGGCCGGTAGCGACCGCTCTCGGCGCCCGGCACCGACGCGTCGCCGATGGGCGCGAGCTCGCGCGCGAGCTTACGGCGGCCATCGGGCAGCCGGGCGTGAACGTGCTCGAGCTGCGTACCGACCGGGTCCGCAACGTCGAGCTCCACCGTCAGGCGTTCGCAGCGGTCGAGCGGGCGCTGGCCGCGACGTCATGAGCCTCAACGTGCTCACCGCCGGCAACGGCCCGCCGATGCTGCTGCTCCACGGCTTCACCGGCACCGCTCGCACGTGGTCGGCCGAGCTCGAGGCCTGGTCGGTGGACCATCGCGTCGTGGCGCCCGACCTGCTGGGTCACGGTGGTTCGGAGGCCCCACACGATCCTGCCGCCTACGCCCTGGAGCGACAGGCGGCCGCGATCGCCGAGCTGCTGGACCTGCTCGAGGCGACGCCGGCGACGGTCGTGGGCTACTCCATGGGCGCGCGCCTGGCGCTGGTGCTCGCGCTGGAACGACCGCAGGTGGCGGGATGCCTGGTGCTCGAGAGCCCATCAGCCGGTATCGCCGCGGTCGAGGCACGCCACGAACGGCGGAGCGCTGACGAGGCCTTGGCCGAGACCATCGAACGCGATGGCGTGGAAGCCTTCGTCGCCCACTGGGAGGCGCTGCCGCTGTTCGCGAGTCAGGCGGTCCTGCCGGCCGAGGACCGGGCACGCCAGCGGGCCGAACGCCGTCGCCACTCGGCGAGCGGACTGGCCGCATCGCTCCGAGGAGCGGGCCAGGGAGCGATGACCCCGCTGCACGACCGGCTTGCCGAGATCGCCGTGCCTACCCTGGTCGTGGCCGGAGCGCTCGATCCCACCGGCCTCGAGCGCGCTCGGTCGGTCGCGGCAGGGATCCCCGGCGCACGTCTCGAGGTCATCGGCGATGCTGGCCACGCCCCGCACCTCGAGACGCCCGACACATTCATACGCATCACCAACGACTTCCTGTCAGCCAGCCGCATCACCGCCTGAGGAGAGCCATGCCCACCCCCTGGACCATCGCGCACGAGTACGAGGACATCCGCTACGAGCACTCGGGCACCGGCATCGCCAAGATCACCATCGATCGCCAGCACGTGCGCAACGCCTTCAGGCCACGGACGGTCGACGAGCTCATCGACGCCTTCCGACGAGTGCGCGACGACAGCTCCATCGGGGTGGTCCTGCTCACCGGCGCGGGCGACACCGCCTTCTGCTCCGGTGGTGACATGAACGTCAAGACCGAGGGCGGCTACCGCGACGACGATGGCACCGCGCGTCTCAACGTGCTCGATCTGCAGCGGCTCATCCGCTCGCTGCCGATGGTGGTCATCGCACTGGTGAACGGCTACGCCATCGGCGGCGGACACGTGCTCCACGTCGTCTGCGACCTGTCGATCGCCTCGCACAACGCGATCTTCGGCCAGACCGGGCCCAGGGTGGGCAGCTTCGACGGCGGCTACGGCGCCACCATGTTGGCGCGTATCGTGGGCCACAAGAAGGCGCGCGAGATCTGGTACCTCTGCCGCCAGTACTCGGCCCGCGAAGCGCTGGACATGGGCCTGGTCAACGCTGTCGTCCCGCTCGAGCGCCTCGAGGACGAAGGCGTGGGTTGGGCCGAGGAGATCCTCGACAAGAGCCCCACCGCCATCCGCATGCTCAAGCGCTCGTTCAACGCCGACGTCGACGGCCTCGCCGGCATCCAGGAGCTGGCTGGCGACGCGACCATGCTCTTCTACCTCACCGAGGAAGCCCACGAGGGCAGCCAGGCCTTCCTCGAGAAGCGCAAGCCCGACTACCGCAAGTTCCCCCGGCGCCCGTAGCATCGCCATGACCGACCCGACCGCCGGGCCCGTGCCTGCGAACCCGTCGATGAGCCGCTCGAGGGCCTGGCTGGTGGCGATCCGCCCAGCCACGCTGCCGGCTGCTGTGGGGCCGGTGCTGGTCGGCCTGGCGGTGGCCATCGACCTCGGCGCCTTCGCGGCACTGCCGGCCATCGCCTCACTGGCGGTGGCGCTGCTGCTGCAGGTCGCCTCGAACGTGGGCAACGACCTCTCCGACCACCGAGCCGGGGTCGATACCGAAGCCCGCCTCGGGCCGCCCCGGGCGGCGGCTGGCGGGCTGCTCAGCGAGCGCGAGATGATCCTCGGCCTCGGCCTCATCCTCGGTCTCGCCGGCCTCGTGGGGCTGTACCTGGTGTCGGTCGGCGGCCCGGTCATCCTCGTGCTCGGGATCGCGGCGATCGTCAGCGCCGTCGCCTACAGCGGTGGCCCCTGGCCGTACGGCTATCACGGTCTCGGCGAGGTCTTCGTCTTCATCTTCTTCGGGCTGGTGGCCGTGGCCGGAACGACCTATCTGCAGACCCTCACCTGGGAGCCGCTGGCGTTCGTGGCCGCGATCCCGGTCGGCGCGCTGATCACGGCCATCCTCGTGGTCAACAACCTGCGCGACATCGGGACGGACGCCGCGAGCGGCAAGCGGACGCTGGCGGTCGTGCTCGGAGAGCGTGGCGCGACCGTCGAGTACGACCTGTTCCTGGGGGTCGCCTATGCGGTGCCGGTGGGGCTGGCGATCAGCGGCGAGGTCAGCGTCACGGCCCTCTTGCCGCTCGCGAGCCTGCCCCTGACCGTCGCGCTGTTCCGCGTGGTCCACGCCGGTGGCGATCCCCGGCGCCTGAACCCGGTCCTGCGCGAGACGGCCCGGCTGTCCCTCGTGTTCTGCGTGCTCTTCGCGGTCGGCCTGGCCGGGTCGGGGCTGATCTGATGCGCCTCGCCCGCGTCGAGGTCGAGCTCCTCGAGGTGCCGTTCCGGGAGGTCATCATCAGCGGTACCCAGCGCTGGGAACGCCATCGCGCGGGCATCCTCATCCTCCGCTCCGACGACGGCCGCAAGGGCCTGGGCGAGTTCCCGGCGCCCCACCCTCACGACCTCGACGAGGATGTCTCGCCCAGGTTGGTCGAGATGCTCGACGGGTTGGAGCTGGCCGACCCCGTCTCGGTCGAGCGCACGCTCCGGCTCATCGACGCCTGGCCGTTCGTGGGTCGTGCTGCCCGTGCCGCGGTGGAGTCGGCCCTGGTGGACCTCCTCGCACGCGTCAGTCGCGAGCCTATCGCCCGCTATCTCGACAGCCGAGCCACGGCCGACGTGGCCGTCAACGCCATGCTCGGCATGGGCGCCCCTGATGAGACCGCGAGCGAGGCAGCCGCGCTCGTGGAAGCCGGCTATCGGTGCCTGAAGCTGAAGGCCGGCGAGGAGCCCGATGGTGCGCTCGAGGCACGTGTGCGTGCGGTCCGGGAGACGGTCGGGCCCGACATCGCGCTCCGCATCGACTTCAACGGCAGCCTCAAGGCCGACTGGGCCGCGGACGTGCTTGCCTCGGTCGCGGCCTACGACATCGAGTACGCCGAGCAGCCCATCCCGCCGGGCGCCGGAGCGGAAGCCCTGGCACGCCTGCGCTGGACGGGCCCGGTGCCCATCGCGGCGGACGAATCGGTGCGGGACCTCGGAGCCGCGCGAGCACTGCTCGAGACCGGCGCCGTCGATGCCCTCATCGTCAAGCCCGCTCGAGTCGGTGGCTTGCGGCAGGCACAGGCCATCATCGAGCTGGCCACTGCCGCCGGGGTCCCGGTCACGGTCTCGACGCTCTTCGAGACGGGCGTCGGGCTCGCGGGTGCGCTGCACCTCGCGGCCACGGCTCCAGGCCCGCAGGCCCATGGCCTCGCGACCGCCCGCCTGCTCGAGTCCGACCTGTTGCAGGTGCCACTGACCGTCGTGGGGGGCCGCCTGGCGGTGCCCACCGCGGCCGGACTGGGAGTCGAGCTCGACCTCGAGGCCATCGAGCGGTACCGCTTGCGATGACGCGTCTGTCGCCCGACCCACTACTGGAGCGCGTAGCCAGCGACCCCGACGCTGCGGCCCTCGAGGCCCGGTCCGCGACGTGGTCCCGTGTCGAGCTGCTACGAGCTGCAGACGGCCTCGCCGCGGCCCTGTCGATCGAGGGCGTGGTGGAGGGCAGCCGTGTCGCCTGCCTGCTCGCGGACGACGCTCCGGCCGTGGCCCTCATCCACGCGCTGCGCCGGCTGGGCGCGGTGCTGGTGCCGCTCAACCGTCGGGCCGCTCCCGCCGAGCTGCGGGGCCAGCTCGTGGCCGTGGCGGCCACGACCCTCGTCCACGACCGCGCGAACGCCGAGACCGCGGAGGCCAGCCTGCCTGCGGGGCTGCCGGCACAGCGGGTGGAAGCGCTGCTCGCGGGTGCACCCTGTGGTCCGGGACCCGCGCTGCGAGAGCGTATCGATCTCGACAGCCCGGCCACGATCGTCTTCACCTCCGGCACCACCGGGCGGCCCAAGGCCGCCGTGCTGACCCACGACAACCACCGTGCCAGTGCCCACGCCTGGGCGGCCCTGCTGCGGCCGGTACCCGGCCATCGCTGGCTGGCCTGCCTGCCGCTGTTCCACGTGGCCGGGTCGGCCATCATCACCCGCACGACCCGCTGGGGTGCACCGCTGCGGCTGCTCGATCGGTTCGAGCCTGGGGCCGTCAGTGCCGCGCTCGACGAGGGCGTGACACACCTGTCGCTGGTGCCGGCCCAGTTGCGGGCGCTGCTCGCGGTACGCGCCGCCGCCGCGCCGCCGCCGACGCTCAGCGCGATCCTGCTCGGTGGCGGCGCCATCCCGGTCGAGCTGGTGGCGCAGGCTCGTGCTGCCGGCTATCGGGTGCTCACCACGTACGGTCTCACCGAGACCGGGTCGGGCGTGGCCAGTGGCGGTGCCGACGACGCGACCGGTGACGACCCGCTCGCCGCCCGGGCCTTGCCGGGGGTGGAGCTGCGCATCGAGCCCGACGGCAGCGCTGACGGCAGCGGCGAGATCCTGGTCCGTGGCGCGATGGTCTTCGCCGGCTACCTCGACGATCCCGGGGCCACCGCCGCGAAGCTGCGTGATGGCTGGTTGCATACCGGTGACAGCGGCACCATCGACGAGGCCGGGCTCCTGCGAGTGGTCGATCGGCGCGAGGACCTGCTGATCTCCGGGGGCGAGAACGTCTACCCCGCCGAAGTCGAGGCGGTGCTGGCGGCGCACGCGGCGGTGGCCGAGGCCGCCGTGGTGGGGGAGCCCGACGATCGATGGGGCGCGGTGCCCGTGGCCTTCGTGGTGCCCTTACCCGGCGTTCGGCTCGAGCCCGAGGATCCTCCGGCGCCATTGCCGAGCGCGGCTGGCGGCCTACAAGGTCCCCGTCCGCATCGAGATCGTCGAAGAGCTGCCGAGGAACGCCTTCGGCAAGGTCCAGCGCCACGTCTTGCGTGGGCGCCCGAGGCCTGCAGCCTCGTGAAGCCGGTCTACTTCGAGCGGGGCGGCCATGGGCCAGTGCTGCTGCTGCTGCACGCCACCCTCTCCTCATCCCGCCAGCTGCGCACCCTGGCCGGCCGCCTGGGCGCCGCCCACACGGTCATCAGCGTGGACCGACGCGGCAGCGGCCGGAGCGCCTTCGAGGGTCCGGCCGTGCCGGTCGACGTGGCGACCCACGTCGATGATCTCGTGGGCATCGTCGAGGCCGAGGACCTGGGCCCGGTGGCGGTCGTGGGACACAGCTTCGGCGGCTGCGTCGCGCTCGAGCTGGCCGCTCGCGCCCCGGAGCTGGTCGGCACGGTCTTCGTCTACGAGCCACCCTACGCGCCGGTCGCGCCCCCGGCGGTGCGCGAGGGCATGGCCGAGATCGGCCGACGGACCCTCGCCGCGCGCGATGACGACGGGCTCGAGGCGGCGGCCCTGGCCTTCATGGCCGGCGTCTCGGGCCACGATACGGTGGCCGCGCTGAGCCCCGCTGCCCGCGCGCGCGTCGGCAGCGCCGGGCGAGGAGCCGTCGCGGATGCGACCCTGTCGGGTATGGACCCACATCGCCTCGGACGCATCCGCTGCCCCGTACGCATCGCCACCGGCGACGCCAGTGCCTCGCTCTACGCCGATATCGCGGAGGCGCTCGTGGCCCGCATCCCCGGCGCCGACCACGTGCGCCTGGCCCGAGTCGACCACATGGCACCGGTCACGCGGCCCGATCGGGTGGCGGCGGCGATCAGCGCGTTCCTCGACGCATGAGCCAGGGCAACAGCGCGCCTCCCCAGAAGGTGCAGGAGATGTTCGACCGGATCTCGGGCGTCTACGACGGCATGAACCTCGCCATCAGCGGCTTCCAGGAGCCGCGCTGGCGCAGACAGGTCGTGACCGCCGCCGACGTCGGACCGGGCGATCGCGTGCTCGACGTGGCCTGCGGCACGGGCAAGGTCACGACCGACCTCTACCGCGCCGTGCAGCCCGGTGGCTCGGCGCTCGGCATCGACTTCAGCGCGGGCATGATCGCCAATGCCGACCAGCGCCGGCCGGCCGAGCTCGAGGGGCTGTCGTTCCAGCAGGGCGACGCCCTCGACCTGCCCGTGGAAGACGACACCTTCGACGCGGCCACCATCGCCTACGGCATGCGTAACCTGGCCGACTACCGACAGGGTTTCGCCGAGATGGCTCGTGCCGTGCGCCCCGCCGGCAAGGTCGTCTGCCTGGAGATCGACCAGGCCCACGAGCCTGCTGGGGCGACTCATCGCGGTCTGGTTCGACAACGTCGTCCCACTCATCGGCCGGCTCGTCGGCCAGGGCGACGCCTACAGCTACCTGGCCAAGTCGGTGAAAGGCTATCCCGGTCCTGAGCGCGTCGCCCAGATCATGGGCGAGGCCGGGCTCGAGAACGTGCACTGGAAGGGTCTGGCGGGCGGCATCGTGGTGCTCCACGTGGGCACCGTGCCCGCCGTGCCCGCCGTGCAGCCCGCGCCGGGCTCGTCCTCGACCGGCTAGTCAGCCGAGCGGGGCACCCGCGCCGGTGCGATCTCTGCCTTCAACTCCGCGAGCTGCGCCGACAGCGACGCGGCCAGGGCCTCGAGCTCGGGGTCGACCTCGCCCACGAGCAGGTTCTCCAGCTCGCAGGGATCGCCCGGCTGACCCGCGGCCCACTCGTAGCAGAGCCCACCGCTGATGTCATACAGCTCGCGGAATCCGCCCCGGTTCTCGATGTAGTGCCAGCGTCCGTCGGGGTGATCAGCGGTGGTGCGGATCGACCACCACACCGGTCGGTCGCCACCCGACGGCACCGAATGCAGCAGTGACTCGCGCAGGTAGGGGAGCGGCCCGTCGGCCAGAAGGGACGCGAAGGAGAGCCCATCAGCCGTCGCCTGCCGGTTGGGGTAGGGGCCCATCTCACAGCCGGCCAGCTCGCAGAAGGTGGGGGCGAAGTCGATCATCGAGAGCGTGGTGGCGTCGTCGCGCGGCTCGATGCCGCGACCCGCGGGCCAGGCCACGTAGGCCGGCATGGCCGTGGCATAGGGCGAGACCTTGGCGATCCGTCGGTGCTCACCCCAGGTCATGCCGTTGTCGCCGATGAAGACGAAGACGGTGTCGTCGAGACGCCCCTCCTTGTCCAGCGCCTGCCCCACGCGGCCGATCATCTCGTCCACCGCGAGCAGTGACTCGCAGTGCGTGGTCAGGTCGAAGCCGTCATCGCCCAGCGGGTCCAGCTTCCGGATGTAGGCCGGTTTGTCGGAGACGTCTGCCTCGTCGTAGTTCGGCGGCGCCCAGGGCTCGATGTCGCGGCAGCGCTCATCGCCCTCGTGCCGAGGGGCCGGCAGGTTGGGTTCATGGGGCGTGAAGGGCGCGATGACCTCGAAGAGCGGCCGGTCGGGGGGCGTCTGCCTGATGCGCTTGACCGCGAGATCGGCGATGACATCGGTGGAGTAGTCGGCGGGATCGGTCTTGTGCTGGGTGAGGTTCCCGTCGCGGTCGCGGATCTGGTACCAGAAGTACTTGCCCTGGTTGCTGTTGATGACATCGAACTCGTCCCAGCCGGGCGGGTCGTACTTCTCCGGGCTGAACCTGCGGTAGCCGTTGAGGTACTTGCCCACGTAGGCCGTGTGATAGCCGGCCCCGGACAGCTCGGTGGCGATGGTGGTCGATACGTCGAGCTGCTCGCCGTTGTTGCTGTTGCCGCCGCTGTTGTGGGCGTGCTGGCCGGTGAGCAGCGCCGCGCGCGATGGACCGCACAGCGGGACCTCACCATGGAAGTCGGTGAAGCGGATCGCCGCGGTCCACGATGAGCTCGTTGAGGTTGGGCATGTAGTCGGCCGACCATAGCCGCCCGTCGTGTGGGTTGGCGTCGTCGATCATGACCACCACGATGTTCGGCGGCGTCGCCTGGTCCGCGGTCTCCTGGGCAGCCGCGATGGCGGGTAGCGTGACCCCGGCGAGCAGGGGGGCGACAGCCAGGGAGCCTGCGCAACGGAGCAGTCGGTTCACATCCCGAAGAGTAGCGCTTCATCGCGAGGCCGCAGGCAGGCAGGCACTCGCGCTTGGGCTACCATCGAGCGGTGTCCACCGCTCCGACCGCTCCGCTTGTCCATGCCCGCGCACTGACCAAGCGCTTCGGCGAATTCACCGCAGTCGACGCGGTCGATTTCGACGTCGAGGCTGGTGAGGCCTTCGGCTTCCTTGGCCCCAACGGCGCCGGCAAGACCAGCACGATGCGCATGATCGGCTGCATCTCGCCGTTGACCGAGGGCGCCCTCGAGGTGCTTGGGCTCGACCCGCGGGTCGATGGTTCGGCCATCCGCCGGCGGCTGGGCGTCGTACCCCAGGCCGACACGCTCGACATGGAGCTGACGGTCATGGAGAACCTCATCATCTACGGGCGCTACTTCGACCTCTCGTACGGAGAGTGCCGTCGTCGCGCGGACGAGCTGCTCGACTTCGTGCAGCTGACCGAGAAGGCCGACTCACAGGTGGAGCCGCTGTCGGGTGGCATGAAGCGGCGGCTGACCATCGCGCGCTCGCTCATCAACGAGCCTGAGATGATCCTGCTCGACGAACCGACCACCGGGCTGGACCCGCAAGCCCGCCACATGGTCTGGGAGCGCCTCTACAAGCTCAAGCAGCAGGGCGTCACGCTCATCCTTACGACGCACTACATGGACGAGGCGGAGCAGCTGTGCGACCGCCTCGTGATCATGGACCAGGCCCGCATCGTGGCTGAGGGGTCGCCGCGGACGCTCATCACCGAATACGCCAGCCGCGAGGTCCTGGAGCTGCGCTTCGAGGACCTCAAGACACCCGACCTGGAGGGCAAGGGCCGCGGGCTCATCGAGCGCAGCGAGCAGCTGCCGGACCGCATCCTGCTCTACACCGGCTCCGGCGAGACCCTCGCCGAGATCTTGCACGAGGAAGGCATCCGGCCGGTGAGCCAGCTGGTCCGACGTTCGTCGCTGGAGGATGTCTTCCTGCGCCTGACGGGCCGGAGACTCATCGAGTGAACGCTGCGGGCCACGCCCGCAGCGTCCTGCGGGTGGTGGAGCACCACGCCCTGGTCTACCGCCGCACCTGGCGGGGCACGGTCTTCTCCACGTTCCTCAATCCCGTCCTCTATCTCGCCGCGATCGGCGTGGGCCTGGGTGCCTTCGTGGACCAGTCGAACCCGGCGGGTATCGAGGGCGTGCCCTATGCCACGTTCCTGGCGCCCGGCATCCTGGTGGCCACGGCCATGAACAACGCCACCGGCGAGTCGACCTACCCGGTGATGGCCGGCATCCGCTGGCTCAAGACGTACGTGGCCATGATCCTCTCGCCCCTCGACCCGCGTCACGTGGCCACCGGCCAGCTGCTGTGGGTCGGCGTGCGCGTGACGCTCGGCGGGCTGGTCTTCCTGGGCGTGATGGTCGCGTTCGGGGCCACGGACCTCAGGCATGCGGCCCTGATGCTTCCGGTGACCATCCTGACCGGGCTGGCCTTCGGGGCGCCCATCCAGGCGTTCGCCGCCGCCCAGACCAACGACGCGCCCTTCGCCGCGCTCTTTCGCTTCGTGATCATGCCCATGTTCATCTTCAGCGGTACGTTCTTCCCCATCAGCCAGCTGCCCGAGCTGCTGCAGACGGTGGCCTACCTGACGCCGCTGTGGCACGCGGTCTCGCTTTCGCGCGGCATCGCGCTCGACATGCTGGACCCCCTGATCGCGCTCATCAACGTGGCCTATCTCGGGGCCATGGTGGTGGTTGGTCTGCTGTGGTCGTACCGCACCTTCAGCCGCAGGCTGGCGGAGTAGGGCTGTGCTGATCACCACCCGCCTCTTCCCCACCCGCGCCATCGGCGGCTCGCGCGCGCACAAGGTCCTGGAGCGCAACGTCATCGTCTACCGGCGCAACTGGACCATCATCGTCTCGGGCTTCTTCGAGCCCATCTTCTACCTGCTGGGCATCGGCTTCGGCCTGGGCACGCTGGTGGGCGACGTCGGCGACATCCCCTATGCCGCCTTCGTGGCGCCTGGTCTGATGGCGACCGCGGCCATGAACGGCGCCCTCTTCGAATCGACGTTCAACCTGTTCTTCAAGCTGAAGTACGCCAAGACCTTCGATGCCATCCTGTCGACGCCCCTGGGTCCTTCAGACATCGCGATCGGCGAGGTCAGCTGGGCGCTCACGCGGGGCCTGCTCTACGCCACCGCCTTCCTGATGGTGATGCTGGCCCTGGGCTTGGTGCTCTCACCGTGGGGCATCCTGATGATCCCCGGCGCCCTGCTCATCGGCCTGGCCGCAGCCGCGGTGGGCATGGCCGCCACCACCTTCATGCGCAAGTGGCAGGACTTCGACATGGTCACGGTCGTGACGATGCCGATGTTCCTGTTCAGTGGCACGTTCTATCCCATCTCGGTCTATCCCGACTGGCTCGAGTTCATCGTCGAGCTGACCCCGCTTTACCGCGGCGTGCACATGCTGCGCAGCTTCTCGACCGGCGAGGTCGGCCCCATGGTCCTGGTCGACATCGCCTATCTCGCGGTCGTGGGCCTGGTGGGCGTGGCCATCACCGCTCGCCGGCTCCGGGGGCTGCTGCTCAAGTAGCACGGCGACCGCATCGGGCCGCGGACAGACCGAGGCGCCGATCGTGATCGCTCACGAAACGGCGCCAGATGGGCGGTGGGAGGGTCAAGGTCCCAGCCTCGGTCCGGACGTCTTCACGGCGTAGGCGTCCTGTCAGGGAGGGGGAGAGGCGGTCCTTCCTCCCTCGATACGTACTCAGCAGTACGTACTACCTACGGACTGTAGGCGCCCGGCAAGCTCCGTGTCAAGCCCGTTTCGGGCGCACGCCGAAGAGCCGTCGCTCGCTCGTATCGGTGGTCCATTCGATCCGCTTGACCCGACCGAAGGCGGCGTAGTCGGCGAGTGCCGTACGCATGGCCTCGACGAAGCCAGGCTCGCGGCGAGGGGCGAAGCCGTGCTCCCACCAGATGCCCAGGATGCGTACGACACCCGCGTCGCGATCGAAGCGCGGTTCGATGCGTCCGACGAGTCGGTCGCCCCACAGGAGTGGCAGGACGTAGTAGCCCCAGCGCCGTTTGGCTTGGGGCACGTACACCTCCCACACGTAGTCGAAGTCGAAGAGGCTGCGCAGCAGGTCGCGATCCCAGACCAGCGGGTCGAGTGGCGCGAGGAAGACCACGCTGGCGCCGGCGAGATGCTGGTGCTGTCGTGTCTCCAACTCCGCTCGGACGAGCGCGTCGGCTTCGTCACGCAGCACGTAGCGAGGGCCGCGCAGGCCCTCGACACTCACCGGCACGAGCTCTCCGCCCGTGATCAGTGACTCGCGGAGCTCGGTGCGTGTGATGGTTCCCGCCGGATCCGACGGGCGCCGGGCCGCCCTGCCGATGCCGTACCACAGGGTGTACTCGCCGGTCGCGCCAAGGAGGCCATGGGCGCGATAGCGGGAGAGCAGCTTGTGGCGTCGCTGCTCGACCGGATCGGGCCGCTGTTCCAACAGCTCGGTCGGATAGAGGTTCTCCGTGAGGTCGAAGTAGCGGCGGTTGCCCTCCCGGCGAGCAAGGCTCAGGATCCCTGCCTCCGAGAGCGCCTCGAGCACCGCCCGGACCTCGCTGGTCGGACCCCAGTACCAGTCGACCGTGGCCCGCCGTCCGAAGTCCAGACTCGAGAGCGGCCCCTCCTGTCGGATACGGTCGAGCACGTGGTCCATGGTCTCGCGATGGCGCACGAAGGCGTCGTCCCGGTGCAGCTCGAGGAAGCGGTCCCACGTCTGCCGGTGCCAGGGGAGCTCGGAGGTGGGCACCAGGCTGAGCATCTTGTTGTACGTCTCGAAGAGCTCCCGGGTGCCGTAGAGCAGCTCGTTGGTCCAGTCAGGATCGTAGTCGCGGACGCGCGCATGGAGCACGAGGTCGTGGTTGCGGCCCGCGACCGCGAGCGGGTCGAACTGGATGGAGCCGAGCCGCTCGAAGACAGCACGAACACCGTCGAGTCCCGCCGACTGCGAGCGGGCCGGAGCGAGCAGGTGGCGCCGCGCAAGGAAGCGGCGTGCTCCGGCCGCGGAAACAGCGATGGGGTCCATGACCGGAGCATACGGGCCCGGAACGGTCCGTCGCCGGGGTCATCCGCCGACGTTCCCTATACTCCCCCCTTGCATGGCCACTACCCGCGACTACTACGAGATCCTGGAGCTTGAGCGCGGCGCCAGCGACGAGGAGATCAAGCGCTCCTTTCGAAAGCTGGCCCAGCAATGGCACCCCGATGTCAACACCGACCCTGACGCCGACGCGCGCTTCAAGGAGATCAACGAGGCCTACCAGGTCCTCGCCGATCCCACGCGCCGCCAGCAGTACGACATGTTCGGCCGGGCCGGCGTCGGCGGCACGGGTGCTGGCGCCGAGGGCTACGGCCCCTTCGGTGGCTTCCAGGGTTTCGGCGACATCTTCGACGCCTTCTTCGGCGGCGCTGCCGCCGGAGGTGCTGCGCGGCGTACTCGCCGGCCGGCTGGCGCCGACCTTCGCTACGACCTGCAGCTGACCTTCGCCGAGGCCGTCTTCGGTGCGGAGAAGGAGCTGAGCTTCAGCGCCCTCGATACCTGCGTGACCTGCGACGGCAGCGGCGCCGCGGAGGGCTCCGAGCCCGTCACCTGCTCCCGATGCGAGGGCAGCGGCGAGGTCCGCGAGGTGCGTAACACGCTGCTGGGCCAGATGGTCAACGTCACGCCCTGCGCCCGCTGCCACGGTACGGGTCAGATCGTCGAGCAGCCCTGTCCCTCCTGCAACGGTGACGGCCGTGCCGAGCGCAAGCGCACCCTGCGCGTGACGGTCCCGCCGGGCATCGACGATGGCCACCAGATCCGGCTCACCGGGGAAGGGGAGGCGGCACCGCGTGGTGGTACGCCCGGCAATCTCTACGTGGTCACGCACGTGGAGGAGCATCCGCAGCTGAAGCGCGACGGTAGCGAGCTTTACCTCGAGCTCACGCTGTCGATGACGCAGGCAGCGCTGGGCGCGGACATCCCGATCATCACCCCTGATGGCGAGGAGATGCTCGAGATCAAGGCCGGCACGCAGCCGGGTACCGAGATCCGCCGCCGGGGCAAGGGCGTGCCCCATCTCCGCCGTGCAGGCGCACGCGGCGACCTGCACGTGCTCATCGACGTCGAGGTCCCCAAGCGGCTCAGCGACCGGCAGCGCGAGCTGCTCGAGGAACTGGCCGTCGAGTCCGGCGAGCTCAGCGCGGATGGCGTGACGGCGCCATCCGATGGGCCACGGACGAAGCGCGGAAAGCGCTCGCTCGGTGACCGCCTCAAGGACGCCATCAGCTGAGCGTGGACGACGAGCAGCGGACGCCGGTGGGGGCTGACGAGGGCACGTCTGCCGCGGGCACGTGGGTGGAGCTGTCCATCGAGTGCGACGGCGAGGCCGTCGAGGCGGTGAGCGAGATCCTCTCGCGTGCAGCCAGCGGCGGCGTGTCGGTGGAGCAGCCGTTCACGACCGAGCAGGAGGGCCTGGCGGCCTCGCCCATCCCCGACGCTCCGGTTACCATCCGCGCCTACCTGCCGGCCATCGACATGGCTGCTGTCGAGGCTGCTATCGCGAGCACTCGCGAGCGGCTCGGCCACCTCACCGTCTTCGACCTGCGACCGATCGGGGAGCTCGAGGTGCGGGAAGTCCACGAGGAGGACTGGGCCACGGCCTGGAAGGCACACTTCCCGGTCATGCGCCTGGGGAGGCGCATCATCGTCAAGCCGACCTGGCGCGACTTCGAGCCCGCTCCCGACGACGTCATCATCGCGCTCGACCCGGGCATGGCCTTCGGCACGGGACTGCATCCCACCACGCGGCTGTGCCTGGTGGGACTCGAGCGCTGGGCGGACGATGGGATCGTGGCTGGCGCCAGCACCCTCGACGTCGGCTGTGGCTCGGGGATCCTCGCGGTCGGCGCGGCGCTGCTGGGCGCGGCGCCTGTGCGGGCGCTCGACACGGACCCCATCGCTGTCGAGGCCACGGCCCAGAATGCCGCTCGCAACGGTGTCGTCGTGGGCGCCAGCGGGGGCAGCTTGCCCGTCGACGACGGGCCGTTCGACCTCGTCTTCGCCAACCTCGTGGCCAGCATCCTCGTGGACCTCGCCGCGCTGCTGGCAGAGGCCGTGCGGGTCGGTGACGGTCATCGCGGGAGTGGCGGTCGCCTGCTCGCTTCAGGCATCTTCATCGACCGTGAGCCAGAGGTCAGGCGGGCGTTCGCGGCCGCCGGCCTGCGGGTCGTCCGCCGGGAGCAGGAGACCGACTGGGTGGCGCTCGACCTGGAGCGCCCCGGTCCGTGATCCCGGCGGAACTGTTTCCCATGCTCCTGACCGCCCACATCATCCTCGCGGTCTCGCTGTTCGTGCCGGCCTTCGCGCTGCCGTTCACGATGCGCACCCGCGGCGTGGATGGCGATCCGGTCGTCGGTGGCCATCAGGGCCGCGTCGTGCGCGGACTCATGTGGCTGGAGGCCCACGGCACGCTCATCATCGGGGTCGGCGTGGCCGCCACCGGCATCGGCATGCTGCTCATCCTGGGCTCGGCCTTCCTGAACCAGCCCTGGCTGCTGTTGGGCATCTCGATCTATGCCACGGTGCTGCTCATCTCGTTCTTCGTCCAGCGGCCTGGTGTCCGTCGGCTGCTCGGTCTCAAGCAGGCTGCCACGGAGGAGGAGAAGGAGCGCTGGCGGGTCCGGGCCCGTCGCCAGCGATACATCAGCTACGGTATGGCTGCCGCCATCGGGCTCATCGGTTGGCTCATGATGAGCAAGCCCACGTTCTGAGCCACGAGGTGAACGCCGTGACCGACGACAGCTGCCTGTTCTGCAGGATCATCGCGGGCGAGATCCCGTCCGATACGGTCTACGAGGACGAGCTCGTCCTCGCCTTCGACGACATCAACCCGGTCGCGCCGGTCCACCAGCTCATCATCCCGCTGCGTCACGTGGCCTCCGCGGCCGAGCTGACCGAGAGCGATGCCGAGCTGCTCGGCCGGGTCTTCGCAGTGGCCGCGGACCTGGCCCGGGAGGCCGGGCTCGCGGAGGGCGGCTACCGGGTGGTGACCAATGTCGGCGCCGACGGCGGCCAGTCCGTCGCGCATCTCCACTTCCACCTCATCGGTGGCCGGGGCATGTCCTGGCCGCCGGGTTGAGTCAGGACTTGGCTCGTCTCACCCGGCTCGCGACGGGTGCGCTCGCAGCCGTCCTCGTGCTCTGCGCCTGCGCCAGCCCTGACCGGCCGTCTGTGGTGCCCGACGACGTCGAGCTGCCCACGCCGATGCGCTCGTACGGTGCCTCGGTGCAGCGATCGATGGCCGCGATCGAGGCCGCCCTGCTCGCGAGCGGCGAGCGCCTGGGCGAGCCCGTTGGCGCATACCGTGCGTCTGAGCCCGGGTCGCTGCTGCAAACCCCGCGCGTGGTCCGCCGGGTCGAGCTGGCCGACGCGGACGATGGCTACGTCGTCATCTACGACACCGGCAGCGGCGGCGCCGCACTCGATCGTGCCGCCGAGCTGGCCGATTACGTCGAGTCCGGTTTTGGCCAAACGAACTTCGCGGCCGACACACAATTCTCGGTGAGCACGTTCGAGGACACGGTCATCTTCACGACGTGGTCCCGGCGCCGCTCCGACGATCCTGAACGGGCGCAGGCTGCTTTCGACGCCATCGCCTCCGTCGGTTCTCCCGTCGACGTCAACAAGTAGCCGGAGCGACCGAGCTCTGGGGAGCGGGCGCCGCCTGACGCTGCAGTTGCCTGAAGTGGTTGCCGACTGACGCTGCAGTCGCCCGGCGCGCCGATCGACTGTCCCGCGCCGACTGCCAATCGACCGCCGAGCACGCCCGATAGGCCTGTTGCTTCGCCGCCCCGCCCTCGGGACGGGACATCCGGCTGAGCGGATGTGCAGCTCCTGGCGTTCCGCGGTCGTCCGGTCACGTGGCAGGGACACGTGGCAGGAGGATGACCGCCTGGGAACACACACTCTCCCGGGCTCCCGATGCCTGGCGCACCTTGGCTGCCTGTCTCGTGCACGTTGCCGATCGCTCGTCGGGCACGCCCACAAGGCCCGCCGCTTCACCGTGCGGACTCCGGGATGGGACCGCCGACCGGGTAGACCCCCGCAACGGGTGCTCCCTGGTCGCATGGCGCTCTGGGCAGGACGCGCGGTGGCGCGACCTGGGCGGTTAGCGCTAGACCTCGTCGTCGGCCTCACGGACCTGGAGCGCGGCGTCGCTGCCAGCCCACGCTCGGACCGCATTGCGCTTGATCTTGAGCGTATGCGTACGCGGGAAATCGCGTTCCGGCCAGAGGCGCCAGTCGGCGATGCGCTGGTACATCGAGAGGTCGCGGTTGGCGGCCTTGACCGCGGCGTCGATCTCGGCACGCAGCTCGTCGTCGAGCTCGCGGTCGTTGGCTGCTTCCTGCTCAGCACGCAAGATAGGCACCGAGCCCGGAGGCAGCACCACTGCCTCGATGCGCCCGGGCGCCGTTTCGAGCACCACCGCCTGGGCGATGCCGTGGTCGGCCAGGGCGGCCTCGATGTCCTCCGGGAAGACGTTGAGTCCGCTGGGCAAGACGATGACGTTCCTGAGTCGCCCCGAGAGCCGGAGGTCGCCCGTTTCGGTGAAATGGCCGGTATCACCCATGCGATACCAGCCGTCCTCGGTGCGTGATGCTCGGGTGTTCTCCTCGTCGCGCCAGTATCCAGCCGAGACCCCCGGACCCTTGACCTGGATCTCGTTGGTCTCCGGCTCGATGCGCACCTCCACGCCCTGGTGCGCTCTGCCCACCAGCCCGGGCGGGTGGTGCCACTCGTCGTTGGCCACTGCGAAACCGACCTCGGTCGAGCCGTAGCCCTGCAGCACCGCGATACCGAGGTCTTCCCAGGCCTCCTGCAGCTCAGGTGGCAGGTACGAGCCCGAGGAGACGACCAGGCCGAGCTCACCACCCAGCTGTGAGTGCAGCGAACGGAACATCAAGCGGCGAAGCCGGTAGGGCAGCCGTCGCGCGATCGAGCGTGCCCTGGCCACAGCAGACTCCAGTCCCTTCTGCCTGACCTCGCGCATGATGCCGCCCATGAAGAGCTCCAGCACCTGCGGCGTGGCCACCATCACCGTGGCGCGAAGCTCGCGCATCGCTTCGAAGATGACCCGTGGGTTGCGCGAGCGGACGTAGACGACCTCCGCCCCCAGGAGGGTGCCGAAGAACAGCGTCGAGACCTGCTCGAGCAGGTGAGAGAGCGGCAGGATCGAGACCGCGCGCAGGTGCCGCGGCCGGAGCAACCTGGAGAACATGCCCATCGTCTCGAGCACGTTGCCGTGCGTCAGCAGCACACCCTTGGGTTCGGCGGTCGTACCGGACGTGAAGTGGATCTCGAAGAGCGACTCGCGGGTCGGCGGATCCCAGGCCTCGACCCGCGCCTGCCAGTCGTGGGGCGTGTCGTCGCCAGGATCGGCCGTCAGCTCCGAGAGCTTGAGGATCCGCAGGTCGGACAAGCCGCTGTCTGCGGGATCGGGCGCGTCGTAGCCATCGTCGACCGCGATGGTGCTGGCCTCGGTGATACCGGCGATGCGGCGGATGACCGGTTCGGTCATGCGCAGGTCGATGGGCACCAGCACGATCCCGGCCCGCATCGCGCCCCAGTAGACCGCCGGCAGCGCCGGCGTGGAGGGCGACCACGTCAGCAGCCGATCGCCGGGCGCCAGGCCGGCGGCTCGCAGACGCCATGCCGCCAGCAGAGAGCGGCGGCGCATCTCCCCGGCCGTCCACTCCACGGCCATGCCGGAGTCCAGGCGCAGGCCGTACATCACGCGATCGGCTGGGTAGTGCGTCGCGGCGTGGTCGACGAGGCCGACCAGCGATCCGAACTGCGAGGCGTGGGGGAACTCGGTCATGGCGGGCAAGTCTAGGCGCTGGGGGACGGGACGACCGGCGCTGCCGACCCCGGGGATCGAACCCAGCCGGCGCGGTGGCCACGGACATCGCTCACGACGAGGACCGGTCGGGCAACCCGGGCGACCGGCACTACGGCTCCGCGGGAGAGCCTGGCTGCGGCGAGCCGGGCGCGGCCACCGGCTCGGTCGGTGTCGGCGCGGCCGACGACGCCGGTGTCTTCGAGCTCGACTTGAAGACGTTCCGCACCGCCTTGCGGATCCTCGAGAGGTTGGGCCTGATGTCGTAGTTCGTCGCGGTGACGCCGTAGCCCTTCTCCGGGGAGAGCACCAGCGACTCGGGCTTGCTGGTGTCGAGGTCCGTCGCGAGCAACACCAGCTGGGGCAGGAGCTTGGCCGGGATGTTGGTGGTCACGTACTCCTCGAACTGCCCGCGCAGCTCACTGATCGTGCCGGGCACCAGCAGCGACTCGACATCGACCTGGTCCTTGAGCGCCTCGACCACGTACTGCTGTCGAGCGGCCCGGTCGAAGTCCGAGGTGGACTTGCGAGATCGTGCGTAGGCCAGGGCCTCCTGCCCGTTCATGAGCTGGATCCCCGGCGGGACGTACAGCTTCAGCTTCCCGCGCCCGTCGGCCGCGGCG
The DNA here is from genome assembly GCA_963714675.1 of uncultured Chloroflexia bacterium. GTDB lineage: Bacteria > Chloroflexota > Limnocylindria > Limnocylindrales > CSP1-4 > JAFMJV01. Next base: position 481,313 of record CAVQPG010000004.1, on the reverse strand, counting down.
TACCTGGTGTCGAAGAGCGGGAGCTGGACGTCCACCACCAGGCCGCCGAACGCGTTCACGGCGCCGCGGAAGCTGTTGAGGTCGACGGCCACGTAGTACTGGATATCGAGCTGGTACAGCTCCGAGAGGGCACCCATCAGGGCGCGATACCCGCGGTGCTGGTCGTTGCCAGGGAACACGTCGTCGCGCAGGCGGGCGGTGATGTAGAGCGAGTTGATACGCCCGGCGTAGTCGTCGCCGAAGACCGACCGGGCCTTGGCGAATTCGTCGCTGCCGGGCAGGGGCACGTTCACGGTGTCGCGCGGCAGTGAGATGAAGGCCAGACGGCCGCTGACCGGATCGATGCTCACGACCATCATCGTGTCGGTCAGGTACGTCCGCTCGCCCGGTCGGCCACTGTCGAGGCCGACGAGCAGGATGTCAAGGCGCTTGCTCCGGTCCCAGGGCTCGATCGAGGGCAGCGGTACCGGAGTGCCCGTCGGATCGCCGTCGAGGCGAGGGGATCCGGGCGCGGCCGTGGCGGAGACGAGCTCGCGGACATCGGGTGGCAGCTCGCTGATGTCGGGGACGGCTGAGGTGTCGCCCCCGCCGTCGAAGGTGTCGACCACGTCCTGGGCGAGCCGCACCGGCATGGCCGCGGCCACATGACTCCCGACGAGCACGAGCGCGATGACCACGACCCCCAGCGACGAGGCAGTGCGGGTGGCGCGGGTTCCCACCAACGGGTCCCGGGCCAGCCGCCAGGCGTCGAGCATCGCCACCAGCCGGTAGAGCGCGTCGAGGACGATGAAGAGCAGCACCGCGCTGAGCACGTCGGGGTCGACGAGCTGGGCCAGCGCCTCCTTGGCCCCCGTCGTGGCCATGAGCGTGAGACCGGCCAGCAGGCTCGCGAGGGGCACGGCCATCCACAGCGCAGCTCGCAGCCAGCGGCGCAGATAGGCATGGCCGAGTCCGGGCAGCAGGAACGAGAGGAAGGCGGCGGTGAAGGCGCTCCTCACCGGCGCGAGCGCGGTTTGTCCCTTGCTGGCCATGCGGCAGCGTCACCCCTGTCGACGACATGTGCGCCACGGCAGCGCACCCGGCCAAGCGTGGCCGGTCGGCCGAGATGAATCAAGCCCCGGCTGGCGCGGCGGTGGCTAAGAGTCCTTCACCACTTTCAGCCCTTCCGGCTGGAGAGGACGGCCAACGGGGGGAGCAGCAGGCCCAGCAAGAGGCAGTTGAGGACGGCATTGATCATCGCCCCAAGCGCGACTGACATGAGCGTGTCGAGCACGAACCAGGCGACGGTCGCAAGGAAGAAGGCACGCGCGATCCGCGGCCGCTCCAGCATCGATGGGTCAAGGTAGATGTGAAGCATGGACGCTCCCCAACCGACCATCACCGCGCCCGCGACGCCGATGGCGAACGAGATGGTGTCGGCCGACGAGACGTCCGGCTCGCCGGGTAGGTAGAGCGCGTCCATCACGGCGCCGGGTACGCCCATGAGCGCCAGCCCGACGAATGCGCCACCGGATCCCAAGACCACGGCGGCAGCCAGGAGCAGCCAGCGATACCAAAGCCGAGTCCGACCATCCATCCGGCCGAGCCTGTCGCAGCGGCGGGTGCGGGGCCACTGCCGGATGTCACGTCGACTCGTGGCCGAGCTGCCCCTCCGGGTCGAGGGTGGCCCTTGACCCGGGTGGGGAGTACCTCCGGGCCGTTTGACCGCTCGGGAAGCCGTCCACTACACTCTCGGCTGGCCTGCTTGCGCGGTTTCGACTCGCGCGAGGCTTTCCCGTCGGTCCTGGTCCCGTCGGTCGAGTGCGGCCTGATATCGACCAGCGGGAGGTGATTTCCTAGTTGGCAGAAGTCCGAGTCGGTGAGAACGAGACCTTCGAGGCTGCCCTGCGGCGCTTCAACAAGAAGATCCAGCAGAGCGGCATCCTCGCTGAGGCGCGACGACGCGAGCATTTCGAGAAGCCCAGCGTCAAGCGCAAGCGCAAGGAAGCGAAGCGGAAGAAGGCGGCGCGCGGCGAGTAGGCCCCGCCCCTAGTAGACCCAAGGTCCGAGCCCCCTCCACCTGCCCTCTGAGAGGAGGTCCGCCGTGAGCCTTACCGAACAGCTCCAGGCTGACATGAAGACCGCGATGCGTGATGGTGACGCGCACCGACGCGACACCTTGCGCATGGTGATCGCCGCTGCCCAGAATGCCGCCAAGGAGAAGCGTGAGCCGCTCTCCGACGAGGAGGCGTTGGCGGTCTTGACCAAGCAGGTCAAGACACGCCGCGAATCGATCAAGGCCTACCGGGATGCCGGTCGCGATGACCTCGCGGACAAGGAGCAGTCCGAGATCGACGTACTGGAGCCGTACCTGCCCGCGCAGCTGGGCGAGGCGGAGGTACGAGCGCTCGTGGTCGAGGCCGTGAGCACCACCGGTGCTACCTCTCCGCGCGACATGGGGAAGGTCATGGGCGCGCTCATGCCCAGGGTCAAGGGCCGCGCCGACGGGGCGCTCGTGAGCAGCCTCGTGAACGAAGAACTAGCCAAGGCGGCCTCGGCCTCGTAGGCTTCACCCATGCTGGCACGCCGGGGGAGCCAGATCCTCGCGTTCACCAGGCGCGACGCGGTCCGCCTGGGGCTCCTTTCCACCCTGCTCGTGGCTGGACTCACGTTCGTCCTGGCCTTCAATGACCTGACTTCGATGTCGGGGACCGCGGATATGCTCTCGGTCTTCGGCTGGCTCCTGCTGTCCTTCGCGGTCGTGACCACGCTGATGGCCTGGATGTGGCGCTTCCGCTCCCGCCTCTGGCACCGCAACAACGCCATGTTGCTGCTGGCGCTGGCGCTGCTGACCGCGTCGACCCTCCTGGTCGTGACCGGCGACGGCATGGTGGCGCCGTTCCTCGTGCCCACCTTCGCGGTCGGGCTGCTGCTGTCGGTCCTGCTCGACTCCGGCGTTGCCAGCGTGGCCACCGCGATGGTCGCGGTCATGGCCGGCGTCATCACCGGGTCGATGGACCTGGCCGCCTACACCTTGCTCGGTGGCCTGGTGGGCACCATCGTCATCGGACGTGGGGAGCGGCTCTCGCAATTCGTACAGGCCGGTGCGGCCATCACCGCGGTCAACATCGCGGTGGTCACGGCCTTCACCATCATCAGTGGCTCGCAGGACCTCGAGGTCTACGTGCAGCTGCTGGCAGCCTCCGCCATCTCCGCCTTCGGAGCGGCCGTGGCGGCGGCCGGAACCTTCGCGGTGCTGGGCAGCCTCTTCGGCATCACCACCTCCTACCAGCTGCTGGAGCTGGCCAACCCCACGCAGCCGCTGCTGCGCCGGCTGCTGCTCGAAGCGCCCGGCACCTACCACCACTCGCTGATGGTGGGCAACCTCGCCGAGCAAGCGGCCGAGGCCATCGGGGCCGACGCCCTCGTCACCCGCGTGGCGGCCTACTACCACGACGTGGGCAAGCTCTACGACCCGCTCGTCTTCATCGAGAACCAGGCTGGCGGCGAGAACGTCCACGACCAGCTGCCGCCGGAGGAGTCGGCGGCGATGATCGTGGGGCATGTCGCTAGCGGCATCGATATCGCCTACCAGTACAAGCTGCCCAAGGTGCTCATCGGCTACATCCCACAGCACCACGGCACCGCGCTGATGGGCTACTTCTATGCCAAGGCCCGCCAGATCGCGGCGGCCGAGGCGGGCGCGCCGTTGACCTCGGCAGCTGGCAAGGAGGCTGCTGACAAGGTGGACCCGCGTCGCTTCCGCCACGCCGGACCCAAGCCGCAGACGCGCGAGGCCGCCATCCTCATGCTGGCCGACAGCGTGGAGGCCTCCGTGCGCTCGTTGGCCAGCCACGACGAGCCGGCCATTCGGGCCATGGTCAGCCAGATCATCAGCGACCGGCTCATCGACGGGCAGTTCGACGAGTGCGACCTGACGCTGCGCGACCTCGATCGCATCCGCGAATCGTTCATCGAGCAGCTGCTGGCGATGTACCACCGCCGCATCGCCTATCCCACCAACAAGATCGTCGAGCTCCAGTCGCGCCGACCGGTGGAGCGCAAGGGGGCTTGAGCATCAGCGGACAGGTGCAGGTGACCGTCGAGGTCGTCGTGCGCGCCGACGTTCCCGAACTGCTTTCGATCGAGGAGTGCCGCTCGACGCTGGCCGCGGCGGTTCGGGCTGCCGGAGCCCCCGACGGCAGCGCCATCACGTTGACGCTCTCCGATGATGGCGAGCTGGCCGCACTCAACGCCGAGCACATGGGGGCGGAAGGGCCGACCGATGTGCTCAGCTTCCCGCTGTTGCCGCCGTCCGCGTTCCCGGCGCATCCCGGGCAGGATCCTGCCGTGCGCGAGGCTGTCGATGCGTTTCCCCGGCTGCCCGGCGGCTCGACAGAGCTCGGCGACGTCGTGGTCTCGGTGGAGCGGGCCATCGACCAGGCCGAGGGCGGCGCCGGCGGGCAGACCAGCGACGTGCGCTGGGCGCCGGCCGATGAGCTGCGCCTGCTCATCACCCACGGCGGGCTCCACGTCTGCGGCTGGGATCACACCTTGCCCGACGAAGAAGCGGCCATGCGCGCCCTCGAGCAGCGGCTGCTCGAACCCTAGGCTCCCCCGATGCTTCGACTCCTGTCGCGCTGCATCCTCTTGGCCAGCTTGTTGACCATCCCTGGGCAGGCCGCAGCTTCGGAGTGTTCGTGGCCAGAGCTCGATGGTAACGACCCGATGCTCGCGCGCACCGACCAGACGGCTGGCGGCAACCGCATCGTAGGCGGCTGTGGCCCGTTGGTGGGGGAGGTGACCGATGTCGAGATCGGTGGGTCACCGCTGTGGGTGCTGCCCGACCCGACCGACCGGGGTGACTCCTGGCTCGTCGTCCTCGAGGACGGCACGGTCGAGCACGTCATCGCGACGCCGGGCATGGCGCCCTTGATCAGTGCGACCGAGATACCAGCGCTCGCGCCGAGCCATCCGCCACTGGCTGAGGCGGTCGACGGGCAGCTCGTCGTCGGCAGCGCACTCACCGCCTCGGGCCGGTTCGAAGCCCCGATCCCTGATGCGCGCGTCACCGAGACCGTCGATGGGTCACTCGCGGCTTTGAGCGGTCCCACTAGGCGCTACCCTCACGGCGCTCTTGGCGACGATCTGGAGGGCGCCGCCATCGACGTCCTCGATCACGACGGCCACGTGGTGCGTATCGAGGTCAGCCCGGACGAGGTCATCGAGGGCACGTCGGCGATGGTGCTGGACCGCGGCGAGGATGCGTCCGGGGCGGCGCTGCTGGTGACGGTCAGCGATGCCGACGTCGGCGCCCGCCTGCGGCTCTACGACCTCGACGGGCACGTCGTCGCGGAGTCGCCGCCGATCGGGCGTGGCTTTCGCTGGATGCACCAGCTTGCGAGCGGTCCCATCGGTCCCGGTGGCGAGGTCGAGATCGTCGCGGTACGAACGCCGCACATCGGGGGTGTCGTCGAGGCCTACCGACTCGACCGCGGCCGCCTGGTGCTGGTGGCCTCTCAGCCGGGTTATAGCTCGCACCGTCTGGGCTCGGCCGAGCTCGACATGGGCCTGCTCGCCGATGTGGACGGCGATGGTCGGCCCGAGGTCGTCGTGCCGAGTCAGGACATGGGCGCGCTCGGAGTCCTCTCGCGCTCGCGCGACGGCTTCGCCGAGATCGGCCGGCTGGAGCTGCAGGGCACGCTGGCGACCAATGTCGCGGCCACACGGACCGCTGACGGAGGCCTCGCGCTCGCAGCCGGCACCACTGACGGGCGCTTGCGCATCTTCCGCTGAGGCACGGGCGGACGCGGTCGCTGTGATGGGCGGCGATCAGTCGTCGCGTTCCTCGTCACGCGGCTCCGGCGTCTCCCGCTTCTCCTTTCGCTCTGGCTCGTCCTCTCGATCGGTCGGCTCGGGCCGCCGAGTCGGGTTGGGCCTGGCCTTGGTGTCGTCCTTCGTCTTGGTGGACTTGGCCGGCTGCGGCGTCGGCTTGGGCACGGGTGACGGGGTGGTCTCGGGCGAGGCGGATGGGGACGGCGAAGCCGTGGGGCTGACCGGCGCCGTCGGCTGCCCACCGACCGCCGGCCCTTCCGGCGCGCCCATCGACTCGAGGAAGCGGATACCGCCAGAGGCCGCGAAGGGCCCACCGATGCCGACGACCAGGACGACCGCCAGGACCAGTCCCAGCGATCGAGCCCGGAGCGAACTCGAGGCCGAAGCCGACGGCACGAACGCGAGTCGGATGGCCGTCCCCAGGGCGGCTGCCGCGTCTCGCAGTGAGAGCCGCAGCAGCGATCGCACGAACACGCGGGAGGGTGTCGGCCGCGGCTCCTCCGAGACGTCGGCCATGACCTTGTCGACGAAGCCGGGGTTGCGCAGCGGGGGCGGGCCAGGCGGGGGCGGTCCGTCGTGAGGTCGCCAGGCGGTCATGCTGTGAAACGCTCCCGCAGTGTGGATAGTGCCCGGTGCAGCCGCGACTTGACGGTGCCGACGGGTGCCCCCGTGGCCGTGGAGATCTCATCGAGCGAGTAGTCCGCGTAGAAGCGCAGCGCCACCACCCGACGTTGGGATTCCGGCAGCGAGGAGATGGCCTTCAGTACGTCTTCCCGGCGCTCGCCGACGAGCATGAGCGACTCGGGGTCGGCGTCGGTCAACGACGGCGTCAGCCAGCCGTCTGCCCGAGTGGGGTCCGCGTGCAGCTCCGGCGGTCGACGCTTCAGCCGTGCCATCGCGAGCCGCATCGCGATGCGCCAGACCCAGGCGCCGAATGCACCGTCGCCTCGGTAGGTCGGCAGCGTCCGATACGCCTGCAGGAATGCCTCCTGGGCCACGTCCTCCGCTTCATGGGGATCACGGAGCAGACGGATACACACCGCCATCACGTTCGGAGATTCACGCTCGACGAGCACGCGGAAGGCCTCGTCGTCTCCGGACAGGACAGCATCGACCAGGCTGCGGTCGGAAGGGTGCGCCGCCATCACAGAGACGGTACAGGAAGCGCGCCCGACTCACGGTCTGGCGGACCGGGCGAACGCTGGTCGTGAGCATGCGCGTCATCAGGCATCGCGAGTGTGTCCTCGGTCACCAGGGACCGCGGGCGCCGTGGCTGACTCCTTCTGTGTCCTGTCCTGGGGCCCCTCGCGGGGTGTTCATCACCTCACATGAGAGCGGAAGTGCCGATTTGGTTCCATCGGTCCACGATGGCTCGGCGAACGGACCTCCAGCCAGCATATCGATGGAACCTTTTCTGCGACGCACGCCCTCATGGTGGGTGTCTGATGAGGGTCACGACCACCGTGGCCTGAGCCCGTCGAAACTGAGGTCTCCCATGCCGTACCAGCAGATGAATGGCCACCAACCCTGGTTCCCGCGCCGCGCCCAGTCATCCTGCGAAGGCGGGTGCTGAACGATGCGCCAGCGGATCGCCATCGCCATCAGCACCATCACCGCGGCGGCCGTCCTGGCCATCGGGCTCACCGCTGCCGGGTTCGGTCCCGGCAACGGCCTGGCCGCGACGGACCCACCCGCCGATGACGGGTTGCCGCGCAGGCCCCCGAGCCGGAGGTCGTGTACGTGAAACCGGCTCCCAAGCGCAAGACGGTCGTGGTCACCGAGAAGGTCCAGCAGAGCAGTACCGTCAAGACGCGCGCCAACAAGCCGAAGCCCGTGCGACAAGCCACCGTACGGTCGTCGCGAGAGCGCGACGACGAGGGTCACGAGCGCGAACACGAGTCCGAACACGAGTACGAACACGAGTACGAGCGCGAGGATGACGACTGATGCCGGTCTCCCCTTCGAAGACACCGGCTGCCGCGGGTGACGCTCGGAAGGCACCGCGAAGTCCGAAGGCCCGCCCCGATCCACGACCATCGCGACTGATGGTCGGGGCCGGGGCGATGGCCGCGCTGACGGTCATCGGCGCCGGTCTGGTGCGCTTCCCGGTGAGCGGCGTCGGAGGCCAGCGCGGCGACGCCGGGCCAGGCCAAGACCGATCGGCTGGTCGAGGCCACGCCCCGGGTGCGGTACATCAAGTTGAAGCCGGGTCAGAAGGCGCCCGAGGGCGCCCGGGTCATCACGCGCAAGGCGCCACCACCGCGAGTGGTCGTTCGACGCGTGACGGTCTCGGCGCCGAGTGCCCCGCGAACGGCGCCGACGCGATCGCGACCGGTCGTGCGCACGCGGCAGTCAGGCTGATGCTCGTCGCCGAGGCAGGGCTGGTGTCACGACCTCCCGGGACTCGTGCTTCGGGCCGATGACCAGTCGCGAGGGCGCCGTCGAAGTGGCCCTCGCCGCGCCCTCGATGGGCGGGCTGCTCCAGCTCCGCGTCGCGTGCCCGGTGGCGGCAGCGGACCGTGCCGAACGGGACCTGCGCCTCGTGGCGGCCCGGATCGAGAGCGTGGGCCCAACGGCTGACTCGCTTCGTCCCGACATCGGATCTGAGCACGCTGAACATGGACCCCGATGCGCCCAGGGCGCATCTTCGGCCCACCGTCGCCGAGGTGCTGCGGCAGTCGTCGAAGCTCTCGGTCCGTACGGAGGGTTCCCTCGATATCGGTCTCCTCGACGAGCGGGTCGCGGCCGAGGAGGGCCGGACCTGGTCGTGCGCCCCGGCACGCCACTGGCATGTCGAAGGCCACGGACGGAGACCCACGCTGGTGCGGCACGGTCGCGTGCGCATCGATCTCGACGGGGTAGCCAAGGGCTGGATCGCCGATCGCGCTCTCGGGCTCCTCGCGGACTATCCGGACGCGCTCGTCGACGGCGACGGTGACGTGGCCATGAGCGTTTCCGGCGGGTGCCGCTGGCAGGTGGCGGTGGCCGACCCTGCGAACGACGCATTCGAGCTGGTGTCCCTTGCGGTTCCCCGGGGATCCGGGGTACGCCGGTTGGGGATCGCGACATCCGGCACCAGCGTGCATCGCTGGGAGGGAGCCCGACGGTTCGACGCATCACCTCATCGATCCCCGAACGCGTCGGCCTGCGCTGACCGACGTCACCCAGGCCACCGTGGTCGCCGAGAGCGCCCTGGTCGCGGAGGCCCTCGCCAAGTCGGCTGTCATCCGTGGTTCCGACGCGGGGCTTGGATTGCTCGAGCGCTCCGGGGCCTGGGCAGCGGTCCTGCTGCTCGAGAGCGGGGAGGTCGTCGCCACCGCGGCGACCTCAGCGTGGCTGGTCTGATGTACGACGGACTGCATCCTCGAACGAGGCCGCTGCGCTGGGCACTGTTCCTGGTCCTTGTCGCCATCGTCGTCGCCGGTACCGCCGGCCCGGCCATCGACTCGGTGGGCACCTTGTTCGGGGAGGAGTACGAGCGCCTGCCCTGGTATGTCACGCGTGTCACAGCGCTGCTGTCCTATCTGGCCCTGACCGGGTCGGTGGTCTATGGACTCGCTGCTCTCGACCAAGGTCCTCGACCGCATCAACCACCGTGCGGTCTCCTACACCCTGCACCAGGACCTGTCCTCGATCGGGGTCTCGCTGGCCCTCGTTCACGTGGCCGTGCTGCTCATCGACCGCAGCGAGCCGTTCTCCCTGGTCGAGGTCGTCGTTCCCTTCCTGAGCCCGTATCGGCCCCTGTGGGTCGGCGTGGGTCAGATCACGATGATCCTCGCGCTGACCGTGTTGCTGAGCTTCTATGCCCGCAAGCGCATCGGCCAGCGATCATGGCGGCGCCTGCACTACCTCTCGTTCCTGCTCTTCGCGGGGGCCACCGTCCACGGGCTGATGGCCGGCTCGGACACACAAGCGCCCTGGGTCTACGCGGGCTATCTGGCCATGACCGCGACCGTGATCTTCCTGACCACGTATCGAGTGGTGTTGGCCGTGAGCGGTCCTTCATCGCCACGGCCCGCCTCGCCACGGCCCGGGGTGAACGCTGGCCCCAGAGCGAAGGTCACGAGCGAACCGACCGTGGACGCGCAAGAGGACCGTCGCGGGCTCGCCCTCGGCGCGGTAGCTGACGGCGGCCTGGTCCGCTGGCGGGCCGCTTGCTCTGCCCCGCGCGGGCGTGTTCGGGCTACCATCGCCGGCACAGCCGCGCCCGGGTCGGGTGACGGCGTGCTGGCATGCCCGGAGGACGCAGCAACCGTGAAGAAGGTCGTGGTCGGCCTGGGGAACCCCGGATCCAAGTATCAGAACACGCGTCACAACATCGGCTGGATGGTCCTCGACCGCCTCGCTGACCGGCACGGTGCGGCCGGCTCGGTGAAGACCAGGGACGCCGCCGCGACCGCACGTGGCCGGATCGGCGATGACGAGCTCATCCTCGTCAAGCCCATGACCTACATGAACGCGTCGGGTGAGGCGGTGCGCAAGGCGATGGCTCGCGAGCGTGCCCCGATGCAGGACGTGCTGGTGGTCGTCGACGACATGGACCTGCCCTTTGGCCGGCTGCGCATGAAGGCGCGTGGGAGCGCCGGCGGGCACAACGGGCTGCGCTCGATCATCGGCGAGATGGGCACCGAGTCCTTCGCCCGTCTGCGCGTCGGCATCGGCAAGCCCAAGGGCGGAGCCATCTCGCACGTGCTCGGTGACTTCGAGCACGCCGAACAGCAGCACCTCGACCTCATCCTCGATGCTGCCGCTGACGCCGTCGAGCTGTGGAGCGAGCAGGGGCCCGAGGTCGTAGCCAACGAGTGGAACGGCTGGAAGCTCGACCTCGAGACGCCCGCCCCGAGACCCGCTGCGCGCGAGCCTGGCGCCGAGTCCGTTGTCGACCCGACGGCGGTTTCGGAACCTGTGCCAGACGCCGATGGCGTGGTCCGCACGCAAGACCGGCTGGCGCAAGCTCCTGCCCGACATCCTGGGCGGTCGCGGCCAGGACGAGGCGTGACTGACGCGTTCCGGCGCACGAGGATGCGTCGACGCCGTGACGAAGCGCCCCTGCCGACGGTGGCTCGGCATCGGATCCCCGATCTCTCGCCCCTGACGGGCCTGCTGGCTGCCAGCGGCCAGGTCGAAGCCCTCGTCGATGGCTACCGCAAGGCAGCGGGCGGGCGTGTCGGTCGAGACCTGCGCCACGTCACCTACGCGGCCATCCCCCATGGGGCCAAGACCTTCCTGGCCGCGGCGCTGGCCATGGCCTCTGGCGAACGCCTGGTGTGGATCGCGCGCGATGCCGAGATCGCCGACCGGGTCGCCGAGGAGCTGGGTGCCTGGCTCGGGAGCGCCGAGCGGGTGGTGACGCTGGAGCCTCGCACGGCGCTGGCCTACGAGCGCTCGGAGCTGGTGCGCGACGAATCAGCGGCCCGCGTGGCGACGCTGGCAGCCTGGCGCCGAGAAGGCACCCCGGCGCGCATCCTGGTGGCCAGCCTGCAGGCGCTCTTTCAGCGCACCCTCGCTCCCGAGGACATCCCGGCCGATCCACTACGGTTGGCGGTGGGCACCCGCCTGGGCATGGAACGTGTGGTGCGCACCCTCGTGGACCTCGGCTACGAGCACGTGCCCGAGGTCGGGGGCCGCGGCGAGTTCGCCCGGCGTGGCGGCATCCTCGATGTCTTTCCTGCGGGCCAGCCGATGCCGGTGCGCATCGAGTGGTTCGGTGATGAGATCGACTCGCTGCGTGCCTTCGACCCGGCCGACCAGCGTGGCACCGGCCGCGTGCAGGAAGCGCTGCTGCTGCCGGCCTCGGAGTTCCTGCTGGAGCCCGGCATCAAGGACGCCCTCGTATCGCGCATGAACCGCGACCGTGGATCGATTGCCGGAGAACCTGCAGTCGGACCTGGCCCGCTTCGATGCGGGCACCCTTGGTGACGCTGCGGAGCTGTGGGCCGGCTACCTCGCGCCGCACACCGCCCTCGACCATCTGGGCCCCGCGCTGTGGCTCGTCGACGAGCCGGACGAGGTGGCCACGGTGGCCGAGTTCCTGGGCTCGCAGGCCGAGGACCGCCGGAGCGAGCTGGAGCGGGCAGGGGAGCTGCCCGCGCGCTGGGCCACGGCCTATCCCAGCGCGCGTGAGTGGAGGTCGGCGCTGAACGAGGCGCGCACGTTGCAGTTGACGTGGGAGCCGCGAGATCAAGGGTGCACCACCCGGCGGCAACCCGTTCGGCTGGCGTGAGCCGGCGCTGCCGCCGGCATCCATCGGCAACCTCGCGGCCACCGTCCGGCGCTGGCGTGCCGATGGCGCGCGGGTGGTGTTGGCCTCGGACCAGTCAGCTCGCCTCTCGGAGATCCTCGAAGACGACGGCATCGGCGCGTCGCCGCTGGGCGACCTTCACGAGCCGGTGCCCGCCGGTGGCCTGGCGCTCATCGAGCGCAGCCTCAATGGCGGCTTCTCCGGGGGCCCCGATGGCATCGAGTTCATCACCGACCGCGAGCTCTTCGGGACGGTGCGTGTGCGCCGCCCGCGGGCCATGCGGCGGGTGGTGCCACGCGACCTGCTCGAGCGCCTGGAGCCCGGCGACATGGTCGTCCACGTCGACCACGGTGTCGCCCGCTACGACGGACTGGTCAGGCGCCCGGCGGCCGGATCGGGCTCAGAAGAGCGCGACTACCTCGAGCTGCACTTCGCCGAGAAGGGCCGCATCTGGGTCCCCGTCGAGCAGATCGAGCGCGTCTCGCGCTACGCCGGCGGCGACCATCCGCAGCTCTCCAAGCTCGGCGGCGGTGAGTGGCAGCGAGCACGGACCCGGGTCAGGAAGGCGGTAGGCGACCTTGCCCGCGACCTGCTTCGCCTCTACGCCGACCGGGCCAAGGCACACGGCCGCTCCTTTGGCGAGGACACGCCCTGGCAGTCGGAGATGGAAGCGGCCTTTCCCTACGAGGAGACGCCCGACCAGCTGCGCGCCGCGATCGACGTCAAGGCCGATCTCGAGAAGGCCTCGCCGATGGATCGTCTGGTCGTCGGCGACGTGGGCTACGGCAAGACGGAGGTCGCCCTGCGCGCCGCCTTCAAGGCCATCGGGGCGGGGACCCAGGTGGCGGTGCTGGTGCCCACGACCGTGTTGGCAGCGCAGCACCTGCTGACCTTCCAGCAGCGCTTCGCGGCCTATCCCATCACGGTTCGTTCGCTCAGCCGCTTCGTGCCCAAACGCGAGCAGCAGGACACGCTCGCGGGCCTGGAGGCCGGCAGCGTCGACGTCGTCATCGGCACCCACCGGCTGCTCTCGAAGGACATCCACTTCAAGGACCTTGGCCTCGTGGTGGTCGACGAGGAGCAGCGCTTCGGCGTCACCCACAAGGAACGCCTCAAGCAGCTCAAGACCGAGGTCCACGTGCTGACCTTGAGCGCCACGCCCATCCCGCGCACGCTCAACCTCGCGCTGGTGGGCGTGCGCGACATGTCGGTCATCGAGACCCCGCCGGAGGACCGCCTGCCCATCCAGACGCGCGTGGCCGAGGCCTCGGCCGGCCTGGTGCGCGACGCGATCCTGCGCGAGCTCGACCGCGGTGGCCAGGTCTTCTACGTGCACAACCGGGTCGAGACCATCGACGCCCAGGCCGAGCAGCTGCGGTCGCCTGCTGCCGAGCGCCCGCATCGCCGTCGGCCACGGCCAGATGGCCGAGGGTGCGCTCGAGAAGGTCATGCTGGCCTTCGCGGCGGGCGAGTACGACGTGCTCGTCTCGACGACCATCATCGAGTCGGGCCTCGACATCCCCAACGCCAACACCATCATCATCGACCGCGCCGACGCCCTGGGCCTGGCCCAGCTCTACCAGCTGCGCGGCCGGGTCGGCCGCTCCTCGCGGCGGGCCTATGCCTACCTGCTCTACCGGCGCAAGGCGGCGCTCAGCGACATCGCGCGCAAGCGGCTGGCGGCCATCTTCAACGCCTCGGAGCTGGGCGCCGGGTTCCAGATCGCGCTCAGCGACCTGGAGATCCGCGGTGCCGGCAACATCCTCGGCGGCGAGCAGCACGGCCACATGGCGGCGGTCGGCTTCGACCTCTACACGCGCATGCTGGCCGAGGCCGTGGAAGAGGAGAAGGCCACGCTCGAGGGGCGCGAGCCGCGCCACGCTCGGACGCAGGCCAAGATCGACCTGCCCGTGGACGCCTACCTGCCCGACGACTACGTGCCCGAGGAGCCGCAGAAGCTGGAGCTGTACCGACGCCTGGGCCGGGTCGTCAGCGACGACGGGCTCGACGAGATCCGCGCCGAGCTGCTCGACCGCTACGGCGCCATGCCGGCGCCGGTCGAGCGTCTGCTGGAGGTCTCGCAGCTGCGCTACCGCGCCGAGGAGGCGGGGCTGCTGTCGGTCGCGGTCGAGAGCGGCCAGCTCGTGTTCCGCTTCGGTCCTGACTGGTCACGTGCGGCCACGATGCGGGCGCTCGCGCCCCGCTCGGTCGATGACCCGCTGCGCGCGCTGCAGGGACGCGTCAAGTACGCCTCGAACCACGTGGGCGTACGGCCGCCGTCGGATGGCGATCGCGCCTGGCGGTTGACGCAGGCCGTGGTCGACCGACTGGCCGAGGCCGCCGGTGGAGCGTCACCCAGCGCCGTCTGAAGATACCGTCGGCACGTGCCATCGATGACCGAAGCCGGTCGGTCTCAGCTCGCGACGGGGGCCGGGACGTCATCCTTCCGGAAGCGCGCGAGGTACTCCGGACGGTAGCGGTCGTACAGCGTCATCAGCAGCGTGATGAGGATCACGAAGAACATGGTCCTGTCGCCACCGATGGGACTGCCCAGCACATCGAGGACGAAGAACATGACGGCCACGACCACGATGTTGAGCAGGCCGGTCACGATGAACTGGCGCACCGCGGGACCGGGGCCGAAACCCTGCCGCTCGAGCAACGTGCTCAGGATCGCGTTGCCGACCACGACGATGGCCACGATGATGGACATCGTGATGGGCTCCGCGCTGACGTTGAGCATCTGGCCGAAGATGATCGAGACCAGGGCCAGGAGGGCGATCTTCTCGAACAATCCGGGCCGGATGACAGTCGCCATCATGCGCTTGCGCTCTGCCTGCAGTCGCTCGGCTGGGACCGCACGGCCGGGCTCCGCATCCGCGTCGATGGTGAGCGGACGGTCGCGCTCGGGTAGCTTGTTCTTGAAGAGCCAGTAGGCCGCAGCCGATGAGAGCGGCCACGACGACCACGGCCAAGACCACGATCCAGGGCCTGGCCGCGAACGTGTCGATCCAGCTGGTCCCGGCAGCCACTCCGAAGATGTCTTCCTGGACGAAATCGGTCATGTCCAGCTGTGCGACATGGATCCAGTACTCCTGCGGCAGCTTGATGAAGATCCAGATGAAGGCGGTAGCCCCGATGAGCAGCTTGTCGCTCATGCGTCGCGGATCCCAGAACAGGCGCACGGACTCGTAGAAGATGAAGAAGTACTCGAACGTGTTGGGGAAGATGAGCAGCAGCTCGCGCACCCCGGAGAGCTCGAACAGGACGACGCCCACGAGCCGGTAGAAGATCAGGAAGCGGGCGATGCTGACCGCGAACTGGTTGGTCCAGTTGCGCAGCGTGGCGATGTAGGCGATCACCAGGTAGTAGATGTCCAGGGCCTTGTCGTAGCTCTGGTACGCGGTCAGGTCGGCATCCGGAGCGATGGCCTGGAAGACGGTCTGGTCGACCGCATCGATGACCAGGCAGGCCACGATGGCTGGCAACGGAAACCGGGGGATGAGCAGCGGCACCAGCATTCGCGAGAGCACGACCGCGAGGAAGACGATGCCTGCGGTGGTGATCTCCATCTGGCTTGCTCCCTACAGGCCGACGTTCTGGGGCATGCTGAGCATGAACGCGATCCCGCCCAGGAACAGCAGGGTCCCGAAGAGCAGCATCATCAGGCGCACCGCCCGGCCCTTGAGCTTGGTGCCCACGCCCGCGAAGAACAGCACCGAGGCCATGACCACGGCCACCAGCACGAAGTTGTCACCGGTCTGGTTGGCGTCTCGGGCCTGCGCTGACAAGGCATCCGCCTGCGCGTTCAGCTCCTTGGCCAGACGCTCGGACTCCGGCTCGTAGGTGTCGAGGTCGAACGGTGTGCCCGGCGGTGCCTCCCCCGGGGGCACCAGCGTGGACCACTCCTCGAGGGCGGGCTTGAACTCCTCACGGAAGCGATCCTCGAGGAAGGTCGTCCCTGCCTCCTGGTCGGCCTGTTCCTGCTTGATGTACTCGATCCACATCATCACATCGATCTGGACCTGGGCCGCGTAGATGCTGTTCTGCTGCGTGGCCTCGGTGCGAGCGGCCGCGGCGGCGCTGATAGGCATTGGCCTGGACCCCGCCCCAGCGGGTCGCCTGGTATGCCGACCACGCCGCCACGATCGTGGCCAGGGCCAGCAATACGGCTGCGGCCAGCTCGATCCAATCGGTGCGGTTGAAGCGTTCCTGGGCGATGTCGTCGAGGCGCTCGCCGACCCCGAAGGGCAGGATCGCGTCCGATCCGTGTTTCGTCCGGCTCGAGCGGAGTGCCGCCGCTCGTCCGCCGGAGGCGCTTGCTTGGGTGCGTCGGGGGTCTTGTGTCATCGCCCTCTCTGGATGGCCGTCTCGGGCTCGATGCACGATAACAAACCCCAGGCGCGCTAGAGTCGGCCTATGCCCGACCATCCCGATACCATCGACGGCCTGCAGGCGGCCTTCGGCGAGCGCGACTACGTGGCCGATCGGGCGCTGATCACGTCCGTCTTCCTTGGTCTGCGGCTGGGTCGGCCGCTGCTGCTCGAAGGTGAGGCCGGCGTGGGCAAGACCGAGCTGGCCAAGGTCCTCGCCTCCACGCTCGACACACGGCTCATCCGGCTGCAGTGCTACGAGGGCCTTGATGTCAACACCGCCGTGTACGAATGGAACTATCCGCGCCAGATGCTGGAGATCCGGCTGTTGGAGGCACAGGGCCAGCTCGACGAGGCCCGCGCCCAGGACATCTTCGGTCCCGAGTTCCTGCTCAAGCGGCCGCTGCTGCAGGCGCTCGAGGCACAGGACGGCCGCCCGCCGGTGTTGCTCATCGATGAGATCGACCGGGCCGACGAGGAGTTCGAGGCGTTCCTGCTGGAGATCCTCTCCGACTTCCAGGTGACCGTGCCCGAGATCGGGACCGTCCGTGCCGAGCAGCCCCCGCACGTGATCCTGACCTCCAACCGCACCCGCGAGGTGCACGACGCGCTCAAGCGCCGCTGCCTCTACCACTGGATCGACTATCCCGACGCCCAGCGCGAGTACGAGATCGTGCTCGCCCGCGTCCCGGACACGCCCCAGCGGCTGGCCGCGGCCATCGTGGCCTTCGTCCAGCGCCTGCGCCAGGGCCAGCTGACCAAGGTGCCCGGGGTCGCCGAGACCATCGACTGGGCCTCGGCACTGCTGGCGCTCGGTGCCGGCCGCCTGACCGCTGAGCTCGTCGACGACACCCTCGGTGTGGTGCTCAAGTACGAAGAGGACGTGCAGGCCATCCGGGGAGCGACCGCGGCTGCCTATCTCGAGGAGACGGCGGCCGGCGCCGCCTAGAGGCTGATGTCAGCGCCCGGTCGACGGCTCGAGCGGGGTCTCCGGCAGCGCCTTCTTCTGGAACGCGCTGCTGTTCACGCGGGCCCTGCGGGCCGAAGGCCTGACCACCGACCTCGGCGCCGCCATCGACTACTCGCGGGCCCTGACGCTCATCGACATCGGCGACCGCGAGCAGGTGCGAGCCGCGGGCTCCGCCATCTTCGTCCGTCGGCGCGACGAGGTGGACACGTACCACCAGGTCTTCGACCGCTTCTGGACCCGCTACGAGCTGGCCATCGAGCCGCCAGCCTGGGACCTCGAGGTCGACGTCGGCGGTGCCGACCACGAACAGTCGTCGCAGGTCGGTGCCGGGGAGGGCGAGGACAGCGACGATGTCGCGGGTGGCGCGGCTGACGACCGGGATGGCCCCGAGGCCGAGGGTGCCGAGCTGAAGGACGAGAGCGAGAGCGCTCGCTCCTGGAGCGAGCGTGAGCGCTTCATGAAGAAGCCCTTCGATCGCATGAGCCCCGACGAGCTGCGCGACGCCGAGCGACTCGTCGACCAGGTCCGACCACGCCTCGAGACCCGGCGCTCCCGGCGCCAGGAGCTGCATCGCCACGGCAAGCTGGTCGCGGCTCGGCAGATGTTCCGGGCCAACCTGCAGAACGGCGGCGACCTCGTCGAGTGGTACTGGCGTCGGCCGGCGCGGCAGCCTCGCTCGATCACGGTCATCTGCGACATCTCGGGCTCCATGGAACGGCACTCGCGCCTGCTCATCCGCTTCGCCATGGCCCTGCACCGCATGTCCAACGTTCGGACCGAGGCCTTCGTCTTCGGCACCCACCTCTCGCGCGTGACACACGAGCTGTCCGGGCGCGACCCTGACGTGGCGCTGGACAAGGTCACCGAGGCGGTCTCCGACTGGTCCGGCGGGACCCGCATCGGCGCCTCGTTGCGCCAGTTCAACCGCGAATGGGCGCGACGGACGCTGCGCTCGAGCGGCGTCGTCATCATCGTCAGCGACGGTTGGGATCGAGGCGACCCGAACCTCGTGCGCGCCGAGATGGCCCGCCTCCAGCGCAGCTGCCACCGGCTCATCTGGCTCGATCCGCTCGCCGGTACCGAGTACTACCAGCCGCTCGCGGGGGGCATGGCCGCGGCCTATCCCTACATCGACGACCTCGTGGCCGTCAACGACCTGGCCTCGCTCTATCGCCTGGGCGAGCTGCTTGCCGAGATGGCCGAGCATCGCAGTCGCCGACCCGACCGCAAGGGGGCGCCGCGCGTGCACCGTGACGTTGCTTCGGGGATCGCGCCCCGTCGTGGGGTGGTGGCGTGAGGGAGCTGCTCCCGACGTTCGAGGCCTGGGCCGCCGAGGGCCTCCGCATCTCCCGCGCCGTGGTGGTCCGAACCTTCGGGTCCTCGCCTCGTCGCGAGGGTGCCACCATGCTGCGTGCTGACGATGGCCGCATCACCGGCTCGGTCAGCGGCGGCTGCGTGGAGGGCGCCACCGCGGAGCACATGGAGGCCGCGGCCGCCTCTGGCCTGCAGCGCGTGGTGCGCTTCGGCATCAGCGACTCGGAGGCCTGGGACGTGGGCCTCGCCTGTGGTGGCACCATCGACGTGCTGGTGCAGCCGGCGGTGCCGCGGCGGCGCTCGAGGCCATGCGGCCACGCTTCGCGACCGACAGGCAGGGCGAGCCATCGTGACCATCCTGCCGCCGGGCTCGCCGGGGCCGGACATCGGCGGCTCGCAGCTGGGCCCGGCAGCGCCGCCGCTCGAGCCGCTGGTCGTCCATGAGGACGGCTCGCTGGACGGATCGCTGGGAGAGCCCGAGACCGATGCCGCCCTGCTCGAGGCCGCCACCGCTGCCATCCTGCGCGGCACCTCGATCGTCGTCGAGCTCGCCGGACGGCAGCTCTTCATCGAGGCCTTCCCGGTCCGCCCGCGGCTCGTGGTCGTGGGCGCGGTCGAAGTGGCGGTGGCACTGGTCGCGCTCGGCCGTGGGCTCGGCTACGAGACCGTGCTCATCGATGGCCGGCCGGCCTTCGCCACGCGTGAGCGCTTCCCCGATGTCGACCAGCTCGTCATCGGCTGGCCCGACGAGGTCGCCGACGAGCTGGAGCTGGGTCGCGGGCGATGCCGTCGCCGTGCTCAGCCATGACCCCAAGTTCGACGATCCGGCCATCACGGCCGCGCTCCAGCGCGAGTGCCGCTACGTCGGTGCCATCGGCTCGCGGAAGACCCAACGAGCGCGTCGGGAGCGGCTGCTGGCGGCCGGCCTGAGCGAGGAGCAGCTGGCGCGGCTGCGCGGACCCATCGGGCTGGACCTCGGCGGTCGTGAGCCGGCCGAGACGGCGCTGGCCATCATGGCCGAGATCGTGGCTGCACGACACGGAGGTAGCGGTGGCTCCCTGGCAGAACGGGCCGTCCGCCGCTGAGCCGCACGGCCCGATGGGCGCCGCTGGCGGTGCGCTAGACTCAAAGGGACGCCCACTTCAGCCTTTCCACACGGGAGCCACCGTGTCCGCCGACTCGCTACGGGCCCAGATCCGCGAGGTCCCCGATTTCCCCAAGCCCGGGATCCTGTTCTACGACATCACGACCCTGCTGAACGACGCAGAGGCGTTCCGCGAGGCCATCGAGCTGATGAACGAGCCCTTCAGGAACGAGCAGATCGACATCGTCGTGGGCATGGAGTCACGCGGCTTCATCTTCAGCGCGCCGATGGCGCTGCACCTGGGCGCCGGCTTCGTGCCCGTGCGCAAGCTGGGCAAGCTGCCCTCGGAGACCATCAGCGTCGAGTACGAGCTCGAGTACGGCACCAACACGCTGGAGATCCACCGCGACGCCATCCGTCCCAACCAGCGCGTGCTCATCGTCGACGACCTGCTCGCGACCGGTGGCACCGTCCTGGGCACGATCGAGCTGGTCAAGCAGCTCAAGGGTGAGATCGTGGGCCTCTCGTTCCTCGTCGAGCTCGGCTTCCTCAAGGGCCGCGAGCGCCTCGATGGCTACCCGATCAACAGCGTCATCGGATACTGACCCGCAGGTCCGGGGACCCTGCGGACGTCGTCAGGCCGCGCGGACAGCGGGCAGGCGGCCCGAGCGGGCCGGCCCACGACCCGGACCGGCGGGCCTTCTTCTTCCAGTTCGGCAAGCAGGCCGCCTCCGCGGTCGGGCAGGTCGCAGGCATGGCCGACATCGTCGGGCGCACCTCGAGCGCGCTGGCCGGCGAGCTGCTCGGCCTCGACGAAGCCGAGGCTGAAGGGCAGCGGCCGGCGTTCGCGCGTTCTGGCCTGACCAGCGATCCGGTCGTCAGCGCCGCCGAGCCGGCGGCCGAGGACACCTTCCGCAGCGCCTACCGCCTGAGCGATGAGGGCGTCGTCATCCTCGACCAGCGCCGGCTGCCCGAGGCCCTCGAGGAGGTCGTGGCCAGCGTGGCAGCGATGTCGCCTACTACCTGCGGCTGGGCGTCGCCCGCGGCGGCCCGCTCGTGGCCCGGCTTCGGCGGCCTATGGCCTGGCCCTGACCGCGACCGAGCGCGCCGAGCAGCCGCCGAGCAGCGTCATGTCGAGCTGCGTCGCACCGCCAGCGCGCTCTTCGATGCGAGGGTCTCGTCCCGGCTGCTGGCCTGGGCGATCGAGCGGATGCGACAGCGGGCCACGACCGTCGATGACGCCCCTCCGGCCTGAGGCGGCTGAGGCGCTGCGCGCCGAGGCCGACGCCATCGCGGCCGAGTTCACCGCCTCGGAGGCGGCGATGGCCGCGCCACTCGGGAGGCGCTGCCGCAGCCGAGGACCGGGCCCTGACGCTGCTGCTCCACGGCGCGCACGGCTCGCTCGCGCCGGCCAGCTCGGGGCCGGGCTGGCGGCGCTCGGTCGGTTGCGCGATGCCGGCCGCGAGCTGCGCGTCTTCGTGACCGAGGGCCGGCCGTTCATGGACGGTGCCCGACTCGCGCCTGGGAGCTGCGCCAGGCCGGGGGCTGAGCAGCCTCATGCCCGATGCCGCCGCCGCCTGGCTCTTCGAGCGAGAGGCCATCGACGTCGTCCTCATCCGCGTCGAGTAGAGTCGCGGCGGACGGTGCCACCGGGCGCGCTCGTCGGCGCCGAGGGCCTGGCCCAGCTGGCGCGCCACCGACGAGGGCGCATCGCCAGCTCGTCGTGGCGCTCGGCCCGCGGCCGCGACCGACCCGGACACGGCCGATGGCGCCGCCATCCCCACCGAGCTGCGACCGGCTCGCGAGCTGGCGACCTATCTGGCCGATGTCCCCGTGCGCGCTTGGCGACGCGCTCGTGCCCGCCGCGGACGTCATGCCCG
The DNA here is from genome assembly GCA_963714675.1 of uncultured Chloroflexia bacterium. Taxonomy (GTDB): domain Bacteria; phylum Chloroflexota; class Limnocylindria; order Limnocylindrales; family CSP1-4; genus JAFMJV01. Next base: position 459,637 of record CAVQPG010000004.1, on the reverse strand, counting down.
CCGCGCTCGTCGACCTGCGGTCAGCGACACCGTCCGGCGGAGCCGGGGCGGCCTGATGGCCAGCCTGACCCGCGACGGCGTGGCCGGCGGGAGCGCCATCCTCGAGGTCCGCAGCACGCGCGACCGACCGGATGCTCCACCGGTTCCTGGAGCAGGACCGCGTCTTCGCCGCCTACGCCATCGCCGACACCGACGATGCCGAGTTCGGGCGCACCCGCTTCGGCGTCGCCTTCGATGACCGCGAGCCGGTGGCCGTGGTCATGGAGTATCGCGGCATCTCGCCGCAGCCGTCTTCGCCATGGGTGACCCGGCCGGCGTCAGCGCCATCCTGCGTGACGTCATCCGCCCGCGCATCGCCTACGTCGGGCCAAGCCCGACGTCGTGCCGGGCGTGCGCGAGCACTACCGCGTGCGAGAGCCCCGGCACCGATGGTGCGCATGGTCGTCGATCGGGCCGCTTCCGGCCCGTGCTGGGTGACGCCGTGCGCCTCGACCAGGGCGACGCCGGCCACCTCAACCGGCTCTACCAGCTGGGCCTCAACGCGCACCTGCCCGAGCAGGCCGTCGCCGCCGGGTCTACTACGGCGTGCGGCGTGGCACCCGCCTCATCGCTGCCGCCGGCACGCACGTCATCAGCCCCCAGTGGGGCATCGCCGCGGTCGGCAACGTCTACACCCACCGCGAGTACCGCGGTCAGGGCCTGGCCAAGGTCGTGACCAGCGCGGTCACCGCGGACCTGCTCCGCGAGTGTCGACACGGTCGTGCTCAACGTGCGCGCCGACAACCCGCCGGCGCTGGCGGTCTACCGCGCCCTCGGCTATCGCGAGCACACCGAGTTCGAGGAGCGCCTCGTGCACCGCGAAATCGCTCGCTCTGGGATAGCATCGTCGGGCCCATCCGGGCCCTCGTTTCCGACCTCAGGAGGAATGGATGACCGATACCCCCGCGCCCCAGAACCCGATGCAGACCACCTCCGGTGACGCCGCCAACGGCCAGACCGCGTCCTATCCAGCCCACGATGTCGCCGACTTCGGTCTCGTGGACGAAGGTGTTCGTCGTATCGAGTGGGCGGAACGGGAGATGCCGGTCCTGCGCCTCATCCGCGAGCGCTTCGAGCGGGAGCAGCCGCTCGACGGCCTGCGCATCGCCGCCTGCCTGCACGTCACCACCGAGACGGCCAACCTCATGCGCACGCTCAAGGCCGGCGGTGCCGAGGTCACGCTCGTGGCCTCCAACCCGCTCTCGACCAAGGACGACGTGGCCGCAGCGCTCGTGGCCGAGTACGGCATCAGCTGCTACGCCATCCGTGGCGAGGACAACGAGACCTACTACCAGCACCTCAACGCGGCGGCCGACACGCACCCGCACATCACCATGGACGACGGCTGTGACCTCGTGGCGCTGCTGCACAAGGAGCGCCCCGAGCAGCTGCGCGGAGGTCCTCGCCGGCACCGAGGAGACCACCACCGGCGTCATCCGGCTCAAGGCCATGGCCGCCGACGACGCGCTGGCCTTCCCGGTCCTGGCCGTCAACGAGGCCCAGACCAAGCACCTCTTCGACAACCGCTACGGCACCGGCCAGTCCACCATCGACGGCATCCTGCGCGCCACCAACTACCTGCTCGCCGGTCGCCGCTGCGTCGTCGCCGGCTACGGCTGGGTCGGGCGCGGCATCGCCAACCGCCTGAACGGCATGGGTGCCCGCGTGACCGTGGTCGAGGTCGATCCGGTCCGCGCCGTCGAGGCGCTCATGGACGGCCACCAGGTCATGACCGCCGGCGACGCGGCCCAGTGGGGCGAGATCTTCGTCACCGCCACCGGCAACCTCAACGTCTTCCGCGAAGAGCACTTCCGCGTGATGCAGGACGGCGCCATGCTCACGCAACTCCGGCCACTTCGACGCCGAGCTCGAGCTCGCCGCGCTGGAGCGGCTGGCCGAGGGCCACGTGCGCGAGGTCCGCGAGAACGTCCGGGAGTACGACCTCGGCGAGAAGAAGCTGTACCTGCTGGCCGAGGGCCGGCTGGTCAACCTCGGCGCGGCCGAGGGCCATCCGGCCGCGGTCATGGACATGAGCTTCGCCGGCCAGGCGCTCGCGGCCGAGTACGTGGCCGCCAACCACGCCTCGCTGGACAACGCGGTCCACGTCCTGCCGGAGGAGCTCGACGAGCAGATCGCGCGGCTCAAGCTGGAGTCGCGCGGGCATCTTCATCGAGGGCATGACGCCCGAGCAGGTCGAGTACTACCAACTCCTGGAAGCAGGGCACCTGACGACGCCGCTGAGCATCGCTCCACGGACGGCGTCGGGACCGGAGGAGGCCGTCCGAACCGGCCTTCTGCCTGCGGCAGCTGTGTCAGAAGGGGCGCAGCAGGCGGGCCATGGCGCCGCCTGCGGCGACGCGCTTGGTCTTCTCCAGCAGCTCGGCGCCGCCGGCCCACTCCGGCGCGTGGTCACGCTGCAGGCGCTTCTCCTCGGCCAGCATCACCGTCCACAGCTTGGGGTAGTGGTCGCGCAGGTACTCGCTCGAGCGGTAGCGGGCCATGAGCTCGTTGACGAAGGCGGCGTAGCGCGTCACCGGGTCGGTGTCGGCCGCCAGCTGCTCGAACTCGTGCTGATAGCCGGCGGCGGCCCGGAAGCGCCCGAAGAAGCCACCCACGCTGTGGGCACCCGTGTCCCAGCCCTGCGAGTGGCCGCCGCGCCGGAGCAGCGGTGCCGGTGACTCGAAGACGCAGATGACCTCGCCGTCGATCCGCTCGGCCCGGAGCGTGCCGCCGAAGGAGAGGTAGCGGTTGGCCACGCCCTTGCGGTCGCAGACGCGTGATGCGTCCCCACGAGAACCCCGTCTCGCGCGGCAGCCGGCTGGCGTAGGTGAGCGTCTCGCGCACGCCGAAACCGCGCGAGTCCGGTGATCCAGTACTCGACCAGCTCGGGGTCGTAGTGCTGGAGCGTGGGCTTGGCCCGGATGGCCACGAGCAGGAAGGCTGGACCCGGGCGGTCGGGCAGGTCGGGATCGGCGAGGAACCCCCAGTCGGCCAGCAGCTCCGACGCGAGCTTCGGGTCGATGGAGGATGGGAGGTCGGCCATCGGCCTCGAGCATGCGCCGTGAGCCCGGGCAGGGCACGGCCATGAGGCCCCTAATCGGCGGTCCTCGGGCACGTGTCGGCGGGTCCCGATGGCCCGCCCGGCTGAGCGCCGCGGTGCGTGCTACGCTTCCGCCGACCCCACGACAGGAGAGCGCTACTTCATGACCAGCATCACCGGTTCCGGCCACTACGTCTTCACCTCGGAGTCGGTCACCGAGGGCCATCCCGACAAGATGTGCGACCAGATCTCGGACGCCATCCTCGACGCCATCATCGACAACGCCGCACGCGGAGGCCACCCGGAGCCGCGGGTGGCGATCGAGACGGCCACCACCACCGGCCTGGTGATGGTCCTCGGCGAGGTCTCGACCGAGGGCTACGTCGAGTTCCAGTCCATCGTCCGCGACACGGTCCGGGACATCGGCTACACGCGCTCGGAGCTGGGCTTCGACTACGAGACCTGCGGCACGCTCGTCTCGGTCAAGGAGCAGTCGGCCGACATCGCCATGGGCGTGGACGGCGAGGAGCTGGGCGCCGGCGACCAGGGCATGATGTTCGGCTTCGCCTGCCGCGAGACGCCGGAGCTGATGCCGCTGCCCATCGCGCTGGCACACCGCATGTCGCGGCGGCTGGCGGAGGTGCGCAAGAGCAACCAGCTGCACTACCTGCGTCCCGACGGCAAGACGCAGGTCACCGTCGAGTACGAGGATGGCGTGCCCATCCGCGTCGGGACCGTCGTGGTCTCCACCCAGCACGACCCGGACGTCCGCACCGAGCGCCTGCGCGGCGACATCATCGAGGCGGTCATCCTGCCCAGCATCGAGCCCGAGCTGCGCCCGAGCGACCCGATCATGCACGTCAACCCCACCGGCCGCTTCGTCATCGGCGGGCCCATGGGTGATGCCGGTCTCACCGGCCGCAAGATCATCGTCGACACCTACGGCGGCTATGCCCGCCACGGCGGCGGCGCCTTCTCCGGCAAGGACCCGACGAAGGTCGACCGCTCGGCCGCCTACGCCGCGCGCTGGGTGGCCAAGAACGTCGTCGCGGCCGGCCTGGCCGATCGCTTCGAGGTGGAGCTGGCCTACGGCATCGGCATCCCCGAGCCGGTGAGCATCTCGGTCGAGTCGTTCGGCACCGGCGCCATCGACGACACCGAATCCAGGAGCTCATCGAGCAGCACTTCGACCTGCGTCCGGGCGGCATCATCAGCGCGCTCGACCTGTGGCGGCCGATCTACCGGCAGACCGCGGCCTACGGCCACTTCGGTCGCGAGGACCTGGACCTGCCCTGGGAGCGCACCGACAAGGCGCAGCTGCTCCGGACGACGCCGGCATCTAGCGTGCGGCCCGCGCTCAGGCGTCGGCGAGGGCCTCGCGCGCCACCGCCAGGTAGCGATCGACGGTCTTGGGCATGCTCAGCTCCCGGGCCAGCCGCTGTACGCCCGCGTCGGGGTCTGGCAGGGGCCTGGACAGCAGCTCGTTGATGGCGGAGCCCAGCGGCCACGGCTCGCCCGCCGGACCGAAGAAGTGGAGCGCGCCGGGGACGCGCCGGGCGTACTCGCGCGTGCCCGGCAGGTCGGACACGAGCATGGGCTTGCCCGACGAGATCCAGGATGACATCGAGCCCGAGGCCGAGAGGTCGGTGAAGGGCAGGATGGCCAGGTGCGTGGCGGCCATCCAGGTGCCCATCTCCTCCTCGCTGAGGTAGCCGGTGATGCGGAAGCGGTCGCCGAGCCCCAGCTCCTCGGCCTTCGAGAGGGCGAGGTCGTAGACGAAGGTGCGGCCCTCGATGGGTCCGCCGGCGTAGACCATGATGGCGTCGTCGGGCATGAAGGGCACGGCCTCGACCGCGTAGCGATGGCCCTTGCGACCGTAGACGAAGCCGAGCAGCGTGACCACGCGGCGGTCGCCCAGGCCGAGCTTGGCGCGCGCCTCCGTCGGGCGTCATGGGCAGCTCGCGTGACTCCACGAAGTGGGGGATCACGCGCATCTTCTCGATGGGGACGATGCCGCGCAGGCGCTCCACCTCGATCTGGGAGTGGACCACGATGCGGTCCGCCGTGCGGCCCAGCTGGCGCAGGCTCCAGACGTCCGGGTGGGCGTAGCGCGCGCGGAAGCCGTCGCGGTCGAAGACGTCGTGCATGGTGACCACCAGCGCGCCCTTGTAGGCGCGGCGAAAGCGCATCAGCCGCGGCAGCGCGCGGCCGTGCTTGCCCCAGCCGCGCTTGTTCCACTGCATCAGCACGACGTCGCAGGCGGAGAGCCCGGCGGCGACCTCGCGCCAGCTGCTCGGAGGACTGGTCGACGCGCCCGGCCTCGACCTCGGTGATCGGTCAGGCCGTCGCGGGTGCGGGCCTCATCGGCGATGAGCTGCCCGTAGCGACGCACGCCGCTCTCGGGCGCGTCCGAGGTGCAGGAACCCCAGGTCTGCGGAGCTCAGCGGCCATCGCTCAGCGCTGCCGGGCGTCAGTCGTCGTCGTAGCCGAGCTGCCGCAGCAGGTCGCCGGCTTCGGCATCGATCTCGGCCAGCTCGGACGGGTAGAAGGTGCTGCGCCAGGTGCCCACCGACGAGTCGTCGGCGCGCATCGTGGCGGAGATGAAGGCATCGCGCGACTTCTGGCGCTTGATGTCCGAGGAAGTCGAGGATCCTGCTCGGCCTCGTCGACCGGCTCGCGCACGAGGTCCTCGTAGCGCAGCTCGTGGTAGCGCTCGGGCCCCAGGGCGGGCCCGTCGCGCAGGCCGGCCTCGGTGTAGCGCCGCCAGGCCCAGGCCATGCGGCGGGCATCGCTGGTCTGCAGGAACTCGTCGCGGCGGTCCGGCTCCACCCAGAAGCTGGGCCAGGGGCCGTGGAGGTAGCCGCCGGGCTCGCGCTCGCCCGACCAGGCGTCCTCGGCGCGCAGCCAGGGCTTGTGCATGTGCGAGCTGGAGGCGTCGCGACCGTCGCGGATGATGTGGATGAACTGCGCAGTCCGGGAAGGCCTTGGCCAGGAACGGGATGAGGAAGATGTTGGTGGGCGTCTTCTCGCGAAGCGCAGGTCGCCGTCGCGCTCGACGCGCACCAGCCAGCGGTAGACGAGGCGGAAGAACTCGCGCGAGCGACGGTAGCTCCAGAGGCCCTCGTAGACGTAGCGGCCGGCGGCCTTGGTGGCGGGCGGCTCGTGGTGGTAGGTCACCTCCGGCAGGCGGCCGATGCAGTCGCCCAGGAAGGTGGTACCGGAGCGGGCCGCGCCGATGATGAAGATCGAGCGCTTGAGCGAGGGGAAGATCGGAGCTCGCGAGGCGCTTCGAGGTCATCTTGCGATGGCGGTCGAGCTTGAGGTAGTAGCGCCGCTCGGCGCGGTAGGTCTTGCGCGCGATCCGCCACATGTCGGTGAGGCCGATGGGCAGCGGCTCGGGGTTGGCATCGGGCGGGACGCTGGGGTTCATGCCGCGCGGTGGCCGGTCGTCGACCGCTGGCTCGGGGGCCTCGACGGGCTCGGTCGCGGGGCCTCGTCGGTGGGCGCTGCGGTCGTCGGATCCTCTGTCACGCTGTCGGTCACGCTCGTCGTCTTCCTGCCTCTTGTCCCGGGGGTCTCGGCGGATGATAGCCCGGCTCGTGCACAATCGTCGGTATGTACGCCGTCATCATGGCCGGCGGGGGTGGCACGCGGCTCTGGCCGCTCAGCCGTTCCCGCCGCCCCAAGCCGTTCCTGCCCCTCCTCGAGGGCGATCGCACCCTGCTCGAGGCCGGCGTCAGCCGGCTCGCGCCGCTGATCGCGCCCGAGGACGTCTACATCGTCACCGACGCCCGCTACGCGCCGCTGGTGCGGGAGGTCGCGCCGCAGGTGCCGGCGGCCAACATCATCGGTGAGCCCTTCGGCCGCAACACCGCGGCCGCGGTCGCGCTCATGGCCCACGCCATCGACCGCCCCCGGACGAGGTCATGGTGGTGCTGCCGGCCGACCAGGCCGTGCGCGACGAGGCGGGCTTCCGCGCCGCCCTGGCTGCCGCCGCCGAGCGGGCGGCCGAGGGCGACCTGGTGACCCTGGGCGTCGAGCCCACCGAGCCCTCGACCGGCTACGGCTACGTCCTCGCCACGGGCGAGGCCGCCGAGTACGGCGGGCGGCGAGACCTATCGCGTGGAGCGCTTCGAGGAGAAGCCCACGCCCGAGCGTGCACGAGGAGCTCATCGCCTCCGGTCGGCCTACTGGAACGCCGGCATCTTCGTCTGGCAGCGCGCGGCTGCCATGGCCGGGCTGGAGGGCTACTCGGCCGACATCAGCGATCCCATCCGCGACTGGGTGCGCCGGCACGCCGCCGAGCGGCGAGGCCGGCTGGCCGGGTGCGGCGCTGGCCGAGACCTACCGGGACCTGCGCGACACCTCGATCGACTACGCGCTGCTGGAGCCGGCCTCGCTCGAGGCGAAGGTGGCGGTGGTGCCCATCTCGGTCGGCTGGAGCGACCTGGGCTCGTGGTCCGCGCTGCGCGACCAGCGCGCGCGGACGGGGCGCCGGTCATCACCACCGAGGGCGCGGCGCGCGTCATCGACGTCGACGGCGAGGACGTGCTGGTGCATGCGGCCGGCGGCCGCACCGTGGCCACGGTCGGCCTCGAGGGTGTCATCGTCGTGGACACGCCCGACGCGCTGCTGGTCATCTCGGCCGACGCGGCGCAGGACGTCAAGAAGGTCGTCGACCAGCTCAAGGACGAGGAGAGCGACCTGCTCTAGGCGGCTCAGCGGCTGGCGGCGGCCCGGTACAGGCCGACGTAGCGGTCCACCACGCGCGCCGTCGAGAGGCGGCGCGCGAGGGCCGTTGCACGTGCGGGTCGGGCTCCTCGGTCGCGACGGCCAGCGCCGCCTCGATGGCCGGTGCCAGCGGCGCGCCCTCGTAGGGCGTGAAGGTGTGGAGCGCGCCCGGCTCCATGGCGCCAGCTCGCGGAACTGCGGCAGGTCGGAGGTGACGATCGGCCGGCCGGCGGAGATCAGCGTGGCCAGCGCGCCGGAGGCGGACATCGAGCGGTACGGGCACAGGGCCACGTCGGTGGCGGCCAGGACCTGCTCCAGCTCCTCCTCCGGCACGAAGCCCGTGAAGCGGACCCGATCGGCGACGCCGAGCTCGGCCGCGTGCTCCTCGGAACTGGTCGACCATGTACTCGCGGCCCCGAAGGGCGCGCCCACGAAGAGCGCGACGACGTCGTCGGGCAGCTCGCGCAAGGCCTCGATGACGAGCCGGTGGCCGCGGCGCTTGATCATGTGGCCGAGCAGCGTGATGACGCGCTTGTCCGCGACGTCGAGCGCGGCTCGCGCGACGCGGCTCGGTCGGGCAGCGCCGGTCGCGCCTCCACGAAGTGGGGCACGACCGCGACCTTGGCCTCGGGCACCCGGCCCGCCAGTCGCCGCCGCTCCTCCTCGGAGTGGACCACGACGCTCGAGGCGGCGATGCCGAGGCGGCGCAGCCCGAGCGCCTCCGGGCGTGATCGTTCGCTGCCAGCGGTTCTCGGGCGCGTAGACGTCGTGGAGCGTGAAGACCGTGGGCCGGCCCATCGAGCGCAGCACGACCTCCAGGCGCGGGATCCCGCCGAGGCGCGGGTCCCAGTCGGCCACCTTCCACTGGAGGTGGACGACGTCGACGTCGCGGAGCCGCCGCGCGGCTCGGCGCAGGTCCGACCAGGGCGCGTCGCGGTCGCCGATGTCGCTCTCGACGACCTCGAGGTCGGGACGCGTGGCGGCCTCGCGGCCAGGATGCCGCCGTAGCGTCGGAGGCCGCTGCGCTCGCGGCCGACGTGCAGGAAGCCGACCGGAGCCTGGTCATGCCTCGTAGCCCAGCTCGCGCAGGAGGTCGCCGTGGCGACGTCGCAGCAGCGTGCGCAGGACGGGTCGAGCGAGGCTCCCGCCGGCGCCGACGCGCGAGCGGTAGATGGTGCGGTCCTCGCCGCCGGCCTCGCGCCGCTGGGCGGTGAACCAGCGGTAGCGGTCGGTGGCGCTGTGCTCGCTCGTCGAAGTCGAGCACGGCCGGGTCCCAGGCCTCGCCCAGGAACGCGAACAGGCGCCGTCCCTGGCCTCGGGATCGGCCACCAGGTCCTCGTAGCGCAGCTCGAGGAAGCGATCGCGCGGGCAGTCGCGCGCCGAGCTCGCGGGCCGCGGTCACGTAGCGCGCCCACTCGGTGCGCGCGGCGCGCGCGGCCGACCTGTAGCCCCAGCGGTCGCGGAAGCTGGCCACGACGTCGTGGCCGTCGCGCAGCAGGTGGACGTAGAGGGCGTCCGGGAAGAGCTCCTCGATGAACGGCAGGAGCAGCGTGTAGGTCGGGTCCTTCTCCGCCCAGCGGGCCTTGCCCGAGCGCGCGAGGACCTCCGCCTGGAACCCCTCGTACAGCCCGCGGATGTGCTCGAGCCACCACTCGCGCGGGCAGGCCGTAGGTGGCCGACCAGCCCCCAGTTGCGCCCGACGATCGGCTCCGAGGTCACGCAGGAAGTGGGTCTCCTCGCCGCACGAGATGCGCGGGTGGGAGTCGAGGATCAGGCGCAGCAGCGTGGTGCCCGAGCGCGGCGAGCCGATGACGAAGATGGGCGCCGCAGCCATGGCCGCGCCGGCGAGGCCGCCGGCCGTGGTGCTCGCCTCGCTCGGTGTCGCCCGCCACGTGCTCCCTTCCTCGGTTCCGGATCCGGCGTCGCAAGTCTAGCCGTGGCTCGCGGTACCATCGGAGTGCGTGCAGCCTCGCGCTGCCGGGGCATCCATGAGGGAGGCGAGAGGAGGGCCACCGCCCGTGTCCGAACACACCGTCTGCGGCGCCGCCCATCGTCTTCGGGACCGACGGGTGGCGCGCCCGGATCGGCGAGGACTACACCTACGACAACGTCCGCCGCTGCGCCCAGGGCGTGGCCGAGTGGGTCATCGAGCGAGGGCACCGACGCCGAGGGCGTCGTCGTCGGCTACGACCGGCGCTTCGCCAGCGAGTACTTCGCGGTGGCCGCCGCCGAGGTCCTGCTGGCCCACGACATCCCGGTGATGTTCGCGACCGAGGCCATCCCCACCCAGATGACCTCCTACGAGGTCGTGGAGCGCGGCGCTGCCTGCGGCATCGTCATCACCGCCTCGCACAACCCCTGGACCGGACAACGGCTTCAAGATCAAGTCGCCCACCGGCGCCGCCGCGGACCCGCCGCATCCTGCACGCGGTGGAGGCGGTCCATCGCGGCCAACGCCGCGGAGCACCCCGCCGCGCGCGCCTTCGACGAGGCGGAGGCCGCCGGCATGGTCGAGTCCTCGATCCCGTTCGCGGGCTACGTGCGCTTCGTTCGCCGCTCGCTCGACCTCGAGCGGCTCAAGGCGGCCGACATGCGCGTGCTGGTCGATCCGCTGTACGGCTCGGGCGCGGGCTGGATCAGCCGCCTGCTCGCGGGCGGGCGCATCGTCGTCGACGAGATCCACAGCGAGCGCAACCCCTGGTTCGGTGGCGTCAACCCGAGCCCATCCGCCCACACGTGGACGAGGCGCTCGACGCGTCCGCGACGGGCGGCTACGACCTGGGCCTGCTGCTCGACGGCGATGCCGACCGCGCCGGCGCGGTCGACGAGCACGGCGTCTTCATCCACCAGCTCCAGTGCTACGGCCTGCTGATGTACTACCTGCTCGAGCACCGCGGCGAGCGCGCGCCGGTGGTCTCCACCGTCAACGAGACCTCGATGGTCGTCCGCCTCGGCGAGCGCTACGGTGTGCACGTCCACGAGACGCCGGTCGGCTTCAAGTACGTGGGCCCCAAGATGATCGAGACCGGCGCCATGATGGGCGGCGAGGAGTCCGGCGGCTACGGCTTCGGCATGCACCTGCCCGAGCGCGACGGCATCTACGCCGACCTGCTGCTGCTGGACCTGTTCGTCCGCGAGCGCGAGGCCGGCCGCTGGCCCGTGTCGGAGGCCGTGGCCCACCTGCACGAGATCGCCGGCCCCTCGTTCTACCTGCGCACCGACGTCCACGCCGACCGGGCCTCGTACCCGGCGCTCAAGGCGCGCCTGCTCGTCGAGCTCGGGCGACGATGCGCCCGAGACGCTGGGCGGCCGCGCCGGTCGAGCGCATCGTGCCGCTCGACACCGGCGACGGCTTCAAGTTCTGGATCGACGACGGCTCCTGGCTGCTGGTCCGCTTCAGCGGCACCGAGCCGCTGGTGCGGGTCTACGCGGAGGCCAGCAGCGCGGAGCTGCGTGACGCGCTCCTGGCCGAGGGTGACACGATGGTCAACGGGTAGGCAGGGACGTCGCATGACGCTGGGGAGCGGCGCCAACATCCTCGACGACGTCGCGGCGATGGCCCGCGCCGACAGCGAGGGCATGCTCGGCCGACGTGGCCGGGTCTGGCCGACCAGGTAGCGAGGGCTGGCGCATCTCGCGCGAGCTCGAGCTGCCCTGGGCGGCGCCACGCTCGGTGGCGATGCTGGGCATGGGTGGCTCGGCCATCGGCGGCGACCTGGTCAAGGGCCATCTGGGCCGACCGCCTCAGCGTGCCCGTGGAGGTCGCTGCGCGGCTACGAGCTGCCGGCCTGGGTCGGCCCCGACACGCTGGTCATCGCCAGCTCCAAGAGCGGCGACACCGAGGAGACGCTGCGCGCAGCTGGAGGCGGCGCTGGCGCGTCGCTGCCCGGTGGTCTGCGTCAGCACCGGCGGAGCCTTGCGACGCGTGGCCGAGGCGGCCAGCCTGCCGCTGCTGACGTTCCCCGGCCGCGGCTCGCCGCGCGCGTCGCGTGGGCTGGTCGATGGGCATCGTGGCCGGCATCCTCGAGCGAGCCGGCGTGCTCGAGCTCGACGAGGCCGAGATCGAGGCGGCCGTGGCCGTCGGCGCCACGAGGCCGTGGCGCGCTGCGGGCCCGACGTGCCCACCGCGGACAACCCCGCCAAGCAGCTGGCCTGGTCGCTGGTCGACCGCTTCGTGATCGATCAGCGGCGTCGGGCTTCCTGGCGCCGGTGGCGCGCCGCTGGAAGACGCAGCTCAACGAGAACGGCAAGGCCACGGCCGTCTTCGAGGAGCTGCCCGAGGCCACGCACAACACGGTCGTCGGCTTCGAGCAGCCCGAGTCGCTGCGCGATCACCTCGCCGTCGTCTTGCTGCGGAGCGAGCTGGAGCACCCGCGCGAACGCGCTGCGCGCCAGCTCGTCGGCGACGTCCTGGAGACCGGGCACATCTGGCACACCACGCGTCGAGACCAGCGGGCGAGGGTCGGCTGGGCCAGGCCCTCAGCGGCATCGTCATGGGCGACTACGTCAGCGTCTACATGGCCTTCATGTACGCGGTCGACCCGACGCCGATCGTCGGTCATCGATCACATCAAGGAGCAGCTGGCGCTGGCCGATCAGGCCGGCCCCGAGTAGACCTTCGGCCCCTGTCGCCTCTTGGTGGAGTCGCTAGTCTAGGGAGCAGGGATCGACGTCCGGTCGAGCGGGCCTTCCTCAGGCCTGACGCGGCGTCGTACGAGGCGCTCGCCGAGGCGGACAGCGGCGGGCAGGAGGTTGGGATCGATGCACTCGAGCGTCATCGGCAAGATCGAGAAGGCCCACCGCTACGCGCGCGAGCGCGACCGCATCACCGTCGAGCGGCTGGCCGTCACCTTCGCGGGGGACAACGACTCGCACCACCTGTCACCCTCGAGGCCGATGGCTGGCAGTGCAACTGCCACTACTTCGAGTCCTGGCAAGACCTGCGCCCACATCGCCGCGATGCAGGAGATCCTGGGCGTGATGCTGCCCGAGGAGCGCCAGACGTCGCTCTTCCCGGAGTCCGAGGAGGTCGCCGAGGCCGCCGGCGCCTGAGCGGCGCCGACGACCCCGACGATCCATCGCGCGGCTACTCCGCGACGAGCCGGTACAGGTACCACTGCCAGCCGCGCTCGCGGTCGTAGTCGACGCGTAGCTCGAGCAGCCACTCGCCGGGCCGGTCCGGCTCCAGGCCCGTCAGCGTCGGTCCGGCCACGGGTTCGTCGAAGTCGGCCTGTGCGCGAGCCGCGTCTCGGCACGCGTGCCCGACTGTGGCTCGAGCCGCCCTTCCCAGTCCACCAGCGCCGAGCCATCGGCGAGCCCCAGCGTGAGTGGCTCGCCGACCGCCACGGCCAGCGGCTCGAGCGTCTCCGCCGGCGGCCGGTAGCCGACCTCCTGGCAGCATGTCCGACGTAGCAGCCGTGGCCGCGTTCACCGACGACGGACCCGTGACGCGGCCGAGAGGCTGGCCTCGAGGGCCGGCATCTCGAAGCAGCGTCTCCCAGCTGCCCGGCGATCGGGCACGTCCAGCAGCCAGGCATGCTCGGCTGGGCTCGCGCCCGTCCGCCTGACGGTGGCCACGACCGGTGCACGCCGGGCTGGTCGGGGCCCGTGACCCAGCGGCCGTCACGAGCGCAGCTCGACGACCTGGCCATCGTCGAGTGCGATCGACCTCAGGCTCACCGTGGCACCCGGCTCGAGCGGCGGGTCGATCGCGAGCTCGAGCGTAGCTCCGCGCATCCAGGTGTCGAGTGGCCGTGCGTCCGGTGCCGCGGTCGCGGGTTCGTCGAGGTCCGTGCCGGGCACCGCGCCGAAGGGGCCCTTGAGCCAGACCGTCCGGCCTCGCTGCGGCCTGGTCGCTCGGCGGCCGTTCGATCGCGGGGAGCGCCAGCGCGAGTCCAGTGGCCGAGGTGCCAGCGCGTCAGCCGAGGCCGTGGTCATCGACGTCGTCACCTTCACCTTCACCTTGATCGCCGAGCGGCTGTAGCGCAGCCCCTCGTCGGTGGGCGGGGGAAGACCGCCTTGAACTCCCAGGTCGCACCGGGCGTGATGGTGGCCTCGTAGCGACCCTGCTGAGTAGAGCGAGCGCATCCAGACCGTCTTCCAGGCGTCGGCGCTGCCGGCTCGGCGGTACTTGAGCTTCACCGAGCGGCCGTTGAGCGGATTGCCGACGAGCTGCCGGTAGGCGCTGTTGCTCGGCGACCTTGAGCGTGGCCGTGAGCTTGCACCGGCGAACCACGCCGTGACCGATGGCGAGCTGGCTGGCCAGAGGTCAGCCTGGTGGCCACGTCGTTGCAGGTCGAGATGTCCGTCTTGTTGTCAGGCGTGTCGTAGAGCTCCTGCAGCGTGGCCACGTCGCAGCGGCCGAAGGCGTGGCGGCTGGCGCCTGCCTGCGGTCGGCTGGGCGTGATGCCCTGCATGACCGAGTCGTCGCGCCGAGAGCGTGAAGCCCGCGCTCGAGGGGTGGTTCAGGCCGGCGATGTGGCCGAGCTCGTGGAGCATCACCCGGCGGATGTCGAAGCAGCCGCTCGATGGACGAGGTCTTCTGGCACCAACGCAGCGTGCCCCAGGGGCAGGTCCGTGCCATGGGGTCGGATCCACACGCCCCAGTAGCGTGGGCATGCTCCGGCGGGCGCAGGCGATGGCGTTGCTGCTGCAGAAGCTGGGCAGCGAGCCCGTGTAGGCCACGCTGTTGGCGCCGTCGCTGCGGTAGACGAAGCGCGGGCTGCGCGAGATCGACGAGCTGCGTGGCGTCGTCGGCACCGCCTCTGCAGCGGGCTCCTGGGCCCAGGCCGGCGGCACGGCGTCCGGCCTTCCAGCGGAAGGTCAGCGCCTTGTCCTTGGGCCAGGCGCCGGCGGCGAAGTTGGGCGTCGGCCTGGGCGGCACCCGCCGGCTGCAGCGCCGGCGACACCGAGGCTGCCGTCGTTGGGCAGGCAGTTCTCGACACACGCGTGCCTGCATCGCGACCTGCGTCTCGCCGGTCCGGCGTCGAGCACGTGGGTGCCCTCGTAGCGGCGTGAGTCACGGTCGTGGATGGTGAGGCGGAGCGTGCCCGCAGCCGTGTCGCGCTCCGGGTAGAGCAGCCGCTCCGAGCTGGCGCGTCCACAGCCGGCAGGCCCGGCTGGTGTCGATCATGTCCAGGCGCGTGCCGCCGTCAGCGCGCTCCCCGATGAGCAGACGGTCCGGTGCCGACCCGCACCAGAACCCGCGACGGCCGGTGTGCAGGTGGTGTTCGCGCCCCGTCGCGTCGCAGCGTGAGGCGGTGGCCGGTCACGGCACCGTCCCCGTCGAGCTCGGTCTGCCAGGGTGAGACGGTCTCTGGCGTCCACCGGGCTGCTGGCCTCGAGTCCGGCGCACCGCGGCAGGGTCGCGACGTCCTCGCTGGCAGCGACGGCGGTACCCGGCGCCGACGCGACGGCCAGGGCGCTCCCGAGCGCGACGGTGGCGATGTGGCGGATCCTGACATGGTCTGGTCCTCGCATGGACAGCCCTTCCTCCGGCGGATGGTCCGGCGGCCGAGGCGGTCGCTGCCTATCGTGGACGGTGCCGCTTACGTGCCACTTATCTGCCCGTATCGGGCCGATTGGTCGGACTCGGCAGGCTGCGGCCGAGGCAGTAGACTCGAGCTCGCACAACCAAAGAGCAAGATCCAGGACACGCGAAGTCGGTGAGAATCCGACACAGTCCCGCTACGGTGAACAGCGCGTTCGACGCTGCCAGTCCGGCCGCCGTGCCTCGGATCGTGCGCCAGCCCTTCGAGTGAAAAGGGGAAGCACGTGAGCACGCCTACCATCGAACGGAGCCTCGGCAGACCAGCCAGGGGCTTTCTTGTTGCCTGCCTGAGCACGCTGCTCGTGCTCACGGCCGCCGTGCCGCCCGTCCTCGGCTCCGACGAGGCCTTCCCGGTCACCGTCGTCGACGACGAGGGCACCGAGGTCACCATCGAGGCCGAGCCCGAGCGGATCATCAGCCTGTCCCCAGCGAACACCGAGACCGTCTTCGCCCTGGGCGCCGGCGACCGACTGGTCGGCGGCACCGACTTCGACGACTACCCGCCCGAGGCCGTCGAGCTCACCGACGTGGCCACCTACACCGGCGTGCTCATGGAGCAGGTCGTGGCGCTCGAGCCCGACCTCGTGCTGGCGGCCGGCAACTCCTTCACCCCGCCCGACGACATCGACAGGATGCGCGAGCTGGGCTACACCGTGGTCGTGCTCTACGCGCCCGACGTCGATTCGGTGCTGGCGGACATCGAGCTCATCGGCACCAGCATCGGCGCATCCGAGAAGCGCTGTCGCCGTGACGGCCGAGATGGCCGCCCAGATGGACGTCATCAGCGAGGCTGCCGCCGCTGCCGGTAGCACTCCGAGCGTGTTCTACGAGCTCGGCGCCGAGCCCGAGATCTACGCACCCGCCCCCGACTCCTTCCTCGCCGACATGATCGTGCGTGCCGGCGGCGAGCCCATCACCACCGCCGATCCGGCGTTGTGGTCGATCCCGCTCGAGGAGCTGGTCGTGGCCGACCCCGAGGTCATCGTCCTCGGTGACGCCGACCTACGGCACCTGCCCTGATGCGGTCGCGGCCCGTCCCGGCTGGGAGGGCATGACCGCCGTGGTCAACGGCGCCGTCCGGCCGGTCGACGACGTGCCCATCACCCGCCCCGGCCCGCGTCTGGCCCAGGGTCTGGCCTCGCTCGCGCGCGCCGTGCATCCTGGGCTGGAGCTGGCCGAGTTCCCGGCTGATCCGCCCATCTGCCAAGCCGCCTGACCATGACCACCACGGACCTGGCGCAGGAGCGCGCACGGGTCCACCACGGATCCCTCGAGGCCCTGCGACGACGTCCCGTCGTGCTCGGCCTGCTGGGGCTGCTGGCCCTGGCCGTCGCGGTCGTGGCCGGCGTGGCGCTGGGCACGGTAGCGGTGCCGGCGGCAGAGACGGTGGGGATCCTCGCGGGACGCCTCGGCTTGCCCGTGGATCAGACGTGGGCCGACACCTCGGAGACCATCGTGCTCACGCTGCGTCTGCCGCGGGTGCTGACCGCGCTCGTGGTCGGCCTCGGCCTGTCGGTCGCGGGCGTCACCTTCCAGGGCCTGCTGCGCAACCCGCTGGCCGATCCCTACGTCCTGGGCACTGCCAGTGGCGCCGCGCTCGGTGCCGCGGTCGGCGTGCTCCTGCCGATCCACATCGCCTGGCTCGGGCTGGGCCTGGTCAACATCCTCGCGTTCGTGGGCGCGCTCACCGCGGTGACCGTGGTCTATCGCATCGCCGGCGGTGGCGGACGGACGACGATGACCTCCATCCTGCTCACCGGCTACGCCGTGGGCTCGATGCTGGCTGCCGGCCTGTCGCTGGCCATGTACCTCTCGGGTGCGCAGCTGCGCCAGATCTTCTACTACCTGCTGGGCAGCCTCAACGGCGCCGACTGGCAGAGCCTCATGCTGGGCCTGCCCATCATCGCCATCGGCTCGCTGCTCATCCTCACCCGGGCCCGCTCGCTCAACGGTCTGCTCCTTGGCGACGACACCGCGCTGCACCTGGGTGTCGACGTCCGCCGCGAGCGCATGCTGCTGCTGGCGTTGGCTTCGCTGGTGACCGCGGCCGCGGTAGCCCTGGCTGGGCTCATCGGTTTCGTGGGGCTCGTCATCCCGCACGTGGTGCGATTGATGGTCGGACCCAATGCTCGCCTCGTGCTGCCGCTGTCCGCGGTCTGGGGCGCCGTCTTCCTGGTGGTGGCTGACCTGGGTGCGCGGCTCGCGGGCGAGCTGCCGGTAGGCATCGTCACCGCCGTCATCGGGGCTCCGGTCTTCGTGATGCTGCTCCGCCGCTACCGCACGGCCTACCAGCTGTGACGGGACAGGGCCTGCGGGTCGACATCGAGGGTCTCACGCTGCGCTTTGACGAGGCCCAGGTGCTCACCGACGTCGACCTTCACCTTGCGCCCGGGGACCGCCTTTGCCTGGTCGGACCCAATGGCGCCGGCAAGTCGAGCCTGCTGCGTTGTCTGACCGGGCTGGCCCAGCCCAGCGGGGGCTCGATCCGCCTTGACGGCGTGCCGCTCGCCGAGATCGAGCGGTCGGCCATCGCCCGGGCCATCTCGGTCGTGCCCAGCCAGGTGGACCTGCCCTTCTCGATGCCCGTCGAGCAGGTCGTGCAGCTCGGTCGCATCCCCCATGAGAACCCCTTCACGGGACAGAGCGACGAGGACCGCGCAGCGGCAGACGCGGCCATCCGACGCGTGGGCATCGGGAAGCTCCGCGGTCGTGATGTGCGGCAGCTCTCCATGGGCGAGCGCCAGCTGGTGCTGGTGGCCATGGCCGTGGCCCAGGGCGGACGCCTGCTCGTGCTCGACGAGCCCACCGTCCATCTGGACCTGCGCCACCAGGTGGAGGTGCTGCAGCTGATCGCGCGCCTCGCAGACGACGGCCTGACGGTGCTGGCCGTGTTGCACGACCTGCCGCTGGCGGCCCACTTCTTCCCGCGCCTGGCATTGCTCGACGAGGGTCGGCTGGTGGCCGAGGGCGCGCCGGCCGAGGTGCTCAGCCCGGACCGCATCCGCGACGTCTACGAGGTGGATCCTCGCTTCGTGCCCTCGCTCGCCGCGGGCGGGTCGCCGTAGCCGGAGGCTACTCGCGCTTGTGGGGCGGATCGAAGAAGGGCAGCTCCACGACCTCGGCGCCGATGGTGCCGCGCTCGCCCTCGACGGACCACTCCATCTCGAGCTCGGTGCCGATCTCGGCCGATGCCGCCGCCACCGTACCGATGGCCAGGTTCTTCTTGAGCACGAGGCTCCACGAGCCGCTGGTGGCGCGGCCGACCTGCTCCCCGAAGTCGTAGATGGGGATCTCCCCACGCCAGGCGTTCGCTGACAGGGCAGGCGAGAGTCCGTGCCTGGCATAGAGCCGCTCGAGGTCGGCCCAGTCGAGGTCAAGGCCGACCAGTCGGCGGGGCGGGCCACCGGCCGCGGCCTCTCGCTTGAGCGTCGCCTGGCCCACGAAGGGCACGTCCTTGTCGAGCTTGACCAGGTCGCCGAGGCCCAGCTCGAAGGGCGAGTAGCTCTGCTCCCGCGTGAGCGCGTGATGGACCGAGGTGTAGTCGACGCCGGCCATGATGAGCCCGGCCTCGACCCGCGCCACGTCCAGGGCCAGGATGCCGGCCGGTCGGATGGCGTAGTCGCTGCCGGTCTCCATCAGCGCGTCCCACACCGCCAGTGCTCGATCGGCTGGGACCCACAGCTCGTAGCCCAGGTCCCCGGTGTAGCCGGTGCGGCTGACGTCGACCGCCACGCCGGCGATCCGCAGCTCTCGTCGGCCGAAGTAGCGCAAGCCCGACAGGTCGGTCTGGGCGGCGGCCTCGAGCACCTCCCGGGACAACGGGCCCTGCAGAGCCAGTGCCGCGAGCGCGTCGGTCCGATCCTCGATCGCGACGTCGAGCCCACGGGCATTGAGCGTGCAGCCAGCGGTACTGGCCCTCGGCGGCGGTCCAGAACCAGGAGTCGTCGTCCAGGCGCATGAGCGTGCCGTCGTCGATGACGCGACCGTCGCTGTCGCACCAGGGTGTGTAGATGACCCGTCCGGGCCGCACCGCCGCCGCCGAGCGAGTGATGACGCGGTCGACGAGGCGATCGGCATCGGGACCGGACACGTGGTACTTGAAGAGCGGTGAGACATCGATGAGCGCTGCCGCATTGCGGATCGCGTTGTACTCGATGTCGATGTGCGGCGCATACGCGCTCGAGCTGAACACCCCCGACCATTCACGCCACTGTCGCCGGACGTTCAGCTCGAGGGCGCGCTCGTCAAAGGCTGATCCGACTGACATGGGCAGAGTCTAGGCCTCGGCGCCGTCGCCGGCCCGGCCGACCCGCACCCGGCCGGCACGCGATCACGGTCAGCTCGACACGTCGCTGGCCGGAGCCCAAGGCCGCGGGGACCTGGCTGACGCTACGCCCGTCCCGCAGGCGACGCCACGCGACCGCCGGTTGCACCGGAAGGGGCTGCTCGTGCGCCGATCGGCTCTGGCCACGAGACGAGCGTTGAACAGGACCACGCCCGACGGTCGAGTGGCCGAGCACACGGGACGAGGTGGCGTCGTGGACGAGCAGCCCACGGCGATGGGCAGGAGTCCCACCGCTCAACCTCGCGGCGATGGACAGGAGCCTCGCCGCCCCGGCCCACGGCGATGAAGGTAGGCCTGGCGCTCCACTTGTGGGACACTCGGCTGGCACCATGGCACGCGAGGCGAGGCCGCCCGAACCGCAGGGGCGACAACGAGTAGCATGGCCACAGATCCGGTGGCGCCACACGTCGCCGAGGGCGCGTGGGGGACCCGGTCCGCGGGGGCCGGCGAGGCGCGCCGAGCGAGGAGAACGTGCCAGAACGCTACGACGCGGTCGTCATCGGCGGCGGCCACAACGGCCTCATCAGCGGTGCCTACCTGTCGAGGGCTGGCCTCAGGACCCTCGTGCTCGAGCGACGGGAGATCCTCGGCGGCGCCACGCTCACGATGGAGGTCTTCCCCGGCTTCCGCTTCAGCGTGCTCTCGTACGTGGTGAGCCTGCTGCGGCCGGAGATCATCCGTGACCTGCAGCTGCCGCGCCACGGGCTCCACATCCTGCCGCTCGACGGCACCTTCACCCCGATCGACGGTGACCACCTGTGGCGCACCGACGACCACGCTCACACCATGCGCGAGCTGCGACGCTGGTCGGTCAATGACGCCGAGGCCTACGAGGAGTACGGCCAGCTGATGGCGCAGATGGCGCGCTTCATCAAGCCCATCCTGTCGATGACCCCGACCGACCCGCGACGCCCCGACCCGCGCGACGCGGCCGGCGCTCGGCTCCCTGGTCAAGGACTTCTCGGCCCTGCCGCGAAAGCAGCAGCTGACCTTCGTGCAGCTGATGACCATGAGCGCGGCCGAGTTCCTCGACCGCTGGTTCGAGACGGCGCCGCTGAAGGGCACCATGAGCGCATCGGGCATCATCGGCACCAACCTCGGCGTCCACTCGCCGGGCACGGCCTACGTCCTGCTGCATCACTACATGGGCGAGATCGACGGCGCCTTCCGGGCCTGGGGCATCCCCAAGGGCGGCACCGGTGGCGTGGCTGCGGCCATCGCCTAGGCGGCTCGCTCGCTGGGCACCGAGATCCGCACCGAGGCCCCCGTGGCCGAGGTCCTCGTCAAGGACGGCCAGGCCACCGGCGTCGTGCTCGAGAGCGGCGAGGAGATCCTTGCCGACCACGTGCTCTCCACCGTCGACGCTCGTCGCACGTTCCTGGGCCTGGTGCCCGACGGCACGTTGCCAGCGGAGTTCGAGGCCGAGGTCAAGCGCTTCCGCTTCCGTGGCTCGAGCGGCAAGGTCAACCTCGCGCTCGACGGACTGCCCTCGTTCGAGTCGTTGCCGGGCCCCGGCGAGCACCTGCGTGGGGCCATCAGCTTCAGCCCCTCGGTGGAGTACATGGAGACGGCCTACGACGACGCCAAGGCCGGCCGCTTCAGCCGCAAGCCCTACATCGACATGATCATCCCCACGCTCGTCGATCCCACCATGGCGCCGCCCGGCAAGCACGTCATGAGCTGCTTCGTGCACTGGGCGCCGTACCACCTCGCCGAGAGCGAGGGCACCTGGGACGACCAGCGCGAGGCCTTCGGTGATGCCGTCATCGACGTCATCGCCGAGCGCGCCCCCAACATCCGCGACATCATCCTCCACCGCCAGGTGATGACCCCGCTGGACATGGAGCGTGACGTCGGCCTGACCGAGGGCAACATCTTCCAGGGTGAGCTGACCCTCGAGCAGCTCTTCTTCAACCGTCCCGTGCCGGGCTGGAGCCGCTTCGAGACGCCGGTGCGACACCTCTGGCTGGCCGGCTCGTCGACCCACCCGGGCGGCGGCATCATGGGTGCCAACGGACGCCTGGCCGCGCTCAAGGTGCTCGAGCAGGTGAAGCAGAAGGGGGTCCGGGCATGAGCGCGCAGCGTTGGGATGCCATCGTCGTCGGTGGCGGCCACAACGGCCTCGTCGCAGCGACGTACCTGGGCCGCGCCGGCCTGCGCACGCTCCTGCTCGAGCGCCGTGAGACCGTCGGCGGCGCCGTCGGTACGTCCGAGGTCGCGCCCGTCGGCGCGCGTGCCCACCCTGGCCCACACCGTCGGGCGCCTGGCCCCGGGCGTCGCGCGCGAGCTCGAGCTGGCCAAACACGGCCTGCGCCTGGTGCAGCCGGCTGCGCTGGCCACGTCGGTCGGTGGCGAGGGCCCGCCGATCACGCTGTGGGCCGACCCGGCTCGCACGGCGGCCGGCCTGGCTGTCGTCTCGGCCGCCGACGCGGCGGCCTGGGAGTCCTTCGACGCCGAGTTCCGGGCGCTCGCCTCCACGCTCTGGCGGCTGCTGTTGATGACGCCGCCCGACACCAAGGAGGCCAACCGCGACGTGCTCGTGAGCGGCCTCAAGTTCGGCTGGCGCTACCGTCGCCTGGAGCCGCGTCACGCACGCGAGTTCACGCGGATGCTGCCCACGGCCATCGCCGACTACCTCGAGGACAACCTCGAGTCCGACGCCCTGCGGGCCCTGCTGGCCACCCGTGGCCTGCGCTACACGGCCATGGGTCCGCACCACGGCGGCACCTCGGCGGTCATGCTCACCGACTCGGCCGGCAACGACGGCGGTGCGGCCGGTGAGACCGTCTACGCGCGGGGTGGCCCGGGCGCGCTGGCAGCGGCCCTGGCGGAGGCGGCCCGCACCGCCGGCGTCGAGATCCGCACCGGCGCCGAGGTCGTGGCCTTCCGCGATGACCACGAGTCGATCACGGGCGTGGCCCTCGCCGATGGTGAGGAGCTCGAGGCCCCGGATCGTGGTCAGCGGCCTGGATCCGCGCACCACGCTGCAGGGGCTGCTCGATCCCGAGACGCTCGGTCCCGAGCTGGGCTGGGAGGTCGACAACCTGCGCGACAAGGGCGTCACCGCCAAGGTCAACCTGGCGCTCGCCGAGCTGCCCGCCTTCGACCGGGCTCGACGGCGACGATGGTGCCATGCGGCTGCGTGGCCGCATCGTCGTCGCGCCCTCGATGCGCTATCTCGACCAGGCCGCCGACGCCGCCCAAGTACGGCCGCATCAGCGAGGCGCCCTGGCTGGAGGCCACCATCCCCAGCCTGGTCGATCCGCTGCTCGTCGATGGCGCAGCCGACTGGCGGTGTGAAGCACGTCATGAGCGTGCTCGTGCAGTCGGCCCCGTACGCGCTCCGCGACGGTGACTGGGAGACGCAGCGCGACGGCCTCGGCGACCTCGTGATCGAGACGCTGGAACGGGCGGCTCCTGGGCTCGCGAGGCTGGTCGTGGCGCGGCAGGTGCTCACGCCCGTCGACATCGAGGCCGACTTCGGCATCAGCGGCGGCCATCCGCTGCACCTGGAGCCGGGGCTCGACCAGTGGTTCGCCTGGCGACCGCTGCTCGGCTATGCCCGGCACCGGATGCCGCGTCGGGGCTCTACCTTGCCGGCTCGGGTGCGCACCCCGGTGGCGGCGTCACCGGCCTGCCCGGTCGCAACGCCGCCCGGGCCGTGCTCGCGGACCTCAAGGCGGGGCGCTGACCCGGACCGACCACGCCGCAGCTGAGCGGCTATTCGGCCCGGTCGCGGCTCCGGCCTCGAGCTGCCACTCCCAGCCGTGGAGCCGCTCGAGCAGCCGCTGGGCGGTGAGATCGAGGTGGATGGGCGTGATGGCCACCTTGCCCGTGGAGACCGCGTGGAAGTCGGTGCCAGGTTCCGCCACGCCGGTCGGCGGCGGGCCACCGAACCAGTAGTAGGGCGTGCCGCGCGGGTCGAGTCGCTCGAGCAGCTTGTCCTGGTAGACGCGCTTGCCCATGCGCGTCAGGTCGATCTCGGCAGGGTCGCTGCGGCCTTGGCGGGCGATGTTGACGTTCAGCAGCTCGCCCTCGCCGAGGCCGTGCTCGAGGACATTGCGCGCGACCATGGCCGCCACCTCGCCGGCCAGCGCGAAGTCGGGCTCGTCGCTCCACTCCTGGCTCATGGCGAAGGCCGGGCAGCCCGAGAGCACCGCCTCCATGGCGGCGCCCACGGTGCCCGAGTAGGTGATGTCGTCGCCGAGGTTGGAGCCGTAGTTGATGCCCGAGGCCACGAGGTCGAAGCTGATCCCGAAGTAGCCCAGGAAGGCCACGCTCACCGCATCGGTGGGCGAGCCGTCGACCGACCAGCCGGTGCTGCCGTCGTCGAGCCGGCGTTCACGCACGCGCAGCGGGCGCATGAAGGTCATCGAGTGGCCCACCGCCGACTGGTTCGTGTCGGGCGCCATGACGTAGACGTCGCCGATGGGCTCGAGCGCCTGTTTCAGCGCCAGCAGGCCGCGCGACTCGATGCCGTCGTCGTTGGTCACGAGGATGCGCGGCCGCGTCGTCCACTCGGACAGCGGCTTGGCCTCGCGTGGCGTGGCTCGGGCGCTGGGGATGTAGCGACCGGCCGCTGCCAGGTCGGTGGGATCGGCATAGGCCCCGGTGAGCGCGTCGACCGGGGCGCCCGCCGCTGTCCGCTCCGACGGCGGGATCTGCCGATCGCCGGTTGCCTGCTCCTGCTCGTCGCTCATGCTCGCTCCTCGTCGGTCTGGTCGTGGTCGTGGATGGGACTGCGGGCTCGGCCGCGGGACCGCCCGGCGGTGCACCCACGACCGGTGGCGTAGGGCACGCGCACCGGACGTCCCTCGCGCTCCTCGAGCCGGCGCGCGGCCCGGCTGGTGACGTCACGGGGACCACCCTGGCTGCGGTTGAGGTAGTGGAAGAAGAAGGCGCTGATGACGGCCGCCACGGGGATGGCGAAGATGGCTCCCACGACACCCTGCAGGCGCAGGCCGATGAGCACGCTCAGCAGCACCACCACCGGGTGGATGCCGACCGAGCTGGACATCACGCGCGGCTGCACGAAGTTCATGGTCACGAACCAGCCGGCGCCCATGATGAGCACGATGGGGATGATGGCCTCGGGCTGGGTCAGGACGGCAGCGACCACCGGCGGCGCCCACGAGACGAAGGGCCCGAAGAAGGGGATGAACTGGAAGACGGCCACCAGCGCCGTGGTCAGCGGCATGTAGTCGATGTCGAGCAGCAAGCTGCCGGCAGCCGCGACCGAGCCGAGCACCACGGCCTGGATGGCCTGCCCGCGCATGAACCCGCCGAACGACGAGGCCACGCTCGTCTGGAAGAGCCGCATCTCGGGCGCGTACTGCGGGGGCGTGACGCGGTTGACGAAGCCGAGCAGGTTGTCCTTGTCGACCACGATGAAGAGCGACAGGAAGATCATGAAGATGAGGTTGCCGAGCATGCCCAGGCTGGCGAACGCGACATCCTGCAGCGGGCCCACGAACTGGCCCGACGAGCGGGCCAGCTCCTGCAGGCCCTGGTCGAGGACGACCACGAGGTCCACCTGCAGGCCCAGGTCCGCGAGCCGGCCTGCCACGGGTCGACGATCTCGGGCACGCGTTCCTGCAGCGTCGGCAGCTCGTCGGTGAAGTCGATGATGGAGTTGGCCAGCTGGGTGGCGATGACGAGTCCGAGCCCGACCAGGACCACGAAGAGCAGGCCGTAGACGACGACCACGACGACGATGCGCGGGATGGCCGGGGCCACGCGTCCGGCAGCCGTCGACGACCGGGTTGAGCACGAAGGCGAAGACCCAGGCCATGACCACGATGAGGATGATGTCGCTGAAGTAGACGATGACATCCGCGGCGAGGCCGATGAAGACCAGGCCGACCGTCAGCGTGGCCAGGATCAGGAGCGCGCGGATCCAGCGCCCGTCGTGCTCGATGAGCCGGGACATCATGAGCGGAGTCTACCCGGCCGCGCGGCGCCAGAGCGTGGAGTCACGCGCGTCGGCCGCGATCAGCGTCGCGGCGCCAGACCCATGCGCTCGTGGCACTCCGCGAGCGTCTCGGCAGCCTTGGGGCGCGAGCGTGGCGGCACCCGCAGCGAGGACCTCCTCGACGATCTCGGGCCTGGCCTTGAGCTCCTGGTAGCGCTCGCGGGCCTCGGCGAAGTAGCCCAGCATCCGTTCCGCCAGCAGCTTCTTGGTGGCCACGCAGCCGGTGGTGGCGCGGCGCTCGCCCTCCCAGATGTCCTCGTAGTCGTCGGGGCTGAAGATCCTGTGCATCTGGCACACGTTGCAGACCTCCGGGCGGCCGGGATCGGTCAAGCGTTGGCGCTCGGTGTCGGTGACCATGCTCATGATCTGCTTGCGGATGGTGTCCTCGTCCGCGAAGATCTCGATGACGTTGCCCAGCGACTTGGACATCTTGTTGGCGCCGTCGGTGCCCTTCACGATGGGCGCATCGCTGAAGACGGCCTGCGGCTCGGGGAAGACCTCGCCGTAGCGGCCGTTGAAGGCGCGCACGATCTCACGCGCCAGTTCGAGGTGTGCCGCCTGGTCCTTGCCCACCGGCACGTAGTCGGCCTTGTAGATGGCGATGTCGGCTGCCTGCAGCACGGGGTAGTTGAAGAGGGCCGTGTTGACGTCATCGGGCTGGATGCGGCGCTTCTCCTTGAACGAGGGCGTGCGCTCGACCCAGCCCATGGGCGTGACCGAGGCGAAGAGCCACATCAGCTCGAGGTGCTCGGGGCGGTCGGACTGGCGGAAGAGCACGGCCTTCTCGGGATCGAGCCCCAACGCCAGCAGGCCCAGGGCCATCTCCCTGGTGGCCTCGCGGATGCGCTCCGCGTCGTGGGTCGAGGTGAGGGCGTGGTAGTCGACGATGCAGTAGATGCTGTCGAAGCCATCCTGCATGGCGATGTAGTTGCCGAAGGCGCCGAGGTGGTTGCCCACGTGTGGCAGGCCGCTGGGCTGGACGCCGCTGAAGACGCGTCCGCCGCTCCCGGGCTCGGGGCTGGCGCTGCTGGTGGGCTGGCTCATCGTGTCGGTCATGGGCTCACTGGTGTGGTCAGGGTGGGTGCGGACGTCGATGCCGTCGCTGCTCGACTCTAGCAGGCGTGCGCTGCGCTACGATCGGGCCATGGATCATGATGCTCCTGAGATGACGACAGCTGCGACCGATCCGGTCGGCCGAACCCGAGCGCACCGGTCCTCGCGTGGCCCTGTTCGGCCTGGGCACGGTGGGCACGGCGGTGGCCGGGCGACTGCTGGACCCCGCCTGGGCGGCGGAGGTGGCTGCGCGCGGGCAGGCGGTCCCAACGCTCGTCGCGATCGCCGATCTCGACCTCGAGCGCGACCGCGGCCTGGCCATCCCCGACGATGTGCGCCAGGTGACGGACTACCGCGAGGTTCTCGACGACGAGGTCGATATCGTCATCGAGCTCATCGGCGGCTCGGGTGTGTCGGGCGAGGCGGTCCTCGCCGCGTTCGCGGCGGACAAGGACGTGGTCACAGCCAACAAGGACCTGCTGGCCCGCCGCGGCCGGGAGCTCGAGGACGCGGCACGTGCGGCCGGTGCCTCGCTGCGCTTCGAGGCCGCGGTCCTGGCGGGCGTACCGGTGCTCGGTCCGCTGGTGGGCGAACTCGCTGCCAGCGAGGTGCATACCATCCGGGGCGTCCTGAACGGCACCACCAACTACATCCTCAGCACCATGGCTGCGGACGCGCGTGAGTATGCCGACGTCCTCGCGGAGGCACAGGCCCGCGGCTACGCCGAGGCCGATCCGGTCAGCGATGTCGAGGGCTTCGATGCCACCTACAAGCTGGTGCTGCTCTCGCGCCTGGCCTGGGGCGGCTGGATCGACGTCGAGCAGGTCCGTCGCAGCGCTCCCGCCGTCGGGGCCGAGGCCGCGGACGGCATCACCGGTCGTGAAGCGCAGCCACATGAGCGTGGCGGCCCGCCTGGGGCTGGTGCTGAAGCTGATCGCGCGCGCGGAACGCAGCGGCGGGCAGGTGAGCGGCGCGGTCACGCCCATGGCCGTCAAGGCCGGGTCGCGCCTGGGGGCCACCGCTGGCGTCGACAACCACGTCGAGTTCGGGGCCCATCCCGCCGGTCGCGTCTCCATGGCCGGCCCCGGTGCCGGCGGCCCGGCCACCTCGAGCGCGATCCTCGCCGACGTGCTCGCGCTGGGTCGTGGTGCCGGCTCCACCTGGGGGGTCCTCCCGCCTGCCGAGGCCATGGAGCTCGAGGATGACCTCGGTGGCGAGCATGGCTGGCTGGTGGTCATCGAGGGTCTCGGTGAGGCCGGCTTGCCCGAGACGGTCAAGGAGATGGCCCTGGCCACGACCGATGAGGGTTTCGTGAGCAGGCCCTCGAGCCTCACCGCCATGAGCGCCAGGTTGGGACTGTTCGATCGCGCCCTGACGGTCTATCCCATCCTCGAAGACGCCTAGGAGATGCGCATGAGCCACGCCCTCCAGCAGCTCCAGGCGCGAGGCTCCGAGCAGCGGTCGCCGCCCGCGCCTGATGGAGCGTTTCGCGGACTACCTGCCGCTGACCGAGGAGACACCGCCGCTGGGACTGGGTGAGGGCTTCACGCCCCTGGTCCGCGCGCACAACCTGGGCCGGGAGCTGGGCGTGTCGCAGCTGTACCTCAAGGTCGAGGGCCAGAACCCCACCGGCTCGTTCAAGGACCGGGGCATGGTCGTGGCCGTGGCCAAGGCCATCGAAGGTGGCGCCCGTGCCGTCATCTGCGCGTCCACCGGCAACACCAGCTCGTCGGCCGCGGCCTACGCCGCGAGCGCCGGCATCGAGGCCGTCATCGTCCTGCCCAAGGGCAAGATCGCCGCGGGCAAGATGCTCCAGGGCCAGGCCGCCGGCGCCCGGGTGGTCGCCATCGACGGCAACTTCGACGACGCCCTGCGCATCGTGCGCGAGATGACCGCGCAGCGAGACCCTGACTATCCCGTCGAGCTGGTCAACTCGGTCAACCCCTACCGACTCGAGGGCCAGAAGACGGCGGCCTTCGAGGTCTGCGAGGACCTCGCGCGGCGCGCCTGACTACCTGGCCATCCCGGTCGGCAACGCCGGCAACATCAGCGCCTACTGGAAGGGCTTCAAGGAGTACCGCGACGCGGGCCTGGTGGAGACCACGCCGAAGATGATCGGCTTCCAGGCCGAGGGCGCCTCGCCCCTCGTCCAGGGCCACGACTTCGACGAACCGCACACCATCGCCACGGCCATCCGCATCGGCCGGCCGGCCAGCGGTCATCTCGCCCTCGCGGCTCGCGACGAGTCGGGCGGCCTCATCGACGCGGTCACCGACGAGGAGATCCTCGCGGCCTATCGAGACATCGCGCGCCTGGAGGGCATCTTCTGCGAGCCGGCCTCGGCCGCTTCGGTGGCCGGTGTGCGCAAGGCCGCTCGCCGACGGTCGCGTGGATCCCGAGGCCACCATCGTGGCCGTGCTCACCGGTCTTGGCCTCAAGGACCCCGACACGGGCATGCGCCTGGCCGCCCCCAACCTGGAGGCAGAGCCCACCGTCGAAGCCGTTCGCGGCGTGCTCGGCTGGTGACCGCCGTGCGCTCTGGCGCCGACCTCGTCGGGCGCCGGGTCACGGTCGACGTCCCGGCCACCACCGCCAACCTCGGAGCCGGCTTCGACGCGCTGGCCCTGGCGCTCGACCTGGCCACCATCATCGAGGTCGAGGCGGTCCCGGCCGACGTCGAGCCGGCCTTCCACGTGGAGGTCCGTGGCGAGGGCGCCGGCCACCTGCCCACCGGCCGTCGCAACCGCTTCATCAGCGCCCTCATCGAGGGCCTCGAGGATGCCGGCGTCGATCCCGCCGGTGCCGGCTGGCACGTGCGCATGGACAACCGCATCCCGGTCACGCGGGGACTGGGCTCGTCGGCCTCGGCCACGGTGGCCGCGCTCGTGGCTGCCGACGCGCTGCTGGCGGGAGCCCTCGGCCAGCAGCGGATCCTGGAGCTGGCGACGGTCTCGGAGGGCCATGCCGACAACGCTGCCGCAGCGGTATACGGCGGGCTCTGCGTGGTGGCGAACGTGGACGGAGCGCCCCGCGCCATCCGCATCGAACCACCCTGCGGACCTGCTGGCCGCCCTCTACATCCCTGACCGGCATCTCTCCACCGCGGCCATGCGCGCCGCCCTGCCCGAGTACGGTGCCCTTCGCCGACGCGGTCCACAACGTGGGCGCGGCCACCCTCGCGGTGGCGGCCCTGAGCCAGGGTCGCCTGGACCTGCTAGCGGCCGGCACCGTCGACCGCCTGCACGAGCCATACCGCGCCGCGGCCTACCCGGAGCTGCCCGAGCTCATCGAGGCCGCCCTCGCGGCCGGAGCCAACGGCGCCTGCCTGTCCGGAGCGGGACCCACGGTCATCGCCTTCAGCGATGACGCCGCGGCCGCCGCGACCATCGCGGCGGCCATGGAGCGTCGGGCGCGGGCGCTGGGGATGTCCGGGCGGGCGGCCGTGCAGGCGGCCCGAGCCGAGGGTGCACGGGTCATCGGCGACGATGACGACCGCGCCGCTGGCGCTTCGCCGCGGCTCGCGTAGACTCCGCGCATGTCCCGACTCATCGTCCAGAAGTACGGCGGCTCGTCGCTCGCCGATGCCGAGCGCATCCGCCACGTCGCCGGGCGCATCGCACGCGATCGCCGCGAAGGCGCCGACCTCGTGGTCGTGGTCAGCGCCATGGGTGACACCACCGACCACCTCACCGAGCTGGCCGCAGCCATCACCGACGAGCCCGATCCGCGCGAGATGGACCTGTTGCTGGCCACCGGCGAGCACATGAGCGGCACGCTCGTGACCATGGCCCTCCACGCACAGGGCATCGAGGCCGTTTCGCTCACGGGCCCGCAGGCCGGCATCCGCACCGATACGGCCCACGGACGCGCGCGCATCGCCAACATCGACCCGGCCCGCATGCGGCGCGAGATCGAGCGCGGCCGCGTGGTCATCGTGGCCGGCTTCCAGGGGTCCACCGGCGAGGGCTACGACGACTCGGAGATCACCACCCTCGGGCGCGGTGGCTCTGACACGACCGCGGTGGCCCTGGCCGCCCGCTTGGGAGCCGACGCCTGCGAGATCTACACGGACGTGGAGGGCATCTTCACGGCCGATCCGCGCGTCGTTCCGGACGCGCAGCTCATCCCCACCATCGGCTACGAGGAGATGCTCGAGCTCGCTCACCAGGGCGCGCAGGTCATGCAGACACGAGCCGTCGAGCTGGGCTGGGTCAACGACGTCATCATCCGGGTGCGCTCCACGTTCAGCGACCACCCAGGTACCAGCATCCAGGAGGTTTCTGCTGTGGAGCTGCGAGACAAGGTCCGGGCCATGGCGCTCGACCGCAAGGTGGCCAAGGTCACCATCGTGGGCGTGCCCGACCACCCCGGCATCGCCCGGTCCATCTTCGAGCCCATGGCCGACCAGGGTCTGAACGTGGACATGATCGTGCAGAACGTCGGCCACGACGGGAGCACGGACATGTCCTTCACCGTCGAGCGCGCCAACCTTGCCCGGACCGAGCGGCTGCTCGAGCTGCTGGGCAAGGAGCTCGGCTTCGGAGCAGGTCCAGACCGACGCGGCCGTGGCCAAGGTCTCGATCGTCGGCGAGGGCATCCACAACCATCCCGGCTACGCCGCGCAGATGTTCGGCGCGCTCGCCGACGAAGGCATCAACATCAGCATGATCTCGACCTCGGAGATCCGCATCACCTGCATCATCGCCGAGGACCAGATCGACGCCGCCGCCAAGGCCATCCACCGCACCTTCCGGCTGCAGGAGCCGGAGGCCGCCGACAGCGCTGAGGAGGTCAGCGCTGGCTGACACCGCGGGGGACGTGCCCGACTTCGTCTCCCGCCTCGAGCGCTTCGACCGCGTCGACTCGACGCAGGCGATCGTGCGCGGCTGGCTCGACGACGGCAGCGACGAGGTCTGCGTCGCGGTCGCTGATGCCCAGCGGGACGGCCGTGGCCGTCTCGATCGCATCTGGCAGGACCGGCCGGGAGCTCGCTGCTGGTCTCGGTCGGCTTCCGACCCCGTGGCATCGCCGCCGAGCACGCCTGGCGCCTGCCGGCCATCGCTTCGATCGCCCTGCTCGGCGCGGCCACGTCGCTGCTCGGTCCCACCGCCGACCGCCTCGCGCTCAAGTGGCCCAACGACATCATCGCGGTCCACCACGAACGCCTGCGCAAGGTGGCCGGCGTGCTCACCGAGACGAGCCTCGAGGGCGATCGCCTGAGCACGGCCGTCGTGGGGGTCGGCGTCAACGTCGACTGGGCCAAGGGCGACTATCCCGGGAGCTGGCCGAGTCCATGTGGAGCCTCTCGGAGGCGTCAGGTCGCCGGCGCATCGATCGGGATGCGCTGCTCGCCGCCTGGCTGGAACGGCTGGGACCGCTCTACGAGCAGCTGCAGTCCGGCCACTTCGACGGTCTTCGCTGGGCCGACGCGCAGATCACCACCGGCTCAGCCGTGGTGGTCGAGACAGGCGCTGGCACCATCAGCGGCACGGCCGTGGGCATCGACCGGGACGGTGGTGCGCTGCTGGTGCGCACGGGGCCTGGGCAGCCCTTGCGCACGATCGCGGTGGGCGATGTCGTGCGTTGCGTGGTGGCCGACGCGGCCTCGGTGGTGTAACGGCTAGACTTCCCCGGTGTTCTGGAAGGGGAGAGGGCCTAGTGAGTCTTCGGCTGTCGTCGTTCCGTTCGACTCGGACCGGCCGGCGGTCGAGGCTGCCAAACGGGATGCTGGCGCCTTCGAGCAGCTGTATCGGAAATACGTGGCCCAGATCTATAGCCTCGCGCTCTACGAGACCCGCGACCCGCATGCCGCAGAGGACATCACCGAAGGTGTGTTCCTGAAGGCGTTCGCCGCGTTGCCGCGATTCCGCGAGCAGGGAGAGGGGACGGAGTCGACCTTCAAGACCTGGCTCTATGCCATCGCCCGCAACGTCATCTCCAACGAGCGACGACGCGATCGCCGACATCCGGAGCAACCCATCGAGCTGGCACTCCAGCTGCCTGCGCCCGATGACCCCGCCGCGACCGCCGAGACGCGCCTGGAGACCGAGCGCGCCCTGCGAGGCGGTGATGGAGCTACCGCCCGAGCGCCGCCAGGCGGTCGTGCTGCGTTTCGTCAACGAGCTCAGTGCCCGGGAGATCGGCGAGATCATGGGCAAGTCGGAAGGCGCCGTGCGTGTGCTCATCCACCGCGCGCTCGTGTCGGTGCGGCAGCGCCTGGAGCCATGAGCACGGCCCAGGAGACCGCGGCCCAGCTCGACAGCGCCATCGACCGCATCATCGAGGACGAACGCGGGCCGGTCGCCGCCGACGAGGGTGAGCTGTTCGCGACGGCGCGGCTGTTGCGACGGTCGCTGCCCCGTGTGCACCCCAGCTTCACCTTCGAAGAGGTGC
Source organism: uncultured Chloroflexia bacterium (assembly GCA_963714675.1). Lineage (GTDB taxonomy): Bacteria > Chloroflexota > Limnocylindria > Limnocylindrales > CSP1-4 > JAFMJV01. The sequence goes on along the minus strand of CAVQPG010000004.1, from coordinate 426,516 downwards.
TCGCTGCCCGCCTTGCGGCCGCCCGCCGCATCGAGCTGGCGACCTCCGGTGCCGCGGTCGCGGGCGGTGCGCCCACGCCCATCCGGCCCCGCATCGAAGCGGTCGTGCCCGGTCTGCCCGCGGTCGCTGAGGGCCCCCATCATCGGCGCCGCAATCTGGTGGCCGGAGGAGCCATCGCCTCGGGAGTCTCGCTGGCGTTGCCCATCGCTGGCGCCGCCATCGTGGCCTGGCGCCGGTCGCGCTCGTCGGGAGGCCTGTTCTAGTGCCCATCCGCCTGCCCTTCCGGCCGCGCCCCGACTCGTCCCGCTCCGACCTCTGGACCAGGTGTCCCGGCTGCAGCGAGATGATCTACAACAAGCAGCTCGAGAGCAACCTGCGTGTCTGCCCCAAGTGCGGTCACCATTTCCGCCTGCGCGTGGACATGCGCCTCGGCATCCTGCTCGACCACGACAGCTTCGAGGAGCAGGACGCCGGTCTGGAGTCGCTGGACCCGCTCGGCTTCGTGGACCTGAAGGCCTACCCCGACCGCGTCGCCGAGCAGAAGGAGAAGACCGGCATCCGTGACGCCGCGGTCTGGGGCTACGGCGCCATCAGGGGCAGGCGAATCTCGATCTGCGCCATGGACTTCGCCTACATGGGTGGCTCCATGGGCTCGGTCGTGGGCGAGAAGATCACCCGTGCCGCGGAGGCCGCGCTCAAGGAGCGCATCCCCTACATCGCGGTGAGCACGTCGGGCGGTGCTCGCATGCAGGAAGGCACGCTGGCGCTGATGCAGCTGGTCAAGACCTGCGCGGCGGTCGAGCGGCTGGCCCACGCCGGTGTGCCCTACATCAGCATCCTCAGCGACCCCACCACCGGCGGCGTCTTCGCCTCCTTCTCGGCCCTCGGTGACGTCAACATCGCCGAGCCCAACGCGCTCATCGGCTTCGCCGGCGCCCGTGTCGCGGCCGGCACCACCGGTGATGAGCTGCCTGAGGGCTTCCAGCGCTCGGAGTTCCTCTTCAAGCACGGTTTCGTGGATCTGGTCGTGCCACGCGGCGAGCTGCGCGAGCGAGGTCGCTCGCCTGCTCGCACTACCTGCAGCCGCGTGCGGAGCGCCACCAGGATGGCGCCAATGGCGTCGTGCCCGTCGACGGCCGTGCCGGCGCAGATGCGGAGGCCACCCGTGGCTAACGTGGACGTGCGAGAGAGATGGCACCCGTGGATGCGGAGGCCGTCGTGAACGGCCAGGTCCCGGCCATCGATGACGAGGCCCTGCGCGAAGCCGTCTGGGCGCGGGTGCAGATGGCCCGCAACGTCCAGCGTCCACATACGCTCGAGCTGGTCCAGGGCATGGCCACCGAGGTGGTCGAGCTGCACGGCGACCGGCGCTTCGGGGATGATCCGGCGCTGGTCGGAGGCTTCGCCACCATCGGTGACCATCGGATCGTGTTCATGGGTCATCAGAAGGGCGGCGACGTGGAGGAGAACATCCGCCGCAACTTCGGCATGCCCCATCCGGAGGGCTACCGCAAGGCCGGTCGTCTGCTCCGCCTGGCCGAACGCCTGGGCCTGCCGGTGGTGACCTTCGTGGACACCCCCGGGGCTGCTCCTGACGCGCCCTCGGAGGAGCGCGGGCAGGCTGAGGCCATCGCCCGCAACATCGCCGACATGACCTCGTTGCGGACGCCCATCGTCACGGTCATCACCGGCGAGGGCGGCTCCGGCGGCGCGCTGGCCATCGCCGTCGGCGACGTGGTCCTGGCCCTCGAGAACGCGATCTATTCGGTCATCAGCCCCGAGGGCTGCGCGAGCATCCTGTGGCGCACCAGCGACATGGCCAAGCAGGCCGCGGTGGCCATGCGTCTGACCGCCCGCGAGCAGCAGGCGCTGGGCGTCATCGACACCGTCATCGGTGAGCCCGGAGGGGGCGCACACGAGGACCCCGCCGAGACGGCCCGCCGCCTGGGCGAGGCGATCGAGGCCCAGCTCGAGGCGTTGGTCCACCATGACCTCGACACGCTCATCGAGGCACGCTACGCGCGCTATCGCGGCTACGGTGCCTTCACCACCAAGGACCTCACCGTGCGCGAGCGTCGAGAACGCCAGAACTGGGTCGAACGTTTGCGGGCGCTGCTCGATTCGGGCCAGAGCGTGCTCAGCGTCGGCGAGGGCGGGCGCCTGGCGCCTGACGCGGCCGACGACATCGAAGCGGGACGCCAGACCGAGGTCGAGGGGCATGCCCACCTCGGCGACGAGGAGAGTGACACGTGAGCGACGAGACCGCCGGGCGAACGCTGGCCGGCGCCGATGAGCCCGGAGATCGGGCTCGAGGCTCTCACCGACGAGGTCCTGCCCGCCCTGATCGCGCGCCTGCGAGCCAGCCGCCTCGGCGAGCTCGAGGTGCGCTCGGGAGGCTGGCATATCCGCCTGCGCCGGCACCTTGAGACGAGATCCCGTGCGACCGCTCCGGGTGGGGCTGCAGCCGCTGACGACCGCGCCGACGTGCCCGGCGGGAGCATCGTGCGCTCATCGGCGGTCGGCTACTTCACGCCGTCGCCTGACCTGGTCGTGGGCCACTCGGTCCAGGCCGGTGACCTGCTCGGCAGCATCGACGTGCTCGGCATCATCGGCGAGGTGACCGCTCCGCGGGAGGGCATCATCTCGGCGGTGCTGGCCGAGGAAGGCCAGGCCGTCGAGTACGGCCAGGGACTCGCGGAGATCGATCCGCTCGAGACGGACGCGCCGATCGACCGCGACGAGGGGGAGGTCGCTTGATGATCGAGCGTGTCCTCATCGCCAACCGCGGCGAGATCGCCGTCCGGGTCCTGCGCGCCTGCCGCACCATGGGCATCGAGGCGGTCGTGGCCTACAGCGAGGCTGATGCCGAGTCGCGTGCTGTGCGCATGGCCGACGAGGCCATCTGCATCGGCCCCGCCGAATCGGCTCGCTCCTACCTGAACGCGGCTGCGGTCATCAGCGCTGCCCTCGTCAGCGGCTGCGACTCGATCCATCCGGGCTACGGTTTCCTGAGTGAGGACGACGGCTTCGCCGAGATGACGCGTGCTCACGAGCTGACCTTCATCGGGCCCTCAGCCGAGGTCCTCGAGCGGTTCGCCTCCAAGGCCGGCACCCGCGAGCTGCTCGCCGCCCAGGGCCTGCCCATGGTGCCCGGCTCCGAGGGCATGCTCCGCGACGACGCCCACGCCCTCGAGGAGGCCGAGCGCATCGGCTACCCGTTGCTCATCAAGCCCAGCGCCGGCGGTGGCGGCAAGGGCATGCGCATGGTGCGGACGCCACGCGAGCTGCAGCAGGCGCTGACCGTCTGCCGCTCCGAGGCGCGGGCAGCCTTCGGCGACGACTCGCTCTACCTCGAGAAGTGGCTCGAGCGGACGCGTCACGTCGAGGTACAGGTACTCATCGACAACTTCGGGGCCGGTGTCCACATCGGCGAGCGCGACTGTTCGGTCCAGCGGCGTCACCAGAAGATCCTGGAGGAGGCGCCCAGCCCCGCCATCGACGACGTCACTCGTGCGGAGCTGGCCGAGGCCGCCGTGAAGGCCGCGATCGCCGCCGGCTACCGGAACGTGGGTACCCTCGAGTTCCTTGTCGACGGTGAGGGCCGCTATTTCTTCATCGAGATCAACGCTCGCATCCAGGTCGAGCATCCGGTCACCGAGATGCTCAGCGGCATCGACATCGTGGCCGAGCAGATCCGACTCGCCTCGGGAGAGCCGCTGGGCTACGGGCAGGACGATGTCCGCCTCTTCGGCCATGCCATCGAGTTCCGCATCAACGCCGAAGACGTGCTGGCTGACTTCCAGCCCCAGGCCGGGGTGGTCGAGCACTACGTCCCGCCCGGCGGAGCCGGCATCCGCATGGAGACGCACCTCTACAGCGGCTACGAGGTGCCGCCGTACTACGATTCGCTGCTGGGCAAGCTGATCGTCTGGGGCCCTGATCGTGAGTCTGCCGTGATGCGCTCACGCGTGGCCCTGCAGGAGCTGCTCGTGGAGGGCATCGAGACCAATATCCCATTCCATCGGGCCATCCTCCAGGATGAGACGTTCCTCTCGGGTGGCTTCGACACGAACCTGCTTGACCGCAAGGGTGCGGCAGCCTTCCTCGCTGCCGTCGAGCCCGACGAAGGAGCCTGACCATGACCGACAGCGCGGAGAAGCCCGCCATCCTGCTGTCCACCGCCGAGATCCAGCAGGCCATCCCGCACCGCTGGCCATTCCTGCTCGTCGACCGCGTCGTCGAGGAGGACCGCGAGCGCGGCTACATCCGCGCAGAGAAGGGCGTGACCGCGACGGAGTGGTTCTTCCAGGGACACTTCCCCGAGATGCCGGTCATGCCGGGCGTCCTGCAGGTAGAGGCGCTGGCACAGACCCTGGGCATCTACGTCGGTCGCCTGGAGCAGTACGCCGGCCAGATCGGCCTGTTCGCCGGCATCGACAGCTGCCGCTTTCGGCGCGTCGTCCAGCCCGGCGACAGGCTCACACTGGAAGTCACCATGACCAAGCTCGGTCGGCGCATGGCCAAGGCGCACGCCGTGGCCTCGGTCGACGGTGAGGTCGCCTGTGAGGCGGATATCTCCGCCATCCTCGCCCCTGAAGGAGCCCTCCGATGAGCCTGCGTCTCGCCCTCCTCGCTGACATCCACGGCAACGTGGCCGCGCTCGAGGCCGCGCTGACCGAGATCGAAGCGGCCGCGCCCGACCACATCTTCATCCTGGGCGACCTCGTGCAGAACGGACCGCGCCCCGCGGAGGTCATCGACGCGGTGATGGCCCTCGAGGCTGGCGGCGCCTACGTCATCGCCGGCAACACCGATATCGCCGTGGCCGATGGTGACTACGCAGCTGCCTTCCCCTGGCTCGACGAGGTCTCGGTCGCCCACCGCGCCGCCGCCGAGTGGGCCCGAGACCGCCTCAGCCACGAACAGCTGGAGTACCTCCGGCGCCTGCCCGCCGAGCGCCGGCTGTCCTTCGACGGTGAGCTCGTGCTCGGTACCCACGCATCGCCCGGGAGTCAGACGCTGGGCCTCCCCGCTGACCTCGACGCGGCCGTGACGGTCCAGCGTGCGACGCGCACCGATGCCCGCGTCATCGCCTGCGGACATACGCACGTGGCCGACGTGCGTGAGCTTGGCCGCAAGCTGCTGGTCAACCCGGGCTCCTGCGGCTACGCGTTCGACGGCACCCCCGATGCCTGTTGGGGATTGGTGACCCTCGAGGAGGGAGAGGACCCCAGCGCACAGCTGTTCCGGGCCGGCTACGATCCGAGCGCGACCGCCGAGGAGGTCGCCCAGCGCGGCCTGGCCGGCGATGTCTACCGTGCGGCCACCATCCGCACCGGGAGGTTCGTCCGATGAGCTTCGTCGCGGGTGGACGCCGCGTGGTGGTGACCGGTCTGGGCGCCGTCACACCCCTCGGGACCGACGTGCCGACGTACTGGCGCCGCCTCGTCGCGGGCGAGTCGGGCATCGGACCCATCACCCTCTTCGACGCCTCGAACATAACCAGCCGGGTCGCCGGCGAAGTCACCGACTTCGATCCCTCGGCGGTGCTCGACCGGAAGGAGGTCCGTCGCAACGACCGCACCACGCAGATGGCCCTGGTGTGCATCCGCGAGGCCCTCGAGGATGCCGGCCTGCCGGAGCGTTTCGAAGGGGCAGAGGCCGAGGCCACGGGCATCCTCATGGGCTCCGGTCTCGGTGGCACCAACACGCTCATCGATCAGATCGCCACCGTGCGCATGGAGGGTCCCAGCCGGGTCAGCCCCTTCTTCATCCCCATGGCCATCGCCAACATGCCGGCCGGCGTGGCCGGTATCGCCTTCGGCGCGCAGGGTCCCAACTACTCGACCACCAGCGCCTGTGCCTCATCCGGACATGCCTTGGGCGAGTCCTACGAGATCATCAAGCGCGGCGACGCCGAGATGATGATCGCCGGTGGCTGCGAGGCGCCCGTGGCTGACGCTACCGTGGCCGGCTTCGCGCGCATGAAGGCGCTGTCCACGCGCAACGATGACCCCCAGGCTGCGAGCCGCCCCTTCGACGCCGAGCGCGATGGCTTCGTCGTGGCCGAGGGCGCCGCCGCGCTCATCCTCGAGGAGCTCGGGCATGCCCGGCGTCGGGGCGCTCACATCTATGCCGAGGTCGTGGGCTACGGTGCCACGGCCGACGCGCATCACATCACCACGCCCGCGCCGGGCGGCATGGGCGCTGTCCGTGCGGCTCGTCGAGCCCTCCTGAAGGCCGGCCTGGCGCCCCGCGACATCGACCTCGTCAGTGCCCACGCCACCAGCACCGGCGAAGGCGATCCGACCGAGCTGATGGCCATCAACACCCTCGTCGGTGACCATGCCGGTGACGTCAGCGTGACCGCCACCAAGTCGTCCATCGGGCACACGCTCGGGGCCGCAGGTGCGGTAGCCGCGGTGGCCACGGTCAAGGCGCTCGGCGACGGCGTCGTGCCGCCCACGCTGAACCTGCACCAGCCCGACGAGCGCGCCGGTGCGCTGGACCTCACGCCCCTGACCGCTCGGCGGCGTGAGCTGCAGGTGGCGCTGGTCAACTCCTTCGGCTTCGGTGGCCAGAACTCGGCGGTGATCCTGCGACGGTGGGATAGCTGATGGCGCATCTGCAGGATGTGACCGAGCTGGTGGCGCTCATCGATCGCCTGGAGCGGACCCTCGAGCGGTCGGGCCTGGCCGAGCTCGAGATCGAGCACGACGGCACCACCATCGTGTTGCGGACGCCCGCCGCGGTGGCGCCGACCGGGTTCGCCCTGGCCGCTCCGGTGACCGTCGTGGAGGAGGCAGCGCCAGCGACTCCGGCGCCGGGCGACGAGCACGCTCGCCCGCGCGGCGCGCATGCCGTCACCGCTCCGCTCACCGGGGTCTACTACCGCTCGCCGTCGCCCGACGCGGAGCCGTACGTGCGCGAAGGGGGCCAGGTCAATGCCGGGCAGGTCATCGGACTCATCGAGGCCATGAAGCTGTTCAACGAGATCAAGAGCGACGTGACCGGTACGGTCCGGCACATCGCAGCCGGTGACGGCGACCTGGTCAAGGCCAAGCAGACGCTCATCGAGGTCGATCCCGCATGAGCGGGCCCGGAGGCGTGGCTGCGGGACCGCCTCGCAGCGTGCGCATCAGCGGCTGGGGCTCCTACGTGCCCGAGCGCGTCCTCTCCAACGCCGATCTCGAGCGCATCGTCGATACCTCGGACGAGTGGATCCGCACGCGCACCGGCATCAGCGAGCGCCGCGTGGCCGCCCCCCACGAGACGACAGCCACCCTCGGCGCCATCGCCGCCAAACGCGCCATCGCAGTGGCCGGGTTGCAGCCGGACGACATCGACGTCATCGTCGTCGCGACGCTCACGCCCGACTACCCCATGCCCTCGACGGCGGCCCTGGTCAAGGAAGCCATCGGCAACCACACCGCCGCTGCCTTCGACATCGGGGCGGCCTGTTCGGGCTTCGTCTTCGGCTACGCCACCGCTGACTCCTACGTGCGCAGCGGCCTGGCCCAGCATGTGCTCGTCATCGGCGCGGAGCTGCTCACGCGCTTCCTCGACTTCGAGGACCGCGGCACCTGCATCCTCTTCGGCGACGGAGCCGGAGCGGTCGTGCTCTCGGCCTCGGACGAGCCCGGCGGGGGCATGGCCGGCCTGGAGATGACCACCGATCCCGACGGGGCCTACATGATCTGGCTGCCCTCGGGCGGATCGAAGAGTCCATCGAGCACGGAGACGGCCAGGCGCGGGGAGCACTTCATCCGCATGGAGGGTCGGGAGACCTACCGCTATGCCACGCGCACGTTGGCAACCTCGGCCTTGTCCGCCATCGAGAAGGCCGGCTGGAGCGCCGACGAGATCGACCTCGTCATCCCGCACCAGGCCAACGTGCGCATCATCGAGGCCGTGGCCAAGGGCCTGAAGCTGCCCATGGACCGCTTCTTCGTGAACATCGACAAGTACGGCAACACCTCGGCTGCCTCGGTCGGCATCGCCCTCGACGAGGCCGTGGCCGAGGGTCGCGTCAAGCCCGGGGACAAGCTCGTCTTCGTGGCCTTCGGCGCCGGCTTCACCTCCGGTGCCATCGCGGTCGAGTGGACCGCCGATCCCGCTGCTGCCGCCCGCGCCGCCGATGTGGAACCGGTGGCCAGCGTGCGGGCTCCGCTCGACTGGGCCTCGGTCGATCCCATCCCGCCGCGCCTGGCCGCGGTGCTCAATGACCCCAGTGGACCACCCGTCCCGCTCGACGATGTCGTACCCGGCGAACCTGCTCACGCTCACACGGAGGACTAGCGCATGATCGACCTCTCCGGCAAGACCGCCGTCATCACCGGTGGGGCACGTGGTATCGGCCGAGCCATCGCCCTGCGGCTGGCGACGCAAGGCGCCGACGTCTGTTTCAGCTACCGAGGCAACAGCGCGGCCGCCGCCGCGACCGCCGCCGAAGTGGAGGCCCTGGGACGCAAGGTCCTCACGGTGCAGGCAGATGTGGCCAGGCAAGACTCGGCCAAGGAGCTGGTCGATGCCGCCATCGCGGAGATGGGGGCCATCGACATCCTGGTCAACAACGCGGGCATCACGCGTGATGACCTCATCATGCGCATGAAGCCCGAGGATTGGACCGACGTCATCGACACCAACCTGTCGGGCGCCTTCTGGACCATCAAGGCCGCGACCCGTCCCATGATGAAGGCCCGAGCCGGTCGCATCATCAACATCACCAGCGTCTCAGGGCAGGCCGGCCAGATCGGTCAGACCAACTACTCCTCGGCCAAGGCTGGCCTCATCGGCTTGACCAAGGCCACGGCCAGGGAGCTCGGCTCGCGCAACATCACCTGCAATGCGGTGGCACCGGGCTTCGTGCTCACTGACCTCACCGGGGACCTGCCTGAGGCCCTGCTCGAGGAAGCCAAGGCGCGCACACCCCTGGGTCGGTTCACCAGCGTGGAGGACGTTTCGGCCGCCGTGGCCTTCCTCGCCTCCGACGAGGCCGCCTTCATCACGGGGCAGGTCCTGGCCGTCGATGGCGGCCTCGTGATGATGTAGTGAAGACGGGGTAGGGTTAACCCCGATGGGACGAACCACACCTGGGCGCATCGTCGCTGCGCTGTTGGCACTGTCGGTCCTCTTCGGCGCGAGCCCGGTGACGGCTGCGACGCCGGGCTTCGTGCAGAGCGAAGAGGGCCTGCGGGTGGCCATGGACGCCATGCGTCAGCTCGCGACCGACACGCGTTACAACCACGACAAGAAGCAGACCGTTCGACCCAGGAAGGGCCAGCCCGTGAACCTGGGCAAGGACGGGCGCCTGACGGTCCTGCTCATCGGCAGCGACTGGCGCAAGAACTCCGGTGGCGAGCGCTTCGACGTGCTCATGGTCGCCACCATCGACCCCAAGACCGGCAATGCCGCGGTCGTGAGCATCCCGCGTGACATGGCCGGCATCCCGCTCGCCGACGGCAGCAACAGCGGTGGCATGCGCGTCAACTCCATCTACTACCTGCGCTACCGGGACCCGGCTCTCGGACATGGCGCCGTCGATCGCAAGGCCGTCAAGCGGTTCAGCAAGGACATCGCCAGGTTCCTGGGCACGGAGATCGACTACTGGGCGTTGACGCGCTTCGCTACCTTCGCCAACCTCATCAACTCGCTCGGCGGCATCCGCATCGACATCGCGGAAGAGGTCCGTGACTCCTCGTACCATCATCGCCGCTCACGTGGCATCTACTTCCCGGTCAAGGACAACTACCTGCTCAAGGGCGATCCTGCCTGCAAGCCCTATCCGGCCAAGTGCCATAGCGCGCTGGTCTACGCCCGCTCCCGTCATGGCACGCACGGCAGCGAGTACAACAGCGACTGGAAGCGGGCGGAGCGCCAGCAGGACATGGTGCGGGCAGCGGTGCGCAATATCATCGAGGACCGCGGTGCCGGGATCGCCCTGCTGGGCACGCTCCTGCGGGTGCGCGACAAGATCGACACGGACATCCCCAAGACGGCGGAGGCCGCCGGCCAGCTCTACGCCATCTTCAAGGACATGAAGTTGCGCCGGACGCACATGAAGGTGTTCGCACCCGCGACCTGGGCCTACCTCGCTGCCGACGGTACGGCCAGGCCCAACCTGGCCAGGATCCGGCAGTTCGTCGACAACCAGTTCTACAAGGTCAAATAGACAGGCGCGTCCGCTGGTGATCGACGACGTTCCGGTGGTGGGTGCAGCGGGTGGCACACAATGCCCGGCCCGTCAGGATGGAGACTGCCTTCGGCGACACGCTCGCGCTCGGGACGCTTGCCGTATCTCCCTTCGGGCGGCGTGCCGTTCGGTGCCTGATCCACATGTCGGGCGCGTTGCGGGGGCACCTGCGGGCACCGTAGCGAGCCCTGGTCGGTGGCGGACTTGACGCTCGTCGCCACCGGGACCTAGGCTCACGGGCACCCGGCCGGCACGACCGGGGTCATGGGGGGACCGAGAGGGAGGTTCCAGCCCATGGCAGCGACCACCATCCACCGTAGCGTGGCGCTCGTCGCCAGCGCCGCGCTCCTCGCCAGCCTGACCGTGGCCACGGTGGCTGCCCCCGTCAGCGCCGCCAAGCCCACCTGTGCTGGCAAGACCGCCACCAAGGTGGGCACGGCCAAGGGCGAGATCATCCGCGGCACGAGCAAGGCTGATGTCATCGTCGCCCGCGGTGGCCACGACGTCATCCTCGGCCTCGGCGGCAACGACACCATCTGTGGTGGCCCAGGCAACGACCGCATCGTGGGTGCCGCCGGCAACGATCTGCTCCTCGGCCAGGGCGGACGTGACAAGCTCTTCGGCGGCGCCGGGCGTGACCGCCTCCTCGGTGGACCGGCGAACGACCGCATGGTCGGGGGCAAGGGCAACGACGCCTGCTTCCAGGGCGCGGGCACGGGCCCGAGCCTCGGCTGTGAGCGACCGGTGGCCGCAGTGCCGGTGCCGGTCTTGCCGCCCACGCCAACGCCCACGCCACAGACCCTCGTCATCGCCTATTCGGACCTCAATGGCAACCACCTGTTCGACACCGGTGACGTGATGATCAGCGAGATCGTCGATACCAACGGTGACATGAAGCCCAGCGCGGGCGACACGGTCCAGATGGGCAAGTACCCGACGACCCTCATGCCAGTAGGACTGCCGCAATTCACGGACTGGGGCGTCAAGACCCATTCTGTGGTGTCCGTCGCCGGCATCGGGTCCGACTGTATCAACGTCAACCCCGGTGCCAGCCAGCTCACTTGGTGCCGAACAAACATCAGCACCGGATACAAAGACGCCTACTACGATGACTACGATGGCAATTCAAAGGTCTTCGACCACTATGACTCCAGCAAGGACGATGAGATCAAGATGGATGATCTGTCTCCCAGCAAGCCTGCCAGCACATTCGCTCTGTCTGCACCTGGCGACGGCGATGACAAGCTCATCGACGTAGAGTTCTACTTCCCGACCTGACCAGCCCCGGGCACCAGCGACGGGCCCGTCCCGCGAGGGGCGGGCCGCTTCTTGCAGTAGGGGGATGCCCAGGCGACGACATCGGGACGACGCGGCCAACGGCCGCCCCGGGAAACAGGAGATGCTGCTCGGTCAGTGGCTCCATCAGCCCGAACCGCACGATCGGGTGCCGCTGTGCCATCCTCGCGAGGTGACCACAGCCAACGACCGACCCAGCCGCGCAGCGGGTCCGCCGGACCTCGAGATCGCACCGTTGTCCGTGGCGGACGCGCAGCTCATCCGGCGGCTGCAACTGACCCGCCGCGTGCTGGCGGCCACGTTGGGTGCCTTGGCCCTGGTCGCAGCCTGGTACCTCTACGAGGATGGCCTCGGCCCGGCCGACCTGGTGCTGGCGGTGGCCCTCGTGACCCTGGTCCTCGCGCTCTACGTGCGCCACGACACCACGACCGAACTGACCCGTAACCGGCTCGAGCGCGAGGCCAGCATCCGCCGTATCGTCACCGGCCTCTCGCGATCGGTCTCCGCGGACGCGGTGGTCGACACCGTCATCACCGATCTGCGCACCGCCACCGACGCCGATCACGTGGTCGTGGCGCGCGTCAAGCTCAACGACGAGGTCGAGGTCACCCTCGTCGCGGCACAAGCTGACGCGCCCCCCTCGAGGACGGTCCTGGGCCCCGAGATCGAGCGAGCCTCCGAGGCCGTGCCGCCATCGCCCGACGATGGAGCGCAGCCGAGTCTCGACGAGGTGACCGACGCCGCCGCTGCCGCGGCCGAGGAGATCGCCCGGCGGGTGCGTTCCGAATACGGCCTGGCCCACACGCTGGCCACGCCGTTGGTAGGAGACCGTCGGTTCCTGGGCGCGCTGCTCCTGGCACGCAGGGGGAGCGCGGCCTGGAGCGACGGCGACAAGAGACTGCTGAACTGGGCCGCCAGCGAGGTATCCAGCGCCTTCTCGCGCACCTACGCGCTCGAGGCGGCCGAACGCGGCGCCAAGATCGACGTGCTCACGCGGCTGCCCAACCGACGCTACTTCGATGAAGCGCTCGAGATCGAGAGCCCGCGGCGTCGTGCCAACGACAGCATCGGCATCCTCATGATCGACATCGACCACTTCAAGCTCATCAACGACCGCTTCGGTCATACGACCGGGGACCAGGTCCTGCGCGGCGTGGCCGGTGCCATCGGGGCTGCGGTCCGCGACGAGGACACACCTGCGCGCTACGGGGGCGAGGAGTTCGCGGTCCTGCTGCGCCGCACCGAGGAGGAGCAGGCGGTGGAGGTAGCCGAACGCATCCGCCGCGCCGTGGTGCGCCTGCATCCGGCCAGCCTCGGCATCACCGAGCCGGTGACGGTCTCGATCGGCGTAGCGGTGGCGGGCCCCGGCGGGCTGTCCATGGGCCAGCTCGTGGAGCGGGCGGACGGGGCGCTCTACCGCGCCAAGCGCCAGGGCCGCGACCGCGTCGTCAAGGCCTGAGGGTGGCCCCGCGCGAGACCCGCGAGCCGGTCGACCCCGGCGGCGCCGGGACGCCGCTGACCAACGCGCGCATCGCGGCGGTCCTCTCGGAGATCGCCGACCTGCTCGAGATCAAGGGTGAGTCATCGTTCAAGGTCGGTGCCTATCGTCGCGCTGCCGACTCGGTCGCCCACTCCGGGGTCGAGGTGGCGGTGGCCTACCGCGAGGGCGAGCCACCGACGCTGCGCGGTGTCGGTGACAGCATCGGGCAGCGCATCGCGGAGCTGGTCACGTCCGGACACCTGGCCTACCACGAAGCGCTGCGCGCCGATGTGCCCCCGACCCTCCTGCAGCTGCTGGCGATCCCGGGCGTGGGGCCGCGCACGGCAGGGGAGGTCTGGCGCACGCTCGGCATCGCCACGCTCGCCGAGCTGGAGTCGGCGGCCCGAGACGGGAGTCTGCGCCAGATCCGTGGCATCAGCGCCCGGACGGAAGCGCGTATCGTCGAGGGCATCGGCGAGCTCGCTCAGCGACCGCCGCGGCGCATGCGCATCGGCGAGGCCCACGCGCTGGCTGAGCGGGTGGTGGCGCTGCTGGATGCGCTGCCGGGCGTGGTCTCCGCGACCGCGGCGGGCTCGGTGCGACGCGGGCGCGAGACCGTCGGCGACCTGGACATGCTCATCGAGACCGCTGACGCCGGGTCGGTGCTCCGAGCGATCCGCGACCTGCCCATGGTCGAGAGCGCGGAGACCGGGCTCCGCGGCGGCGCGGACCGCTCGACACTGCGCCTGCTCGACGGCCCGCAGCTCGACATCATGGCCATGCCGCCGGGCCAGACCGGCAGCTACCTGGTCCACTTCACCGGCTCCGCGGCGCACAACGTGGCCCTGCGCCACCGTGCCCGTGAACGTGGCTGGTCGCTGTCGGAGCGAGGGCTGGTGCCACTCGATGACGAGGCGGCCGATCCGTTGACCTTCGCGAGCGAGGCCGACCTGTACGCCTACCTGGGCCTCGCGCCGATCCCACCCGAGCTGCGGGAGGGTCGTGGCGAGATCGAGGCTGCCGAAGTCGGTGGACTACCGCGCCTCGTGGAACGAGCCGACCTGCGCGGGGACTGCCACAGTCACTCCCATTGGTCGGACGGGCGCGAGCCGCTCGAGGTCATGGTCGAGTCCGCCCGCGCCGATGGCCGTGAGTACCAGGTCCTCACCGACCATTCGCAGAGCCTGACCATCGCCAACGGACTCTCTCCCGCTCGCGTCGAGGCGCAACGTCGGGTCATCGGCGAGCTCAACGAACGCTTCGCGCGAGAGATGGCTATCGGCGAGCGACCCGCAGGGGCCCATCCTGATGGCTTCCTGCTCCTCCACGGCACCGAGCTGGAGATCACCGTCGAGGGCCGGCTCGACTACCCCGACGAGCTGCTGGCAGCGTTCGACGTGGTGGTGGCCTCGTTGCACGTGGGCCGGCGCCAATCCCGCGCGCAGCTGATGGCGCGCTACGAGACGGCCATGCGCAACCCCCATGTCGACATCATCGCCCACCCATCGGGCCGCAAGATCGGGCAGCGTCCGGACCTCGATCTCGACTGGGAGGCCTTCTACCGGTTGGCTGCCGAGACCGGCACGCTGCTCGAGATCAACGGCAGTCCAGCTCGTCTGGATCTCGACGAGCATCGCATCCGCGCCGCGACCGATGCCGGTTGCCGGTTCACCATCGACTCCGATGCCCACGAGCGCGCTGATTGGCAGCACCTCGTGTGGGGCACCACGGTCGCGCGTCGCGGCTGGCTCAACCCCGGTCTGGTGGCCAACACGCTTCCGCGCGATGACTTCGTGGCGCTCATGCGGGAAACGCCGCACCGCGTCTAGGCGAGGTGCATCCGGTCGCAGGGGAGGAACGCCGGAGTGATGGTACGATTTGGTCTCGCCAGTCGGTGGTGTACGGCCATGCCCGACTCATCCTGGCTTGCCGCAGACCGCACGGCTCACCACCTACGCCCTTTGAGGAACGAATGAGCTTCGACCCGCTGAACGAGAACGATCCTGCTGTCCCCGCGCCCGTTTCGAGCGCCATCACCGCCAGTCGCCTGAAGCGACAGCTGGTCGATCAGGCCATCGACGCGGCCCGCCGGGCCGACTGGATCGCCGCTGCGGAGATCAACGAGAAGATCCTTGAGATGGGGCCCGATAGCGCGGCCGAGAACCGCACCGCCAAGGCTTACTGGGAGCAAGGCGAGCTGGGCCAGGCACGCGAGCACTACCAGTCCGCGCTGGCGCTCGACCCCACCAACCGCATCGCCGAACGCAACATCGCGCGCTTGCGCATGCTCATGGTCGACGCCGGCTCCAAGACCGTTCCCGCGCAGGCGGGCAGCAAAGCCCCGGTCAGCATCTTCGTGGAGGAGACTGGCAAGACCGGCTTCGCCCACCTCGTGGACCTCGCCGATCCCAACGACCTGGCCCAGGTGAACCCCGGTGACTTCGTCGAGCTCAGTGCGTCCGGGCCGCGCGTCGTGGCCAAGTCCAACGGTGTCACCATCGGCGCTGTCGAGCCGCGGGTCGCGGCCCGCCTGCTGCGCCTGATGGCTGATGGCAACACCTACGCGGCCGGTGTCACCAGCCTGGGCGACAAGGACGTGCGCATCATCATCCGGGAGACGTACCAGGACCCTGCCAACTACGGCATGGTCAGCTTCCCGACCGCGGCCAAGGTCTCTGACCTGCGGCCCTACACCAAGGGCACGCTCTTGCGCGAAGACGAAGCGCTCGAGGAGGATCTGGAGTTCGACGAGGAGCCGGAGTCGCTCGACGACATCGGGTCGGTGCTGCCGGCCGAGACGCACGCAGAGGAAGGCTTCCAGATCGAGGGCGAAGGTGATCTCGACTCCGACGACGACGAGGACGAGGCTGCCGACGACGATGACATCGAGCTCGACGACGACGATGACGAGGACTGAGGCGCTCGACTGTCGGTCGTCTCGGAGGCTGCTCCGGCCCTGACCTCTGGCGTGCCGCGTACGTCGAACGTCGTGCAGCCGGTTCCCTCCGCCGCAGATAGACTCTGAGTAGACGATGGCGGACCCCCAGAAGCCCTCCAAGAACCCGCGCCGCAGTCCTCGCCTGCCTGCGCTCGAACGGCTCTCGCCAGTGCCCGACATGGGCTCGATCGCAGCCGAGATCGCGGCTCGCACCAAGGCCGGCGACGTCGTGCTCGAGTTGCACGGCCGTGGCGGCTGGGTGACCCGTGGTGCCATCGACGCCTTGCGGCGCTGTTTCACCATCGAGACCACCGCGCTCACACGGCTGGTGGCGGAGATCGCGTTGCGCCCACCTGACCTGCGTCACCTCGACGCGGCCGTTTCGGGCATCGCGGTGGACGCGCGAGGCATCGAGGGAGGGCTGCGCGCCGCCATCGAGGCCAGCTACGCCTCGCGCTGTCCCGGCTGTGGCAACACCGTCACCGTCAGCGAGTTCATCTGGAAGACGGATGCTACCGACCCTTCGCGCCGCAGCTTCACCTGCCTGCGGTGCAAGGACAATCGGGCCGAGAAGCGACCCATCGCGGTCGACCCCGACGATCTCTATCGGGCACGGGCCATCGACGCCGCTGAGGCTCGCGAGACCCTGCGTCAGCGATTCCCGGCGCCGGTCGCCGACCATCCGCTGCCCGATGAACTGGTCGATCTCTATCCGCCCAGGGCCCAGGTCGCGCTCGCAGCCATCCTCGAGCGGATCGAGACGGAGCTGAGAGCGCCTTCGGTACAGGCAGCCCTGCGGCTGGCGGTCGTGCACATGGCGCTCTCGATCAGTCGGCTCAACGGATATCCGGGACGGGTCGCCTCGGTACGGATCGGCGGCGGGCACGTACGCGGTTCCAGCTCCCGCCAATGGCGAGAGCGGAACGTGTGGGCCGCATTCGAGGAGGGGACGAGGGTCGTGCGCGAGTTCGTGCAGGCCATCGAGGCCGGCGGTGGCGGGACACCGGCGCGAGTCGGCCCCGATCTGCGCGCCCTGATGGATGGTTCCGCCAACGTGGCCCTGCGCTTCGGTCTGCCCCACGGGAGCGAGACCTTCGGCCCGCCACCGCGACCCGGTACCGAACCTGGAGCTCGCCCGCGTGTGCGGCCCGGCATCAAGCTGGTACTGAGCCAGCCTCCCATCCACTGGTCGGCGGACAACCTCGCCTTCGCCTACCTCGTCTCGTCGCTGGCCATCGGCCCGGAGGGTGCCGCGACCCTGCCGCTAGCGAGTGTCTTCGGCGCCTCGACCAAGGCTGAGTGGGCCCGCGACGCGGCCACCCTCCGCCGCGCCCTGTCTGCGGTCCAGCCGGTCCTGCTGCCCAACGCGCAGACGGTGATGTTGCTGGAGGGCGCCAGCTCGGAGGCACTCGTGGCCACGATCATCGGGGGCGTCGGTGCCGGGATGCGCGTCGATGACGCCGTCCTGGACCTGGGCGAGGAGGGCCTCCACGGGACGGTGCAGTTCGCCCTGCCGCATTCGAGCAGCAGCGAGCGCGACGTTGCCATCCACTCGTCATCGGATCCTCGGGTCCGTTCCAGATCTCCGCGGTCGAAGGCGCCATCGCCGATATCGCGGTCGCAGTCATGCAGCTGCGAGGCGAGCCTACGCGCTTCGAGCGGATCCTCGGTGAGGTCCTGCTGGGTCTCGACCACCTGGGCCATCTGCGGCGACTGGTAGGCACGCCTCGCTCCATCGAGGCGGACGAGGCACGCGAACGCGAACTCGGACTGTACGGAGTCGTGAGCGACACCGCCCATCTGGAGCCTGACGACGATCTCGACGACGACGAAGCTCCGGAACCCCAGGCCGAAGCCGAGCAGCAAGGCATCGACTGGGAGGACCGTGGCCCCGCCAGTGATCCGGTTCGACTGACCCTCGACATCATCCGCAAGGAGTTGCGCAAGCCCGACCACCCACGTCTCGCAGAGGTCGACGAGGAGCTGTGGTGGCTCCGCGAGCCGCGCGACCTGCAGGCTGCCAAGGCCCCGTTGTCGGAGCGACTCGAATGGAGCGTCTTCAGCCTCTTGAGCACCAGTGGCGGCATCACCCGTGCTGCCTTCGACGACCGGGTGCGTCGGCTCTTCCGGGGGCCCGAGACGGTCGACGCGGAGCTGGTGGAGACCACGCTCAGAAGCTATCGCTCCGCCGTTCCCTCGGAGGATGGGCTCATCCGCACCGACGAGTCCCTGCAGCGGCGCTATGCCGAACATGGCCAGATCGTGGGGCTGCTCGTCGACTTCGCCCACCGGGCCGGGCTGCGCACCTGGATCACCGAACGGGAACAACGCCGCAACTACGGTGGCGGGCGCCTTGGCGACCTGCTCAGCGATCCTGAGCGCCGCGTCTACCTGCCGTTGGTCGCACCCGGCCCGCAGGAGGTGCTCGAGGAGATCGACTCGATCTGGTACGTGCGCGGCAAGGGTGCGTTCCTCATCGACGTCGAGTGGCAGGCTGCGCTCCACGAGGCCGTCCTCAAGCGCGGTCCGCGCATCGAGACGACCGACAGCATCGTCCGCTTCCTGGTCGTGCCCGACGAGCGCACGGACCTGCTCCGTCTGCGCCTCGGACGCTCACCGGTCCTGCGCGCACGGATGGCGACCGACAACTGGCATATCCTCAAGTGGAGTCATGTGCGGCGGCTGCAGGCCAGCCCGCGTGCCGACCTAGCGGTCCTGAGTCCGCTGCTGGGCCTCGATCCCGAAGTCGAGCGCGGTGAGGACCAGATGCCCATGTTCGAGGGGTGAGCCAAGGCGATCCCCGCAGCCGCCTGGAGGAATCCGTGCCCAACGTCGAGTCCGCCGTCACCCCTGTCCATGCCTTCGCCGACCGTGCCTGGGAACAATTCCTGGAGCTGAACCCGCTGTGGGCCACCATGCAGGGCGACGAGCGTTGGGATGACCGTCTCGATGATCCCGGCCCGGACGGCCGCGCGGCCATGCTCGCGACCGCGGAGGCCTGGGAGGCGGAGATGGAGGGGTTCGGCGGGCTCGAGCTGTCGGTCGAGGACCAGATCACGCTGGGCCTCGTCCGCTTCGCCATCGCCCGCACGCGCGGCTCGCACGAGCTGCGCCTGTGGGAGATGGAGGCCATCGATCAGTACAGCGGCCCCCAGGGCCTCATGGGCGACCTGGCCCGGACGCAGCGTGCGGATACGCCCGAGCGGTTCGAGAAGCTGCTGGCTCGCATCGCCGCCTACCCCGCGTGGATGGCCGCGCACCAGGCCAACATCGCCGAGGGCGTGGCTTCGGGTCGCACGGCTGCAGCATCGGTGGTCGAGCGCTGCATCGTGCAGACGCGCCGCATGGTCGAGGCGCGCGCGGAGGCGTCACCCATCGTGGTGGTCAACGAAGGCCTCGCTGCCGATCAGCGAGAGCGACTGGTGGCGGCCATCGAGCGCGATGTCATGCCCTCGCTGCGGGCATGGCTGGCGACCCTCGAGACGTACGCCAGCCACGCGCGATCCGGCGACGGAGTCTGCCATCTGCCCGACGGTGGCGCCATCTATCGCCACGCCATCCTCTCGTGGACGACCATCAGCGACGAGCCACAGGTCATCCATGACTATGGCCTCGAACGCCTCGCCGAGATCGAGCCGGCCGCGGGGGCCATCGCGGCGGAGCTCGGTTTCGACGATATCGCCGCGCTGCGAGCCCATCTCGAGATCGCTCCGCAGAACCACGTCACCGAGGCGGCCGACCTGGTCAAGCTGGCCGAGGAGCTCATCGAGCGTGCCGAGGCAGAGGCGCCGCGTTGGTTCGGCCGCCGGCCGAATGACACCTGCGAGGTCCGTGCCGTCGAGCCACACCAGGAACAGGAAGCGCCGCCGGCGTTCTACATGACGCCGACCGCGGACGGCAGCCGTCGTGGCATGTACTTCATCAATACCTACGACCCGGCCTCGCGACACCTCCATCGGTTGGCGGCCACCACCTTCCACGAGGCCGTGCCGGGACATCATTTCCAGCTGGCCATCGAGCAGGAGCTCACCGACCTGCCCGCCTTCCGCCGTTTCGGTGCTCGCATCGCAGCCGGCTCGTTCATCGAGGGCTGGGCGCTGTATGCCGAACAGCTCGCCGATGAGATGGGCCTCTATCGCACGCCGCTGGAGCGGTTCGGAGCCCTCGAGACGGAGGCCTGGCGCGCGGCGCGGCTGGTGGTCGACACCGGGATCCACGAGCTCGGCTGGACGCGCCGACAGTCGATCGACCTGCTCATCGAGCGGGCCGGCCTGTCGCGACTCGAAGCCGAGACCGAGACCGACCGGTACATCAGCTGGCCCGGGCAAGCGCTCAGCTACATGATCGGCCAGCGCGAGATCCTCGCCCTTCGGGCGCAGCTCGAGGCACGCGACGGTGACCGCTTCGATCACCAGGCCTTCCACGATGAAGTCATCGGCCACGGCTCGCTGGCACTCGGCGTGCTGCGCGAGCAGCTGCCCGGCTGGGTCAAGCCCAAGGCCGATCTGTCGCACACGACCGACCAGTAGGGGAGCACCACGTGACCGCCACGCCCGTCCACCAGTTCGCCGATCGCGCCTGGTTCGAGTTCCTGGAGCTGAACCCGCTGTGGGCCACGGTGCAGGGCATCGAGACCTGGGACGACCGGCTCGATGATCCCTCGGCCGCGGGCCGGGCCGTGCTGATGGTCCTGGTGGAGCGTTGGGCCGTCCAGGTGGACGAACTGTCTCAGGACGAGCTGTCGGTCGAGGACACCGTCACGCTCGGGCTCATGCGAGCGGTGATCCGTCGCTTTCGCGGCGCCCAAGAGCTGCGCCTCTGGGAGTTCGACGCGCTCGATCAGATCAGCGGCCCGCAGTCGCTCGTCGGCGAGCTGGCTCGCTTCCAGCGGACGGACACGCCCGCCCGGTTCGAGAGCCTGCTCCGGCGGCTGGCGGCCTATCCCGGCTGGATGGCGGCGCACCGTGCCAACGTGGAAGCGGGCCTGGGATCCGGTCGCACGGCCCCATCTGCGGTGGTCGAGCGCTGCATCAGCCAGACCCGCGAGCTGCTCGAGAGGCCGCCTGAGGCATCGCCGCTGATGCTCGTGAACCCGGGGCTCGGAGAGGAGCAGCGAGCGGTGCTGCTGGCCGCCATCAGCCAACACGTCCAGCCAGCACTGGGTGAGTGGCTGGCGGTGCTCGAGCGCTGCGCCACGAACGCGCGAGACGGGGACGGCGTGTGCCACCTGCCGGACGGTGCAGCCGTCTACCGCCACGCCATCCTCAGCTACACCAACCTCGACGAGGAGCCGCAGGCGATCCACGACTACGGACTGCGGCGTCTCGACGAGATCGAAGCGGCAGAGGCTTCGATCGCGGCCGAGCTGGGACACGAGAGCGTGGCCGCACTGCGTGTCTTCCTCGACGCCGATCCTGATAACCATGCCGACACGCCCGAGGAGATGGTGGCATTGGCCGAGGAGTGGGTCAGGCGCGCAGAGGCCGAGGCCCCCAAGTGGTTCGGCAACCCACCCCGGGAGCACTGCGAAGTGCGGCCCGTGGAAGCGCATGCAGAGAAGAGCGCGCCGGCCGGCTTCTACTATCCGCCCGCGGACGACGGCAGCCGGCCGGGCATGTACTTCCTCAACACCTACGACCCCTCGTCGCGGCCGCTCCACCAGATCGTGCCCATGACCTTCCACGAGGCGGTGCCCGGGCACCATTTCCAGCTCACGACCGAGCGTCACCTCGACGGGCTCCCGGCCTTTCGCGTACATGGTGCGCTGCTCGCGTGTGGCGCCTATGTCGAGGGTTGGGCCCTGTACTCCGAGCGTCTGTCCGTGGAGATGGGCCTCTATCGCACATCGCTGGAGCGCTTCGGTGCCTGGGAATCGGAAGCACACCGCGCCGCCCGTCTCGTCGTCGATACCGGCATGCACGCGTTCGGCTGGACGCGCGGCCAGTCGATCGACCTGCTCATCGAGCGTGCGGGGCTGTCACGACTCGAAGCCGAGATCGAGACCGACCGCTACCTTGCATGGCCGGCCCAGGCGCTCAGCTACATGATGGGTCAGCGCGAGATCATGGCCCTGCGCGCGCAACTCGAGGCGCGTGACGGCGAGCGCTTCGATCACCAGGCCTTCCACGACCAGGTCATCGGCCACGGCTCGTTGCCGCTCGACGTGCTGCGTGAGCAGCTTCCGGCTTGGGTGGCGCCGAAGGACGAGGCGTAGCTTCACGCGGGGCTGGCACCCCGACCTCAGGCGCCCGTGAGCACCTCGAGGGCCTCGCCCAGCCGCTCGATCTCCTCGGGCGTGTTGTAGTGGCCAAGGCTGATGCGCACGCTGCCGCCGCTGTCGCTGAGCCCGAGCGCACGGTGCAGCTCGTAGGCGTAGTGGTCGCCGCTGCGCACGTAGATGCCCCGCTCGCCGAGGAAGCGAGTGATCGCCGCCGGGTCGTGTCCCTCGAGCGTGAAGGCCACGGTCGGGCAACGCTCGGCCCCCCGCGCCGGATCGGCGATGCCGTGGACCGTGAGGCCCCTGATCGTGGTCACGCGCTCGAGCAACAGCCGCCCGAGCTCGATCTCGTATCGTCGGATGGCCGACAGGGCCGCCAGGAAGCGTGGCCGACGGAAGCGGTCGCCCTGGCCCGGCAGTCCAGGCGCGCCGCCCTGGGTGATACCGACCTTCTCCAGGTAGCGCAGGGTGCCAGCCAGTCCCGCGAGGAGCTCGAAGGGCTTGGTGCCGGTCTCCAGGCGGCCCGGGATGGCGTCCCCTGCCGGCCGCACATGGAACGGCGGCAGCGCCTCCAGCAGCGCACGACGGCCCCAGAGGACACCGAGGTGTGGTCCGTAGAACTTGTATGGCGAGCAGACGAGGTAGTCCGCACCGAGCGCGGCCACGTCGATCGACAGGTGTGGCACCGCCGCCACAGCGTCCACGTACACCTGCGCGCCGACCTTGTGCGCGAGGACCGACGTCCGGGCCACCGGGTTGATGGTCCCGGTGCCGTTGGACACGAGACCCACAGCGACCAGCTTCGTCCGAGGGCCGATGAGCCGCTCCATCTCATCCATGTCGAGCGTGGCGTCCTCGGACCGCAGTCCGACCTCGCGGACGACCAGGTCGTGCTCTTGGGCCACGGCCAGCCAGGGGGCGATGTTGGCGTCGTGGTCGGCTCTGGTGACGACGATCTCGTCCCCTCGCTGCAGGGCGGCGCCGATGGCCCGGCTGAGCGCGAACGTGATGGTCGTCATGTTGGGCCCGAAGCTGATCTCGTCGGCGTCGGTGGCACCGAGCAGGTCGGCGGTGGCCAGGCGCACGTCATGCACCAGCTCGTCGGTCTCGATGCTCGGGGCATTGGGCATGCCGTGGTTGGCATTGCTCGCGAGCAGGTAGTCGTTGATGGCCCGCAGACAGGTGTCTACGACCTGGGTGCCGGCTGCGTTGTCGAACCACACCACCGGTCCTTCGTTCGGGCCGCTGCGACGCAGGGAAGGGAAGCGAGAGCGGATGGAGTCGATGTCCCAGTCGGTCATATCGGGGAGTCTACTGGCCCGGCATCGGGCTCCCCGAGGGCCTCGACCGCGATCCGCTCAGTCGGGTACATCCCGCGGGACCCCAGCCGCTCGATGAGACCGACCTTGCGCATACGGTCACGTACGGATCCCTTGGCATGGACGATGACCAGGTGGGTGCCTCGTTCCTCGAGCGCGGTGATGAGGCCGTAGAGCGCATCGGATGTGGTCACGTCGAGCTCGATGGTGGCCTCGATGTCGAGCAGGACCGCGCGCGGCAGCTCCTCGAGGGTATCGACCTCCTGCAGTACGCGATGACTCACCGCGGTCGCGTTGAAGTAGTAGAGGGGCGTGTCGAGCCGCAGGATCAGCAACCCTTCGATGGTCTCGGCATCCGGGTTCCGTCTGGCGTCGACATAGTGGTCGTGCGGGCCGGGCAAGCGGCCGAGGGTGGCGAGAGCCGGTTTGCTCGCGGTGTAGAGCAGGATGACGACCGAGACGAGGGCGGCGATGACGAGACCCACCAGCACATCGGTGAGCAGGACGCCCAGGGCGGCGATCAGCGCCAGGGTCGCATCCGTCCGGCGCCATCGGACGTAGCGACGCCACTCGGCGAAGTCGACGAGGCTGATGACCGAGGTGATCGATCACCGCCGCCAGCAGTGCCTGCGGCAGCTCAGTGAACACCGGCGCCAGGACCACGATGGTCAGCACCATGCCGGCTGCGATGACGAGGCTGGACAGCTGCGTCTTGTTGCCGGCAGCCTCGCCCGTGGCCATGGAGCTGACGCTAGCATCGACCGCGAAGCCACCGGCCAGTCCGCTCACGGTATTGGCGCCACCGAGGGCGATGAGCTCCTGGTCCGGGTCGATGCGGTAACCATGGCGGTTGGCGAATGCGCGCGAGGCGGCCAGGGACTCGGCGAGGGCCAGGAACACGATCCCGGCCGCACCGGTGGCAAGGTAGGTCACGTCGCCCAAGCTGACCGAGGGCAGGCCCGGTGTGGGCATCCCACCGGAGATGCTGCCCACCACCACCACACCTTCCCCGGACAGGTCGAGGGCGGTCGACAGGGCGATGGCGCCGATGACCGCGATCAACGGGCCGGGGATGCGCCGGTCGATGCGGCGCGCCACGAGGATGATGGCCATGGCCGCCAGGCCGAGCGCGAGGCTGATGAGGTTGGTCTCGGGCAGCTCAGCCACGAGCCCGACCAGCTGGTCGATGATGTTGCCGTCAGTACCGGGCACGCCGAAGAGCTTGGGTAGCTGGCCGACCGCGATGGTGATGGCCAGGCCGACGATGAAACCGGTGATGACCGGCTTGGCCAGGAACTCCGCGAGGAATCCCAGCTTGAAGATGCCCGCGGCGATCAGGTACAGACCGACGATGATGGCCAGCATCGCGGTCATGGCGAGGTACGTGGCGGTGTCTCCACCTGCTGCGGGCGCGACCACAGACGCGGACATCACCGCCATCGTCGAGCTGGTGGTGACCTTGGCATGGCGGCTCGTGCCCAGGATGGCGTAGGCGGTCAGACCGGCCGTGGCGGTCACCAGCCCGACGCCGGCAGGAACCCCGGCCAGCTCCGCGTAGGCCATCGCCACCGGCACCATCACGGCCCACGAGGTGATGCCCGCGGCGATGTCCTTGCCCAGCCAGGATCGCGGGTAGCGGGGCAGCCAATCGCTGATGGGCACGTAGCGGCCGAGCACGGAGCGCACGGCACCGTGTGCGCCGGTCCCTGCTGTGGCTGAGGTCATCGACTCGATGGTATCCGCCCGCAGATGCCATCGTGTCGTCGCATGACGCTCCTCGCCGACCCGCATCGCGACCTTGCCCCACCTGG
The DNA here is from genome assembly GCA_963714675.1 of uncultured Chloroflexia bacterium. Taxonomy (GTDB): domain Bacteria; phylum Chloroflexota; class Limnocylindria; order Limnocylindrales; family CSP1-4; genus JAFMJV01. The sequence continues at coordinate 401,263 of CAVQPG010000004.1, read as the reverse complement.
CCCAACTGCACGCTGCGGGCGTGCTCGATGACGCTGAGTTCGCGGCGGCCAAAGCCAAGCTGCTCGGCTAGATAGGGCCCCGTGGCCCGAGCGCTCTCGGGCCACCCACGAGGCAGCCGTCGGGTCCTGAGCCCGACGGCTGTTCTGATATCCGGGCATGGGAACGGGACGCGCATAACGGACCTTGATCAGCGACAGAGAACTTGGTTCCTGGTCTTCCTTCGGGTCGACGGTATCTCGCCGGCCCGGAGCGCGTAGGATGCCGAAACAAAGAAGGAGGGACCGATGATCTTGCTCGGCTGTCTGCTTGCCTTCAGCATCGCGGTGGCACCCCGCGTCGTGCTCGTCTTGGCCTGGATCTTCAGCGACCGCTGGCCCATCGTCTGGCAGGGAGATTGGGTCGTGCCCTTGCTGGGTATCCTCTTCCTGCCTTTCACCACCATCATGTACATGCTCACCTGGACCTACACGGGCGGCATCGAGGGCTGGGACTGGATGTGGATCCTGCTGGGCCTGATGCTGGACCTCTCGAAGTGGTTCGGCCTGTGGGGCAACCGGGGCAAGGCCGCCGAGTCGGCCCAGCGCTACTACCCCGCGGGTGCGCCGCGCTACGGTGGCACGGGCGGTACCAACGCTCCTGGCGGAGACGACTCCGGCCGTTGAGGGGCCGGCCGGGCCGGCCGGTGATCGCGATGTCCGGCGCGCGGCTTCGCACGAGGTCGCGCGTTCGCCTATCCTGCGGCCGTCGAGGCCACCGCATCTCCCGCGGAGCACGATGAGTCGAGGAGGAGCCACGTGAGCGACGACCAGCGCCCCGCAGCGGGCGGGCCCGAGATCGAGAACCTCATGGCGGAGGGCCGATCGTTCCCGCCCACGCCCGAGTTCGTCGCGCAGGCCAACGCCGGACCTGAGCTCTACGTCACCGCCGACGAGGACTACGAGACGTTCTGGGCGGACCTCGCCGCGCAGAAGCTGGATTGGTTCGAGCCCTTCAAGACCACGCTCGCGTGGGAGCCGCCGTTCGCGCGATGGTTCGAGGGCGGCAAGCTCAATGTCAGCTACAACTGCGTCGATCGCCATGTCGAGGGTGGCGATGGGGAGAAGGTCGCCTATCACTGGATCGGCGAGCCGGGCGATACCCGGACGCTGACCTTCAACGACCTCCACCGCGAGGTCCAGAAGGCGGCCAACGCACTCAAGGCGCTGGGCGTGAAGACCGGCGACCGTGTCGCGATCTACATGCCCATGATCCCCGAGCTGCCCATCGCCATGCTCGCCTGCGCGCGTATCGGGGCCCCGCACACGGTCGTCTTCGGAGGCTTCAGCGCTGAGGCCCTCGCGAGCCGCATCGAGGACGCCCAGGCGGTGCTGGTCATCACCGCTGATGGTGGCTGGCGCCGTGGCAAGGCCGTCGACCTCAAGACCGCCGCCGACCAGGCGGTGGAGCGCACCACCACCGTCGAGCACATGCTCGTGGTCGAGCGTGTCGGTGAAGCCGCGCCGGCCACCATGGTCGAGGGTCGCGACGTCTGGTGGCACGAGCTCGTCGAAGCACAGGCGCCCGACTGTCCGCCCGTAGCGCTCGACTCGGAGCACATGCTTTACCTGCTCTACACCTCGGGTACCACCGCCAAGCCCAAGGGCATCGTGCACTCCACGGCCGGCTATCTGCTGGGTGCCAGCTACACCCACGAGATGGTCTTCGACATCAAGGATGACGACGTCTACTGGTGCGCGGCCGACATCGGCTGGGTGACGGGCCACTCGTACATCGTCTACGGGCCCCTGGCCAACGCCACCACCGGCGTGCTCTACGAAGGTTCGCCCGACACGCCCAGCTGGGAGCGCTGGTGGGAGATCGTCGAGGACTACGGCGTGACCGTGCTCTACACCGCGCCCACCGCTATCCGTGCCTTCATGAAGCAGGGCGAGGCACTGCCGGCCAGGCACGACCTCTCCTCGCTGCGACTCCTCGGCAGCGTCGGCGAGCCCATCAACCCCGAGGCCTGGAGCTGGTACCAGCAGCACATCGGAGGAGGGACCGCACCCATCGTCGACACCTGGTGGCAGACCGAGACCGGCCATATCCTCATCACGCCATTGCCCGGGGTCACGGCCACCAAACCTGGCAGCGCCTGCTTCCCGTTCCCCGGCATCGAGGCCGACGTGGTCGACGCCACGGGCCATTCCGTGCCGCTCGGGGAGGGCGGCTATCTGGTGCTCAAGCGTCCCTGGCCGGGCATGCTCCGAGGCATCTACGGCGACCCCGACCGCTACAAGGCCACCTACTGGAGCCGGTTCAGGGGCATGTACTTCGCCGGTGACGGCGCCCGGCGCGATGAGGACGGCTACTACTGGCTGCTCGGTCGGGTCGATGACGTGATGAACATCTCCGGTCACCGCATCAGCACCATCGAAGTCGAGTCGGCGCTCGTCGACCATCCGGCCGTGGCCGAGTCGGCGGTCGTGGGCAAGCACGACCCGGTGTCGGGCGAGGCCATCTTCGCCTTCGTCACGGCTCGCGCCGGCGTGGAGACGAACGAAGAGTTGGCCACGGCGCTGCGTGCCCACGTGGCCAAGGTCATCGGGCCCATCGCGCGGCCCAAGTACCTGCTCTTCACCCCCGACCTGCCCAAGACGCGGTCGGGCAAGATCATGCGGCGCCTGCTGCGCGACGTGGCCGAAGGCCGTTCCCTGGGCGATACGACCACGCTGGCTGACGCCTCCGTCGTCGACTCCATCCGCGCGGGTGCAAGCTCGACCGATGACGAGTAGCCTCGGGTCCGGCGGTGTCGTCGCCTGACGGTGCCGAGCGGAACAGGAGGCCTGATGGGTTCGAGGGGCTTGGAGCGTACGTTCGCCGTCGTGGTCGGCGCTGTGCTCGTGGTCCTGGGCATCGCCGGCTCGTTGGGCACCCCCCTTGTCGGTGGGCCAGATGAGACCGCGATCATCGTGACCGGCTTCGGCCACGATCTCGCGCACCTCGTCACCGGTGCCCTGTTCCTGCACGTGGGCCTGGCGCTCAATGGCCGCAACCGCGCCTACGGCCTCGTCGGGCTTGGTGTCTTCTTCCTCGTCAGTGGCCTGCTCAGCTTCCTCACCTCCGATCTGCTCGGGCTCTACGACGAACCCACCTCGGGGCTCGATCAGCTCGCCCACGTCCTGCTGGGCCTGGCTGCGATCGTCATCGGCTGGATGGGTCGGGGGGTGGAGCGGCGCGTCTATGGCAGAGCCGTGTCCGGACCCGCCCGCGACTAGTGTCGGAGCCCACCACCACCATCGATCGCCTGGGGCGGCCGCTGCGCGACCTGCGTATCTCGGTCACCGATCGCTGCAACTTCCGCTGTACCTACTGCATGCCGCGGGAGATCTACGGCGGCGCCTTCCGTTTCCTGCCACACGACGCGCTACTCACGTTCGAGGAGATCACCCGCTTCGCGCGCGTGGCCATCTCACTGGGCGTGACCAAGATCCGTCTGACCGGCGGCGAGCCCCTGCTGCGTCGAGAGCTGGAGCAACTGGTGGCCATGCTCGCTCGGCTCGAGGGGCTGGCGGACCTGACCCTGACCACCAACGGCTCGGCCCTCGCCGCCAAGGCCGGACTCCTTGCCCAGGCCGGCTTGCGGCGCGTGACGGTCAGCCTCGACTCGCTCGACGACGAGACCTTCGCGCGCCTCAACGACGTGGCCTTCCCGGTGGCGCGGGTGATCGAGGGCATCGAGGCGGCAGAGCAGGCCGGTCTCGCACCCATCAAGGTCAACATGGTCGTGCGCCGTGGGCAGAACGAGCACAGCGTGCTACCGATGGCACGTTTCGCCCGGGAGCGGGGCTACACGCTGCGCTTCATCGAGTACATGGATGTGGGTCACACCAACGGCTGGGCGCTCGCGGAGGTCGTGCCCTCCGAAGAGGTGCTCGCGACCATCGACGCCGAGATGCCGCTCGAACCGCTGCCCGCCCAGTACCCCGGAGAGGTCGCCTCGCGCTTCCGCTATCGGCACGGCGGCGCCGAGATCGGCGTCATCAGCTCGGTCACCCAACCATTCTGCGGGAGCTGCACACGGGCCCGTCTGACCGCGGAGGGTGCGCTCTACACGTGCCTGTTCGGGACCGAGGGCGTGGATGTGCGCGCCACGCTCCGTGCCGGTTCGGACGACGAGGCCGTCCGTGACCAGCTGAGGGAAGTCTGGCGCTCGCGCACCGATCGCTATTCCGAGTTGCGCTCGGCAGCGACCCACGATCTGCCCAAGGTGGAGATGTCACGCATCGGAGGTTGAGGTCGCGCGCCTCGAGGAGGTGGGCGGGTATCCTGAGGCCCAACGCGTCGCGCCACGCAACGATCTGGCTTGCTGGGCCGCGCGTCACAGGAGGTCAGCGATGGTAGCGTCCGGCGCGCCCCAGGGCGACGACCCCGGGCTCGACCAGGAGGGCATCTGGGAGGACCCGGCTGAGGCCGCCAGCCGTAACCCGCTGCCCGAGCCAAAGGTCGCGTCCCCGGGAACCGAAGGGCTCACCAGCCGTCTGACCTCGACGGCTCACACGCCCGGTCCGGCGGGGCTCGCGTATGCCGATGTGCCCAACCGCATCATGGCCCTGCTCATCGACATCGTCGTGCTGTCGGTCATCGGCTTTGCGCTCGCCTGGCTGTTCGGCGGGCTGGTCAGCGAGCCGGGTGCCATCGACGAAGCCGGCGGCCAGCTCGACCTCGTGGCCTTCCTCGTCGTCCTTGTGCTCCAACTGGTCCTGAGCATGGCCTATTTCGCCGGCCTCTGGACGACCGTCGGCGCGACCGCGGGTATGCGCCTCCTGGGGCTGCGCATCGGCGATGAGGCAGACGGGCGGTCGCTCAGCTGGCACCAGTCGTTGATCCGCTGGCTCTTCCTGGGCCTGCCGGCGCTGCTTTCGTCGCTGGCCATCTACGTGCCCAACGCCATCGGGCTCATCCTCGGAGCGCTGGGCGTGGTCTGGATGCTGCTGCTGCTGTACACGATCGTGCAGAGCCCGACCAAGCAGGGCCTGCAGGACCGCTACGCCCACACCATCCTGGTGAGGGTCCGTCGCCGCCCCACCTAGGACCCCGGGCACATGGCTCGAGAAGATCTGACCGACGCTCCGGGTCGAGCACTTCGAGCGGCGGTTCTCCACTGCCTGTCCACACTCGCTGCAGGTTCGTGGACATCCCGGCCGCGAAGCCGGCCACTTCGTGGACAACTCGATTGACGTGTACCGAGCCTGTTCGGCATAGTCGGTCTTGCCCGGAGGGGCCAGACACGAGGCCAGGGGCGCAGCGATCACATCAACGCGAACCGGCCAGTCGGGACCGCAGAGATCGCATCAACGTGGACCAGGCGACTCGGGACGCTGAGATCACCTCAACGCGGACCGGGACCGTGAAGGTCGCTCCGGGCACTTGCGTGTGTCCGGGTCGGTCTACCCTTGGGGTCATCCGCAGCAGGAGCCGCCCCGACCATGCCCGAATCGATCGTTCCTTTCAGCCAGCGTCTCGATGAGCTCGAGGCCCGCGTTCGGGAGTCCTCTCTGCTGCGACCCCGGCTGGGCATGGTGCTGGGCTCGGGCCTCGGCGGGCTGGCAGATGAGATCGAGGAAGCGGTCGAGATCCCCTTCGAGGAGATGCCCGGCTGGCCGGCGCCGTCGGTGCCGGGTCATAGCGGCCGCCTGATCCTGGGCTCGCTGCGGGGTCTGCCGGTCGCCTGCCTGCGCGGGCGACTGCACATGTATGAGGGTCTCTCTGAGCGGCTGGTGGTGGAGCCGGCCTTGCTGCTGGGCCGCCTGGGTGCGCCGATCCTGCTGCTGACCAATGCCTCAGGCGGTGTCGATCCGGCCTTTCGCGCAGGCACGCTGATGGTCATGCGCGACCACATCAACCTCACGGGCCGCAACCCCCTGATGGGCCCCAACGACGACGGCCTCGGGCCGCGCTTCCCCGACATGACCGAGGTCTGGGACCGCGAGCTGCGGGCCCGCCTCCACGCCGCTGGCCGGGCCGAGGACGTGGCGCTCGCCGAGGGTATCTATCTGGGCTTGACCGGGCCCACCTACGAGACACCCGCCGAAGTGCGCATGATCCGCGGCCTGGGTGCCGACGCGGTGGGGATGTCGACGGTGATGGAGGCGGTCGCTGCCAACTGGGCGGGTATCCGCGTTTGCGGCATCTCCCTTGTCACTAACGCCGGTGCTGGCCTGTCCGCCACGCCGCTGACCCATGCCGAGGTCGTCGCGGCTGCCGACGAGGCCGGACCGCGCTTGGCCCGCGTCATCGGGCGCTTCGCAGCAGGGCTCCTCGCGGACGGGTAGCCCGCAGGTCGGCAGCTAGACCGTCGGCAGCTCGCGGCCGGCCTTCCTGGCGGTGGCCTTCTTCTCCGCCCAGGCCCCCAGAACGTTGTCCTTGTGGGGGCGGATGGGACAGTGCTCGTCGCGGTTACGGTCCTCGTCGCAATAGCCCATGGGCACGCACTTGGGAGCGAGGAACGAGCCCAGGAAGGGGCTCACCTTGAAGACCTCGTGACGGATGAGCTGGAAGAGTCGTCGGATCTCCCACTGGGCCATGACGCACAGACGCAGCCCCGACATGTGGATCAGCGCGCGCAGGTTGGTGGTCATGACCAAGTTGGTGCGGGTGGCGTTGGGCATCACGAAGCGGGCATCCTCGCCCGGGATGCCGGCCTCGAGCATGTCTTCGTAGAACTGCAGCGAGCCGGCCATCTGCTCCTCGTAGCGCTGGCGCACCTCGTCATCGGCGTCGCTCACCGAGCCCGGCACCATGTAGCTGGGCTCCTTGTACTTGACGTAGCGCTGTGACTGCTGGTCGAAGGCCAGGCCGGCTCGGTGTCGCACGAGCTGGTGTGAGAGCGTGCGCGTGACGCCGCTGATGGCGAAGGTGAAGACGATGTGCTCGATGGTGGAGCCGTGCCCGGAGTCGATGACGCGGCGCACCAGGTCCTGTTGCTTCTCATCGGCGACCCGCCCGCTGGTGGCCCGCTCGAAGATGTCCTGGGGCTCGAGCTCGCTGTAGCAGGTCCGGCAGGCGGTATAGATCAGCGGCACGTAGTACTGCTCGACGATGTCGCGCGTGGGGAAGAGCAGTGTCGCTCGCATCCCCAGATCGCGGTTGGCCGGGCTGCGGGGCGTTGCGCTCTGGGGTCGGGATGGATCGGTGCCGAGGGTGGGGGAGTCGCTCACCGCGCGAGTGTAGTCGGCCACCCCAACCACCGCACGCTCGTCCATGCTAGCGTCATCCCGGTAACACAACGATAGATCCGAGGTATCCCCATGGTCTTGCGCAGCCTCTTCGGTGGCGGCAACAAGCAGCCCCAACAGCCCGAGGTGTCCGAGCCTCCCTCATCGGCGACCGACATCGAATCGATCCGACGCATCGCCGGCGAGCTCGATGCGCTCCCGGTGGAAGAGCGGCGCTACATCGCGGGCTTCGCCTATGTGCTTGCTCGTGCTGCCCACGCCGACCTCGAGATCAGCCGCGAGGAGCTCGACTACATGGAGAAGGCCGTCGTCGAGGTCGGTCACGTCCGCGGGCCGCAAGCGGTGCTGGTGGTGGAGATGGCACGCAACATGGCAGAGCTCTACGGCGCCACCGACGACTACGTGGTCACGCGCGCGTTCGCCGAGAACTCGACTCGCGAACAGCGCGAGAGCTTGCTGCGGACCGCCTTCGCTGTCGGTGCAGCCGACGACTCCATCACCGCGGCCGAGAGCGCGGAGCTCAACGAGATCGGCAAGGAGCTGGGCTTCCGCGCCGATGAGATCGACGACATCCGCAACGAGTTCCGCGACCAGCTCGCGGCCATCCAGGCCATGCGCCGCGCGCGAGGCGTATAGGACAGAGGCGCTCGCGGGCCGACCCGCGACCCCGAGGGCGCTCGCATACTGTATCCACGTCACCTTCTCGCGACACCTGAGCGACGAAGCCACGATCGGAGAGCAACATGGGTGGGAATGACCTCAAATCGAGCGGCAAGTGCCCTGTGATGCACGGCGGACATACGGCCGTCGGCGTGTCCAACATGGACTGGTGGCCCAATGCGCTGAACCTCGACATCCTGCATCAGCACGACACCAAGACCGATCCGATGGGAGCGGGCTTCGACTATCGCGAAGAGGTCCGGAAGCTCGACGTCGATGCGCTCAAGCAAGACCTGCGTGCGCTGATGACCGACAGCCAGGATTGGTGGCCAGCCGACTGGGGACACTACGGCGGTCTGATGATCCGCATGGCCTGGCACGCTGCTGGGTCCTATCGTCTGGCCGACGGCCGCGGTGGCGGTGGCACTGGCAACCAGCGCTTCGCGCCGCTGAACTCCTGGCCGGACAACGTGAGCCTCGACAAGGCGCGGCGCCTGCTCTGGCCGATCAAGAGGAAGTACGGAAACAAGCTCAGCTGGGCTGACCTGATGATCCTCGCGGGAAATGTGGCCTACGAGTCCATGGGCTTCCAGACCTTCGGTTTCGGGTTCGGCCGCGAAGACATCTGGCATCCCGAGAAGGACACCTATTGGGGTGCCGAGAAGGAGTGGCTCGCTCCCAGCGACGAACGCTATGACAGCGTCGACGATCCCGCGACCATGGAGAACCCGCTCGCAGCGGTGCAGATGGGCCTGATCTACGTCAATCCCGAGGGCGTGAATGGCCAGCCCGACCCGCTCAAGACCGCAGGTCAGGTGCGCGAGACATTCGCGCGGATGGCCATGAACGATGAGGAGACCGTGGCCCTGACCGTCGGTGGCCACACCGTCGGCAAGACTCACGGCAACGGTGATGCCACGCTGCTCGGACCCGAGCCCGAGGCCGCTGGGGTCGAGGAGCAGGGCCTCGGCTGGAAGAACCCGAGCGGAACAGGCGTGGGCCGCGACACCATCACCAGTGGCATCGAGGGTGCCTGGACGACCCACCCCACCACGTTCGACATGGGCTACTTCAGCATGCTGCTGGACCACGAGTGGGAGTTGCAGAAGAGCCCCGCTGGCGCGTGGCAGTGGCAGCCCGTCGAGATCGACGAGCAGGATATGCCGGTCGACGTGGAAGACCCTTCGATCCGCCGCATGCCGATCATGACCGATGCCGACATGGCCATGAAGATGGATCCTGTCTATCGGCAGATCGTCGAGCGCTTCCGCCAGGACCCCGAAGGCTTCAAGGATGCCTTCGCGCGGGCCTGGTTCAAGCTGACGCATCGCGACATGGGTCCGAAGGCACGCTATATCGGCCCCGAGGTCCCGCAGGAGGACCTGATCTGGCAGGACCCGATCCCACCGGGTCGCGCGGACTATGACGTCCACGCGGTCAAGGCGAAGATCGCGGCCAGCGGCCTGAGCATCGGCGAGATGGTCGCGACGGCCTGGGACAGCGCGCGTACCTTCCGAGGGTCCGATCTCCGCGGAGGAGCCAACGGCGCCCGCATCCGCCTGGCCCCGCAGAAGGACTGGCAGGGCAACGAGCCCGAGCGCCTCGAGCGGGTCCTGCGCGTGCTGGAGCCGATCGCCACCCAAAGCGGCGCCAGCCTGGCCGACGTCATCGTCCTGGCCGGGAACGTCGGTGTCGAGCAGGCGGCTGCAGCTGCGGGCTTCGACATCACCGTTCCCTTCGCCCCGGGTCGCGGCGACGCCACCGACGAGATGACCGACGTGGAGTCCTTCGAGGCCCTGGAACCCCTGGCCGACGGCTACCGTAACTGGCTCAAGAAGGACTACGTCGTCAGCTCCGAGGAACTGTTGCTCGATCGGACCCAGCTGATGGGGTTGACCGCGCCAGAGATGACGGTGCTGGTCGGCGGCATGCGTGTGCTGGGCACCAACCATGGCGGCACCAGGCACGGCGTGTTCACCGACCGCGAGGGCACGTTGACGAACGACTTCTTCGTGAACCTGACCGACATGGCCTACGAATGGCAACCGGCTGGCTCGGGCCTCTATGAGATCCGCCATCGCAAGACGGGTGACACCAAGTGGACGGCGACGCGAGTCGACTTGGTCTTCGGCTCCAATTCGGTCTTGCGGGCCTATGCCGAGGTCTACGCGCAGGACGACAACGCCGAGAAGTTCGTGCACGACTTCGTCGCGGCCTGGACGAAGGTCATGACTGCGGACCGCTTCGATCTGGCCTGACCGACGTCGATCCGTCCACCCAGCGCTGGCCAAGCGCCCGAGCGGCGGGTCGCGGCCGTCGTATCCGGATAGGTCTCCTCGGCCCCCCGCCGGACGCCATGGCATGATTATCTGAGATGGATAACGGAGCCAACGGTCGTCGGCGGCGAGTAGGGCCGCACCGCGTTCGCGTGCTACGGCGGGCGCGTCGTATCGCGCGCTTCCGCGACTCCCTGGTCAAGCTTGGTCCCAGGTCCCGACAGATCACGCTTTCGGACGGCCGTTTGCTCGGCTTCGACGAATTCGGTGATCTCGATGGTGCGCCTGTGCTCTTCTTCCATGGTTTCGGGTCGTCGCGCGTCGTGCGCCACCCTGATGACGGCATCGCCGCCGAGCTCGGCGCTCGGGTCATCGCCGTCGACCGACCCGGCATCGGCATCTCGACTCGCCAGCCCGGGCGGCGGGTGACGGACTACCCACGCGATATCGGCGAGCTGCTCGACATCCTGGACATCGAACGCTGTGCCGTGGTGGCCTGGTCTGGCGGCGGCCCGTATGCGCTTGCCTGCGCCTGGCAGATGCCCGACCGCTTCTCGGTGATCGGGCTCATCTCCGCTCCTGCGCCGCTGTCTGGGGTGCCGGGCTCGACGGGGTATACCTGGCCGCGCCATCGGGCCATGTCGCGCACCGCCGACCATGCTCCCTGGGTCATCGCACTCGCGATGTGGCAGTGGTCGCGGCAGCAGCGAGCAGATCCGCAGAAGCAGCTCGACGAGGCCATCGGCGGTATGGTCGAAGCCGACCGAGCGATCCTCGGTGACCCGGCCTTGCGCGCGGTCATGATCGCCAACGCCGCCGAGATGTACCGGCAGGGAACCGGCGGTGTGTATGACGAGGCGCTCTGTCAGGCCAGACCATTCGGCTTTCCCATCAGAGGCGTGACCGTCCCGGTGCGGATCTGGCACGGCGTGCTCGACAAGGTCGTGCCGGTGGGCATGGGCAGGTACCTTGAGCGCAACATCGCCAATGCCGTAGCGACCTTCTATCCACACGAAGGGCATCACCTCGTCTACGAGCGCTGGCGCGAGATCCTCGCGGTGATCGTGGCCGAGACTCGGGTGCGCTCCGGGACGCGCCCGTCGGAGACCGGCGCTGAGGCACCTGGATCGCCGCTGGCCGCGGCAGCGTCCCGTTCGACCGCGGGCAGTGCGCCCGAAGATGGCGACGTCGGTCAAGGGTAGCGACTGACCCCGTCAGGCAAGCCGACGGGGTCAGTCGTGAGAGTGGCCGAGGGTTCGCCCTAGAGGCGCTTCTCGATGGTTCCGCCCCGCCCCTTGGGCACGATGCGGTAGTAGGTCTTGTTGAAGACGAGCTTGCCCACGTGCCACAGCCGGCTCGGCTTGGGCGGCTTGGGCGGGTTCTCATAGTCGAAGCGCAGGAGCGTGCCCTTGCCGTCGCCGACCTCGAAGAAGCACATCACCTTGCCGGTGTAGATGCTGTCCTTGGGGTGGGGTGTGCGGCCCTGGATGCGGGCAGACACGCGCTCGGCGATGACGGGGGCCTCGAAGTGCGCGGTCGATCCAGCCTTGGAGAGGGGCAGGTCGGTTGCGTCACCAAGCGCCCACATGTGCTCGCGGCCCCCGACGTTGAGGGTCTTGTGATCGGTCGGCAGCCAGCCGCCCGGCTCGGGCGCGATGCCGCTGTCCATCAACACCTGGGCTCCCTTGTGCGGGGGCACCAGCACCAGCAGGTCGTACTCGAGCTCCTCGCCCTCCAGGCTCAAGACCACCTTGCGCTCGGGATCGATGGCCTCGACGTTGAAGAACGTGTGCAGCTCGATGCCCTTGTTCTCCAGCTCGGGTGTGGCCATCTCGCTGACCGACTCGATGGTGAAGGCACGGGCGATGGGGCTGCAGTAGTGCAGCTCGCTCTTGTCACGCAAGCCGCGCTCACGTAGCTCGGCCTCGATAAGGAAGGTCACTTCGAGCGGCGCTGGTGGGCACTTGTAGGGCATCGACGCGATGCCGACCACGACTTTGCCGCCGGTGAAGTCGTCGAGTGCCTTGCGCAGCTTGGCCGCAGCTTCCTCGCTGTAGAAGTGGTGAGCCTCCTCCTCGAAGTGCTCGATGGTCTCGGGCAGGATGCGCGAACCGAGGCTGAGGATGAGTTCGTCGTAGTCCAGCTTGGTGCCGTCCGCGAGCTCGACCTGGCTGGTCTCCTCGTCGATCTTGGTGATCGTGCCGATGACCAGGTCGACACGGTCGTCGAGCAGGCGACGCTCCGGCTTGCGCAACGACTTGGGGTCCTGGTCGCCCATGGCGATGTACATGTAGCCAGGCTGGTAGAGGTGTTCGCCTGTCTCGTCGACCACGGTGACCTTGGCCTCGCCGGCGTCGATCTGCTTCTTGATCTTTCGGCTGATGAGGTTGGCGACGAGCGTGCCGCCGACACCACCGCCGAGCACGAGGACGTTCTGCATGTCAGTGACTCCTGGATGCCCCGATGGGCCTACTTGAGCTTCTCGACGACGATCTCGTCGTAGCCCTCGTGGTTGAAGACGCCTACCAGCCGGTGGCCGGCCTTGTCGACCCAGGCGGGGATGTCGGTCTTGGACCCGTTGTCGGTGGAGATGACGGCCAGCACGTCGCCGACCTGGCCCTCTCGGATGCCACGGATGAGCTCCATCAGCGGGCCTGGGCAGAAGCTGCCCCGGGCATCGATCGTCTTGGTCGGGTTGGTCTCGAGTTCGAGCGCGGTCATCGGGTGTCCTCCTGATGCTGGTGCGGGACTCGAAGGTGCCCGCGGAGTGGTTCGGGGCTAGATGAAGAGCGAGCCGGTGTGGTCTTCGGTCATCAGCTCGAGTACGGTGGCGGCGCCGACCGGGTCGCCGAGGCCGTCGATCATGTCCTCCCGCTTGAGGCCGAACATGTCCATGGTCATCTGGCAGGGCAGGAACTCGACGCCCATCAGCTGGCAGGCCTCGAGCAACTCCTGGGGGCTGGCCACGTTGTACTGCTCGCTGAGCTTCCCGATCATCCACGGACCCATGCCCATGAAGTTCATCTTCGACATCTTCATGTGGCTGATGCCCGGTCGCTGCATGAACGAGAGCATCTTCTGCATGGTGTTGTCGCCGGTGATGCGCTTCGAATCCTTGACGAAGGGCAGGAGGCCCCAGAACGTCAGGAACACGGAGGTCTTGTAGCCGCTCGCGGCAGCCACGCTGCCCATGATGAGCGTGGGCAGGACCTTGTCGTACTCGCCGCTCCAGTTGATGATCACCAGCTGACGCTGGGTCGGCAGGCTGCCTTCGTCGTCCGTCCGGGCGGCGGTGGCGATGGCCTCGGTCAGTCGCTCCTCGGCGCTCGTGTCGGCGGCGGCCTCGGGGGCCTGGGTCTCGGTAGCCATGGACATCCCTTTCGTTGTGTGCTGTCGCCTAGGCGCGCTTGATGAGGAAGCGGTAGACGCCGCCGTCCTCGGACTGCTCCACGATCGCGTTGCCGGTGGAGCGGGTCCAGGCGGCGAAGTCCTTGACCGAGCCCGGGTCGGTGGCGAGGACTTCGATCAGCTCGCCGGCCGGTACCGTCTTGACGGCCTGGGCGGTCTTGACGATGGGCATGGGGCAGGAGAGGCCCTTGGCATCGACGGTGGTGTGGATGTCACTCATGCTGAGCTCCTTCGTGCAGTTGCGCTGGTGCTAGATGAAGAGGATCTGGCTGTCCTCGCCGACGGCGAGGTAGAAGGCCGTCACGCCCTCGGTGCCGTCGACCAGGTCGTCGAGGTCGTCCTCGGTGATGCTGAGCACGTCCATCGAGAGCGAGCAGGCCTGGATATCGACACCGCCAAGCTCCTTGGCCATGGCCAGCGTCACGTACCACGGGGCCTGGCCTTCCGCCCGGAGCGCATCGACCGCGGCCTTCCCCTCAGCGCCGGCTTCAGCGGCGAGGCCATGATCGTTCGTGATGCGGTCCGCGCGGAAAGCGTCGAGACCCCAGTACTGCAGGAAGATGTGCACGGGTCGGCCGAGCGCGGCTGCTCCAGCAGCCATCACCGCGGCAGCGTTGAGCTTGTCGTCGGTGCCGCTGAAGAGCACGATCGCCAGGGGCTTGTCATCCATCGGTGGTGCGTTCCTTCATCTGTGGGAGACCGAGCCGTCGTCGGTCGATTCGATGGCAGCGGAGAGTTCCGCGAGTCGGGCCAGCCGTCGACGCATGACTTGCGCCATCAGGTCACAGGCGCCGATCACGCTCTGGTCGGTCAGCCGGTACACGGCACCACGGCCGTCGCGCGCGGCCTCGACGAGGCCGGCCTGGCGCATCACCGCGAGGTGCTTGGAGACGTTGGGCTGACTGATGTCGAGGGCCGCCGCGAGGCGTCCGACCTCACGTGGCTCGTCGGCCAGAAGGTGCAGGATCGCGATGCGTGCGGGGTGGCTGAGCGTCCGGCAGATCTCTGCCTGCAGCTCGTGGAGCGGGTCCATGCTCCTATCATCGTCATATGCCCACATGCGCATGAGTGCCGAATGGCACAACGGCATGGTCCGTTCGACTATCTGCTTGGGACACATAGGAACGTGCGCGGCACGCGCAGGATCGGACCGGGCAGGACGGCAGCCACTGCCCGAGGTTGGAGGCGGCGGTGGCCTCGGGCTCAGGCTGAGGCGCCGGCTCCGGAGGTCGGGGAAGGGGAGGGACGCTGGGCCGGCTGAGGCGAGACGGCGCCGCTGGGCTCTTCGGTGGCCTCGGGCTCCGGTGGGACGTATGCACCCGGCGTGATACGGATGGTCTCGACGAGATCGCTGGCCGCCTCGAGGAAGCCGCCGAATGGCACACCGGGGAAGGCCTCGATGGCGATGACGATGACGTCACCCTCGACGTCGAGCACCAGGAAGCGCGACTGCTGGTTCGCCATCTGCACGAACTCGCCGCCATCGCCCACGGGGATGGCCCAGATCAGCACGTAGGGGAGGGCGCACTCGGCGTACGCAGGCACGCCGATGTCCAGCGCGAGGCCGCTGAAACCATCGACCTCGACGAGGCTGGGTGCGGCGGCGTTGAGATAGGGATTGCCGGCGAGGATCTCAGCGAGGCGTGTGACGCTCGGCTCCACGATCGTCATCGAGGTGGGGTCGCAGGAGTCGAGGAAGGTCTCGCCATCGAAGCGGGTGAAGCTGAGCACGCTACCAGGAGCGCCGATGTACTCGAGCGTGAAGATGGGACCGTCTCCGGACGGGCCCACGATCCAGTCGTCTCCGGCGCCGAACTCGATCTCCGGGCCCACGAAGTCGCTCACGTAGCGGCCCGATGCAAGGACGGTGTCTGCCTCGGGCAGGACATCGGCCTCGGCGTCCTGGGCCGACACCGAGAGCGGCAGCAGCAGCAGGCCCGCCAGCAAGGCTACGATCACGCGCCCCCTCATGGTCGCCACAACCGGTGTCCCCTAGCCAGCGGCGGCCGCGGCGGCCACGACGGCGGCGTCGAGGTCTTCCCAGGTGGGTGCCACGACCATCTCGCCGTTCACGATCACACTCGGCGTGCTGCTCACGCCCAGGTTCGCGCCGGCTGCATGGTCATCGGCGACCGCTTGGCGCAGCTCCTCGTCGTCGAGCAGCGCGGTGAAGGCCTCGCGATCGAGCCCCACGGACTCCGCGATGTCAGCGAGCCAGGCACGCGTGAACGGGCCATCGGGGGCGTTGTAGTACAGGGCGTGGTGGTAGTCCCAGAAGGCCCCACCGAGTTCATCGGCGGCGCGCATGGCCACGGCCGCGTCCAGCGATGGATCACCGAAGATGATGTAGTCCCGGTACGTCAGCGAGGCCGTCCCTGAGTTGACATGCTCGGCGATGATCAGCGGCTCGACGCGCTCGGTGAAGTCCTGGCAGTGGGGGCACTGCGCGTCCTCGAACAGCTCGATCGCCACGACCGGGCTGGCGTCGGGAGCCACGAGGGTGCGGCCGTCGCGCAGCTCCTCCGCGGGGGCAGGTGTGTCCGGCTCGCTGACGGCCGCCGCATCGTTGCCGAGGCCGCCACTCAGGAGCACCAGGGCGGCGACCAGCACCAGGCCGATGGCGACTGCGCCAACGCTGATGAGGGCGATGGATGGTCCGGGTCTCCGGCTCGAGCTGCTGCTCGGGGTCGTGCTCTTGTCGCCCTTGCGTGCGGCACGCTCGGCGGCCCTTCGCTGCTTGCGCGTCAGGTTGGCACCGGAGGACTGGTTGTCGTTCGAGCTCATCGAGGTTCACCATGCGGGGGGGTTCGACCGTGGAGGCCACAGGATACGGCCGAGCACAGGATGACGCAGGAGGGAGTGCGTGACCTGCTGTGCCGGGCCACGATCGAGCGTCGGTGGGACCGAGGCGGTCAGCCGTCCCCGGGCGGACCAGGAACGACGAGGCGCCGTGCGACCACGACGTCTGCCCGGGCGTTGGCCGCCACGTGGGCGGTGACGGTATCGGTCCACGGGTGCCCGTTGCGTCCGGGGCGGTTGCCACCGATCACGACCGTGTCGTAGCCGCGCTCCGCGGCGAGTCGCTCGATGGTCTGGGCCGGGTCGCCGGCAGGTTCGATGAGGCCGGCCTCGATGCCGTGCCGGCGCAGGATGCTGCGGGCTTCGACCAGCTCGCGCGCATGCTCGACCGCGGGTCCCTGGGCAGCCTCCGTGACCGCATCGAGACCCTTGGGAACCACGCTGACGACATCGATACGCCCGTCGAAGGCGAGGGCGAGCCTGGCCGCCATCTCGAGCGCACGCTGTCCTGCCTCTTTGCCGTCATAGGCCACCAGGATCTTCTTCATCCGGTCGTCCCTCCCAGACGCTCGCGCAGTCCTTGCGGGTCGGCACTCCATGGTCAGGGCGCCATCGTCGCGCTTCGGCATGGGGGCGGACAGGTCCGATCCGTCACGAGGCTGGGGCCGAAGGTCCCGTTCCGCCGAAACCGCCGAACACGAGATCACGGCGTCCCGGACGGACCGAGACGCCGCGTTGGGCAGCGAGAGGAGGGTGGCACTCGCCCGCTCCCCCCGATGGGTTACCCCATCGCGGGCGAGCACCTTCCGATCGTGGACGACCGGTCAAGGAGTCCTCCACGAACGAACAGGTCGATCGTCGCCATTGCCCGCCCGTCCTGACGATGGCCGGATGGCACATGTGGAGGGGCCGATCGGCCCCACGCCCGATGGCCGGGAGCCAGCGCGCGATTCGGTGCATGCGTCATACGGGTCCGTGACGTTCGGACTTCCGCTCGGGGGTCCAGTCGTGCGAAACTAGTAGGAATGAGGTTGGAATTGACGCATCGCGGCTCCTACGCCATCCGGGCCGTGCTGACACTCGCGCGCGCGGACAGGGATGAGGTCGTCCCGGCTCGACGCATCGCCAAGGAGATGGACATCCCGGTGCGCTTCCTGCCGCAGGTGCTCGGTGACCTGAGCCGGGCCGGCATCGTGGAGGCGCGGCTGGGCCGCGCCGGTGGGTATCGTCTCTCGAGGCCGGCTTCCGGGATCAGCCTGCTCGACATCATCGAGGCCAGCGAGGGCGACGCCCGTCGTCAGACGTGTGTGCTCTCGGGCAAGCCCTGTGATGGAGCCCAACCGTGCGACGTGCACGAGATGTTCTACGAGGCCCAGGAGGCCATCCTGCAGCGACTCGACGGCGTGTCGGTCGCGGATGTGGTGGCCGACAGCGGCAAGGCGCCGGTCGCGCTCGACGGAGTGCCTGACTGAGCGACCGCCTCGAAGGGGGCAGCCCGGGTGCTATCGCTCAGGGGAGGTCGTGTCGCCCTAGAACGATGAGCCCGGCTTGTGCTTGGCCACGTAGGCGGCTGCCTGCGCGCGCCGCTGCAGGTTGAGCTTCGAGAGGATGGACGAGACGTAGTTCTTCACGGTCTTGTCAGAGAGGTAGACCTCCGCCGCGATCTCCTTGTTGGTCTTGCCCTCTGCCACCAGCAGCAGGATCTTCTGCTCTTGCGCGGTGAGCTGCGCGAACTCGTCGGTGTAGGCGCTGGTGGCGATGCGACGCACGCGCTCGAGGACCTTCTCTGTGACCGCGGGGTCGAGCAGCGACTCGCCGCGCCCGACCGCCTCGAGGGCGTTGACCAGGTCCCGGGCACGAACCTGCTTGAGCAGGTAGCCGCTGGCGCCGGCCACGATAGCCGAGAGCACGGCTTCCTCGTCGGGATAGCTGGTGAGCATGACCACTCGCACCTCAGGATGCTCGGCGCGGATGTCACGGCAGGCCTCGATGCCCGAGCCGTCAGGCAGGCGCACGTCCATGATCACCAGATCGGGGGCGAAACGCTCGACGGCGCTGAGTGCCTCTTCGACCGTGCCCGCCTCGGCCACGACCTGGAAGGCATCGCGTCGGTTGAGCAAGGCCGCGAGGCCCTGACGCACGACCTCGTGATCGTCAACGACGAGCAGGCGCAGCCGCTTGGCCGGCGTGGACTTGTCGTCGGCGCGTGGGCTCTTGGGGATGCCCGGAGACTCGGTCGGGTCGGTCATATGCTGGACTCCTTGACTCCGCCGCTCTCTCCACGCGGCATCTCGAAGACGACCCGTGTTCCGTCGTCGTTGCTGTCGATCGAGAGCGAGCCGCCCAGCGCCTCTGCTCTCGCATGCATGTTGGTGAGACCGTGGTGGCCGGGCCGCTGCGACTCGGTGGTGTCGAAGCCTCGGCCATCATCGATGATAGACAGCCTGAGCAGTTCACGGCGGTCTTCCACGTTGACCAGGACCTTCGTCGCCTCGGCGTGGCGTGCGACGTTGCTCATCGCTTCACGCGTCAGCTGGATGAGCTGCAGTGATTCGTCGGGATCGAGCGGCACGTCGGGATCGCTCGAGAGCTCCACCTCGATGAGCGTGCTGCGCTCGAATTCGTCGGTGAGCGCAGCCAGGCCGGATAGCAGGTCCACCGCCGTACGGGCGTCGGGGTCGAGGCCCATGATGAAGTCACGGATCTCCTGGATCGTGCCGTGGATCGACTCGATGGCTCGGTCGATACGGTCCGTCGCCTGCTCGAGGTCGATGGCCATCAGCTCCTCGGTGTCTTCGAGGGCGAGGCTGACCGCGTAGAGCGACTGGATGGAGCCGTCGTGCAGATCCTGGGCGATGCGCTCACGCTCCTGGAGCACAGCCAGTTGGCGCAGCTCCTCGTGCATGCGGGCGTTGTGGATGGCCAGGCCGGCATGACGCGCGAACGACTCCACCAGCCACTCGTCGTCCTCGTTGAAGGGCTGGCCGTCAAGGCGGTCGGTGAGGTAGAGGTTGCCGATGGCACGACCCTCGACCTTGACCGGCACGCTTAGGAGGGTCCGCATCGGCGGGTGCTCGGGCGGGAAGCCGAAGCTGCGTGGGTCGGCCGCGATGTCATCGATGCGGACGCTCTCGCTGTGCTGGACGCTGACGCCGAGCAGACCCAGCCCACGGGGGGGATGCCCGATGGCCGCGCGACGCCCCTCACTGAGGCCGCTGGTGATGAAGCGATCCATGGCGCCGTGGTCATCCGGGATGCCGAGCGCAGCGTAGCGGGCGCCCACGAGTGGACGAACGCTGTCGACGATGATCTGCAACACGCGCTCGAGGCTGAGCTCCTGGGAGATCGCGACGGTCGCACCATCGAGCGCCTCGAGGCGTCGCCGTGCCTCATGTGCGGCGGCCGCCCACCCCTCCGCTTCGCGGATCGCAGCCCCGAACTGCTCCGTGCTGGAGGTGGCTTCGGAGCTGTTGCTGGGGGCGGTGGCTCGGTCCATCCGGTCCAATCTACCAGCCCTGACGTGACCAATGGCCCCCTCATGGTGTCCTGACGGCCCTGAAATGTCGTAGCGACATGGTTACCCTTCCGCCATGGATGCGAAGACGGTGCCCCCGATCCCTGATCAAGCCCAACCCGGACACGACCCGATCGACGATGCCATCGCGTCAGCCGCTGCCGATGAGGCCACGGCCGACCCTGATCGCATGGTGCCTGTGGCCCTGACGGCCACGAGCCGTCGAGGCTTCCTGCGCGGAGCGCTGGCAGTGGCGGGCGGAACCGCTGCGGCCGCGGCTATCGCCGCCTGTGCGCCCGCGAGTGGGAGTGCCTGGTCGTATGCGCCCCTGCGCACGCTGACCGCGGCTGCGGCCACGCCCGAGTCGGCCGCCGTCGAGGAGACCGCCGCCGAGGGAGCCGCCGTCGAGACCACCGAGCCGCTGACGGAGGGGAATGCGACCAGCGAGCCGTTGCCCGAAGGCTGGAGCGAGCACGACATGGCGGCGCGCGAGAAGGTGCGCCGCTTCGTGGGCAACCTGGCGGCCCCCCTGGGCATGTCGACGTACCTCGGTGAGCCCGAGCAGGATCCCGAGTTCACGCTGGTCGAGCATGGCAACCAGCCGCTGGAGCCGACGGTCGATGGCGACTGGAAGGTCTTCGAGATGACCGTCGACCAGATGGACTGGCAGATCGATGCCCTCAAGGAGCCAGTCAAGGCGCTCGGCTACAACAAGATGTGGCCGGGACCGGCACTGCGCGTGACCGAAGGTGACAAGGTCCGCATCAACGTCACCAACAACCTCGACGAGACGACGGGCGTGCACATGCACGGCATCGAGTTCGAAGATTTCCACATGGACGGCATCCCGTTCGTGACCCAGCCGCCGATCATCCCCGGGGAGACCTTCACCTACGAGTTCACGGCCACGCCGCATGGCTCGCACATGTACCACTCGCACCACAACGCCACCGATCAGGTAGGCCGCGGCCTGCTGGGTGCGCTGATCGTCGATCCCAAGGATCCGGCGGAGCGCTATGACCAGAAGTTCGGCGTGACGCAGGAGTACATCTTCATCCACAACGACTCGCTGGGCGGCTTCACCATCAACGGCAAGGGCTTCCCGGCCACCGTGCCGATCATCGCCAAGAAGGGCGAGCGCGTGCTCATCCGCTATCAGAACGAGGGCGTGATGATGCATCCCTGGCACACCCACGGCTTCCGCCAGCACGTCGTCGCTCGCGACGGTGCCCAGCTGGGCTCTGCCTCGTTTTACTGTGACACGCTTGGTGTCAACCCCGGTGAGCGCTTCGATGCCATCGTCGAGTGCGACCGCGTGGGCGTGTGGGCATTCCACTGCCACATCCTGCCGCATGTCGAAGGGCTCGACGGCATGTTCGGCATGGTGACCGCCTTGGTGGTCACCGAATAGAGCGAGGTCTCCGACGTAGCAGGCCTGAGTGACCGCAGAAAGGGTCCATGCGTCCCTACGCGTGGACCTCGGCTACGCCCGAGGCTCGTATGACGATGCGCCCGATCCGAACGATCCTGCTCGCCACCGACCTGACCGCGGCCTCGCGGGAGGCGACCGACCGCGCCATCGACCTCGCGACGCGCCTCGACGCCCGCTTGCTCATCGTGAACGTGCTCGAGAAGCGTCGCCTTTCGGGTGGCGGCTCGCACGAGCGGGTCGATCAGGCGAGAGCCGAACGCGAAACGGCGCTGGTCAAGGTCGTGCGCGGCGCGCGCGACGCGGGCGTGACGGCCGAGTTCCTCGTTTGGGACGGCGATCCCGGTGATGCCATCGCCGCGGCCGCCGAGGCCGAGCACGCCGACCTGGTCGTGGTGGGCACTCGCGGGCGAAGTGGTGCGGAGCGCATGTTCCTGGGCTCGGTCTCCGACCACGTGGTCCGTCATGCCGAGTGCCCGGTGCTGGTGGTACGTCCGCCCAAGCGGCGCACCGAGGTGGCCTGACCTACCCCCGCCTCTGCCGAGCCGGCCGGCGGGCAGAGTCCGCGAAGGGACGCTAGCGTGCGCGGCATGCGTGCGCTGACGATGGTGCTGGCCCTGTTGCTCGCGTCCCTGCCGGTGGCGGCTGCCGATGAGGGGGCCACGGGCCGCCTCGACGTCATCGTCGATTCCACCCAGCACTGGCAGGGCACCAACGACGTGCTGCTGAGTGTCTACGACGCCGAGACCGGGGCTTCACTGGCGGATGCCGGCGCAGAGCTCTCGGTGCGCCTGACCGGACCCGACGGCGGCGGGGTGACGGCGCGCCCGGCGGTGGAGAAGTTCGCCACCTACGGACGGCGACTCTACCGCGCACGGGTCCCGCTCGATCGGCTCGGACCTTGGGAGGTTCAGGTCACGGCCGCCATCGAGGGGCGACCCTATGTCGGCACTGGCACCCTCGAAGTGGCCTCCGACCAGGGCACGCCACCGCTGGGATCGCTGGTGCCGGGTGGTGAGACGCCGACGATGCGTGACGCACAGAGCCTGATGCACCACATCAGCTCCGATCCGGAGCCGCTGACCGCCTTCTACACCTGGTCACTCGACGATGCCCTGGCGCAGCACCAGCCAACGGTCTTCGTGCTCGACTCCTACGCATTCCGGCCGAACGCGGCCTGCGGCGGCGCGCTGGGCATCCTCCACGAGGTCTTCATCGACTATCCGGGTCTGACCATCATCCATGCCGAGCCGTGGCACATGGCCATGGGCCCGGAGGGACACATGCTCGAGCTCGATCCGCCCCAAGGCCCGGCGGTGCTCACCGACTACGCGGAGGCCTGGGGTATCGAGGAGCCGCCGTGGGTCTTCGTCATCGACCGCGACGGACGTCTGCAAGCCAAGTTCACCGGCGTCATCGGGAGCGATGAGCTACGCGCGGCGATAGCGTCCGTCACGGTTTGGCGCCCGGTCGGTGCCGAAGGGGACGTCTAGCTGGCCGGCGCGGCTCCGTCAAGGCGCAGCTCCGCCTCTGCCTCTGCGATGCGGGCCACGATCCCGTCGCGTAGCTGGTCCAGCCCGGCGTTGACGGCCTGGGCGGCGGTGCTGATGGTGGTCAGCTTCGTCTTGAGGCCACGAACCGCGTCGAGCTCGGCGCGCACTCGCTCGAGGGCTTCGTGGACGGCCGCAGCATCGAGGTCTCCGTCGGTCTCGCGGGTCGCGGCGAGGGCCAGCAGGCGGGCCAGACGCAACGCGGCGTCCAGCGTCGCTGCTTGCGGGTCGTGTGGGTCGATGGCGCAGTACACGTCACCCATGCGCACGTCGAATGGCGAGATGCCTGCAGGGGCGTGGTCGGTACTGAAGACGACGAGGCCGATGGCGGCGTCGCGGTTGCGCTTGGCCTCGCTGATCTCGTCACGCATGGCTCTCCCACTGATGGCGCGATCCTTCGCTTCGACCACGATGCGAACGGCCGAGCCCCGGGTCGTCGCGGGGTCCATGGTCAGGACGAAGTCACCCTTCTTGGAGCGGATGATGTTCCCGGCTTCATCGGAAGTGCGCTCGACGAGGTGGTCGGTGCCCCGCACCGCGTCCGCAAGCATGGCTTCGAGCAGGTCCTCGAAGTCGGCACCCTTGGCCGCCGAGCGGGCGCGCTCACCTGCACGGGCGGTGGCTGCCGCCTCGATGGCGGCAAGGCGTTCGTTGAGGGCCTCGAAGCCCTTGCTGACTTCGCTGCGGAACTGGTGCAGCGGGGAGCCCATGCGCGTGGGGTCCAGCAACTGGGCCAGGCGCGAGGCATCGCCGTCGAAGTAGCTGCCCAGCAGCACGCGGAGGCGTCCGATGGCGGAGTCACGGCGGTCCTCGTCGAACAGCTCGCGGGTGAACGAGCGCAGCTGCCCGCGATCGCCGAGGAAGGTCTCGAGCGTGCGCGGCAAGCGGCCGTCGCCGTCGGCGAAGTTCTGGCGCAGGACCTCGTCCACCTGGGCTGCGACGCGCTCGTTGAGCGTTTCCGTCTGGCGCACCATCGACTCGAACTCGCGTCGGACGACATCCACGTCGAGGGAGGCACCGGCGTCCTGCAGCGCCAGCAGGCCGATACGCAGCGCCCGCGAGACGAGGTCGATACGGTCCTCGACCGGGCGCCCCGCGACGAAGGTCGCGAGGCCCGCGTCGTCGAGGGAGAGGGACTCGATGGTGATGCGTTGTCCCTGGACCGAAACGTGGTCGCGCGCGGACGAGACCTCCGGGAGCGAGACGATGTTCGTGGCTTCCATGTGACCACGGTGCCGCCCGTCTGTGTCACCTCTTGTGTCACACCGTGGACTACCCTCTCACCATGCGGGTGCTCATCGCTCATGGAGCCTCCGGCTCCGCGGCCTCCATGCAGGCTCACGTCGATGGCCTGGCTTCGAGGGGTGTCGATGCCACCGCCATCGATCTGCCACTGCGCAAGGCGGAGCAGGCGGTGCCGGTCTATCGCGAGCGGACCCTGGCCGCCGCCGAGACACCAAGCCGGCTGGTGATCAGTGGCCAGTCCTACGGCGGCCGGGTGGCGAGCCTGCTCGCGGCCGAGCCCGAGCCATCCTGTGCTGGCCTTATCTGCTTCAGCTACCCGCTCCATCGGCCGGGACACCCGGACTGGGAAACCCGTAGCAGCCATTGGCCCCACATCGACGTGCCCGTGCTCTTCCTCTCGGGTGAGTCGGATCCGTTCGCGCGCATCGACCTGCTGCACCTGGCCATCGAAGAGCGGTTGCCGAGCGCACGAGTGGTGACCTATCCCAAGGTCGGCCACAGCCTCGAAGCTGTCCTCGAGGACGCGCTGGACCACGCCGCGGCCTTCGTGGCGGAGCTGGGGCCCCGCTAGCTCGAGCCGCGTGGGATGGTCTGTCGCGTGGCGGGCGGCAGCGACAACGAGCCGCCGTTTGGCAGGACCCGCACGGTGGTGTCGGGTGCCATGCGTCGCATCAGCTGGGCGAACTGGTGAGGCGGGTCGATGCGTGTCGACGGTCGCATCCAGCTGAAGCCGACCGGGTGTAGCGTTCCCCAGTGGATGGGCACGGCGATCCGCGGCTTGATGACCGCGGCAGCTCGAGCGGCGCCCATGGGGTCGAGGTGCTCACCGGGCTTGGCCGTAGGCCCCCAACCCCAGACCGGCAGCAAGGCCAGGTCGAGGCCGATGTCGAAGTCGGCCATGCCCTCGAAGAAGGCGGTGTCACCGGCGAAATAGATGGACTGTGAGCCGTGGAGGATGAAGCCGAGGCAGAGTTCGGTACCACCCACTGGGGGGCCGAAGCCCTTGTGCTCGGCATGCACAGCCTCGATGCGCACGTCACCGACGCGCGTCTCGTCACCAGGCTCCAACTCGGTGACCTCGCGGAACCCACGCGACTCGAACTGGCTGGCCATGCCGGTGCGGGCGATGAGCGGAACGTGGTAGCCCATCTTCTTCAATGAGCCGTAGTCGAGATGGTCCCAGTGCGAGTGTGAGATGAGCACGGCATCGATGTCGGACCAGTACTCGGGGGCCGGTGGGCCCGATGTCCGGGTCAGGGGGCCGACGCGTTCGCGCAGGATGGGGTCGGTGAGCACACGCACGCCGTCGATCTCGATGAGGATGGTGGCGTGACCCAGAAAGGTCACGCGGGCATGGCTGCTGGTGCTCACCGCGCAAGTATCCTCGAACGGCGGTGATGCCATCGGCGGTACCATCGCGGCATGGTCGACAGGGAAACCATCCGGAGCGCCCCCAAAGTACTGCTGCACGATCACCTCGACGGCGGGCTGCGTCCGACCTCCGTCATCGAGCTGGCCCGCGAAACCGGCTATAGCGGCCTCCCCAGCGAGGATCCCGAGGAGCTTGGACGGTGGTTCAGGTCCGGTGCCGACCGAGGTTCGCTGGAGCTCTATCTCGAAGGCTTCAGCCATACCGTCGGCGTGATGCAGACACCGGACTCGATCGCCCGCGTCGCCTCAGAGTGCGCGCAGGACCTCGCGGCTGATGGCATCGTCTACGCGGAGGTCCGCTACGCGCCCGAGCTCTCGACCCAGGCTGGGCTGTCGCTCGACGAGGTGATGAAAGCTTGGCTGTCCGGCTTCGAGAGCGGCATGCGCGAGGCCGAGGCCGCGGGCAACCCCATCGTCGTCCGGGCCATCGTCACGGCCATGCGCCAGTTCGCGCGCTCGGTCGAGATCGCCGAGCTGTCAGTCCGCTTCCGCGACGAGGGCGTGGTGGGCTTCGACATCGCAGGCCCCGAAGATGGGTTCCCACCGAGCCGCCACCTCGATGCCTTCCAGCTCATCCATCGCGAGAACTTCCACATCACGATCCATGCCGGCGAAGCCTTCGGCTTGCCCTCGATCTGGGAGGCCCTGCAGTGGTGCGGCGCGGAGCGTCTGGGTCATGGTGTGCGCATCGTGGACGACATCACGACGACACCAAGAGGTGACATCCGCATGGGCCGCCTCGCGCAGTACGTGCGCGATAATCGCGTGCCGCTCGAGATGTGCCCCACGTCGAACGTCCATACCGGTGCGGTCGCGTCCATCGAAGACCACCCCATCGATCTATTGCGCCGGCTGCGCTATCGCGTCACGGTCAACACCGACAACCGTCTGATGAGCGGCGTCAGCCTGAGCGACGAGTTCGCCGTCCTCATCGAGTCCTTCGACATCGGGCTCGATGAGATGCAGTGGCTCTCGACCAACGCGATGAAATCATCGTTCCTCGCCTTCGACGAGCGGCTGCGGCTCATCAACGGCGTCATCAAGCCCGGATACGAGCGCCTCAAGGCGGATCTGCAGGCGAAGTCTCCGCGGCTGGTCTAGGCGGCCAGCTCGAGCGAGACCGGCTCATCGACCCACTCGATGGTGGTGCCGCAGTCCGCGCAGGTGAATGATGCATCCTGCTCCTCGGTCAGCGGGAAGGGCAACAGCGCCGTTTCCTCGCACCAGGGGCAGTCGATGGAGACCATCAGGTACGTCCTCCGTGGTGGGTGGTTCTGACCCGACCCTGCAGGGCGTCTGTGCCAGCTACGGTGTCACGGACCGATGCCAGGCACGAAAACGCCCGGCTGGATCGCCGTCCCGGCTCCCAAGTGACTGGCGGACCAGCCTCTCCGGCTCCGTTTCGATGACCCCTCCGGGCTGATATCTACGATAGGTGGTCGCCACGGCTGAGGGCAAGTGGCTTGTCCACCAGTTCGAAAGATCCCGAGACGTTCATCCACGATCGATCCACAACCGTCGTCCACGATCGGTCGACATCGGCCTGTGATGCACGTCCCGGCCATCTGGTCGATGATGCCCCGAGCATGACCAGTCGCTCGATCGCCCACCCGCCTCTCGCGGTCCTCGTCGCGCTCAGCCTCGCCCTCTCGGCATCGCCGGCAGCGGCTGCCGACGGGGCCGATGACCCGGTGCTCGATGAGGAGCTCATCGCCGAGGTGCTCGGGATCCTCGCCGATCGCTATGTCGATGATGACGTGCTGACGACCGAGAACCTCAGCGAGGGCGCTATCCGCGGCATCGTCGAGGCGCTCGGCGACGACGGGCACACGCAGTACCTCACCGAGGAGGAGTACAAGATCGAGCAGGAGGTGCTGGAGGGCCGAGTGGCCGGCATCGGGGTCGTGCTCGATCAGCGCTCGAGCATACCGATCGTCATCTCCGTGGTCGACGGATCGCCGGCCGCACGTGCCGGCTTGCGGGCCGGCGACATCATCGCCTCGGTCGACGGGGTGGAGACCGCCCGATTGCCGCTGGGAGAGCTTGCCGACCTGGTGCGTGGCACCCCCGGGACCCTGGTCCGGCTGGGTATCGAACGGCCTGGCGACACCGCCCGCGAGGACGTCCCCGTCGTTCGTGCCGACGTCGAGGTCGACCCCGTGAGCTGGGCCATGGCTCCCGGCTCAGACATCGCGATCATCCGCATCGTGCAGTTCTCGGTCGGTTCGGGCCACCAGGTCCGTGACGCTGTCCTGCAGGCCCTCGAGCTCGGCGCCTCCGGGTTCGTGATCGACCTGCGGGGCAACCCAGGCGGCCTGGTGAACGAGACCCTCAACGCGGCCGGCGTCTTCCTCGACGAGGGCGTGGCCTTCCTCGAGCGCGCCCGTGACGCGGAACCGCTCGAGGTACGGATCGATCCAGACCGAGCCATCGACATCGATGTCCCGGTCGTGGTCCTCGTCGACTACGGCACAGCCAGCAGTGGCGAGATCCTCGCGGCTGCCCTGCGTGACAATGGTCGGGCCATGATCGTCGGCGAGCAGACGTTCGGGACCGGCACGATCCTCAATACCCTGCGCCTGACCGATGGCTCCGCCCTGCGGCTGGGCGTACGAGAGTGGCTGACGCCGGCCGGCGAAGACGTCTTCCGCATCGGGGTCAGGCCCGACGAGCCGGTCTCGATGCCGCTCGGTGCCACCCGGCTGGGACCGCCTGATCTGCTGGCCATGACCCCGCTCGAGTTCGAGGACAGCGAGGACGTGCCCCTGCGCCATGCGGTGCGTCAGGCTGAGGCCGCTGTCCGTTCGTAGCGACCCCACCAGACCCAACCGTCCACCCCTCGACCGAACCATCGTCATCTAGCCCCCGACCCCCGTGGCCGGCAGGCTGGGAGCGTGTCGTCCGGATCACCGCCTGCGCGTCGCCTCGCCACGCTCGTCTCCCTCGTGGTGTTCGTCGTCGCCGCCCTTGGCATCGCGGTTCAGCCCGGCCTGGCCGCCACGCCCCCTGACCGTGCCGACCAACTGCGCTTCATGTGGGCCATGGCCGGACAGGAGTCGGGCCGTGACCACTACGCTCGCAACACGGCCTCGGGCGCGTTCGGGAAGTACCAGATCATGCCGTTCAACTGGCCTGCCTGGGCTGCGCAATACCTCGGTGACCCGCAGGCTGACCAGACGCCCTACAACCAGGAGAAGGTGGCCTACGGCAAGCTGCGTGACCTCTATATCTGGCTCGGCTCGTGGAAGCGTGTGGCCTACTGGTGGCTGACCGGCAGCAGCGAGCAGGATGAGAAGCAGTGGTCCAGCTACGCCAAGGGCTATGTGCGCAACATCATGCGACTTCGCCAGCAGGCGCCGGCACGAGGCTCGAAGATGCCGCCGAGGACGAGCTCACGCACGGGGAGGGGTGACTGGCGCCGTTCGGGCACGGACCAGGTGTTGCGCCTGTCGGTCGGTGGCAGACCATGGCCGGCCCGAGGCCGACTGCGCGACGGCCAGGTACTGAAGGTGAACGCCTCTCGGGAGACCGGCGACGGCGTCTTCTGGATCCGGGTGGTGACCGACGATGGGCGCCGCGGCTGGCTCAGGCAGGCGATGACCGTGCCGGCTCGCGAGCCGGCCTCGCCCGGACGCTGGAGTGACGTGAAAGACCGGGGCACGCCTCTCGATCGGGGGCAGGTCCGTCCGCGACCGCACTAGGAGCGGGCTACTTGACCTCGATGATGGCGTAGGTGAGTTGCGCAGCCGGCGTCGTCACCAGCACCTTGTCGCCCTCGCGATGGCCGAGCAGCGACCTGCCCACCGGTGACGCCGCGCTGATCTTGCCGCCGACCGGATCGGACTCGGCGGAGCCCACGATCTTGAGCTCTTCACGCTGTCCGTCGATCTCGTAGACCACGGTGGAACCCATTCCGATGGCACCACCCGACTCGGTCGTGACGACCACCGCGGTGCGCAGTCTCTGCTGGAGCTCGAGGATCCGGCCCTCCAGGAACGACTGCTCGTTGCGGGCCGCCTCATAGTCGGCGTTCTCACGCAGGTCGCCCAACTCGCGCGCGCTGGCAACTCGCGCGACGACTTCGGGCCGCTCGACCTCGATCAGCTGGCGCAACTCCGCCTCCATGGCCGCCAGTCCCTCCGCGGTGACGGGCGTCGGTGCGTCCTTCTTGAGCTTGGCCGAGACCGGGACGCCGTTCTTGCCGGGCGACGTCCTGGCGGTGGTGCGGCGGGGGCTGCGTGATGCGCCCGCGGTCGTCGAGGCCGCACGCCGTCGGCCGCTGCCGTCCGAACGCTTGACGCCGGACTTCTTCGACGTGGCCACCTCCACGGTCAGGAGTGTGTTGGTGAGGCCCGTCTCGCGGGGCGCGGTGGTCGGGGAGTCGAGGTTGGCCCACGGCAGCAGCGGCGCACCCTCGGGCAGCTTCACCCGCGCCGCCTCGGGGACGCTGTCGGCGAAAGCCTCGATGAGCACATCCTCGTATTCCTCGGGAGCGTCGGTCTCGGCCCACCACACTCGCAGCTGGGCCAGGTCGCGCAGGACCTTGAGCCAGTGACCACCGGGGTGCGGCCGGGCGTGTCCCAGCTCGGTCGCGTAGAGCGAGGCGACACGCGCGCTGAGGCTCTTGGAGGTGCGACCGACGTAGACCAGTTGCTGGTCGGGGATCCAGAAGGTGCGCATGCGCTCAGCAAGCGTGGACTGGGTGGGTCGCTCGCCGTCCATCTTGAGGTCCGGCACCCGCTCGAGCCAGCGTCGGACCTCGTCGATGTCGATGGAGCAGTGCTCAGAGGGCTCCGGCAGCTCGACCGCGAAGATGCCGGGCTTGCGGGTGGTGGGCTTGCCGCCCCAACGCGTGGGGCCATCGACGTCGAGGCCGATGGAACGCATCAGATCGGCGGCGGAGAGTGCAGGGGACATACCAGAAGAGTGACACAAAGCGCCACAAGGCTCCTGCCGGCGTCCGTGGCGGTCCCGAGCGCCGGCACCGCGGAGCGTGAGGATGGCCCGGTTGGCGACGTGCCCGGAAGCATTCCACGATCGAGTCGGGCTCCTCCACCCTGCGGATAAGCCGGAGATAAGTGGCCGGACGCTAGACTGCGGAGCAGTCGTTCGTCGCCTTGAGGATCGTCACACCGATGAGTTCCAACGGCGGCCCCCGACGTGACGTCCTCCACCGCGCGGAAGCG
Organism: uncultured Chloroflexia bacterium; assembly: GCA_963714675.1. GTDB lineage: Bacteria > Chloroflexota > Limnocylindria > Limnocylindrales > CSP1-4 > JAFMJV01. The sequence continues at coordinate 370,547 of CAVQPG010000004.1, read as the reverse complement.
GAAGCGCGGGCGGCACGTGTCCGGGACGTCAGCTACGAGCTGGAGCTCGAGCTGGTCGAGGGTCGCGAGACATACACTGGCCGCGCCGTCATCACCTTCGCTGTGCATCCCAACGACGGCCCGCTGTTCCTGGACTTCAGCGGCCGCGTCATCTCTGTACGCGCCAACGGCACTGATGCCGAGCCCGATCACCGCGAACATCGACTGTGGCTGAGCAGCGATCAGCTGCGCATGCACAACCGGTTGGTCATCGAGTACGAGAACTCATACGACGCCACCGGTGATGGCCTGCATCACTTCATCGACCCCGAGGACGGCGCCACGTACATCTACAGCAACGTGGAGCCATTCTCGGCACATCGCATCTTCCCCTGCTTCGACCAGCCGGACATCAAGGGCACCTACAAGCTCTCGGTGACCGTGCCGCGGGAGTGGACGGTGGTGAGCGCGGACGCGCCGGTCGGAGCCAGTCCGCTCGCTGGCGGTCGCAAGGTGCACGAGTTCCCGCGCTCCGGGCGCTTTTCGACCTATCTCTTCTCGCTCATCGCGGGACCATACGTGCGGGTCGAGTCCAGCCACGACCGCCTGCCGCTGGGAGTCTACGGCCGGGCTTCGATGCGCGCCGAGCTCGAACGGAGCGCGGATGAGATCTTCGAGGTCACGCGCGGGGGCATGGACTACTACGCGGACCTCTTCGGCCGGCCCTACCCCTTCTCCAAGTACGACCAGCTGTTCGTGCCGGAGTTCAATGCCGGTGCCATGGAGAACGTGGGTGCCGTGACCTTCCACGACAGCTTCCTCTTCCGCGATCCGCCCACCTACGGGCAGCGACTCATCCGCGCAGAGGTCGTGCTCCATGAGCTCGCGCACATGTGGTTCGGCGACCTGGTGACCATGCGCTGGTGGGATGACCTCTGGCTCAATGAGACGTTCGCCACCTACCTGTCCTACCGCTGCCTCGCCGCGGCCACTCGTTTCGAGGATGCCTGGCTCGTGTTCAACGGCCAGATGCGACCGGCGGCCTACCGCCAGGACCAGCTGACCACTACCCATCCGGTGGCAACCATCGTCGAGCACACCGACCAGGCGGTCGGCAACTTCGATGCCATCACCTATGAGAAGGGTGCGGCGGTCATCAAACAGCTCGTCGCACGCCTCGGGGATGAGGCCTTCCGGGCCGGGCTGCACACCTACATCGAGCGTCATGCCTGGGGCAACGCCACGCTGTCCGACTTCCTCGGCGCGCTCGGCGAGGCATCGGGCGAGTCACTCGATACGTGGGCCAAGCTGTGGCTGCAGACCGCCTCGCTCAACATCATCGGCGCTGAGTGGGAGGCCTCCGATGGTCGACTGACCTCCCTGGTCCTGCACCAGCGGCCCCTCCGTGGCGACGATCCGTTGCGGCCGCACAGCACCATGGTCGGCCTCGTGACCAGGGCAGCGGATGGTTCGATCGACGTCGAGAGCATCTCCGCGGAGATCACCGGCGCTCGACTCGAGATACCGCAGGCGACCGGGCGCCCCGTGCCGATGTTCGTCTACCCCAACCACGGCGACTACGACTACGCGGTCGCCGAGCTCGACCCGGTCTCGCTGGACTTCGCGCTCGAACGGTTGCCCGATCTGCCCGACCCGCTGCTGCGCCAGCAGACGTGGTCCACGCTGTGGGAGATGGTGCGCGCCTCCAGCCTGCGTTCCACCGAGTACCTCGAGGCCGTTCGTCGCTGGGCGCCTCGCGAGGCTGACCGGTCGCTGGTGGGGTCCATCGTTGACCGCGCCAGCGTCGCGCAGCGCCGCTATCTGCCGGAGTCGCTGCGGCAGCAGGTCAGCAGCGAGCTCACACGTGCGGCCATCGGAGCCATGCGCACGACCGCGGATCCGGATCTGAAGCTGCTGTGGGCGCGGACCGCGGCGAGCTTCGCGAGCGATGTCGCCGATATCTCGGAACTGCTCGGCCTGGTCGACGGCGCGTGGTCGGTGACGGGCCTGGAGCCGGACCAGCAGCTGCGCTGGAGCCTGGCCATCAAGGCCGTGGCCCACGGGCTCGACGATGCGCTGGCGCGCGTCGAGGATGAGCGCCGGCGCGACCCGTCCGATCGGGGCCAGCGTGCGGAGATCCGGGCGTCCGTCAGCCAGCCTGACGCGGAGGTCAAGCGTGAGGCCTGGGAGCGGATCAACGGTGCGGGCTACGGCTCCGACTATCTCACCCGAGCGGCCATCGCCGGCTTCCAGTGGACGCATCAGCGCGAGCTGACCAGGCCCTACCGCCAACTCTTCTACGACGTGCTCGGGAACGTCTACCGCACACGCGACCACGCCTATGCGGAGAGCTATCTGCAGTGGCTGGTGCCTGACCTCTGGGCCGAGCCCGGCGAGCTGGAGCGCGTGCGCGCGTTCACCGAGGGTCTCGGTGACGAGCTCGAGCTTCTGCGGCGGCACCTCATCGAGATCGCCGACGATATGGAACGGGATATCCGCGTGCGCGCCCTCGCGGAGGCGCAGCCGGCGCTGGTGAGCTAGCGGGGACTCCGCTGTGGGCTGCTCCGCCGAGCGGGCGCCCGCCGTCCCCGGCCGCCACTGCCACCCCGGCCGGCGCGCGGGCCCGGACGGGTTGGCCGTGAGAGTGGATCGACCTCGAAGCCGCGCACCTGCCGGACCGGCAGATCGCGCTTGAGCAGGCGATTGATGCCCTTGAGCTGCTCCTCCTCCTCGAACGATACGAGCGAGATGGCGATGCCGTCCTTGCCGGCGCGACCGGTGCGGCCGACGCGGTGGACGTAGTCCTCCGGGTCGAAGGGGATCTCGAAGTTGACCACGACCGGCAGCGACTCGATGTCCAGGCCACGAGCCGCCACGTCGGTCGCCACCAACACTCGCACCTCACCCGACTTGAATGCTGCGAGTGCGCGCTCGCGCTCGGGCTGGGTGCGGTCGCCATGGATGGCGGTGGCTTCGACGCCACCGCGATCGAGCTGTGATGCCAGGCGGCGCGTCATCTGCTTGGTGCGGGTGAAGACCAGCACCTGGTGCAGGTCCCGTGTGCGCACGAGGTGGGCGAGAAGCTCGCGCTTGCGATCGGCATCGACGAGGTAGGCGATCTGCTCGACTGACTCCGCGGCTGTGATGGTGGGCGCGACGTCGACCGACTCGGGGTGATCGAGGAACGTGCTCGCGAGCGAGCCAACCTCGCCGTCAAGCGTGGCCGAGAAGAGCAGGTTCTGGCGCTTTGCCGGGAGCATGGCCACGATGCGTCGGATGTCGTCGATGAAGCCCATGTCCAGCATACGGTCGGCCTCGTCGAGGACGAGTACCTCGACCTGACCGAGGTTGAGCGTCCGGCTGCCGGCATGGTCGAGCAGGCGTCCGGGCGTGGCCACCACGATCTCGACGCCGCCGAGCAGGTCTTTCTCCTGCGGGCCCATGGGTACACCGCCGTAGACGATCGTCGAACGCAGGCCGACGTACTTGCCGTAGGTCTTGAAGCTGTCGTGCACCTGGATGGCCAGCTCACGGGTAGGTGTGACCACCAGCACGCGGATGGGGTGGCGCGCCGGAGAGAACGACTTGTTTGCCTGCCCCTTGAGCCGCTCCAGGATGGGCAGCGCGAAGGCAGCGGTCTTGCCCGTGCCGGTCTGGGCTCGGGCCATGAGGTCCACGCCACGAAGGACGATGGGGATGGCTCGTTCCTGGATGGGTGTGGGGTCGATGTAACCCTCTTCCTCCACTGCGCGGAGGAGCTCCGGGCCGAGGCCCAGATGGTCGAATGGCATACAGGTCCTTTGGGTCGTCGTGCTGCCCACCCCTCAGGGCCAGGTCCAGGGCTGTCACGTTCTTCTGAGCGCGTGTCGCGCGAGGCACCGACCCGGAGGTGCCGCCACTTGGTTCAACGAGAGCGCGTATTCGCGTTGGCGCCAGTGTAGTCGTTGGCCGAAAGGTCGGTCCGCCGGCCCTGGGGACAGGGATCCAGCCTGAAGGCGGGACCTGCGCCGAGCCGCTCGGCGGGCGTGCCGTACTTGAGGATCAGTCCCGCGATGGCCTCGGCCCGCTCGCTGCCCGCGAGTGGCACCGCTCGGTAGTCACGCCGGTGCCCATCGAGCTCGACGGTGCAGCCGGGTTCGGCTTTCAGGTTGGCGGCCCAGTGGGTCGTCTCTGCAGAGGCCGACACGAGCAGCGATCCACCCGGCTGTTGGACGAAGCCGATGGTCGCCAACCGCGGAGCGCCGCTGCGGCGACCGACGGTGGCGAGCGTGAGGGTCAGGCCGCGGGCGGTGAGGTCGGATGCCATCGATCGATCGGTCACGAGTCGCGCTGACTGTCGGGCAGTGCCTCGAGCAAGCGGTCATGCAACATCACGCCATCGATGCGCCGTCGCTGCTGGCGCGACGTCGGGGCCAGCCCCTCGAGGCGGCTGACGGCTGCGTCGTGCGCTGCGGCCAGGTCGGCCAGATCCCGCTCGAGCCGTCGGCGCGCGACCGCGGGTGAGCGTTCGGCACGGGCGACCAGGGCCTCGATGGCGTCAAGGCTGCGGCGGACCTCCTTGTCGGCTTCGATCCAGGGCGGAGCGGCACCGGCGTTGCGCAGGAGGTGGTTGGCCATGGCCATGTCCCCGGCAGCGCCATCATCCTCCAGCTCCAGCGGTCGGCCGTGGCCCGGTAGATCGTCGAACGCGCCCGCCTCCTGGGCCTCACGGATGAGTCGCTCGGTCAGCGACTCCCAGCTCGAGGACGTGCGCTCGTGGCCATCGGCGTCACGCCGGACGAGCGGTCGACCAGGGAGGCGTCGTGGGTCCGTCACCCGCCCATGCTCCCATAGAGCTGGTCTCTGGGCTCGACGGGATCAGTGCTGGCGGATGGTCGGCTGTGCCTCGTGCTGGGCTCGGAGCTTGCGCTCGAGGCCACAGACAGGACAGGTCGCGCGCTGGCCTTCCTCGTCGGGGACGAGGAAGGTGGTGCAGCCGTTGGTGGTGCAGAAGAGGCGCTGCGCCGCGGCGCGACGAAGCCGTCGTTGGGCGTGGCTGCGCCGACTGATGTCGGTAGGGGTGTGTGTGGTGCGATGAAGCATGCGGTTCCTTTCGGCCGGCGGCGCCACCGTTCGGGGGTGCGCTCTGCCGGCCAGGCAGTGGTGTGCCGCTCCATGCATCCCATGAAGGAGCGGCCGATCGTTTGGTGGGCTCGCATCAGCGGGAGCACGCCGGAACCTCCGGTGCTCGACCGCGCGCGGGTCGGGTTGCAGATGCAAGTGTAGCGCATGTGTTCGAATGTGCTCTCCGACGATGGTCAGGGTACCCTGCGGCCATGAACGCTACGACCCCCGCCGCGCTTCCCTACACGGGCGATGCCGAGGCGGATGCCCTGCTTGCCACCGACCCCATGGCGCTGCTCATCGGCTTCGTGCTCGATCAGCAGGTCACCGTCGGGAAGGCCTTCAGCGGACCGCTCGAGCTGCGCCGCCGAGTCGGTACCATCGACGCTGCCGCGCTGGCCGCCATGGATCCCGCCGACCTGGAGGCTGCCTTCCGTGAGCGACCGGCCCTGCACCGCTTCCCGGGCAACATGGCCAAGCGTACGCAGGCGCTCTGCTCGGACGTGGCCGAAACCTACGGTGATGATCCGGCCCGCATCTGGTCCGAGGCTTCCGACGGACCGGATCTCGAGCGCCGGCTGATGTCCCTGCCCGGGATCGGCGACATGAAGGCCAAGGCGCTCATGGCCATCCTGCATCGGCGCTTCGGCGTGGAGCTCGAACGTTTCGATGATGTGCTCCCGGCCTATCCCACCCTGGCGGATGTGGACTCGGCAGAGGCACTGGCCGAGTATCAGGAGCAGAAGCGAGCGTACAAGGCGAAGCTCAAGGCCGAGGGTGGGAGTTTCGATCCCAAGCATCCCGGCAAGAAGGGCTGAGACCACTCTCAGACATAGGGCTTCCATCCCATCCCGAACGATTGGGGCTTCCATCCCGTCCGACCGAGGAGTACAGTCACTCATGGAGGTACTCGGATCGAATGCACGATCTCCGCAACCGGCAGGTCCGGAAGAGTCAGAGCCCCAAGGCCGTCACACGGTCATGGGCGCTGCTGCAGACGGCGGATGGATCGCACGGGATGAGCAACCTCGCCACCCAGCCCCGAGCGGGCAACATCTCATCTGATACTCGCGCCGGCTGATTCGCGCGGTCGGGGTCGTGAGCGCCTGTGCGCCGGTCCCCTCGCCGCGCGACCAACGACGTCAGGCCCACGCGTCAGCGTGGGTCTTGCGATTCGCGGCCCAGCTACACGCCGGCGGCTCGACGCAGACCGGTCTGGAGGGCCAGCGCCGCGGCGCCCGGCTGCCCATCGCCGATAGCGCGGTCGTCCAGCCGGACCACCGGCATCAGCTCCCGAACCGATGACGAGGTGAAGGCCTCATCAGCTGTGGCCATGTCAGCCAGCGGGTACCAGCCCTCCGACACTTCGTAGCCCTGCCCGCGGGCGATGTCGATGACATGAGCGCGCGTGACGCCCGCGAGGATGCCCAGGTCGAGCGCAGGCGTGAAGAGCGAGCCTCCACGACGCCACCACACGTTCGTCACGGGTCCCTCCAGCACCGAGCCGTCGGCGGCGATGAAGACCGCATCATCGGCGCCCCGGCGGCGAGCCTCATCGAAGGCGGCCATGTTGACCGCGTAGGACGTGGACTTGACGCCATCGAGCAGCCACGGCGCATCCCTGCGCAGACGTGGGTCGGTGCCGATCTGCAGCGAGACCGCCGCGATCCCGGCCGCTCGGATGGCTTCGAGGTCATCCGGGATGGGCAGGATCACGGCCATCGAGACGGGTTCACCGCCCTCACGACCCCCGGTCATCGTGAGACGCACCGAGCAGTCACGTACCCCAGCCGCAGCGAGCACGTCCTGGGCCAGCTGAGCGAAGCCTTCGGCGTCGGGCTCAGGCAGTCGCATGCGCGCCGCCGAGGTACGCAGCCGATCGAGGTGTTCGACCAGAGCGAACGGCCGACCGTCGTAGACCCGCACCGTCTCGAACGCGGCGAGCCCGCGGAGCAGACCCGCATCATCGGCATGGATGACCGGGACCTCAGGGTCCACGACCCCGCGACCGAGGACGCCCACAGCCAAGGGACGGGAACCGGGTTTCACGCCGCCACCCTGGTGCGTGAGGCAGCGCGGAGGGCTTCGAGGAGGGGGCGCGCCTTGACCCACGATTCCTCGACCTCGGCCCGCGGGTCCGAGTCCCAGACCACGCCACCGCCGACCCACAGGTGGATCCGGTCGTCGACCACCGCGAACGTCCGGATCGTCAGTGCCAGCTCGAAGTCGCCGTTGGGCCAGACGGTCCCGAGGGCGCCCATGGCAGCGCCACGTCCGACCGGCTCCAGGGCGTTGATGTGATCGAGTGCGGCGATCTTGGGTGCCCCGGTGACCGAGCCGCCAGGGAACATCGCGCGCATGGCATCAGCCCAGCCCAAGCCTTCACGAGCCATGCCCTCGACCAGCGAGACGAGGTGTTCGACCCCCGCCATCGGGCGTGCTTCCATCAGCTCCGGCCAGGCCACGCTACCGGGCTCGCAGATGCGTCCGAGGTCGTTGCGCTCGAGGTCCACGATCATCACGTGCTCGGCTGCGTCCTTGCTCGAGGCTCGTAGCGCGGCCACGTCACCAGCGGGTCGCGTGCCCTTGATGGGCATCGTCCAGATGTGACGACCGCGCCGGGCGAGGAAGAGTTCCGGGGTCGCCGAGACGATGCTCCAGCGATCGCCCGACAGCGGCCGAGCATGCAGTGGCTCGAAGCCGGCCAGCGCCGCGGCAAGCCCCGCCGGATCGCCGTCGAAGGAAGCCGCGAGATGTTGCACGAGGTTGACCTGGTAGACCTCGCCTGCGGCGATGGCCTCCCGTACCGATGTCACCGCACGCGCGTACTCGTCGGCCGTCCAGGTGGGCTGCCAGGGCCCGACGTTGAAGGCTCCGGGGCTCGTCGTCGCCTCGCCGACCGGCCGGACGCGACAGGCGGCCAAGGGCAGGGCGGCGGGTTCCGGCCGTGAGGGGCGATCGCTGCGTCGCATGGGCTCGGAGAGGCCGAAGCCGAGGTAGACGTCGGCACAGACGCCCGTGACCGGTGCGAGGCCGAAGAACCCGGCGTCACGCAGATGGGCCTCCAGCGACTCGAATGCGCCTTCGGCCTGGTGGACTTCGAAGACGGTCTGCTCGGCTACCACGGGTCGGGGTTGGGTTGTCCGGGCGGTGGGTGGAAGCTGACGATCACGCGCCCCGGCCGCGAGACCGGTTCGTCGGTGACCAGGTCGAATTGGCCCGGGTACGCCTTGCGTAGGGCGGTGCGCAAGTCTGGCAGCGTGCGTTCCAGAAGGGCCACATCCGCGACCGTCCTGGCGTACTCATCGAGGTCGGGTGCGGGTCGGAAGCGGGCGCGCACGAAGATGGCCTCGAAGCCGTCTGCCTGCCAGGCGATGCGGATGGAGCCGTCCTGTTGGAGCATCGACCCATGGTAGGGGCAACGGCCTCGCTGCACCCGCACAGGACCGGTCGTCGTGGACCGGGCCCAGTATGCTGGTCACATGTTCGATGAACGACCCGACATCCAGGAGCGACTGGAGGGCGAGCTCGTCGCCTGGATGACCACGGTCAACGCGAGCGGACAACCCCAGACCTCGCCGGTGTGGTTCCTCGTCCAGGACGAGGTCATCGTCGTCTACTCGCTCGACCAGACGCCTCGAACGCGCAACATCGCGACCAACCCCAGGGTCTGCCTCAACCTCAACAGCACGCCGTCGGGCGGTGAGGTGGTGATCATCGAGGGTAGTGCTGTGATCGCGGCCGACGGCCCGCCGGCTCACGAGGATGAGCCCTACGTGACCAAGTACCGCGGTCCCATGGAGGACCTGGGCATGACGCCCGAGTCGTTCGCGGCCGACTACCCCGTGCGTATCCACGTCCAGCCCACCCGGCTGCGCGCGTCATGAGCGGGCGGCCGGTACGCATGGCCGCCGATCACGCCCTGAGTGCCTATGCGGCCTCGCACACGACGGCATCGTCGGGAACGTTGCAGGCGGTGGCTGCCTCGACGAGGGCCTGGAGCGACCAAGCCGAGCTGATGATCGATGAGACCGAGGGTCAGCTCCTGCGCATGCTCGTGGCCCTGACCGGCGCTCGACGTGTCCTCGAGATCGGCACCTTCGCGGGCTACTCAGCGCTGGCCATGGCGGAGGCCCTGCCGCCTGAGGGACGGATCGATACGCTCGAGCTGAGCCCCGAGCACGCTGCCAAGGCGCAGCAGCACTTCGACACGGCCGGGGCAGGGGAGCGCATCACCATCCACCCCGGCATCGCTCTCGACACGCTCGAGACGCTCGACGGGCCCTACGACCTGGCCTTCATCGACGCCGACAAATCGGCCTACGCGGCCTACTACGCTGCCCTCGTGCCGCGCATGCGCAGCGGTGGCCTGATCGTGGCCGACAACGTCCTGCGCCACGGACGCATCCTCGACGCTGCGACCGAAGATCCCAGCGTGGTGGGCATGCGCGAGTTCAACGAGCGGGCCGCCACTGACCCGCGGGTCGAGACGGTCATGCTCACCGTGCGCGATGGGGTCTCGCTCATCCGCGTGCGCTGACCGGAGCGACAGCAGCAGGGGATCGGCTGATCGACTCGGCTCCGCGAAGCGCATCGGTCGGGGAAAGACGTGCCGCACGCATGGCCGGGTAGAACCCCGCGACCGCCCCGATGGCAATAGCAGCCGCGATGCCACCGACCACGGCCACGGCCGGGATGATGGGCATCCACTCCTGCGAGAACGCGTAGGCGACCGCCAGCCCGGCACCGAGCAGCACGCCCAGGACCCCGCCGACCGCGGCCAGGGCCAGCGCTTCGCTGACGAACTGCATCGCGATGTGGCGGCGGGTGGCGCCGAGGGCGCGGCGCAAGCCGATCTCCCCGCGTCGCTCCATGACCGACATCAACATCACGTTGGCGATGCCGAAGCCGCCCACGATCAGGGCCACTGCGCCAAGGCCGAGGAAGAGGTCGGTGAAGGCGACCGCCGCGGCGGCCTTGGCCTCGAGCACGTCCGACGGACGGGTGACCTCGACCTCGCTGGCATCCTCCGGATTGGCCGTGCGGCCCAGCACCGCCCGGACGTCGTCGATGTAGTCGACGTCGCTGCGCACGTAGATGGTCGTGGGGCTGCCATCGAAGTCGTAGAGCGCTTCGGCGAGCGGGATGCCCACGAACGCTGACGAGTCCAGCTCGCTCGCGAGCTCGACCGGCTCGAGGATGCCGACCACGCTGAACCAGCGATCGTCCAGCCACACGCGCACGCCCGGTGCGGTGATCCCCAGCCGCCGAGCGGCCGTGCTGCCGAGCACCGTCGTGGGCAGGGTCGAGGAGGCGTCGTCGAGCCAGCTGCCGAGGGCGACCTTCGCCCGCAGGGTGTCGAGCAGGTCGAGGTCCGCGGCCGTGACGGCGATGCCGCCGGTGCGCCCCTCGTCGATGTAGTCGGTGCGGCGCACGGTGGCATCGACCGTGGCCACGCTCGAGGCGGACTCGACCGGACCCACGCGCTCGATCATCGATCGCGCCTGCGGCGTCAGCTGGGCCTCGCCGCCGAACAGTGTCTGGCCGGCGGTGACGCGCAGCATGTTGGTGCCCAGGCGGTCGAGCTGCGCGAGCAGGTCGGAGCGGCTGGATTCGCTGATGACGAGCACGCCCACCATGGCCGCGATGCCGATGGCGATGCCGATCATGGTCAGCGCGGCGCGGACGCGGCTGGCCTTCAGGCCGATGGCGCCGAGACCGACGAGGTCGGTCGGGTGGAGCTTGCTGGACCTGGGCTTCCGGGGTTCATCCTGGGCTGCGGGCGGCGGACCTTGGCCCGTGAGGGGCTTGGCGACCGCGCTCACGCGACCGTCCGCCAGCCTGTATCGCGCACCACCCGGCCATCGAGGATCTCCAGCTGGCGGGGCATCCGTGCGGCCACCGCGTGGTCGTGGGTGATGACCACGATGGTCGTGCCGTCCGCACGGTTGAGCTCGTCGAGCAGGTCGAGGATGACCCGGCCGGTCTTGCTGTCGAGATTGCCGGTGGGCTCGTCGGCGAGCACCAGGCTGGGGCGGCCCACGATGGCGCGGGCGATGGCCACCCGCTGGCGCTCTCCGCCCGAGAGCTTGCCCGGACGGTGATCGGCACGGTGCGAGAGGCCGACCCGCTCGAGGGCCTCGGCCGCGAGCCTTCTCCGCTCCGAGGGGCTCACGCCACGGTAGAGCAGGCCATTGCCGACATTGTCCTGCGCGCTCATGCCCTCGAGCAGGAAGAACTGCTGGAAGATGAAGCCGACGTGCTGGCTGCGCAGCCCGCTGAGGTCCTGGTCGTTCAGCCGAGCGACGTCGAAGCCCGCCACCTTGACGATGCCGCTGGTGGGCTTGTCGAGCGTGCCCAGCAGGTGGAGCAGGGTCGACTTTCCGGAGCCGGAAGGACCGACGATGGCGACGAGCTCACCCGCACGGACGCGCAGGTTGACGCCGCGCAGTGCCTCCACGGGCGGATCGCCCGGATAGGTCCGGACCGCATCCTGCAGGTCGAGGACCACCGGTCCCAGCGGTCGCCGTGGGGCTGGCGGGCGAGCAGCTCGCGGCGACGGAACCGGGCTTCCGGGATACGGCGGCGGGGTGTGCAGGGCAGGTCGAGGACCGGCTGGCGCCTGGCCGGCGAGCATCGGATGGCGGGGCCGAGGCGGAAGTGGCCGCGATGGGGCGGCGCCCGCCGGCTGCCACGGGCCGGCCGGGTCGGGTGCCGGCATGGGTGAAGGGCCGCGCCACGCGACCGGCCCGGTCGAGCGGTCCTGCTGGTCGGTCATGCCGGCACGACGACCGTATCGCCGACGCTGAAGTCGCCACTGACCTCGACACCGAGATCGTCGAACAGCCCGACCTCGGCGGCGACCAGATAGGTACTCCCATCGTCGGCCACCATCTCGAGGGCATAGCCGCCTTCGCGCAGGGCGAGGAGCGCGTCGACAGGGACGGACAGCACGTCGGGGCGGGTCTCGCGCACGACGCTGACGGTCACTTCCGCGCCGTCGAGGTCACCGACCACCGCGGCGTCCTCGAGCTCGATGGTCACCTCCACGGTGGGTTCGCTGGCACCCGGGAGCGTTTGGGCCACGCTCGAGATCTCCGTGACCCTGCCGGCAGCCACGGTGTCGTCAGGTAGCTCCACGCTGACGTCGTCGCCGACCTCGAGGATGTCTCGGCGGTCGGCCTCGAGCTCGATGGTGACCACCAGATCGGTGCCGCTGGTATAGGCCACCACCTGGCCGGCCTGTGAGCGGGAGCCCAGCTCGGGCACGATCTCGGTGATCCGGACGTCCGCAGGCACGAACGTGACCTCGCCCAACTCGATGCGACCATCCCGGTCCTGGTTGGTGCGCTTCTGCCATTGGCTGACCGCGTCTTCGGTCTTCTGCCGGAAGTCCCAGTCGGGGTCGAAGTCCTTGCCCAGGATCTTGGGGAAGCCGATCTGCCGCAGGCTGGTCTCGAGCTGTTTGATATCGGGCCCGTTCTCGCTATCGATGTCGAGCGGCCGGTAGGCTGGCCGCTGGCCGTACATGAGGTAGCTGACCTTCGTCCCGTCGACCTCATAGACCTCGTCGCCCAGCGTCAGGATGTCGCCGGCCTCGGGCAGGTCCGTGTAGGTCCCGTTCATGCCTGAGATGATCACGCCGTCGCCCGCGTAGCCGAGCGTGCCGGCGAACTCCTCGGTCGATTCCATGGTGCGCCGTGTGATGCTGGCGGTGGAGATGGGCACGAGCGGAGTCGCAGCCGCGTTGGCCGTGTCGTCCTTGTCCGTCGTCGGCAGGTTGGCGCCGACGAACACCGCGCCCACGACGAGCGCGACCAGGGTGGCGAACCCGAGGAACTTCTGCATCGTCAGCTGCCCCCGCGGCCGATACCGCCACCGGGGGCGAAGTCCTCGAGGCCGAGCTCATCCCGGCAACTACCGATCAGTTGGCGGAACTCCTCGGAGCGAGGGTCGATCCCGATCGCTTGCAGGTCCTGCCCACCGGTGCGCTCAAGACGCCCGTCCGCCCCGATGACAGGATCGGGGTACTCAGGGTAGCCACTGTCGCGGATGCACTGCGAGAGCAGCAGCTGCTCCTCCAGGCGTTCCTGCTCGGCCTCCGGATCGATCTCGGGGGCAGCCGCGGCGAGGATATCGCCACAGGCTTCTCGCGCGACCATGAAGGCTTCACCGAATCGATCGATCGGCCGCTCTCCGCCACCGCGGCCGAGCCCGAAGGCACGACCTCCGCCACCCTCGCTGAAGGTGGGGTCGTCCATGTCGATTCCGTTGTCTCGCATGCACTGGGCGAAGGCCAGCAGCGCCTCATCGCGATCGGCGAACTCGAGGACGGCCTCCGTCGTATCGGCGTCCGCGACCGGCGTCTCCTCGGGACTGACCAGGCTGGCCACCTGGGCATAGGCGCCGACGGTCATGGCCACGGTGAGTGCGACGGTGATGGGTACAGCGTGGAGGACGGTCCGGGAGAGGTGGCTCATAGTCTCGGTTCTCCTTGCGACAGGGCGTCACGCCGCCTGCGATCGACGCCCTGCATGGTCAAGGCCGACGTTCAGTCGCACGTTGCCGTGTGTAAGGCCGACGTAACGCGCGACTACGGCGCTCCGGGCCCGCCGGGGACCTCCAGGCCGAGCTCGGCGGTGCAGACCTCGGATGCCGCCTGGAACCCTGGTGAGAACGGGTCGAACGAGAGTCCGCCATCGGCACCGCGCATCGAGCCGAGCGTCAGTCCGCGCACCGGGTCCGGATCGGGGAAGTCGACGCCCTCGCGGCGCATGCACTCGGCGAAGCCGAGCAACTGCTCGTTCTGCTCGGCCTGCTGCTCCGGATCGATCTCCGGCTGCAGGGCCGCGAGCAGGTCCTCGCAGGCCTCCATGGCATCGAGGAAGTCGGTGCTGCCCAGGTCGATACCCGCCATCACCGAGGGATCGGCGAAACGGGGTCCATCGGGACCGAACTGTGGATCGGGGATATCGAGCCCGTTGTCTCGGAGGCAGGTCACGAAGTCGAGGATGGCCTGCTCGCCGTCGATGGCTTCGGCTGGGACCTCGGTCGCCTCTGCGTTCGGGTCGGGCGTGGCGAGCGTAGCCACCTGGGCGCCCGCGGCGGACCCCAGACTGACGATCAGGATCAGGGTCAGGAGCGGCAGGGCCGCAACGCGATGTCGCTTCATGCCGCGAGCATAGTGCTAGCCCTCGATGCCGGCAGGCGGGCTACGTCCTGGGATCGGAGTGGTGGAGCTGCCACGGCGCTCGGCGTGGCTCATCCTCACCTACCTTCTCGGGGGCGCCCCCCGCGAGCCCATCCGCGTAGCGTCCATACCAGCGTGCCAGCGGTGTCGCGCTGAAACCGTGGAGGACCACCGAGAGCACTACCGTCCAGGCCACGACGGGACCAAGCGGATCGGACGGCACCCCTGCCGAATCGAGGGCTTCGAGGCCGAGGAGCACGAAGACCACGCTGGCGAGGCCTCGCGGTCCGAACCAGCCCATGAAGAGCACCGTCACGCGATCGAGACCGCTCCCGACCAGCGCCAGGGCGACGGGGATCATGCGCATGATGGTCAGCGCCAGCACCGCGTAGGCGATGACCGTCGGATCGGTCAGCGCGATGACGTCGTCACCGATGAGCAGCAGACCGAACACCAGCCAGACCAGGATGGTGAGCAGCGTCGCCTGTGCCTCGGTGAAGCTCACGGCCGACTCCACCCGCTGCCTGCTGCCCATGCCGAAGGTGAGCCCAGCAGCGAAGGCGGCGATGAAGCCGCTCGCGTCGAGCGCGGCGGCGAGGAAGTAGGCACCGACTGCGAGCGCCAGCGTCGACAGCTGCAGCGAGCTCGGAGAAGCCGTCTGGCGCAGGTCCGCCTGGGTGATCAGCCAACCCCCGACGCCGCCGATGATGATGCCAGTGATGGCGGCCAGCGAGAGCTCCACGATAGCGTCGATGAGCGGGCGCAGGCCATCGACGTCACCGAAGATCGCCAACGTGATCGCGACCGTGATGAGCGGGGCCACGATGCCGTCGTTGAGCCCGCTCTCGACGTTGAGCACGCGCCGCACCCTGGCCGGGACCGAGGTGTCAGCGATGACTTGCTGGCCAAGGTCGGCGTCGGTGGGCGAGAGGGTGGCGCCGATGAGCAGGGCCACCCCCAACGAGATGCCGGGGAACAGGCCGAACGCCAGCGCGGTGCCCATGCCGATGGTCAGGGGCAGGCCGATGGCGAGCATGCGCAGCACGATGGGGGTGTCGACCTCGAGTCGCCTGAGCCGAACGGTCGACCCGGCGCTGAAGAGGACGAGCGCCAGGGTGAGCTCCGCGAGGATGGCCAGCACATCGGACGAGGGTAGAGCGTCGCTGGCGATGCCCGCGACGGCACCGCCGATGATGGCGCCGATGACGAGGAAGGCGAAGGGGGCCGAGATCGACCATCGTGCGAGCCGTAACGCGAGCAGGCCATAGGCCGCCACGAGCAAGGCCAGCGATCCGACCGTGAGCTCGAAGTCGTACCACGCTCCCATGCGTCCAGAGTCTAGGACGCGCGAGCGGGCGACACGGGTCAGGCGCGCCGGTTGGTGTAGCGGTAGCGACCGTAGACCGCCGGCTCACGAGACGCGATCAGGCGTGCCAGTGCGGCCCCTTCTGCTTCGAGGGCGTCGCGTGTACCAGGGGCGAGGGGCTCGAAGGGCTCGAACACGATGGTGGGGGTCGCGTCACCGGGCGCCTCTGACCACCACAAGCCGGCCACGTAGCCATCGACCATGAAGGTCGGCAGCACATCGCCCGCCTTGACGATCACCCGCCGGCGGTAGGACTCGGGCAGCACACGATGGCGTTCGGCGTATGCCAGTAGCGTCTCGTCCCACATGGGCAGCAGGCGTGGCGGTGCCGGCTCATCCGGGTCGGGCAGGGGAGCATCGGGGAGGTCGAAGAGCTCTCGACCTCGAGGATCCTCGTAGGTGACCAGCTCGGTGATGCGCTCGAGCCCCGTCCGGAGGCTGCGCACGGAGATCCCCGACCACTGCGCGATGTCGGCCGTGCGCGAGGGACCGAAGGCGCGCAGGTGCATGCGGACGATGTACTCGAGGGCGGCGGTCTCGTCGGGATCCGGTTCGGGCAACCAGGTCCGTCCGGCGATCTGGCGAGGACGGCGGCCGAACGACCAGGGCTCGGGGCCAGGCACGTGGACGAAGGCGCCATACCGGCGGATGCGGCGCCACAGTTCGTCGGCGGCGACCGGCTCTCCGAGCGTGCCGGCGTGGTCGCGCATCGCCACGTTGGACCGCGGCTCTTCCGCGAACGCCAGCGACGCCTCAGTCAACTCCGGCAGCGGCCGCACGACCGGACGGCCTCGCTGCTCCTGCATCCACCTTGACCGAGTCACCGCCAGGGTGGCCGCGACCGAAGCTCGGTAGTCGGCGGCGCTGACGATGTGCAAGGTGCTGCGTCCAAGGGTCGCCTTGACCAGACGGCGATCGTGCAGGGCCAGGCTGAGCCTCTCGGCGTCGAAGTCGGCGAGCCGGGTCCACAGCCCGATGTAGGGCGAGGCCGGCTCCTGGGCCTGCAGTCCTCCGATGGCTTCGGTCGCCGCCACTGGGTCGAGCGTTGCTCGTGTGAGCAGCAGCTGGCGGGCCAACGTCGCGCGATTGAGGTGCCGCTCCGTCAGGCGCATCGGTCCGCGATCAGCGGGGGAGGTCGCCGTCTCCGGGGTCGCTGTCGCGCAGGAAGCGCTCGATCTCGCCGATCAGCTCGTCGCCCGAGGGCAGCCTCGACTCGTCGGACATCTCCTCCAGCCGCTCGACGTACGAGATGGTCGAGTCGTCGGCTGCTGCGGCCGTATCGAGCTTGGCGCTGATGCTGCGCGCTTCGAGCTCGAGGACCCCGGTGGCGATCGGTTCGCCGATGTGGTACTCGACCGCGCGAACCAGGGCCACCGCGGCGGCGGGGTACTCGCCGTTCACGTAGTGGGGGACCTGGGCGAAGTACCCGAGTGTGGGGATGCCGGCTTCCGCCATGGCGATGTCGATGATCGAGACCGCCGCGGCGGGGACGCGCATCGAGCCGACCGGGCCTGCCTCCACACCGCCCTTGAGCAGCCCGTCCCAGGACGAGGTGCCCAGGATGGTGACCGGCCTGGTGTGGGGGACCGCCGCGGGGATGGAGCCGAGCGTCATCCATTCCTCGACGCCAAGGTCATCGGCGAGCATCACCAGCTCTCGTGAGAGCTCACGCCAGCGGTAGTCGGGTTCGGGACCCGAGAGCACGAGGACGTCGCGGCGCTCGAAATGCCGATGGAGCACCTGCAGTTCCGGCCAGTCGGCCGAGACCAGGCGGCCGTCGTCGATGTACAGCGTGGGACGCCGGGCGCGATAGTCATACAGGCCATCTGCCTCGATGCCGGCGATCGGTTCGGACGTGTCAGCGATCAGGCGCGCGGCGGTGGTCGCGGCGTTGCCGGCATCGACCCAGGCGTCGAAGGCCACGATCATCAGCGGATCGGTGAGCGGCGAATGGTCGTGCAGGTGATAGAGCGTCACGCCGCACAGGATAAGTGCCGGGGTCGCATGTCGCAGGCGTAGACTCACGCCGATGCGCCTCGACCGCGCGCTTCGGCTCGACGTGGGTCGGGCGCTGCGTTCCCGCCCCATCCGGCTGTACCTCGGCACACAGTTGGTAGCTGCGCTCGTGTTCGTGGCCCGGCGCGGCGAGGGCATGGCCTCGACCGTGCTGCTCATCTGGCTGGGCCTGCTCGTGGTCGCCTTCCTCGCCTGGTGGGCCGGGCGCCATCGATCGGCCCATCCCGAGCCGGATCCGGTACCGGCCGCGGGACCACGCACGGCCTTCGCGCTGGTGGTGGTCGCCGGATCCGTGGCCTGGGCCTTCGGCTGGAGCCCAGAGGTTGGCTTCGTGCTGCTGCTCCTGGGTACCGGTGGCTGGATGTGGTCGGCGGTTCGGGCCGGTGGTCTGGGCGGACTGCGAGAGCGGCTCACCCGCGACCCGCGACCGTTCGTAGGGCTGTATCTCTTCATCGGCTTGCCACGACTGCTCGCCATCGGCCCCCTCTACCTGCTCGGTGTGGGGCTGGCGCTACCCAGCGGGATCGTCCAGCAGCTGCTCCTGCTACTGGGGCTGTTCGCGCCGCTCGAGGCGTGGAGCCAGCGACCCGGCTGGGCCGCGTTGGTTGCGGCCGCTCTCTTCGCGCTGCTGCATGTGCCCACGGTGCTCGAATCCAATCACGACGACCTGGTCGCCGCGTTCTCCAACGTGGTGCTCTTCCAGATGAGCGTGGGCCTGATCGCGATCCTGGCCTACCGACGGCACCGCGCGGCCGTGCCCATCGGCGTGGCCCATGCGCTGGCCATCGGCTGAGTCGTGTCAACGCCAGTGAGGCGGACGCGCTCGAGGAGCGGCTCAGCGCAGGACAGGCGCGGGATGTGGCTCCCGGAGTAGTTCCCTGATGATGGCGTCGAGGTCGAGCCCGGCGTGGTCCGTCTCATCGGCGGGCCCAGGGTCGAGTCGATCCAACTCGGCCTGCCCCTGGATAGCGAACATGCCGGGCATATCGTCGTCATCGAGCACGGCCTGCAGGATCGGCCTGCCGCGTGGGTCGCCGAGCCGCGCCATGGCACCTGCCACCGCCCCGAGGGCATGGAGCTGGCCCAGTCGGAAGCCGTCCTGCGACAGCTCGAGGCTGTGCAGGGCCCAACGGCGTGCCTCGACCGGCTGATCAAGCCCCAGATAGGCATAGCCGAGCCGACCGGTCACCACGATCAGGCCCCAGTGGTGGTTGAGGTCGTGGAAGCCTGCGTATGCTGCGAGGGCGAAGTCCAGCGCCGCCTGGTGCCGCCCCAGGCCGTAGGCGCTCAGGCTGGCACGAGAGAGGGCGTAGCCGACACCGCCACGATTGCCGGCAGCGTCGAAGCTGGAGAACGCATCGAGGTGCAGGTCGAGCGCCCGCTCGTAGTCACCGACCGAGTCTTCGAGCAGGCCCAGCTTCGATTGGGTGAAGGCGATCGCCAGCGGTTCTCCCAGCTCGGTACAGATGTCGTGCGCCAACTCGAAGGCATCGCGGGCACCGTCGAGGTCATCGCACATCAGCCGAGCCCATCCCAGCCAGGTCAGCATCTCTCCGCGCATCAGGCGGTCGTCCTGCTTGCGGAGCACGGCATCCGCAGCCTCCAGGGGAGCGATCGCCTGCGCATCCTCGAAGCGATTGCAGGCGTTGATGCCAAGGACCATCCGACAGATCGCAGCGTCGTGCTCGCGCCCAGCCGCGTCGAGCACGGCCAGGCTCTCGGAGGCCATCTGCTCGGCACCGGCGTTGTCGTCCACGATGGCCAGGGCGAAGGCCGCATGCGGCGCCACGACATGCCGAGCAGCCACCAGCTCGCCCGCGTCGAGGGTCGCTGGACGGCGGTCGCGCGCCGCCCGCTCGATGGCGGGCATGATCTCGCCCGCGACAGGGTCGACGCTGGTGGCCCACAGTGCCGAGACGGCGGGCATGAGGCGCTCGATCTCGGTGAGCGACCAGTGTGTGACCGCCCACTCGAGTGCAGCGCGCAGGTTGCCTGCGTCGGGTGCCAGGCGCGCGCGGGTCTCGACCGACGCTGCGGAGATGAGCGCGTCGAGGCTACTTTCGACCAAACGGGTGAAGGCCCTTGCGTGCGCCTCGCGCAACTCGTCCTCACGCCCGGCGGCGGCGAGCTCCCTGGCCGCATATTGGCGCAGCAGCTCGTGTATCTCGAAACGGCCGTCCTCGCGGCGTCGCAGCAGGGACCTGGCCGCGAGCTCAGCGATCGTCGGGGTGTCGGCTGCAGCGACCGTCATCGCCACGGACCGGTCGAAGGTGCCCACGAAGACGCTCATGTTCGCGAAGACCGCCCGTTGGCGTTCGTCGAGCAGGCGCCAGGAACCGTCGAATGCGGCCCGCAAGCTGCGGTGTCGAAGCGGGATGTCGGCGGCGCTCGTATCGAGCACATCGAAGCTCTGCTCCAGCTCGCTTGCGAGCTCCGACGCTGAGAGTGTGCCGGTCCAGGCTGCTGCCAGCTCGATGCCAAGTGGCATCCCGTCCAGAAGCGCACAGATGCGCTGGATGTGGCGCCAGTCATCATCGACCACGCTCAGGCTGGGGACGGCGCGGCGCGCTCGCTCGAGGAAGAGCCTGATGGCTGGGTCAGTCGCGTCTTTGCCTGCTACCGGCTCAGCCCCGCCGCGGAGTCCGCCGACCTCGATGACCCACTCGCCCGTGAGCCCAAGCTTGCGCCGGGATGTGACCAACAACGTCGATCCTGGGGCAGCCTTCGCGATCGCCGCCAGCACTGCGCCAGCGTCCGCCAGATGCTCGACGTTATCGACGATGACGAGGCTTGGCCGATGGGCCAGGTAGTCGGTGAGCTGATCGAGGACCGAGCGCCCTGCTCCGTGAGCGGCGTCGACGGCGAACCCGATGCCCGCGGCGATGCTGATGAGCAGGCCGTCAGCATCGTTGACCGCGATCGCTGAGGCGAAGGCCACGTGATCCCCGTGGTCCTGCCAGCGCCTCCGACCGGCCTCACAGGCAAGCCGGGTCTTGCCGGCTCCCCCGGGCCCGACCAGCGTGACGATGCTCGCCTCGGGGTCCGCGAGGCGCTCAGCGACCTGCGCCAGCTCTGCCTCGCGTCCGATGAAGGTGGTGAGCCAGGTCGGCAACTCCGGTTCCGAAGCGTCACTGGCCCGCAAGGGCGGAAACTCGCGAGCCAGGCCATCAGCGAGCACGCCGTAGATGTGTTCCGGCCGCTCGATGCCGGCGAGGCGGTGCTCGCCGAGGTCGACCGCTTCGATGTCGACGAGGCCACGGGTCGCTGCCGACAGCAGGACCTGGCCGCCGTGGCCGGCAGCGCCGATGCGCGCTCCGCGGTGGACGTCGAGGCCAACGTAGCCCTCGTCAGTCAGCTCCGGCTCACCCGTGTGGATGCCCATCCGCACCGAGACCGGGCCTCCTGCCAACCTTCGCTGAGCGTCGATGGCAGCTGCCACGGCGTCGGTGGGCCGGTCGAAGGCAAGCAGGAACGCATCGCCCTGCGAGTCGACCTCGACGCCGCCATGACCGGCCGCGGCCTCGCGGATGAGGCGCCGATGCTGGGCGAGGGCGTCGACGTATCCGCCCCGCAGCTCGGACAGCAGGCGCGTGGAACCTTCGATATCGGTGAACAGCAGGGTGACGACGCCGGTGGGGAGGTCCTGGCGCATGGTTCGAGGCCTCTAGCGGGTCCTGGTTCGTTTCCTCACCCGCGCCAGCGCTCCCTCCCAGCCGGCGTCGATGGGGCTGCCAGGTTCGTCGAGGTCGATGATGACCGGCGCATGGTCAGAAGGCGTGGGTGGACCCTTGCGGGCTTCGCGGTCGATCTCCGCCCAGACCACGCGTTCGGCCACCGAGCGTGTGCCGTAGAGCAGGTCGATGCGCATGCCCATGTTCTTGTGGAACATGCCGGCGCGATAGTCGTACCAGCTGAAGCGGTCGATGTCGGGCTGGTAGTGCCGGTAGGTGTCGACCAGTCCCCACTCGCGCAGTGCGGCGAGCTTTGAGCGTTCTGGCTCGGAGACGTGCGTCGCGCCGTGCGCGGCCGCGGCGTCCCAGATGTCGTCGTCGGTGGGGGTGACGTTGAGGTCGCCACCGAGGAGCAGTGCGTCGTCAGGTGCGGCGCTCTCATCGATCCAGGCCGCGAGGCGGTCGAACCAGCGGAGCTTGCCCTCGTACCACGGTGAGTCGAGCTCTCGGCCGTTTGGTGCGTAGAGGCTGGCCACGCGGATGCCGCCGCAGATCGCGCTGACCATACGGGCCTCGGTCAGCGGGTCGAAGTCGTCGGCGCTGGGTGCATCCTTCGTGCTCCGGCTCTCCCGCACCGGTCCAGCGCCGAAGTTGGTGATGGGAGCCTCGATGCCGACCTTGCTGGCGATGGCCACACCGTTCCAGCGGCCCTCGCCGTGGTGCAGTAGCTCGTAGCCGGCCATGCGGAACGGCATCTCCGGCACGTCGTCGTCCGCTAGCTTGGTCTCCTGCATGAGCAGGATGTCCGGCTGGGCGCGTGCGAGCCACAGCTCGACGGCCTCGAGCCGCGCCTTGAGCGAGTTGACGTTCCAGGTCGCGATGCGCATGGAAGGGGAGGGTAGCGGCTCGGTGCGGGTCGCGAGCGTCACCCGTGCGACGGCGTTCAGGCGCAGGTCGCGCCGAACGAGCGCGCCAGTCACGTCGTGGTCGCTGGTCGACGTCGCGGCGCGCTTCCCGTGACAGGCAGGCACACCGACGTGAGGATCCGCGGTCCCTCTGCCTCCCGCGCACGCGAAACCGCGAAAGGCGCAAGTCCCGTCAGATACGTGCCTGCCAGGCACATCCGACCGCACCCACAAGGCACATTCGCATCACCCCGGATCGCTCAAGGCTCGCCCGCGGCTTGCCCGCGGCTTGCCCGCGGAAGGTGGCCTCCGGGAGGCCGGTCAGACGAAGGCCCGGCGTTCAGCGCCGGGCCTCGTTCGATCTGGAGAGGTAGCGACTGCTAGCTGCAGCCGCTCGTGCTGCCGCAGTTGAGGCACTTGTAGCAGCTGCCGTTGCGCACCATGATGCTGCCGCAGTCCATGCAGGACGGAGAGTCTGCACTCACCGAGAAGGCGATGCGCTGGCCCACACCCAGCGAGGCCACGCTTTGACCACTGCCCTTGGCCGAGCCGTTGCTCTTGGCAGCTACGCCGAGGCCCAGCGGCCGGGCCCCGCCCGCGCCATCGGAGGAGGACGACGATGCGGGCGGTGCCCCGGCCGAGGTGGGATCGGCCGGACCGTCAACCGGGTCGAATGCGCCCAGCTGCGGTGATGGATCCGCTGGCGCCTCGGCAACGACCTCGCCACCCATGATGCCGAGGGCGTCACGATCGTCCTTCGAGAGGAACCGGGAACCCATCCAGCGGAAGATGTAGTCGACGATCGACTTGGCGATGGGGACCTCCGGATTGCCGGTGAACCCGGAGGGCTCGAAGCGCACGTGCGTGAACTTGCCCACGAGGTCCCTGAGCGGCACACCGTACTGCAGTGCGAGCGAGGTCATCGTCGCGAGCGTATCCATGAGGCCGCTGACGGTCGATCCCTCCTTGGCCATCTTGAGGAAGATCTCGCCCGGCTGGCCGTCCGGGTAGAGGCCGACCGTGATGTAGCCCTCGTGGCCGGCGACCTGGTACTTGTGCGTGAGCGCTCGGCGTTCGTCCGGCAGGCGGCGACGGTATGGCTTGGGCTCCCCAGTGAGCTCGAGCCCCGTCGCCGCGTCTGCCGCGGGAGTGGTCCGGCCGGTGCTGTCCTTCTTCTTGCCCGTGGAGAGCGGCTGGCTGCGCTTGGAGCCGTCGCGGTAGATGGCGATGGCCTTGAGGCCCAGCTTCCAGCCCTGCAGGTAGACATCCTCGATGTCCTCTGCGGTGGCACTCTCCGGCATGTTGACGGTCTTGCTGATGGCGCCGGAGAGGAACGGCTGGGTGGCGCTCATCATCCGCAGGTGTCCCATGTGGTGGATGGAGCGCTCGCCGTTGACCGGCTTGAAGGCGCAGTCGAAGACCGACAGGTGCTCGGGCTTGAGCTCGGGCGCGCCCTCGATGGTCTCGAACTCGTCGATGTAGCTGATGATGGCCTCGACCTCATCCGCGGTGTAGCCGAGGCGCTGGAGCGCGAGCGGGACCGTCTGGTTGACGATCTTGAGGAAGCCCTCGCCGACGAGCTTCTTGTACTTGATGAGGGCGATGTCCGGCTCGATGCCGGTGGTGTCGCAATCCATCATGAAGGCGATGGTGCCGGTGGGCGCCAGCACGCTCACCTGGGCGTTGCGATAGCCGTGCTTCTGGCCCAGCTCGAGGGCCTCGTCCCAGACCTTGCGGGCCTCGCTCACGAGGGTATCCGGGGCCGCCGCCTCATCGAGCTCGTGGGCCGCGTCGCGATGCTTGCCGATGACCCGCAGGAAGGGGCCCTCGTTGATGGCGTAGTCGTTGAAGGGGCCGCCGTGATCGCGGGCGATGACGGCTGACTGCCGATAGGCCTCGCCGGTCATGATCGCGGTCAGGGCTCCGGCGAAGGCACGCCCGTCATCAGAGTCATAGGCCAGGCCTCGACTCATGAGCAGCGCGCCGAGGTTGGCGTAGCCCAGCCCGAGCGGGCGGAAGCGATGCGAGTTCTCCTCGATCTGCGGCGTGGGGTACGACGCGTTGTCGACGAGGATCTCCTGCGCCGTGATGGTCAGGCGCGCCGCGAAGCGATAGGCCTCCACGTCGAACTCGCCGTCGGCATCGACGAACTTCATGAGGTTCAGCGAGGCCAGGTTGCAGGAGGTGTCGTTGATGAACGAGAACTCCGAGCACGGGTTGGTGGCGTGCTGGCGGTCGGTGTTGGCCACCGGGTTCCAGTCGTTGATGGTGGTGTCGTACTGGATGCCGGGGTCGCCGCAGATCCAGGCCGCTTCAGCCATGTGGCGGAAGATGGTCCTGGCCTTGTGCGTGCCGGCAGGCTCGCCGGTGGTGACCTCGTAGGTCGTCCAGTCGTCGTCGTCTTCGACCGCCTGCATGAACTGGTCCGAGGCACGCACGCTGTGGTTGGCGTTCTGGAAGAAGACCGAGCCGTAGGCCTCACCCGTGAACGAGGGGTCGTAGCCGGCTTCGATGAGGGCCCAGGCCTTGCGCTCCTCGCTGGCCTTGGAGTCGACGAACTCGAGGATGTCCGGGTGGCCGGAGTCGAGGATGACCATCTTGGCCGCGCGGCGGGTCTTGCCGCCCGACTTGACCACGCCGGCGAACGCATCGAAGCCCTTCATGAAGCTGACCGGCCCGCTGGCCACACCGCCGGTCGACATCTTCTCCTTGGAGCCTCGGATGGGGGACAGGTTGACGCCCGCGCCAGAGCCGTACTTGAAGAGCATGGCCTCGGTCTTGGCCAGGTCCATGATCGAGGACATGGAGTCCTGCACCGAGTTGATGAAGCAGGCCGAGCACTGCGGCCTGGCTTCCACGCCGACGTTGAACCAGACCGGGCTGTTGAAGGCCATCTTCTGGTGCAGCAGCAGATGGGTCAGCTCAGCCTTGAAGGTGGCCAGGTCCTCGTCAGTGGCGAAGTAGCGCTGGGTGGCAGCCCAGCTGGTGATGGTGTCGACGACACGGTCGATGAGCTGCTTGACGCTGCGCTCGCGGCCCGGCGTGCCGATGTGGCCGCGGAAGTACTTGCTGACCACGACGTTGGTCGCCAGCTGGCTCCAGGCCTTGGGGACCTCGACATCCTTCTGTTCGAAGACAGCCACCCCGGACTCGTTGGCGATGCTGGCGTCGCGAAGCTCCCACTCGACCTCGTCGTAGGGGTGGGTGCCCGGTGTGGTCCAGCGACGCTCGAAGGTCAGGCCTCTCGATGTCGTGCCGGTGAAGCGAAACTCCTCATCCATGGCGGCACGAGCGGCGGAGTGCTTGCTCCGTCCGTTGCGTGACCCCGATCGAGCTGTCGCTTCCTTGCCGGGGGTGGCGATGGGGACCTTGGCGACAGCCTCAGTCATGACCTCTCCTCTCGAACATGTCGCGCCAGCGACGACACTGGCGCGATCTGATGCTTCCAAACGAGCCGCTCACGCGACTCGAACACCGATACCAAGTGGTCGGATCACGAACTGGGCACCGGCCGTGTTCCCTGCTTCGGGTTCGCTACGGGAGGGCACCCCCGAACCCGGCGGCGGTCGCCGGATTGTGGACCCGGCGGTCCGGCCTGTCAAGCCCATAACCACTACATGTTGGGGTCCGCGGTCTGGCCCATACACAACATGTTGCGGTGAGCAGCGCCTACGTGGCAGACGCTGTGGACGGAACGTGCACGGTGCCTGTGGACATGCGTGCGGACAGCTCGGCCACGATAGAACAGATGTTCTGTCTTGTCCAGCCGGGCGGACGCGGGTCGGCTCAGCTGACCGGCGGGGGACCTGAGGTGCCGCGCACGGCCAGGGCGACCGGCAGCTCCACCAGCCGTGGAGCGGCGTCCCGATCGCGCAGTCGCTCGAAGAGCAGCTCGATGGCTGCGGTCGCCATGTCCTCGATCGATTGCGAGACCGTGGTCAGCGGTGGCGTGACATCGGCCCCGAAGGCGATGCCGTCGAAGCCCACCACCGAGATGTCGCCGGGCACATCGAGGCCGGCGGCATGTGCGGCGCTGAGGGCACCGATGGCCATGAGGTCGTTCTCGGCGAAGACGGCCGTGGGCAGATCGTCGACGCCGGAGCCAGCTGTCCATCCCAGCGCGGCCGCTGGCGGCTCGGAAGTCACCTCGGAAGAGGCGATGCCCGGAGAGCTCGATGCCGGCCTCCCGGAGCGCGACCTCGAAGCCCTCGAGGCGTCGCGCACTGGGACCCAGTCCACCGGGTCCGGCGATGACGCCGATATCTCGGTGTCCCAGCGAGAGCAGGTGCTGACCGGCGAGGAAGCCTCCTTCGTGGTTGGCGACCATCACCTGCGAGACGGCCAGGTCGTCGAGCTCGCGGTCGACGACGATGGTGGGGGGGCCGCTCTCGACGAGCCGCGCCAGGCCGTCCGAGGACTGGCTGGCGGCCACCAGCAGCAGGCCGTCGACCTTCCTCGAGAGGAGCACGTCGAGGTAGCGCGCCTCCTTGGCCCCGTCGCCATCGGAGTTGCAGATGATGGCGCTGTAGCCGGCCTCGAACATGTGGTCTTCGAGGCTGCGCGCCAGGTCGCCGAAGAAGGGGTTGGCGATGTCGGGGACGACGACGCCCACGGTATGGGTGCGCCCGCGGCGCATGCTGCGCGCCAGCGCGTTGGGTCGGTAGCCCAGCGCGTCGATGGCGGCCTGTACCCGGGCCGCGGTCGAAGGCTCGACCCGGCGTGTGCCGTTGACGACGTGCGAGACGGTGGTGGTCGAGACGCCGGCGTGCTCGGCGACATCACGGATGGTGGTCACGGTCGGGCAACGGAGCGCCAGCACTGGACCGGCATTGACATGGCCATCCGACGCAGGATACCCTCACGCAAACGGTTGCGCAATCGGTTTTGCGATGGCCTCCGCACCGACACCAGGGTACCGGGTCCCTATGCACAAGAGCGGTCACGCCACGGTCATCGTGGCAGGATCCATCAACGTCGACCTCATCGTCAGGGTGCCCGCCCTGCCAAGTGCCGGGGAGACCGTGCTGGGCGACCGCTTCATCCAGCAGAACGGTGGCAAGAGTGCCAACCAGGCTGTGGCCGCTGCGCGTGTCGGAGCGAACGTCACGATGCTAGGCGCGGTCGGTGCCGATGACTTGGGACGGAGTGCGCTGGCCGGACTGGCGGAGGCTGGTGTCGACATCAGTTGCTGCCGCGTGGTCGAGGATGTGCATTCGGGGCTGGCGCTGATCGTCGTCGACGACGCCGGAGAGAACCAGATCGCTGTAGCGCCCGGTGCCAACGGCCGCCTCGACGGGGCCATGATCGAGGACGAGGTGGCCGGGCTGGAGCCAGCGCCTGGGGCCGTCTGCTTGCTGGGCTTCGAGGTCTACGATGAGGCGGTCGATCGCAGCCGCTCGTTGGGCTGCTGCGCGGGCCTTGCGCATCATCCTCAACCCGGCCCCGGCGCGACCGATCGCCGATGAGCTGCTGGAGCTTGGACCCATCCTGACGCCCAACGCGACCGAGGCCGAGATGCTTTCCGGCAAGTCCCAACCGGCCGATTCCGCGCGCGCCCTCTCGGCTCGAACCGGTGCGCCCGTCATCGTCACCCTTGGTGCCGAAGGCGCGCTGCTCTTCGATGGCGAGGCCCTCGAGCACCTTCCGGCCATGGTCGTCGAGCAGGTCGACACCACCGGGGCAGGGGATGCGCTCAACGGCATCCTCGCGGCCGAGCTGGCTCGTGGTGCTGCGCTGCGTGAGGCGCTGCGGTGGGCCATGGTGGGCGCGGCGCTGAAGACCACCAAGGCCGGTGCCCAGGCTGGGTTGCCGAGCCGCGAGGCCATCGCACAGCATCTGCTCTGACCCCGGTCCGCGAGCAGGCTACGAGCCATTGGCCGCGCTCCCGTGCCACCTGCCCAGGTGACCATCCGCACCCCGACCATCTGGCTGTAGACACAGGCCGCCGGAGCCCGATAGGCTTGTGCTAGCGAAACGGTTGCGCAAACGGTTGCTCGTGCTCTGGGGCCGTGTGAGATCGGGTGAGCGTAGCCAGGGTATCGGGCTCTGGGAGGGGCTCAAGGAGGACCGCATCCATGAAACGCTTCGGTTCCGGCCGCATCATGGCGCTGGGCATGAGTGCCGCATTGGTCCTGGTCGTGGGAGGTATCGCTGGCGCACAAGACGATGGATCCACGATGACCGCCAAGAAGGTCATCCTCGATACCGACATGGTCGAATTGTTCGACGATGGCATGGCCATGCTCATGCTCGACCGAGCGCCCAACATCGACCTGCTCGGTGTGACCGTCGTGTCGGGTAACACGCCGATGCCGGCTGGCATGGCCACCGGCGTGCGCCAGTTGGAAGCACTGCGCTCTGACACGCCGATCTACGCGGGTAGCCGCTACGGCATCCGCAACTGGCGCTTCGATGCCGAGATCCTGGCCGCTGAGCAGGCACTCAGTCCGGTGGTCTCGTGGCCGGGCTATCTGGGTCACTACGATGAGACCATCGGCGGAGACCCCATGGCCGATTGGGTCGATGTCTACCAAAGCAAGTACGGAGAGGCGCCCTCGTACGAGAACGTCTTCGAGGAGGGCGTGCCCGACGCCGACGGCAGCGATGAGGCCGTCGACTTCCTTGTCGAGCAGGTCAACAAGTACCCCGGCGAGGTCACCATCGTGGCCATCGGTCCGCTCACCAACATCGCGCGGGCCATCATGAAGGATCCCACCTTCCCATCGAAGGTGAAGGAGATCGCCTACATGGGTGGCTCGTTCTATCTGCCGGGCAACTCCTCGGCCGCGGCCGAGTTCAACTGGTGGGCCGATCCAGAGGCGGCAAAGGTGGCCGTACGGCAGCAGTGGGGCGACCCCGCGTCGGAGACATACGCGTCCTACGGCAACCAGATGATCGCGGGCCTGGAGGCCAATGCCAATACCGGTGCCATGCCCGAGGACCAGTACCACCAGATGGTCGAGGGCACGTTCCCCGGCATCCAGGAGTTGTTCCTCGCCCGCGAGGCATCGCGCGAGGCCCAGGGCCGCCCGGTCACCATCGGTAACATCTGGGATCTCTTCGCAGCTGGCTACGTGATCGACCCCTCGATCGTATCGTCGTGGAACGACGATCCACGCCCCGAGGATGGCGTGCCACAGCCGATCTACGGTGTGCACGTTGATGTCGACACCAACGATGGCCTCGACTACGGCCGCAGCCTCGCATTCAGCGAGGAGCTCGGACCGGTAGGTACGCAGAAGGCTGCCATCCAGAACTTCATCGATGAAGAGAAGTTCTGGACCGAGCTGGTCGTTCCTCTCTCGGCCGACCCCGAGAAGTAGCAGCAGCTGGGGGCCATCCTCAGCACGGGGATCGGCCCCTCTGCGATTCGCCAGGCCGGCCGTTGACGAGGCCGCAAGGCCGCAGTAGACTTCCGGCGTAATCGGTTGCGCAAACGGTTGCGCACCGGCGTGAAGAAGCCGCTTCGCGGCTTCTCCACAGCAGAGATAGGCTCCGCAGGGGGCCACAGGGAGGGACCCACCGCATGGTTGGATTCACCAAGAACCGCTGGCTGGCCACGGGCCTGAGCACGCTCATGGCGGCCGGGCTCGTCGTGGGCACGAGTGCGGTCACGTTCGCGCAGGATGAGGAGTGTCCGAAGGCCGAGGTCACCGGCGAGATGCCCTGACCTCACCGAGCAGCTGGGTCACACGCCCAAGGTCGGCCTCGTCATGAAGTCGCTGGCCAACCAGTTCTTCCAGCAGATGGACAACGGCGCCAAGGCCTTCGCCGCCGAGAACACCGACCTCTTCGAGTTCCAGACCGTGGGCATGCAGGACGAGCGTGACTTCGCCGCCCAGGTCTCCGCCGTCGAGAACTACATCACCCAGCAGTTCGACGTCATCGTCATCGCCCCGGCCGACTCCAGTGGCCATGGTCGAGCCCATCAAGAAGGCGCTCGACGCGGGCATCAAGGTCATCAACATCGATGTCGCGCTCGACCCGGGTGCGATGGCCGATGCCGGTATCGACCTGGCCTTCTTCGGCCCGGACAACCGTCTCGGCGCCAAGATGGCCGGCGACGCGCTGGCCGCTTCGTTGGGCGAGGGCGCCAACGTGGTCATCCTCGAGGGCAACCCCGAGGCCGACAACGGCAACCAGCGCCGCATGGGCTTCGAGGACGCGGTCGCCGAGGGCGGCCTCAACCTGCTCGACTCCCGCACCGCGAACTGGGAGACCGAGCAAGCCAACCAGTTGATGACCACCTTCCTGACCCAGTACCCCGACATCCAGGGGGTCATGGCTGCCAACGACAGCATGGCTCTGGGTGTGGCCGCAGCCCTCGACGCCGAGGGCAAGACCGGTGAGATCGAGGTCGTCGGCTTCGACAACATCCCCGCCGTACGCCCGCTCATCGCTGATGGAACCATGCTGGCCACCATCGAGCAGTTCGGCTCGGAGATGGCCGTCTTCGGCATCGAGATGGGCCTGCGCGAACTGGCCGGAGAGGAGTTCTGCGGCTGGCAGCTGACTCCCATCGAGCTTGTGACCGCTGAGAACGTCGTCGTCGAGTAGGACGCTGACGTAGCAGAACCTGGGTCAGCCGTTGGCCTCCTCCGGCGGCTGACCCTTTTCGTACACTCAAGCTACTCACAGGCACGGAGCGGGGTTGATGAGTAGACCCACAAGCGACGCCACGACCATAGCCGGATCGTCGGCTGAGGCCGTCGCGCCAGCTGCGGGGACACCCCTCCTTGACGTACGCCAGGTGAGCAAGGAGTTCCCGGGCGTCCTCGCGCTCGACAAGGTCAGCCTGACCGTCTTCTCGGGTGAGGTCCACGCCCTGGTCGGTGAGAACGGTGCCGGCAAGTCGACGCTGGTCAAGGTGCTCTCCGGCGTCCAGAAGCCCGATGGCGGTGAGATGCTGCTCAACGGCCAGCGCTACCTCGCGCACGATCCGAAGGAAGCCATCGAGGCCGGTATCCGGGTCGTGTACCAGGAGCTCAATCTGCTGACCTACCTGACCGTCGAGGAGAACCTGTCGTTCGAGTCGCTGCCCAGCAATCACGGCCTCGTCGACAGGGCGGTGATGCGCGAGCGAGCCGAGCGGTTGATGGCCGACGTCGGATTGGACGTGCCGCCCAACACGACGGTCGAGGACCTCGGCATCGCCCAGATGCAGATGGTCGAGATCGCCCGCGCGCTCCTGACCGAGGCCAAGCTGCTCATCCTCGACGAGCCCACGGCGACGCTCACCCCGCGCGAGACAGACCAGCTCTTCGGCATCATCCGCAAGCTGGCTGGACAAGGCATCGGCATCCTCTTCATCAGCCACCATCTCGACGAGGTCAAGGAGATCGGTGACCGCGTCACCGTCCTCCGCAACGGTCAGTGGGTCGCGACCGAGGACGTCAACGATGTGACCGTGCCCCAGATCATCGAGCTGATGGTGGGGCGGGCCATGACCGAGGCCTATCCCTTCCGGCCGTCGGTCGAGCTGGGTGGCGAGCTGCTCACGGTCGAGAACCTGAGCTACCGCGGCAATCTCGAGCCGGTCTCGCTGCAGCTGCATGAAGGTGAGATCCTGGGCGTGGCCGGCCTCGTGGGCTCCGGGCGGACCGAGGCCATGCGTGCCATCTTCGGCGCTGACAAGGCCGCCACAGGCGTCATCAAGGTCGAGGGCGAGGTGGTCCGCATCGCCGAGCCCAGCGACGCGGTGGCCGTCGGCATCTGCCTGCTCACCGAGGACCGCAAGACACAAGGCCTGATGCTGGACATGAGCGTGGCCCAGAACACGACCATCACCAAGCTTGAAGCTGTCACCAAGCGCGGCCTGCTCCAGACCCGTGACGAAGCCGCGGCTTCTCAAGAGCTGATCGACGCGCTCAGCATCAAGGCGCAATCCCCGGCCCAGCTGGCGCGCTACCTCTCGGGCGGCAACCAGCAGAAGGTGGTGGTGGCCAAATGGCTCTTCGCAGAGTCGCGCATCCTCATCTTCGATGAGCCCACGCGCGGCATCGACGTCGGCGCCAAGTTCGAGATCCACAACCTCATCTGGGACCTCGTCGAGGCCGGCAAGGGCGCCATCGTGGTCTCGTCGGACCTGCCGGAGCTGCTGGGCATCTGCCACCGCATCATCGTCTTCAGCAAGGGCGCCATCGTCGGTGAAGTGTTTCGCGAGCAGTTCAGCGAAAAGGCCGTGCTCGAGTTGGCCTACAAGAACTACCTTGACCCCGCGACCGCCGCTGCCCGAGCCAGCCAAGCCACGACAGGAGACACGGCATGAGCGCAGCATCGACACCGTCCACGCCCCGGGGCGAGGGGCAGATGTCGTTGGCCAACCGCGCCGTCGCCTTCTCGCTGCGAGAGGCCGGCGTCGGTCTCGCCCTCGTCGTCCTGATCATCCTGTTCATGGTCTTCGCACCCTACTTCGCGACCAGCGACAACTTCACGCGCATGTTCGGCCAGGTGGCCATCAACACGGTGCTGGCGGTGGGTATGACCTTCGTCATCCTCGTCGGCGGCATCGACCTCTCCGTCGGTTCCGTGCTGGCCCTGGCCACGGTCGTGGGCGCGACCATCATGGTCCCCGACTTCCTCGTCCTCTGGGTGCCGTTCGAGCTGGATCCGCTGGTCTCGATCCCGCTCGCGATCGTAGTCATGCTGCTCGTCGGTGCGCTCTGTGGCTTCATCAACGGCTTCGTCAGCGAGCGCTGGAAGGTGCCTTCGTTCATCGTCACCCTGGGCATGATGTCCATCGCCCGCGGTGCCTCACAGGTGGTCAGTGACAACGCCACCATCAACGGCCTGCCCCGCCCCTTCGTCGACTTCGGCAACATCCTCATCGACCTCGGCATCGTGCACATCCCGGTCTATTTCCTCATCGCCATCGCCGTCGTGGCGGTAGCCTGGTTCGTGCTGCGCTTCACCATCTTCGGCCGCTTCATCTACGCCATCGGCAACAACGAGGAGGCGGTGCGGCTTTCCGGCCACAATCCCGTGCCCTACAAGGTCAGTGCGTTCGTCATCTGTGGCTTGCTCGCCGGCCTCGGCGGCCTGGTGTGGCTGCTGCGCCTCAACGTCGGCAGCCCCATCGCTGCGGTCGGCTACGAGCTGACGGCGATCGCGGCGGTCATCATCGGCGGCACCAGCTTCACCGGTGGCAAGGGCTCGGTCATCGGCACCTTCTTCGGCGTCTGCCTGTTGCAGGTGTTGAGCACCGGTCTCATCCTCCTGGGCGTGACCGACAACTGGCGAGTCATCGTGACCGGCCTCGTGGTCATCCTGGCGGTCATCTTCGATACCTACCGCTCTCGCATCATCGCCGGTCTGCGCGCGAGGTAGCAGCCTCGGCCCGTGAGCCTACAGGCCGGAGTAGGAGTGCAGCCCGCTGAAGAAGAGGTTGCCGAAGTAGGTGAAGAGCACCGCGCCGAAGCCGATGACCAGGATGAGCGCGGCCGGTCGACCACGCCAGCTGGCCTGGCTTCGTGCGTGCAGGTACACCGCGTAGATCAGCCAGGTCACCAGCGCCGAGGTCTCCTTGGGGTCCCAGCCCCAGTATCGGCCCCAGGCGATCGAGGCCCAGTACGAACCGAGGATGATCATGGTGGCGAAGATGGGGAAGC
Organism: uncultured Chloroflexia bacterium; assembly: GCA_963714675.1. Classification (GTDB taxonomy): domain Bacteria; phylum Chloroflexota; class Limnocylindria; order Limnocylindrales; family CSP1-4; genus JAFMJV01. The sequence goes on along the minus strand of CAVQPG010000004.1, from coordinate 336,711 downwards.
CGATGACGACCGAGCGGTAGGCCACCTCATCGAGGACCTTGTGACTCGGCAGCCAGCTGAAGCGATCCTCCTCGCCTTGCGCGAGGTAGCCCACGGCCGCCGCGAAGGAGACGGCCAGCACGCCGTAGGCGATCATGGCCATGGCCACGTGGATCGTCAGCAGCGGCGGATTGTCGAGGGCCGGCACCAAGGGCTCGATGGCGGCCGGCAACGAGGCGGCGTAGCCCACCAGGAAGAGGGCCACGCCGAGCGGCAGGAAGGCGATGCTGCGGATGGGATAGCGGCGCTGCAGGAAGAGGTAGCCGCCGAGGATGCCTACCGCGAAGGCGATGGAGAACTCGTACATGTTGCCCCATGGCCCCCGCTCGACGATGACCGCGCGTGTCAGCAGCGAGCCGCCCATGAGCATGAGGCTGGCCCAGGTCAGGCCATGGGCGATGGCGGCCACGGTATCGCCGCCGGGGAGTGGCGCCTCGCCGGTCGACAGCACGGTCGCGCCGCCGTCGGGCCTGGCCGTCGCGAGCTGCGGCGTCCCGGTGGCGCGCCGCCCGACCGCCAGCATGGTGGTGTAGGCCACGCCCAGCACGAAGGCGAAGAGGAGCAGCAGCGCGCCTGTGGCGAAGAGGTAATTCGAAAGCGTGGCCATCTTCCTGGGTCCTAGGGCGCGATCGGGTCAGCGACCATCGGGGCGCCGCTAGGCGACCGCGGCGCCACCCTCTGGTGGGCCGTCGGACACGAGCACGACCGACGAGGCCGACTTCGCGCCCAGCTTGAAGCGGGTGCCGCAGCCGGAGCAGATGTCGATCTCGGCGTTGCGCACGGTGCCATCGACTGGGCAGGCGACTTCGAGGGGCTGGCCGTCCACCGAGCAACTCTTGGCCCGGGGCGGGAAGACCAGCGCGTGCTCGTCGCAATAGGGCTCGTTGACGGGGAAGACCGGCAGGCCCGCATCGTCGAGCGGTGCTGCGACCGGCTGTGGTTCCACGCGGCGGACCGCCCCGCGGCGACGGTTGATGAGGTACCAGCCCCACATCAGCACGATGATCGTGAGGATCGGTCCGATGACCATGGCCACGATGACGAAGGGCAGCAGGCCGATGAGTTCGCCCCACGCGGGCACGAGCACACTGGTCAGCCAGTCGAGGAACGAGGTCCACGGGTCGGATGACATGGCGAGATACTAGCGCTGACCTGAGCCTTTGGGGCTGCGCTTCGGGTTGCCCTTCTTCCTGGTGGCGCCACGGCCGGGCTCCCAGACGGCGCCAGTCTCTGCCTCAGGGCCGGGCGGATCGAAGTGACGCTTCCGGGGAGGCTTGCCCTGGCCGATACCGACCAGCTTGGGCTTGGGCCCCGAGGCACGGGTCCGAGGCCCGCTCGCCACAAGCCCCATCAGCCAGTCGACCGAACGACTGGCGCCACCGGCCTTGGCTGCTCGCGCCTGCAGCGTACGATCATGAGTGACCACGATCGTGCGACTGCGTTGGGCATACGGCTGGCCCTCGATCAGGTCGATGAGCATGTCATCCGCCTTGCGCCGGCCCGAGTGATGGAACTCGATGCCGCGCGTGGCCCGGGTGCGGCTGGCCTCCCCGGGGGCCGCGTGTCCGTCGAGGCCCACCACGATGCGCAGGTGCAACGGTCGCCAGCTTGAAAGGCGCGGCAGGAGCCAGGCCACACCACCCTCGTCGCGGCTGCCGCGCACGGCGTGGAGCAGGTTGTCGCCGTCGATGAGCAGGAGATCGACGTCCTCGACGCCTCCACCCTCCCGGTTCATCGCTGGTCCTCCGGGTGTGGGCCCGGGTCGGCGGCTACCATCGGGTGATGCTCCTTCTCGTCGATCTTGACGGTGTCGTCTACCGGGGGACCCATGCCATCCCCGGCATGCCCGAGCTGCTGACACAGCGCTCGGCGGCTGGCGACATCATCGTCTATGTCACCAACAACTCGAGCTGGCATCGTAGCGAGTATCAGGCACGACTCGAGGGCATGGGTGCTCCGGCCCCGCTCGAGCGCATCCTCACCTCCGCCCGCGGGACCGCCCTGGCCCTCGCGGCACGCCCCGTGCCACCACGCCTGACGATGGTCTTCGGCGGGGACGGGTTGCGGCGCGAGCTGGAGGACGTGGGCCTGCCTACCGTCGCCTGCTCATACGAGGGCCTCGCGCAGCAGCCGGACGCGGTCGCCTGTGGCGTCGACTTCGACCTATCCTTCGAGCGGCTGTCGTCCGCGGCCATGGCCGTCCGCGGGGGCGCCTTCTTCGCGGCCACCAACCGCGACCCCATCTTCCCCATGGCCGATGGCCTGAAAGCCGGCGCGGGTGCCATGATCGCGGCCATCGCCACGGCCGCGGGTCGCGAGCCCGACGTGGTCATCGGCAAGCCCGAGCCCGGGCTCATGGTCGAGGCCGCCGCGGTCGTCGGTATGCCCGTGACCGAGGCCGTCGTAATCGGAGACGGACTGCTGACCGACATCGCCGCCGCCAACGCGGTCGGCGCGCGCAGCGTGCTGATGCTGACCGGTGTGAGCACCGCCGCACAGGCGCAGGCGCTGCCCTCGGGCCAGGGCCCCACGGTCATCGCCGAGGGGCCCTCCGACCTGGCTGCGGTGCTCGATCGTCTGGCGGCCGCCTAGTCGCAGACATCACTGGGGCCGGGTGCTCGGCGAGCCAGGCCTCGAAGCCCTGCTGCAGCTCCGCGCGCAGCTCTTCATCGTGGTGAAGGAAGGCTGAGGCGTAGGCCTGGCGCACCGCGCGGACGACCTCCCCGCTGGTCAGCCCCAGGCGCTCCACGGCACCTTCCAGCTCCCGCACCAGGGTCAGGTCAGAAACGGTGCGGTCGTCGGTGCTGATGGTCACCGGCACGCCTGCACGCAGGAGCCGGGGCAGGGGAGCGTCCGGATCGGCGCTGCCGATACCGGCCTGCAGGTTGCTGGTGGGGCACAGGTCGAGGTTCACCTCGCGCTCGCTCAATTCGCGCATCAGCGCCGGATCGTCGGCGGCCGGTGCGCCGTGGGCGATGCGCCAGGGGTCGATCTCGAGCGTCCGCCAGACCTGTGCGGCACCGCCCCACTCACCGGCGTGGCAGGTGATGCCCAGCCCGGCCGCTCGAGCGGTGTCGACGGCTACACCGAAGACGCGAGGGTCTGGCGCGTCCCGTTCGATGCCGGCGATATCGAATCCGGTCAGGCCGTCGCCCAGGAAGGTGGCGGAGGCATGCGCCACCTCGGTGGCCACGGCCGGGTCGTGGGTGCGCAGGGCCACCGCGAGGAAACGCACGTGTATCCCGGTCACCGCTGCCGCTTGCCGGCCGCCCCGGATCACGGCTGCGATGCCATCCGTGAGCGAGAGCCCGTGCTCCCGGTGCAACGAGGGTGCCCAGCGGATCTCTGCATAGACGGTGCCGTCCGCAGCCACGTCCTCGACCAGCTCATGCGCCGTTCGCTCCAGGGCCTCGGCATCCTGCAGCAAGGTGATGGGCAGGTCGAACGCGCGCAGCAGCTCCGCCTGGTCAGCACAGCGCGGGGGCGCGACGAGTCGTTCGCGCATGGCCGCCACATCTGGGGGCAGGTCGGCGAGCCCGCGTTCCCGCGCGAGCTCGAATGCTGTGGCGGGCCGCAGCGAGCCGTCGAGGTGGAGGTGCAACTCCGCCTTGGGCATGGCCTGCAGCCAGGCGCTCAGCGGCGAGCTCGTCGTCTGCATCGGCCCATGCTAGCCAGCCCGCACCGGCCGCGACCGCCTAGACTCGGGGGAGACCCTCCGATCCATCCACCGGTGGCCCGACTTACCCGGCCATCGAGACACGAAAGAAGACGAAGATCACATGCGCCTGAACGTCGTACGCCGCCTCCCCTGGGACCTCCAAGCCGATGTCCTGGCCGTCACGGTGCCCACCGATGACGAGCTGCCCGAGTACCTCGCCGAGGTCGACCGCCGTCTCGAGGGTGCCATCAGCGAGCTCCGTGCCGTGGGCGCCGCAAAGGGCAAGCTCTGGGACACCCGACTGCTGCCGGCGAGGGGCATGGGCGCACGCTTCGTGCTCGCTGGTCGGCGTGGGTGACGGCAGCGCCATGGACCGCCTGGGCGCTCGTCGCCTGGGGGCCGTGATCGCCAAGGGCCTGGTCGGCCTGAAGGTCAGCGATCTCGCGGTACACCTGCCTGATGAGCTGGTCAGCCGGGGTGGCGCGCTGCAGAGCGCGTTCGTGGAGCTGCTCAGCCGCGGTCTGGTCGAGGGAGCGTCCGATCCGGCCGCCATCTACACCCAGCCTGCTGATTCCGTGCCTGAGTTGGCCACGGTGACCCTGGTGGTCGAATCCGGCGCAGTGGACCAGCTGGCCCTCCGTGCCGAGCGTGGGCGGGTCATCGGAGAAGGCGGTAATCGCACCCGGCGCCTGGCTCACCGGTCCGCCAACGACGTCAGCCCGGAGGTCCTTGCCGACGAGGCCAGCGACCTGGCCAGGGCACACGGGCTGGAGCTCACCGTGTTCGGACCCGAAGAGGCTGAGAGGCTGGGCATGGGCATGTTCATGAGCGTCGGCAGGGGTTCGGCCAACCCGCCGCGCTTCATCGCCTTGCGCAACAAGCCTGACCTCCAACGCGACGCCAACGGGCGCCTGCTGGCCATGGTCGGCAAGGGCGTCACCTTCGACAGTGGTGGCATCAGCCTCAAGCCGTCCGCGCACATGGGCGAGATGAAGACTGACAAGACCGGCGCCTGTACGGTCCTCAATGCCATCGTCACGGCCGCCCAGCTGGCGCCGGACCTGCCGTTGCTGGCAGTGGCGCCGGCCGTGGAGAACATGCCTGGTCCGCATTCGACGCGACCCGGCGACGTGGTCCGGGCCATGAACGGCAAGACCGTCGAGATCAACAACACCGATGCCGAAGGTCGGCTCATCCTTGGCGACGCGCTGACCTGGACCGAACAGCGGGGGGCGACGCACGTAGTCGATGTGGCCACGCTCACCGGCGCCATGGCCCGCGCCCTGGGCCGCTACATGACCGGCGGCTTCGGCACATCCGACGAGTGGTGGGCCGAGGTGGCCGCGGCCGCCGCTCGCCAGGGTGAGCCGCTCTGGCGGATGCCCATGCTCAAGGACCTGCGCAAAGACCTCGACTCGCCCTTCGCGGACATGTCGAACGTGGGTTCGAGCGAGGGCGGCGCCATCACCGCGGCCCTGTTCCTCAGCGAATTCATCAACCTGCCGTGGGTACATCTCGACATCGCAGGCTCAGCCTTCCTGAGCAAGACCGACCCGTTCTCGACGAAGGGTTCGACCGGTGTCATGCACGCCACGTTGGTCGAGCTGGCACTGGCCGGGATCGAAGGGCCGACCTCGCTTGCGCGAGAGGTGGACTTGGCCTAGTTCGGGAGTTGGATCACCGCCGCCGCCACCCCGGCTGCGATCAGCGCCGGCCCGAAGGGCACGGCCGTCTGCAATGAGAGCCGGCGGCTGAGCACGAGCACGAGCACGACGACGGCGAAGCCGATGGTGCCCACGAGGAACCCGGCGAACAGCTGCGTCACTCCGAACATCAGGCCAAGGCTCACGGCCAGCTTGAGGTCGCCCATGCCCAGGGCACCACGGAAGACGCGGTCGGTGACCGCCAGCAGGGCCGGAGCCCCGATCGCGGCCAGGATGGCCCCCAGGTCGCCGTCCGCGAACAAGACCTGTGACTTGCCCGCGAGGACCGGATTGAGGCCCAGCACCATGACCGCCACGGCGTAGGCCATCAAGGGAAACGTGAGCAGGTCGGGCAGCAGCTTCTGGTCGAGGTCGGTGGCCAGCAGCACGATGAGCGCGGCCACGTAGATGCCCAGCACGGCCAGGTCCAGCGGTTCGGTCCAGCGCCAGGCGAGCAGCCCGAAGGCGACAGCGCCGCCGACCACGACCGCGACCGAGCGCCAGTCGAGCCCGCGGATCGTCTCATCCTCGTGCTCGGGCCAGCGGGACGAGAGACGGTCGGCGCCGAACCCGAAGACCGCTCCGGCGAGGGCCGCGACCACCACCGCCGCGGTCACCGGTCAGCTCCAGACGAGGCGTGCAGAAGGACGGGTACATGCATGGCCGCATGCTGCCCGCGGTGGTGTCCGCATGCACCGGCTCGAACGTACTAGTCCCGATCTCTGGGCACAGCGGGTTTGCGGCCTGCTCCGAGCAGGGGTAGCATAGGGTCCACGACCGAGTGCCGTGTTTGGTCGTCCCCCGTGCCCGGGGCGCTGCGTACGGCAGCAAGTGGGAGTTTATCGAACGTGCCTAGCGTGAATGCGCGAGCACATGGAGCCGCCGTGCCTTGGCTCCGCCTGTTCGTGCTGATGTTCGTCGTCGTGCTCGCGGTGCCGCTGTTGCCGGCGCCCGCGGCAGATGCGGCGAGCCTCAAGGACCAGATCTCTGACGCCAAGGAACGCCAGGCCGCGCTGACCAAGTCCATCGCCAAGTCCGAGAAGCTCGTCGAGGAGCTCAAGCAGGACCAGCTCGACACGCGGGCAGCCATCTCCCAGACGGTGAACGACCTCAAGAAGGTCACCGCTGACCTCGACCTGACGCGCGATCGCATCGTCAAGGTCAAGGAGCGCATCCAGAAGATCAAGGACAAGCACACGCGGCTGGTCGAGGAACAGCGCCAGACCGACTTCACGCTGGGGCTCCTCGAGGAGGAGTTGGCCAACGGCGAGGCCGACCTCAAGGCGCGCCGCGAGGCCATGGGCCTGCGCTTCGCGGAGGCCTACCGCACCAACGACACCCCCATCATCGAGCAGCTCTTCACGGCCGACTCCTTCTCTGACGTCCTGACCGACACGTCCGCCTACCTCTCGTACGGTGAGCAGGACGCCCAGTTGGCGCAACAGATCACGCAGGACCAGCAGGCCCTCGATACGTTGCGGCTGCTGACGACATCCACGCGCCTGCGCACCGACCAGCTGCGCCGCGCGACCGAAGACACCTGGGACCAGGTCGTCGAGCTCAAGCGGGAGCTGGCCAGGGCTGAGAAGCAGCTCGAGCGGCTGAAGAAGCAGAAGAAGCTGGCGTGGGAGCGGCAGCAGGCCCAGCTGGCGTCGATCATCAAGAACAAGAAGCAGATGCTGGCCGCGGCAGCCGCGATGCGAGCCACGCACAGCAAGCTCCAGAGTCGCATCAACTCGCTGATGGCGGCAGCTCAGGCCTCGGCCACCCGGCAGTTCGGTGTCAGGGCCGGGAGCGGCAGCGGCCGTCTGGCCTGGCCGGCGAGCGGCACCATCAGTCAGGGTTACGGCTGCACCAGCCTCGGCTTCTACCCGCCCGGTGCCGGCTGCGCCCACTTCCACGACGGCATCGACATCTCAGGCCTCGGCGGTTCGGCCATCAAGGCGGCTGACAGCGGCGTGGTCGTCTATGCCGGACGCAACCCCTACGAGGGCAACAACGGCGCGGTCATCGTGATCATCGCCCACGGCGGCGGCCTCTCGACGCTGTACGCGCACATGAACTCGCTGGCAGTCGGGAGCAACCAGACCGTGCAACGCGGCCAGACCATCGGCTACATGGGCAGCACCGGCTTCTCGACGGGCACCCACCTCCACTTCGAGGTCTGGTCCGGCGGAGACTGGAGCCCGGTCAACCCGTACGCCTACCTGTAGGGCGAGTAGCGTCGGCCCCTGCTAGCGGCCGGCCTTGAGCGGGTCCAGGTAGATGCCGCCCTTCCGGACCTCCCAGTGGACGTGTGGGCCGCTGGTCAGTCCCGTCATGCCGATCCTGCCGATCACCGCGCCGCGCTTCACCAACTGACCAGCCCGCACCGATCGCTTGGGCTGGAGGTGGGCGTAGACCGACTCGTAGCCGTTGGCGTGGGCGATGATGACGACGTACGCGCGTGAGCCGCCGTCCCAGGGACTGAATCCGACGTAGGCAACGTAGCCCTCGGCGGCGGCGCGGACCTGCGTGCCCTTGGGGGCCGCGATGTCGACGCCATCATGGAAGTGCCGGCACGTGCCCAGCTGTGGGTTGGTCGGACGCCCGGTACAGCCGAAGGCCTGGCTGACGTGGCCTCGTACCGGCCTGGCGAGGCGCTTCGACGTGGCCCTGCCCAACCCCGTGGCACGCTGCCTCGAAAGCGCGATCATGGTATTGACCGCGGCACTGAGCCTGTCCTCCGAACGCTCACGCTCGCGCTTGCGGGCCTCGATCCGCGCCTGCCCAGGCTTGTCGAGCCGCGACTGCTTGAGAGCCCGAGCCCGTGCCTCTTTCTTCTGCGTCTTGCGCACCTTCTTGTCCAGCCGGCGGACTTCCTGCTGGAGCGTCCCGATGCGCTTGCGCAGCAGCGGCTTGTCGACCTTCTGGGTGCCGCTGGGGTTAGGCCGGACGCGCGTTTCGCGCGCGAGAGTGAGCTTCAGCTCCCCCAACCGCAGGCGACCCTTCTCGGCATGGCCTTCGAGGGCCTTGCGTCGCGCGATGGCCTTCTCGAGCTTCTGCTTGGCCGTACGCAAGAGCCTTGTCCCGTGCCGGCGCTGCTGGAGCAACCGCTCGATCTGCTTGTCGGCGCGACGCATGGCGGCCTCTGCCGCAAGCTGGCGATGACGCAGTGAGGCCACGGTGCTCGAGCTGCCGGCCACCGCCGCATCGGGAGCGACGAAACCGGCCGACAGCACCAGCGCGATCGCCAGCAGCGGTGCCAGCAGACGCCAGGCGAGGTCGAACCGGGTGTTCGCTCGGGGTGCTCGGAGCATGCCAACGATGCTCGCGAGCGAACGTCGGGGGCGGCACTACCTCGAGGGGGGACCCCCGGAGTACCTTCGGTCCCGCAGGTGGTGTGGTCTACAGGAAGCCGAGGGGGTTGATCGTAGTACGTCCGCGCCGCAGCTCGAGGTGGAGGTGCGGTCCGGAGCTGTTGCCGGTGCTGCCGAGGTAGCCGATGACGGCGCCCTTCCTGACCTCCTCGCCGACGCGTACGACGCGCCTGGGGAGCAGGTGGCCATAGAGGGTCTCGTAGCCGCCGGCGTGCGTGACCACCACCATGAACGCTCGTCCGTGCTGGTCCCACGGGTTCCAGCCGACGAAGGTCACGACACCGAAGGCCGCCGCGTGCACCGGCGCACTCCGGTAGCGGACGATGTCGAGTCCGTCGTGGTCGGCGTGGTAGTACTGGCTGATCCGTCCCTTCACCGGCCACGCGAACGCCGAGTTCACGCCGGGGCGGGCCTTGGACTTCTTGGCGGCTCGGATGCGGCCGTACTTGGTCATGGCCAGGATCCAGGTGCCCAGGCTGCGTTCCGCACGCTCGCGCCGTGCGAACGCTCCCGATTCGGCGGCCTTGACCGTATGCACGCGTGCCTTGACCGCGCGGGCATTGCGTGCGGCTCGCCTGGCCTTGCGCTGCGCTTGCCTGAAGTCCCGCCTGACCAGCTTGGCTTTCCTCGTCAGCTTGGCGACGGCGCGTTCGTCGACGACCTCTCCGCTCACAGCGCTCTCGACCGCGGTGCCCGAGGCGGTGCCTGGGCCCGGATCGGGCGGGGCGTCGAACAGGGCGGTAGCGGGCATCGGCTGGACGGCCGTTGCGGGCGTGAGTAGCACCCCGAGGGCGGCCATCACGTCGGGCGGTCCCGGTAGCGGCGCTGTGGTCGGCGCCGCCTCGAGCTGCGCTCTGGCCGTGGCCAGGTCGGCCCGCATGACCTCGAGCCGTCGCTTCGCGGACGCTCGTCTGCGGGCCGCAGCCTCACGCTTGGACTCGACCTGCCTGAGTTTGCGCTGTGCCTGGCGCTTGGCTTTCTTCAGGCCGCGGAGATCCGCATCGGCCGCGCGCATGAGCGACTCCCAGTAGACCTGTGCGCGGCGGGTCGCCTGGATCTGCGGTGTCCAGTCCCGGGCCTCGACAGGACTCGAGTCGACCATGCCGAGCGAGGACAGGAGGATGAGTGCCAAGGCCAGACCGATGAGGCGGAGGCTGCGCATGCGCGCATCGATGGCGCGCGTCCCGACGGCAGGCACGACTCGATCTTCCGTCCCGTGTCCGCGGCGCTCGACGACATCAACCGACAGTGTCTCCATCGGCAGGAGCGACCACGCGTCGATGCTAGGGAGCCCCACGCCCGCGCCGATGTGGGGCATCGGTCTCGGGCGGGGTGGGACTTTCGGCAGGCGCAGGCCGGCGGCCTTCGGATGTCTCGGCAAGCCCGCAGGCCCGACGAGACAGCAGCGCGGGGGTGTAGCATCCGGTCGTGAGCCGAACACTGGCGGTCATCCTTGCTGGCGGCGAGGGCGAACGTCTTTCACTGTTATCGGGCGTCCGTGCCAAGCCTGCGGTCCCGTTCGCGGGCAAGTTCCGGATCATCGACTTCACGCTGTCGAACTGCGTGAACTCCGGGCTGACCAACGTGATGGTGCTGACCCAATACGCACCGCTGTCGCTCAATGACCACATCGGGGCTGGGCGTCCCTGGGATCTCGACCGCAACGCCGGCGGCATCCGCATCTTCCAGCCCTTCCTCTCGCGTGGTCGCCCACGGGAATGGTACCTCGGCACCGCCGACGCGGTCACGGCCAACCTTGATCCTATCCGCCAGTCAGGCGCAGACGTGATCCTCGTGCTCGCGGGCGACCACATCTACAAGATGGACTACGGGCCGTTCATCCAGCAGCACCGGCGAAAGCGCGCCGACGTGACGATCGCGGTGAAGCCGGTGCCGCTCAACGAAGCGCACCGGTTCGGCCTCCTCGCCCTGGATGACAGCGACGCTGTGACCGAGTGGCAGGAGAAGCCCAGCAAGCCCAAGACGAACCTGGCCAGCCTGGGTATCTACGTCTTCAGCCCCAAGGCCCTCGACAAGTGGCTCGACGGCCGTAAGGACTTCGGCAAGAACGTCATCCCCGAGATGCTCGATGCTGGCGCTCGTGTTTTTGGCTACCGTTTCGAAGGCTACTGGCAGGACGTGGGCACCGTGCACTCCTACTGGGAGACCCAGATGGAGCTGCTCGACGATCACCCGCCTTTGGACCTCTACGACCGCGACTGGGTCGTGCACACGCGTTCGGAAGAACGGGCTCCGGCGCGCATCGGCTCCACTGCCAGCGTCCACCGTAGCCTCATCAGCCACGGCTGCCAGATCTCGGGCACGGTCGAGCACTCGGTGCTCTCGCCGGGCGTGCGAGTCGACCCGGGCGCCATCGTCCGCGACAGCGTCATCATGTTCGACACGCATATCCGGGCCGGCGCCGTGGTAGACCGGGCCATCCTCGACAAGGAGGTCAACGTCGGACCCAACGCCATCGTGGGTACGGGCAACGACTTCGACACCGCCAACGTCGACGAGCCCGAGCGATTGAACACCGGTATCACGATCGTGGGCAAGCGGGCCCAGATCCCGGCCTCGGCACGCATCGGACGCAACGTCCGCATCGCTGGTGACGTCCGACCGGCCGACTTCAAGTCGAAGCGGGTCCCGAGCGGTAGCAGCGTCGAGGTCAAGACGCGTCGTGCCCGCAGGCCCAAGAAGAAGGCCTGACCGGAACCGGAGGGAACGTCTCGGTGAGCACCCTCGAGTCCGCGACCGTCGAGCGCTGGCTCGCGGAGCTCGGGCTCGAGCCCATCGAGCGTGAGGAGCGCGAGGGCGTCAGCAGCTGGGACTTGCGCCTGGACGGGCAGCGGCGGGCTGACATCCGGTTCACCGTCATCCTCGATCCCGGCAGCGCCGTGCTGCTGTGGGTCCACTTCGCACCACCGCTGAACGACAGCTTCCGCGTCTCCTATCGCCAATTCCTGCGCTGGAACGACGAGCTGCCCTTCGTCAAGTTCGCGCTCTCGGCCGATGACCGACCGATGCTGACCTCGGAGCTGGTCGTCGATCGTCTTGACCGCGATGGCCTGGGCCTGGCGGTCGGGCGCCTGTTGGCCGTCTGCGACCTCACCCTCGAGCGTTCGGTGTCCTGGCTCTTCCCGGGTCGCAAGACACCGCCGCCGATGGATCGCCCCTCGCGCCAGGCGGCCCTCTTCGAGCGCTACGCGCACGACCTCCAGGAGCTGCTCGGTACGGATCTCGACGGCGACGAGCCCGCGGCGACCTGAGGGCTTCTCCGGACTTGGGCTAGCATCCTCGCGGAGCCGCGCCAGTCGTCAGCCGGACGCGAAACCCTCGCACGTTCGCCTCAGGGGGATCGCCCACGTTGCAGCCAGGACCGATGCCACCGTCGATGCCGGGCCCGGTGGCGCCCGTCATCGTTCGCGCGCAACGGGCCACGGGATCAACGCCGGCCAACACGGTGCGCGGCCGCTTCCGGCCCGACATCGAGGGCCTGCGTGGCCTCGCAGTCTTGCTGGTGGTGGTCTTCCATGCCTGGCCGGAGCTTCTTACCGGCGGCTTCATCGGCGTCGATGTCTTCTTCGTCATCAGTGGCTTCCTCATCACAGGCCTGCTCTACCGCGAGCTCGGCTCGACCGGTCACATCAGCTTCAGCGGCTTCTACCTGCGGCGCATCAGGCGGCTGTTCCCAGCCGCTGCGCTGGCGGTCGGGGGCATCCTCGTGCTCTCGGCCTGGCTGCTCTCGCCGCTGGCCCTGCCGCGGGTCGCGGCAGATGGGGTGGCCGCGGCACTGTCGGTGTCCAACATCCGCTTCGCGCTCACGACCGGCGACTACTTCAGCGCCGTGGCCACGCCCTCGCCCTTCCTGCACTTCTGGTCCCTGAGTGTCGAGGAGCAGTTCTACCTCGTGTGGCCGGCGTTGCTCCTGGTGGTGTACCGCCTTGGCGGGGTACGCCTGGTGGCCGCCGCCGTTGCGCTCATCGCGGTCGGCTCGCTACTGCTGGCGCTGATCATGACCGACGCTGCGCCAACGTGGGCGTTCTACTCGTTGCTCACGCGCGCCTGGCAGTTGGCGCTTGGCGGCCTGCTGGCCATCGCGGCGCTCGAGCGCTGGCGGAGAGGACCGGTCTCGGCCGGGCTGGCCACCATCGGCTGGGTCGGGCTCGGCCTGGTGCTCCTGGGCGGACTGCTCCTCGACGATCTGAGCGCCTATCCGGGCACCTGGGCCTTGCTGCCGACGCTGGGCGCCGTGGCCCTCATCGCCGGGGGTGACCGCCGCGGTGGCCCGGGCCTGCTGCTCGGGACCGTTCCGTTCCGATTCCTGGGGCGCATCAGCTACGCCTTGTACCTGTGGCACTGGCCCCTCCTGGTCCTCGCCGCGGCTGCCTTCGGCGCGGAGTTGTCGCTCGGCATGCGGGCAGGGCTGGTGGCCCTGTCGGTGCTCATCGCGACTGCCAGCACGCTGCTGGTAGAGGAGCCCATCCGTCGACGGACGTCGCTCGCCGTCGGACGCCGCAAGCTCCGCATGGCCGCCACCCCGCTGTTGGCTCTGGCCCTCGCACTGTTCGTCGGTCTCGGAGCCACTTCCTGGGTGGTCGAGCGGACACTCGGTCAGGTCGAGGGTGAGGCCACGACCGCGGCCGGCCCACCCGAGGACGTCGAGGGCGATGCCGTCATCGAGGGCTTCGATAGGCGTGACCATGCCACGCCGAAGCCCGCCGCGACCACGCCGCGACCTCCGCGGGCCGTCCGGGAGCCACCCGCGCGGTTGGATCCCACCGCGAGGCCGACGCCCAGGCCGAAGCAGACCCACAGGCCAAAGGTAACGCCCAAGCCGACGCCCACGCCGAAGCCCAAGCCCAAGCCGAGGAAGACACCGAAGCCAGCACCCGACTGGAGCCTGCCCCGGGATGTCCGGCCCAGTCTCGTGGCTGCGCCAGAGGACTACGAGGCGCTCAAGCGGAACGCCTGTCTGCACGATGAGGCGGCGACCTCGCCAAAGTCATGTGTCTTCGCCAACGCGTCGTCGCGCTACACGCTGGCGTTGGTCGGTGATTCACACGCCTCGCACTGGTTCCCGGCGCTACAGCGCGTGGCCGACGAGCGCGGCTGGCGTCTCGAGACCTACGTGAAGGTCTCGTGTCCCTTCAGCGACATCCTCGTGCGCAACCTCGAGAAGAAGAAGAAGTACAAGGCCTGTCTGGCCTTCAACGAGGCCGTGGTCGCGAGGCTGAAGGCCAGCAAGCCGGACGTGGTGGTCACCGCCGTCAGTCGCTGGCAGCACCCCATCGACGAGGCCTACGACAGTCCCTACGCGCAAGGGGAGGGCATCGCCCGCGTGCTCAAGCAGGTGCCGGGCAAGAAGGTGGTCATCGCCGACGTGCCCTACCCGGGGCTGGACGTGCCCGAGTGCCTGGCCAGGAACCTCAAGGACATCCGTGTCTGTGCGGCCCCGGCCCGCAATCGACTCGCCGGGGGCTCACCGGCTCGCGAACGCCAGGCTGCCAACTCCTCGGGCGGCGTCATGCTCGACTTCTACGACCTCATCTGCAAGAACCACGATCGCTGCCTCCCGATCCGCAACGACATGATCGTCTGGCGGGACCATCACCACCTCACAGCGACCTTTTCACGCTCGCTCGCGCCGGCGCTCGACCGGGCCCTGCAGAAGGTCGTGCCCAAGCGCATGCGTGGATAGCCGCTCGGCGAAGGGAACAGTGGGTACACTGCGAGCCTCATGGATGGAGTGACACGAGAACGCCGCCGACCTTCGAGCGACGTCCTCAGCGGCGACTCGGCGGATGTCTACTTCGCGCGTGCCGAGGAGATCCTCGCGGGCGAGGGCCTCGACCCGGTCGTGGTCATGGAGATCTTCGCGCGCTCCGAGGGGATCCTCTGCGGCATCGACGAAGCCAAGGTCCTGCTGGCCTCGGTCCTGGTCGAGTCGGGCGAGCAGCATACGGTCGAGTCGCTCTCCGATGGCGACGCCTTCAGCTCCAAGGAGATCGTCATGCGCATCCGTGCGCGCTATCGCGCGTTCGGGCTCTACGAGACGGCCATCCTGGGCATGCTCGCGCAGTCGACCGGATGGGCCAACGCCGCGCGCGAGTGCGTGGCCGCAGCATCGCCACAACCGGTCATCAGCTTCGGCGCGCGCCACGTCCATCCCCACATCACCGACGCGCTCGACTACGCCGCCATCGTGGGCGGCTGCGTCGGGGCATCCACGCCCGCCGGTGCCCGTCTGGCCGGCCTCGCCCCTACGGGCACGATGCCGCACTCACTGGTGCTGGTCATCGGCGACACCGTGCGTGCGGCAGAGGCATTCGACCGGCACGTGGCCCCCGATGTGCCGCGCATCGTGCTCGTCGACACCTTCAAGGACGAGGCCGAGGAATCGCTGCGGGTGGCGCACGCGCTCGGTGACAAGCTCTATGGCGTTCGTCTCGACACGCCGTCCGAGCGCGGGCGGGTGACGGCGGATCTGGTCATGGAGGTGCGTGCTCGCCTGGATCTTGACGGCTTCGAGCACGTCAAGATCATCGTCTCGGGTGGGCTCACGCCAGACCGCATCTGGTACTTCAAGGACGCCGGTGCCCCCGTGGACTACTTCGCGGTGGGCAGCTACATCAGCGGGGCCACGCCGGTCGACTTCACCGGCGACCTCAAGGAGATCGACGGGCGAGCCATCGCCAAGCGCGGTCGGATCCCGGGCCTCACGGCCAGCGAGCGCCTGGGCGAGATCGATCTGCGGGACTGGCTCCCGGGCTAGGGTCCCTGGTCAGCCCAGCTCGCCGTCTGCCGCGATGCGCGCGAGCCAGAACAGCCCCACCAGCGTCTTGGCGTCGTCGATCTCTCCCTGATCGGCCATGACCACGGCGTCACGCCACGGGGTGCGAACGAGGTCGAGATACTCGTCCACGTCGGGCCCGTCGTAGTCGGTGACGGGCTGCAGGTCGGTGGCGAGGTAGAGGTGCATCTCCTCGTTCGTGAAGCCCGGAGCCGTCCAGAAGCGGCCCAGCTTGCGCCAGGTCGACGCCCCGTAGCCGGTCTCCTCCTCGAGCTCGCGGGGCGCAGCCCGGTCCGGGTCTTCGAGAGAGCCGTCCTCGAGGTGGTCGAGCGTGCCTGCCGGCAGCTCGAGGATCGCCTGTTCCACCGGCGTGCGCCATTGCCGAACCATGAGCACGTCGTCACCGATGACCGGGATCACGCAGACCGCACCGGGGTGCTCCACGATCTCGCGCGGGTGACGTACCCCACCGGCATCTTCGATGGTATCCACGCGAAAGGTCATGAAGCGGCCACGGTGGACGACGTGCCGATCGACCGTGGTTTCCCTGAGGTGTTCGTCGGTCATGGCGGCAGCATAAGGGCTCCGGGCGGGAGCCGGCCACCGAGCTGCCTGGTGGGGCGAAGTGCGGCTGGGATCGGCCAGGACGGGAGCAGGCCGGTGCGCGCTGTCACACCCCGTCCTAGTACCACTTCGCCATGGAGGGTGAGCACGTCCGGGGCGACCATGCCTCTCGTCAGGGACAAGCCCTCGACCGAGACCCGAGCACTCGCAGCACCAGGGCATCCGCCCGTTCTCATAGGGAGACTCACTGATGAGCCGATACAAGGATCTGGCGATCCGCCTCGCGGTGGTCGCTGCGTTCGTGCTCACGTTGGCGGCGCCTGTCCGCTGGTAGCCGCTCTTCTCGGTAAGCCCCCGGGGCCAGCGCTGATAACCTCGCGCACGCGCTGGCCTCGTTCCTCCTGCAAGCGCGAACCTGGCTGACCCTGCCGCCGGCGCCCACCGCGCCGGCGTCGTCGAGAGCGGAGGCCCGATCCAAGGTGTTGTTGCTGTACTCCATCGCCGCCGGTCTCCTCATCGGCCGGGCGCTCGGTGGTCGTGTGCGCAACATCGAGCATGTCCGCTTCGTGTGGTGGCAGCTGGCGCTGGTCGGCCTGGCCGTGCAGCTATTCCTCTTCGCCGATCCCATCCAGGAGCGGGTCGGCGTCGAAGGTCCCTTCATCTACGTCATCTCCACGGTCGCGGTGCTCGTGGCCTTGCTGCGCAACCTGCGCCTGCCGGGCCTGGCGCTCATCGCTGCCGGTGCCGTGCTCAACCTGATCCCCGTCCTCACCAACGGCGGGTACATGCCTTCCTCGCCCGATGCCTGGCGGGAGCTGACAGGGGTCGCGGCCGTGCCGGTGGCCTACTACAGCAACGTCACCCTGATCGGACCGGAGACCTGGTTCCCGTTCCTCGGTGACATCTTCGTCTTCCCGAGGCCGCTGCCCATGGCCACCGCCTTCTCGCTCGGCGACGCGGTCATCGCCGCCGGGGCCATCGTGTTCCTCGTCAACGCCATGCGGTCGACGTCTCGCTCGCTGCGGATGCCGCCCGCGGCGCAGCCACAGCCGGCGGGACGCTGACGATGATGCTGGCGCAGGATGCCACCGACGCCCTCCTCCGACTCGCTCGCGACATCGACGCCGACCATGGCGTTCATCTCTACGTCGACCGAGGCGACGGTGTCCTCGAGCTGGTGGCCTCGGTGCGTGATGGAGAGGTGCGATCGGCTGCCGCGGTCACGGCTACCGCGGACACGAACGCCAGGCCCGAGGGTGGGCTGCTACGCCGCTGGCTACCCGGTGGCCGCAAAGCGGGCGACGGTCCTGGCGCCGGGGCACACCTCTCGCTGCCGGATGAGCGCCCGAGCCTCCTGGTCCTCGAGCGTCGGCGCTCCGAACCGTTCAGCGATGAGGACCTCGCCATCGCGCGGGTGACGGCGCGGCAGTTGGCCAGCAAGGTGACCACGAGGCTGGGCCCGCGACCCATCGCCTGGTCGGCCCAGCTGGAGGCGGTGCAGTCGGTGGCCGCACAGCTCACGCGACTGACGGACGTGAAGGAGGTCAGCGCGGCCCTCTGCAGCCAGACGCAGCGAGTGGTGGCCTTCGACAACGCTCGCGTCTACGTGCTGCGCGCGGACGGCCGCACCCTCGATCCGGTCGCCTTCAGACCGCACGCCCGCGAGTACCACGGCGAGTCGGAAACCGACCTGCGGGTCACCGTGGGGGAGGGCATCACCGGCTGGGTGGCGGCGACCGGCCAGCAACTCATCGTCGACGACGCCGCCAATGACCCACGCGCCGTGCAAGTGCCCGGCTCGGCCGAGCTGCTCGAGGAGTCGATGCTGCTGGCACCGCTGCGCTCGGAGAGCCGCGTCATCGGAGTGGTCGTCCTCTCCCGCCTCGGTATCGCCCGCTTCTCCGATGACGAGCTGCGGCTGTTGGGTGTCCTCGCCGACCAGGCGGCCGTCGCGATCGAGAATGCCCGCCTGCTCTCCGAGCGGGATCGCCACGTGGCCGAGCTGCAGGCGCTGCTGGACATCGCCGACGCGGGCGACGGTGCGACCGACGAGCGGGCCCTTGCCAAGGTCCTCGCGGCCAAGCTGCGGGGCGCAGCCCAGATGGACGCCTGCCTCATCTCGCGTTGGGACCCGGAGAGTGGCCAGCTGGCGCCCATCGGGGCGGACGGCCGGCCGCTCATCGGTCCTGAGCGCGACCTCAGGGCACATCGGACCCTGCGACACGTGCTCATGCACGATGAGCCGGCCTGGCTCGATCCGAGCGTCGAGAGCCTTGATCCAGCGGAGCTGTCGAGGCTGCACCAGCTTGGAGGCGCTGCCGCCATGCTGCTGCCGCTCACGACCGGAGGACGCGTGGCTGGAGTCCTCGAGCTCATCTCCGAGACGTCCGGTCGCCGCTTCAGTGACGGCGAATCCAAGCTGCTGCGGGCCATGGCCAACCAGGCGGCTTCCGCGCTGGAGAACGCACGACTCCTGCGCCAGCTGCGCGACGCGGCCGAGACGGACCTGGTCACCGGCGTCTACAGCCACCGCCACCTACAAGACCGCGTGCGACAGGAGACCGCGCGAGCGGCCCGAGGGCACGCGCCCCTGAGCGTGCTCATGGTCGACCTCGATGACTTCAAGCGCATCAACGACGAGCACGGGCACTTGGCCGGCGATCGCGTCCTGCGCGCCATCGCCGGGGCCCTGCGAGCCGCTGTCCGCACCAGCGACGTGGTGGCACGCTACGGTGGCGATGAGTTCGTGGTGCTCATGCCCGACACCGACGAGTCCGAGGCTCGCCACGTGGCCGAGCGCGCCGAAGCCGCCGTGGCCTCGCTCGTTCATCCGATGGCAGATGGCTCGAGCGTGCACGTCACGTGCAGCCTCGGCCTGGCCCTCCATCCGCGCGATGGCCGCAGTGGCAAGGCCCTGCTCCGTGCCGCCGACGCGGCCATGTACAGCCACAAGCGTGCACGTGCCACGACGGGGCAGCGCGCGGTTCGGCGCGAGTCTATGTCGATGACCGTCGCACGGGGCGAGGGCAGCTCGGAGCTGGAGGTCACACCGGGCCCGACCCTGCCAGCTTGAGCCAGTGTCCACCCGCGCCGTGCTTTGTTAAGGCTCTTGACAAAGCAGCTATCATTACTTGGTCCACTCCGCTGACAAAGTGAGGCCTGTGCCCGAAGCCACCCTCGCCAAGGCGACCCATCGAGGGACCCGGCGCGCCAACGAGCGGCTCGTCCTGCGCACCATCTACGAAGATGGCCCGCTGAGTCGCGCGGATGTAGCACGCTCCACGAGCCTGACGCGGACCACGGTGTCGGACCTGGTCGAAGGTCTCCTCGATGAGCGGCTGGTGGTCGAGGCCGGGACTGGTCCATCGACCGGCGGCAAGGCTCCGATCCTGCTGCGAGTGCCTGGCGACGCCCGGCAACTCATCGGCGTGGATGTCGACGGTGAGCGTCTCAGCGGCGTGCTCATCGACCTGCGTGGCGAGGTCTGTGCGCGTGAGACGCGTCAGCTCGGTGAGCTCGATGGCCGGGCTGCGCTCGACGAGCTCGAGTCGCTGGTGCTGGCCCTCGTGGCGGCGTCCGACCGACCGCTGCTGGGCATCGGTGTGGGGACCCCAGGGCTCATCGATAGCCACGACGGGACCGTCCGCTGGGCCGTCGGGCTCGATTGGCGGAACGAACCGCTGGGGACGCGGCTGGCCAGCGTGACCGGCCTGCCCACGGTGGTGGTCAATGACTCGCAGGCGGCAGCCATGGCCGAGTGGGCCTTCGGGCACCACGACGCTGGCTCCTCGATGGTCGTGATCAAGGTCGGCGAGGGCATCGGCGCGGGCATCGTCCTCGAGGGACGCCTCTATGCCGGGGAGGACTCCGGAGCTGGGGAGATCGGCCACACACGGGTGAACGAAGGCGAGAGCCCCTGTCGCTGTGGCGGTAGCGGTTGTCTCGAGACCGTGGCCAGCCTGCGCGCCGTGCTGGCTCGCGCGCGGAGTCTGGCCGACGAGCGATCCGGATGGGCGCTGGCCGGGCAGAGCGTGACGCAGGCGTCGCTGCTCGAGGCCTTCCGGGCCGGGGATCGCACCGCCCGCCAGGTCGTGCTCGAGAGCGCGCCGCCGCTGGGGCGCGTCATCGGGGCCATGATCGGCACGCTCGGCGCGCGGGACATCGTGCTCGTGGGCCCCATGGCCGATTTCGGA
This sequence comes from uncultured Chloroflexia bacterium, assembly GCA_963714675.1. Taxonomy (GTDB): domain Bacteria; phylum Chloroflexota; class Limnocylindria; order Limnocylindrales; family CSP1-4; genus JAFMJV01. The sequence continues at coordinate 316,399 of CAVQPG010000004.1, read as the reverse complement.
GAGCCGTGGCTGGAGCAGGTCCGCGCCGAAGCGCGACGCTCGGCGCTGCTCTTCCTGGTGGAGCGTTCCACCATCCATCTCGGCCGCACTGGCAACGACGTCGTCGAGCTGGGTGCGGCGGCCATGCTGATGACCTCCGAGCTCGGGCTCGCGCTTGCCGCATGAGGTGCGCGATGACCCTGGACTAGCGGGCGCTCATCAGGACTAGCATTCGCGGTCGAGACGACCGTCGCGGCCTCCCGCGTTGGAGGACGCACAGGGAGGAGGGCAGCGAAGGCCGGTAACGATGGCCGGGCGCCCGTGCGCGCCGAGCTCGTTCCATCAACCCTTCTCGTCCGATGCACGGGCGAGATCAAGGAGGAGGTGCGATGCACCGAACATCGAAGGACCATCGCCGGCACGCGCTGGCAACGATGGCGCTCACAGTTCAGCAGCATCGGCGTCGTTGCCCAGGACGGAGTGCCGGGTGTGCCCGCCGTCCCGACCGGCTATACCGAGCTCGACCAGGCCCTGGCCGCTGATTTCTCCGGCACGACGGTCACGATGCAGACCCAGTGGACGGCCGGCGAGGGCGACAACTTCGCAGCGAATCTCCAGCCGTTCATGGACGCCACCGGCATCAAGGTGAATGTCGCTGAGGTACCGTCCGGCCAGCACGAGACGCTCGTCAACGTGTCGCTCAACGGTGGCGCCGCGTCTGACATCCTGCAGCTCGCGCAGCCCGCGGTCATCAAGCAGTACGGTGAGGACGGACTGATCGTCGACGCTCTCCACCATCATGGACGTCGAGAAGCTCGCGTCGCAACAGCCCGCGCTGAACACGTTCCAGACCGAGAACGGGACCTGGGCCATCCCCTACAAGTTCGACGTCAAGTCGACCGTGTGGTACCCGATCAAGGCCTTCGAGGCCGCTGGCTACGAGGTGCCCACGACCTGGGACGAGCTCATCGCGCTGTCCGACCAGATCGTCGCGGACGGAGAGGGCAACCCCTGGTGCATGGCCATCGAGGACGGCCCTGCCACCGGCTGGCTCATCACCGACTGGGTCGAGGACGTCATGATGCGGACCGCCGGCCTCGACGCCTACAAGGCCTGGCTACCGCGCGAGCTTCCGTTCGACTCGCCGGAGGTCGCGAACGCCTTGATTACGTCGCGCAGATCTTCTTCACTGACGGCTACGTCTGGGGTGGCAACACGGTGCCATCCTGGGCACCAACGTCGCGGCAGGCGATGGATCCGATGTGGGGCCCACGCTCGACTCGCTCCAGAACCCCGAGCTGCTGGATGCAGAAGCAGGCCGACCTGGTACGGGCCCGACTTCTTCCCGGATGCGAAGGCGACCGGTGACGATCCGCAGTTCGTCGTCGGTGAGGACGTCGGCCTCTTCTACTTCCCGCCCGATCGAGGAGTATCGGCGCCCCGTGCTCTTCGCCGGCGACGGCCTTCATGGTCACCGCAGATCGACCCGAGGTCCGGGCAGTTGCCCAGTTCCTCGCCTCGCCGGACAGTCGATCGAGGCCTGGGTCAAGAGCCGGCAGGGCCATCTCTCCCAACAACAGCCACCCCGGTCGAGTGGTCGAAGGCAACTACAAGCTCGAGACTGCCGCCAGCTGATCATCGGCGCGCACCGTTCCTGGTCTTCGACAGCGAGTGACGTGATGCCCGGCGGTCGTAGGCTCCGGCACCTTCTGGACCGGTCCGGTCGACTGGATCGCCGCGAACGGCGAGAACACCGACGAGATCCTCCAGATGATCGACGATAGCTGGCCCGCAGAGTAGCCATCCAGACGCCCTAGCATCACCGAAGGCGCGCCGCATGAGCGGCGCGCCTTCGGTGTTTCGGAGGAGTAGGCTAGGCGGCGCGAGAGTGCTTCAGGCCATACACCAGGGAGGGTATGTGTGACCTTCGGACCAACGACCTCGACGAGCGGACTGGCTGGCGCGGCTTCCTTGTGCCCATGGGAGTGATCCTCGGGCTCGCCGGTCTCATCATGGGCATCTGGTTCCTGCTGGATGACCAAGGCCTCGGCCAATGTCGCGGCGCTGTTCTATCAACTCATCGGCGACACAGCGGGGGCGGACGCGCTGCGCGCCGGAAGCGGCAATCGGACCGCCGCCAAGCTCGTTCTCGCAGCGGTCGCCCTGGCCGTCGGCGTCGGCGGCATCTGGCTGTTCTTCTGGGGCCTGAACGCCGTGGTCATGCGCCTGTCCGCCATGTGGCGCGGCCGCCTGCTGCCGTGGGTCTTCGTCGGTCCGGCGCTCGCTGCTGCTGACGGTCTACCTGGCGTGGCCCGTCGTCTCCACCATCATCAAGTCGCTGACCGACGGTGACGGCCTCGCCAACTGGGAATGGGCGCTGACCACGCCGGCGAACCATCAGATGTACGTCAACAACATCCTCTGGCTGCTCGTGGGTGTGACCGGTTCGGTGGGCCTGGGGCTGCTGATCGCGGGCCTGATGGACCGCGTCAAGTACGAATCCTTCGCCAAGATCTTCGTCTTCCTGCCGCTGGCGATCTCGCTCGTCGGTGCCTCGGTGATCTGGCGCTTCGTGTACGCCTGGCGGCCCCGGGACAGGCGCAGTACGGGCTGCTCAATGCCATCGTGGAGGGTCTCGGCCGCGAGCCGATCGCGTGGTACCAGACGCCGGACTTCCGCATCAGCACGTTCGCGCTCATCGTCATCCTCATCTGGCTGCAGACCGGCTTCGCCATGGTCGTGCTCTCGGCGGCCATCAAGGGCGTGCCCACCGAGATCATCGAGGCGGCCGGTCTGGATGGCGCCAACGAGCGCCAGAAGTTCACCAAGATCGTCGTGCCCATGATCCGGGGCTCGCTGATCATGGTGATCATCACCACGTCCATCGTGGTCTTGAAGGTCTTCGACATCGTGTACGTCATGACCGGCGGCAAGTTCAACACGGACGTGGTCGCGAACCAGATGTACGTGCAAGCCTTTCAGTTCTTCGACTACGGTCGAGCCTCGGTCCTGGCGGTCGTGCTCTTCCTCGCCGTGCTACCCATGGCGCTGATCAACGTCCGCAACATCCGCAAGCAGGGGATGGCGGCATGACGGCTCCCGCGAACACCAGCGAGATGAAGGACCAGCGCAGCGTCTTCGTGCGGCGTCTGCCGCTCCGGGTCGCCGTCATCGCCATCGCCATCTTCTGGTCGATCCCCACGCTGGGCATCTTCATCAGTTCACTGCGCGATGCACGCGATATCCAGGCTTCCGGCTGGTGGGATGCACTCCTGTCGCCTTTCCAGACGCAGTGGACGCTCATGAACTACGAGGCTGTTCTCGGCGGCGAGAACATGGCCAACGCCTTCATCAACAGCCTCATCGTGTCCATTCCGGCCACGATCATCCCCATCACCATCGCGGCCTTTGCGGCCTACGCCTTCTCCTGGATGCGCTTCCCGTTCAGGGGCACGCTGTTCATGGGCGTCGTGGCACTGCTGGTCGTTCCGCTGCAGATGGCGCTCATCCCGGTCCAGGAGATCTATCAGGCCCTGGGCATCAACCAGACCTTCCTGGGCGTCTGGCTCGCCCATGCGGCGTTCGGGTTGCCGCTGGCCATCTTCCTGCTCTACAACTTCATCAGCCAGTTGCCCGGTCGATCTCTTCGAGACCGCCAGCATCGACGGTGCCACGCACTTCCAGATGTTCACCAAGGTCGTGCTGCCGCTGTCGGTGCCGGCGCTTGCAGCATTCGCCATCTTCCAGTTCCTGTGGGTCTGGAACGACCTGCTGGTAGCGCTGGTCTTCCTCGGCGGCACCGAGGAGCGTTCGGTGATGACTCTCGAGCTGAGTCGACTCGTCGGTGGTCGCGGGCAGCAGTGGCACCTGCTCACCGCGGGCGCCTTCGTGACGATGATCCTGCCCATGCTCGTGTTCCTGGCCTTGCAGCGCTACTTCGTCCGCGGCATCCTCTCGGGCTCGGTCAAGGGCTAGCGATGGGCGCCTCGGGGGAGGCGGACAGCCGTTGAGCTGGCCGTCCGCACCTGAGCATGCGCTGGCCTCCAGCCGGCGCGCCCTTCGGCCCGGGCCGCTGCTGCCGGAGGAAGCGGTGCTCGGACACCTCCTGCCCGCGTTCACCGGCACCGAGCCGCCGGGCTGGCTGGTCCGACGGATCGCGGCCGGACATGCCCATGGTGTGACTGTCTTCCTGCGCGCCAACGCAGCCGATGCCGACGGCCTCGCAGCGCTGACCGAGGAGCTCCATGCGGCCGCGCCCGGGCATCTGCCCTTGCTCATCGGAGCCGACCAGGAGGGTGGCCAGCTGGTGGGGCTGGGTCACGACACGACGCGCTTCCCGGGTGCCATGGCCCTCGGGGCGGCTGACGACGCGGCCCTGACCGAGGCCACCGGTCGAGCCACGGGCCGTGAGCTGCGAGCCCTTGGCATCACCGTCGACTATGCACCGGTCTGCGACGTCGCGATCGAGCCGGCCAACGTCTCGCTAGGCACACGCGCCTTCGGGTCCGACCCGGCGATGATCGGACGACACGCGGCCGCCCTCACGCGCGGTCTGCAGGATGGTGGCGTGGTGGCCACGCCCAAGCATTTCCCGGGCTTCGGGGCGGTCGATGCCGATCCGCACTTCGAGCTGGCGTCCATCAACCTCGATCTGGACGAGCTGGAAGCACGGGAGCTGGTGCCGTTCCGGGCGGCTTTCGAGGCCGGCGCGGGCATGGTCATGTCCGGCCACGTGGCCCTGCCCGCCGTTACCGGAGATCGATCCCTGCCGGCTACCGTCTCGCGATTGGTGATGCACGAGCTGCTGCGTGTACGCCTGGGCTTCACCGGCGTGTCGATCACCGACGCCATGGACATGAAAGCGGTGGCCCAGGGCATCGGCGGCGTGGTCGACAGCATCGTGGCCCTGCGCGCCGGCGTGGACCTGCTGCTCCTGACGCCCGACCGGCAAGCCCAGAAGCGGCTCGAGGACGGATTGCGTCAGGCCGCCGTGCGTGGCCTCGTGCCGGCCAGCCGGATCCGCGCCTCCGGCCGACGCCTGCTGCGCCTACGCCGATGGCTCAAGCACTTCAGCTGGCCCGAGCGTACCTATGTCAAGAGCCAGGCCCACCGCGACCTCGCCCGGCGTTCGGCGCGAGCCGCCGTGACGCTCGTGCGGGACGAGGCCGGTCTCCTGCCGCTGCGACCGAAACCCGGCCAGCGCGTGCTCGTGATCACCCCACGACCGCGCGAGCTCACGCCGGCCGACTCGTCTGCCGATGAGCCGCTGGCGCTGGCCGAGGCCGTGCGCCGGCACCACCCTGACGTGCTCGATCTGCGTGTTCCGTCCGAGCCGAGCGATGACCACATCCGGGGGGCTCGCGAAGCTGCCCGGGAGGTCGAGCTCGTGGTCGTGGTCACGCTCGCGAGCACTGTGCAGCCGAGCCAGGCCCGCCTGGTCGAGGCCGTCCTCGACACCGGCACGCCGACCGTGACGGTGGCCATGCGGACACCGTATGACCTCGCTGACTACCCGCGGTCGGCGACCCATCTGTGCTCCTACTCGATCGTGCCGGCCAGCGTGGGCGCGGTCGCGGACGCGCTTTTCGGCCAGGCGCCCATCGGTGGCCGGCTGCCCGTGGCGATCCCCGGGCTCTATCCCCGCGGACACGGTTTGGAGGTATCCCAGTGGCCCTGATCGACGAGATCCGCGAACAGCCGGAGGTGGCCGCGCGGCTGCTCAGCGAGGCCGGTCCGGAGATCGCGGCCATCTGCGAGAGCATCAAGGCTGCCGATCCGGCGCATGTGGTCATCGCCGCCCGCGGCACCTCCGACCACGCGGCCATCTACGCGCAGTACGCATTGGGCGTGATGGCCGGGCTCAGCGTTGGGCTGGCCACGCCCAGCGTGCATTCGCTCTACGGGGCTTCGCCCGACTACCGTCGCGCGCTGGTCATCGGCATCAGCCAGTCGGGTGCCTCGCCCGATGTCGTGGGCGTCATCAGCTCGGCACGTGCACAGGGCGCGTTGACCCTGGCCATCACCAACACCGCGGGCTCCGACATGGCCGAGGCGGCCCAGCACCACATCGCCCTGCGGGCCGGGCCCGAACGCGCGGTGGCCGCCACCAAGACCTACACCTCCACGCTGCTGGTGCTGGCCATGCTCGCGGCCGGCTTGTCAGAGCTCGATGCCGAGGCCGACCTGGCCCCGGTGCCCGACGCCCTCGCGACCGTGCTCGAGCAGGACGGCGAGGCCGCCCGCATCGCCGCTGACATGAGCTCGCTCGATCGTTGCGTGGTCCTCGGACGCGGCTACCACTACGCGACTGCCCGCGAGTGGGCTCTGAAGCTCAAGGAGCTGAGCTACACGCTGGCCGATCCCTACTCCTCGGCCGACTTCATCCACGGCCCGCTGGCGCTCATCGAGGCCGGCTTCCCGACCTTCTGCGTGGCTCCGCGCGGCGCGACCGAAAGCGATATGGCCGAGGTCATCGACCGCCTCGGTGGTGAGTTGGAGGCGCGCCTGCTCATCGTCTCCGACGACCCGCATGTGCGCGCCAAGGGCACGTGGTCACTGACGCTACCGCCCACGCTGCCCGAATGGTTGATGCCTATCGTGTCGATCGTGCCGGGCCAGCTCCACGCACGACACGTGACCATCGCGAAGGGCGGCGACCCGGAGTCGCCTCGCTCGATCCACAAGGTGACCCGGACCAACTAGCGCCCAGCCCGACGGACTCTCTCAAGACTGTACAAACTATGGACAGACCAGGTACCATCAGCTCGACCGCAACGTCGACGCCATCGACGGACAGACAGAGGGGACCAGCCAGATGAACTCGACCACTGCCGAAGTCGCCACCAGCCCGGACGCCGGGCCGCTGGACGAGGATCGCGCTCGCAGCCTGCACCGCTGGAACGCGTCACTGGCGCCGATCCATGCGGTGCAGGGACTCATCATCCTGGCCCTGTCGTTCGCGCGGGACCCCGTCGTCACGAGCCCGGTGGTGACCAGCTACCTCACCTTCGACACGGCGACCGAGACGCTCGTGCCGGCCCAGTCGCCATTGTTCGAGCTGCCCATCGGCCCGGCTGTGGCGATCTTCTTCTTCATGAGCGCGATCGCCCATGCACTTCTCGCCTGGCCGCTGCGGGACTGGTACGAGCGCCGGCTGTCGACGGGTATCCAGCCCATGCGCTGGATCGAGTACGCGCTCAGCTCGAGCGTCATGATCGTCGTGATCGCGACGCTCTCGGGCATCCAGGAGATCGGCACGCTGGTGGCCATCTTCGGCATCAACGCCGCCATGAACCTCTTCGGTTGGTCGATGGAGTCAGCCAACCAGGGACGGGACAAGACGCAGTGGAACCACTACGTCTTCGGCGTCATCGCCGGCATCGTGCCCTGGATCGTCATCGGCACCGCGCTGTGGTCGGCTGCCACCGAGCCTGGCGCCGCGTCGATCCCCGGCTTCGTCATCGCCATCTTCGTCTCGCTCTTCCTGGCCTTCAACGTGTTCGCCATCACGATGATCCTGCAGTACGGCAAGATCGGCCGCTGGCGGGACTACCTCGTCGGCGAGAAGACGTACATGTTCCTGAGCCTCTTCGCCAAGACGTTGCTGGCCTGGCAGGTGTTCTTCGGCACGCTGGCGCCCTGAGGGCGGCCAGACGCTCGGGTTGCGTCGGCGACGAGCGCCTACAGCCCGGCTGACACGTTCCAGAGGTCTACGCCGGAGCCCGGCTGGGCATGGCGGTCGATGTCGGTCAGCTCTTCGTCGCTGAAGGGTGCCCCGTCGAGGGCGCCGACGCTGTCCTCGAGCTGTTCGGGCGAGCTGGCGCCGACGAGCGCGGAGCTCACGCGCGGATCGCGCAGCACCCACAGGATGGCCATCTGCGCCAGCGACTGGCCACGACGCCGGGCGATCTCATGGAGCGCACGGACGCGCGCCAGGTTCTCTTCGCTGAGCTGATCGTCGGAGAGTGACTTGCCCTGGCTCGCGCGACTGCCGGCGGGCACCCCGTCGAGGTACTTGCTGGTGAGCAGCCCCTGGGCGAGCGGGGAGAAGGGGATGCAGCCTGCACCCGCAGCCTCGAGCACGTCAAGGAGCTCCGCCTCGATCCAGCGATTGAACATCGAGTAGTTGGGCTGGTGGATCAGGAGTGGCGTCCCCAGCTCGCGCAGGATGCGGGCGGCTTCGGCGGTGCGCGCCGGGGAGTAGGAGCTGATGCCGACGTAGCGGGCCTTGCCCTGGTGGACCGCGGTGGCCAGTGCGCCCATCGTCTCCTCGAGTGGGGTATCGAGGTCGATGCGGTGCGAGTAGAAGATGTCGACGTGGTCGAGGCCCATGCGCTCGAGGCTGGCCTCCAGGCTGGCCAGCACGTGCTTGCGCGAGCCGCTCCAACCATAGGGACCCGGCCACATGTGCCAGCCGGCCTTGGTGGTGATGACCAGCTCGTCACGATAGGGCGCGAGGTCCTTGGCGAAGATCCGGCCGAAGTTCTCTTCGGCCGAACCGAACGGCGGCCCGTAGTTGTTGGCCAGATCGAACTGGGTGATGCCCAGGTCGAAGGCCTTGCGCACGATGGCCCGCTGGCGGGCGAAGGGCGTGTCATCGCCGAAGTTGTGCCACAGACCCAGCGAGATGGCCGGCAGCTGCAGGCCGCTGTTGCCGACGTAGCGGAACCGTGCCTTCGAGTATCGGTCCTCCGCGGCCCAGTAGTGCGGCTGGAGGATCCTCGGCCGGGATCTGTGGCTTCTCGCGAGCGGCGATCTCAGCGTCGTTGTGTGAAGTGCGGTCGATCATGTGTCCCCTCCGTGGCCCGGGTCGGGCCGCTGTGTCGTGAGCAGATACTACGCGCCACGAACGAGGAGCGTGACTCGGGTCTCATCGGAGCCGCGGCCGAGGAGGCGGCTCCCATCGCGCTGGTGGCTTGCCGCGCTACGGCAATACGTCACCGGTTCCGCTGCACGGTCGGGTCATTGTCGTTGGCGACCCGAGGACGCAGCATGGTCGGTGCCGTTCACGACGCGAGATCGACCAGTCAGGCCGACACCGACGGCGTTCACGACGAGACGAGGCCAACGAGATGACCAGGACCTTCGAACGATTCCTGCGTTCCTTCAGCGACGATGAGCTCATCGCGTTCGCACAGGAGCGCAGCAATGTGGGAGCGCCGTACTGGAAGGTCATGCGCCTGGCGACTCCGCATCGAGGCCGACCGCCGCGGTCTCGGGCACGACAAGGACGCTGGCCGACGCTATCTCGAGCACTGCATCCGGACCCAGGGCACGCGCCGGGTTCGGCGTAGCGACGCGGTCACGCGGGGGACGTGGACACCAGGAAGGGAGATGGGGTGGCTAACGGGGCTTGAACCCGTAACCTCTGGAGCCACAATCCAGTGCTCTGCCAGTTGAGCTATAGCCACCATCTGCCGAACCGGTACCGCACGATCGGCGGGCCGTCGGCCGAGAGCGAGTGTACCCGTTCGAGCACCAAGACGCGCCGACGACCGAGTGACGGGCAACTCTTCGCGACCATTGCACACGTCGTGCCACGCGGGCGCGTCCGGATGTCCGTTTCGCGCCCCCGGCGAAGCCCGAGCTCGAGCTTGTCCTTGGCCGGTCCTCGCGAGAGGCTGAGGGCGGCTCCGGGACGGGCATCGGACTGGCGAAACGCCAGTCGCTCTGCAATGGCTGCGAAGATCCGTCGCGGCGGGGAGCCGGCTACGCGCTGAGATCGACAGAGACGGGTAGTGCCAGCAGGAACATGAGCACGATGTTGGCCGCGACCGAGGTCAATCCCCAGCTCGCCCGGAGCCTGTCGCAGCCATGGCACCACCGCTCCGTACGACAGGAAGACGCCGATGTTGGCCACGCTCCGCCAGTTCGCCAGCCCTGCAGCGAGCATGACCGCCGCAAAGCACGAAGACGACCATCACCACGAGTGCCAGCAGGCCGAGGACCCGGCCGATGGCGCTCTTGATGGTGACCTCTCCAGGCAGGATCCACGGCCCATCTCCCACTCCCGTCGGCACCGAGGTCCACGAGGCCAGGAACCAGATGACGTGCGAGGCGCCGTGCATCACGAGCATGAGGACAACGAGGATGCGGAGGCCATCGAGCATTGACAGCAGAGCGTAGCGGCCTCGGTCGTATCGGTTCCCGCGTACCTGTCAGTCGCCCGACCTCGCGCCAGGGAGCATCTCGCAGCCAGTCCTGTCGCTCGACCGGTGGTGCCGGGGATCGCCAGGTGCGTCGGGGGAGGCTCGGTTCCATGGTCATAGGTCGACCCGGCATCGTCGCCGGCCCCAGCCCGCAATCCGTATCGCGACGCTGATATATTCGCCCTGACCGTCGTGCCATGGACTGAACGCCACTGGGTGTGGTCGACGACGACACAAGGAGGGACCCCCATCTCATGCACCCGCCCCGGACCAGTCGCACCCTCGCCCTGCTCACCTCCTCGGTCATCCTCGCCTCGCTCACGGTCGCGACCGTGGCCGCACCGGCGAGTGCCGGCAAGCCTCGCTGCGGGGGCAAGGTCGCGACCATCGTGGGTACCGACAAGGGCGAGGTCATCCGCGGCACCAGGAAGAACGACGTCATCGTGGCCAAGGGTGGCCACGACCGCATCCTCGGACGTGGGGGCAACGACATCATCTGTGGTGGCCCGGGCAACGACACCATCGCCGGCCATCGTGGCCACGACGTCGTCTACGGCCAGCTGGGACGGGACCAACTCTTCGGAGGCTTCGGGCGTGATCGCCTCTACGGTGGACCGTCGAACGACGACTTCGACGGTGGCCCAGCAATCGATCGCTGCTTCCAGGGCTCAGGCTCCGGGACGCGAGTCCGTTGCGAGTTGCCGCGGATCAAGCCTCCGACGCCGGCGACGTGATGATCAGCCAGCTGCTCGACACCAACGGCGATGGTATCCCCAGTGCCGGCGACACGGTCGAGATGGGCCGCTACCCGACGAGCTTCGACGCCTCCGCGTTCGCCGACTGGGGTGTCAGGAGTCACGTGGTGGCCAGCGTCGACGTCAGCGAGCCCGATCGGATCTACATCCGGGACTCCACGTATGGCGCGCACTGGTGGAGCAGGCGGTCAGGCAGCGACGACGACCGATACGTCGAGCACTACGACAGCCTGGAGACCGTGAGCACGTTCGTCGACCGAGACGCCGGTGACGAGCTGTCTACGTGGGTCAGCTCCCCGAGCCGTGCCGCTGGCCGGCTCGGATCGCCACGACCGGCTCGGGAGACGACCGCTTCGTCGACGTGGAGATCTACCCCTAGCACCCGCCAGGCTTGGCGAGGCCCTGAGCCTCAAGCCTCGGGGCCGCCGACCGCCGGCAGCGAGCGGACCAGGTCGGCCACGAACTCCGCTGCGGCCGCGACCAGCGCCGGGTCTACGAGCTCGAGCGTGTCGCGCTCGGTATGCGTGACCGTGGCGCTGAGCTCCCGGAACGAGGTCGACGTCAACGCTACCGCCGGGCGCCCGTGCCCGGCCACGATGCTGTGGTCGCTCTCGTACCAGGCCTCACCGAGCGAGACGCTCGGATGCCGCCGCACGACGCGCCGGATGAGCTCCGAGCCACGTTCACTGACCGCGTACAGCGAGGCCGCCGTGCTGGCGCCCTTGGCACCGATGGCATCGAGGTTGACGGTGCCCAGCAACTCATCCCAGCGCCCCTCGTTGGCGGTCACGAAGAGATGCTCGCCGGAGCTCGCGTAGTAGTCCTCGCCGTTCATGGGGATGAGCTCCACGCGATAGGGACCGTCGTACTCGGCCAACAGCTCTGCGGTGGCCAGCAGCGCCGCTACCCCGGTCGCGTTGTCGAGCGCCCCCGGTGATCCGCTCTTGGAGTCGATGTGGGCCATGACGACCGCACGTGGCGCGCCGACCGGTCCGCGCGCGGCTGTGAGTTGTCGGGCCTCGAGAGAGAGCCGCTCCGAGACGATCTCCAGCTCCGCGACCTGTCCGGCCAGGGACAGCAGCTGGGCGCCGGTCTCCTCGGTGGTGTAGGCGTTGGGCAGATCGAAGTCACCGTCCTCGATGAGCGGGTAGGGATAGAGGCCGCCACCCATGCCCCCGCCGTGGCCGGTCGCGCCGATGACAGCGGCCGGCCTCGCGGCCTCGAGCAGTTCGTAGATCCGTCGATGATCGGGGGCCTCGACGAAGTCGAACGACTTGGGGAAGAACTGGTCGGCGGCGATGTCGCCATGGAGCAACACCACCGCCCCAGCGATGTCGGCGCCCTCCAGGGCTCCAAGGGAGTCGATGGGCACCAACGTAGCGCTGGTCGCGACCGGGACCGTGTAGGGACCGGGCAGGATCTCGAAGGCGCGCCCGCCGATCGACAGCTGTGCCACGCCGGGCACCGCGTCGAGTACTTCGAAGTCGACCGACTCCACGCCCCAGCGATGCGACCGCAGCACAGCTTCCGCGTAGTCGTTGGCAGCGGTGTTCCCGGGCCGGCCCGGATGCCGGTCGGGGTAGCCGTCGACGAGGGCGGCGAGGTGGCGCTCGATGGTGGCGACGAGGGGCTCAGACATGTGATGACCCACCTGCTACGCGGCCGAGGAGCGGGGAGGGGGTCTACGGCGCTGGATGCTGACGCCGTCATGCTGCCACGCTTCGAGGACCTCCGTGGGACGGTCGGGTCGCACCGTCCCGGCCTTGAGCCGCTAGGCTGCCCCGATGCGTGTCCCCGACTTCCTTGTCCGCCAGTTCTACGTCAAGGGCAGTCTGCAGCCCGAAGGCGACGGTTTCCGCCTCCAGGCCCAGAACGGCATGGGCAACGGCACGCTCGTGGGCATCGGCAAGGTGATCATGGACGGTCAGGTCATCGATCCGGCCACCATCACCGCCAGTCGTGACGGCGAGGAGACCGTGCACCGCGCCTCAGACGTCTCGCGTCGCACACCCGTCAGCTTCAACCGCGGTGACGTCGTGACCTTCCACATCGCCGGCTACCCCTTGGCCGCCGGGCCGCACCAGTTCGAGGTCGACATCTACGAGGTCAACCTGGGCCTCTTGCAGCTGGTCCTGAAGGATACGGTCCGGGCCTAACCCGCCTCGACGGCCGCCAGCAGGTCCAAGGTTGCCTCCACGACCTGCGCCTGCTGCTCCTCGCGGCTGATGGTCGCGTCGCCGTCACCGTCCTGCGGGCCGTACCACCCGAAACCGGCGTGGTTCCCGCCGCTGATCTCGACGAACGTCGTCGTGGGTGGCAGCTGCACTCGCGAGGCCTCGATCTCATCGATCGTAGAGAGGCCGTCTTCTGTGGCATACACCGATGTGACTTCGATCGCCTGCTCCGAGAGGTCCGTGCCGCCGGCCGGGTACGCCGCCCACAGCACGAGCCCCTCGATCGAGTCGTGTCCGGCGGCGTAATCAGCCGCCATCGCACCGCCGAGCGAATGACCCCCGATGACCCAATGGTCGATCTCCGGGTAGGCCTCGATGATGTCGTCGGCGGTGTTGGGTGCCAGCACCGCCAGACCGAACGGCATCGACGGCACCACCGTGAGATAGCCGGCCTCGGCGATGGCGCGTGCCGGCGGTGCGTAGCCCTCCACCGACACGCGACCACCGGGATAGAAGATGAAGCCGACGCTCGAGGCCTCGGTGGGCGTGAACGTCAGCCACGGCTCAGTCGTGACCGTGACCGAGCCGTCGGAGTCGAGCGAGGCCTGGGCCTCGGGCATCGGGTCCGCGAGGGCGCTCAACCACAGCAGGCCGACGCCGACCAAGGCGACCATGATTGCGAGGGTCAGGGCCGAAATGATCTTCCAGCGACGACGCATGGGCGCGAGTGTAGGCCATCCAGCGACCATCGTTCGCGGCGGCCCTGATACCATCCGCCCGATGACGACAGCCCAAGACGCCGGAACCCTCACGGGGCGACGAGGACTCACCCTTGGCGACTACCTCATCCCCTCGAGCCTCGCCACACGGGCCCCTGCCTGGGCTCGCGACATCGCCCTCATCGCTGGCGGCGTGCTCCTGCTCATCCTCGGCGCTCGTATCGCCTTCGAGCTGCCGGCCGTGAGCCTGGGTCGCTTCTACGTACCCGATAACCCGTACGTGCCCATCACCCTGCAGACCTTCGGCGTGCTCTTCACCAGCGCGGCGCTGGGGGCCAGGCGCGGGTTCTCGGCGACCGGCATCTACCTGCTCATCGGGGCCGCCGGGATGCCGGTCTTCGCTGGGGACGGCTCGGGTGCCGCCACGTTCGCCTCGGTCGAGTCCGGACGTCTGGTGCTCGGCGCCACCGGTGGCTACCTGATCGGCTTCCTTGCTGCGTCCGCGGCCGTGGGCGCGCTCGCGGAGCGTGGCTGGGACCGTCGCCTCCGCGGCTCCATCGCGGCCATGCTCATGGGTACGCTGATCGTCTACACCGTCGGCCTCGCATGGCTGGCGCTCGCCCTCGACCGCTCGGTCACCGATGTCCTGCCGTTCGGCCTCTACCCCTTCGTGCCCGGCGACATCCTCAAGCTGCTGCTGGCCGCGGGCATCCTGCCCCTCGGCTGGCACCTGGCCGGCCGTCGCGCCTCAGGGAGGACCCCGGCCGCGAGCTGATGGCAGCCATCGTCACCGAGTCGCTGACCAAGATCTACGGGCGCAGCGGCTCACCGATCCACCACGGATCGGAGGTGTTGGCCCTCCACGACCTCTCGATCGAGGTCGTGGAGGGCGAGATCTTCGGCTTCCTTGGACCAAACGGTGCCGGCAAGTCGACGGCCATCCGGCTGCTCCTCGGCTATCTCCATCCGACAGCGGGTAAGGCCACGGTCCTGGGCCGAGACATCGCGACCGACAACGAGGAGATCCGCCGGCGCACCGGCTACCTTCCGGGCGGCATCGCCTTCTACGATTCGATGACCGGGGCCGAGCAACTCAGGTACCTCGCCGGGCTCGACGGTCGGCCGGCACCCCTGCGCGATGAGCTCGTCGAGCGCCTCGAGCTGAGCCGCCGCGATCTCGGCCGCCAGATCCGTGACTACTCGCGCGGCATGCGCCAGAAGGTGGGCATCATCCAGGCCTTCCAGAGCGATCCTGAGCTGGCCATCCTCGATGAGCCTACCGAGGGCCTCGATCCGCTCATGCAGCGCGCCTTCTACGAGATCCTCGAGGATCGTCAGCGTGCTGGCCGGACGGTCTTCTTCTCCTCCCACGTGCTCAGCGAGGTCGAACGGGTGTGCGACCGCGTGGCCATCGTGCGCCGCGGACGACTCGTCGCGCTTACAGACATCGGCGAGCTGTTGATGCGCCGACGGCGTCGGGTGGAGGTGCGCTTCGACGGCCCGGCCCCGAGGCTGGAGGGCGTTGCCGGCGTGAGTGACATCCGGGACCACGAGGGACTCATGACCTGCCAGCTCGAGGGCGACCCGGGTCCGCTCATCGCTGCGCTCAGCGCCACGAGCATCAGCGACCTGCTCATCGAACCAGCGCGCCTCGAAGAGGCGTTCATGGAGTACTACGCCGCCGACGCGACCGATGACCCCTCCGACGAAGCAGGGACGGCCCCGTGAACGGCCCGCTGCTGCGCTACACCTTCGGGGCCAACGCGGTGCGCCTGCTGGTCATCGCCGCGGGGCTCGTGCTGATGGGCGTGATCATGCCCGTGATGTACGCGGCTTTCGGCAAGGAGATGAGCGACTTCATCGAGGCTACCCCGTTCTTCTCGCAGCTGATGCAGAACTTCGGCGGTGGTGATGTCCTCTCGCTGACGGGTTCGATGTCGATCGCCTTCACGCACCCGTTCACACTGCTGCTGATCGGCATCATGGCCATCGCCTTTCCGGCACTGGCTATCGCGGGCGAACGCGAGCGGGGCACCCTGGAGGTGACGCTGTCGCGGCCCATCTCGCGTCGGGGTCTGCTGGCGACGCTCTTCATGGCTGGATTCAGCTTCGTGATCGCACTGGTCGGCGTGCTGGTCATCACTACCGGTGTGACGGCCTTTGCGGTCGGTCTTGGAGAGGAACTGGAGCTGGTCAACCTGCTGTGGCTGTGGGTCGGCGCGGCGCTCCTGTTCGTGGCCTTCATGGCGCTGGCCTTCGAGGCCTCGGTCGAATTGGACCGCTCCGGCCCGGCCATCGGCATCCCCGCGATCTTCGTGCTGCTCAACTACCTGGCCTTTGCCATCGGTTCGATCTGGCCGGATGCGAAGACCCTCGGGGATTGGTCGATGTTCAACCTGCTCAAGGCGCGCCAGATCCTCGAGGATGGGCCGCAACCGGTCGACGTCGTGGTCCTCGTGCTCTTCACGCTGTCCTTCCTCGCGATCGCGTTCTACCGCTTTCCTCGTCGGGACCTGCCGGCGCCGTCCTGACCCGCAGGGACGACCGGTCTGTCACGTGCCGAACGTCGCCCCGAAGCGCGCGACGCTGAGTAGACTGTGGCGGTCATGCGTATCAATCGAAGCCTGCTCAACTGGGGTGTGTTCCTCATCGCGCTCGGCGGGATCCCGTTGGCCGTGGACCAGGGCTGGCTGGAGTCCGACATCGCGAGCGAGCTCGGCCAGCTGTGGCCGCTGATCCTCGTGGGCATCGGGCTCGGGCTCATCCTCCGTTGGACGCCGCTGTCGTGGTTCGGCGGGGCCCTCGTGGCAGCCACGTTCGGGATCATCTTCGGCGCCGCCGCCGTGTCGCTCCGTGACAACGATTTGACCAACGTCCAAGGCATCATCCCGGCCATCGCCAGCGTTGCCTGTGCCAACGGTGACCTCGGAGACGACGCGACCACGCGGGATGGGATCGCCTCCGGCCAGGCGTTCAGGCTGGACGTGACGCTACCCTGCGGCGAGCTCACCGTGTCCCGAGCGGCTGACACCACGTGGCGCGTCGACGCGGCTCATCAGGCCGGCGATGCCCCGCTCATCGACGCGACCGAGAGCACAGACGGCACGACCGGCGTGCGGGTCCGCCACGACGACGGTGGCGATCCGTTCTTCCTCGGCAGCCAGGCCCGCAGCCAATGGGACGTGCTCGTGCCGGCCGACGCTGCGCTCACGCTGGTGACGACGCTCGACGCGGCCAGGGGCACCATCGACGCGGGCGTCGGCCCGGTCGCCCTGGTCGAGGCCACGTTCAACGCTGCCGATGCCACGATCGACCTTGGCCAGGCCGCAACGCCCGAGATCGCCACCATCCGACTCACGCTCAACGCCTCGGACGGCCGCCTGCTCCTGCCGGTCGGGACGGTTCGGGCCTCGGCCACGCTCAACGCCTCGTCGCTCGACGTGTGTGTGCCAGCATCGCTGCCGCTCCAGGTCGAACTCAACGAGACGCTCTCGGCGAGCGATCTCGAAGCGGCCGGGCTGGCGGAGACCAGCGTTGGCGTCTGGACCACGCCCGACTTCTCGAGCTCCGGTGACCACGCGATCCTGGAGCTCGAGAGCACCGTCTCGTCCGTTTCGATCGAGCGTCCGGAGGCCTGCTCATGAGCCAGTATCCCGGCGGCCAGCAGCCGCCGCCGCCATACGACCCGTACTACGGCCAGCCGCCGGCCGATCCCTACGCGCCTCAGCAGCAGGCGCCCCCCGACCCGTACTACGGAGTTCCACCGCCCGCAGATCCCTATGCGCCGCCCCCTGACCCGTACTACGGCGGGCAGCCAAGTGATGGGACACCGCCGCCGGGGCCGCAGGGCTACTGGCAGCAGCCTGGCTGGGGTCCGACACCGCCACCTCCGCCCCCGACGCGACGGAGTCGCGGTGGGTCGGGTGCAGCCATCTTCGGGCTGCTGCTCGTGATCGTCGGCGTGTGGGTGCTCTTCGGCGACCAGCTCGACCTCGACCTCGACTGGAGCGAGATCTGGCCCGTCGCGGCCGTGGTCATCGGCGCGCTCATGGTCCTGGCATCGGTCATCCCCGGCCGGAGCGATCGCCAGGCCTGACCGGAAGCGCTCGCGGACAGCGCGAGAGCCAGCCTGAGCGGGGTCGGCTCTCGCATGCTGTCTCGGCAGCGCTGTACGCAATCCTGCGTGTTGACCACAGGCACCACTCACCGGCTTGATGGGCGTACGCCGAGGAGAGGTACGTGGAGGCAATGCTGGGGTGGTTCGACCTGAGCGTCAGTGGCGCGGACTTTCGGCCGGCCGGTTCGCAGGAGGTCTCGCTCTTCCAGCAGATCCTGCTCTACTTCGTCGTCGTCCTCGGTGTCGTGCTCTCGGAGGCGGTGGCCATGGCCCGGAGCGGCGGCCCCATCCGGATCGCCCTCAATCGTCCCTGGTTGGTCGTGGCCAGTGTCGTCGCGCTGATCGTGTTTCCCGCGGTGTGGCGGGAGATCGGGGCCATGGCGGAGACGAGCCTGCTGCTGCAGATGGGCATGGCCGCCCAGGGCGGGGTCTTCTGGGGCGTGGTCATGGCCGGGGCGGAGAAAGGAGTCGGTGCATGAGTCCGATCAGGTGGCCGCGCCGCCGCTGACCACCTCCGGAGCACGCGGATCGCGGCGGGGGTGGACACCCACGAGCACGACCGCGGCGAGGGCCAGGGCAGGTATGCCCAGCGCGATCGCCACCCGGGGACCCAACTCGATCAGGCCGGCGCTGGTGAATCGGTCGATGATGAGCGTGCCAGCGATGAGCAGCCCCGCCGGTCCCGAGATGGAGTTGGCGATGTTGGCCAGGCCCATGTAGCGACCGCTCGTGATGCGTGGGATGGTCTCGGTCATCAACGCCCAGTCCACCGCGATGTAGGCGCCGCTACCGATGCCGAGGAGGAAGACGCCGATCACTGCGAGGGGTGGAGCAGGAGCCACGGCCATGACCCCCAGCCCGGCCCCAGCGATCAGGCAGGCGCCCCAGATGACCGGCTTGCGGCCAAGGCGGTCCGAGATACGCGCTGCGGGGAGGGCCGCCATGAGTGTTGCGACTCCCGATGCACCCAGCGCCACGATGCCCCAGGTCGTGCGGTCGGCCTCGGCCTGGCCCAGCGAGTCACGTAGGTACCAGGCGCTGATGTTGACGAAGATGCCGGTGCCCATGAGGAACAGGAAACGCACCAGCGTCATGCGCAGGAACGAGCGCTCGCGCAGCACGTCGAGTCCCCAGGCCTCTCGCGCGACCGTCGCCCAGGAGCGTCCGTCGAGGGACTTTGGCGGCGGGCCGTCGTCGACGAGCGCGAACGTCAGGAGAGCGAGGCTCAACTCGAGGATCGCGATGAGCAGAAGGGCGGCTCCCCACGCGTCGAAGGCGGCACCGACCATCATGATCAGCGCCCCGGCGAGGAGGCCGCCCATACGCATCACGCCGACCGCACCGCTCGCGAGCCCGACCTGTGGCTCGGCCACGAGGTCCGGCACGAACCCCTGGTACGGGCCCTGCGCGACGTTCGAGCTGAACTGCAGCCCCAGGTACAGCATCGCGTAGAGCGCCATCAAGGCCGGCGTTCCGAGGGCCTCGCCGTCCCAGCCGGTGGGCTCCGGTCGTGCGATGAGCGCCAGGCCGCTGAGGAAGATCAGGTCGAAGACGGTCCCTCCGATGATGTAGCCCTTGCGCTTGCCGAAGCGGGAGCGGGTGTAGTCGCTGAGCGAACCGACCGTCGGCGCCACGACGATGGCCACCATCGCCCCGAGGGTCTCGAGGATGCCGATGATCGAGCCGCGCGATCCCTGGCCGACGATGAGCTCGACCTGTGTCTGGCCGAACCACTCGTAGCCGCCCCACACCGCATTGAGTCCGAACCAGTACACCGAGATGAGGGCGAGCCGTCGTCGTGAGAGCAGCTTCGTGGGCCCGGTGGGCACCTTCATGGCCTCATCATCCACCCGGGCACCAGCCCCGGTCGGGGGAGGGGATGGTTCCCGGTCGCGCGAGGTCGGGCGAACGGATCCATCCTGCCCGCAGGGCGCGGCCACGGTAGCCTTGGGGTCAGGTCTTCCGCACCCGAACGTGCACATGAGGAGCACGAGCATGAGCCCACTTGCCGCGATCTATCACCCAGGCGGTGCCGACCCCAACGGCTATCCGGTCTCGGCCGTCGACTTCATCTCCAATTGGTCCGAGGAGACTGGCACCGTCACCCAGGTGGTCTGTGTGACCACTGACGGTGGCATCCACACCTTCGATGCCGACAGGGTGCAGGTCGTCGACCGATCCGTGGCTGAGGCGATCGTCATGGCCACCGAGGTGATCGAGCAGCAGCGCGGTCGGGCCAGGACCGTCCCGCCAGGTCCGCCAGGGCGCTGACAGCTCCTGCCTGAGCCCCCCCAGTACATTCCTGCGATGACTTCCGGGGCATGTGTCGCGCGAAGCCGGAACGGCACGCTTGTCGACATGGACACTCTCACCTTCCTCACGACCGCAGCGACGCGTGTCGTGGTCGCGACCGTCGCGACCGCCATGCTGGCTGTCTCGTTCGCTTCTCCGGCCGACGCCGCCATCACTCGACCCTTCACGCCCAGGTCGACGACGGCCCTGGCACCCGGGATCACCTTCCAGAACGGAACGATGCGGACGACCGGTGGTCGCCCCCAGCAGGTTCGCGTCGGCATCGTCGATCCGCACAACGAGCAGGTGCGCCTCAAGGCGTTGCTCTCCAACGATTTGGTGGTTCGACGGGAGGTCGTGTCCAAGATCGCCCTGGCCAAGCAGCGGCCGGGCTTTCGCCCGATCATCGCGACCAACGGCGACATGTCCACCCGCGAACGAGTCGATGGCTACGCCGCGCCGCACTCGATGGCAGTCTCGAATGGAGAGCTGCTCCTTGCGACGGCGTGTGCGAGGCCGACACTCGGGGTCGATGCCGAAGGCAACGTCCGCATCAACAACGTACGCGCCAAGGTGTCGGCGACTCCGCCGGGCCTTGGCTATGCGACCGCCATCCACAAGGTGAACGTGCCTCGCGATACCGGGCAGATCGTGCTTTACACGAAGCGGTACGCATCGCGAACCCGCACGTCCTACGGCGGCATCGAGGTCGTCCTCGAGCTGCAGGACACACTGCGACCCAATGGCGTCCAGCAGGTCCGTGTGGTGAACGTGCGCCGTGGCGGTGGGAACACGCCGTTGCGAGCGGGACAGGCTGTTCTCTCGGTAAAGAACCCCCGGCAGAAGTGGGTCTATCGGCTCAAGGTCGGCGATCGCTTCCCGCTGCAGACCCAGGTGGTCCAGAGTGACGGGGGGCCCTGTGCCGATACGATGCCTGCGGCTCCCGGCTTCGATGACATCGTCGAGGCGCAGGGAGGCAACTGGTTCACGCTGCGCGGCGGCAAGATCGCAGCACCGTCGCGCTCGAACTACCCGTCCGGATCACAGCGGCACCCGCGAACCGGTTTGGGTGTCACCGCCGACGGCCGCGTGTTGATGGTCACCGTCGATGGCCGGCGCTCCGGGAGTGCCGGAGTGACGCTCGCCGAGATGGGCCAGCTGATGAAGTCACTCGGGGCCATGCACGCCTTCAACCTCGATGGTGGCGGCTCCACGGTCATGGCTCGCTTCAACACTTCGAACGGCCGATTCGCGGTCGCGAACCGACCGTCTGACGGCAGGCAGCGACCGGCCACCCAGGCCTTCGCGGCGTTCAGGGTCCGGCCTGCACGCTAGCTCGGTACGGCGATGCCGGCTGAAGCTCTCGGTCGGCCGTCTCGTAGGTGATCCCGCGCTGCGGTAGGCCGCGCACACGAGTTGCACTACTCGGTGACTACGCTCGGGTCGGCGGCCACGGTGTCGCGTAGTCTGCGGGTATGGTGGCGGTCGCGGCGCGATGCCATACTTGTCGCCTCGCGCCCGTAGCTCAGTGGATCAGAGCATCTGACTTCGGACTAGACCGCCTCGAGGGCAAGGGCGACCTGTGGCTCTGGTATCCCAGGGGCGTGGACACGTCGGACGAGGACGAGTACATGCCTTCCGATAGGGCGTGGCCGTGGATCAGGGGCAAGTCCAACAACTCGGGTGTCGACTACTACTACGAGAACGCGGACATGACCGGCAAGGTGGCGTCCGGCAAGTTCGGGACCTCGACCCGCATGTACGACCACCACCTCGGCAGTCCCGGCGTCACGGACCCCGAGACCTGGAAGGTCCAGACCACGGGCAAGTTCTGGGGCATCAACCTCCCGGGCAGGGGAACGGTGATCCATCAATCCGGCAACGAGCGCGGCACACTTGTCGTCTACCTCCCTGAGAAGGAGGAATACAAGGAGCTGGGCTTCCACTTCCGCGGCAACTCAACGTTCGACTACGGCGAACTCTGTGAGTACCTTGGCGCGGGGCCAGCTCAGACGGACTTGCCGCCGTACGAACCGTAGGGACGCATCGGCGCATTGTCATCGGCCCGTCCCGCGAGGGGCGGGCCTTCTTCATGCCTACTCCGGCCAGCGCCCCTCCCGCAGCTCGCCCAGGCAGCGCGCCATCTCCTGCACGCAGCGCAGCTCGGTCGGCCCGACGGCCGTCCACTCACGCGACCGCTTGCCGACGATGGGCGTCTCGCGCGGATCGAAGGCGTACATCGACCACTCGTGCCGTTCGGGATGCTCCATCGGCTGGCCCACGTACCAGCCTTCGGGCGTGTGCTCGTGGACGGCGGCCCAGGCGGCCTCGAGGTCGGTCATCGGGCGGAGGGCAGCGGGTGGTCGCTAACCTCGGGCTTACGTCGCTGTGGACGATCGGTGTGCGGTGGGGTGGCGTCCGGTGGGGTAGCCAGTCCGAAGGGCCCGGTACTTCTCGCTGGTCAGCCCTTGCGGACGTCGTCGAAGCGGAGGGACGCTCGGTGCCATGTCGCCGCGCTGCGCCTCGGTTCAGTCGCGTCTGCTGCGTGGCGTCCATATACAGGGGGCACGCCGATGAAGCGCCTACTCGTACTCGGGATGAGCCTCGGACTGGTGGCTGCCATGGCCGCGACACCGGTGATGGCGGGCGTCGATTACAAGAGTTCCACGGATGGCAAGACCGCCTATTTCAGCGTCCCTGGCGCCAATGTCTTCGTTGCCCGCAACCACACCTACAACGGCGATGGATCGCCCGGGCCATGGGAACCGCCGGTGGTCACGGTCTACGTGGACGGCTGTTGGGAGTCCGCTGCACTGCTTCCGCAGGAGTTCCAGTGGACGCCGGGATGGGCAGCGGTCCACACCGTCACACCGTGCGGCCCGGTCGACATCGAGTGGGAAGCGACGGGCCCACTGGAGCGGTTCAACGATTGGAAGGCGTGGTCACCCAACGGAGTAGCGAACTGCTCGCCACCCGACGGTGATTTCAGCGTGCATGACATGTGGCTGGGCGAGTCAGCACCAGCCATCGCCAACGGCACCGTCGGCTACAGCGCCACACCGATCCAGGACGCACCAGGGATGCTGGTTAGAGGCAAGACCCGCTACATGGAGTGCTCGTCCTAAGACCCGGCCGTCATCACGCATCACGTAGCGCATTCGAAGGCCCGTCCCGCGAGGGACGGGCCTCATCTCTTGCCCGCTACTCGTCGAGCGACGCCGCCATCATCGCGTCCTGGCCATCAGCGTCGGTGTAGATCTCGACCATACGGGCGGCATCGAGGACCTGCTCGAGGATGGCGTCGAGCTCCGCGTCGTGGTCGGTCATGGCGCAGGGAAGCGGGCGCCGCATACCGCGGACCCGTGCGGGTGTGGACGACGGTGAGACACTGGACGGGTTCAGGGTCGCCCCGAGTGGCCACGAGACCGCATCCCCCATCGGCAGACGACGAGCCTGGCCAAGAGTGGGAGGTCCCGTCCCGATGATGGCCCAGCACCTGCGCCGCACGCTGGCAGTGCTCACGAGTGCCGCGCTGCTCGCCTCGCTCGCCGTGGCCACCGTGGCCGCGCCCACGAGCGCCGCCAAGCCCAAGTGCCAGGGCAAGGTCGCCACCATCGTGGGCACCGCCAAGAGCGAGAAGCGATCGTCGGCACGAACGGGCCCGACGTGATAGCGGCCGGCGGCGGCAATGACTTCGTCCGGGGCCGCGGAGGCAACGACATCATCTGCGGCGGTCCGGGGAACGACTTCCTCAAAGGTGGCCCCGGTGTCGATCGACTCGCCGGCAACGTCGGCAACGACCGGCTCCTTGGGAATAGCGGTCCGGATCTCCTTGTGGGCAACCAGGGTGGTGACGACCTCTTCGGCAATACCGGGAACGACAGGCTCAGCGGTGGTGCCGGCCGCGACCACCTCATGGGCGGGACTGACAACGACGCCCTCTTCGCCGGGGCCGGCTACGACTGGCTCGACGGCGGTCCCGGCACGGATCCTCGTCGCCAGAACGGCGGCTCCGGCCCGAAGGAGTGGTGCGAGCTGCCGACGTGGACGAATCGTCCCCGAGCCGCCGACACTCGTGATCGCCTACTCGGACCTCGACGGCGACCATCGGTTCGGGGCCGGAGACGTGATCATCAGCAGCGATCGTGGACAACGACCGTAATGGCAGGGTCAGCCGGAGCGACAGCATCGTCCTGGGCCGTTACCCCACCACGCTCGTGCCGGAGACTCAGGCCGACTTCGGCGATTGGGGGGTGAAGATCCGCACCATCAGCCACCTCGAAAGAAGCGGCTGCGCTACGAGCGTAGCTGTCGGCGTAGGACTGGCATCGCATTCGTGGGTTGCTGGCTGCGGCACGGGAGGCGTGACGCTCTACGCCGAGACCGCCGGCCAGCTGGTCGTCTCCATCACCGACTTCTCCGGTGTCGGCGCGGACGACGAACTCATC
Source organism: uncultured Chloroflexia bacterium (assembly GCA_963714675.1). Classification (GTDB taxonomy): domain Bacteria; phylum Chloroflexota; class Limnocylindria; order Limnocylindrales; family CSP1-4; genus JAFMJV01. The sequence goes on along the minus strand of CAVQPG010000004.1, from coordinate 291,767 downwards.
ATCGACACCGCTTCCCCGAGCCGGCCGGCTGACTCGATCGAAGTCTGGGCGCCTGGGCACCGGCGACGACCGGCTCATCGACGTGGAGTTCTTCTACTAGTGCCTCGATTTATAACGTCGGGTGTTGAATACGCGGCGGTGTGCGTTCATGTTGCCGGCCTCCAATTCACTCCCCGACGTTGCGGCATAGGGCACTAGCGTGCTGTCGTCCCGCATCCGAGGTCGGTTCTCGCCGAGGCAGACGACCAAGCCGGAGGGTCCATGAAGTGACCGCGATCAAGCAAGTGCCGGTCCGCGGTGCCCAGTCATCGTCTCGGCCCTGCTGCTGGCCTCGCCGACGCGCAGGTCTGGTGACCAGCGGCACATCGACGTGAAGCTCAACTTCACGCTTCCGTAGCCACGAAACCAGTGCTGAGGCCCGTCCCGCGAGGGGCGGGTCTCTTCTCACTCGTCTTGGCTGGCCACGGACGTGCTGTTCGTGACGCGTCGGCCGACGAGCTGGCCGCTACGGCCGCGGATGAGCCGGACCCCGGCGACCACGACGCCATCGGCCGGGTCCTCGTGGGGTGATGGCCCGAAGGCGATGAGCACCTCGGGCTCGGGACCGACGGGTAACGGCTGTCGCCGCTTCCTGGCGATAGCCATGCGGGTTCCTCCTAGCGGAACGCGATCATCGGCTCGAGCGCGGGCACCGGCGGATCGGCGGTGGCCATGGCCTCGTAGGCGAGGACGGCTGCGACCGCGGCGTCCATGAAGCGGCCAGGACCGGCCTTGGCCAGCGAGTACAGGGGGTGCTCGTCATCGGCCGCGCCACGGCCGCGCACGAGCCGGGCGTTCGCCATGTGACGCGTCAGGACCGGGTCACCGTCGTGGCCGATCGTGCCCGTGGTGACGGCCACGCGGAAGCGGTCGACGGCGGGGCCCATGCGCCGGATGGAGTTGGTGGGGAAGGCGAGCACGACGTCACCGTACCGGCGGGCCCAGGTGTCGAGCTCGTCACGCCAGAGCCACGGATCGGCCAGGAAGCGCACGACCTCGAAGCGGTCGCACAGGTCATCGATGACGGCATGGACCTCGTCACGCGGCACCTGCCAGCCCGAGGGGTCGCTCGAGTCGCGCTCGATGACCAGCTCGGTCGAGAGGAAGCCGTCCTCGGTACAGAGCACGAGGGCCGTGGCATCGCCCACGTTGGAGCCATCGAAGCCGAGGGCCACGCGGGCACCGTCTGGCACCTCGTGGTCCGGGCGCGCCAGCTGCGCCCATCTGGCGGGGTCGACGAGCGCGGTGGCGGCCGCACTGGGCACGTTGACGCCCGGTCGATCCAGCGTGGGCGTAGGCGAGCGAGCTCGCGCAGCTCGTCTCGGACATCGTGGGCACGGGTCTCGAGCGGGAGCGTGGTGGTCGAGCAGGATGCCCGCCTCCGCCGCGGCCGCACGATCGTCGCCTCGGCCACCGAGCGGATGCCCAGCTCGGGCGCGTTGCCCCGCCATGGCGTCTACGACTCCGAGGGTGCCGATCGGGCGCTGCCGCCGCGGCCGACCGATGCTCACGGCCGCCTTCGACGCCTTTCGCGCGGACCGCGCGGCATGGACGCGACCTCGTCGACGCCGACGGCGCGCGAGTCGCCCGGGTCGGGCAGGTGCTTGCGGATGGCCTCGGCCACGGCCCAGCCGAGGGTCCTCATGCCTCGGCCTCGATCCTCGCGCGCAGCTCGGCGTAGGGGTCATCGCCGGCCTTCGCCTCCGCGGCGGGCTCCACGCGCAAGTGCAGACGGGAGAGGGCCAGCGGTGTCAGGCCGAGCGCGGCCTCGAGCCCGCCGAGCACCGAGCCCATGGCCGCGGTCGGCTCGAGCGCGAACGCTTCGCTGGCGAGGCAGTAGCGCGCGACGACGGTGGGCGGGATGGCCTGGGCATGCCAGACGTGGGCGATGGGCCGATGCCACAGGTCGCGCCAGAGCTTGGGGGGCTTGCCACCGTAGGGCCAGCGCGGCACGGGCTCGTCGCAACGGTCGGGCAGCACGTGGTTGGACGGAGCGGCGTTGCGGCGACGACGCTGGCCCGGTGGCTTCGGGGCGGGCGGCATCAGTCGGCCTCCGATGGTGGGATGCGTACAGACCGCGCCAAGGCTGGCAGGGTGCTCGTCCCCGAAGCGGCGAACCCGCGAGCGACCCGCCCCCCTCCCTCCGTCCCGATGGTGCGGTCACCGCGGCTGTAGTTGCAGTGCGCACACGCTGGCCGAAGCGGTCCATCGGCTCCACCGCGCGCCACGGGCTGGACATGGTCGGCGGTGGTGGCCACACCGGTGCAGCCGGGGAGTCGGAGGGTGCAGGGCAGGCCGATCAGCTTCTCGCGACGACGACGATAGCCACGGCCATAGGCAGCCTGCCGCTGGCGCTCATGCCTCCGACATCGCGTACCACGGGCCGGCTGGCCACAGACGATGCAGGGACGTTTCACGGCGCACCCTCACCGGGCTCGGTCGGTGCCGTGACGAGGCCGCCATCAGTGCCGTTGGAGATGCCGGTGTCCTCGTGGTCGTCGGGTCGAAGGGGCGAATGCGTCTTCATGTCAGGCGGTGACGCTGCGAGGTGTGGTGGTGCCCTTCGGCTGTGGCGTCGCGACCCTTGGCTCCGGGTGCGGTTGCGAGTTGGCCATGATGACCAAGCGGTTCACACCGCTGCCTCCCGCTCCGCCGCGGTCGGCTTGCGAAAGTGGTTGCGTTGGCGACGGACCATCGGCGAGCGTGCGTCGGCCAGCTGGCCCTCCCTGATCCAGACCCGGCCGGCCTTGATGCGACCATCAGGCAGCGAGGCGAATGCAGACCAGAACCCGGCCTTCGCCACCATCGCGTGCGGGTGGTCGAGGGTCAGCGGCTTGGGAAGGATGATCTGGTAGCCGTCGGAACTGACGATGGGCGTGGGTGTGGGCGTGCGTGACATGGGGGTGCTCCCTTCGGGTGGCGGGGTACGGGTGGACCGGTGACAGATACAGCGCGAGCTGCGCACGATGGCCTCGACCTCGGTGCCGCCGAGGGTCGTCTCGGCGGCAAGCGCCCGAGCGACGGCTCTGATGGCGTTGCGATGACGCCGGACGAAGCCGTCGGCGACGACGCGCAGGTAGGCCATGTGCGCCTCGATCGCGCGGGCGTCGTCGTTCAGCGGCCACGCTATCCGGCGTGCGACCCGCTCATCGGCGTTGTCGGGGTCAGGCTCCGCGGCTTCGGCCTCGAGGAGGGCGGTTCGGTCGAGGGGGGCCAGTCGGTCGAGCGAGGCGACTGCCGCTGCGGCTGCCAGGTCCGCCGTGTCGTCGTGGTAACCGTCCTCGAGGAGGCCGAAATCCATCACCGCGATGTCACCGAGCAGCGTGACGACGATCTCCTGTTCGCGGACCTCGCGGCTGTCGATGGTCCGCTTCCCGAGCAGGGTGATGCCGACGTGCCCTCGGCCCTTTCGCAGCGAGACGGCCTGCACCGAGCCCAGCAGGAGCACCGAGCCGGTCGCATGGGCGGCCTCGTGGAGGGCTGTGGGCCCGACGGCCTGAGAACCGCGGGAGGAACGGCTCTCAGGCGCGGGCGCGGGGATGTGCGAGTCCTCCGGAGTCGCGAGGCCACCGCTCATGTCAGCAGCTCCCACGACTCCGGAGGGAGACCCCGTGGGCCGGCGGATGTGAAGCCAGCCGGCCGGGCAGTCGGGTAGTCGGTTCCGGACGTGTGCACGACGTGTGCACGGATGAATGCACAGCAGCGAACGCGTGCACGAACGTGCGCGTGTTCGTGCTCATCCTTATATAGGGGCGTGCATGCGTGCATGCGTTCGGACGTATGCACGACGTGTGCACGGTCATATGCACGGGTCATCGACTCGGCGTCTCCCAAGCTGATAGATCGAGGTCTTGCCGTCCTTGACGATGCGCAAGGCCTTCGCCTGTACGGCTTCGCCCAGGTACTTCGCGGCCGCGCGCTCCTTGCACTCGGCGCGGTTCTTGATCCGCTCCACACAGGCCGCACGGGCGAGCTGACCGCCGGCCTCGGCGACCACCGTGACCGCGACGGTCGCACCGTCGCTCTGTGGTGCCCATTCGGATGTGACCGGCCGATAGCCCTGCTCACCGAGGGCCAGCCGCAGGCGTGCGCCGTTGAGTGTCGAGCCAGGAGCGCGGACCTTCTGCACGTTGATGATCCGCTGGTCTGGCACGCCCTCGACGAGCTCGACCTGGATGATGGTGCTGGGCCAGCCCTCGAACACCCACGAGCCGGCCGTCCGCATGCCGGTGACGTTGGAGTGATGCACGACGACGATGGCGTCCGCCGTGCCGTCCTCGAGCAGTCGGTCGGCGACCTGGAACACGCGGTCGACCTGCTCGGGCTGGTTCGATGACTCGCCGGTGAACAGGCGATACCAGGGGTCCAAGCACGACGATGCGGGCGCCGGCGGCGCGGATGAGGTCGCGTAGCTCGGCTTCACCTTCGGGCAGGCGCAGCCCGGTCATGCGCGCGAACGTCAGACCGGGCACGTCATAGCCCGCGCTCACGAGCTGCTGCGCGTGCGATGCCATCTCGGGAAGTGAGAGTTCACCTTGCACACACAGCACCGGGTGGGCGGTGTCCACGCCGTAGCGTCCGAGCCAGTGGCGACCGGTGGCGAGACAGCCCGCCAGGTCATGGGCCAACGTGGTCTTGCCGACCCCGCTGGCGCCGTGGATGAGCAGCTTCCCGCCGATGGTCATGATGCCCTCAGCCGACGATGTACGCCTCGTCTGCCGACTCGAACGCAGCCAGCTCGGCCACGCTGTACACGAGGGGTTGCGACGGCGCCTCACGGGCAGCTGGTGGGCGGATGGGCACGGGGTCCACGTCGGGCTCGAACGGGGCTTGTGGGCCGTCGTAGACGGTCTCGGCGGCCTCGGTGTAGTCGTCGGGTTCGGCGTATTCCTCTCGGTGGCGCGCGCGCTCTACCAGGCCGTAGTCGATGCCGCCGGCGGTCATCGCTTCGCCGCCTTGCCGTAGTTGTCGGCGATCAGGCCAGCCTGGCTGATCAGGTTCTTGCCGACGGCATCGACCCGCGTGGTCAGCTTCTCGTTCTGCGTCTTGGACAGCGTCTCCGCCAGGAACGGCCAGAGGTTCATCGGGATGGCATCGACCACGTCGAGAGCGTCATTCACGATCTTCAGCGCTGCCTGCCAGTCGCCGCGCGCCACGATGTTGTCGGCGGCCTTGGCCCGCGACACGACTGCCGCTGGTCTGGTGCCGTCTCGCGGATCGGCGTCGGGGTTCTCCTCGACCCACTGCAGCACGCCGGACTACAAGGTGTCGATGTCCCTCCTGAGGGCTACGACCCGGACGGCATGGTCGGTGAGCGCATCTTCAGGGCCGAGGCCTTGGTGCTTGGCGCAGAGACCGAGGCGCACCGCGTAGTCGGGACAGCCAGCCATTCCGCAAGCAACGTTGGAACGCCGAGGAGTGTCGACATCCAGCGTCGACGGGTCGAGACACTGGATCGAGTTGCAGTGCGGACACACGATGTCGAGGGGGAGCCTGCGTGGGCGGAGTCCTTCCGCACCATCGGCCGTAGCTACCCGCTCCCGGGTCGGCGCCTCCTCATCAGCGTGGTGCCGCCGCGCGTCATCTCGACGCAGGGCCATGAAGTCGCGATTGCTGCTGGCGCGTTTTGTCAGGTGCCACACATCGTGTGCGTTCCACGTCCACCCGGCGCCCATAAAGAGCCAGCGATCGCCCAGGGTCCGCATCCGAAGCACTCCGGGGATGACCTTCCTGCAAGAGGGCTGTGCGCACGCGACACGTCCACCCGGGGCTTTCGTGGCCCTGATCCGGGTCATAGCTCGTCTGCCGGGTTGAGCCGACGCGACGCCTCGAGGGCTCGGTCGGCGCGGGTGGCCCTCGCGTAGCGCGACAGCATCTCGCGACTGCGCCAGCCAGCCAGGACCATGATGTCGCCCTCCTGGTGACCGGCTGACAACATAGCGTGGGCATACCAGTGGCGGAACATGTGCGCGTGGAGTTGGGGGATGCCGGCCTGAGCACCACGATCCTTGACCACTTGGCTGATGCCGCTCGGCGTCATCGGTCCATGCCGACCCAGCCAGTACGAGGATGACTCCGACTCTGGATGCTGACGCCTCACACGCTCATATCGGTCGAGGGCCTTCACGGCCTTGCGACCGGCATGGACGACACGCTCGCGTCGGCCCTTGCCCATGATGCGCACGATGCCCTGGTCGAGCTCGACGTCGTGCGTCGTCGGGTCGTTCGGTGTCCAGCGCAGCCCCGCGATCTCCGACAGGCGCGCGCCGGTCGAGAGAAAGAGACGGATGATGGCCGTGTCTCGCCGCTCGGCGAAGCCGTCGCCGCGACAGGTCGCCAGCAAGGCCTCGATCTGCGCCGATGTCAGGACCGGCGTCAAGTGGTCCTCGGTGCGAGGTTTGCGCATCTTCGCCATCGGCGAGTCCTTGATCTCGCCCTCATCGACGGCCCACTTGAAGAACGCCCGCAGGCCGGCATAGCGGTTGGCCGCGGTGGTGGCCTTGTACTTCGCCAGCAGGGCCTCGATGAACGCCTCCACATGCTCGCGCCTGATGGCCGAGAGCGAGGTGGGCATGCCCTGCTCATCGAGGTAGCGAGTGAACAGGTCGACGGCCTCGAGGTAGGACTGGACGGTGCGAGGGGAGAGGTTGGATGCCCGCAGGTGCCGGCCGAAGCTGGCGGCGTCGGCGTGGATGTCCAACGATGCGATACTTGGGTCCGTGGTCAGGTTGCGCGTCATCCGTTCCGGAGCCTCCGATATGGTTGTGAGCCATGTCGAATTATACGCTCTAGAGCCGACGTGCTAACCCTGACCACGTAGTTAGACGCTCTGTTTGAGCGTGAATACCGGCGCCCGTAGCTCAGTGGATCAGAGCATCTGACTTCGGATCAGAGGGTCGGGGGTTCGAATCCCTCCGGGCGCGCCACATTCTGAGCGTGAAATGGCCCCTCGAGACGGCTCGAGGGGCCTCTCTCATGGCTGGCCTACCCCTTGCGTACCCCTTCGGCGCGGCGCCGACCAACGCTCTTCCCCGACAGGTCGTGGAGTTCGAGCTGCATCTGCGCGAGCCGATGCGTACCGCGCCGCCCGGAGTGAAGCGTGGTCGCCGCGTCGTCATCGAGGTCAAGCTCGCGGGCAACGCGGAGGCACGGCGAGCCGTCGTGGCCCAAGTGCTCGCATACGCAGCGGTACTGAGAGGGATGTCAGCCGTGTCCCTCGAGTCCCAGACGTTGCAGAAGCACCTCCAGAAGCGTGGGGTCAGCACGCTGCTCGAGGCGGTCGAGGACGACGATCAGACTGGCGCGGTCGACGCCCGCGTGTTCCGGGACGGCCTCGAGGTCAGTCTCGCGACAGGCGCGTTCTGACTCGTCCTCGTCCTAGATCGAGCTCCGGCTGAACTCGTTCGACTTGTCGGATACCCGGAGTCGATGACCGAGGGCCTTGTCATCGGCCTCATCACCGTCTCACCTGGAAGGGACGTGACACGCGTCCTGACTCGACCACTCGTAGGCCCGCGTGGCTGCAGGGCGTAGATGTCCGCCACGGAGTTGCGCAGCTGTCTCTGATCCAGGAGGCCTCGAGAGCTTGCGCATCGGAAGGCGAATCCAAGCGCACGCGGGAGGCGATGGAGCACCACCCACACCCTGGCCACCTGAACCGCGCCGAAGCCCTGATGGGGCCTTGGTGGAGCGTCCGTGCCTCAGGGGTCTGGGTTGACGGAAGCGGCTACTTGGTCGTCGGCTCCGGCGGCGCCGGCAGCGGGGGCATCTCCCCGGCGAGGATGGCGCCCTCGAACACCTTCGTCGCCGTACCGTCCGCGTCCTCCTCGAGCCGCTCGGTGAGGACCGTATAGAAGCCGTCATAGGCTCCGTGCCCCGTGAGGACGACCATCCCCTGGCAACGGTCCTGGTCGTCGCACCAGCCGGTCCAGGGGCCAATCCAGGTGCCATCGGAATCCTCGAGCAGCCACATGCTGTTGATGACCACGGCGCCGACGTCGCCGTCCACCTCGCTGCCATACGCCTCGAAGTTGGTGACGCTCTGGACCTCGCTGGGCAGCCGCGGGTCGCTCCACTCGATCTTCTGCGTGGACCCCATCCCGCGACCGTGTCCGATCCAGTCCTCGCCCAGCACGCCATCCTCGGAGAACTCAGGGTAGCTCCCCGCCATCGAGTACAGCTCCGAGCCGGTGACCCTGGCGCTCCCGTCCGTCCGGGCTACCGCGGTGCCGGCCAGCCCGGCGAGCAGCATGACGACGACCGTCCCGATCAGGGACACACGTAACGTGCGCATGACATCCCCCCGGTTTCCGGCGGGTCGGGTCCGCCAGTGGCTCGGCGCGGTCCCGGCGGCCAGGGTGTGGGCCGCGCCTCATCGCCTCCCGCGTATGCGTGGATTCTCCACCCTGCGTCTACAGGGACACGAGCCTCGCGCCGCCTTGACTACCCACGGCTTGCATCAACGCCGCCACAACCCCACCACCGCGCCGTCGTCACGCACCTCGACGCGGTATCGCTTGCCCATGGTCGTCTCGAGGACGAGCCGCAGGCCCTCCGCGTCGCTCGCCAGCTCGACCGCTGAGCGCAGCCGGGACACGCCGGGGCTGTAGGGCGTCAGGCGCGGATCGTCGTGGCGGACGCGGACCCTGTTGCCCTGCGGGCCGATGTAGAGGGGGTCGGGAGTCACCGGCGGATGCTAGGTCAGCCTGCGTGCCACCTTCGTCGTCCACACCCGTCTCGGGCGTCCGACCCGGGTTGGAGCGTGGCCGGCGGGAACGTGGCTCGACCGCCTCGAGGCCGCCCTCGCGGTATCGGCGTCGGAGCCGGTGCAGGAGCTGGCGGCCCAGGCCGCACTCGGCCGCGGCGGCGGTGACGGACAGTCGCCCGGAGACGACCTTCAGGACGGCGACCCGATGCTTCGACATGCATCGGACCGTCGCCTATGTCCCGACTCACCAGTCGTCTGACGCTTGTAGCCTATGTCGTGATCCCAGACACCTCCGGGCGCGCGAGTTCGTGAGCGTGAACACGGCCCTCCGTTCTATTCGGAGGGCCGATCCTGGGGGCATCGTACCCACTGCGTACCGATTCGTTGGGCAGCAGGCCGCATGCCTAGCCTCGGAGACTTGCCAGGGGCAAGGATCACGCCGCTCGAGACGCCATCCGCGCGGTGATGTACTCCGCATCGCGCCCCGCGCCCGCCACGAGCATCGAGGTGAAGGCGTACTGGAAGGGCAAGCCCAGGAAGTACACCCCCGGCGCCGAGTCGACAACTCCTCGATGTTGCAGCGGCCAGCCATGGTCATCGAAGATCGGAAGCTCGATCCAGCCGTAGTCTGGGCGAAAGCCAGTGCACCAGAGCACGTTCGCCACGTCGAGTTCACGTCCGCCATCCAGGGTTGGCCTGCCATCCTTGGTCCCGACGACGCGGGCTTCGACCAATTCGACGCCGGCGCGATCCAAGTCAACGGCTCTGACGCGTAGCAGGGGGGCGCCCGACTTCCTGACTTCTGGTGCCACCTTGCGACCGATGGGCGTCCCCAAGGTCAGGACGTTCGATGCGAGGAACTCGATCACGGGCCACGCCAAGCGCCCGGTCCGGCTGTCGACCGAGAAGGGCAACTGCCCGTGGCTGCGGCCTGACAAGATGGCGCGATGACCATGCCGCACCGCCTCGAGCGCAAGGTCAGCGCCCGAGTGACTCCGGCCCACGACAAGCACGGGGCCATCGGCCAACTGTGAAGGATCTCGGTACTGGCCCGAGTGGAGCTGTCGAATGGCCGGGTCGAGTTCCGAAGCGAAGTCCGGCACATAGGGATTCCTGTAGTAACCGCCCGCGATGACCACCTGCTGGGCGCGGAACGAGCCGCCAGCCGTTCTGACGAGGTAGCCGCCCGATCCAACCGTGTCTGCCTCGAGTGCTTCGACCTTGACGCCGGTCCGGACCGGCAGCTTGAACCGCTGCGCATACCCCTCGAGGTAGTCGCCCATCTGCTGGCCGGTGGGAAACGCGTTGCCCGGCAGCGGAAATGGCATCCCCGGCAAGGCATCCGCCTTGGCCGGACTGTACAGACGCAGCGAAGCGTAGCGCTCACGCCAGGTGTCACCGACCCGTGCGTCACTCTCTAGGACGATGAAGTTCGTGCCTTTCTGCGCGAGATGGAATGCGGCTGCCAGGCCCGACTGGCCGGCGCCGATGATGATCGCGTCGTGATGCGCGCTCTGGATCCCATTCACCGCTCGCCATCCTCCACTTCCGAGATCGCCCCCATTGCCCCCTGTGAGCGATGCTGTCGGGCGCCGATGATGCGGTCGAGTCCGAAAACAGAACTCGTGGACCTGGGCCGGCATGGGACAATGCCGGGCATGGCACTGGACACACAGGACGACTATTGCTCGTTCACGAAGGCCGTCGAACACCTGGGTGACCGCTGGAGCTTCCTCATCGTGCGGGAGTTGGTGATGGCAGGTCCGCAAGGCTTCAACGCCTTGGCCACCGGGCTACCGGGTCACATCTCTCGATCGGTGCTCACAGACAAGCTGCACAAGCTCGAGGACCTGGGCCTCATCTCGCGACAGGCGCGCTCGAGTCGCAGGGAACCGTATCGACTCACCTCAGCAGGAGAAGCGCTCGTTCCGACACTGCTCTCCCTGCGGGATTGGGCCGAGGCGTGGATGCCAGACGATCCTGCCATGGTCGAGCGTGATCCCGAGATCATCTGGGGCTGGCTCGCAAAGCGGATCGACCCCGCCCGACTGCCTGTCCGCCAGGCGATCATGGCGATCACGATGCGACGCGACGATGAGCGCCGCTCGTGGATCGTGTTGCAGAAAGGCATCGAGCCCTATGGATGCCTCGAGGATCCGCTGCTCGACGAAGATCGTTACGTCTACGTCGAGGCCGGTCTCGCGGTGCTGCTCTCGCTCGCGAGGGGCCACCGGGGTTGGCGCCATGCCATCGCAGACGGATCAGTTCACGTATTCGGCGATCCCGACCTCGTGGCTGCCGTGCCGGATTGGTTCGTCGACGACCCACCCGCGCCAGGCTCGATGCCAAGCCCCATATCGGAAGCTGGTGTCCCCGCACTCGTCTGACGACGACGCACGGCGGTCTCGCGCTGAGAGCGACGGACATGGAGCTGCCTCGTTGCAGACGAGTCCTCGCTTGGAAGGACGAGCCGCTTTGCCTCGACCACCCGGCCCGGAGAACCTCGACCAACTCTGGAACACCATCGATCTCGATGGTTTGGCAGTGTGCGCTCGAATCCCTCCGGCCGCGCCAACTTCTGAGCGTAGAGTCGACTCTCGGGGTGTCTCGAGGGTCGTGTCCCATGGGCAGCGTACCCTTTGCGTTCCCATTCAAGCCCGGCTGTGCTGCATCCGGTTGCAGTGCCGGCCCCGCCCCTGCCGGTGACCTTTGGGCTCTATCCTTGCCGCGTAGAGGCGAGCGTCTGGGCGCCGCTGATCCGAGGCTCGTTGGTCAGGGGCAGGTCTCGACCATGCGGGTCGCCGCACGTCCCATCGCCGCAGCAGACTGCAGGCCGCGCTCGAGCTGGCGAAGAGCCACCCCGAACCTCCAATCCTCGGCCGAACGGGCCGCTGCCTTGAACAACTTGCGCGCCTCGGTGCCCCGCAACACCATCCGGTCGGACCACGGGCGCTGGCAGGCCGTAGCGCGATGGTCACGCAGCCACATGACTATCCGGTTCTCGGCGCGAGCCATCTCGCGCACGGAGCGCACGATCTGGCGCTTGGTCGGGTTGGCCTGCAGCCGGTCACGGGTGCGTTGGAGGACACCGGCATTCGCGTTCCAAGTCTCGATGAACTTGTTCTCGCTGAAGGCCTCAGTGGGAGCCACCGCCATCCCGACCGCGGCGAACGCAAGCATGGCAGCCATCGCCGCCAAGAGAGTCTTGTGGAGCATCGTGATCCCCCTCTTCCGTGCGGGCCGGTTTCGCCGGTGGCTCGGCGCCTGGGCGGCCGGGGCGCGGACCGCGCCTCATCGCCTCCCGCGTATGCTCACGATTATCCGTCCCGCGTCCACCACTATCGACGTGTCACCACCAGCAACGCTCCCCGCGGAGGGGACCGGCGCCGACCGGTATTCAGGACCGGTGCGACAGGGGCTCACATGCTCGCAGTCGGGCGTGATCGCTGCTTGCCCCTAGGACTGATGGCACCGTAGGGACCATCGACGCGAGCGCGAACCCGACACCCGAATGATGTCCTCGACGAGGCCAAGCATTCGCTGGGCTGCAGACTGCATAGCGACGGCCACCGCGAGGAGGTACATTCGACCTCGTGGTCGTGCCCGTAGCAGGCGCGAGCACCAAGGGAGGGACCTCGACACCGTGCAGCATCCAAGGAGGCGCCACACCGTAGCCCTGCTGGCCTCGGCGGTCATGTTGGCCTCGCTCGCGACCGTCACGGCAGTCGGACCGACGACGGCCGAGTCCGACCAGTACAAGTGCCAGGGCCGCACCGCGACGACGGTGGGTACCAACGCGAGCGAGACCATATACGGGACCAATGGGACCGACGTGATCGTGGCGCGAGGTGGCGATGACAAGGTCTTCGGTCTCGGTGGGAATGACCTCATCTGCGGCGGCCGCGGATCGGACCTGCTCGTCGGCAACGGCGGCCATGACAAGCTCATCGGCAATGCCGGTCGCGATCGACTCTCCGGTGGAGTGGGCGATGACCGGCTGCTCGGCGGGGTCGGGAACGACGTTCTCATCGGCAAGGTCGGCGATGACCTGCTCGACGGTGGCAGGGGAAGCGACCGTTGTCTCCAGGGCCGGGGTACTGGACCCCGCATCGGTTGTGAGTTGCCGGTTCCTCAGGTCGTCGAACCCGAGCCTGAGCCGACCTTCCGAAGCGTTTGTGCGGATGCGGGGGGGTATCTACAGCTCAGACCTTGTCCCCGCGGTGGTGGCCTATGAACACCACTGCTACTTCGCCGACGGTGCCGTAACCTTCACCATGGACGAGTTCGGGACGCTGTCCGAAGTGCTGGGAGTGTTCTGCACCTTCGGCGTCCGCGACGGAAGGTTCACCATGCCTGACGGACCCGGCGAGCTGTACTGCCCCATGCCTGCCTGAGCGCGCCCACGCACTCTCGACGGCGGCGTCGACCGCGGACATAGCCGCGATCCTCTGGCCTCCGAGCTGCTCCGGCTCGACTCCGAAGGGCTACGCGAGCGGGTACGGATGTCGCACTTGTCCGTTGATCCCGGCAACGCGAGGCTGGGCGCATGGAAGCGTTGCGACTCGTCGACATCGCACCCATGATGTTGCTGCTGACGGTCGGTCTCGGGCGTGGCCTGTGGAAGGACTTCCACCGAAGCTTCCCGGATGTCTCGCCGGGCAGGCTCATCGGCATGATGGCCGTGGCCTTCGTCGGGCTCTGGCTTCCCCTGCTGGCGTTCGCGCTGGCCTGCTGTCCACCGGCTGGGCTTCGATAGGCAGCGTCGCGAGCTGGCCACCGGTCCCGGCACGGTCTCTGCCGTGATGTCTTCGGATCCAGGCCGGCGGCAGGTGCCTGACGGTCGCGATCTCAGGGACTTCGATGCCCGGTGGCGCGCTGACGCGGGCTGGGCCACCGAGAAGGACATGGTCGGCATGAGCCAAGTCGAGTCGTACGAGAAGAACGGCCTCACCGCGTCCGGGACGGCCACGTTCGCCCGTGCCTGGAACACCGAAGCCGAGTCGATCGAGGGTTCGTTCGAGGTCAGCTGCGAAGCTTGACTAGCGCGCGGCCAGTGCAGCGTTCACGGCAGGGATGATCTCCGAGCCGTAGATCTCGAGCTGCTCCTCCTCCTCGCCGCTCATGAGGTAGAGGTTGAATTGATCTACCCCGGCATCGGCCAGCTGCAGCAAGCGTTCGACGTGCGCCGCAGGCTCACCGATGACGGCGAACTGGTCGATGACCTCGTCGGCGATGTAGTCGGCGTTGGTCGAGCCGACCTCGGCATGGTGCCTGTAGTCGTACGCCTCCCGGCCGCGGATGTAGCCCGTGAGTGACTCTGGCAGCTCCTCGGGCGGATACTTGTTGACCAGTTCGACGACGTGGTTCGCGACCATGGCCGGGAACCAGCGCACGCGCTCCCGGCACTCCTCGATGGGGCCCACGTGGGCGGGGGCGGCGGCCTGGATCATGATCGAGTGCGGATCGCGCCCAGCGTCGACGGCCGCCTCTCGCATGGTGCCGGCCATCCAGCCGATGAGATCGGGATCGCCCAGCTGGAGGATCAACCCGTCAGCCACGCGACCGGTCAACGCCAGCGCCATCGGGCCGTAGCCGGCGATCCACACGGGCAGCTTGCTGCCGGTGGTCCAGTTCATCGTGAGCTCTGTGCCCTTGTAGTCGACCGGGCGACCCTCGACCAGCTCACGGATGACGTGGATGGCGGTCTCCATCGTCTTGAGCTTGGTCGGTGGCAGTCCCAGCAGGCGCACCGCGCCGTCCCCACGGCCCATCCCCAGGTCCATGCGTCCGCCGGACACCTCCTGCAGCGTAGCCAGCACGCTGGCGGTCACGCTCGGATCGCGGGTGGTGGGATTGGTCACACAGGCACCGAGGCGCATGCTCGTGGTCTCGACCGCCAGCAGCGTCAGCAGCGGGTAGATCTCTCGCCAGAGGACGTGGTTGTCCCAGAACCAGCCGTACCCGAAGCCGGCCGTCTCCGCCTGCTGGGTGAGGGCGATGGTGCGCTCAGCGCTGTGCTCTGCCTTGAGGGTGAAGCCGAAGTCCATGGCTCGGGAGCCTACATGGTCGAGCGCACCTGCGGAAGCCCGGTCGGCCCCCTGGATGAGGCTGACCGGCGGGTATACGCAGGCCGCATGGGTGTGGTTGAGTAGTGCCCAGCCGACGACGAAGCCGACGGGAGAAGCTCATGGCTGCCACCACTCCGGGCCTGGTGTGTGCCCACCACCATCTCTACTCGGCGCTCGCGCGGGGCATGCCGCCGCCCCCGGCCGTGGCCACCGACTTCCAGGGCATCCTCGAACAGATCTGGTGGCGCCTCGATACCGCCCTCGATCTCGAGATGATCCGCTGGTCGGCCATGCTCGGGGCGCTGGAGGCACTCGAGGCCGGCACCACCGCGATCATCGATCACCACGAGTCGCCCAACGCCATCGAGGGCAGTCTCGATGCCATCGCCGAGGCCTGTGCCGAGGTGGGCGTGCGCGTCCTGCCGGCCTACGGCATCACCGACCGCCACGGCGCCGACGGTGCCCGCCGAGGACTGGAGGAGAACCGACGCTTCATCGAGGCTGGCAACAAAGCGCTGGTCGGCATCCACGCCGCCTTCACCTGTACGGACGAGTCGCTGCGGGCGGCCGCAGAGCTGGCCCAGGAGTTGGGCGTCGGTGTGCACATCCACGTGTGCGAGGGCGTCGGCGACATCGACGCGCCACAGCGTCTCGAGGGCCTGACCCGCGACGACTGGCTGCTGAGCCACTGCGTACACCTGCCCACCGATCACACGCTGCGCGGCACGATCCTGCACAACCCCATGTCCAACCTCAACAACGCGGTGGGTTACGCCGATCCTGCCCGCTTCAGCAACCCGGTGGCGCTGGGCACCGACGGCATCGGCGGCAACGTCATCGAGGCCTTCCGCCTGGCCTACGTGCTGCAGCGCAGCGTGGACGTGACCTGCGGACCGGACACGGCCTGGAGCTGGCTGGAGACCGGCTGGGAGCTCATGCCAGAGGCCAGGGACGACGAGGTCACCTGGTCCTACGAGCCGATGGACCCGTGGCACATCGCCTTCACGCCCGGCGTCCGCCCGCTCGAGGTGAAGGTCGGCGGCGAGGTCGTCTTCACCGACGGCGCGCCGACCAGGGTGGATGCGGTCGAGGTCAGGGCGAGGGCGGCCGAGCAGGCGAAACGCTTGCACGCACGCCTGTAGAAGCGGGAAGCCGAGAGGAGCGAGGTCATGGGGGATCGATTCGGGCCCATCTCGATGGAGCAGCTGAGCGACTGGGTGTTCGCTGAGCTCGAGACGAAGGACTCGATCTTCGGCGTGCCCCGAGCCGCGTTCTTCGTGCCCGATCCGTCTGATCGCTTCCGGGTGGATGTGTATGGCCGGGCGCTGGAGACGCCCTTCGGCGTGGCCGCCGGGCCACATACGCAGATGGCCCAGAACATCATCGTCAGCTGGCTGATGGGGGCGCGCTTCATCGAGCTCAAGACGATCCAGACGCTCGATGAGCTAGAGATCGCCAAGCCCTGCATCGACGTCGAGGACGAGGGCTACAACGTCGAGTGGTCGCAGGAGCTGAAGGTCTTCGAATCCTACGATGAGTACCTGCGCGCGTGGGTGCTGGTGCACGCCCTGCATGCCCGGCTGGGCTTTCCCGGTGATGCGCCCGGCGTGATCTTCAACATGAGCGTGGGCTATGACCTCGCGGGCATCCAGCAGCCCAACGTGCAGTGGTATCTCGACGGCATGCGCGACGCGTCGGCCTACCTGCCCGACTACGTCGAGATCGTGGCTCGGCGGTTCCCCGGGATACGCGACCTGGCCATCCCGACGTGCGTCTCGGACACCATGACGCTCTCGACGATGCACGGTTGCCCACCCGAGGAGATCGAGCAGATCACGCTCTACCTGCTCCAGGAGCGGCGGCTGCACACGTCGGTCAAGTGCAACCCGACACTGCTGGGGCCGGACCGCGTGCGCGGCATCATCAACGGCGATCTTGGCTTCAGCGACGTGCCGATACCAGACGAGGCCTTCGGCCACGACCTCAAATATGTCGATGCGGTCCCGATGTTCCACAACCTGCGACGCGTGGCGGCGGCCGAGGGCCTCCGGTTCGGGCTGAAGCTGTCCAACACGCTCGAGGTCGAGAACTGGCGCTCGCGCTTCGACGCAGACGGGATGATGTACCTCTCGGGCCGGGCGCTGCATCCGGTCACGACCAACCTCGCGGCGATGCTTTCGGAGGAGTTCCGAGGCGACGTCATGCTCTCGTACGCCGGCGGCGCCGACTGCTTCAACGTGGCCGACCTGCTGGCGGCCGGCCTGACCACGGTCACCGTCTGCTCCGACCTGCTCAAGACCGGTGGCTACCTGCGCCTGGCCCAATACACCGAGAACCTGGCCGCGGCCATGGACGCCGCCGACGCCGCCGACCTCGCCGACTTCAGCGCACGCCGGGCCGTGGGCGTCGATGGCTTCGCCGAGTTCGCCCCGGTGCTGCACTGGTCAGCGCTGACCGACAGCAGCCTCGCCCTCGATCTCGACGACTGCGCCTCGTTGGGTTCGGCACTGGTCGAAGGAGAGGAGGCGCCGCTCGACACCGTCCGGACCTGGGCCGCCGAGCATGGACTCGACGAGGCTCGCGGCGAGGCGCTGACGGGGCTCGTGTCGAAGGTGCTGGCGCGCCTGAACCTGCGGCGCTATGCCCGCGAGACGCGGGCCGACTGGCGTTACCAGAAGGGCTCGTTCCGGACCGATCGCTCCAAGACCTCACGCGAGCTCGGGCTCTTCGACTGCATCGAGGCGCCCTGCGTGGACGAATGCCCGGTCGACCAGAACGTGCCCCTCTACATGAACGCCGTGCGTGCCGGCGAATTCGCCGAGGCCGTGCGGCTGACACGAGCCGACAACCCGCTGCCGTCGATCCTGGGCCATGTCTGCGACCACCTCTGCGAGACCACCTGCATCCGCACCCACCTCGATGAGCCGCTGGCCATCCGCCACATGAAGCGCTTCATCATGGAGCAGGAAGGGCAGCCGCTCGTCCCGCTGCAGCGACCCGCGCGCGGTGCGAAGGTGGCCATCATCGGCGCTGGTCCGGCGGGCCTGTCGGCGGCACAGGCACTCGCCGAAGCCGGCTTCTCGGTGACGATCTTCGAGGCCCACGCGTATCCCGGCGGCATGGTCGGCGGGGCCATCCCCGAGTACCGCCTGCCGCAGGCCAGCATCGACCAGGACATGGCGGTCCTGCGGGGGCTCGGAGTGGAGATCCGCTACGGCCGGACGGCCGGCCTGGATTTCACCCTCGAGGACCTGCGGACCGCCGACTACGAGGCGGTCTTCGTGGCCGTCGGTGCCCAGTTGGCCAAGCGCCTCGGGCTGCCTGGCGAGGATGCGGACGGCGTGATCGACGCGCTGCACTTCCTGCGCAGTGTGCGCGAGGGAACGCCGGTGCCGGTGGGTCCCCGGGTGGGCGTCATCGGTGCCGGCGACACGGCCATGGACACCGTGCGCTCAGCATTGCGCGTGGGTGCCGCCGAGACCTCGCTCATCTACCGCCGGACCGTCGACCAGATGCCGGCCGATCCCGAGGAGATCAGCGCCTGTCGTGAGGAGGGCGTGAGCATCGTGGAGCTGGCTAGGCCGGCAGCCATCCACGTCGAGGACGGCCGTCTGGCCGGCCTCGTCTGCACACGCACCGAGTACCGGGGTGAGCGGGATGCCGCCGGTCGCAAGGTCCCGCTCGACGTGCCGGACTCCGAGTTCGAGATCGAGCTCGACACGCTCATCCTCGCCATCAGCCAGCACTCGGTGCTCGACTTCTTCGCAGACGAGATGCCGGAGCTGACCCGCGGTGGCTACATCGACGTCGACCCGTTCACGTTCGAGACGTCGATCGCCGGGGTCTATGCCGGTGGCGACGTGGCGCTCGACGGACCCTCCTCGATCGTCAGGGCGGCCGCCGACGGCAAGGCCGTGGCACGCGCGATCGCCGTGGCCCTCGGTGCGGGGACCGTCGAGGAGTCAGCCGTGGCGACCGAGCCGCTTGACGTGGCGGCCATGGTGCAGCGGCGTGCCCGACGCGAGTACCGCGTTCCGGTCGAGCACACGCCTCTTGAAGGACGCGGCAGCTTCGAGCCCACCGTCCTCGGTTACACCGCCGAGCAGGCGCAGGCGGAGGCCAGGCGCTGCCTCGACTGCCACCGTATCTGCAGCCTGTGCGTGGGCGTCTGTCCCAACATGGCCCTCATGACCTATGAGTCCGAGCCATTCACCGCCGCCTTGCCGGTACTGCGTGTGGAGGGTGAACAGGTCGTAGCCGGCGAACGCGAGGCCTACCGCGCCGAGCAGACGCTGCAGATCGCGGTGCTGACCGACTTCTGTAACGAATGTGGCAACTGCGTGACGGCCTGCCCGACCGCTGGTGAGCCATATCGCGACAAACCGCGCCTCTATCTCGACCGTGCCGAGTTCGAGGCCGAACCGGAGAACGCCTTCATGCTCTTCGATGACGGCTCGGTCGAGGGACGCTTCGGCGGGGAGACCCACCGGCTCGACGGCGGCGATGAGCTCGTCTATACCGCACCGACGATCTCGGCTCGCCTGGCTCCCGAGACGCTCGCGCCGATCGAGATCGTGCTCCGGGGAGGACCCCACGACAGCGCGCCGCCCTCCTTGCGACCGGCGGCGGACATGTTCGTCCTCGCCCGAGGCCTGCAACGGTCGATGCCGTACCTGCCGCACGGCGCAAGGGGACCAGCCGCGGGTACTCGGATCGCGCATCCCGCATACGAGGGCTAACGTGCACGCCGTCGCCGCTCCACGGTAGGCTTGGCGCTGCATCCGAACGATCCCTATCTTGAGGGGCCCGCATGACCGTCATCGCCGACTACACCGAGGAGGAGCAGCAGCTCCTGCGCGCGGCCCTCGAGGCGGCCGCGGTGGCCATCTCAGCAGCCAGTCCCGGACGCAAGGAGGAGACCGTCAGCGAGGGCTACGCCGCCGCCGCGTTCGTCCTCGAGAGCGGACCTGCGTACGTCGGCGATACGCTCGTGACATCGATCATCATGCAGCTGCAGATCGACCTCAAGCAGGGGCACGTCTTCCCCAACTATGTCGAGGTGGCCACCGCTCCCGGCGCCCTCGATGAATCGATGGCCGTGCTCGGACGCGTCTCGACGCTGCTGGACGCCAAGGCCACGCCGGAGGAGGCGACCGGCTACAAGGGCTGGCTCATGGACATCGCCGGGGCGGTCGCCCGAGCCGGCAAGGAGGACCAGGGCTTCCTGGGCCACGGGGGCGTGTTGGTCAACGACGCCGAGCGAGCGGCCATCGATTCGATCGCCCGGACCTTGGGGCTACAGCCGCGGCAGTCGTAGCCACCGTCCCCTGACGTTCACGAGCCATCGGCTCAGTCGTCCAGGGCTCCAGCTGGACGGACCGTGGGACTGTTCACGGCGCCCGCCGTCCCGAAGAGGAGGCCGCTCGACCGCCGGGCGTGGTCTCGTTCGCCGCTCGTCTCACGGGAAGGGCCGAACGGCCGATGAGCCGCCCGTTGAGCCGGCCCAGCGGTCGAGTGGCGTTCCCGGTGGGACGGACGCGCGGGCACCGGCAGGCTCCTAGCGCGACGCCACTCGGCACTCGTCGAGGATCTGCCGGGCACGACCCGCGAGCTGACCGTCACCGTCCTCGAGCCGGTCGACCGCGTCGTAGTAGGCGTTCCAGGCCTCGCCCTCCGCGGCCAGCGCCAGGCCTACCGTGTCTGGCTCCCCGTCGGTCGCGAGGGCCTCCCGCACGCGTGCTGCGGCAAGCGTCGCATACTCCCGGGCGTCGTCATCACGGCCCGAGCCGAAGAGCCGCAGGGTCCGGAGAGCCACTCGCAGCAGCACCAGCGTCTGTGGCGTGGTGGAGGCGAAGCAGCCGGTGAAGGGGTCGAGCAGGCGATGGATCTCGGCCTCGTCGAGGCCGGTCCTCGCGAGGGCTGTCACGTACGCCGAGAAGACGAGGATGCGTACGTCGTCACCGATGAGCTTGCCGATCCTGGCAGCTTCCATCGACTGTCCCGCGAAGGCCTCCTTGTCGTGGCGCATCACCAGCCCGGCCGCGTGCGCGTAGCCCAGCCTGGGCCCGCCCTGGCCGAGCGCCGAAAGCAGGTAGGCCTGGTCTTCGGCGCGGCCGACCCAGGTCGGTGTGAACGGCCGATAGGCTCGCAAGGCGTCCACTCGGATCCCGGTGGTGCCGCCGGTGACGTGCACGCGCTCGAGGGCGCGGCTACGCCCGTCGATGGCAGCGCCGTCGTATCGCTCCATCATCTCGGCGCGGGTCGAGATCGACTGGGGCAAGGCGCTGAAGAAGACGTGCTCGTCGAGTGCCGGTAGTCGATCGGGGATGGGCACGTCGGGAGTGAACAGGCCGTGGCCGATGTCGCGTTCGTTCACCAGGGCGCCCGCGATCATGCCCAGGGCCAGCTCTTCACCGTCCGCCGAGCGTGCGGTCGCGCCCCACAACGGCGTACGCAGATGCTCGAACACCGTCCTGCCGGTCTCGGCGAGCAGGACGTCCTGGGGAAAGACCTGGTCGAGGTCGATCTTGAAGGTGGCCCGGACGTCGGGCGTCACCCCGACCTGCCAGAGCGCCGCCACGGCCTTGAGGAAGCTGTAGTGGCGACCATAGCGGCCGTCCACGCCGACCACGCGGCGCAGCCCCGCGGCGACCTCGGCATCGGGATCGTCGAGCGCCGGCAGCAGCACTTCGTCGACGAGGCGACGCGTGTCGTCCTCGGTGACGATGACGACGTCGACGTTGCGGAGCCGGCCGTCACGCGCCAGCTCGGCCTCGACGTACCGACGGGCGATGGGGGCGAGGCCGGCGTGCGTGACGCTGACCGAGAGCAGGCAGGTGACGCACGCCGGCTCGGGTTCCGCCTCGATGGCCTCGTCGAGACCGCGCAGGCCGTAGAGCAACTCGTTGGCCGACGGCTCGACGCCGATCTGGATGGGGTGGTCGTACCAGTAGCGCTGCGGCTCCTCCGAGGCTGCCCGGATGGCGTCGAGCAGGTCGGCGGGGTAGGGCAGGGTGTCGATGTCGGTAGCCGCGTCCGGGACCGTGAGCAGGACGTTGGAGGTGAACAGCACTTCTCGTGCCGGGTCGACGATGGGATCGGCCGCGGGCGCATCGATCTCCACCGTCCGCCGGTGGCGCAGGGCGGAGATGTGCGTGTTCTCGTGGTGACGGACGCCGACGCCCTGTGGGAACAGCGCCCACCAGATGGCTTCGGTGACCTCTCCGGTCGAGGTGGCAGAGGCCAGCTCGGAGGCGGCTCTGTCCCAGGCGGCGGCGACCGTCGGATCGCGGTCGAAGGCGTCGCTGAGCTCCTGCTCGATGCGGCCGAGCGCTTCGCGATAGAAGGCCGCCAGGTCTGCCGCCTCAGCAGGCGGACGCTCGAGCAGACCGCGGGCGCGCGAGTGGTCTGGATGCGACTCGCCGCTCGCGACGATCAGGAAGGCGGCCGTCACGCCTGCCAGGGCGTTCGCGTCATCGGCCAGCCAACGACCAGCACGGAAGAGCGGAAGGCCGGGGACCGGGGAGTCGGGGGCCAGCGCGAGAGAGAGCAGGGTCGTCAGGCGAGCGTCCATACGTCCTTCGGGTGGTCGGTCACATCGATCGGGCCGCCCTCAGGGCGGATGGCGGTCAGGATGCCACGGATGTGAGCGCTTTCGACGGTCGGTTTCGCGTGGCGTATGCTCCTTTCGCGGTTTCTGTTGCCAGTGGCTGCTAGGGTGGATGGACCATGACGCGCACATCGTTCGGCCGGTCAGCTACAGCCTCGCTGGGGGCGGCCATCGTGCTGCTTTCCGCGGTCGCCATCACCAGCTTCGCTGCGAGTACCGCCGAGGACCATCCAGTGGTCGGGCGCTGGTCCGTCACCTCCGATGCCGGCGGCGCGGTCTGGGCGTTCCAGCCAAGCGGCCTACTCGTCGTCACCGGACCCGGCGAGATCACGTCCGAGGGTTCCTGGGCGCCGGCCTCCGGTCCCGAGGAGCTCGACGCGACCGTTGACGCACAGATCACCGGCCAGCAGCTGGCGGCGATGGCGCAGGTCTCCCCCGACGGGTCCCAGATCGCGCTGTACGTCACCGCCACCGAGCCGACCCGCCCCGAGGACTGGCGACCCTGGCCTGCGGAATCGCGCCTCGTCGGCCAACGCTTCGGCATGACGGTCGACGAGACACCTGAGCCGACCGAGGCGCCACTGGACTGCCTGCGACCGCAGTGGACCGATGGTGAAGTCGACTGGGATCGTTGCGACGGGGCCCCTTCGGCCAGCGGCTAGAACCGGCTAACCCCACAGCGCACTTCCTCGCACCCGAGGCCCTGCTCCTGAGTTGCCCTGTGCGATAACATTGGGCACATGCCTAAAGCAGATGCCCAACCTACCGACAGGCCAGCCACTGGCGACCTGACCCGGCGCCGCCTGCTGGCGGCAGCCGCCTCGCTCATCGTCGAGCGCGGCTGGGGCGCGGTGACGACCCGGGCGGTCGCCGAGCGAGCGGGCGTCAACCAGGCCCTCGTCCACTATCACTTCGGCTCGATCGACAACCTTCGGCGCGAGTCGGTCATGGCTCGGTTGGGGCCGGCGGTCGACGGCCTTGTGGCAGAGCTTCTCGATGACCGCCCGCTGCCCGGGTCCATCCACCGCGTGATGCGGCTCATCGACGAGTTCGACCTCAGGACGGAGATCGGCGTACTCATGGCCGAGGCTCTCCTGCAGGCCAGTCGCGACCCGGCGATGGGGGAGGCCATGGGCAAGATCATGGGTTCGTGGAGCGAGATGCTCGAGCCCCGCCTGCTCGTCGCGCAGGAGCGCGGCGTGGTTCGCGTCGACATCCCCGCCGCGCGGCTCACACCGGTGATCGCCTCCTTCCTCGACGGCTTCCTCATCCAACGGATGGCCGACCCAGGCCTCGACGCCGAGGCTGCAGCCGACACGCTCATCGCATTGCTCAGCCCGACAGGGGAGGACGCGCCATGACCACACCCGTCACCACCGCCACGCCGGCGGAGGCACCGCCAGTCGGCGAGTCGGTCATTCGCCTCGTTGCCGTGGACAAAACGTTCGGCGAGGGCGAGCTCGCGGTGCACGCGCTGCGTGATGCGAACCTGGACATCGAGCGCGGCCAGTTCGTGGTCGTGCTGGGTCCGTCGGGCTCGGGCAAGACCACCCTCATGAACCTCATCGGTGGCATCGAGCCGGCCACGGGCGGCACCATCACCGTCGACCAGCGCGAGATCAGTGGCCTCGGCGAGGCGGCGCTCACCGAGTACCGGCGCACGGACGTGGGCTTCGTCTTCCAGTTCTTCAATCTCATCCCGACACTCACCGCGCTCGAGAACGTGGCGCTGGTGGGAGAGCTCGTCGGCGTCGGCGAGGACGAGGCAGCAGACGTGCTGGGAACGGTCGGCCTGGCCGACCGCGCTGACCGCTTCCCCAGTCTGCTCTCGGGCGGGGAGCAGCAACGCGTGGCCATCGCCCGCGCACTGGTGAAGCGACCGACCGTCTTGCTGCTCGACGAACCCACCGGCTCGCTCGACCTGGAGACCGGCCGGCAGGTCCTGGGGGCGTTGCACCACGCCGCGCGCTCCTTCGGATCAACCGTCCTGCTGGTCACCCACAACTCGGCCATCAGCAGGATGGCCGACCGCGTCATCCACCTCCACTCGGGCTCGGTCGTAGAGGATCACCTGCAGCAACCGATCGACGCATCGGAGCTCGAATGGTGAGCACCCTGTCGCGCGCGTTGTGGCGCGAGATCCGCCGTCGTCCAGCGCAATTCCTGTCAGTGGCCCTGGTCATCGCCCTGGGCGTTGGCATGTTCAACGCATCATTCGATGCCTACCTCAACCTCACCCGCTCCTACGAACAGCTCTACCGTGAGACTGGCTTCGCGCATGTCACGGCCATCGGCGGGCCGACCGGTGCGGTCCTCGCCGCCGGTGCGGACATGTCCGAGCTGCAGGCCTCCAGCTCCCGCATCGTGGCGGACGTGCCGTTCCAGCCACGAGATGGGCACACGCTCATCGGCCGGGTGGTGGGCATGCCGGCCTCGGGCCACGCGCCCGTCAACGACATCCGCATCACCGAGGGCGGCACGCTCGACGCGGCGGTGCCCGACGGCGTGGTGGTCGAACAGCACATGGCTGCGCACTTCGGCCTGCACGTCGGCGGCACCTTCGCCGATCTCCGGGCCGGAGGGTTGGCGCGAGGTCGAGGTCCTGGGCGTGGCCGCCTCGCCGGAGTACCTGTGGCCAGCGAAGAGTCGCCAGGAGATCCTCGTCCTGCCGGACGATTTCGGCGTCGTCTTCGCGAACGATGCGTTCGTCGCGTCCCTGGCCAGGGACGCTCAACGAACGGAGGTGCTCTTCCGGCTAGCCGACGACGCTTCGACTGCGGCCGTCGAATCCGCGCGTGAAGCGGTCCTGCGCGCTGGCGCGCTCGACGCCTTCACGCTCGACGAGCAGCCCTCGAACGCGGCCCTGCAGGAGGACGTCGCCGGCTTCGCCGAGATGTCGGTGATGTTCCCGGCCTTCTTCCTCATCGCCGCTGCCTTTGCGACCTACGTGATGCTCGGGCGCATGATCTCCGGGCAGATGGCCAACATCGGCACGATGCGCGCGCTTGGCTTCACCAGGCGCACCATCACCTGGCACTACGCGGCTATCGGCGTGGTGGTAGGCATCGTGGCCTCGATCGTCGGCGTCATCATCGGAAGCCTCATGGCCGAGGCCATCACGCGGCTCTACACCGGCACCCTGAGCATCCCGGCGGCGGTCGTAGACATCCGACTCGAGACCGTGGGCATCGGGTTCCTGGCCGGTGTGCTCACGGGGTTCCTCGCGGCTTGGTTCCCCGCGCGCGGGGCAGGCCGCATCGCGCCCGCCACGGCGATGCGCGGTCAAGTGCCGCCGGGTGGCGGGGGCGAGTCCATGCTGGAGCGGTTCATCCCGCCGCTGCGCGACCTGCCCGTCCGGTGGCTGCAGGTCATCCGCGGACTCGGCCGGTCGCGCCGCCGCAGCATCGCCTCCATCGTCGGCGTGATGCTGGCCACGATGCTCGATCGTGGTCTCCTGGGGCATGATCGATACGGTCCAGGTACTGCTCGACAAGCAGTTCGTGCAGATCCAGCGCTACGACGCGCAGCTGCACCTCGCCGGCCGTCCGGCCACGGAGGTGGCGGACGATGTCCTCGCCGTCGAGGGGTATCGACCGCATCGAGCAGGCGCTCGTGGTTCCGGTCTCGGTGGTCGGACCCAAGGGCTCGTATACGACGGCGCTGACCGCGCTCGACCCGGGTTCCGAGATGCACGTCCTGGTTGCCTCCGATGGCCACCGCTTGCCAGTGCCCGTCGAGGGCGTGGTCCTGGGGGAGGCGCTCCGGGGACAGCTGGGCATCGCGGTCGGTGACACGGTCACCGTGGACGTGGCCGGCGGGATGACGCTCGCGGATGTGCCCGTGGCAGGATTCGTGAGCGAGCCGTTGGGTACGTACGCGTATGCCTCACTTCCCTACGCGGCCAGCGCGGCGCAGGGCGTGTCCGGCGCAGCCGTGTCGGATGCCAGTCCGGCCAACCTGCTGATGGTCACCTTCGAGGCAGGTGTGGATGGTGCTGCCATGCGTGCTCCACTGAGCGCGGTGGCGGGAGTGGAGGCCTTCGTGGACTCGAACGCGCTCTACGAGCTGGTGCAGGAGTTCATGGCGCTCTTCTATGTCTTCGTGGGAGTGATGGTCGTGCTCGGCGGCGTGCTCGCGTTCGCCCTTATCTACAACACGATGTCGGCCAACATCTCCGAGCGACAGGGCGAGCTGGCGGTGCTCCGCACGCTTGGTCTGTCGCGGCGAGCCATCGGTTCCATGGTCACCGCGCAGAACCTCATCCTCACATGCGTGGGCCTCATCCCTGGACTGGTCTTCGGCTGGGCCCTGGCATGGGTCTTCATGGCTACCTTCAGCTCGGACATGTTCTCGTTCGAGCTACACGTGCGTCCGCTGACGTTCGTGTTCACCGCGCTGGCCATCCTCGTGGTCGGGCTGCTCTCACAGTGGCCGGCTCTGCGGGCGGTGAGCCGTCTGGAACTCGGGCAGCTGATGCGTGACCGGTCCTTCTAGCGCCACGTCCTGTCAGCTGCGACAGGTCGGCCTGAGCCGGAGGTGCCGGGCGACCTGAGCCGCGAGGACCTCTGGCACGAGGGCCGGCAGGGGCTGCCTGATACGCTCGGGGTCGACAAGCCCCTGCCTGACGACTCGGAGGTGCCGGAGCACCGGCATCGCAGGGTCGGTTCCGTGCTCGCACTACTCGTCAGTCGAGGAGTCTCATACCCCGATGCCCCACGCCCGTTCTCGCTTCATCGCTGTCACCGCCTCGGGCGCGCTGTCCCTGGCCCTCGCAATCTCTCCGGTCCTTGCCGAGGAGATGATCGACGACACCGTGCCGGCCGGTGAGGTGACGCTCTACACCTCGGTCACCCAGGACACCGTCGACGCCGTGCTGGCGGCCCTTGCGGAGGTGAACCCCGAGCTCTCGGTCGAGGTCTTCCGGGCTCCGACCGGAGAGCTTGACGCCCGCATCGCGAGCGAGCAACGTACCGGCGGCATCGGCGCCGACGTGCTCTGGATGACCGACCCGCTGTCGGTGCAGCAGTACGAAGCCGATGGCCTGCTCGCGCCGCTCGAGGCCGGGGCCTTCGAGGCGGTGCCCGATGCGTTCAAGGGCGAGTCCTTCGTGGGTACACGCCTGCTCAACCTGGTGCTGGTCGCGGGCGTCGATGTCGAGCCCAAGCCGACGGCCTGGGCCGACTTGACCGATCCGGCCTACGCAGACGCCGTGGTCATGCCCGATCCGGGCTTCGCCGGCTCCGCCTTCGCGGCCCTCGGCTATCTCGGCACCAGCGACGATTTCGGCATGGACTTCTACCAGGACCTGAAAGACAACGGCGCGGTCATCGTGGGTTCTCCGGTCGACACGCTGACCGGTGTGGCCGAGGGGATCTACGACGTCGGCATCACGCTCGACCAGATCGCTCGTGCCAACATCGCCAAGGGCGCCCCCATCGAGATGATCTGGCCCGATCCGGGCGCGATCGCGCTCTTCAGCCCGGCGGCCGTGGTGGCCGATAGTGACGATCCCGCTGCTGCCGCAGCCTTCCAGGCGTTCCTCGTCTCGCCGGAGGGCCAGGCCGCCATCGCCGGCACCGGCTGGCAGCCCGTGCGCGACGATGTCGAATGGCCCTACGAGGGCGAGGTCGTGACCGCTGACTGGAACGCGCTGTACGGGAGCCAGGCGGAGCTGTTGGCGGAGTTCTACGCCATCTTCGGTGACTGACATCGTGACCGACGCACGGCCGCCCTCATCTGCTGCGAGTGCGTCCCACGGCCACGGGTGGTCGCACCTCCTGCAGCGCTGGGCTCCGCTCGCGGGGTTGATCGTGGCCGCCGTGCTGCTGGTGGTGATGCCCCTGCTGGTGCTGTTGCGCACGGCGCTCGAGGAGGGGGTCGGTACGCTGGCCGAGTCGGTGGTCTCGGCCGGGTCCGCGATCTGGGCCTCGCTGTGGACGAGCGTGGCGGCCACGCTGCTGGCGGTGGCCATCGGCGGCACGCTGGCCGTGCTCACCGAGCGCACCGACGTTCCCGGGCGACGCGGCTTGCGGCTGGCCATGCTGCTGGCGCTGATCGTGCCGGGCTACGTGGCCGCCATGGGCTGGCTCGATACCTACGGACCGGGCGGCCTGTTCGACGACCTGTTCGGCCTGGCGCTGCCAACGCTTGTCGGCCCGCTGGGTATCGTCGCAGTGATGGGCGTGGAGGCCGCGCCCATCACCTACCTCCTCGTGGTGGCGGGCCTGCACACCCGCGCCGAGCCGGACCTGGAGCGTGCGGCACGAGCGTCGGGTGCCGGGCCCCTCGATGCGTTCCGGACGGTGACGATGCCCTTGCTGCGGCCGTTCATCGCAGGTGCGAGTGCCATCGCCTTCGTGCTCAGCGTGACCTCGTTCGGGGTTCCGGTCGTGCTCGGCCTGCCCGCCGGCTTCACCACCATGACCACGCGCATCTACCGCGATCTGGCCTTCTCCTCGGATGCCAGCTCCTTCGTGCGCGCCGTGGGTCTGGCCATCGTGCTGGCGGTCGGTGCAGCCGCGGTCATCGCCATCGCCGACTGGCTGCTGGAGCGGCGTCGACACGACCGCTCTGGCGCCTTCTCGGGTCCGCTGGGGCATCCGGGCTGGTCGGTTCCGGGCCCGACCGAACGCGGGCTGGGACGACGACGCATCCGCCCCCGAGCCCTGGCCGGCGGCGCGCTCGCCTGGTCGGTGGTCGTCGTGGTGGTGATCCTGCCCCTCGTGGGGCTGCTGGCGACCGCGTTGACGCGAGCGCCCGGGTTGGCGCCGGTCCCGGCCAACTGGACGCTCGACAACTTCGCCGCGGTGCTCGACCCGCGCACCTTCGAGGCGCTCGGTAACAGCCTGCTGCTGGCCGCAGCCGCAGCGGCGGGGGTCATCCTGCTGGCGGGGCTCGCGGTCACAGCGCGTCGAGGCCGTGGTCACGGCCTCACTGGCAGCGTGCTGGGGCTGACCTTCGCCCTGCCCGGTTCGACCCTCGCGGTGGCGGTCTTGTTGGCCTACGGCGTGGCCCTGCGGGATACATTGCTCATCATCCTGGTGGCCTACCTGGCCAAGTTCTGGGCGCTCGGCTTCCGGCCCGTGGCGGCCGGCCTCGACGGCATCCCCGCCGACTCGTACCGGGCGGCGCGGGTGTCGGGCGCCGGCGTCTGGACCACGACGCGCACGATCGTGCTGCCCCTGATGCGACCGATGATCATCGCCGGCGGACTCATCGTCTTCATGTTCGGCCTCCATGAAGTCACCATGTCGAGCCTGCTGTACGGCCCCGGTTCGGCGACGCTGGCGGTCGTGGTCCTCGACCTGCAGCAGGTCGGCGACGTCGGCCTGACCGCAGCCCTGGCCCTGGTGCTGGCAGCGCTCGTGGCTCTGGTGGCCGTCGTGGCCCTGCCCCTGGCCGGTCGGTCGGGACTGCTCGAACGCGTCGGCTGGCACCGATGAGCGCCAGACCAGCTGTTCGCATGGCTGGGGTCTCCGTCTCCTACGGGAACGCCCCCGTGGTGCGTGGCCTGGACCTGGAGGTAGCGGTGGGTGAGACCGTGGTGCTGCTGGGACCGTCAGGCTCCGGCAAGACCACGCTGCTCTACGCGGCCGCGGGCTTCCTGCCGCTGAGTGGCGGCGAGATGCACCTCGACGAGGCGATGGCGAGCTCCGCTACCGTCAACACACCGCCCGAGCAGCGGTCGGTCGCGATGGTCTTCCAGCACTACGGGTTGTGGCCGCACATGGATGCGCTTGACACGGTTGCCTACCCGCTGCGCATGGCCGGCGAGGGGCGTGGAGCGGCTCGCGCGCATGCCCGTGAGTTGCTGGAGCTGATGCGCATCGGCGACCTCGCGGGACGCCGTCCGGCTCAGCTCTCCGGCGGCGAGCAGCAACGCGTGGGGCTGGCCAGGGCGCTGGCCCGCCGGCCGGCGGTGTACCTTCTCGACGAACCTACGGCCCACCTCGACACGGCGCTCAAGGCGGACCTGCAGGCTGAGCTGGCGACTCGCGTGCATGCCGACGGTGCTGCTGCCATCCACGCGACCCACGATGTCGAGGAGGCCCTGGCAGTCGCCGACCGGGTCGTGCTCATGCGTGACGGCGAGGCCGTCCAGGTCGCGTCACCAGGGACGGTCTACGCCGAACCTGCAGACGAATGGGCGGCCCGGCTGACAGGGCCTGCCTCATTCGTCGAAGGCGACATCGCCGTGCCGGGCGCTGATGGTGTCGGGCGGTACCTCGTACGGCCTGACTGGATCCGCTTCGGCGGGCCCACCCCCGCGAGGGTCGTCGACGTCCGCTTCCGCGGCACACATACCGACTACCGCCTGCGCACCGATCTGGGGATCGTCCTGCTGCGTGACCCGGGCCCGCCACGGTTCGGGATAGACGACGAAGTGGACTGTGCGATCGAGCGCGTGTGGCGCATGGGTGCCGCTCGATGAGTGGTCCGGGGCCCTATCCTGTAGGGCCATGTCGATGAACCGCGAAGGATCGGAGATCTCCGCCGCCGAACAGGCGTACCTCCTGGCGATCCGTCAGTCGCGAGGCGGATCACCGTTGAGCGCGGCCGACCTGGCACGTCGCATGCGTGTCTCGCCGCAGGCCACCAGCGAGATGCTGCGCCGCCTCTCGGGCACCGGGCTCGTGTCCATCGGGGAATCGCGCAACGTCTGCCTGACACCCAAGGGGAACGTCGAAGCGGACGCCATCTACCGGCGCCATGCGCTCGCCGAGTGGCTGTTGGCGTCAGTGCTGGGGATCCCCTGGGCGGAGACCGATCCTGAGGCCATCCGCCTGCAGGCCCACATCTCGCCCCGCGTGGAGGCCGCGCTCGACGAGCTGCTGGGCCATCCGGAGGTATGTCCCCACGGCAACCCCATCGATGAGGCCACCGCGGCCAGGCGTCCGGCCGGAGTCGCCCTCAGCGAGGTCGTCTCGGGTGCGCACGTCACCGTCTATCGCATCATGGAGGCAGCCGAAGAGGACGGTGGCCTGGTCTCCTATCTCGAAGCGCGCGGCCTGCGGCCCGGTGCTGCGGTGACGATCCTCGCCCGCTCGGAGTCGACGGACTCGCTGACCCTCGAAGGCCCGCTCGGGCGGGCCACCCTGGGGCTGCGCCCTGCCAGCCTCATCCGCGTGCTGGAGGGCGACCCCGAGCCCGAGCTGTTTCACACGGTGCCCCGCCGCGACGCCTGAGGCGAGAAGGAGTCGACCGCATGTTGGTCGTGATGTCGGTCGGTGCGACCGAGGAAGAGGTCCAGGAGGTCCGTCGCCACATCGAAGCGGACGGGCTCACGCCCCATGAGAGCCGCGGTGAGCAGCGGGTCATCATCGGCGTCGTCGGCGACGTGGGGCCGCGCAAGGAACAGGTCATGAACCACCTCGCGGTCCTGCCCGGCGTGGAGTCGGTCACACCCATCAGCAAGCCCTTCAAGCTGACCTCTCGGGACTTCCATCCCGAGGACACCGTCATCCGGGTGGGTGACACCACCATCGGCGGGGGCTCGCTGACGATCATGGCCGGCCCCTGTGCCATCGAAAGCCGGGACCAGCTCCTGCGCACGGCCGTCGCTGTGGCCGCCGCCGGTGCCACCGTGCTCCGGGGCGGTGCCTTCAAGCCGCGCACCAGCCCCTACAGCTTCCAGGGCCTGGGCATGGATGGCGTTCGCTTCCTGACCGAGGCTCGAGCGGAGACGGGCCTGCCCGTCATCACCGAGGTCATGGAGCCGGGCCAGCTGGCGCCGGTGGCCGACTTCGCCGACATCCTCCAGATCGGGGCGCGCAACATGCAGAACTTCCCGCTGCTGTTGGCGGCAGGCAAGGTCGAGCGGCCGATCATGCTCAAGCGCGGCATCAGCGCCACCATCGAGGAGTGGCTCATGGCGGCCGAGTACATCGTCAGCGCCGGTAACCCCAACGTCATCCTCTGCGAGCGCGGTATCCGAACCTTCGAGACCTACACGCGGAATACGCTCGACCTCACGGCGGTGCCACTACTGCACCGGCTCACGCACCTGCCGGTGGTGGTCGATTCCTCGCATGCCACCGGCAAGCGCTGGCTGGTGCCACCGATGGCGGTGGCGGCTGTGGCCGGAGGCGCTGACGGCATCATGGTCGAGGTGCATCCGAACCCGGACGATGCCCTTTCCGACGGGGAGCAGTCCTTGACGCTGGAGATGTTCGCGGAGATGGCGCCGGTATTGCGACAGGTGCACTCACAGGTGGAGCCGCTCGTCAGCGTCGAGGTGTAGCACCCCGTGCGCCTGCGTCGCACACAGCCTCTGGAAGGTTGACCCGTACCGCCTAGTGGCCGCGCTCACCCCGCTGGTAGGGGAGGCCCAGCGAGGCTGGCGCACCGATGCGCTTCCGGTTGGCCTCCCGGGCCGCGATGATCAGCACGAAGATGACCATGGCCCACGGCAGCATGCCCAGGAAGAACGTCGAGGGCTGGTACTCGTAGAAGATGTTGGGGATCCCGAAGAAGTCCTTGGGGCCCTGCAGGTCGAGTGCCAGGCGGAAGATGAAAGCCACCATGTAGGCGCCGAACATGGTCCGCCCCGGCTTCCACTGGCCGAAGATGACGAGCGCGACAGCGATCCAGCCCTGGGCGATGACCGTCTTGTCCGCGTGCCACCCGGGCACGAGCGCCATGGTGATCATCGCGCCGGCGAGGCCGGCCAGCGCACCGCCGAGCATGGTGTACAGATAGCGCTGGCGGTAGACGTTGACGCCGAGCGCATCCGCCGCGCTGGGCTGTTCACCGACCGCTCGGAGGTGCAGGCCGGGCCGGGTGCGGAAGATCCAGATCGACGTCAGCGGCACCAGCAGGTAGCCGACGTAGACGAGGATCGAGTGCTCGGCGAAGAAGACCGTGCCGATGAACGGGATGGCGGAGAGGAGCGGCACCGTGATCACCGGCAACAGTGCCGGGCTTCCGCTGGGTAGGCCCTCGCCCAGGACCAGCGCGACGCCGGTGCCCAGGAACGTGAGGGCCAGGCCGGACACGATCTGGTTGGCCTGCAGGTGGATGGTGACGATGCCGTGGAGGCCCGCGAACAACGCCCCCGCGCCCATGGCCAGCGCCACGCCCAGCCAGGGGTCGACCTCCGAACCGACCTTGAAGCCCACCAGGGCGCCCACGAACATCATGCCCTGCACGCCCAGGTTGATGATCCCCGAGCGTTCGGCGAAGAGCTCGCCAAGAGCAGCGAAGAGCAACACCGTGCCCGACGCGATGCCTGCCGCGAGGGCCAGCTCGAGGTTCACTGTCGGACCACCCGCACCCGGTAACGCAGGAAGACATCGCTGGCGATGACGCAGAACAGGATGACACCCTGGATCATGGCTGGGATGCCGGCGGGCTGGATCTCGCGTCCAGCGAGGATGAGCGCGCCGAAGGCGATGGCGGCGACGACCACGCCAAGGGGGTTGAAGCGAGCGAGGAAGGCCACGATGATGCCGGTGAAGCCATAGCCCGGCGAGAAGTTGTCCTGCAGGCGGTGGACGACGCCGCTGATCTCTGTGGCGCCCGCAAGGCCGGCGAGAGCGCCGGAGATGAGCATCACCAGGATGATGGTGCGGCCGATGTTGATGCCCGCATAGCGCGCGGCCCGCGGGTTGTCCCCGAGCAGCCGGATCTCATAGCCTTTGCGCGTGCGGTTGAGCAGGTACCACACCAGCCCAGCAGCCACCAGCGCAAGGGCGAACCCGAGGTGGACCGTCAGGCCGCTGAAATCCGAGACGATGTCGCTGTGGTCGGTCAGTCGTGGCAGCCACGCTTCCCGCGGGAAGCGTGGAGACATCTGGAAGCCCCCCTCGCTCCATGGACCGAAGACCCAGAACTTGACCCACTCGAACGAGATATAGACGAGCATCAGCGTGGTGATGATCTCGTTGACGTTGAGGCGAGCCTTGAGCCAACCCGCGATACCCGCCCAGAGGGCGCCGGCCGCGACACCGGCCGCCATCATCAGCGGCAGGTAGACGAAGCTCGGCGTGCCTTCGGGGAGCCAGCCCACGAGCACGACGGCGCTGGCGCCCCACGCGCCCATCATCAGCTGGCCCTCGGCGCCGATATTCCACAGGCGCATGCGGAAGGCCACCGAGCAAGCGAGACCGGTGAAGATCAGCGGCGTGGCCTTGACGAGTGTGTCCGAGAGCACGCCCACGCTGCCAAGTGACGAGCGCACGATGTGGGCGTAGGCGTTGACAGGGTCGCCGCCGATGAGCCAGATGAGGACAGCCGAGATGAGCAGCGCCACCACGACGGCGCCGAGGGTCAGAACGACGCCCAGGCCGCGAGGCGTCTCCAGCCGCCGCTCGAGATGGAGCGCGAACGGTAGCCAGTGCCGGCGCGGAGTCGCAGGAGCGCTCATGGTCGGATGGGTCCGGCGGCGCTGGGGTCGGTCGCGACCGAGCCCGTCATCATCAGGCCCAGATCGCCAACGTCAGCTTCGTCGGCGGGGATGGAGGGGCTGATCCGCCCCTCGTAGATGACGGCGACGCGATCGGACAGCATCAGGATCTCATCGAGGTCCTCGCTGATGAGCAGCACTGCCATGCCGGCCGCCCGTTGCTCGAGCAGCAGCCTGTGAACCGTCTCGATAGCACCGACGTCGAGACCGCGCGTGGGCTGGACCGCGACCATGAGGCCTGGCTCCGAGCTGATCTCGCGAGCGAGGATCAGGCGCTGGAGGTTCCCGCCGGACAGCAGTCGCGCCTCGGTGTCGATCGACGGTGCCGAGACCTCGTAGGCGTCCTTGAGTCCCTGTGCTTGCACCCGTGCCTGGCTGCTGTCGATGGTCCAGCCGTGACCGATGGGTTCGCTCCGATACGACTTCATGATGAGGTTGTCGGTGAGCGACAAGTTGGGTGAGCTGCCGGTGCCAGTGCGGTCCTCGGGCACATGGGCGACGCCTGCATCGATGGCCTCTGCCACCGGCCGGTTGGCCAGCTCGCGACCGTTGACCAAGATACTGCCGGTGCACTCGCGCAGCCCGGTGATGACCTCAGCGAGCTCAGACTGCCCGTTCCCGGCCACGCCTGCGAGGCCGATCGATCTGACCGGCCCGGATGCGCAGGTCGACCCCAGCAAGGGCCGGGATGCCGCGGTCGCTGATGGCCTCGACGCCGGTCATCTCGAGCACGATCTCGCCTGGCTCGACCGGTGTCCTGTCGACTGACTCGAGGATCTCTCGGCCGACCATCAGCTGAGCCAGATCGCGCTTGGTCTTGCCCGCGGCCGGCACGCCGGCGGCGGTGACCACACCCCGACGCATGACCGTCACGCGGTCGGCGATAGTGAGGACCTCGTCGAGCTTGTGGCTGATGAAGACGATCGAGGCACCAGCGGCTGTCATACCCCGCAACGTCTCGAAGAGCTCGTCGATCTCCTGGGGCGCGAGGACGGCGGTAGGCTCGTCCATGATGAGGATGGTGGCGCCGCGGTAGAGCATCTTGAGGATCTCGACCCTCTGCTGCTCGCCCACTGAGAGCTGCCAGACCTTGGCCGACGGGTCGACCGCCAGGCCGGTCTTCTCGGCCAAGGCCCCGACCTTAGCCTCGTACCTGGGCAGGTTCATCCAGAACCGCGGCTCGTCGAGGCCGAGCAGGATGTTCTCGGTGACGGTGAGCGAGTCGACCAGCGTGAAGTGCTGGTGGACCATGCCCAGGCCCGCCTCCATCGCATCACGCGGCGAGTGCAGCTCAACGGCATCGCCTCGCACGCGGATGGTGCCCTCATCCGCGCCATAGAGACCGGCGAGGATGTTCATGAGCGTGGACTTGCCGGCACCGTTCTCGCCCAGCAGCGCGTGCACCTCGCCCACGCACAGATCGAAGCTGACGTGGTCGTTGGCGACAACGCCGGGGAACCGCTTGACGATGCCTTGCATCTCGACCGCAAGGTCGGTGTCATTCATAGGGCAGCAAAGACCTCGGGGGCCTGATCGGCCCCCGAGGTTCTGTCAGGTTCGATCCGCTAGAGGTCCGGCAGTGCCGCGTTGATGCCTTCAGCCCACCAGAACATGCAGGTTTCACAACCGTCGCCAGCGCCCGGAGGGAACTGGTCGAGGTCGGCCTGCTCAAGGCGCTCACCCTCGGCGAGGACCACGTTGCCTTCGTTGTCGTTGATCGGACCGGCGAAGACATCGAAGCGGGTGAATTCACCAGCCAGCATCTGGGCCAGCGTGTCCTGGACCAACTGAAGGTCCTCTTCGGGCAGGTCGGCGATGCCGGGCTGGGGCGTCTCGCCCTCCATGAAGCCGAACAGACCCATGGCGCCAGAGTCAGCGTCGAAGTACTCGTAGCCGGCCTGGTACGTACCTTCGCGGACCGACTCGGCGATACGTGTGTACTCGGGTCCCCAGATCCAGTATGGGGCGGTCAGGCACGCGTCGCTGGTGCAGGAGCCAGGGTGGTCGTAGGTCACGCCCCACTTGTCCTTCTCCTCCGCGACCTGGGCCACGGCCGGCGTGTCAGCGCCGGTGAAGACGACCTGCGCACCCGCGTCGAACAGGGAGGCCGCGCCATCACGTTCCTTGGTGGGGTCATGCCAGGTGTTGATGAAGCGGATGTCCATGGTGCACTCGGGGCATGTCTCCTTCACGCCCAGCATGATGGCGTTGCCCAGCCGGAGCTCCTCCGGGATGGGGAACGTTGCCATGTAGCCGATCTTGGGGTTGCCATCGGTCTTGGCGCGCGAACCAGCGAGCATGCCAGCGAGGTACTTGAAGTCCTCCATGGCGCCGAAGAAGTTGCCGAAGTTGTCGAAGTTCGACTTGTACCCGGACAGGTGCAGGAACGTGGAGTCGGGGAAGTCATCAGCCACGATCTCCATCGGATCCATGTAGCCGAAGGAAGTGCCGATGATGAAGTCGAAGCCCTTGCGCGCGAGGCTCCGGAAGACCTGCTCAGAGTCGCCGCCCTCGGCGACGTTCTCCATGTAGGCCACATGGACGCCGTCCATGTTCTCGCACACGTACTGCAGTCCCTCGAAGTGGGCCTGGCTCCAGCCTCCATCGTTGTGCGGCCCGATCAGGACCATGGCGATGTTGAACTTGCCGTCCACGGTCTCGGGTAGCTGCACGCCACCGGAGATAGCGGAACAGTCGGTCTCATCCTGTGCTGCGACGAGCGGGGCCCCGCTCACACCGATCGCACTTGCCAGCAACGCGCCAGCAAGGGTGACGCGCGCGAGCTTCGCCCACGGCTGCATGCTCATCCGATAGATCCCTCCAATACGAACGCCGGGGATCACACGCTCCCGCCCCGGTCACAGCGACGATACGCCACCCAGCAATCGGAATCAGGGCCGAATCGGTAACACTGGGGGACCCATTGGTCGCCAATCGCCCGACAGCGGAGGGTGCCGAGCACGTGCTCACGCGGGACCGGGATGTCCCAGGTCTCGAGGGATCGCCGCGGCGATCGACTCCTGCTCTGGGCGACCGGCGCCTCTGCGGGCATACTCATCGGGTCGCGTTCGGTCGAAGTCGACACCGCGCAAACGTCCCGCGAACGCCCAGGCAGCTTGCGGGCGTCAGCGTGGAACGCACCGCGACCCAGGAGAAGACCGCACACCAGGAGAGAACCGTGGCCACGAGCGAGTTCGCCGGACAGCCCGCCGACCCATCCATCCTCGTCGACCTGCGGGCGCTCGAGGATGCCTACTACGCGGGCCGTCCCGACCCCGCGGAGCCGACCCAGCGGGTGGCCTTCGGCACCTCGGGTCATCGCGGTTCCTCGCTGTCCACGTCCTTCAACGAGGCCCACATCGTGGCCACGACCGCGGCCATCGTGGGCTTCCGGCGGGCGCAAGGCATCGAGGGGCCGCTGTTCATGGGCCGCGATACCCATGCCCTCAGCGAGCCCGCGTTCCTCACGGCCCTGGAGGTGCTCGTGGCGGCGGAGGTCGATGTGCGCATCGACAGCGCCGACGGCTTCACGCCGACGCCGGGCATCTCGCACGCGATCCTGACCTGGAATCGCGAGCACCCAGGAGCCCGCGCCGACGGCATCGTGGTCACGCCCTCGCACAACCCACCTGCCGACGGCGGCTTCAAGTACAACCCGCCCAGCGGCGGCCCGGCAGACGCCTCCATGACCAGGGCCATCGAGGACGCGGCCAACGGACTGCTGGCGTCCGGGGTCGATGACGTCGCCCGCGTGCCGGCACTTCGGGCCCGGGCGGCGGCTACCGGCTACGACTTCATGGCCGCCTACGTGGCCAGCCTGCCGACGGTCATCGACGTCGCGGCCATCGCCGGCTCCGGCCTGCGCATCGGGGTCGACCCGCTCGGTGGTGCGGCCGTGGCCTGGTGGGCAGCGATCGCAGAGGCCCACGACATCGCGTTGACCATCACCAACGACAGGGTCGATCCCGCCTTCGGCTTCATGACCCGGGACTGGGACGGCAAGATCCGCATGGATCCCTCGTCCCCGTTCGCCATGGCCCGCCTGGTCGAGATGCGCCACGACTTCGACCTCGCCCTCGGCAACGACGCCGACGCTGACCGTTTCGGCATCGTCACGCCCTCTGTCGGGCTGCTCAACCCTAATCACTATCTGGCTGCTGCTGCGGCCTACCTCTTCGGGGGCGCGCGGGAGTGGGGCGCGGAGGCGGCCATCGGCAAGACGCTCGTGTCCTCGAGCATGCAGGATCGGTTGGCGACCGATCTGGGGCGCCGACTCTACGAGGTGCCGGTCGGCTTCAAGTGGTTCGTCGAGGGGCTGCTCGATGGTTCCGTGGCGTTCGGGGGGGAAGAAAGCGCGGGCATGTCGTTCCTGCGCTTCGATGGCCATCCCTGGTCGACCGACAAGGATGGGATCATCGCCTGCCTGCTCGCGGCCGAGATGACCGCCAGGATGGGCACCGATCCGAGCCAGGCGTACAAGGCGCTCACCGAACGTTTCGGGGCACCGGTGTACAAGCGCATCGATGCCCCGGCCACGCCCGCCCAGAAGGCCGCGCTCGGCGCGCTCGAACCGACAGCGGTGACGGCCACCGAACTCGCCGGCGGGCCTATCACAGCGAAGCTCACGGCCGCCCCCGGCAACGGTGCGCCGATCGGCGGGCTCAAGGTCGTGACCGAGCAGGGCTGGTTCGCGGCTCGACCTTCGGGCACCGAGAACGTGACCAAGCTGTACGCCGAGTCATTCGTCGATGAAGGACATCTGGAGCGCATCATCGACGAGGCCAGGGCCATCGTAGAGCTGGCCCTCGCCTGACCCGTGGGTCAACCCTCGGCGACCAGCTCCCGCAGCCGCGGCAGGCGCTCGATCGTCTCGCGGTCGAACGGCGACGGGATGTCCGCGATGAGGTGGGTGAAGCCGAGGTCTCGGTATGGACGCCAGGCCTCCGCGATCTCCTCCTCGTTGCCGACGAAGTCACGCTCCGGGTCGTAGCGGCGGGTGCTGTCGTTGGCGGCCTGGCCAGCATCGAGCACGCGGATGGCTTGGTCACGATCATCTCGGAGCACGACGAAGCGCACCAGCGTGTGCTCGATGTCGAGCGGGTCCCTCCCGACGGCCTCGCAGTGCCCCCGCAGCACATCGACCTTGTGGGTGACCGTTTCGAGGCCACCGTTGATGTTCCAGCCCTGTGCGAAGCGCGCGACCGTGCGCAAGGTCTTCTTCTCGCCGCCGCCGCCGATCATGATGGGCAGCGTCCCGGCGCCGCGGTAGGGCAGAGGATGGTGCTCGAGGCCGTGGAAGCCGTAGTGCCCATCGGGTGACGAGGTGATCGCATCGCCGGCGAGCACGCCGGCGATGCCCTCGACCGCTTCGTCCAGCCAGTCGAGCCGCTGGCCGAAGCCGCTGCCGAAGTCGATGCCGGCGGCGATGTGCTCGTACTCGAACCAGGCGCCGCCCAGTCCCAGCCAGGCTCGGCCGTTGCTGATGTGGTCGACGGTGACCGCAGACTTGGCCGTCAGCCCAGGGTTGCGGAAGGTGTTGGCGCCGACCATCAGACCCAGGTCGATGCGCTTCGTCTCGGCTGCCCATGCCGCCAGCGTCGTCCAGCCCTCGTAGATCGGCTGCAACGGGTCGCCCACGATGGCGTGCAGGTGGTCCCAGGCCCAGAGAGAGTCGAGCCCGGCCGTGTCGGCGAGCCGGGCGGCGCTGGCGAGCTCGGCCCAGTCGGTCTGCTGGACCCAGAGTAGGGCACCCACGCGGATGGGATAGCGGTCGCGATGTGTGGTCATACGCTCGAGGCTATAGCATCGGGACGTGCCGTGGCCTCGCAACGCAAAGATCGCCTTCATCGGCTCGCACGGGATCCGCAAGACGACCGCTGCTCTGGCGTTCGCGAGTGTCATCCAGCGGGCCGGCCGTTCGGTGGAGTTCGCCCGGGAGG
The DNA here is from genome assembly GCA_963714675.1 of uncultured Chloroflexia bacterium. Lineage (GTDB taxonomy): Bacteria > Chloroflexota > Limnocylindria > Limnocylindrales > CSP1-4 > JAFMJV01. The sequence continues at coordinate 251,002 of CAVQPG010000004.1, read as the reverse complement.
TGGTGCGCGACAACCCGCTGGGCATCAACGAGGGTGCGACCGCGGAGGCACAGCTGTGGGTCCTGACCTCACAGATCCGACGTGAGCTGGAGCTCTCGCGCAAGGCCGAGTGCCTCGTCACCGATCGTGGCGTCATGGACAACTTCGCCTACTACCTGCGGGCAAGCGGAGGCGAGGACGGCTTCGACGTGGAGCCGCTGGTGCGCCAGTGGTCCCGGACCTACGACCTCGTCGTCCGACTCACCCCCGATGTCGAGATCCGGGCCGACGGCGTACGTTCCACCAGCGACCGCTTCCGCGATGAGATCGAGGCCATCCTCGACGCCCGTCTGCCGCGCCTGGTGCCCCGCGATCGGATGGTCGTGCAGGCGGCCTCGGGCATCACCGAGGACCACGACTGGTGGCCGCTGGCCGAGCAGCTGGCCATGCGGCTCGGAGAGCCGCTCCTGGCCCAGGGTGTCAGCCGGCCGCGGCCACCGCGAACCTCGCCCGCTCGGGGCCGCCGGGCCAAGCTGACCCACGACGACCAGCTGGCGCTCGACCTCGGCCGCTGACCCGCCACCAGCCGCGCCACGGCCACATCCTGCGGGGCCGGGTACAGTCAGGGGGATGTCGTCGTCCTTCCAGTCTTCGTTCTCTGACCCTGTGCAGCCCGGCCCGCTCGACACGGATGTGGCGGTCGGGCTCCTCAAGCGCGGACAAGCGCTCGCCGAGCAGGGTGACTGGGACCTCGCCGCGAGCACGTTCGCACGGGTCGTCGGCGCGGCCGACCCAGCGCTGCATACCGCGGCCCTCATCGGGCTCGCAGACTGTCGCTACCGCCTCGATGACGAGCCGGCGGCCCTGCAGGCCCTGATCACCGCCACCCAGGCGCCGGAGAACGAGCTCACCTGGCGCGCCTGGAAGGAGCTGGCGGCGACCCGTGTGCGCGAGAACGACATCCCCGGTGCCGCTCGTGCCTACCGGGAGGCCGGCCGACGAGCGCCTGCTTCGGAGCAGGCGGCCATCCAATCGCGCATCGGTTGGCTGAGCAAGGAGATGGGAGACGAGCGCACCGCGGAGCGCGCCTTCAGCCAGGCCCGCCCGGAAGGCCGACCGCAGCCGACCGCGACCTACGCCGTCATCGCGGTCACGGTCGTCATCAGCGTGCTCACACTCCTCGGCGCCACCGAGCTGGAAGGCTGGCTCTTCCTCGACAAGAGCGCGGTCTACTTCGACAACCAGTACTGGCGGCTGCTGACCGTCGCGCTCGTGCACGACAGCAATCTGCCCATCCACCTGATCTTCAACATGTATGCGCTGTTCATCATCGGGCCCATCATCGAGGCGCTGTACGGCCCGCGTCGGTTCCTCCTGATGTACGTCATCTGTGTGGCCGCCGGTTCGGTCGCCAGCTACGCCACCTCGCCGGCCTTCGGGGTGGGTGCCAGCGGCGGCGTCTTCGGCCTCTTCGGCGCCCTGATCGTGGCCGACCGCGTGCACAAGCCGGCGCTGACGCGCAATGCCCGCAACCTGACCATGCAGATCGGCGTGCTCATCGGCATCAACCTGGTCATCGGCTTCTCGCTCTCGGGCATCGATAACGCCGCCCATATCGGCGGACTGATCGCCGGGGCGATCCTGGGCTTCCTCATCGTGCCCCAGGGCGCGCGTCTGGACTCTTTCTGGTCCCGGCCGTCCGGAGACCCTGTGTCACCGACCGCTCAGGCGCTCGACCCGGTGGCCCGTACCCGGCCGCTACGCATCATCAGCGTGGTCGCGCTCGTCGCCGTCATCGTGGGCCTGGCCCTCATCGGCCCCATCACCTACCAGCCGCCCCCGTGGTGGCTCGTCGCCGGCTAGCCACTGATGGTGGCGGAAGCGCTCTGCGAGGCGATAGCCGTCCCGGCGGGCCAGGCGAGCGTGATCCGCGGGCAGCGGCGCCTCGGCCCCGGCGACCTCCAGGGGCAGGTCGATGACCGCTGCCCGCCGCGGCGCAGCTTCGAAGCCGTCGTCGCGCAGGAGCAGTCCGAGCCACGCGGCCACACTGCCCCGCAAGCGCAACCGACCGTCCACTGGCCCCCGCTCCAACGCGTCGGCGCGCCGGAAGCCATAGCAGCTTGAACCGACGGTGGTGGCATCTCCGCGCTCGAGCGGGTGATAGCGGTGCAGGTCAGGGGAGTACAGGCCGACGGCACCGACGACCGCCACCGACGGGTCGCGCAGGGCAGCCACGGTCGGCGTCACGATGTCCCCGGTCGGGACCTGGCCAGGCTCGAGCACGATCACGATCTCACGGCTCGTCCGTCGCAGCGCTGCCTGCAGGGCGTCACCGGCGCTGAACGGGACGGCGGTGTCGATGACCTCGTCGGCCGGGCCGTCGGCGGTCGTGTCGGGACCTACCAGGAGCAGCACCTGTGTGCCTGCCGGCGCCGTGGCCGCGAGCGCGCTCAGCGTCGCCCCGGGCCGCGTCGCGTCACCACCACCGATGACGATGATCGAGGCCCCCGAGGTCGGGGCCTCGTCGAGACGCGATGGCACCGACTCGACCGCCCCGTACAGCGTGCGCTCGCCCTCACGGACATCCGGAGGACGGGCCGGTACCAGCGCGTAGGCCGAACCGTCGTCCACGACGCGCCAGCCGGCGGCCTCGATGCGGTCCTTGAGTTCGTCCGCAGTGCCGTAGTCTCGCGCGGCACGGGCAGCGGAGCGCTCGTCCGCGAGCGCCACGATCTCCGGTGGGGCTGATGCATCGACCACGCGTCGAGCATATCGCGTCCGAGGACAGGTACCCTTCCGCGGGCATGGAGCACAGCATCCGGACCGTCACCCTGGCCACCTTCGTGTTGCGCTTCGCGACCGGTCTGACCGGTGCCCTCCTGATCTTCCTGCTGGCCGACTTTCCCCAGTACGGCGGACCCGAGGTAGGGCCATATGCGATCGGTGTCTTCGCGGCGCTCTTCTTCGCGGCCGAGCTCATGCTCTCCCCGCCCTTCGGGCTGCTGTCCGATCGCGTCGGCCACCATCGGGTCATGCAGATCGGTCCGCTCTTCGGACTGATGGCGGTCGTGATCACCGCCCTGACCGCCGAGATCCAGCTGGGTGCCGTCGTCATCGCGGTACCCATCGTCGTGGGCAGTCTGCCGGTGCTGGGTCTGACCCGCCTGCTGGAGGGTGCCAGCACCGCCGCCAGCGTGCCCTCGGTGCTGGGCTTCATCGCGGCCGCCACGAGCGGGAACGAGGCGCTGCGCGGCAGGGCCTCCGCCCGCTTCGAGGTGGCCACCATCGGCGGGCTCGCCTTCGGCTTCGCGGCTGCAGGTCCGGTGTGGCAGTCGCTGGGCCCTGTCGGCTTCCTGGCCAATGGCCTGATCTACGTGGGGGCCTACAGCGTTTACCGTTGGTACGTGCCGGACATCGACGCCGGTACCGAGCGACCGCTTTCCTCGCGGACCGGCTGGCGGCGCTACCGCCGGCTGCTGCGTCGGACGCGCGTGTGGTTGCTCGCGCCGACCTGGATCGCGCTCAACGCCGGCCTCGGCCTCTACACCTCGCAAACGCTGTTCCAGCTGGTACGCAGCCGCGACCCGCGCTTCGAGGACCAGTGGCTCGTGGGTGGCTTCGACCCCCTGCACGTGACCCTCGCCTTCCTCGCGGGTGGGACCGTCTTCCTGGTGGGGTTGCTCTACTGGGGCGGCCGTTTCGAGGCGCTGCGACGCACCACCATCATCTTCTACGGCATCGTCGGTGGGGCGGTCTTCGTCGCCTCGGCGTTACTGCTGAACCACACCGGCGACGTGGCGGCTGTCATGCGTCTGCCGTGGCTGGCCGGGTTGGCGGTCGGCGTCTTCCTGCTGGCAGGCGCGACGCCGGCGGCACTCGGACTGCTGGCCGACATGTCCGAGTCGTTCCCTGCCGATCGCGGCGCGGTCATGGGTCTCTACAGCGTCTTCCTCGCCGTAGGCCAGATCGTGGGCGCCCTCATCGGCGCCGTAGCCGCTGAGAGATGGGCCTTTGACGGCATCCTCGCGGCGACCCTGCTGTTGCAGGTCGTGGCGCTGCTCCCGCTGGCGCGTCTTCGCCGCTTCGAGTTCGAGTTCCAGGCCACGCCGGCGAGCGGGCCCGATCCCGAGGCGACGACGGTGGACCTCACGGTCACACGCGCCTACCGTGTCGGGTCCGAGGACGAGGCCTGAGGCGATGGTCGCGAGAGCTTCGGAGCCCGGACCGGCGACTACTCCGCAGCGCCGCCGAGGCGCTCTTCGCGGAACACGAGGATGTTCTGGCGACCCTTGTAGAACTTGAGATCGTCGACGCGTGCCACGTAGCCGTCTGCTGACTCGAGCAGCCGCAGGAAGGTCTTCTCCTGCTCACAGGCCTTCTTGCTGTTCTTGTCTCGGCAGCCCTTGCCGGTAGCCTCGAGCTGGATGACGTCGATGACCGTGGCCGCCGGCGTCTCGAACGTGCCGAAGTACTCGTTCTCGTCGATCCTGTTGGAGACACCCGTCTTGCCCTGGACGACGCCGATGCGCGTGGCGTCCACCTCTTCGAAGGTGGCCGTGATGGGCACGTCTCCGGCCGGTGCCACCAGCTTCTTGCCTTCCCGCATCCGGAACACTTCCCAGGTCGTGCCGGTGAGTGGCGGCTGCGGCTCCAGCACCGCACGCGTGATGCCGTTGACGTCCGTGACGGCCAGCTCGTCTCCGCGCAGGGCGTAGGAGGCGGCGCCCTCGAGGGCGTCGACGAAGGCGGCCTCGATGTCGCCGAGGGTGCCGGCGCCGACCTTGCCCTGGCAGTATTCGTCGAAGAACTGGATGCCCCCGATCGAGACGGCCAGGCCCGAGCGGAGCGCGTTGCCGGTGAAGGGGCGGCAGATGCTGCGACCCTCGAGTTTGCCACCGATGAACTGCACGGCCGAGGTCGTCAGCTCGTTGCCGCTCCCGAACTGCTGCTGTCCCGCCGGGTCGTAGACCGCCATGGGTGTCCAGGTGCGCTTGGCCAGGTCGAGATCGGGCGTGAGCGCCAAGCGGATGATGCCCTGCTCATCCTCGAGGGCCAGACCCGCGGGCCGGACCTGGAAGTCGGTGATCTCGCCGAGAGTGGCCAGGATCCGTTCCGCTTGGGCACGGGCACCCTCGGTGCAGGCACCGAGTCGGTAGTCCACGTCGGTGATGTCGATGCGGCCTTCATTCGTGTCGTACTTGCCCAGGAACGCGCCGCACCCGGTGCTGCCCACGAGCGAGCCACCGCGCAGGAATTCCATCCACGCCGTCAGGCCCTGGATGACCGGTTCCACCGAGCCATCGGCGCCGCCGATGCGGGCCAGGCTCCAGCGTGCAGCCGTCGGGTCGTTGTCGATGGTGGCACGCGTGAAGACCATCAGGTTCTGACCGATGACATCCCGCACCACGAGCACATCGTCCGCATTGCGGATCGACGCGATCTCGCCCAGGTTCCGGTAGAAGAGCTCGTCGAAGGCGCGTGACTCCGGATCGCAATCGCGCCACTGGACCTCGTCAGGCGCCACGAAGACGTTGAGCACGTCCGCGGAGCTCGAGTAGCTGGAGTCGTACGTGCTGCAGGCCGCTTCGCCGGAGGCCGCGCCCGAGCGCAGCAGGAGCGTTGCGCCCACACCGGCGGGCACGTCCTCCATATTGCGATCCGCGTCGAGCTGGGTCAGTAGCTGCCACTCCCACTGGATGTCCTGGGGAGTGATCTCATCGCCCTGGGCCGCGACCGCGACGGGCAGGAGCGCAGCCAGGGCCAGTACCGTAGCCAGGACGACGCCGACCACGCGGGCGCGGGAACGGGCGATGACGGTGGACGCGTGACGACTCATACGACCTCGGATGTGATGGTTTCGCCGCGACCGTTCGAGTGGCCGGCGACGGGCAGGCAGCCCTTGGCGCAAAAGCCTCGCACATCTCGGCGATCGATGACGTGGCGGTGGCGGTGGCGGTCGAGTGGCTCGGTGATGCTTGTCTCCCTGAGGCGCTGCCCAGGGCAGGGCGCGCTCTGTCGCATCTCGCGGAGATTTGCTACAGTCTTGTCCGCGGGCCGCTAGCTCAACGGTAGAGCAAGTGACTCTTAATCACTAGGTTGAAGGTTCGAATCCTTCGCGGCTCACCAAACGATCGCGAACGACCCCTCCGGGCTATCCGGAGGGGTCTAGTGTCGTGCACGCCGGTGACCGCGTGCACCCACGAGAAGGTACTAGGCAAGAAGCAACCCCCTGGCGAAGGGAGTCACCAGGGGGTTGCCAGCAGAGACGAACGGTTCCGGCGGAGGAGGTGGAGGAAGACCGGCCCCGCTCGCTCTGGTATGTGGTTGTGGGCTCCTAGCTGGTGGGGAGCACCATGATCATCCGGCGCGTGTGGCCGAATGCCGTGATGCGGGCAAGGTAGCCGGCCAGGCCGGTCTTTTCCTCTTGGCGGCTCGAGCACTCCAGCCAGATCGCCCCGCCGTTGGCGACCGCGATCATGTGGCGACCGCAGGGGCAGTAGGGAGCCGAGCGCTCAGCGCTCTCGATGACATCGACCGCTCGCTCGTTCTCACGGTCGCTCAGGACGTGTGCTCGCCCATCGGCGATCCCCGGTACGTGTGTGTGAGTCATGGTTTCAACCTCCAAGGTTGAGGTAGGTCGTCTGGATCTTGTTCAGCGGAGCGACGCACGGCTTGTGTTTCGATCCGGACCGTATCGTACAACAGGTCTGGATGGATTGCAATACGGTCCGTATCGTTACGTTCGGTTACGATTCGGTTGCAAGCGATACGCACCGTATCGTATACTTCGTAGTCATGAACGCTGAGGCGAGGCGCGCGACGTCGGGCGAGATCGAGTCGCTCGACGCGATCATCGCGCGAGAGACGCCAGCAGATGCCAGCAAGGGGGCTGGCAAGCTTGGTCGGCCACGTAGCGACCGCGCCCACAAGGACATCCTCAAGGCCTTCCGGGAGTTGCTCATCTCCGAGGGTTTCGACAAGATCCGCATGGAGCATGTGGCCACGCGCGCGAAGGTCAGCAAGGCCACCATCTACCGCCACTGGCCCAAGAAGCAGGACCTGGCCCTGGAGCTGCTGCTGGAGTTGGCCACACCCCACCTCGCGGTGCCCGATGTCGGCGATACGCGGACGGAGCTGCTGGCCACGGTGCTCGGGCCCATGCGTGCCCTGACCGAGACGGACTACGGCCCGGTGACGCGCGAACTGCTGTCCGAGATCGCCCGCAACCCTGATCTCGGCGACCCCTTCCGGGCATCGGTCATCCAGATCCGCCGCGATGAGGTGGCCCGGGTCATCGCTCGCGGTGTGCGCCGCGGCGACCTGCGGCCGGACGTGGACCCCACCGTCGCCACGGAGATGCTGGTCGGGCCGGTCTACTGGCGCCTGCTCTTCGGCGGCCCCCTCGACGCTGCCTTCGCGGAGCTCATCGTCGATGAGGTCTTGCAGGGTTGGTCCATGCGCGGCTGGGGCGAGGTCGCCACCAACTGGCTCTAGAGCCGCTCCACCCGGGCCGCATCGGGCGAGACAGGACGCCGACCATGGGTCGGGGTGTCGTTCAGGCGGAGGGCCGCCGCCAGGAGGGTGCTCCCAGAACCTGCGCTCAGTCGCCCAGCGGCAGCTTCTCCAGCAGCATCAGGAAGGGTCGCGTCTCGGGCGCCGGCGGCTCGTGCAGCCGCAGCTTCAACCAGGCATCACCGGCATAGCCTGCTCGCCAGTGAGCGTCGAGCCGCCGCGCGGATAGCGACCCGATGCCCATCTCGGCGACGGCACGCGCCAGGGTCAGACCTTCACCCACGAGTCCAGGCCCCACGACGCAATGGTCCGAGCTGGGCATGATCGCGGCGAGGCGACGCCGGCGCTCCACGAACGGCTTGCGCGCCAGCGACGCGCCTTCGAGGTAGGGCAGGTCAGAGGCCACGAAGGCGCCCTCGGCGAAATCCTCCTCGCTGGTGTTGTCTCGCAGGCGACGGCGCAACAGGGCAGCGTCAGGCCGACCGTCTTCATCAAGCGCCAGCAGCGTGCCCTCGACGATGACACCCTCTGCGGTCAGGGCCGTGAGGTCGTCCCGCAGCTGGGGGAAGATGGACAGAGGATCGCTGAGGTGTTCGGTGCGCAGCTCCGGGGAGCCACCGGATCGTCGCAGGAACGCCGGCGTCCCAGGCCACCATGGCTCGAAGAAGAACGCGTCGTCGTCGAAGGGTCGCCCGCCCTCGGTGGCGAGTGGGAAGTCCAGCCGCAGCGGCAGCCCGCCGCTGTCCGCTCCGGCGTCGTCGATCGGGAGGTGCAGTTGCTGGTTCATCTGATGCGTCCGGTGTCAGTCTGACACTTGGGGTCGTGGCCGCGAGTGGGGGTCAGGCGGACTTTCGCCGACGGGCGGTCGAACTCGACTTGGACGCGCGCTTGCTCGCGGACGTGGCCTTTGACGAGCGGTCCTCGGGGTCGCTGCTCCCGGTCTTCCGCGCGCGCGTCTTGCGCGCCTTCTCGACCGACACGGGCTCCTCGGCTGCCCGTCGTTCTGGCGCCTCGTCCTTCTCGGCGCGGGCGGCCGCGACGCTCGCTTCCAGCACGGCCATGAGGTCCGTGAGCTTGCTCGCCTCTGGCGTGGGCGCGGGCGCCTCCACGGGCTGTCCCGCGACCTTGCGTTCGATGACCTGCAGCAGGGCCTCGCGGTACTCGTCTTTGTAGCGCGAGGCGTCGAACTCGCCAGTGAGCGCGTCGACGAGCTGGCGGGCCATCGCGATCTCGGCCGGCTTGAACCCCTCCTCGAGTTCAGGGATGTCCAGGTCACCCGCGTCACGGACCTCGTCAGGCCAGTACAGCGTGGAGAGCATCATGGTGTCGCCGAAGGGATCGAGGGCGGCCAGTAGCTCACGATCCCTGAGCACGATCTTGCACACCGCCTGGAGCGAGCTGTCGGCGAGTACGGTCTTGAGCAGGCCGAAGGCCTTGCGTCCGACCGGTTCGGGCTCGAGGTAGTAGGACTGCTTGACGAAGCGGGCGCCGGGGTCATCGCGCCGAGCCGGCACGAACTGCTCGATCTCGATGGCGCGAACGGTCTTGAGCGGCACGGCCTCGAAGTCGCTCTCCTCGAGGACCACGTACTGGCCCTTGGACCACTCGTACCCGCGGACGGTGTCTGACCGCTTGATCTCACCGTGGACCGGGCAATGGATCTTCATCCCGATGCGCTCGTGGTCCTCGGCGTGGAGCATGTTGAACGAGAGTCCTCCGCGCGCTTCGGTCGCGAGGAAGAGCCGGACGGGGATGGTGACGAGGCCGAACTGGATGGCGCCTCGCCACATCGCGCGTGGCATGTCGACGACTCCGTAGTGCGAGATGCAGCCCCCGCTGGTGGCGGGCCGAAAGCATAGCGCCGCCTCGGCCGTGTGCCTAGCACCGTCCGCGGCGGGCTCCTGCCGCGAGGCACGGTATGCTGCTGCACCAATGGTCAGAAGGTCGCTCGCCCCGTCGCTCGTCGCCGTTGCCGGTCTGTGGCTGGCGGCCTGTAGCTCGAGCGGGTCGGCACTGGCACCCCCCGACGCCTCTGCCAAACCTCGCACAGCTGCGTCCGAAGCAGCCGCCGACGGCGTGGTCAACGCTGCCGGTCGCGCCCCCACTCGAACCTTCCGTATCGTCACCCTCGGCGACTCCTACACCTTCGGGAGCGGGACTGACGCACCGCGCCGCGACGGCTGGCCGGCACAGATGGCGGCAGCCATGGCTCAGCGCGCGAACCTGCGCATCTACCTGCGCAACCTGGCCGAAGAGAGCAGCAACAGCGAGCTGGTGAGGGAGGACCAGCTCGGCCTGGTCGAAGGACAGGAACCAGACGTGGTCACGCTGCAAGTCGGAGTCAACGACATCATCGGCAACGAAGCCGAGGCCTACGGCGGGAACATCGGGGCCATCTTCGATGAGCTGCTGCGGACCCTCGAACCAGAGCAGATCTTCGCCATCACCACGCCCGATCACACGCTCACCGAGTGGGGACGGGCCCGGGGCACGCACGAGGCTGTCGTAGCGCTCAACGAAAGCCTGCGCGAGGAGGCCACCGCGCGCGGTATCGAGGTCATCGATATCGGGCCTATCAATGAACGGGTGGCCATCGACGACAGCCTGCTCATGCAGTCCGACCCGCCCAAGCCGTACCCCACGGCCAAGCAGTACGCAGGCTGGGCGGAGGCCATCGGGCCGCATGTCTACGACGCGCTCCTGAACGCTCAGCCGTAGTAGGCTTGGCGCCACTTGCCGAGCCGGTCCCGTGAGGCCGGAAGCCCGGTCCTGTGAGGCCAGCAAGGAGGAAGCCTGAGCATGTTCACCGGTGCGCTGCGCGTCGTGCCTGCCATCCCCATTCCTGCTGATGCCGTGGTCGACCCTCGCATCGGTAGCAGTGGCCCGTGCCTGCTCGCGCTCGAGGACGGCACCGTCTTTGGTGGTGTCGCCTTCGGTGCCCCCCGTGCCGGCGGCGGTGATCTCGTGGTCAACACCTCGCAGACCGGCTACCAGGAGGTGTGCACCGATCCGAGCTATGCCGGTCAGGTCGTGGTCATGACCTTCCCGCTCATCGGCAACCACGGTCGCTTCGCTGATGACGACCAGTCCGAGCGTCCGTGGCTCGATGGGCTCGTGGTGGGCCACGCCACGGCGGGTGTGCTGGGACGCGCGCGGCAGATCGTGCACCTGCTGCGTTCCGAGGGCGTGCCTGCCATGGCCGGGCTGGACACCCGCACGCTGGCCCGCCACCTACGCGAGAGCGGCTCGCTGAGAGGTGTCATCAGTGCCCCCGGCCAGACCGACCCCGAAGCCGCCGTGGCCGCCGCTCGAGCCTTGCCCGTGTGGGAGGAGCAGGACTTCGTCTCACGAGTCTCGGCGGCCAGTCCCTATGAGGTCGGCGATCGCGGTCCGGTCGTGGCCGTGGTGGACCTCGGGCTCAAGACCAACATCGTGCGCGCCCTGCGCCGGCGTGGCGCGCGCGTGCGCATCCTGCCGTACACCGCCTCGGTCGAGCAGCTGCTCAAGCCCGACGTCGACGGCGTGGTCATCTCCCCCGGGCCCGGTGATCCCGGACGACTCGATCAGCAGGTGGCCCTGGCCGCGGCGGTGGTAGCCGACGGCCGCCCGCTGCTGGGGATCTGCCTGGGCCACCAGATCGTGGCTCGCGCTGCGGGAGCCCGAACACGGCGGCTGCGCTTCGGCCACCATGCTGCCAACCATCCCGTACGAGACGAGGTCTCGCGGCGGGTGACGGTCACCGCCCAGAATCACGAAGTCGAGGTCATCGGCGACTCGCTGCCAGAGGGCTCCGGCTTCTACGTCAGCCAGCGCAACCTCAACGACGGCAGCGTCGAGGGGCTACGGCATCACGCCTTGCCCATCGAGACCGTCCAGTACCACCCCGAAGGCTCCCCGGGGCCGCTCGATGCGGGGGAGGTCTTCGATCGCTTCCTCGGCCACGTCCGCGCCTACGCGCACCCGGTGCGGGCATGACCGAGAAGCCTCGCTCGATCCTCATCCTCGGCTCGGGTCCGGTGGTCATCGGCCAGGCGGCGGAGTTCGACTACGCGGGCACGCAAGCGTGTCGCGCGCTGCGGGAGGAAGGTATCCGCACCATCCTGCTCAACTCCAACCCGGCCACCATCATGACCGACCCGGGCGTCGCAGACGCGATCTACCTCGAGCCGCTGACGGTGGAGTCGGTCGAGCGCATCATCGAGATCGAGAAGCCCGATGGCATCCTCGCGGGGATCGGTGGCCAGACCGCGCTCAACCTGGCCATGGAGGTCGCCGCGGCCGGAGTCCTCGAACGCACCGGCACGCGCCTGCTGGGTACGCCCATCGAGGCCATCGAGATGGCGGAGGATCGCGAACGCTTCCGTCGATCTACTCGACGCCATCGGCCAGCCATATGCGCCGTCATTCATCGTAGAAGGGCGCACCGAGGCGGAGCGGGCCGCGGTCATCGAGCGCGCCTTCGAGGCTATCGGCGTCCCGGCCATCGTCCGACCGGCCTTCACGCTCGGTGGTACCGGGGGTGGCATCGTCATCACCCGCGAGGCGTTCGTGGAACGTTGTCGCACGGGTATGCGCCTGAGTCCCATCGGCCAGGTCATGGCTGAGCGTTATCTCACCGGCTGGCAGGAGATCGAGTACGAGGTCATGCGCGACGCGGCCGACACCTGCATCGCGGTGTGCTCCATGGAGAACGTGGACCCGCTCGGCGTGCATACGGGCGACTCGGCCGTGGTGGCGCCGGTGCAGACGCTGCCGGATCCGGTCCACCAACGGCTCCGCACCGCGGCCCTCGACATCATCCGCGCGCTCGGTGTGGAGGGTGGCTGCAACGTGCAGTTCGCGCTGTCGCCCGATTCGTCGGAGTACGCGGTCATCGAGGTCAACCCGCGCGTCAGCCGCTCGTCGGCGCTGGCATCGAAGGCGACCGGCTATCCCATCGCGCGGGTGGCCGCGCAGATCGCGGTCGGGCGACGGCTCGACGAGATCCCCAACGCCATCACCGGCACCACCGTGGCCGCCTTCGAGCCGGCCCTCGACTACGTGGTGGTCAAGCTGCCGCGGTTCCCCTTCGACAAGTTCCCCGCTGCCGACCGCACCCTGGGCTCACAGATGAAGGCCACCGGCGAGGTCATGGCCATCGAGCGGACCTTCGGAGCAGCGCTGAACAAGGCCCTCCGCGGTCTCGAGCAGGCTGGGGCTGGGTTCCTGGCCGAGGACCCGGCCTGGGGACCGACGCTGGACGTGCTCGCCGGATGGGCGGCGGGCGTTCGCGGTGGTGAGCACGCGCCCATCCCGATACGGACGCTGAGCCGCGAAGCGACCTTCGCCGATGTGTTCATGGACGAGGACGGACTCGTGGTGGGCGGCGGCGAGGGGGCGGAGCCGACCTCGCGCCAGGCGCTCATGACGCGCTTCCTGCAACCATCGGACTCGCGCCTCTGGCGTCTGCTCGCGCTCTTGCGCCGGGGTGTGCCGGCAGCTGAGCTGCAGCGGGTCACGGGTATGGCGCCGTGGTTCCTCTCCGAGATGGAGCGCCTCGCCGAGATCGAGCATCGCCTGCGGGCAGGGGGTGGAGCCCTCGCCGACGAGACACTGGTGCTGGCCAAGCGTGCCTGCTTCAGCGACCATGACATCGCCGTGCTCAGCGGGATCGCGGCGCCCGTGATCACCGCCCGCCGGCAGGCCATGGGCCTGCGTCCGGGCTTTGCCATGGTGGACACCTGCGCGGCAGAGTTCGCCGCCGAGACGCCGTACTTCTACGCGACCTACGCCGCCGCGGGCTCGGAGCCGGAGGCACCCCCGGTCAAGCGTCCGGCGGCGCTGGTGATCGGCTCCGGCCCCGTGCGCATCGGGCAGGGCATCGAGTTCGACTACTGTGCGGTCCAGGCGGCCCAGACGCTCCGCGAGGACGGTAGCTCGGCGGTGATGATCAATTCCAACCCGGAGACCGTCTCCACGGACTTCGACGCCTCCTCGCGCCTGTACTTCGAGCCGCTCGACGAAGAGAGCGTCATGGAGGTCATCGACGCCGAGACGCCAGAGGGCGAGGAGCGCTTGGCCACACTCATCCAGTTCGGCGGCCAGACACCACTGAACCTGGCGGTCGCGCTCGAGGAGCGCGGGGTGCCCACGCCGGGTATCTCCGTCGAGGCCATCGACCGCACCGAGGAGCGGACGCGTTTCGCGGGCATGATCGAGACGCTGGGCATCCCCCAGCCGCGCGGTGGGATCGCTACCTCACTCGAGGAAGCCCTGGCGGTGGCCGACCAGATCGGCTATCCGGTGCTGGTGCGCCCGTCGTTCGTGATCGGCGGACTGGCCATCGACTTCTGCTACGGACCCGACGACCTGGCTCGTCAGCTGGCCCGGGCGACGGTCATCACGGAGGAACGGCCCGTGCGCATCGACGCCTATCTCGAAGGCCTGGAGGTCGATGTCGACGCGGTCACCGACGGCACGGAGGTGCTCATTCCCGGGCTCATGGAGCACGTGGAACGGGCCGGCGTCCACTCGGGCGACAGCACGGCCTTCTTCCCGCCACAGCAGCTCTCGTCCGCGGACCAGGGGCTGATCGTGGAAGCCATGCGCCGCATCTGCCTGGAGGTCGGCGTGCGCGGCCTCGTCAACGCCCAGTTCATCGTGCGCGACGACGGCGTCTACATCCTCGAGGTGAACCCGCGAGCCAGCCGCACCGTGCCCTTCCTCACCAAGGTCACCGGGGTGCCCATGGTGGCCTTGGCCACGCGCGTCGCCCAGGGCGCGACGCTGCGCGACCTGGGCTGGTCCGATGGACTGTTGCCGGAGCCTGACTTCGTGGCCGTCAAGGCCCCGGTCTTCTCGACGGCCAAGCTGCGTGGCGTCGACCCATCGCTGGGTCCCGGGATGCAGTCTACCGGCGAGGTCATCGGCATCCACGAGGACGCACGGGTGGCCCTGGCCAAGGCGCTGCTCTCGGCCGCCCTGCATCCCCCGCTACCGGGTCCCGAGGGTGCGACCGCGCTCATCTCCGTGGCGCCGCGCGATGTCGAGCGTATCGGCGAGCTGGCTGGTGCGCTGGCCTCGGCCGGCTACCGCTTCATCGCCACCCCGGGCACGGCGGCTGCGCTGCGCCATCACGGCCACGAGGTGCGCGAGGTGGCCATGGCCGGAGAGACCGTCGAGCGATCTGCCGGGCATCCTCGAGGTCATCGCCGACGGGGACATCTCGCTCATCGTCAACACGCCGATGCCGCGCTCAGGCGCGGTCCTGGACGCGGCGGCCGTGCGTCACGCGGCCATCGCGGAGGGCGTGCTGTGCATGACCACCATGGATACTGCCCTCGCGGCCGCCCACGCCCTGGAGCCGGCGGCGCAGGCACGCATCGCCGATGTGCGGACGCTCCAGAGCTGGCTCAGGGCTGGCCGAGGGCATGGCTGACCGGGTCGTCGAAGGCCTGTCCGACGATGCCCTGGTGCTGCTCGTCGGAGCGTCCGGCTCGGGCAAGTCGACCTGGGCAGCGGCGCACTTCGCGCCCCACGCGATCCTGTCATCGGACGTGTTCCGGGCCCTGGTGGCCGATGACGCCGCCGATCAGTCAGCCACGGCCGATGCCTTCGGGGTCCTGCACCGGGTTGCGGGAGCCCGCCTGCACCGGGGCCTGTGCACCGTCATCGACGCCACCAATCTGACCAGGGGTGCACGCCGTCCCTTGCTGCGCCTGGCGGTCCAGGCCGAGCGGCCGGCTGTCGCGATCGTCTTCGATATCTCGCTCCAACGATGCTTGCGGCAGAACCTCGCACGCCCGGACCGTTCGGTGCCCGAGGCGGTCATCCGCCGCCACCGGCTCGCGCTGCAGGACGCGCTGGGGCAGTTGCCGACCGAGGGCTTCGCGCGCGTCGTGCGGCTGCGGGACGATGACATCGATGGGCCCTGACTCGGTAAGGTGTGAGCCACGTTCGACTCGGTCGAGAGGGATGGAGATGGAGGTGCGCCCGTGGTGATCAAGATCGAAGACGCCATCGGCGACCTGGGTGCCGTCGGCATCGTCGTCATCGCGGTGCTCATCGGCCTTGCCGTCCACTGGGTGTCGTGGCGCATCGCGTTGCAGCTCGTCCGCCGCACGCCATCGCGGCTTGATGAGTTCGTGGTCCACCGCACGCTCAATCCGATGCGGCTGCTGGTCGTGCTGGTCGCGGTCTTCGTCTCGAGCGTCTTCATGGGTGCGGAGGCGGCCGACCTCGTGCGTCGGGCGACGATCTTCCTGGGCATCATCGACCTGGGCTGGCTGCTGGTGTCCTTCACGCTCGTCGGCCAGGATGTGGCGAGCGACCGCTTCCCCGACGACGTCGATGACCTTGAAGCGAGACAGCTGCGGACCCAGCTGGCCGTCCTGCAGCGCTTCGGGTCGATCATCATCTGGCTGCTGGCGGTGGCCATCGCCCTCTTGACCATCCCCGGGGTACAACCGCTCGCGGCCAGCCTGCTGGCCGGTGCCGGGGTGGTGGGCATCGTGCTCGGTGTGGCCGCCGGGCCCCTGATCGGCAACCTCATCGCGGGCGTCCAGATCGCCTTCACCCAGCCCATCAAGATCGGCGACGTGGTCGTCATCGAGGGCGAGTGGGGCCATATCGGGGAGATCACGGCCGCCTACGTGGTGGTCTACATCTGGGACAAGCGCCGCCTCATCGTGCCGCTCTCGAAGATCGTCAACGAGCCGGTCGAGAACTGGACGCGCCAGACCAAGGACCTGCTGGGCGTGGTGAAGCTGTCATGCGACTACCGGGCACCGATCGAGCAGATCCGCGCCGAGTACAAGCGCATCCTTGACGACTCCGGCCTCTGGGATGGGGAGGCCTGGAGTGTGCTGGTGACCGGCTCTGACGATCGGACCATCACCGTGCGGGCCGTGTACAGCGCGCCCGACGCGAGCATCGCCTGGGAGCTGCAGTGCCTCGTCCGTGAGCGGCTCATCACCTTCCTCCAGGAGCAGCATCCCGAGGCCTTGCCCGTCGCTCGCGAGATCCAGCAACAGTCGGCCTAGGTCCATGCTCGGCGCTTCCCCGCTACGATGGGCCGATGCCCAACGCAGTGACCCTCCCGCCGCGATGAACGGCTCCATCCACGTCCGGTTCAGCCAGCACACGCTCTCCAATGGTCTGCGCGTCATCGTCGCGCCCGACCGGGTGGCGCCGGTGGTCGCCATCAACCTCTGGTACGACGTCGGTTCAAAGCACGAGCAGCCTGGCAAGACCGGGTTCGCCCACCTCTTCGAGCACTTCATGTTCCAGGGCAGCCGCCACGTGGCCAAGGCTGAGCACCTCTCGATCGTGCAGGGTGCCGGCGGCGTGCTCAACGCCACCACCTACTTCGACCGCACCAACTACTTCGAGACGCTGCCCTCGCACCAGGTCGAGCTGGGCCTGTGGCTCGAAGCGGATCGCATGGCCACGTTGCTCGACGCGATGTCGCAGGAGAATCTCGATAACCAGCGCGACGTGGTCAAGAACGAGAAGCGCCAGTCCTACGACAACCGACCCTACGGCTCCTTCTACGAGAAGCTGATGGCAGCCGTCTTCCCCGCCGGGCATCCCTACCACCACACGCCGATCGGCTCGATGGAGGATCTCGACGCCGCCTCGCTCGAGGACGTGGAGGCCTTCTTCCGCACGTACTACGTGCCCAACAACGCCGTGCTCACCGTGGCCGGCGACGTCGATGAGGCTCCGGTCATCGAGGCCGTCGAGCGCTACTTCGGGCCCATCGAGCCCAACGAGCAGCTGCCGGCTTTCCGTCGGCCCCAGGCCGACCCGGTCCCGGCCCATCGCGAGGTCGTGCCCGACAACGTACCCCTCGAACGGGTCCATGTCGGCTATCGCTGCCCGGCCTATGGCACGCGCGAATTCGAAGCGCTGGAAGTGGCCACCCAGATCCTCGCCGGCGGGCGGGGCAGTCGCCTCCACAGGCGCCTCGTGCGCGAGGAGCAGGTGGCCCAGGACGTGGCCTTCTTCGCGCTGCCGCTGGTGGCGGGTTCCTCGATCTCCGCGGGCTGGGCCACGGCTCGGCCCGAATCCAGTGCGGCGGAGGTCGAGGCATTGCTCGACGAGGAGCTGACCCGCCTGACGCGTGAGCCGGTGACCGATGATGAGCTGGCGCGGGCCCACGCACTGATCGAGTCGTCGGAGCTGTCCGCGCTCTCGCGCATGGATGAGGTCGCCGACCGGCTCTCGATGTACGCCACCTACTTCGACCGCCCGGAGCTGGTCAACGAGCAGCTGGGTCGCTACCTCGAGGTCGATGCCGAGGCGGTGCGCGAGGTCTGCGCTGCGGTCTTCGGGCGCGAGGACCGGGCCACCATCACCTACGTCCCACGCGCCACCGAGGAGGCTGCGGCATGACCGATCCACTGGCGGTCCTGGACAAGCGGCCCCAGCCCGGGCAGCCGCGCGAGTACGACTTCCCCGCCTTCGAGCGGTCGACGCTCGGCAACGGGCTCACGGTCATCGGTTGTCACGTGCCTGGCCGACCGTTGCTGCAGGCGCAGCTGATCGTCCGTGGCGATGCCGGCGGTGGCGCGGGCAGCGAGGCCGCGCAACAGGCGGGTGTGACCGTGCTCACGGCGCGCGCCATGTCCGAGGGGACGACCGAGCACGACGCGGTGTCCTTCGTCGAGGCTGCAGAGCGTCTGGGCGCCGAGATGGGCGCCGCCGCGGGATGGGACAGCCTCTCGGTACACGTCGAGGTGCCGCGCGCTCACCTCGCCGATGCCATCTCGCTCTTCTCGGAGATGGCTCTCGCGCCGGCCTTCCCAGCACGGGAGGTGGATCGCCTGCGCAACGAGCGCCTCAACGACTTGCAGCAGGTGATGGCGGACGCCCGCCGGCGTGCCGAGAAGGCATTCCCCGCGGTCGTCTATACCGACGCTGCCACGTATGCACGGCCGCTCGGCGGCGACGAGGAGACGGTCGCCCCCCTCGACCGGGACGTGGTCGCCGCCCGGCATGCTGCCCTGATGCGCCCGGAAGCTTCGACGCTCATCATCTGTGGCGACATCGAGGACCTCGACCTTGACCGGCTCGTGAACGAGGCCTTCGGGGGTTGGACCGCCGCTGGCGACGGTCCCATCGTGCCGAACGCGCCCGATTCCGCCGCTCCAGGTCGTCGAGTGGTGCTCGTGGATCGGCCGGGCGCTCCACAGTCGGAGATCCGCATCGGCCACGTGGGTACGCCTCGCCGCATCGATGACTTCCATGCCCTGTCGGTCACCAACGCCCTGCTCGGCGGGCTCTTCAACTCGCGCCTGAACATGCTGCTTCGAGAGGAGCGTGGCTACACCTATGGCGTCCACTCCGGCTTCGACATGCGCCGTGCGGCAGGGCCCTTCGCGGTGCGCTGTGCGGTCGAATCGGAGGTGACCGCACCGGCGGTGGCCGACATCGTGGCCGAGCTCGAGCGCATCGCCGTGGATCCCGTCGAGCCTGCCGAGCTCGATGCCGCGCGCGACTACCTCATCGGCGTGTTCCCGCTTCGCTTCGAGACCTCCGCACAGGTGGCCGGTGCGCTCTCGGGCCTGGTCGTGCACGGCCTGCCTGACGACGAGCTCGATCGCTACCGTCCCGCGGTGGCGGCCGTCAGCGCGGATGACGTGCGCGCGGCAGCCGTCGCCCACATCCATCCCGAACGGGCCTCGATCGTGGTCGTGGGCGACGTCTCGAGATTCGAGGAGCCGCTCCGAGAGGCCGGCTATGGCGAGGTCGAGATCGTCTACGACGATGGCTTCGACACGGCCAGCGAGTAGGGGGACGGCCGATGATCGTGGTCCTGGGCCGCCCTCGCGTCTATCGCCCCGAACCCGACGGTGACCTGGCCCCCGGTGGCCTGGCCGTCGAGGTCGCCCTGGCCGCGGCCAGGGCCGGCAGTGACGTCGAGCTGGTCGGCGCGATCGGGGATGACCCCGAAGGCGACCGCATCGTGGTCGAGCTGGGCCGCAGCGGCGTCGGTCACTCAGCGCTCTTGCGTGACCACGCGACCCGCACGCCGCTGGTGGGCCAGGCCCGTGAGGCCCGCCCGCTGCCCCGACTGGAGGCGGCTGACGTCGAGCTGGGCATGCGCTACATGCACGAGTGCCGTGTGCTGGTCATCAGCGCGGAACTCGGCCCTGAGGCCTTGGGCCAGGCTCAGGAGGCGGCGGCCTTCCACAGCGCAGCCGTGGTCATGGTGGCGGCCGCGGGGACCGTCGATCCCGAGGCGCTCGGTGCGGAGGCCACCCTGCTGGAGCGACCGGCCGCCGAAGATGACGAGCCGCTCGACGATGCGGTGGCCGTCGCGGCTGATGATGCCGCGTTCGGCGCCTTCGTGGCCGCGTACGCTGTGCGTCTTGACCGTGGCGAGGCCCCCGCGGATGCGTTCGCGGCCACGCTCGGGGATAGTGCCTGGGAGCCTTCGCTTGAGTGACGGCCCGGTGGACCAGCCGATCCTCGTGTGGGGGGAAGCGCTCCGCGACTACGATTTCGGTCCTGGGCATCCGCTGACGCCCAAGCGTTTCGGCCCCGGTGTGGATCTGCTGCGAGCCTTGGGAGCAGAGCGGCTCCTGGAGCCGGAGGAGGCCTCGGACGAGGCGCTGCGGCGCCTGCACGCGCAGCACTACATCGACCAGGTCCGCTCCTTCTCCGATCACCCCTGGCAGCCAGCCGCCATGGGCGTGGGCACCGGCGATGTGCCCGCGTTCCACGGGATGCACGAGGTCTCCGCGCGGGTGGCCGGCGGCTCCATCGAAGCGGTGCAGCGGATCCTCGAGGGAGAGGCCGACCATGCCTTCTCACCGGCCGGTGGACTGCACCACGCGATGCGCACGCGCGCATCCGGGTTCTGCGTCTACAACGATGTCGCCCTCGCGGTCGCAGCGGCCCGTGATGCCGGCCACCGGGTGCTGTACATCGACCTTGACGTCCACCACGGCGACGGCACGCAGGTGATGTTCTGGGATGACCCGCAGGTGCTGACGTTCTCGGTTCACGAGTCGGGCCGGTCGTTGTTCCCGGGCACCGGTGCCGTGGAAGAGCTGGGAGCCGACAAGGGTGAGGGCTTCGCGGTCAACCTACCTCTCGACCATGGCGTCGGCGATGAGTCGTGGTGGTCGGTCGTCGACTTCGTGCTGCCGGTCCTCGCGGACATGTTCAAGCCGTCCTTCATCGTCTCCCAGCACGGCTGCGACACCCACGTGCTCGACCCCCTGGCACACCTGCGCGTGACCACGGCCTCGTACCAGCGCGCCTGCGCGCTGGTGGATCGCCTGGCGCACGAACATGCCGAAGGCCGCTGGTTCGCGACCGGCGGCGGCGGCTACGACGCCTATCGCGTCGTGCCGCGATCGTGGGCCCTGGTGTGGCTGGCCCAGGCGCACCGCCGACCGCCGACCAGGACCCCCGAGGACTGGCGAGCGCGCTGGAGCGAGGCTGCCGAGGCCTTCGGGCAGGGGCCGCCGCCGGTGGAGCTCATCGACCCGCCTCGGACCGTGGCGCCTGATCCCGATGTCATCGTCTCCCGCGAGCTCAAGCGAGCCCGCGCGTCACTGCTGCAGTCGCTTCGCCTGCAGGCGAACTGCTAGGACCTCGACTCGCCCATCATGGGTTGAGGCGGTCGGGTGCGTCCGCGGTGGGGATGCCGATGAGCCGCGCGTCCTCGAACGTGCCCGAGCCGCCGAGCCCGAGGAGCGTCAGTTCCTGCACGGCGCCCTGGGGCATGCGCGGGTTGCCGACGGCGTTGGTGTCGATACCCAGGGAGTGGCCTTCGTGGTGGAAGGTCGGCCCCGTCCACTGCGGCGTGTGGCCGAACACGACCCGCTCGATGCCGGCCGCCCGATAGGCGTCGAAGGCGCCCGACTCCCAGGGTGTATCGAAGAAGCCTGAGCGCACCCACAGGTGCTCATCGGTGGTCACGCCGAGGTCATCGAGGCTGTGTCCGGGCGCCAGCCCGCCATGGACGAAGAGCACGTCACGCCAGCGCACCGCCTGTGCCAGCGAACCCATCCACGAGAAGAGACCGGGTGCGCAGCCTTCCATGGCCGCGAGGAGCTCGTACCCTCGCCCGGAGTCCGGCTCGCCGCAGCTGAAGGCGCGTACCGTTTCCCGTCCTCCGTACTCGAGCCAGGTGTCGAGCCACTCGAGGGCACCGGCGCGTGCCATCAGGGGCATGACCTCGTGGTTGCCACGGGCCAGCACGACCGCGCCCCCCGCGACGGCTGCTTCGCGCTCGAGCCGCCGCAACATGGTCACCAGCCCCGGGATGTCGCCACCTCGATCGAGGTAGTCGCCACAGCCCACGAGCGCCGTCCGCGGCGGGGCGATCCAGGACGTTGCGTCATCGACGAGACCTGCCTCCTGCAGCGCGGTGGCCAGTCCCGAGGTGACACCGTGCGCATCACTGAAGGCCCACACCGCCCAGTCGTCGGGCAGGTGGGGGAGACGAGCGTCCAGCATGGACCCAGTATCGGTGAAGCCTCCGCTCGTCGCGGCCTCGGTGGCCGCAGCGATGGACATGGAAGGAGCCCCGCCTACCGACGGGGCTCCTTGCTCTCCTGCGTTCAGGCGCGAGTCGGGCTCGCTACCAGGTGCACTCGTTGGGCGGATCGGCCGGATCGCACTCGGCCTCGGTCTTGATCTGATCGAGGATCTCAAGGCCCTTCTGGGCGTCGAGGAGCACGGGGTCACCGACCGTCCCGTCGGCGTTGAAGGGAGTGTAGGACGGAGTGACCGCGTTGACGCCGCCACCGGTGTACGAGCCGGGTCCGGTGACGCCTTCGTAGTCGATGTCCTGACCGTCGCGGATCAGGGCCAGGCAGTCGGCGTACGTGTAGCACACCTCACCGGGAGCGTCGCCGACCTCGAACATGGCCGGAGCCCAGTCGCTCGCGTTGTACGAACCGGCGGCCTCGACAGCCAGGGCCGTCTGGACCATGAGGTCATACGTGGAGAACGCGTACGGGTTGCTCGCGTCGTAAGGTGCCTCGGGCTGGGCGTCCCACAGCGGCTGGAAGAACTCCCAGGCCGGCGTGGTGGTGTTGGGCGAGAACGCGGCGTAGCCGATGCCCTTCTGGGTGGCGATGGGATCAGCGCCGAGCGAGCCGATAAACTCGGCTTCGCTCCAGCCGGTCTCACCGACCCAGTCGAGCGACAGGCCAGCTTCCGCGGCGGCCTTGATGAGGGTCGCCGACTCGACGGAGCCTGCCTGCACGAGGACGGCATCCGGGTCGAGGTCCGCGATCTTCTGTGCTTCAGCTCGATACGACGGCTGGAGCGCCGGCGCGTCGATGCGGCCGACCACGTTCAGGCCGAGGATCTCAGCGGCCTTCTCGTTGGCATCCGCAGCGAGCTGGAAGCCTTCGACCTGGGTCGCGAAGATGACCACGTCCTCAGCGCCGATCTGCTCAGCGTAGAGGGTGCCATACGTGCCGAGCGCCTCGTCCAGGCCCTGGGCTCGGAAGATCGGCTCAGCGGCCTTGCCGCCGAGGTTGCCCGGGATGGCGCCACCGTGGACGGACGGGCCAAGCGGTCCGTCGTTCTCTGCCCACGTCTCCATCATGTAGTCGCGGTAGGTCCGGTACTGGTGAGCGATGCTCACGAGGATCTCGGCGCCGTGCTTCTCGACGCAGGTCCTGGCGGCCTGGCCCTCCATGCTGTCGCCGATGTCCTCGGAGATCAGCACCCACTCACGACCCAGCGGCGGATCGGTGTTGATGACCTCTTCGATGGGGAAGCGCACGTCGTTCGTGAGCGCCGGCCCGTACGAGGCGAACTCGCCCGTGTAGTAGGCCAGCTCGCAGACCTCGACCGGCTCGGTGTCCTGCGCGACGACGCTGCTCCCAACGGCGGTCGCGAGGAGGGCGGGTACGGCTACCATCACCGTGAGCCGCCGCGTGTGGATGTTCCCGATCGTCATGAACGTTCTCCTCCTTCAATGGCCTTGACCGAAGTGAATGTGGTCGTCAGATCCGGTATCCCTCCTTTAGCTGCTGCGTTGTCACCTCGGAGGCGTCCAGCACTGGCTGGGCCTCCCCAAGACTAAGCACCATCACGCGATCGGCTACCTGCAAGGCCTTGGTGGCATTCTGCTCCGCGAGGACGATCGCTACCCCTCGGAGGATGTGCATCTCTCTGACCTTGCTCATGAAGAGGTCGACATAGAGCGGTGAGAGGCCGGCCGTGGGCTCGTCGAGCAGCAGCACCTTGGGGTCCTGCATCAGGGCCCGGCCACAGGCGACCATGCGCGACTCCCCTCCGCTCAGCGTGCCTGCCGACTGCTTGAGCATGTCCTTGAGGGCCGGGAACAGGTCGAGGACCTCCGCCATCCGCTCCTGCTCGGAGCGCACGCCGATCATGCCGCCGACCTTGAGGTTCTCGAGGACCGTCAGGTTCGGGAACACGCCCTGCTCCTGGGGCACGTAGGCGATGCCGCGGGCCGCCGTCTCGTAGGGGCTCAAGTGGGAGACATCCTCCTCCACGAACCGGATCGTCCCGCCCATCAAGGGGAGCAGGCGGGCCAGCGTTGCCAACAGTGTCGTCTTGCCCGCGCCATTCGCGCCCAGCACGGCGAACACCTCGCTGCGGACGGTGAAGTCGAGGCCCTTGAGGACGGTCACACCGTGGTAGCCGCTCTGCAGGCCTGAGACCTCGATGATGCCCGGGGCCTGCAGCTCAGACATGCCCTTCTCCCAGGTACATCTCGATCACCGTCTTGTGTTCCCGGATGGTCTGGGGGCCGCCGCTCAGCGCCAATTTGCCCTCGGCCATGAAGTGGACCCAGTCGCACAGGCCCCAGATGACGTGCAGGTCGTGTTCGACGATGAGCACGGTGGTGCCCTTGGCGGCCAGGTCCCTGACGGCATCCATGACCTTCTCCGTCAGATCGTCCGGCAGGCCTGCGGTGGGCTCGTCGAGGAGCAGGAACGACGGACGGAGCAGCAGGCAGCGCACGATGTCGAGCAGCTTCTTCTCGCCGGCTGACATCGCGAACTCGGACGCATCTTCGAACCCGAAGTAGTCCAGCCAGTAGCGCATCTCCTCCTCGTGCTGGCGGAAGACCGTGCCCTCCGCGAACACGCTGAACGGGCGCTCGTAGCGTGCCTCGCTGACCGGGAGCAGGACGGAGTCCCAGATGGTCAGCTTGTCGAAGTCCATGATGACCTGGTTGCTCTTCACGACGCCATGCCGGGCCATGTGGTCAGGATGCTCCGAAGAGAGCATCACCGCCCTGCCCTCGGCCGGAAGCAGCGTGACCGTCCCGTGATCGAGGGGGATCGAATGCATGATCATGCGCATGAGCGTCGTCTTGCCGGCGCCGTTGGGGCCGAGCAAGCCCTCGATGGGATACTCGCCCAGCACCAGTTCATCAACGTCGACCACCACGCGGCCACCGAACGACTTGACCGCGCCTTCGACCTTGATCCGCGGGCGCTTGACCTCGGGGTTGGCGGCGACCTCACTTGCCATGGATCTTCCTCATCAGCTTGTCGCGCCGCATGTCGCCGAGGAGCCCCAGTGGCCGGAACATGAGGACGATGATCAGCGTGGCTCCAAAGATGACTTCCCGTAGCACCGGGATGGACTGCGTGTACCACTCGCGGGGGAGCGGCAGGTAGATCTGGACCACGATATCGAAGAGGCCGACGGTGAGGATGACACCGATGACGGCGCCCCACACCCGTGCCGTCCCGCCGAGCACGAGGCCGACCATGGCGGCGAGCGTGACGCTGACACCGATGTTGCCGACGTCGAGGTAGCGAACCATGGCGCCGGACATCGCTCCGAGCAGGCCCATCGCGCCGGAGGTGACGGCGAACATCCAGAGCTTGGTCCGGTACGTCGACTTGCCCAGGCTGCGGGCCAGCGCCTCATTGCTGCCAGTGGCGATCAGGAGGCGCCCATACGGCGATCTGTGCACGCGCCAGACGTAGAGGAAGATGAGCACCACCACCGCGGTCAGTGCGAGCAGCCACGCGAACTCATCATCCTTGACCTTGCCGATATCGAAGGGGATGCGCAGTCCGCCCAGGCCGCGCGCGCCGCCGGTCAGGTCGTCTTCGGTCGTGGCCAGGATCTGCACGGCGGCGGCGAAGCCGAGGGTGGCCACGAGCACGCCGTCCGTGTTGAGATCGGAGATCAGCCAACCCACGACCAGGCCGGCGATGCCGGCGACGAGGGCGGCCAGTGCGGCGGCCACCAAAAACTGCCAGGGGTCGCCGAAGGCCCAGTCGACCCGGACGTACAGGATGCCGAAGACGTACATGCCCAGGCCCCAGAAGCCGACCACGCCGAAGTTGGCGATCCGGGTCAGGCCAAGCTGGAGGTGGAGGAGCAGCGCCAAGCCGATGACCATGACCACATCGAAGAGGCCGGTCACGAGGAATGAGTCGAGCCAGTCAAGCATCGCGCTACACCTTCGCCGTTTCTGTCAGCCGCGCGCCGCGCCACTTCAGGAGCGCGACGAAGGCGACGATCAGGATGAGCTCCGCGTACAGGACCTGGTCGAACGTGAGCGCCATCGCGGTGAGGGCGATGCCGGCCCCGGCGCCGACGAGGATGACCCCGCCGATGCCCCAGCGCGTGCCGACGAGCACGACCAGCATGATGAACAGGAACTCACGCCAGCCGAGCAGCGGACCCACCGATGAGCCGACACCCAGGAAGGCGCCGGCGAGACCGCCAGCGACACCCGCGATGAACCAGATCATGACCGTGACCGCCAGCGGCCGGATGCCGCTGACCTGCGCCAACTGCTCATCACTCGCGAGTGCTCGGACCTGCAGCCCGTAGCGCGAGCGCTGGATGAAGAGGTACAGCAGGAGCGAGAGCAGGACCACGGTCACGAAGGCGACCAGGCGGAAGGAGGTGACGCCGACGCCGAGGACCCAGATCGTGTCCGGCGCCGGCACGTCGAAGAAGTGCAGCTGGTAGCCGAAGATGAACTGGAGGCCGTGGCGCAGGAAGATCGAGAGGCCGAAGGAGATGATGATCATCTCGAGCGTGCCCACGTTGCGGCGCTTGGCCGGTCGGAAGATCAGCAGATACGTGCCCACGCTGAGCAGGCCGGACAGGAGCGCAGCCGGCGCGAGCACCGCATAGAAGTCGAGCGCGAAGGTGGTGCTCAACCACATGGCGAAGTAGGCCCCGAGCGTCAGGGTCTCCGAGTAGGCGACGTTGATGAGGCCGCTCAGGCGGTAGATGAGCGCGAAGCCGATGGCCGCCAGGACCAGCGGAGCCTCCTCGACGAGGCCGATGACGATCGACTGTGCGATGAAATCCATCAGCCGGCGTGTCCAGTGTTGGCGCTCACCTGGGCAGGTCGCGGCCGGGACCGGAGCGGGCGAGAGGCGAGGGGACCTTCCACGATGTGCTCCAGCATCTCAGTCAAGCTGCACTTCTCCTCACTCGCAGCTGGTGACCGGTCCGTCGCTGACGAGCAGCTTCTGGACCCGCTGAGCTACGCGCTCTGCCGAGAGACAGTACATGTCGAGCAGCTCTTCGTCAGTGGCCGACTCGGTGTAGTGATCCTGGATGCCGATCCGGTCGACTCGGGTGGGCCGGTGCTCGCTGAGGGTCTCGGCCACGGCCCCGCCGAGGCCGCCGATGACGGTGTGCTCCTCGATGGTCACGACGCGACCGGTCTTCTCGGCCGCAGCTACCACTCCGGCGACGTCGATAGGCTTGATGGTGGGCATGTGCACCACGTGCGCGTCGATGCCGGCGGCAGCGAGGATGTCCGCCGCGTCGACCACGCGAGGCGTCTGCGTGCCGGTGCTGATGAGCGTGATGTCGCTGCCCTCGCGCACCGTCTTGACCCGCCCGAACTGGAACCGGTGGCCGGGTTGGAAGAGCGTCTGGGTCGTGTCCCGCACGAAGCGGATGAAGACCGGTCCGTCGTACTCCACCGACCAGGCCAGGACCTGCTTGGCCTCGACCTCGTCAGCCGGGCTGATGACGACCATGCCGGGCATGGCCCGGGCGATGGAGATGTCGTCCACGATCTGGTGGGTCTTGCCGGCCTTGCCGGTGAAGAGGCCGCAGTAGCCGGCCGTGATCTTGACGTTCGCGCCGGTCTGGGCGATGAGCACGCGGATCTGGTCGAGCGGGCGGTGGAGGGCGAAGGCCACGAAGGTGCTGATGAAGGGCACCAGTCCGGTCTTGGCCATGCCGGCCGCGACGCCGAGCATGTTCTGCTCGGCGATACCCATCTGGTAGTAGCGATCCGGATAGGCATCTTCGAAGAGCTTGGCCTGCGTCGAGCTGCCCAGGTCACCGTCGAGCATGACGATGCGGTCGTCCTTGCCCGCGAGTTCAGTGACCGTCTCACCGAAGACGAGGCGCAGTTGCTTGCCCATCGGCAGTGTCATGCCGCACCCCCCTCGCTCTCGCCGAGCTCGGCCATGGCGATGGCGAACTCCTCCTCGGTGGGCACACCCATGTGCCACTTGTAGTCGCCGGCCATGTAGCTCACGCCATAGCCCTTGAGGGTGTTGGCGATGACGGCCGTGGGACGACCGGTCGGCTGCACCGCTTCCTCGAGCACGCGCACGACGTCGGTCATGTCGTTGCCGTTCATCTCCAGCACCCGCCAGCCGAAGGCCTTGAAGCGGGCCACGAGGTCGCCTGGATCCTCCGGCGGAAGGCGATCGGTAGCGGACTCCCCGCGCCAGCCGAACTGCTGGAACTTGTTGTGGTCGACGATGCCGATGAGGTTGTCGGCGCCGAAGCGGGGAGCGACGTGGGCTGCCTCCCAGATCTGGCCCTCCTGGACCTCGCCGTCGCCCATGAGCACGAAGGTGCGGAAGTCCTGGCCCAGGTGCCGTGCGGCGAGAGCCATGCCCAGGCCGGCGGAGAGGCCCATGCCCAGGGATCCGGTCGAGATGTCGATGCCGGGCAGCTTGTTCATGTCGGGATGGCCCTGCAGGCGCGAGCCCTTCTTGTTGAAGGTGAACATCTCCTCGAGCGGGAAGTAGCCGGCCATCGCCATCGCGCCGTACTGGCCCAGGGCGGAGTGGCCCTTCGAGAGGATGAAGCGGTCGCGATCGGGCCAGTCGGGCTCGTCAGGACGGATGCGCATGATGCGGCCGTAGAGGGCAGCGAGGATGTCAGCCGCCGAAAGGGGGCCGCCCACGTGTCCGACCTTGCGCTCGCTGACGGTACGGATGACCGCGACGCGGATGCGCCGGGCCATGTCCTCGAGCCGCGCGATCTCGTCGGCCGTGACCGGCGCGGAAGCACGCTCGGTGGTCATTCGGAGCGCTGGACTTTCTCATAGGAGCCGGGCACGACCGGCGGGCTGAAGAAGCAGGCGATCTCGAGCGGCTCGGGGCCATCGGACTCGGTCGCGTGATGGGTGCCAGGGCTGACCCACACGACCGACCCCGGCTCGAGCTCGCCGACCCCGTCCGGGGTGACGATGCGGCCACGACCGCGGACGCAGTAGATGGTCTCCTCCTGGGTGTCATGCACATGGCCGTCCGGCCGGGAGCCGGCCGGGAAGATCGAGACGCCGAAAGAGATGCGCTCGGTGGCGATGTTCTCGGGGCCCAGGTAGGTATGCCAGTCACGCCCGGGGAGGGGGTGGATCCGTGCCTCTTCGCGCGACACCCGCTTCATCATGTGGTCCACCTCCTGCATCCCGTCGGTGCCAGCCGGCGCGCATCCCTGCGTCGCGCTGGCGGTGTGGTTCATCACAATCGATTATCGAGGATACGCTTTTCAGGCTAGCCCCTGTCAAGCGGCCTCGCAACAGGGGCCATCCAGCCTGTGGTCGCGAACAGGCCGCCCGGACCGGGCGTCGCGTGACCTGTCGCCCGGGTGCCCGTCCTTGACTGCCGTAGACTGGGACGCGTATGGTCATCGGTAATCGATTATCTATGAGTCGGGTCGAGCGACCCACCTCAGGGGGGTGGACGTAGCGCTGGACCAAGTCCGTTGGGCACGGTCCCTCGAGGACACGAGGGGGACCGTGAGCAGCTGATGGCTCCGAGGGAGCCGATGTCACGGACCGGACGTGGAGGACGACCGGCGCAGCGAAGGGAGGCGATCGAACGATGGGACTCTTGAACGACCAGATCCTTGGACAGCAGCTTGGGGATGATTCGTTCCCGATCGAGTGGACGTCCGAAGAGGAGAAGCGACTCTTCTGGGTCTATGACGACCTGCATTGCCCGAAGCCTCTGAGCCCGATGTACGAGGACATCGGTGGCTGGTGGCTCTCGTGTGACCACATGTTCCGCCGGTTCGGCACCCCCTTCGCGACCGACTGGATCTACAAGAACATCAACGGCTACCTGTATACGGCCGCCATCCCGGCGGAGGCCGGCCTGAAGTTCGATACGCAGGAATACAACTACCGCACCAACCCGATCGTCCCGGAGGTGGGTGACGAGGACTACGCCGAGAAGATCGGCGCATACCTGGGGGCGACCCTTGGCGTCTACGGCCAGAACTTCGTGGGCTGGTGGAAGACCCGCTTCGTGCCCGAGATGGAGCGGAACTTCGCCTACATCGAAGGGATGCTCGAGCAGAAGGACGAACTCAGCCTCGCTGACGTGGCGGTGCTGCTCGAGGACGCGATCGACATGCACGATCGCCATTGGAAGATCCACTGGATGCTCAACTTCGCCCAGCTGAGCGCGACGCTCAACTTGCGCGCGGTCATGGAGGAGACCCACGGCCAGGCTGACGAGGTCCTCCTGGGCCGGCTGCAGAACTCGGCCAACGACCGCAACTGGGACAAGATCCGCGCCCTCTACGAGATGAAGGAAGAGGTCAAGGCGGACGCTGAGCTGGCGCAGCTCTTCAGCGCCGAGACCGCGACCGTGATCAGGCCGGCGCTCGAGTCGAGCGCTCGCGGCCAGCGCTTCATCGAGGAGCGCATCGTGCCCTACCAGATGGAATTCGGCTGGCACGCGGTCTGGAGCCACGAGTTCGTGTTCCCCACCTTCCGCGAGGACATGACGCCGATCATCCAGCTCATCCGCGACCAGTACTCGTCGGATTACGACTACCCGACCGCTATCGCCGACCTCAAGGCGGACATCGACGCGGCTGCGGTCGAGATCCTCGAGGGCCTCGACGGCGAGGCGCTCGAGAAGATGCGTGCCGCCAACGAGATCAACCTCAAGATGGCGCCGCTGACGCCGGACCACCACTTCTATATCGACCAGGGCGCCAACGCCCACGTTCGCCTCGTGCTCATGGCCATCGGCGAGAAGCTCGTCGAGATGGGTGCGTTGGACAAGCCCGACGACGTGGTCATGTTCCGCTACAACCAGCTGCGGGCGTTCATCGGGGCTCCCGACAGCATGGACGGGCGGGCCATCGCCGCAGAGGCGTGGGCCAAGTGGCACGCTGCGGAGAAGGTCCAGCCCAAGGATTGGGTCGGCACTGCGACCGAGACCCAGCTGGCCTTCCCGTACCTCAACCTGTGGGGCTTCCCGGACAAGTTCCACCGCTCGCAGGAGAAGGTCGCCGGCAAGGTGACCGGCATCGCCGGCTCGCCAGGCGTGGTCGAGGGCGTGGCCCGCGTGGTCGGCTCCGAGGCCGAGTTCGACAGCCTGCAGCAGGGCGAGATCCTGGTCTGCCAGATGACCAACCCGGCCTGGCAGGTGCTCTACGGCAAGATCATCGCGGTGGTCACCGATGCCGGTGGTACCGTCTCGCATCCGGCGGTCCTTGCCCGTGAGTACGGCATCCCGGCGGTCGTGGGTACCTCGACGGGCACCTACGACATCAAGACCGGTGATCGTCTTCGCGTCGACGGCACGGCCGGCGTGGTCGAGATCCTCTAGGGATCCGAGGCGTAGTCACCATGACGGACGACACGGGAATCACTCGTAGCGTCCTGAGCGAGCAGGTCAAGGGTCGCCTCTTGCAGGCGATCCTTGACGGCCGCTACCCACCGGGGGCGCGGATCGTGGAGACGCGCGTGGCCAAGGAGTTCGGCACCAGCCAGGCTCCGGTGCGCGAAGCGTTACGTGACCTGGAAGCTCTCGGCGTCGTAGAGACCTCGCCGTTCAAGGGGGCTCGGGTCCGCCAGCCTTCGATCGCGGAGTTGCTGGAAGCCTTCGAGGTACGCGCCATCCTCGAAGGTCATGGGGCGGTCCTGGCCATGGAGAACATCAGCGCTGAGTTGCTCAGCCACCTCGCGGAGCTGACCGACGAGATGCGTGAGGCGGCCCTCACCGGCGACCCCTTCCGCGAAGCCACCGCTGACACCGAGTTCCACCGGCTGATCATGCATCACTCCGGGAACGCCACCCTCGAGCGAGTGTGGAGCACCCTGGAGCCGTTCCTGCGGACCTACATCACGATCGTCTCGCCCGGCGTCGACCGGCGGGCGGTCGCTGACCGACACATGCCCATCATCGAGGCGCTGCGCCGGGCCAATGCGGATCTCATCGAAGACGCCTTCCGGGTCCACTTCGAGGAGGCCGCGGCGTCGTTGGCCGAGGTCTGGCCCGGCGACGAAGGCGACGATGACGTCAGCGTCCAGCCGCGGCCGGGGACGATGCCGACCATCGCCCTCTAGCCACTACACCGAAAGGACAACATGCCAGAGCTCGTACTCAGCCAGGAGATGACGGCCGGTCCGGCGCGCCTACGCGTCGACGTCCTTGGGGGCCCGCCCCGCGAGAGCATCGTCGACGACATGGACTTCCTCAACTACCGCCTCGCGGCGGTGACCATGGAAGATGCGGTCAGCCTCCCAGAGGCGGACGTCGATCTGGGACGTCCAGTCCGACACCGACATCAGCTATGACGGGCAGGCCATGCGGCTGTCGGGCGAGTGGAGTGTCGGCGCCATCCAGAAGGTGCTCGTGACCATGCTCGCCCTGCGCATGGAGGCAGTGGGCCTGCATCCCTCGCATTCTTCCGCGGTGCGCTACGAGGACAGGTCGATCCTGTTCCTCGGTGGTGAGTCCAACCACGGCAAGTCGATGGGTCAGATCGAGGCCTGTCGGCGTGGCGGGCTGCTCATCAGCACCGAGACGACGGTCATCGACGAGGAGATCAAGGCGGTCATGGGCTCCAAGTCGGTGTTCCTGCGCGAGAAACGGGCCAAAGGTACCGAGCGCGCTGACAAGGCTGCGCCGACCCAGGGCGTGAGCAAGTTCTGGGGTGACATGCCCACGTGGGAGGAGTATCCCGACATCAGCGCGATCGACCTGGTCGTGCTGCCCGCCATCGACGGCAACTTCGACCCCAGCACCAAGAAGCTGGGCGACTTCGAGTCCCAGTTCCAGGCGCTGCACTCGCTGCAGAACTACTTCCTCACCAACGAGCTGCTGGCGCCGGGCTTCCCGATGCCCCTGACCGACACGGAGGCCCTGCGCAAGGCGAGGGCCCTGTTCTGCCAGAAGTTCGGCGACCGACCGTTCTATTTCGTCCGTGCAGCTACCCCGCAGGTGCTGATGGACGAGGTCGACAAGGTCCTCTAGGGCAGCGGGGGAGAGCGCCCGATGCGCGGGTTCGCGTACGAGCGGCCGGCCACGCTGGCCGAGGCCACCCGACTGCTGACGGAGGCGGGCGATGGCGCCCGGGTCCTCGCTGGTGGCACGGATCTCGTCGTGGGCCTGCGTGACGACACGGTCACCCCCGACGTCGTGGTCGACCTCAAGTGGATCGAGGAGTTCTCCGGCCAGACGATCGGGCGCCGCGACGGGATGTACGCCTTCGGCGCCCTTGCGACCATGTCCCAGATCGAGCATGACGCACGGGTGCTGGCGGAACTGCCGGCGCTCGCGGAGGCGGCGCGGGTCGTGGGCTCGGTGCAGATCCGCAACCGAGCCACGCTCGCTGGCAACATCTGCAACGGCTCACCGGCCGCCGATACGGTCCCACCGCAACTGCTGTACGGCGCGGTGGTGGTCATCGTCGGGCCGGACGGGGAGCGTCGCCAGCCGGTCGACGGGTTCATGCTCGGGTCCCGTCGCGCCGGCCCCGACAAGCGCAAGGTGGACCTGCGGCCGGGTGAACTGGTGGCCGCCATCGAGATCCCCGTGCCGGCGGCCGACTTCAGCGCGGCCTACACGCGACTCGTCCGGCGCAGGGGCACCGATCTCGCCTCCATCACCCTCGGCGTCTCGGTCGATGGGGCGGGGGTCACGCAGGTCGCGTACGGCAGCGTCGGCCCGCGCGCCTTCATCACCGCCGATGCCAGCGGCGTCCTCGCCGACCCCGCGGCCGCTCCCGCGGCCCGAGCTGCGGTCCTCGACGAGCTCTTGAGCCAGGCCTCACCGTCGCCGCGTTCCATCCGGGCCGCGCCCGATTATCGACTCGCGATGCTGCCGGTGCTCGCCATGCGGGCCCTCGACAGCGCGCTCGAACGACGATCCCGGAGTGCCGCCTGATGGCCGCACGACGCACCATCGACCTGGTCATCAACGGGCGTGCACGCCAGCTCGACGTCGCGGTCCACCACACACTGCTCGAGGTCCTGCGCGACGAGGTCGAGCTCACGGGCACCAAGGAGTGCTGCGTGGTCGGCGAGTGCGGCGCCTGCACCGTGCTCGTCGATGGCCGTTCGGTCAACTCCTGCCTGATGCTGGCGGTCGAGGCGGACGGCGCGAGCGTGCTCACGGTGGAGGGCCTTGCCGTGGACGGAGAGCTGGACTCCCTGCAGACAGCGTTCCTGGACCAGAGCGCCGCTCAATGCGGCTTCTGTATCCCGGGCCAGCTGATGTCGGCGACGGCCCTGCTGGACCAGGTCGATGATCCCACCGACGAGCAGATCCAGGAAGCGCTGGCGGGCAATCTCTGCCGCTGCGCCGGCTACGAGCAGATCTTCGAAGCCGTGCACCAGGCCGCCCGGACCCGGCAGCCCAAGACACCGGAGCAGCCGGCATGACGATCGAGCAGAAGATCGGCGTCTCACCGCATCGCGTCGGCGGGTTCGAGCGCGTCACCGGTTCGCAGCAGTACCTCGCCGACATCCCCTTCACCGACGTCCTCCATGCCAAGCTCGTCACGATCCCCTGCGGTCGGGCACGCATCATCAGCGTCGACAAGGCGGCGGCGCTCGCGGTTCCCGGCGTGAAGCTGGTGATGACCGCCGACGACCTACCGCAACCGGTACCGCGCTTCGGCCCCCAGTTCCGGGACCGCCCGGTGTTGGCCGTGGGCGAGACCAAATTCCACGGCGAGCCGGTGGCCGCGGTGGCGGCGGACTCCAGGGACGCGGCAGAAGAAGCCGCCCGCCTGGTGAAAGTGGAGTACGAGGAGCTGCCCGGCGTCTACAGCGTCGAGCAGGCCCTGGCCGACGGGGCACCCCTCGTGCGGGAGCCGGAGCTGCGCCCCGACGACCCCCTGCGCGACAGCAATGTGCTCACCAGGCGCGTCTTCGGATGGGGTGACGTCGAGGCCGCGGAGGCCGATCTGGTCATCGATGAGACCTACTCCTTCCCGA
The DNA here is from genome assembly GCA_963714675.1 of uncultured Chloroflexia bacterium. Lineage (GTDB taxonomy): Bacteria > Chloroflexota > Limnocylindria > Limnocylindrales > CSP1-4 > JAFMJV01. The sequence continues at coordinate 216,102 of CAVQPG010000004.1, read as the reverse complement.
TGATCACCCACTTCGCCATCGAGCCGCATGGTTTCGTGGCCGCGCCGGTCGAGGACGGCATCGCCATCTGGTCGACCATCCAGCACCCGTATCTGCTGCAGCGTCTGATGGCCGAGCTGCTGGACCTGCCGCTGGCCAAGGTCCGCGTCTACGCCCCGGATCCCGGTGGTGGGTTCGGGGGCAAGCAGAACATCAAGCTCGAGCCGCTGGTCGCCTTCATGGCCCTCGAGGCCGGCCGGCCGGTGCGCCTCGTGCTCACGCTCGACGAGTCGTTCCAAGCCAACCGTCGCGTTTCGGCTGAGGTCCACGTGCGCAGCGGCTTCACCGCGGACGGCAGGTTCGTCTTCGAGGACATCCGCAGCGACTACATGCTGGGCGCCTACGCGGACATCGCGGAACGGGTGGTGGCCAAGAGCCAATACACCGCGGCTGGTCCCTACAAGGTGCCCAACGTGCGCATCACCGCACGCTCGATCCTCTCGAACACCACACCTGCGTGCGCCTTCCGCGGCTTCGGTACGCCCCAGGTCAACTGGGCCGTGGAATTGAACGTGGATGCCGCCGCCCGCGCGCTTGGCATCGACCGTGCAGAGATCCGTTTGCGGAACCTGGCCACGCGGGGCGAGGAGGTCGTGCCCAACGACACGCCCGCCGACGGGCTTTGGCCGGAGACCGTCAAGAAGGCCATGGAGATGATCGGCTGGGGCACGCCGCTGCCGGAGGGCCGAGGGCGCGGCCTGGCCGTGGGCATCAAGTCCAGCGCCACGACCGGCCTCTCGTACTCGACCGTCCGCCTGCTGGCCGACGGCAGCGTGCTGGTCTACGCGGGCACCAGCGACATGGGCCAGGGGGCACGCACGATCTTCGCCCAGATCGCGGCCAACGAGATGGGGGTACCCATCGACATGGTCAACGTGATCATGGGTGACACCGCGGTCGTGCCCTATGACCAGCAGACGTCGGCCAGCCGTTCGACCGTCTTCATGGGCAACGCCATCATGCGCGCCTGCCGCGACATCCAGGCGCAGGTGCGAACGATGGCCGCGGCTGCCGAGAGCGTGCCGGAGTCCCAGATCGTGGTCGACAAGGGCGTGGTCAATCTGCCCGATGGGGACGTCCCGCTGGTCGAGGTCGTGAAAGCGAGCCTGGGCAAGCTGGGCGGCGAGCTCATCGGGAACGGCATGTACCGCAAGGAGATCGAGCCCGACCACCCGCTCGGTGGCAGCCCGGCCTTCTACGAGTTCAACTGCACGGCCATCGAGCTGTCGGTGGACGAGGAGACCGGCCACATCACCATCCACAAGCACGTCATCGTGGGGGATACCGGCCGGTCGCTCAACCCCCAGCAGGTGGCAGGCCAGGATGAGGGCGCGGCCATCCAGGGCCTGGGCCACACGCTGATGGAGCACATGATCCTTGCCGACAACGGCGTGGTCCGGAACCTCGGCGCCATCGACTACCGCATCCCGACCTCCATGGACCTGCCGCTGAGCATCGAGAGTGCGGCGGTCGAGAACGAGGACGGGCCCGGGCCCTATGGCGCCAAGGGCGTGAGCGAGGGCGGTCTGCTGTCGGTGCAGTCGGCGGTCGGCTCGGCGGTCGCGGACGCCACGGGGGTGGTGTTCAAGCGGTTGCCCCTGACACCCGAACACGTGTGGCGGTCCATCCGGGACGCGCGCGGCAGCGACGACCAGTGACCAGGACGAGGAGGAGCACATGAGGCCCGAGGAAACCCCCAAGCCGGGAGAGGTCGGACCCATCGCGGACATGCCCGCGGAGCAGGTGGTCCAGGCCGCCTCGATGATCAAGCAGGGCAAGATGATCTCGCTCGCCGCGTCGCGCTTCACGGGCATGCCGCTGTTCCCCGGACACCCGCCGTTCCAGGTGCTCAACGCGGTGAGCCCCCGGGGCATCGTGGCCGACGGACGCCAGCCCTGGGGACCGGTCAACGACACCAACCTCGGCTACATGGCCGAGTACCTCATGTGCACCTCGCACTCGGGCGCGCACATCGACGCCCTGGCGCACATGACCATCGACGACGACATGCACTGGTACGGCGGCGGTCAGGCGGACAAGCATCTGGGCGATCACGGGCCCATCTTCGGCGACGCGGCCAAGATGCCCCCGTTCTTCACGCGCGGCGTCTTCCTCGACGTGCCCACCTACCGGGGTGTGCCCCACCTCACGCACGGTGAGGTCGTCGATGCGACCGAGCTGGAAGACATCGCCAGGGCGCAAGGGGTAGAGGTTCGCCAGTGGGACGTGGTCCTCATCCGCACCGGCTACATGAGTCTGTGGCCCGACTACGACGCGATGATGGCCAACAAGACCGCCGGTCCAGACCTCAGCGCCGCCGACTGGCTGCTCAGGAAGGGCGTCGTGGCCACGGGTACCGACACCGAGACCTACGAGGTCCAGCCGGCGCCCGATCCCGGCCCTGAAGGCAACCCCCAGCCGGTGCACAAGCACCTGCTCATCGACAACGGCATCTACCTCATGGAGAGCCTCGACCTCGAGGAGCTGGCGAAGGAGAAGCTCTACGAGTTCGCCTTCATCGCACTGCCCCTGAAGATCAGGGGCGCGACCGCTTCCCTGGTCGATCCGGTCGCCGCCATCTGAGTCCGCCTCGGTCAATCCACCCGTCCCTCGAAAGGAGCCATCCCAAGTGTCCGACACCATGCAGGCCCTCGTCGTCCTCGAGCCCGAACGGTTCGAGATCCAGGAGGTGCCCATCCCGGAGCCCGGGCCGATGGAGGTCCTCTGTCGCGTCAAGGCGGTGTCGATCTGCGGGACCGACTCACACCTCATCGCCGGTGACTACGCCGGCCTCTGGCCACCCGCGTTCCCGATCATCCCGGGGCACGAATGGGCCGGCGAGATCGTCAAGCTGGGCCCCGGCGCCGAGAAGGCCGGCTGGCAGGTCGGCGATCGCGTGGCCGGTACCAGCCACGACGCCTGCGGCGTCTGCCAGCAGTGCGTCGAGGGCCGCTACAACCTCTGTGAGAACTACGGCGTGATGGACCTCCACCGCCAGTACGGCCACAACTACCAGGGCGCTGACGCCGAGTACGTGGTCCATGGCGTCAAGTGCATCTTCCCGCTGCCCGACTCGGTCAGCTGGGAGGAGGGCGCCGTCATCGACCCGGCCTCCATCGCGCTGCACGTGGCCAATCGGGCAGGCATCCAGCCCGGCGACAACGTCGGCATCATGGGCGGGGGCGCCATCGGCCTGCTTGCGGGCGAGGCGGCCAGGATCCGTGGTGCCGGTCGGGTCATCGTGGTCGAGCCGCTCGAGCAGCGTCGGCGGAAGGCGCTCGACATGGGTTTCGAGGTCATCGATTTGTCCGCTGGGGACGCCGGTACCACGCTTCGCGAGATGACCGGAGGCCTGGGCGTGGACCGCATCATCGAGGCGGCCGGCGTGCCCATCACGGTGCAGTGGTCACTGGCGGCCCTGCGCAAGGGCGGCCGCATCGCGGCCGTCGGCATCCCCAAGGAGGGTGTCGAGATCAACATGCGCGATCTCGTGCTCTACGAGCTCGAGATCGCCGGCTCACGTGCCTCGGCTGGCGAGATGCGCCGTGTGATGCCGCATGTGGCGGATGGCCGGATGCGCTTGCGGGAGGTCATGACCCACGAGTTCAGCCTGACCGACTACGCCGACGCGCTCGCGACGTTCCGTGACCCCCAGAGCGGAGCGATCAAGATCATCATCAAGCCGTAGCGTCCAGCTGCAAGTGCAGAACATTCCCCCGAACCTGCCGCAGCCGTCCGACACCATGCAGGCCCTCGTCGTCCTCGAGCCCGAACGGTTCGAGATCCAGGAGGTGCCCATCCCGGAGCCCGGGCCGATGGAGGTCCTCTGTCGCGTCAAGGCGGTGTCGATCTGCGGGACCGACTCACACCTCATCGCCGGTGACTACGCCGGCCTCTGGCCACCCGCGTTCCCGATCATCCCGGGGCACGAATGGGCCGGCGAGATCGTCAAGCTGGGCCCCGGCGCCGAGAAGGCCGGCTGGCAGGTCGGCGATCGCGTGGCCGGTACCAGCCACGACGCCTGCGGCGTCTGCCAGCAGTGCGTCGAGGGCCGCTACAACCTCTGTGAGAACTACGGCGTGATGGACCTCCACCGCCAGTACGGCCACAACTACCAGGGCGCTGACGCCGAGTACGTGGTCCATGGCGTCAAGTGCATCTTCCCGCTGCCCGACTCGGTCAGCTGGGAGGAGGGCGCCGTCATCGACCCGGCCTCCATCGCGCTGCACGTGGCGCGGCGCGGAGGGGTCAAGCCGGGTGATGAGGTGGTGGTCATGGGTGCGGGTCCGGTGGGCCTGCTTGCCGCCGATGCGGCCCTGGCCATGGGCGCTGGCCACGTCATCGTGGTGGGGCGTGGTCCGCGGCTCGACAAGGCGCGTGCCATGGGCTTCATCGGGGTCGACAGCACCGCCGTCGAGCCGGTTGAGGCCATCCGCCGACTGACCGCCGGCCGGGGCGCAGACGTGGTCATCGAGGCGGCTGGCACGCCGACCACGTTGGGCTGGTCACTGGCGGCCCTGCGCAAGGGCGGCCGCATCGCTGCCGTCGGCATCCCCAAGGAGGGTCTCGAGATCAACATGCGCGACCTCGTGCTCTACGAGCTCGAGATCGCCGGCTCACGCGCGTCGCAGGGGGAGATGACGCGCGTGTTGCCACTCATCGCGGATGGCCGGATGCGCCTGGCTGAGATCATCACCCACGAGTTCCGGCTGGCTGACTTCGCCGCCGCGCTCGAGACGTTCAGGGATCGCTCCAGTGGGGCGATCAAGATCACGCTCAAGCCGTAAGGGGAGAACCGCGGACCGATGACCTGGGCCTATTCCTTCGATCATGATCACGGGCTGGCACAGCCGGAGCTTACGGCGCTCGTGGGCGGCAAGGGCGCCAACCTCGCCATCATGACCCAGCAGCTCGGTCTGCCGGTCCCGCCAGGCTTCACCATCTCGACCGAGGCCTGCAAGGCATATCTTGCCGATGGCTGGCCTGCCGGCCTCGACGAGGAGCTGCACGAGCACATCGGTGTCATCGAGCAGGCGGTCGGCCGTCGGTTCGGGGATCCTGCCGACCCGTTGCTCGTGAGCGTGCGCTCGGGCGCCCCGGTGTCGATGCCGGGCATGCTCGACACCATCCTCAACCTGGGCTTGAACGCCGAGACGGAGCCGGGCCTGGCCACGACGTCCGGAGATGCTGCGTTCGCGCGGAGCTGCCGGGCTCGGCTCGACACGATGTACAAGGACATCGTGGGTGTCGACGAGGTGCCCGCCGATCCGTGGGCCCAGCTGCGCGCCGCGGTAGAGGCGGTCTTCCGCTCCTGGAACAGCGACCGCGCCGTCAGCTATCGCGAGAAGGAGGGCATCCCCGCTGACCTCGGCACGGCCGTGACGGTGCAGGCCATGGTCTTCGGCAACCGCGGCGGGGACTCGGCTACCGGGGTGCTCTTCACGCGCAATCCCGCTACCGGTGAGAACGCGCTCTATGGCGATGTCCTCTTCGGCGCCCAGGGCGAGGACGTCGTGGCGGGCACCCATGCCACGGAGCCCATCTCCGTGCTCGACGAGCGCATGCCGGTCGTAGCCTCCGAGTTGCGCACGTACGCCGATGCCCTGGAACGGTACAACCGTGACATCTGCGACATCGAGTTCACCATCGAGGACGGACGCCTGTGGATGCTGCAGAACCGCATCGGCAAGCGCACGGCCCAGGCCGCCGTACGTGCCGCCGTCGAGATGGCGCAGGACGGGTCCTTCCCCCTGACGCGGGCTGAGGCCGTGGAGCGCGTCGCTGACATCCTCGTCGATCCGCCGACGAGGGCCACCGAGATATCGGCGGATGTGGAGGTCGTGGCCCTCGGCCTCGGGGCCTCGCCCGGCCTGGTGTCTGGTGCCATCGCCACCACGCCCGAGAAAGCCGTGGAGATGGCCGAGGCCGGCACCGAGGTGCTGCTGGTCCGCTCCCAGACCTCGCCCGACGATGTCCACGGCATGGCCAGGTCTGTCGGCATCCTGACGTCGGCCGGCGGATTAGCCTCGCATGCCGCCGTCGTCGCACGCGGCTGGGACATCCCCGCCGTCGTCGGTGCCACCGGAGTCGTGGTCGGCGAGGGCCTTGTCGCGATCGGCGAGTCCACCTATGCCGAGGGGGACGTGCTCAGCATCGACGGCAGCACCGGTGAGGTCTTCGGCGGTGCCGTCACCATCGCCGCGACCGTCGTGCCCGAAGCGGCCACGCTGCTGGAATGGGCGCGGGAGTCGGGCATCGAGATCAAGGGCAACGCGGAGGACAGCGCCGTGAGCACATCGGAGAACGGGGCCAGCAACGATGTCTCCAGCCAAGACGTCGTGCGCGCCTTGGCCATCAAGGGTTACGCCACCGGTGACATGCTCGGTGTGGCCCTCGGAGTGAGCGCTGAGGAGGCCGCCGGGCTCGTGGAGCGCCTGGCTGCTGATGGCCTCGCCAAGGACTCCGGTGGCATGTTCAGCCTCACCGACGATGGCAAGGCCCTCGGCGCCGAGATGATCGCCGAGGACAGCGCCTCGTGGGGCGCGGATAACGCCGCGGTCGCGCTCGACGCCTTCATCGCCCTCGACCACAAGATGAAGTCCATCGTCACGGCCTGGCAGATGAAGGAGGTCGATGGCCAACAGGTCCTCAACGACCACGCCGACGATGACTACGACGCTGAGGTCATGGCCCGGCTGACCGAACTGCACATCGAGACCGCCGCCTGGCTCAGGCCGCTGTACACCGGGTTGCCGCGGTTGGCCTCGTATGGCCGGCGACTCGATGCTGCGGCAGCGGCCGCTGCCGGAGGCGATGGCATGTACATCGCCAGCCCGCGTGTGGACAGCTATCACGGGGTCTGGTTCGAGCTGCACGAGGACCTCATCCGGCTCAGCGGCAAGACCCGCGAGCAGGAGGTCGCGGCGGGCCGCGCGTAGGGGTTCACGGGTTCGCTAGGCTGTGGAGGCCATGCCGACCCAATCCGAACTCACCGTCCCCACCCTCGGGGCTCCTCGCTTCGAGTCGCCCTTGCGCGCCAAAGGCGGCCGCTTCACGGACCCCGCGATCAGGGTCCGCTACCAGGCGCGCCTCGGCTCGGATGATCTCGCTGGGCAGGACCTGACCTTCGAGAAGGCCGGTCCACGCGAGCGTCTCTTCTTCGACCCAGCGCAGACGACCGCTGCCTTCGTGACCTGCGGGGGGCTCGCACCGGGCCTGAACAACACCATCCGCTCAGGCTTCTATGAGCTCACCCGCAACTACGGGGTGCCCCGAGTGCTCGGCATCCGGGAGGGCTACAAGGGGCTCGATCCCAACGAGGGCCTGGAGCCCGTGGTGCTGACGGCCGACGGTGTCGATGACATCAACGACATGGGCGGCACCGTGCTGGGCACATCCCGTGGCGGGCGGGATCCCGCCGCCATGGTCGACTACCTCGAGGCGCACGGCATCGACATCCTCTTCTGCATGGGCGGCGATGGCACGCAGCGTGGGGCCCATGCCATCGCCGAGGAGCTCCGCAAGCGTGGCGGGCCGCGATCGATCGTGGGCATCCCCAAGACCATCGACAACGACGTGCCCTACGTGTACCAGTCGTTCGGCTATGCCACCGCGCTGGAGGAGGCCACCGACGTGTTGCGGCGGGCGCACGTCGAGGCCAAGTGCCATCACAACGGGGTCGGCCTCGTCAAGCTCATGGGTCGTGATGCCGGGTTCATCGCCGCCGGAGCGGCGGTCGCGGCGCAGGAGGCCAACTTCGTGCTGGTGCCGGAGGTGGCTTTCCCCCTCGAGGGTGAGGGTGGCTTCCTGCATGCGCTCGAGCGCCGACTCAAGGCTCGCCATCACGCAGTCGTCGTCGTCGCCGAGGGCGCGGGCCAACACTTGTTCGAGCATGCCGACGCGACCACCGACGCCTCCGGCAATCGGCGCTACCGGGACGTGGGCGTCTTCCTGTGTGACCGCATCCGCGAGTACCTGCGGGAGCGCGAGATCGAGTCCACGGTGAAGTACTTCGACCCCAGCTACTCCATCCGCAGCGTGGCGCCCAATGCCAGCGACCAATTCCTCACCGACCGGCTCGCACGCAACGCGGTGCACGCGGCCATGGCGGGCAAGACCGACGTGCTCATCGGCAGCTGGAATCAGGCCACCATCTGGGTGCCCATCGCCACGGCTGTCGCAGAGCGCAAGCGCATGGATCCGGGCGCAAGTCTCTGGAGCGCCGTGCTGGCCACGACCGGACAGCCCGACTGGCAAGCCGCGACCGAAAGCTGAGCCTGAAGAAGACGCCCCGTCGGCGAACCGACGGGGCGCTTGCGCTGGGGCCGATATGAGCGTGAGCCCGAGGATATCAGTCCTTCTTGTCGGTCATCTGGTCCCAAAGGGCACCGGCATTGTGGGACATGATGTAGTCCATCCCTCCGTCGCGTGCGAGGACATGTGCCAAGCCCGCGTGAGAGCGTCAGGTGGACGTACTGATGTGGGCGCGATGCGGCCACGCGCGTGCGGTTGGGCATCAGTTTGGGCATCATGCTTGCGTACAGTCCCCTGATCCAGAGTTGCGGGGAGCCCCTCTCCTCGACGCTCGACCGAGTTCCCAGCCTGTCCACCAGCGTCCATGTCTGACCCTCAGCGTCTTCCGTCTTGAGGGTCAATCCGAGGGTCATCCGTTCGCCTTGTCCGGGATGACGACCCGCACCCCCGAGACCCTCCCCACGTAACGTCGCAACGGCGGAACGAATGGACCAGATGATGGCGGGCTAGCGGTTGGTGTGGTCCGAGTCCGAACCAGCCGACCCAGGAGGCCGGATGAAGGGGCTTCTGGACGCAGAGCGAGAGCGAAGTGCTCTGGATCGGATGCGGCAAACGCATCTGGGCATCGATCGGTCGAGCGAGGGCGCAGCACGCTTCCTAGTCAGCTTCGACTTCATTGCCGACCGGATAGAGCACCCCACTCCCCGCCACGGCCGTGGCTGGCCGATCCCCCTGCGGTGGGGCTGTCGCCGCTCTTCGTGCGTTGTGGGCGGGCTGGGTCATCAGGAGCCGTCAGCCAACGCCTGCTGGCGAGGGCGAGGGCTGTGGTAGACGCCTTGCCTGCCGGTTGGTGACGGAGTAGCGTGCGGGCGGACCACGGGTATCAGAGCGGACGGACCACAGTGATTGGCGCCAGAGATGCTGGAGTGTTCCTGCTCCTGCTTGGCGGTCTGACGCTGGGCGTGTTCGGTGCCTATTGCGCTACGGCAGTCCTGACCTGGGACTGCCCGACCGGCGAGGATGGGTGGGCGTGCGGCCTCATCTCCTTGTTCGTCCTTCTCCCTCTCGGCACTGTGCTGCTGCTTGCCAGCCTCGCCCACTTCGTGGCGGTGGTCGGCGTGACCAGACGGCGGTGGTGGGGGGACCGCCTCGGTGTCCTCCTAGCGTGGGCCTGGTTGGCAGTGGCGGCGCTGGTAGTCCTGACGCTGGTGACGGGTTGGGTGCTCGGGTTGCTATCTTCCTGAGGCTTGCATGGCGGCAAACAGGCAAGGAGGCCCTGCGCTTCGCATGGCTGCTTCGGCCACCACCCGGCCTTCAACTCCACCAAGCAGCGGGCCATCTCCAACACACAGCCAACGCGGTCTGGCCGACTGCGATCCACTTTCGTGACCGCTTCCCGACCACTGGCTTCTCGCTGTGGTCTGACGCGTACATCGACCACCGGCGGTTGCGTTCCTGGTAGCCGGGCGTGCCGACGTACCAGCCCTTGGGCGTGGACTCGTGAACGGCAGCCCACGCATCTTCCAGATGCGGTTCACTCGTCATTCCTGGTCGCGCCCGCTACGCATCGGCTAGTCAACATGGAAGGACCGGCACTCGCGCATCATCGTGGATTGCGCGGGTCGCCTGAGCTTGCCCGCACAGAGCCACATACGGGAGGCCGGTCCATGTCTGAGCGTACTCGCTTCATCGGTCTGGATGTCCACAAGGCGTCGATCACGGTCGCGGTCGCCGGGGCCTTCGGTGACCCCGAGGACCACGGCACCATCGCCAACGACCCCGCCGCGGTGCGCAAGCTGCTGCGACGCCTCGGCGGACCCGACGTTCGCCTCGAGGTCGCCTACGAGGCGGGACCCACGGGCTATGCCCTCCACCGCCAGCTGACGGCCATGGGCATCGCCTGCATGGTCGTGGCACCCTCGCTCATCCCGGTCCGACCCGGCGACCGGATCAAGACCGACGGGCGTGACGCGGCGAAGCTGGCACGCCTGCTGCGCAGTGGCGACCTGACGCCGGTGTGGGTGCCCGACGAGGCCCACGAGGCGCTGCGCGACCTGGTCCGCGCCCGCGACGATGCCAAGGCCGACCAGCTGCGCGCCAAGCACCGCCTCAGCAAGTTCCTGCTCCGGCGCGCCATCGCATCCGCCGGTCGGGGTGCGCGCCTGGAGCCGGGCCCACGATGCCTGGCTCGGGGGGCTCACCTTCGAGCACGCCGCCGACCGGGTCGTGCTCGAGCACTACGTCGCGGTCGTGCGCGAGGCGGCAGAGCGGGTGAAGCGGCTCGAGGTCGCTCTCGCCCAGTGCGCTGCGACCAGCCCGCACGCCGCAGCTCCTGGCCGCCCTCCAGGCGCTTCGCGGCATCGGCTTCCTGACCGCGGTGACCATCGTCGCGGAGGCCGGTGACCTGCGCCGCTTCCCCACCGCCCGCCACTTCATGGCCTACGTCGGCCTCGTGCCCTCGGAGCACTCGAGCGGCGACTCCCGGCACCGTGGGCACATCACCAAGACGGGCGACCGCCTCCTGCGCCACGTGCTGGGCCAGGCCGCCCACAACGCCCGCTATCGTCCCAACGTCAGTTCGGGGCTGCGAGCTCGCCAGCGGCTGGTGACACCCGAGATCGTGGCCCTCGACCGGCGCGCCCAGGTCCGGCTCCACCAGCGCTATCGCCACCTGTCGGGGCGGATCGGCACGAACAAGACCATCATCGCGGTCGGCCGTGAGCTGGCCGGCTTCGTGTGGGCGGCCGGACAGCTGGTCCCGGCGGCCCCGGCCGCCTGACACGACAAGGGGGATGGGCAGGGCGTGGTCGAGAGTGACAGGATGAGCCGAGAGCCCTCGAGCGCTCCTATGCGATCCCGACTCGCGCCACTAGTCCGAGGCACCTCGGTGACGACTCACTGTCATGCGGCCACGGCTCTGCTGACCCGCGGATATCAGGGTGACCATCGTCGACCGGACCTGAACTCGAGCACGTCCTGCCCAACCCCCTTGACAAGTCCTTCCATATCAGGAGCAGCTGCTCGCCACGGCCTGCTACGTGCTGTCCAACCAGTTCGTGGTCCCCATACACGGGGATCGTGTCGTAGGTGTCTGGGGGCAGATACAGCCGTCGTCCGGGGTCCTCCATCCCTTCGGCAGCGAGGACCACCGGCTCTGTCTGCGAGCTGCGGGACCGAGACGGCTGAGAGGTACGCTTGCGACATGCATGAGATCCGCGACATCCTCAGTCTCAAGGAGGCAGCGCAGATGCTCGGGCGCTCGACCGCCACGATGCGCTGGGCCGCGGAGACTGGGCGGCTGCCGGCGAAGCGGCTGGGGCGCGACTGGGCGACCACCCGAGAAGCGGTCGTCTGGTACTCGCAGTCGCACAAGCGCGACATGAACCGGGATTACCGACTGACCCGCAGGCAACTCGTGTATCGAAGGCAGCTCGGCCTGGGTTGGTTCCCAGACACGTTGTCTGCAGACCGGAGTAGGCGCCGCAGGCAGCCGAGGCGGCGCGATGGCGCTGGTTGGGTCACGACCCTGCGAGCACGAAGAACAGGACGAAGTAAGCCCCGAGGCCGGTGACCACGAGTACCGACACCACCAGCGCAACGTTGCACCCGGAGGAGTGCCAAGGCCGACCACTGGTGTCTTGCCAGGCCGCACGGAGGAGCACCGACGACCCACCTAGAAGTATGGCCAGGAGCTCAAGTCCGCCACCATCTAGCTCCATCCGGTCATCCTGTTGCTCGGCCCTGCGCAGACGGTAGTGCTATTCGTCCCGACATCCGCAAGCGATCGCGTCAGTGGGCCGCGTTTCATCGCCTCCCGCTACCCGCCATCGTTTCGCGGGCGTCGAGCGAGATTGCCAACGACGTGTGTGAGAACGACGGCTAGCGCGGTTGCCGACTCTCAGCGAAGGACCGTTAGCGCGAGCGCACGGAGAGTGTGTGTTGGTGTCGCCCGTTTGGTGTCCACTCATCTGCCGCCGTTGCCCGTGCATCCCGCAGCACACCGCCCGCCACTCGCACCATTTCCGACTTTGAACGTGTCAAGTCCTGGGCGAACTTGATGCCGCGCTCAGGCATCGGTTTCCGTGATCGTGTGCGCGAGATGGGCAAACGGAGCCACGGCCGGCTGCTCCCATCGCATCTGAGACCCACTGGGCGTCCGCAGCCGAACGGACACCTCGGCCTCATCTACGGACACCTCGGCCAGGCACCGCCCCGGCTGAACTACCTCGTTCTTGCGACTGATGGGGAAACTGACCCCCCGGCGACATCGACACCACCGACCCCGCACCCAGATGAAACGGCTACAAGCCACGAGGACGGGGAAGTGGACGACGCACAGAGGAACAGCCCAGGCCCGGCGCTGCTCGGGCTGGCGGGCTTCCGGCGGCTCGCCACAGGGCAACGACTCGCCCGCTGGTCCGTCCGGCCCTTGACCCGCTGAGCGGGGCGCGGAGGATGGACGTATCCGCACGACGAGGCTTGAGGATGCGACATCTGGCTTGCGCGATGCTGCTGACGTGCGTGGTCGGCGTCGGTGCCGGGCATCCTGTGGCCGCCGAGCCAACGCCGCCCCCAGATGCCACGAGTCAACGCGTCGAAGTACCCGAGGCTGGCTTCGCGGTGACGTTCCCGCTCGACTGGGAGGTCACCATCGACACCAGTGATCTACGCGGTGACGGAGGAACCTTCGCGGTGGTCTCCGGTCGGGAACCCGCGAGCGATGTCACCTGCGAGGTATACCTGTACGGCCCATGCACCGGGTCCCCGTTCGGCGACTGCGCTGCGGGCCTCGACGAGTGGGCCGCACGTATGGTCGCCTACTACGAGGACGGTGCGTCTTCGTCCCGGACCGATGAGTCCACGGCGATGGACCTTCCGGCTGGCTACACGGTCCGGGTCGATACCGAATGGATCGACGAGGGTGCCTTCGGCTCCGCGTACATGCTGACCAACGGGCAGGTCGCCGACCTCCTGCTATGCCGTGGCTCAGAGCGTCCCGAGGACCGCTGGCTCTCGATCGCCGAGACCATCGAGTTCCTGCCCGACGAGGAGTAGGCGGGCCTCCCCCCTGTTGGGAGATCTACCCCAAGCGTGGTGGAGGTGACCCAGCAGGAGCACGGCATGTCGTCTGGTAGCACCCCCCGGAAGGGGGTGGCTCAGAGGAGCGCGTGCCGGCGGCGAGATCAGCACCAGCGACACCGCACCCGTGATGTAACGGCTACGCGCCACGAGGACGACGAGCTCGGCGGCGACTGGAGGCAGCGTCCAGAGCTGAGGACGCTCGGGCTCCTGGTGCCCTCCTGGCCCGCCACGGTCCGTCCGGCCCTTGACCACGGCAGGTCACCGCCGATGATGGGTGCTATCTGGAGCCGGGGGGACGGATGGATGGACAGGTCGCTTGCGATCCATCGCGAAGTCTGGCGGCTGCTTCTTGCCGCCCTCGTGGCGTTGGCACTCATCATGTCGCTTGGAGCCACTTCGGTGTCGGCTGCGTCCAAGGGCTGCTCGGTGAAGGACAAGGCCACTGGGCGCACGTACTCGACCCTCCAGGCGGCCGCGAAGGCCGCCAGGCCGAAGGCCACGCTGCTGGTGCGCGGCACCTGTCACGGCAGGACCGTCATCGACAAGGACCTCACGATCAAGGGTGTCCGGAACGCTCGATGGGGCGCGCCGGTCCTCGCGGCCGGGGCGCCATCGCGCCCATCTGCGGACAGGCGCACTGGCCTCGAAGTGAGGCCCACGGCGAGGGTGACCGTCGAGGCCGTTGTCATCCGTGGAGGACGCTGCCTCGGCAGGACGTTCTGCACTGGTGGTGCTGGGATCCTCAACAAGGGCCGACTCACCCTTCGAGATGTCACGGTGCGTGGCAACGGTGCCCGTATGAAGGGCGGTGGGGTCCGCAACCACGGGACTCTCACGCTGTCGGGGCGCACGCTTATCATCGGCAACCGGGCTGCCTGGGGCGGAGGCGTGTTCAGCACCGGGCTACTCATCATGAACGACCGTAGTGGCATCGTAGGCAACCTCGCGAAGGACCTCGGCGGACACGACAGTGGCGGTGGTGGGGTCTACGCAACCGGTACGGTCGTGCTCAACGACTCCAGCCGTATCTCCGGCAACAACGTACGTCGTGGTCGCTTCGAGGACGGTGCTGGCGAGAGTGGAGGCGGTGGGGTCCGTGGCGAGGGCAAGGTCGTGCTCAACGATGCCAGCCGCATCTCCGGCAACAACGGGGCAGCGTATGGAGGTGGCGTTGAGACAGATCTGCTGGTGATGAACGACTCCAGCGTCGTCAGTGGGAACACCGCGGGCGTCGCCAGCGGTGTCTGGGCGTTCTCACTCACGATGACTGGCTCCAGCGTGATCCGGCTGAACACCGCGCGCCGCTTTGGTGGCGGGGCCTACCGCTCGTCTCCGTCCCAGACCCTCACCGGCGTCAGGTGCGCTCCGAACACACCGGCCAACGTCTATGGCAACACCCCTGACGACTGCATCGTGAGGGAGTTCTACCAGTAGGAGGAGCTGGATGTCCGCACTCCTGTCAGCCCGCAGGCTCGACAGAGCGACTCGTTTCGCCTCGGTGCTGTCGGCACTCGTGATGGTTGTCTTGCTCACCACGCTCATCGTCGTCCCTGCCTCAGCAGCCTCCAAGGACTGTTCGGTCAAGAACAAGGCCAATGGGCGCACGTACAGCACGCTGCAGGCCGCGGTGAGCGCCGCGAAGAAGGGCGCGCACCTGACGGTCATGGGCACCTGCCGGGGCGGCACGGTCATCAGCAAGAACCTCACCGTCGTCGGCATCAAGACCAAGCGGACGGGCCAGCCCAGGCTCTCGGGGGCGGGCAAGGTCCGCGTGCTGGATGTTCGCAAGGGCGTTCGGGTCAAGGTCCAACATCTGGCGGTCGTGGCCGGTAGAGCCAGCAAAGGTGCCGGCATCCGCAACCGGGGCAACCTGATCCTCGCCGACGTTCTGATCACCCAGAACAACGCGGGCCGCGTCAACAGTTGGCGCTCCTCGGGCGGAGGCGTCTTCAATACGGGCTACCTGCGCCTGAACCGCGCCACCGACATCGTCAGGAACATCGCCTGGGGCGGGTGTGGCGGGATCCGTAACGGGGGCACGCTCGTGATGAACGGTCGGAGCCAGGTGCGCCTCAACCAGGTGCCGGAGGACCTCGTCGGGGGCGTCTGCAACCTGCGCGGTGCGAGTCTCACCATGAACGGCGCGAGCGCGATCCGGGGCAACGGCGAGGGACAGGTGAGCAACGCTGGCACCGTCACGATGAACGGTGCCAGCTGGGTCAAGCCGGCCCCGGGTGGTGACGACTACTTCGACTATGGCGTGGACAACGGCGGCCGGTTCACGATGAACGACCACAGCGCCATCCGCGACGGCAATGCCCATGCGTGGGGGGCATGGAATGGTGGCGCGTTCAGGATGAACGACCAGAGTTCGATCCGCGACAACGGTGGGGGCGTCAAGAACGAAAGAGGCACGATCGTGATGACCGACGAGAGCTCGATCCACGACAATGGCCCTGGGGCTGGAGCCTTCGGCGCAGGCGTGCTGCTTGTGCGGGGCACCCTCAGGATGGCTGGCAACAGCTCGATCACCGGCAACGTGGCACCCGCTCGGCAGATTGCCGACGGCTACGACGACTGGTACATCGGCGGTGGCGGTGGCATCTACGTGCAAGGCGGCAAGCTCGTGGGTGTGCTCTGCGCTCCCAGCACCCTCGCCAACGTCTACGCCAACACGCCTGACGACTGCTTCCTCGAGTGACCGACACACCGGGAGAGGGGGCATCAGGAATGGCAACACGCTCGATCGCCGGCTCGGTCCACAGCTCGACGCTCCTGCACTCGATGCTGGTGGCGGTCGTGGCCGCCGCCCTGCTGCTTGCACTCATCGCCGGCCCGGCATCGGCCTCGTCGAAGGGCTGCTCGGTCAAGAACAAGGCGACGGGGCGGACGTACAGCACGTTGCAGGCCGCCGTGAACGTCGCCAGAACCAAGGCGACGCTCCTCGTTCGCGGCACTTGCCGTGGGTCCACCGACATCCGAAAGTCCCTGCGCATAGAGGGCGTGCCCGGCGGAGGATGGGGTGTGCCCAGTCTGCTGGCCGGCGACACAGCGGCCCTGACCGTTGGGCGCGGGGCACGAGTGACTGCTACCTCGGTCGTCATCAGCAGGGGCGTCGTCAACCGGGGCACCGCTATCTTCATCGATGTCCATGTGAAGGGCCCCAAGCGGATCCTTAACACGGGCACCCTCCGGCTACTCGGCAAGAGCTCGGTCCGTCGAACCACGGGCGTCGTCAACAGCGGTATGTTGACCCTCGGTGGGACCACCACGATCAGGAAGAACCCGAACCCCAAGAGGGTCGGACGGTACGAGGGGTCAGTCCTCAACACGGGCACCGTGATCATGAACGGCCGTAGCAACGTCGGCGACAACGTCCGATGTCCCAGTTTCGGCTGTCTCGTCGCCGTGTTCATCAACAAGGGCCGGCTGGTGATGAACCACCGCAGCAGCTTCACGGACCAGGACTACACGGGCGCTGTCTGGAACATCGGCACGATGGTGATGAACGACCACAGCAGCGTCCATCACAACTCGGCCGGTGGCCGATATCCCCCCTGCGGCGGCGGGTGGGGTGGCGGCGTATACAACGAAGGCAGGCTGGTGATGAACCACCACAGTTCCGTCCACCACAACGAGGTGGCCGGGGAGGTGGACGGGTATGGCATCTGCGGCTACGAAGCACGCGGCGCTGGCGTGTACAACAGCGGCACTCTCGTGATGCGCGGCCGGAGCACCATCCACGACAACGGACCCGAGCGGGCTTCGATCGAGACCCAGGGAGGTGGCATCTACAACGGCAAGGGCGGCACCCTCGACGGCGTCCTGTGCGGCGGCACCCTCGCCAACGTCTACGCCAACGCGCCCGACGACTGCTACTTCGCGGAGTGACCCACGGGGCCACATAGCCCAGGTCGGCCGGACGGCGTGGGACGAGGTACATCTCACCGCTATGTCGGGTAGACGACCCACCAGCGGCGCGGCGGCGCGGTCTGGTAGCACACCCCGGTAGGGGGTGCCTCATAGGGTCGGGTGCCGGCGGCGAGATCCGCACCACCGACACCGCACCCGGATGTAACGGCGACACGCCACGAGACGGGGAACTGGCTGCCGAGGCAGCGCAGAGTCCTGACCAGGTGAGGCTTGGGCTGGCGGGCTCCTGGCAGCTCGCCACAGGGCAACGACGCGCCCGCTAGGCCGTTCGACACTTGACCCGCTGGGCGGGGCGGGGAGGATGGGCGGCATCCAAACGAGCGAGGACTGCGATGTGGGTGCAGGCAACTCGTCGGGGTCCAGCCAGACTTCCGACGGTCTCTGGCGGGCCGGGACAAGGGCAAGGTGGTGGTGACCCTCTCTCGCGTGGCTTCCTTGTACAGCGGACGAACGAGGGACGCGGGAAGCACGGCCGGGGCGGCAAGCAACCGAGGTACGGGTGTGGGTGCAGCGCGCTCGCCGTGGTCGCGTTCGCCATCGCTATCACGCTCCTCAGCAGACTCACCTGAAGCACTCGATCGGAGCTATGGGGCTGTCAACAAGGTCGGTGTGGTCTACAGCGCCACGACCCACGACGTGGCTGTTCTGCCCCTAACGTGGTGTAGGTGACCCACCGTGTATGGAAGCTGGCGGTCTGGTAGCACCCCCCCGGTAGGGGTGCCTCATAAGAGCGGGCGCCGGCGGCGATGAGGACACCACCGACACCGAGCCCAGATGTTACGGCTACACGGCACGAGGACAGCGGGCTGGACGCTCAGTGGTCGCTGGGTCCAGGCCGGGCGATGCTCGGGCTCGTAATGCCCTCTGGCCTGCCACGGTCCGTCCGGCTCTTGACCCCTATGTCCGAGCGCCGATGATGGGTGCCATCCGGAAGGGGGACCGATGACTGCTCGACTCATCAGCAGCGGCATCTGGCGGTTCCTGATCTCGGCCATCGTGGCGCTTGTCCTGGTGGCGACGCTGGGAGCCACCTCTGTGTCGGCAGCCACCAATGGCTGCTCGGTGAAGAACAAGGCGACCGGCCGGACCTATTCGACCCTCCAGGCCGCCGTGAACGCCGCGCGGCCCAAGGCCACGCTGCTGGTGCGCGGTACCTGCAAGGGCGGGACGGTCATCAGTAGGAGCCTCACCATCACCGGCGCCAAGACCAAGCGAACGGGCATCCCCACACTCACCGGCGCTCACCGCCATCGGGTCCTCAACATCCGCCGACATGTGACCGTCAGGCTCACGGGTCTCCAGGTCATCCGCGGGCGCGCCATCCGGGGCGCCGGCATCTGGAACACGGGCACCCTCGTCCTGCGCGATGTCATCGTGCGCAGGAACGACACGGGCGAGTTCGGGCGCGGCTCCGGTATCTGGGGAGGTGCCGGCATCTGGAACACGGGCCGCCTCGAGCTCTACGGCACCACCCGCATCACCGACAACTGGACCTACGGCTGGGGCGCCGGCGTCGTGAACGCGGGCAGCCTGTCCATGAACGGTGCGAGCCTCATCAGCCGGAACGATCCGGCCTACGGCCTCCCCGGCGGGATCTACAACCGACCTGGCGCGTACATGTCGATGTGGGACACCAGTTCGGTACGTCTCAATGGCGGGTGGCAGGTGGACAATGCCGGCGCGCTCTCGATGTACGACAGCAGCTGGATCAAGCCGGAGCCGTCGGGCGAGGATGTGTTCGGCGCCGGGGTGCGGAACTACGGCCGGCTCTCGATGAAGGGCGCCAGCGCGATCCGAGACGGACGCGCGAGCTCCAGCGGGGTCGAGAACCACGGCCGGCTGGTGATGACCGAGACCAGCTCCATCCGCAACAACCCCGGCGGCGGCGTGCGCAACCTTCGGGAGGGCCGCCGGGTCGGTCTGGTCACGATGCGCGACCACAGCTCGATCCGCGACAACACCGCGGTGTGTGTGGGTGCCGGCATATACAACGAGGGCACATTCCGGATGACGGACGCAAGCACCGTCACCGGCAATGCGCTCACCGACCCCGAGTGGGCCGACTGCTATCTCCACGGCGGTGGCGGCGTCTACCAGGCCGGCGGGTCACTCTTCGGCGTCACCTGCGCCGCCGCCCCCAACACCAATGTCTACGGCAACACGCCCGACGACTGCTCCATCACGGAGTGACGGGCAGGTCCAGATAGGGGGAGAGAGATGGCACCACGCTCGTTCACCGGCTCCGTCGATATCCCAGCACACCTGCGCTCGATGCTGGTGGCGGTCGTGGCCGCCACCCTCCTCCTCGCACTCATCGCCGGCCCGGCATCGGCCTCGTCGAGGGGCTGCTCGGTCAAGAACGAGGCCACCGGGCGGACCTACTCGGCGCTCCAGGCGGCGGCGAACGCCGCGAAGCCAAAAGCCAATCTGCTCGTGCACGGGACCTGTCGCGGCAAGACCGTCATCCGCAAGGACCTGCGTGTCAGCGGAGTGCGTCGAGCCGGATGGGGCGAGCCTCGCCTACATGCCGACGCGGCGTCGTTGGCCTCCAACCTGCCCATGCTCACCATCCAGCGCGGAACACGAGTCATCGTCAGCTCGCTCGTCATCCAGAAGGGCAAGGGCATCGTCAACCGGGGCAACGCCACGCTCGTGGATGTCGGGGTCCACGGAGGCAGAGTGAGGCGCTTCGGCATCTTCAACGAGGGCACGCTGCAGCTCCTTGGCGCGAGCTGGGTGCGGGAGACTGGCGGCGTCAGGAACGCGGGCCACCTGACCTTGGGCGGGACGAGTCGCGTCCGGAGCAACGATGGCGGCGGGGTCCTCAACAGGGGGACCCTCGTGATGAAGGGTCGCAGCAACATCGGCCACAATTGGACCGGCACGAACAGCCGCAGCTACGGTGCATCCGGTCACCAACGAGGGTCGGTTCGTGATGAACCACCGCAGCAGCCTCTCCGGCCAGTGGGGGAGCGGCGCCGTCGAGAACCTCGGCACGATGGTCATGAACGACCGAAGCAGCATCCATCACAACTCGGTCGGCGGCGAGTATCTCTATGCCGTGGGCGGGTGGGGTGGCGGGGTGCGCAACAAAGGCACGCTCGTCATGCGCGATCACAGCTCCATCCACGACAACAGCGCCACCACTGGTGACCCTGGGGTCGATGATGATGGTGCCGGTCGCGGCGCCGGCGTCCACAACTCCGGCACCCTCGTGATGCGCGACCGGAGCAGCATCCACGGCAATGACGCCCAGCCCTACACCTACTACGGCTCACCTGGGAAGGGCGGTGGCATCTTCAACGGCAAGGGCGGCACGCTCGTTGGTGTCACCTGCGGCGGCACCCTCGCCAACGTCCACGCCAACACGCCCGACGATTGCTACTTCGCGGAGTGACCGACCGATCGTCAAGGGGGGACAACGTGAAACCAGACGCGACCACCGACTCGCTGCGAGTGGCGGCTCCTCTGCGATCCGTGTTGGCGGCACTCGTGGTGGTCGCCTTGCTGATCACGCTCACCGTCGTCCCTGCCTCAGCAGCCTCCAGGGGCTGTTCGGTGAAGGACAAGGCCACGCGACGGACGTACTCGACGCTCCAGGCGGCCGTGAATGGCGCGAGGCCCAAGGCGACGCTCCTCGTGCGCGGGACCTGTCGTGGCAAGACCATCGTCCGCAAGTCCCTGCGCATCAAGGGTGTCCGGAACGCTCGTTGGGGCATGCCAAGGCTGCGCACGAACGGGACACCTGTGCTGGTCGTCGAGCGTGGGTCACGGACGAGAGTCGCATCCCTCCTCATCGAACGGGGCAAGGGCGTGATCAACCGGGGTACGACCACGTTCGTTGACGTGCACGTGAGGGGACCTGCGATGTCCGACGGACGCGGCATCCTCAACACAGGCACCCTTCGGCTGCTGGGGACCAGCTGGGTGCAGCGGAGCACGGGTGTCATCAACGCTGGCCACCTGACCCTGGGTGGAACGAGCCACATCCAGCAGAACCGAGAGGGCTCGATCGCGGTGCGGAACACAGGCACCATCGTGATGAACGATCGAAGCAGCGTCGGGGCCAACTGCAGCGGTCCTCAGGGCGGATGGGGTTGCTCCGCGGCAGGTTCCTCAACAAGGGTCGGCTGGTGATGAACGACCGGAGCAGCCTGTCGTATCAGTACCTGGGCGAGGGCATCTACAACCTGGGCACGATGGTGATGAACGACCGCAGCAGCGTTGTGGGCAACTGGGTCGGCGGCGACTACATCGACTACATCGCCGGCGTGGGCGGTGGCGTCCACAACCGCGGCACCCTGATCATGCGCCACCACAGTTCCATCCACTCCAACCACGCCGATGCGGCCTTCTTCAACGACGGGGTCGAGGAGCCAGCGGGTCGGGGCGGGGGCGTGTACAACAGCGGCCGCGTCGTCATGCAGGGGTCGGCTGCGATCTTCGACAACGAGGCCGAGCCGAGCCGCACACCTGCGAAGGGTGGTGGCATCTACAACGCCAAGGGCGGGACCCTCGTCATGCGGGACCAAGCCAGCATCCACGGCAACAAGGCCAGTGATGCCGACTATCCGGACCTGGCTGGCCTCGGCGCCGGTATCTACAACGCCGCCGACGGCATCCTCGACGGCGTCACCTGCGGCCCCGGTGGCAACGTCTACGGCAACACACCCGACGACTGTTACTTCGCGGAGTGAGGCGAGAAGGAGACCGATGAAGCTGAAGTTCAGCATGCTCGCGGCGCTGGCGCTCGTGGCCGTGGGGGTGGTGCCGGTTCTCGCCGATCGGCCCGAAGGCAAGTGCGACATCATCGGCACCAAGGGCGACGATGTGCTCCGAGGCACCGACGCACTGGAGAACATCTGTGGGTTGGGTGGGGACGACACCATCTACGCTGGCTATGGGGACACGGTCCGCGCTGGTCGCGGCGCGGACACGGTCGTCATCGAGGGCCCCCCGCCGGACCCGCCAGACTGGTGGGACGAAGTCGTCGTTTACGGCGGGCCCGGCAACGACCGGTTGTACGGCGGCGCGGGCAAGGACTGGCTCGACGGCGAGTCTGGCGATGACCTGCTGTTCGGAAGGGGTGGGAACGACCATCTGTCCGGTGGGCCCGGGCGCGACCGGTTGCTCGGGGGTCCCGGACTCGATCATCTATCCGGTGGGCCCGAGCGCGACCATGTCCTCGGGGGTCCCGAGAACGACAGTCTGTGGGGCGGGGATGGGGCCGATGTCCTCGCGGGCCAAGCCGGCGATGACTGGTTGCGCGGTGGTGACGCCGACGATCTGCTCATGGGCGGCAGCGGTGATGATGTCCTCTACGGCGACTGGCTGCGTGGGCACTACCCCGAACGTCCCTATCGTGGCGATGACCTCGGCGACGACACGCTACAGGGGGTCCTGGCGATGACCGCCTGTACGGTGGCTACCGCGACGATGTTCTTGACGGCGGGCGCGGCAACGACGCGCTGTTCGGCGGCAAGGGGAACGATCGACTCGTCGGCGGAGCGGGCCGCGACGTGCTCTGGGGCGACCAAGGACGGGATCTATTCGTCGCTCGCGATGGCCAGCGCGATGCCATCTATGGCGGTAGCGGCACCGACACCGGCACTCACGACCCTGGCAAGGACCGCGTGCAGAACGTCGAGAAGCGGAAGTAGGCCGAGTCGCGGGGGTTGTCGCGATGTCACCTCCTGCTGTGCCTTCAGTCGTCAGCAGCGACCTCGCTGGACAACAGTCGCAGGGAGCCACCGACCGAGGTCAGCGTCAGCGAACGTGTCACATTCAGGCGTAGCCGATGCCACGCCTGGGCATCGGAGTTCGTGATCGCCAGCGATGGTTGAGCATGAGGTCAGCGAGACTCTGCATCCCGGTGCCGCCACACCCTTGAACGAACCTCGCCCGCTAGGGCAGACCTAGGGTCTATGCCTACCGCCTTGCGGAACGCGGTGGAACACGTTGGGACAGCTGATTTCCGCGCGGCAGTGCCGTCTGGTGGTACCCCCCGGTAGGGGGTGCTCACAACATCGAGTGCCGGCGGCAGGCTGGACACGACTGACACCGCACCCAGGATGCAACGGCTATACGCCACGCGGACGACGAGCTTGGCCGGCGATCGGAGGCAGAGTCCAGACCGAGCGAAGCTCGGGCTCCTGATGCCCTCCTGGCCCGCCACGGTCCGTCCGGCCCTTGACCACGGCAGGTCACCGCCGATGATGGGTGCTATCTGGAGCAGGGGGACGGATGGATGGACAGGTCGCTTGCAGTCCATCACGAAGTCTGGCGGCTGCTTCTTGCCGCCCTCGTGGCGTTCGCACTCGTCACGTCGCTTGGAACCACTTCGGTGTCGGCTGCGTCCAAGGGCTGCTCAGTGAAGAACAAGGCCAACGGGCGCACCTACAGCACGCTCCAGGCTGCCGTCAATGCCGCGAAGAAGGGTGCGCACCTGACGGTCAAGGGCACCTGCAAGGGCGGGACGGTCATCAGTAAGAGCCTCACCATCACCGGCGTTCGCACCAGGAAGTCCGGTCATCCCACGCTCTCGGGAGCCGACCGCGTTCGGGTCCTCAAGATCGACATGGGCGCGCGGGTGAAGCTCGGCGACCTCGCGGTCGTGCGCGGCCGGGCCAGCGTGGGCGCGGGCATCCACAACCGGGGAACGCTCGTCCTCGCCAACGTCCAGGTGCGTCAGAACCAGGCCGTCGGCATCGGACTCGGTGGCGGCATCCGCAACTACGGAACGGTCAGGGTCAACCGAACGAGCCAGATCAGCGCCAACTACGGCTCCGTGACCGGCGGTGTCGAGAACCACGGCACCTTCGCGCTCAACGGCAGGTCTGTTGTCGGAGCGAACCGCGGCCACCATGTCTCGGGGTCCGCAACTTCGGCACGTTCGTGATGAACGGGTCCAGCGCGATCGCCGAAAACCGCACGACCTTGCCACCCCGTGGTCGCGGTACCAGCCTCGACGACTCTGGTGGAGTGCTCAACTCCTTCGGCACGTTCACGATGAACGATGACAGCTCGATCCGCGGCAACAGAAGCCCGTCAGGCGAGTCTGGCGGCGGTGTCACCAACATCGGGTCGTTCACGATGAACGATCGCAGTTCGATTACCAGCAACCTTGGTGGCCTAGCGGGTGGCGTTGACCACCGGCAGGGCAGGCTCAGGATGAACCACGACAGTTCCATCAGCGACAACCAGGGAGGGACCGCTGGGGGCGTCTACCACTACGGGGGTCGGCCCCTGCTGATGACCGGCCACAGTTCGATCACCGGCAACACGGGCGGGGTGGTCGGCGGTATCGATCTGGATCAAGGAGCCCCGCTCACGATGATCATGAGCAGCTCCATCACCGGCAACACCGGAGGATCTACCGGTGGCATCCGCAGCGAAGGATCGGGCCTAAAGGGCGTCGTATGCGCTCCCAACGCTGTTGCCAACGTCTACGACAACACGCCCGACGACTGCTCTCTCGTGGAGTGACCACCTGAACTGGGGAGGGGGATCGAGATGAGGCCAGACGCGAACACCGGCTCAACCAGTATCGCGGCCCTCCTGCGAGCTGCGTTGGCTGTGCTCGTGATGGTTGGCCTGCTCCTTGCACTCATCGCCGGCCCGGCATGGGCCTCGTCGAAGGACTGCTCAGTGAAGAACAAGGCGACCGGTCGCACCTACTCGACGCTCCAGGCCGCGGTGAACGCCTCGAAGCCTTGGGCCACCCTGCTTGTGCGCGGAACCTGTCGGGGCGAGACGATCGTCGACCGATCGCTGCAGATGCGCTGATGTGCGCTTAGGGCATCAGAATAGGGCATCACGCGCGACCACGCCACCAAAAAGACGCCCCGCCAGTTGCCTGGCGGGGCGCTTTACGCTGGGGCCTGGTTAAGCGTGAGCCACGCTTGAAGCGTCTGTGATCAGTCCTTCTTGTCAGTCATCTGGTCCCAGAGGGCACCGGCATTGTGGGACATGATGTAGTCCATCATGTACTCCTGACCGATATCGACCGGGAAGCGCTCCTCGAGGTTGACGCGCTCCTGGGTCTCCTCGCGCGAGAGGCCCTCGGCCACCGCGGCCGCTACGCGCGACTTCCACTCGAGCAGGATCGCTCGCTGGTCGTCCAGTGCGGAGCGGTCGGCCAGGGGGCCGTGTCCCGGCACGAGGTGATCGAAGTCGAGCGCGCGGATCGTCTCGAGCGCCGCCAGCCAGCCGTCCACATCGGATGTCATCAGCCACGTCTGGCACTGGTTGAAGATGGTGTCGCCGGTGAAGACCACGCCTTCCTCGGGCACGTGTACCGCGATCTGGCCAGGCGTGTGGCCCGCAACGTGGATGAGGTTGAAGTGCGTGTCCCCGACGCGCAGCTTCAGGTCACCGGTGAAGACGATGGCCCCGTCGTTGGGCTCGCGGTAGTACTCCTCGCGGTCCGGGAAGATGGCCACGCCCTCGGGGTCGTCGGTGGGGAGGGCTTCCTCCGCGTAGGCGAAGGGGTCCAGGATCGGTGCCACCACCATGAAGTTGTCAGCCACGCCCTGGTGGTGAACCACCGGGACCGGCTTGAAGTAGTAGTTGCCGAAGATGTGGTCGACGTGGTGCTCCGTGTTGATGACGTAGCGGATGGGGCCGTGCTGCTCGGCCTCCTCGCGCATGGCCACCGCCCTGGTCGGCAGCTGTGGCGTGTCCACGACGACCACGCCGTCGCTCGTGACCACGTAGCTGGGGTTGCAGCCACGGATCCTGGTGTTGGAATAGACGTTGGCAGTGACCTGCTCCATGGCTGGTTCCACGGGCTAGTGCTCCTCTCGCTGTGTCGTATCGAAGGTAGGCCAGTCTGGCTACTGGGTCGCGGTCAGGCCGCCGTCGATGCCGAGGATCTGCCCGGTGATGAACGACGATGCATCAGAGACCAGGAAGATGGCCGCACCCACCAGGTCGTCGGTACCGCCCACGCGCGCCAACGGGATCCGTGCCACGACGCCCTTCTTGAACTCGGGGTCGTCGAGCAGCATGGCCACCTGCGGGGTGTCCACGAAGGTCGGGCTGATGGCATTGACGTTGATGCCGTACTTGGCCCACTCCGTGGCCCACTGACGCGTCAGTGAGCTGATAGCCCCCTTGGCCGCCACATAGGCGCTGTAGCCGGCGTTGATACCGAGCGCCGCCCGTACGGAGCTGATGTTGAGGACCTTGCCGCCGTTGCCGGCCTTGATCATGGCCCTGACCGCGGCCTGCGTGGGCACCAGGGTGCAGCGCACGTTGATGTCGTAGATCCAGTCCCAGGCGTCGTCGGGATACTCCTGTGCCTCGAAGAGCACCTTGCCGGCACCGCCACCGATGGCGTTGACCATGATGTCGAGCTTGCCCAGGTGGTTCACGACCTCATCCACGATCGCGTCCGCCTCGTCGCGCTTGGTCATGTCGCCAGCCACGGCCAGGCACTCGCCGCCGATGGCTTCGACCCGCGCCTTGGTCGCGTCGACCGCAGCCTGGCTGATATCCGTCACCGCGACCTTGGCGCCGGCCTCGGCGAGAGCCACCGCCATGGCGCCGCCGATGGCTCCGCCACCACCCCCGACGAGGGCGACCTGGCCATCGAGCTTGAACCTGTCCAGTTGACCCATGCTGGTTCCTCCAACGTCTGTGTCCGCGGTGCCCGGCGGGTGCGAGAGGGGCGTCACGCCCTGTCAATCATCGATTATCGACGATACGCGTCCTTCCGTGTGCGGGTCAACGTCACGGCAGTGGCCGGGACGGACCCCGCCGATGAGGCCCGCGGCCACGGCGTCTCGCGGGCACGTTCTCGATTCGAGGGACCCAGGACGGTGAGACAAGGGTCATACCATGTAGAGGCGCAGCATCTCAGCGGCGCGCCCAGGAATGGTGCGGAGGCATGGACACCGACCTCGTAGTTCGCGCTCAGGAGGGCGACGAGATCGCCTTCGCGCGTCTGGCGGATGACGTGTACGGCGGGCTGCAGCAACTCACCTACCGCATCCTGCGTGACCCGGAGCTGGCCCGTGATGCCGCCCAGCAGACGGCTCTCTCCATGTGGCGCAACCTGCCACAGCTGCGTGACCCGTCCCGTTTCGAGGCCTGGTCCTATCGGCTCTGCGTCAACGCCTGCTACAAGGAAGCGCGGCGCCGGAAGCGCGCCATTCCCGTCGACAGCTCCGGGTGGCATCGCGAGCCGACAGCGTCGGACGAGTATCAGCGCGTCATCGACCACGACCAGCTCGAGCGCGGGTTCCGCCGTCTGTCGATGGATCACCGGGTCGTGCTGGTGCTGCACCACTACATGGGGATGCCGGTCGATCAGGTTGCGTCGACGCTCGGCATCCCGCTCGGGACCGTCAAGTCCCGCCTCGCCCGAGCCTTGGAGAAGATGCGCCGGGCGCTGACGGCAGATGCCGCAGCGACCCCGCAGAGCTTCCACACACAGGAGGTCAGCCGATGACGATCGGTCACGACCTCGAGCACCGTATCGACGGCTGGATGCAGGAAGACGCGACCCTGCCCGACGACCTCGCCGAGGTCCTCGCCAAGCTGCCCGAGACACCACAACGGCACCATCGATGGTCCTTCGCCCAGGCAGACGTGATTTGGAGGACACGAGACATGTTCAGTGCGACACGCGTCGCAGCATTCATGGCCATCTTCGCCCTGGGGGTCACCTCAGCGGTCGTACTTGCGCCCAGGACCGAACTCCCAGACGGGGCCGTCGCACCCGCGGCTGAAGCGCCGTCCATCGGGGACATGGCTCGCTTCAGCTGGAGCGGGACACAGTCTTCGCTGGATCCAGCGAGCTTCAGCGGGACAGACTTCGAGTTCGGCGTGTCGATCGAGGGTGGGGTCACCGAGTTCGACATGGTCGCGACTGACGAGCGGCTGAGCGGCACCATGGCGCTAACGATCAACTCGCACTACCTCGACGGCGATGGTGTGGAGTATCCAGCCGAGGTGATGAGAGGCTCGGTGGTTCTTGAGGCGCAGGAAGGGACCTGGGAAGGAACCTTCATCGGCATCGACTACCCCGGCACTCGCGACTTCGAGGCCCAGTACGTCCTCACCGGCACAGGCGCGTACGACGGTCTGACCGCCGTCGTCACAGCGCACAACGATGACTCCTCGGGTCTCATCTTCCCAGGGGGCATGCCCGACGCGCCATAGTCTCGGTCACTCGGCGCCCGCGCGTCCTCAAGGGTGCGCGGGCGTTCCTTCATGCCCAGGGAAGGTCCTGGGCTTTCCCCGCGATCGAGCAGGCGGTCCTGTCGATCTGGCGCGAACCTTGCCCTGCATGGCCCTAGTCGAGCATCCCTTGCTCGACGATGAAGTCGGATATCTGCCGCACGCCATCGCCCCGCTTGAGGTTGGTGAAGACGTACGGCCGCTCCTGGCGCACCGAGATGGCGTCGCGCTCCATGTTCATCAAGCGAAGCTCCCACGGCCGGGGCCAGGTCGGTCTTGTTGATGACGAGCAGGTCGCTGTCGGTGATGCCCGGAGCGCCGCGACGCGTGGCCTTCTCGCCGCCGGCCACGTCGATGACGTAGATGACCAGATCGGTCAGCTCCGGGTCGAATGTGCTCGCGCCAAGGTCGTCGCCACCCTCGATGAAGACGGCATCGAGCCCGTGGTGCCGGGCGATGAGTGTGTCGACGGCCGCGAGGTTCTGCGAGGCGTCGTCGCCGATGGTCGTATGCGGGCAGTTGCCGGCATCGAGGCCCACGATGCGGTCCTCGGGCAACGCGCCCAAGCGGGCCAGGGCCTCGGCGTCCTCGCGGGCATTCACGTCGTTGGTGACCACGGCGACGGAGTAGCGGTCGCGCAGCCGCTCGCAAAGCTCCGCTACCAGCGTCGTCTTGCCTGAACCGACCGGCCCGCCGACGCCGACGCGAAGGGTCGGGCGTGCGCCACTCACCCCGCTAGCTGGCCAGATCGTGATCGTGAGCGTGATCCTTGGTGCCGCGCTCCGGCTCGAAGGGCACTTCCTCGACGATGACCTCCGCGCCCAGCTTGTGCACCAGCTCGTCGGTGGCCCGGTCGTGCCGGTAGCGGATGAAGCCCGGGCCGACCTGCGTCCGCACGTGGCGGTTGCCCAGGTGGTACGCCACCCGGGCCAGCAGCACCGCGTCAGGGGAGGCGATGGTGGAGACATCTTCGGGCGCGGCTTCGATCTCGATGATGCGCCCGTCGGTGGTACGCAGCAGGTCTCCCTCGAAGAGGATGGTGCCGCGTGGCAGGAACAGGCCGATCTCCTCGCCGCGCGCCGTGCTGACCTTGAGCCGGCTCTTGCGACGCTGCTCCCAGGTCAACGGCAGCTGATCGGTCGGCTCTTCGTCGGTCGCGAGCTCATGGGCCTCCAGCATGTCGGGTCCTGCCTCCTCGTACTACAGCGCGCTTGACGATAGCCGAGGGGTTCGTTCGACTGACGAACTGGAGCGGTGACCTTTCCGTTGCCCTTCTGTTGCGACTCCTGGCCAGCGAGTCGCTACCAGCCGGCGCCGGGGATGGCGTAGCCGTTGGGATACTCGGGGCTCAGCTGCCATTGGGCGATCCGCTCAGCCAGCTTCAGGACGGCGATGCCATCCTCCGCCGAACGGTCACTCGAGGGCACCATCGGTGCGCTCTCGATCGTGCAGTAGCCCTCGTAGCCGGTGCGGATGAGCGCACGCATGACGGCGTTCCAGTCGGTCTTGCCGTAGCCCGGCGTGAGCGAGTTGGAGTCGCGGAAGTGGCCGTGCCAAAGATACGGCTGGGCGTCCATCACGGCCTCGTAGGAGCCCAGCTCCTCGAGGTTGACGTGGAAGAAGTCGAGCTGGATGCCGATGTTGTCGCGTCCGGTGAGCTCGATGATCCGCTTGTGGTTCGAAGCGGTGTTGACGAACTTGCCCATCTCCAGGTGGTTCGTGGCCTCGAAGACGAGCTTGATGCCGCGCGTCGCGGCATGTTCGCCCATGCGCCGCAGCGAGTCGACGGCCACCGCCGTGGCCTCATCGACGTTGTCGGCCGTGATCGGTGCATGGACGGCGGTGGCGAGGGTCACCGACATCGCCCCGAGCTCGGCCGCGAAGTCGATGGTGGCCTTGGTCTCGTTCACCGCCAGCTCCGCGGTCACCGGCTCGGTCAGCGTCTTGTAGTCAGGGGAGTAGGGATCCCACATCTCACCCCAGCATTCGTTGACGTTCGAGACCTCCAGTCCGAAGTCCGCTTTGAGCTGCTTGTGCGTCTCGAGGTAGTCCTCCATGCCAACGCCCATGCCATAGCGCCCCTTGGGTGGGCAGATCTCGATCGCGTCATAGCCGCAGCGCACCAGACGCTCGTAGGTCAGATGAGGGTTGAGATACGCCTCTTCCTGGCCGAACGTGAGCTGGAAGTAGCTGTACCTGAATGGTGCACGAGTGCTCGACATCACGGTCCTCCCTGTGTGGTCTGGAGCATAGCCATCGCGGATGGTCGAGACATCTCCCGAGGTGGTCGAACGGATGTGCTATTCCTGTCCTCGAATGGTAGGATGCCGGTCCCGTGCCACGATCCACCCGGACCTCCGCTCCCGATCCCCTGGCCGCCTTCGAGGCCCCCACACGCGAGTGGTTCGCCAGCTCATTCGCTTTCCCCACCGATGCCCAGGCCCAGGGGTGGCCGGCCATCTCGGCTGGCGAACATACGCTCATCTGCGCACCGACCGGTAGCGGCAAGACGCTCGCGGCGTTCCTCTGGTGCCTCGACCGGCTGAACCACGACGAGCCCCCGGCTGACCCCAAGGCTCGTCTGCGCGTCCTCTACGTCTCGCCGCTCAAGGCCTTGGTCCATGACGTGGATCGCAACCTGCGTGCACCCCTGGCCGGCATCGGGCTCGCCGCCGACCGCCTGGGTGCCCCCCGCCGAGAGATCCGGGTCGGGATGCGCACCGGAGACACGCCCGCGGAGGAGCGGCGCGCCTTCGGCAAGAAGCCGCCGGACATCCTCGTGACCACCCCTGAGTCGCTCTACCTCATCCTCACGAGCGGGGCGCGGGAGGCCCTGCACAACGTCGGTTGGGTCATCATCGACGAGATCCATGCGCTCGCCGGCACCAAGCGTGGGGCGCATCTGGCGTTGTCGCTCGAACGCCTGGAGGCGTTGACCGATCAGGCACCGCAGCGGATCGGCCTGTCCGCCACGCAGCGGCCACTCTCGGCCGTGGCAGGCTACCTCGGCGGACGTCAAGCTGCGGATGCTCAGGGCCCAACGCGGCCGCGACCGGTGACCATCGTCGATGCCGGCGTGCGCAAGGAGCTCGATCTCTCGGTCGTGGTGCCGGTCGAGGACATGGGCCGACTGGGCGAGATCATCCCGCTCGAGGAGTCACCTGGCGGACCCATGGATGGACCGGCGGCTCGCACCAGCATCTGGCCCTCGGTCTACCCGCGGGTGCTGGAGCTCATCCGCCAACACCGCAGCACCATCGTCTTCGTCAACAGCCGGCGGCTCTCGGAGCGCCTCGCCCTGAACCTCAACGAGCTGGCCGGCGAGGATATCGCCCGGGCACACCACGGTTCGGTCGCCCGCGAGCAGCGCCTCATCATCGAGGAGCAGCTCAAGCAGGGAACGCTGCCTGCGATCGTGGCCACCTCGTCGTTGGAGCTGGGCATCGACATGGGCGCCGTGGACCTCGTCATCCAGGTCGAGTCGCCGCTGTCGGTGTCTCGAGGCCTGCAACGGGTGGGTCGCGCCGGTCACCGGGTCGGGGAGCCGTCGCGCGGCGTCATCTTTCCCAAGTACCGCGGTGACCTGCTGGAGTCGGCGGTGGTCACCCGCCTCATGCGCGATGGCACGATCGAACCCACGGTCGTACCTCGCAACCCGCTCGACGTGCTGGCCCAGCAAGTGGTGGCCACCACGGTCGATCGCAGCTGGTCGGTCGACGAGCTGTTCGACCTGGTGCGCCGAGCGGAGAACTTCGCGGAGCTGGGACGGGACACCTTCGAGGCCGTGCTGGGCATGCTCGCGGGCCAGTACCCCGCAGACGAGTTCGCCGAGCTCAAGCCGCGCATCGTGTGGGACCGGGTGGTCGGCACGGTCACGGCCCGGCGTGATGCGCGCACGGTAGCGGTGACCTCCGGCGGAACCATCCCTGACCGTGGCTTGTTCCCCGTCTTCCTCACCGATGAGGCGTCCAACCCCGATGGGCCGGTCAAGGCGCGCGGCAAGGGTGGCGGCCGACGGGTGGGCGAGCTCGACGAGGAGATGGTCTACGAGGCTCGCACCGGCGAAGTGGTCCTGCTCGGCGCGAGCGCCTGGCGCATCGAGAGCATCGAGCATGACCGCGTGCTGGTGACGCCCGCTCCCGGGGAGTCCGGCAAGGTGCCGTTCTGGAAGGGCGACGGCGTCGGGCGCCCGGTGGAGCTGGGCCGTGCCCTGGGCGCGTTCACCCGCGAGATCTCGGAGCTGGCGGGGGCCGGGCGCGGTGGTCGGGCCAGGGCGGTCACGCGCCTCCGGGAGCAACACGACCTCGATGAGCTGGCGGCTGACAACCTGCTCGGGTACCTCGACGAGGAACGCGAGGTCACCGGCACGCTGCCCACCGACACGACCGTCGTGTTGCAGCGGTTCCGCGATGAGCTGGGCGACTGGCGGGTGTGCCTGCTGACACCGTTCGGCGCCCGGGTACACGCCCCCTGGGCGCTGGCCATCGAGGCGCGGTTGCAGGCCTCGCTGGGGGTGGATGTCAAGCCGCTGTGGTCGGACGACGGCATCGTGCTCCGGCTCCCATCCACCGACACCGCCTACGAGCCCGGCGGTGGCCTTGCCTCGATGGCCGAGCAGGCAGAGGCCGCGGTGCTCATCCCTGCGGACGAGATCGAGGAGCTCGTCACCGAGACGGTCGGCGGCTCTGCGCTGTTCTCCAGTCGCTTCCGTGAGAACGCCGCTCGGGCGTTGCTCCTCCCGCGTCGCCGGCCCGGCCAGCGGACGCCGCTATGGCAGATGCGCCAGCGGGCCTCCCAGCTGCTGGCGGTCGCGAGTCGGTACGGCTCATTCCCCATCATCCTCGAGACGTACCGCGAGGTGCTCAGCGACGTCTTCGACCTGCCCGCGCTCCGCAGCATCCTCGGGGCCATCGAGCGTCGGGATATCCGGGTGGTGAGCGTCGAGACATCGCGAGCGTCGCCGTTCGCTTCATCGCTGCTCTTCGACTACATCGCGACCTACATGTACGAGGGTGACGCACCGCTGGTGGACCGCCGTGCCCAGGCGCTGACCCTCGACCGCGACCTGCTGCGTGAGCTGCTCGGGGCCGAGCAGCTTCGCGACCTGTTGGATGGGCACGCGCTCGCAGAGCTCGAGCTGGAGCTGCAGGCCCTGACCGAGGAGCGAGCCGCCGGCTCGGTCGATCAGGTACACGACCTGTTACGCAGGCTGGGCGACCTCGACGACGAAGAAGTCGCGGCGCGCGTCCGCGGTGCCGATGCGAAGGCCCGCCGCGCCGCCGCTGGCGAGTGGCTGGAGACGCTCGCGGCCGATCGCCGCGCCGTCCGCCTCCGCCTCAGCGGCGAGGACCGCTGGGTCGCGAGCGAGGACGTGGGGCGCTATCGCGACGCGGTCGGAGCCTCGGCACCGGCCGGTGTCGCCGACGACTTCCTGGCCCCCACGAGCGACGCGCTCGGCTCCCTGCTCGCACGCTGGGCCCGGACACATGGACCATTCCACACCGAGGAGCCTGCGGATCGATGGCGGCTACCCCGTGGCCTCGTCGAGTCCGCGCTCGAGGCGCTGATGGCGAACGGCGTCCTGCTGCGAGGGGAGTTCCGACCCGGCGGCGTGGAACGGGAGTGGTGCGATCCGGAAGTGCTGCGCCTGGTCCGCCGTCGTTCGCTGGCACGGCTCCGGCGTGAGATCGAACCGGTGGAGCCGACCGCGCTCGCGCGCTTCCTCCCGGTGTGGCACGGCATCGGAGCCGGGACCCGGGGCCTCGACCGCCTCGCAGAGGTCATCGGCCAGCTCGAGGGTGTGGCCTTGCCGGCCAGCGTGCTGGAGCGGGATGTGCTGCCCGCTCGGGTCGCCGGCTATACGCCCCAGATGCTCGACGAGCTGGGGGCGGCTGGCGAAGTCGTGTGGGTCGGGGCCGGCGGCCTGGGCAGAGATGATGGCCGCGTCGCGCTCTACCGCCCGGATCGCCTGGGCCTGCTGTTGCCCACGCGAACCGGCGATGACCCCGTAGCCGGTGCCATCGACTCGTGGCTCCACGATGCCCTGCGCGCGCAGCTGGCCGAACGTGGCGCCTCATTCCACCGTGAGCTGCTGGCCGCTTCCCTTGCGGCGGCAGATGCCGGTGGCCATCGCCGACCGACCGAGCGTGAGGTGCTCGATGCCCTGTGGGACCTCGTTTGGGCAGCCGTGGTCACGAACGACACGTTCCAACCGCTGCGCGCGTTGCGGTGGCCACGTCGAGGCAGTGGCCGATCGACCGCCCGGGCACGATCCCGCCTCGGTATGCGGATGGCTCCACCCGAAGCGGCGGGTCGCTGGTCGCTCGTGGTCGATACGTCCCGGACGACCGCAGCCCTCGCCGACGGCACCGGGCCCAGTGGCACCGAACAGCGCGCGGCGTTGGCTGCGACCCTGCTCGATCGCTATGGCGTGGTCACCCGGGACGCGGTGACGGCAGAGGGCGTGCGCGGAGGGTTCGGCGCCGTCTACCC
Source organism: uncultured Chloroflexia bacterium (assembly GCA_963714675.1). Classification (GTDB taxonomy): domain Bacteria; phylum Chloroflexota; class Limnocylindria; order Limnocylindrales; family CSP1-4; genus JAFMJV01. The sequence continues at coordinate 181,119 of CAVQPG010000004.1, read as the reverse complement.
GGTGTACCGGGAGATGGAGGAGCGGGGCCGCGTGCGCCGCGGCTACTTCGTGGAGGGCCTTGGTGGCGCCCAGTTCGCCGTGGCGGGCGCAGTGGACCGCCTCCGTTCCCTGCGGCGAGGGCCTGGTCTCGCCGCTAGCGACGAGCCACGGACGACGGTCCTCGCAGCGACCGACCCGGCCAACCCCTACGGAGCGGCGTTGGCCTGGCCGCGTGATGACTCGCGGCATCCGCGTTCGCCCAGCCGTGCCGCGGGTGCCTACATCGTGCTGCACGACGGCGACCTCGTGCTCTACCTCGAACGTGGAGGCAAGTCCCTCCTGACGTTCGCGCCGTTCGACCGCGAGCGGGTGGGGGAGCTGGCCATCGACGCCCTGCGATCGCTCGTCTCGGACGGTCGACTGAAGCGGGTGCAGCTCGAGCGGATCGATGGCAGCTCGATCGCCGAGTCGCCTTTCCGGGAGCGTTTGGCCGCCCTCGGCTTCCGCCAGGTATATCGCGGCTATGTCCTCGGCCCAGCCGGCTAGGAGCCGGTCCGCCAACGCGATGCACGCGGCTACGCTCGACTGATGCCCGAGGGAGACACGCTCTACCGGATCGCTGAAGTCATGCGCAGCACGCTCGCAGATGACGAGATCGTGGAGGCCAGGGGACGACCGGGTGGCGTGCAGCTGGAACGGGTCGTCGGGAAGCGTGTCACCGCTGTCCGAACGCGTGGCAAGCACCTGCTCCTCGAATTCACGGGCGGCCTGACGCTCCACACGCATCTGCAGATGAACGGCTCCTGGCATCGCTACCGCCCGGGTGAACGGTGGCATGCCCCGGTGGCCGATGCTGTGGCCGTGCTCGAAACGCAGCGTGCGGTGGTGGTCTGCTTCGGGGCTCCGACCGCCGAGCTGATCGAGACGCGTGCGCTGCACCTGCACCCGGGCCTCTCAGCGCTCGGTCCAGACCTGCTCGATCCCGATGTGGACATCGAGGATGGCGTACGCCGTTTGCAGGGCTGCGCGATCTCCGTAGCTGAGGCCCTGCTCGACCAGCGCGTGGTGGCCGGGATCGGCAATGTCTATCGCAGTGAGATGCTGTTCATCGAGGGCCAAGATCCGTTCCTGCCGGCCGCTGCTCTACCGGCAGGAGCAGCCAGGCAGTTGCTCGAGCTCGGGCGCGATCTGCTGCGGGCCAACATCGGGAGTGGCCCGCGGGTGACGATGCCCGACGTTTCGGGCGCCCGGCCCGACCCCTCGGTGGCGGGTTCCCGGACCAGCGAGCGCTGGGTCTATGGCCGTGCCGGGCTGCCCTGTCGTCGTTGTCAGGCGCTCATCCGCACGCCGCACCATCGGCCGACTGCCGCGCCGCCTCTATTGGTGCCCTCGCTGCCAGGTATCGGGCGCTGCTACGACCGAGCACTCCCCGGCTCGCTGACGGCGACGGACGGGGTCTCGGCTACCTTGTCGCCGGTCCGCTCCCCGTCAAGCCCGAAGAAGTGGCGCCCCTGTCGCAAGCCGGCCTGCCAGGCAACCGCCACTCGACGCGGTGAGCGCCACCAGGTCTTGAGCGCACCGCTGACGACCTCTCGGTTCTCGCGGGCCTGCTCGTTCCACGTGCGCCACTCGAACCAGCGCGGGTGTGCCCACAGCCACGGCACCGCCGCCCAGACGAGCAGGATGTAGTCGAGTCGCAGGGGGCGTGGGAACTCGATGACCAGCTCGAGCTGACGGATGACCTGCGGCCAGACCGCGAGCGTGATGACACCGAACAGGAGCATCCAGGCGATGCCCCACAGTCGGGTCCGTGGCCGCAGGATGAGGAAGAGCAGGAGCGGGAACCACTTCAGTGCGGTCGCCAGCGCCCAGAAGAAACCACCGAGCCGCGGTCCTGTGAAGTGCGCGGCCCAGATGCCCATGGCACAGAGCAGGGTGATGTTGCCGGTGTCGAGGGTGGCTGCCAGCGGGATGGTGATGACGGCCACGAGGACGGCCGTGGCCATCGGGTGCTGCCTGTACGCCCAGGCGACGCTCCACCCGAACAGCAGGATGTTGAGCACCCGGTAGACGAACCAGGCGGTTTCCCATGGCAGGGCCGCCCACGGGGTGAAGATCGGCAGGGACCACGGCCAGTAGACGTAGGGCATGTAGGGCGGGGGAGGGTTCAGCGGATCGCCACCGCCCAGCCATAGGCGAACGCCGCCCCAGTAGGCACGGGCGTCTGCTCCCACGAGATCGCCGCGGGCGATGACCCAGACCGCGATCCCTGCGCCGCAGGCGACCAGGATGAGGATGGCGGCGAGGCGCGTAGGGTCGCGCAGGAAGCTGAGATCTTGGCGCATCGAGGGCATCCTACCGCCGACCGCTCGAGGCCATAGACTCAAGAGCCGATGAGACGCACCCTGAACCCCGCGCTGCTGGAGCAGCTGCGCGACGAGGTCCAGCGCCGGTTGCCCGAGTTCGTCTCCGACCTCGAATCGATCGTGAACGTCGAGTCGGGCTCCTACACCAAGGCCGGGGTTGACGAGGTCGCGACCTGGATGGCCGACCGGCTCGTGGCCTTGGGGGCATCCGTCGTTCGCCACCCGCACGATGCCCTTGGCGATACCGTCGTGGCGACCTTCGAGCGCGCGGCCGACGGTCCCACGGTGCTGCTCATCGGACATGCCGACACCGTCTTCGACGTCGGCTATCTCGCCCGTCGGCCATTCGAGATCGACGGCGACACGATCCTGGGGCCCGGCGTCAGCGACATGAAGTCCGGTCTCCTCGCTGGGCTCTACGCCCTCGAGGTGCTGCGGGCCACCGGTGGCCATGACTGGCTCCCGGTGGGCCGGCTCATCTATGTCGTCAATCCCGACGAGGAGATCGGCTCACCGGCTAGCAGCGGCCTCATCGCCGAGCTGGCCCGTGGCGCAGACGCGGCCTTCGTGCTGGAGGCAGCGAGGGCCAACGGCGATATCGTCTCGGCACGCAAGGGCATGATGCACCTCCGAGCCACCATCCAGGGGCGGTCGGCGCATGCAGGGGTAGAGCCGCACAAGGGTCGAAGCGCGACACTGGAAGCCGCGCACAAGACCGTAGCGCTCCATGCCCTCAACGGCCACTGGCCGGGCGTGACCGTCAACGTCGGCGAGATCCAGGGTGGTACGCGCCCGAACATCGTGGCCGAGCAAGCCGTGCTCACCATCGACATGCGCGCCGGTTCGGTGGCGGAGCAGGACGAGGCGGAGGCGGCCATCGTCGCGATCCTCGAATCGTCCACGGTCCCAGATGTGACCACCGAGGTCGAGAAGCTGGTCGCCACCAGGCCGATGGAGAAGACGCTGGAGTCGGCCGTCCTCGCCGAGGCGGCCGTGGCCATCGCCGGGGCGCTCGGCTTCGAGCTCGCGGACGCCGCGACCGGCGGTGGCTCCGACGCCAACACGACCGCGTCGCTGGGTGTGCCATCCCTCGATGGCCTGGGACCGGTGGGCGGCAACGACCACTCGCCGCTCGAGTACATCGAGTTGAGCAGCATCGTCCCTCGAACGACGCTGCTGGCTGCCCTGATGCTCGCCGTCGGCCGGTAGCTCCTCCTCGATCGATGGTGCTGGGGACCCCGCCTCGCCTGTCCAGGGGCGTAGGTCAGGAACCGATGCCGAGGGCGTCGCGGGCGGTGGTGACCTGCTCCGCCAGCTCGGCGCCACCCGGTGTCGACCGGAGTCGTTCCACCGCCGTGAGCAGATCGGTTTCGCCGGCCAACCCTTCCGAAAGGTCCGCGAGGACCGCGAAGGCCGATGCCAGCGCCGCTTCGGCCGCACCATCCGGGCCGGCTGCCGCGGACAGGCCCGCTGCAGCCTCGAACGAGGCGCGGGCGTCTTCGGGCCGGCCGGCTGCGAGCTCATGGGCGCCGAGCATCCAGTAGGCCCGGGCCTGCAGCAGCTCCCCCTGCTCCAGTTGGAGGGCCAAGGCCAGGTTGGCGCGGGCAGCAGCACAACCAGCGCGGGCCTCGGGCGGGGTGATCACGATGCCGGGCTCGTCCCAGCCGGCCCAGGTGAAGGAGGCCAGGTCGTAGGTCAGGCGCTGAGCCTGGGACCGGAGCTCGCGTGCCCGGCCGGGTTCCGACTCGTGCGCCAGTGCCAGCAGGCGGCCGATGCCCGCCCAGGCGATGGCCATGGCGCCCGAGAGGTCCTTGTCCTGCCGGTAGGCGTGACGCATGGCCTCGCTGTAGGCATCAGGCCTGGCTCCGAGGTCTACCTCGGCGAGAGCGGCGATATCGGCGTATGGATCGCGCATGGCGATGACCCTAGCGGAGGTAGGTGCTCCCGCAGCTGTCGCAGACCGTGTAGAGCGCGTGGCGATCGAGTGCGTAGCCAGCCACATGGAGGCGTCCTTCGATGCATTTGGGGCACACCCACGTCCACCACTTGATGGGCGCGCCATTCTCGCCTGGGGGGTCCTCACCAAGTGGCTTGGATTCCTCACCCACGCGCTCTTCGAGACCTTCGACAGCCTCATAGGCCGTGGAGATGGCCCTGACGCGTTCCTCGTCGGATTCGCTGCTGTACGGGTAGCTTTGGCTGACGTTCGAACTCACGGGCTACGGGCTCCTGCGCTACGTGCTCGGCCAGCCTCGAGCGTCTTGAGCGCGGCGCTGGCGACCAGTTCCGAGTATATGGCGCTGTCCTACCACGCGGCGGCGGAGCCCTCCGAACGCGGGTCGGAGCCGGCTGCGTATGAGGCCACCTCACCGCCCTCCTCACGGACGATCTCGATGGCATGGGCGTGGCCCATCGTCGATGCCCATGCCTCACGCATCACCACTCGGTGGCCCAGCCGTGCCAGTGCCTCGGGGACTTCCTCGTGCACGCGGGACTCCAGCTCGGTCAGCTCCGGCGGTCCGTGCTGGCTGCGCATCATCGCGGCCCAGCGAGGCGCGGCCACGGCTGTGGCCACGTCCGTTCCTCCGTCGACCACGGCTGAGACGAACTGGGCGAAGACCTGGGGCTGGATCTCGCCGCCCATCGAGCCGTGCACCATCCACGGCCGGCCGTCACGCAAGAGCAGGCCCGGCGCGAGCGTGTGAGCAGGGCGCTTGCGGGGTGCCAACGCGTTGGGATGCGATGGGTCGAGGCGGAAGAATGCGCCCCGGTCATGGAAGGCGATGCCGGTGGCCGGATCCACCAGCCCCGAGCCGAAGCCCTGGTAGTTCGACTCGAGCAGGCTGACGGCGTTGCCCCATTGGTCTGCGGCCGTGATGTAGATAGTGCCGCCACCGCCGGGCAAGGTCGCCGGCGGCAGGTCCATCGCCCGACGACGATCGATCCGCGCTGCGAGTCGGTCGAGATGTGCCTCCGACAGCATCTCTGCGACCTCGTCGGCGGCCATGTGCTCCGGGTCGGTCACGTGGAGGTCGCGCTCCTGCAGAGCCAGGCGCGAGGCCTCGAGCCCGAGATGGACCCAGTCGGGGTCGGCCCAGCCTCGCCCATCCCAGGCCGCTCGCGTCGGGCGGGTCGTAGCGCGAGAGCATGCCCAGCGTCTGGAGGGCCACCACGCCGACGCTGTTGGGCGGATGGCTCAGCGAGGTCACCCCGCGGTAGTCGAGCGAGAGCGGAACGCCCCAGTCCGAGGAGTGGGTCGCGAGGTCATCGGCCGAGATGGGCACACCACGAGCGTCCGAAGTAGGCGACGGACGAGCGGGCGATCGAACCGCGATAGGCTGCGTCCGGGCCCTCGGCGAAGAGCGCCCGCAAGGTCTTCTCCAGCGCCGGCAGCCGAGCGATCTGCGCCGGCCCTCCGGGGTCGCGTCATCCGGTCGATAGACCGAGGCCCAGTCGCCGTCCTCGCCGAAGACCGGGTCGATCGCTCGACCGCCTCGAGCCAGCCCCCGGAGACCGGGAAGCCGGAGGCGAGATCGATGGCCGGCGCCAGCAGGAAGGTCCAGTCGAGTCGCCCGAAGCGCTCGATGCGCTTGCCCCCACGAGTGGACTGCGCCGGGCACGGTGATGGACCAGGGGCCTCGTTCGGGCATCTGCTCGTAGCCGAGGGCGTGCGCCCTTTCGATGGTGGCGGCGCTGCCGGCGCGTCCGCTGCCGTTGAGCGTGACGGCCTCACCGCGCTCCTGGTCCCAGATGATCCAGAAGGCATCGCCGCCGAGCCCGCAGCTGTGCCCGGCCACGACCGCGAGGGCAGCGTTCGTGGCGATGGCGGCGTCGACGGCGCTGCCGCCGGTACGCAGCACCAGGAGGCCGGCTTGGGTGGCGAGATGGTGCGGACTCGCCACCGCTCCATGCCGGCCACGGACCGGGCGGGCGGGGACGGTCGCGGGCTCGGGAGTGCTGGTCACGGCCTCATGATGCCGTGCTCGGGGAGCTGCGGGAGGTGGCGGCTGCGCGCAGGAGTCACGCCGACGCGAGCCCCGTTGCCCTCGACGTTCTCGGCGAAAGCCTCGCCACCGAGCGCCTCGGCCAGGTCGCGCACGATGGCCAGGCCCAGGCCGGAACCGGGACCGGTACGCGAGGGATCCGCTCGGTAGAAGCGGTCGAAGACATGCCCAAGCGCGGCCTCGGGGATGCCCGGTCCGTCGTCGGTGACGCTGACCGTCACCGGCCTCGCCGCGCGGGGCGACCTCGACCGTGACGTGCCCGCCGGGCGACGGGGCGTGCTTGAGGGCATTGGCGATGATGTTGCCGAGGATGCGGTCGAGTGCGTCGAGGTCGGCCACGAGGGAGGCGTGGGTCCGCGTCGTCGGCGACCTCCAGCGCCTGTCCGCGGCTGCCGGCCTCGGCGGCGAACCGCTCGACGGCGTTGTGCACGACCGCGAGGCCATCGAGCGACTGGAGCCGTAGCGGCGGGCCCGCGACACCGGGAACGGTGAGGTGGTCGAGATCGTCGAGCATGCGACCCAGGCGCGCGGTCTCGTCGGAGATGGCATCGGCAGCACGCACCGCGGCGTCGCCGGACGCGGTCCCGTCCCGGAGCGCCTCCGAGAAGCCACCGATGACCGTCAGTGGTGTGCGCAGGTCGTGTCGGATGTCGGCCAGCAGCTGGCGCTGGGCCTCGCGAGTCGCACCGACCTCACCGGCCATGGCGTTGAACGCCGCGCTGGCCTCGGCGACCTCGCGCGGCCCGCTGACGGGCAGGGGCTCGGGCACCTTGCCCTTGGCCACGTCCCCGGTGGCGTCGGAGAGACGACGCAGCGGGCCGTGACCGAGCGGCTGAGCCCGAGTGCCAGCGGGATGCCGATGACGACGAGGAGCAGCCCGGCGATGGTCAGGGCACGGACGAGGTCGGCCGTGGCTTGCCGTGCGCTCTCGTCAGGACGCGTGAGCATGAGGAAGGGTGCCGAGGGGTTGCGACCGGGACCGATGATGGGGGTCGTGGCGTAGAGCACCTCGCCGACACCCTCGATCTTGGTGGTGCCCGTGGCGACCTGGCCGCGTACGAGCTCGCTCGTGACCTCGGGAACCTCCGCGAGGGTGCTGGGGGCGCCTTCCTCGGCGTTGAGGATGTAGGAGTTCTGTCCGAGCGTGAAGATGACCGAGACATCGGCCTCGGCGACGTCCGCTTTGAAGCTCTCCCGGAACGCGGCCAGCTCGAGGTCGACGCTCGTCGCGGGATCGCGGAAGCGCTCGATGAAGTCGCCCTCGTTGTTCCTGCCGCCGGCGCGAAAGAGGCCGTCGGGGAGCCGCGCCCGGGCGGCGGTAGCGTAGGGGACCGTCAGCTCGGTCAGTGAGCCGATGGTGGCGTCGCGATGCAGGTCACGCAGCGCGAACCACAGCGAGCCGCCTACTAGCCAGCAGCGTGGCCAGCGCGAAGACGAGCAGGGCGAGGCCGATCCGTCCGCGGAGCGTGCGTCACCCGTGGCGCACGCGTGGTGGCGGCACGAGCCGGTAGCCGACGCCCTTGACCGTCTCGATCGGCGGTGCGTCATCACCCAGCTTGCGTCGCAACTCCGAGATGTGGACGTCGACCGTGCGCGTCTCACCGGGGAAGTCGGTGCCCCACACCGACGAGAGCAGGTCGTCACGGCTCCACACGACGCCCGGGTCGCGGCACAGCGCTGCGAGCAGGTCGAACTCGCGAGGTCGCAGCTCGAGGCGTCGGTCGCCGACATAGGCCTCGCGACGTCGGGGGTCGACCCGCAGGGTGCCGACGTCCATCGGGCGGGCGCCCCGCATCGCAGGGATCGGAGCGGCGGAGGATGGCCTTGACGCGGGCCACCATCTCGCGCGGATTGAACGGTTTGGTCAGGTAGTCGTCAGCGCCCAGCTCGAGGCCGACGATGCGGTCGATGTCCTCGCTCCGGGCCGTGAGCATGAGGATCGGAGTCTCGCCCCGACGGCGCACCTCGCGCGTGACCTCGGTGCCATCCATCTTGGGCATCATGAGGTCGAGCACGATGAGGTCCGGGTCGACGCGCTCGTGCTGTACGAGGGCCTCCTGGCCATCTCGCGCCTCGACCACGGCGTAGCCGGCCTGCTCGAGGTACAGCCGCACCAGCTCGATGATGTTGCGTTCGTCATCGACGACGAGGATGGTCTTCACGCGGGCAGCATAGACGCGCGGCCGGTGGCCACAGGCGCAGCCCGTGTCAGCGCCATGTAAGGGGCCCCGGTACGCTCAGAGGATGAGTGGGCACGAGCAATCGCGCAGGGACGTCCTGCGGCCCTCGGCAGATGCGGCTGCGGCAGCATGGGCGACGCGGGTACGTGCGGGCAAGGCGCAGGTCGAGCGCCTCCGAGAGCTCGACGACGTCACCGATCCCTACGGGCCGCTGGCTCGTCGCTTCGCCCAGGACCCGTTCCGGGAGGGCGACGAGACCCTTGAGGCCCTGCGTAGCCTGGCGCGGAGGGAACACGTGTGGCTTGACATCGGCGCCGGTGGAGGCCGTTTCACCCTGCCGCTCGCGCTGGCGGTCCGTCGAGTGCACGCCGTGGAACCCGCCGCGTCGATGCTCGCGATCCTGCGCGAGGGGATCGCCAGGTACGGGATCGAGAACGTGACGATCAGCGCAGCGGAGTGGCCTCTCCAGGTGCCACCTACGGCCGATGTCGCCCTGATGGCGCACGTCGGCTACGACATCGAGAGGTTCAGCGCGTTCCTCGACGCGGCCGAGGCAGCGGCCGACCGCTGCGTGGTCGTGATGCGTACTGCGGTGAACGCGCGCGCCAGCCACATCCTGTGGCCGCAGGTGCACGGCGAGCCTCGACAGGCCTACCCGGTCCTGCAGGAGCTGCTGGTCCTGCTGCTGGCTCGCGGCGTGGTGCCGGAAGTCACGCTCGTCGACCGCGGGTCGTGGGGCTACGCCAGCCGCGACCAGCTCCTCGAGTCTGCGCGACGCCTGCTCTGGCTGCGGCCTGGCTCGACCAAGGACATCGCCCTCGAGGCACTGGTGGACGAGCAGGCCACCGAACGCGACGGACAGTGGGAGCTCGACTGGTCCCCGATGCAGGATGGCGTCGTCACCTGGACGTCGCCCCGCTAGTGGCGCCTGACCGTTGACCTAGCCGACCGCCTCGCCGGGCTCGGGGCTCAGGACGACCACGTCGCCGAGTCCCAGGTGCTCCAGCTCCTCGCGCAGTCGAGCGGGGGTCCCGGCCAGGACCGGGAAGGTGCCGTAGTGGATGGGCACGACCGTGGCGCAGCCCAGGAGCTCCACCGCCCGCGCCGCCGCCGGCGGATCCATCGTGAAGTGGCCGCCGATGGGCAGGAAAGCCACGTCGGGTCGGTGCATCTCGCCGATCAGGCGCATGTCGCCGAAGAGCGCGGTGTCGCCCGCGTGGTAGAAGCGTGCGGCCGTTCTCCAGCTCGATGACGAAACCCACCGGCTCGCCCAGGTAGAGCGGCACGCCAGAGTCGTGCGACGAAGTCGCCGGCAGAGTGGTCGGCGGTGACCATGCTGACGCGCACGCCGCGCGACCTCGACCGAGCCGCCCTTGTTCATGCCCACGATCTCGGCACCGGTGTCCTGCGCCCCCAGCCACAGGCTCAGCTCGTGGATGGCCGGCCAGGCCGGGCTGCGTTCGTCGCGCGATCGTGAGGGCGTCGGCGTTGTCGAGATCGCCGGGCATCGCGCCGAGGTGGTCGTGGTGCCCGTGCGTGACCAGCATGACGTCGCAACGCTCGATGGCGTCGGCCCCGGTCGGTGCCAGCGGATGTCCGAACCAGGGGTCGATGAGGATGCTCGTGCCGGCCTCGGCTCTCGATGTGCACGGTCGCATGGCCGTACCAGGTGAAACGGAAGCCCAGGTCTTCGCTCATCGGTCTCCTCCAGTCGTCCCTGCGAGTACATGGGCATCGTAGCCACTCGTGATCGCTGGCGGCCTGCGCGTATGCTGGCCGCATGAAGGTGCTGCAACTCGACGACCGGGCCCGGTCGGCCACCAACGTGTGGGTGCTCGGCGACCTGCGCACGCGCGAGGCCATCGCCATCGACACCGCCACGCCGTCGGTGCGGTGGTTGACCCAGCAGCTCGGCGACGAGGGCTGGGACCTGCGCATGATCATCAGCACGCACCGCCACTGGGATCACATCGGCGACAACGCCGAGGCGGTCATCGCCACGGGCGCCACGCTCGCCGCCCACATCGCCGACCGGCACGGTCTGGAGCAGCCAGACGCGATGTCGGCACCGTTCCCCATCCCGCCGAGCGTGCCGGCCCTCGACCTGCAGGAGGGCTCCCGCATCCGCTTCGGCGACATCGACCTGACCGTGCTGCACACGCCCGGCCACACCGAGGGCTCGGTCTGCCTGCTGAGCCAGCGAAGAGCGCGTGCTGCTCTCGGGCGACACGCTCTTCGCCGGCGCCTGGGGCCGCACCGACCTGCCCGGCGGCAGCTGCGGAGGCCATGGTCGAGTCGCTCTCGCGGCTGGCCACGCTCGAGGACGGCCTGACGGTGCTGCCCGGCCACGGCGCCCAGACGACCATCGGGCGCGAGAAGCCGTGGCTGCAGATGGTGGCCCAGGAGGGGAAGCTGCCCTTCTAGGCGAAGCGGCCGGAGGCCTCCGCGTCGAGCGAGTAGATGCGCTGGGTGCCGAAGCCCTTGACCTCGACCTCACCGAGGTCGGTGCAGGCGAACTCGTCGCGGACGAGCACCCAGGTGGCCTCGCTGATGACGATCTGCATGGGGTCGGCCAGGGTCTCCATGCGCGCGGCCATGTTCACGCCGGGCCCGAAGATGTCGTAGACGTACTTCTGCACGCCCACGACGGACCCGATGATCGGCCCCGAGTGGAGGCCGATGCGACAGCGCCAGGCCTCGGGGTGGGCGGCGTTGCGACGGTCGATGTAGCGCCGCATGCGCAGCGCCACCTTGGCCAGGTTGACCGCGTGGTCGGGGTTGGCCTCGGGCAGGCCGGACACCGCCATGTAGGCATCGCCCATGGTCTTGAGGCGCTCGCAGCCGTAGAGCTCCACGATGCGGTCGAAGGCGCTGAAGATGTCGTTGAGCTCGGCGATCGTGGAGGTGGGGTCGTTGGCGATGGCCATGTCGGTGAAGCCCACGAAGTCCAGCAGCAGCACGCTCGCCGACTCGAAGCGCTGCGGTGTGGTGGAGCCGTAGTCGCGCAGCTCCTCGTAGACCGCCCGCGGCATGATGTTGAGCAGCAGCTTCTCGGCGCGTTCCTTCTCGCGTTGGAGGTCACGCGCGTTCTTCTCTGCCATGCGCGAGTAGGAGTCGAGCAGGTACTCGGCTTCCTTGCGCTTGCTGATGTTGCGAGCCTCGACGAGGGCCAGCTCGCGTTCCTCGTGCCTGAGGCGGCGGACCTCGACCTCGGTGGTGACGGTGCGCGCGCCGCTGGTGACCTCGGTCTCCCAGGTGTAGCGACGGCCCTTCTCGAGCTTCGCGGCCAGACGCCTCGAGGTCGAGCCCGTCCATGCGCGAGCCCAACGGGACGCTCAGCCTCCGCCTCCGGCCCGAACCACTCGAAGAAGCAGCCCGTTCTCGAAGAGGATCTGCCAGGTCGCGGGATCGACGATGGCGACCGCGCTGCCGATGGAGCGGAGCGCCAGGTCAGGCAGGGAGACCGGCTCGGTGGACGCCGTCGGTTCCGGGGTGACTTCGGTCGAGGGGCGCCATCGGGCGCCGGCGAGGTCCCCGGGTGCGGCTTGCCAGGTTCGCTCACGCGGAGACGACCAGGTGCTCGCGGGAGACGACCTCGCGCATGACGGCCGTCGACGTCCTGCTCGGCCATGGCGTGGTCCTCCATGGCTTCCTTGAACAGACCGGCCATGACCAGGAAGGCGTCGTGCGTGATGCCCAGACGGGCGTGGACGCGCTGAAGGTGGTCGTCGCTATAGGAGGCCGGCCCGCCCATCACGGCGCTGATGAACTTCGACTGGTGGTCGATCTGGCGGCGCATGTCGACGTCGGCGAAGTAGGGCGCCATGACCTCGTCATCGAGGCAGTACTCGTAGAACGTCGAGACGATCTTGCGCACCGTGGCGAAGCCGCCGTATCGCTCGAAGATGGTCTGGCTCAAGGCATCCTCTCGATGGGTCTTCGTACGGCGCAAGCCTACACGCTCGGAGGACGCCTCGCGCGAGCCGCTCAGGGCTCCAGCGGCTTGTGCCACTCCGAGGCTGAGCGGTCGATCTGGTAGCGGTGGCGTTCGATAGAGGGTCAGGGCCTGGTTCTCGTTCTGGGAGTCGACGCCGAGCTGGGCCGAGGTCATGCCCCGCTCCCTGAGCTGCTGCAGCGAGCGGCCGAGCAAGGCGTAGGCCAGGCCGCGGCGGCGCCAGGCTCGTCGGGTGAAGACCGGGTCGGTCCAGCCACAGAGGTAGCCGTTCGCCTCGTTCTCATCGTGGTCGATGGCGCCCTGCACGCCGGCTACGACCTCGTCGCGGTCGAAGGCGACCACCAGCAGCTCTGGCTCCATCAACGGGTCATCCAACCAGCGCTGGCGGGCGGCCGGGGAGAAGTCGTGGCCACCGAAGTGGTCCCTGAAGGCCTCTGCGGCGGCGTCCCACACCTGCGGCAGCATCTCGCGAGTGACCGGTCGGACCTCGACGCCGGCGGGCAGCGGAGGCACATCGATGTCCTCCATGTCGGGGCGGGTCATGTGGTGGTAGACGCGGACCTTCTCGTAGCCGCGCTGCCTGGCCAGCTCGATGCCGCCGCGGTTGGGGTCGTCGAGCCAGGTGATCAGCTTCCGCGTGCCCGCGAAAGGCCTCGCGAGCGGCGAGGTCGCGAAGGAGGCGTCTCGTTGAAGGCCATCATGGCGGAGCCCAGTCCGCGTCGGGCGAAGTCGGGGTGCACGTTGCCCAGGCTGCGGTAGTGGCGCTCGCCGTCGCTCGTATCCGCGTACTCGACCGACGAGTAGGCCGCGAGCCGGTCTCCGACGAAGGCGAGGAGCATGCCTTCGGTGGGCGGGATGTGCGTCGGGGAACGGAACTCCGTGCGCATCATCTCCACGCTCCAGCGCTCCCGCTCACCGTTGGCCTCGTTGAAGGCGTTGGCCACCTCGACCATGGCCGGGATGTCGGCCTCATCGGCATAGAAGCGGAAGCGAAGTCCAGGGAGCGCCGGGGCGCCCGGGACGTCGACCCAGCGGGTATCGGTCGTATGCATGATCGCTAGTAGTCCTTCCTGCCTTGTCGTCGCAGGTTCTGCTTGTGCTGCTTGAAGAACTTGCCCCGCTTTCGTTCAGCCTCGCGTCGTGCGCGCTGGTCGGCTCGCCTCTCGGCAGCCTCCCGCTCGGCCTCGAGCTTGTGATGGCTGGCGAGCCGCTCGGGCGAGATGGTACCGGCCTCGATGGCGGCGGCCACGGCGCAGCCTGGTTCGCCGTCGTGGGCGCAGTCGGAGAATCGGCAGTCGCGAGCAAGGCGCTCGAGCTCATCGAACGTTGCCTCGACCGACCCGCTCTCGCCGAGCACACCGACCGTGCGCAGGCCAGGAGCGTCGATGACCAGGCCGCCACCGGGAATCGTGAACAACTCGCGGTGGGTGGTCGTATGGCGACCCTTGCTGTCGTCTTCGCGCAGGGCCTTGGTGACTTGCCGCTCCTCGCCGAGAAGGGCGTTCATGATGGTCGACTTGCCCACGCCGGACGAGCCCAGGAGGCAAGCCGTCATACCGTGACCAAGCAGTGAGCGCAGTTCCTCGATCCCGGTGCCTTCGATCGCGCTGGTGACGACCACTCGGGTACCGGCCGCGATGGCGTGGACCTCGGTGATGGCTCGAGTCGAGATCGACCGCGATGTCGACCTTGTTGAGCACCACGACCGGCGTCACGCCGCCGTCAAGTGCGAGCACGAGGTAGCGCTCGATGCGCCGGAGGTTCAGGTCGTTGTCGAGGCCGGACACCAGGAAGGCGGTGTCCACGTTGGCGGCCAGCACCTGGGGCCGTCCGTCGGAGAGCCGCTGACGGACGAACGAGCTCGCTTCGAGGCAGGACTTCGCGCAGCGCTGCCTGCTCGCGGGCTCTCCGACACCGGCTCCAGGGCCAGCCAGTCGCCGACCGCCGGCAGGTCGACGCGGGACGCTACCCCCGCGGGCGAAGCGCCGCTGGACGATGACCTCGCGTGGGTCCGGCCTCAGTGATGGCCAGGCCGTCGCCGCGTGCACGAGCCGGCCGGGAACAGGCCGGCAGCCGCGTACGGCGCGAAGCCAGCACGTCCGCCGTCCAGCCCAACGAAGCTCGTCGAGGCGCAGGCCCGGGCACGTTGGCCTCCGCGCAGAGCGCACGGCACGATCTGGCATCGAGGAGAAACGCGCAGAACGGCCACTGCCTGTGGCGCGACCGGTCCGCTTGCGAAGTGAGCTGCGTGTCTGTGAGCCGTAGTCCGTCGCATCATGCGCGGACGTCAGACGCCCGGCAGCGACTGAGACCACCTCGGCTGTAGCAGTTCTTGCCTGGCCCTTGCCTTCTGAGTCCTGAACGAGCTCGGCCGACCGTCTCGATGCCTTCTGCGACGCCGCCAGCGTGTTCGACGACCTTGCGTGGCACCTGGCCGAAGCAAGCGCCTCGTGCGGGTCGCTGACGCACGCCTGCCGGCTGTCGCGCGACAGGCGCGCTGATGGCAGCGATCGCGAACGCGCTGGCGGCGACGATGCCGAGAGTCTTCTTCATGGTCCTGTTCCTCCTGGTCGACCAACCTGCACGGTGGTCGTTCGATGTGGTCGTACCAGGTTTGTATAGGTTGCTGGCGGCACGACCGATTGGTTTGTATGTCGCGAGACTAGACCACTCGTCCATACCTTGTCAAGCGTTTGTTTTGGCTTTGTACACTGGGCCCGGATGGACCATCGCTGGCGGCCATCAGCCCACTCGCTTCAGCTTGCCGGTGCGCTTGGCGTAGGCCTCGGCCTTGCCGAACGTCCAGATGCCCATGGGGATGAAGACGACGGCCATGACCACCAGCGGCCACAGCAGGTGCAGCAGGTCGCTGACGGGCACGCCGTCGATGAGACCGGCACGCATGGCTTCGAGCACGTACGTCGCGGGTGACAGACGGCTGAGCGTCTGCATCCACTCGGGCAGGACCTCGACGCTGTAGTAGACGCCGCTGACGAGCAGCAGCACCGACTGCAGCACGAACGTCATCTGGGCACCCCGCTCGACGTACATCAGCGGCAGGATGGCGGCCATCATGCCGATGCCGATGAACGAGAGCGAGCCGACGGCGAGGAAGACGATCGGCGTGATCGGGTCAGCCTTGGTGAAGTCCAGACCGAAGAAGACCGCCAGCACGATCAGCATCACGAAGGTATGCACGAGTCCGTAGAGGACCGCATACATCGTGGAGCCCAGCAGCTGGGCCCAGCGTCGGACCGGAGCCATGAAGGTGTACTCGAGCGTCCCTTCCCAGCGCTCCCAGGCGACCGTCTCGGCGATGAAGCCGAAGACGATCGACAGGAAGTTCCAGAAGACCGCGCCGATCATCAGCATCAGCACGAGCTGCTGGTCGTCCTGTTCCACGCCGATGAAGGCGATGGCCAGGGCGCTGGCCGTGGCGTACACGAGCCAGGCGATCTCCCAGCCCCAGTAGCGCTTGGTCAGGAAGAAGTTGCGCTCGATGAAGGCGTAGCTCGCGATGAGCTCGCGGGTCAGCAGTGCCATGGGCACTCGGCCTCTCTTTCAAGCGGGTGTCGGATGGAATGTTGATAGGGCCGGCGCTTGCGGGGCAGGCGCTGCGGCGGGGTGTGGCGGTGCTCGCCGCCACGGCGACGGAGCGGGTTGCGCATGATCAGTCGTTCTCCTCATCCCCGACGTCGTCGTCGAGGGAGCGCCCGGTCCAGGTCATGAAGACCGAGTCGAGCGTGGGCGGAAGGTCGTACTCCAGTGCGACCTTGTGTTTGAGTTCGTCAGGCGTGCCTTCGACCACGAGCCGTCCGTCATCGAGGATCGAGAGTCGGTCGCAGAGGCGGTCGGCCTCGGCGAGGTCGTGTGTCGTCAGCAGGATGGTGGCGTCGTGGGTGGCCTTGATCTCTTCGATGAAGGCCTGCACATCGAGCTTGCTGCGCGGGTCGAGACCCGTCGTCGGCTCGTCCAGCAGCAGCAGCGTCGGGCTCGTGAGGATGGCCCTCGCGATGGCGACCTTCTGCTGCATCCCGCGGCTCATCTGCTCGAGCGGGCTGTCGAGGCGGGACTTGGCGATGCCGAGCCGGCCCAGGATCCGCTCTGCGTCGCGCTGGGCATCTCCGGCCTTCAGGCCGTAGAGCCGCGCGGCGTACAGCAGGTTCTCGTGAGGCGACAGCTTCTTGAAGAAGGCGGCGTCGACCGAGACCCGGTTGATGAGCCGCTTCACCGCCATCTCGTCGCGTTCGACGTCGTGGCCCAGGACCTCGACGCGTCCGCTGTCGAGCGTCAGCAGGGTGCTGACGAGGCGGATGAGCGTGGACTTGCCACCACCATTGGCTCCAAGGATGCCGTAGACCTCGCCGCGTTCCACACGGAGCGAGACGTCGTCGACGGCGGTCACGGTCTTCTTGTTGCGACCGAGCTTGAAGCGCTTGGTGACGTGGTCGATGAGCAACGCGGTGGAGCCGTCCGCCCAGGGACGGGCCGTTGCCATCGTGGGCTGCTCGGTCGGTGGGTCGACGGGCAGCGGTGTGCTCGTGGGAGCGAGCGGGGGGCGCGGTTCTGTGCTGATGACCATCGGGTCACCTCCTGTTGCTGACGAGGGACGAAGGCGGGCCCTGCTTCTGGCGGAAGCGCGGGAGTCTCGGCTCTCGATGCCTGGGGTGACGAGGGCATCAAAAAAGCCGGGGGGCCCATCCGACCCTCCGGCTCGATCGACTGACGCTCAGGCGTCTGGTGGATCTACGAAGGGCACGGATCTCCCGCATCCGGGGCGCCGACGGGCGCGCCCGACCGCAGCCGACGGGCAGCGGTGCTGGTGAGCTGGATGCGTGTCATCTGGTTTCGAATCTCCTCTGTGGGATCCTGTGCGAAATGCCGGGCGGTGCGGCCGCCGACAAGCATATACCCATTGTCAACCCCCGGTTTCGCGTTTGTTGTAGGTCAGTGACTCTGTCAGTGCTGACTGCTCAGTGACCTTGTCAGTCTCCGGAGATGAAGCAGACCATCACGATGTGGAACGAGGAACAGCGACGTCATCACCGTCGCCGTCGCGACTTGGCGGATACTGCTTCGATGATCCTTGCCGACCCGGTAGCGTTGCTGCGTAGCGGTACGCTCGATCACCGCACGCTCGCGCTCTTGTGGCTCCTGACCGACGGCGGAGTTCCACTGGTGGTCGCCGGCCCCGCGCCTGCCGAACAACGAGCAGCACTGGCCGGAGCGCTGCTATCGGTGGACCCGGCCCGCCGCTGGGTCGTGCTGGACGCCGATGAGGAGGGGGTCAGCTCCGATCGACTCGCAGCGCTGCTGCGAGGTGGCTCGGGAGTGGGCATCACGCTTGGGGCGGTCGACCTCGCAGCCGTGCTGGAGGACCTGGCGGCCGGCGGGCTGCCGGAGGACGCGATCAGACGCCTGGGCGTCGTGGTCATCGCGGGTGACACGCCCAAGGGCTTGCGCTGCAGGGTCGTGCACTACCTGCGGCCCACCGAGCGGGACGCGCAAGGACACCTGCAAAGACGGCCGCCCGCGGTACTGACCGCATGGGATGAGCGTGGAGACAGCTTCGAGGACTACGCCTGGGGCATCACGCCCGAATTGGCCGACCGCGTCGACCGTTCCCAGGCTGACCTCGAAGAACGCCAGGCCGACCGTGCCCGATTCCTCGCGCGAGCCGAGCGGAACGTCGACTATCCAGAACGCGTCAGAGCCTATCTCGCCACGGAACCACCACGGGTGCCCGCCCCCGAGCATGAGCCGGCCAAGCCATCGCCGTTCGCGGGAGGGCTGATCGACCCCGACCCGCACGAACACTAGGCGTCAGGGCGCGAACGGCTGGCCCAAGGTCAGCGTCGTAGCCCCTCGAGCATCCTTGAACTGCAGCCTGTCGGGCGTGCGCGCGACCGTGGTCGCGGCGCGCAGGCCATCGAGCAGCGCCTTCTCTACCTTGAGCTCGGGGCAGGTCTGGTCGCGGGCGCCGCGCGCGTCGCGGAAGGTGATGAAGACCCCGTCGGTGACGTAGCTCGCGCTGTAGGGGCCGCACGGTCCTTCACCCGAGGCCACGCCGTCCACGAGCCGCAGAGTCACGCGGGCGTCGGTGCGGCAGGCCATCGAGGCTGGACCGCAGATTGCCAGGTCGCACCCTCGAGGGGAACCTGGCTGCTGAACTCCAGCCGCTCGCCACTGTCCTCGGATGTCAGCACCAACCGGTCATAGGGCAGGTCGAGCCGGATGGCCGAGGCGTCCAGCACCGCCGTCATCGCCGTCCTCCTGCGCGGCCAGCTCGGCGGTGCACGGAGCGTCCGTGCGCTCGAGCTCGCTGAGGCTGAGCACGTCGGCCTGGCGAAAGAACTTGGCCACGATGCCGTTGCATCCAGTGGAGCCGGACAGCGGGCCGGACTGGCGGCGCTTGTAGGAGGCCTCGTCGCTGGGGCGGAAGGAGAGCACGGCCGGCTGCTCGTCGGAGGCGGCCACGACCTCCCCGTCCAGCGGTGTACGCCATCAGGCGCCACTCGGCGCCGTCGAGGAGCGACAGGTCGTCGAGACCGTAGCGCAGCAGCTCCTCACCGTCGGCCGAGCGGATGATGAGCTTGTCCGCCGCGGGCGAGGTGCCCGGCACCAGCTCGTAGCTGGCGGCCTTCTTGAGGCCGCTCTCGACAGCCTCCTGCACGATCGTCAGGTTCTCAGCGCAGGCTGCGCTCGGGGAGCCGCTCGAGCTGGACCCTGAGCGCCGGTCCGACCGTGCCGTACTGTCCGCGCACCTTGGAGCAGCCACCGGAGCCCTCGACGAAGGAGGTGCGGAAGCTGAGGAACGCGGCGACCTCAGGGCCTGGCACCGCGTCACGATCGCGGTAGCGATAACCTCCAGCCGCCAGGGCGTGCCCTCCAGTGGGAGGTGCCCGTCGGGCTGCCGGGCGAGCGGAGCGACCGGTCCGCTCATGTCCGGCTCGGACTGTGCCGTGGAGAGTGTTGGGATCGCCAGCAGCGAGATGGTCACGAGGACCGTGGCGAGGCTTCGTCGAGCACGCATGATGCCTGCAGTATCCGCCCGGGTCCGACCTCGTGCCAGCCGGGCGTCCATTCGTGACCGCTGGACCGACCGCGGCGGGCCGACGGGCACGGGTGAGACCAGGTGTCAGGTAGTAGCATCGACGTCAGAAAGCACACTTGCGTCCGCTCGACGCCCACTGGAGGTTCCACATGACCGCCCCTCGAGTCGCCGCGTCTGTCGGCGAGCTCGTCTCGTACCTCGAAGGCATCTGCCACATCGAGGGCGAGCGCGTCGTCATCGATGACGTCGCGGCCTTCCGATCCACGGCCATCAAGGACATCGCCTGGAGCGCGACCTTCAGCGAGCGACGAAGCCGTCGTCGAGGCTGCCCGCTGGATGGTCTGGGAAGCCTCCCAGGAGCTGGGCATCCGCTCCGCCAGCATCCACGAGCTGTACATGGCCCGCAGCCGAGACGAGTACAGCGGCTGGTCCGAGCCGGCCATCAACCTGCGCACGCAGGTCTTCGATATGGCCGCCGCCGGGTGCCGCGCGGCCATCGAGATCGGCGCCGGTTCGCCCATCTGGGAGCTGGCGCGCTCGGAGCAGGCCTACACCTTCCAGCGCCCCGGTGAGTACATCACCAGCGTCCTCGCCGGTGCCATCCACGCCGGCTGGGAGGGCCCCATCTTCATCCAGGGCGACCACTACCAGTGGAATGCCAAGAACTACGCGAAGGACCCCGAGCAGGTCACCAGCGCCTTGCACGAGGCGACGCTTGAACGCCATGTCCGTCGGCTACGGCAACATCGACATCGACTCCTCCACGCTCGTGGACCTCTCCCACGACTCGCTCGACGAGCAGCAGAAGGAGAACTACACGCCGCGCCGCGGAGTTGGCTGCCCTCATCCGTCAGCAACGAAGAGCTGATCATCTCCATCGGCGGCGAGATCGGCGAGGTCGGCAAGAGCAACTCCACCCCCGACGAGCTGCGCGCCTACCTCGACGGCTTCAACAGGGAGTTCGCCGCCCGCGCGGGCGCGGACGCCATCGGCCTCTCCAAGGTCAGCGTCCAGACCGGCACCAGCCACGGTGGCGTGCCCACCGCTGACGGCAAGGTCGCCGAGGTCAAGCTCGACTTCGAGGTCCTGCGCGAGCTGGGTATCGTGGCCCGTGAGTACGGCCTCGCCGGAGCGGTGCAGCACGGCGCCTCCACCCTGCCCGACGAGCTCTTCCACAAGTTCCCCGAGGCCGAGACCGCGGAGGTCCACCTGGCCACCGGCTTCCAGAACTCGCTCTACGAGCACCCGGCCTTCCCGGCCGAGCTCTACGCGAAGGTCGAGCAGTTCTGCAACGAGGAATGTGCGGACGAGCGCTCGGAGGGTCAGACCGACCAGCAGTTCGTGTACAAGACCCGCAAGAAGGCGCTCGGCCCCATCAAGCGCGAACTCTGGGACCTCGACGTCAAGGACGAGATCATCGCCAGCCAGCAAGCCAAGATGAAGTTCATCTTCGAGCAGCTGGGCATCACCGGCAACAAGGCCACCGTCGAGAAGTTCGTCCAGGCGCCCGAGCGCCACAAGCCGCTGCCGGCCAGCCTCAAGGCGTAGATCGGGTAATCCGCGCTAGCATCATCAGCAACGCGCGCCCACGCGGCGCGACGTCGAGCAGCATCGTCGCCGGGACTCACTTGGGTCCCGGCGACGGCTTTTCCATGACCTGTCCGCAGGGACGAGCAGACTCATGGGTAATCCCGACTGGGTAGGTAAGATATCGACATGCTCAACGACACCACCATCACCGAGGCCCTTCGGAACGTCCAGGATCCGGAGCTCCATCGCGACATCGTGAGCCTGGACATGATCAAGGAGATCCACATCGACGGCACGGCGGTGGCCCTGAAGATCGACCTGACCACGCCTGCCTGCCCGCTGAAGGACCAGATCGGCGCGGACATCGAAGCCCAGGTCAGGGAGCTGGGTGCCACGGACGTGGACATCACCTGGGGCGCATCCGTGCGGCGTGCGACGCCGGGACAGCAACAGCAGGAGAACCTCGTGCCCGGGCGTGAAGAACATCATCGCGGTGGCCTCGGGCAAGGGTGGTGTGGGCAAGAGCAGCGTCTCGGTCAACCTCGCCACCGCATTGGCACTGGAGGGCGCCACGGTCGGCCTCCTCGATGCCGATATCACCGGGCCCAACATCCCGCAGATGATGGGCGTCGAAGGCCAGCCGTCAGCCACGCCCGAGGGCAAGATCAAGCCCCTTGAGCGCTACGGCGTGAAGGTCATCTCCATCCAGTTCTTCGTGCCCCCGGGCCAGCCCATCGTGTGGCGTGGTCCGCTCGTGGGCGGCGCCATCCAGCAGTTCCTGCGGGACGTCGATTGGGGTGAGCTCGACTACCTCGTGGTGGACATGCCGCCCGGCACGTCCGATGCGCAGCTCACCCTGGCGCAGTCGGTGCCCGTCACCGGCTCGGTGCTGGTGACCACGCCCGCAGGACGTGGCCCTCTCCGACGTCGAGAAGGCGCTCAACATGTTCGAGCGCATGTCGGTGCCCATCCTGGGCATCGTCGAGAACATGAGTGGCTTCATCTGCCCGCATTGCGATGAGGTCACGGAGATCTTCGGCAGCGGCGGTGCCGAGCGCTTCGCGAAGACCCACGACCTGCACTACTTCGGCGGCATCCCGCTCGACATGAAGGTGCGCCAGGGTGGGGACGCGGGCGTGCCCGCGGTCGCCCAGCGAGAGCCCGGCCGGGCGGCAGAGGTCATGCGCGAGGTCGCTCGCGCCGTCGCCGGCAGGGTGAGCATGCAGGCCACCAGTCGAGGCTCCTACCCTCACCATCACCTGATCAGCGAGCCAGCTGCCGCCAGAGTTCAGCGATGGCGGCATTGGCTGAACGGCGCCGGCCCGCATCGCCGCCGCGGAAGGCCGTGCGGCTGACCACGTCGCGTGTCGCCTTCGATGTCGAGCGCGATGGTCGACCCGCATGTCGTCGCCGGACTCGTGTGCCACGACACCCAGGCCGATCTCCGTGCCCAGGCGTGTCGCGCACCTCGGTCGCCAGGGGCAACGGGTCGGTGACGTCGCGACGTTGCTCGGCTGCCGCGGACGAACGGGGCGCCGCCGAGCAGCAGCCCCAGGTAGCCGCCGGTCCCGACTCGGCCAGCGCGATCGAGCGACCCGCCAGCAGCGGCGTGAGCGCGTCGAGTCCAATCGTCGTCGTCACGGGCGAAGGCATAGGGGTCGAGGCGAGGGCTGAGCCCGGCCACGGCCTCGGCCACCAGGTCATCAGCCGTGCGGTCGCCCTCTGACACAGCGCTCACACGCAGGTCGACGAAGTCGGCTCGAGCGTAGGTCGCCATGCGCGGGTTCTCGTTCTCCAGCAGGTCCGTGCCCACCACATCGACGAGCGCCGATTCGCCGATGCCGACGAGGTGGAGCGTGGTCACCGCGCGGTCGAGCCCGATGCCGCGTTGCCGCAGGCGTGGCAGCACGTGGTCACGCCACATCGGCTTGAGCTCCCGCGGCGGACCGGGTAGCGCGACCACGACCTTGCCTTCCTTCTCCACCCACCAGCCCGGCGCCGTGCCATCGGGATTGGCCATGGCCAAGGCGCTGGGGATGAGCCAGGCCTGTTTGAGGTTGACGTTCGAGAAGGGCAGGCCGCGCTGGGCCCAGAGGTCACGAAGCCACGCCTCGAGCTCCGGATCCACCGCGGGCTGTCTCGTCGAGGGCGGCTGCGATGGCCTCTCGTGTCAGATCATCCGGCGTAGGACCCAGGCCGCCGCTGGTGATGACCAGGTCCACGCGTGCGAGGGCCTCGCGTACAGCGGTCGCGACCACCGCCAGCTCGTCGGGCAGCTGGCTCATGCGCCTGACTTCCACACCCAGCGCCGTCAGCTCCGCCGCGATATCGCCACTGTTCGTGTCGCGCGTCTCACCGGCCAGCAGCTCGGCGCCCACAGCCAGCATCTCGGCGGTGGCGATGGGGGAGGGCGGGGGTCGTTCGGGCATCTCGGCCTCGAGTCTAGCGGGCGTACCGGTTGACGCACGGGCCGGCTCTGTGTTATCACTCTAGACCTGAGAGTGCTAACCCACCGCGAACGAGGGCGACCCATCGTCCTTGCACTGGAGTCACCAGACCGGCGCGGAGCTGACCCGCCAGGGGACAGCACGTGGCAGAGAGGCGCAGGACGCGCAACACAGGAGGCAAGATGGCCAAGCTCATCTCGTACGACGAACAGGCTCGACGGAGCCTGAAGATCGGCATCGACACGCTCGCCGATGCGGTATCGACCACCCTCGGCCCCAAGGGCCGCAACGTCGCTCTCGACAAGAAGTACGGCGCTCCGACCGTCACCCATGACGGCGTGACCGTCGCTCGTGACATCGAGCTCGACGACCCCTTCGAGAACATGGGCGCGCAGCTGCTCAAGGAAGCGGCCACCAAGACGGAAGATGTGGCAGGCGATGGCACCACCACCGCCACCGTGCTCGCACAGGCCATCGTCAACGAAGGCCTCAAGAACGTCGCGGCCGGCGCCAATCCGATGCAGATGAAGCTCGGCATCGACGCCGCCGAGCAGGCGCTCTCCGCGGCCATCAGCGAAGCCGCGGTGCCAGTGGCCGGCCACGCGGAGATCGCCCAGGTCGCAGGCATCAGTGCCGCCGACCAGGAGATCGGTGACCTCATCGCCGACGTCTTCGACAAGACCGGCAAGGACGGCGTCATCACGGTCGAGGAGAGCCGCACGATGGCCTTCGAGACCGAGTACGTCGAGGGCATGCAGTTCGACCGCGGCTACATCAGCCCCTACTTCGTGACCAACGCCGACCGCATGGAGGCGACGCTCGAAGAGCCCTACATCCTCATCACCGACAAGAAGATCAGCGCCATCGCGGACATGGTGCCCACGCTCGAGAAGGTCATCGGCACGGGCAAGAAGGACCTGCTCATCGTGGCCGAGGACGTGGACGGCGAGGCCCTCGCGACGCTGGTCGTGAACAAGCTCCGCGGCGTCGTCAACGTGCTCGGCGTCAAGGCTCCCGGCTTCGGCGACCGGCGCAAGGAGATGCTGCGCGACATCGCCATCCTGACCGGTGGCACCGTCATCAGCGAAGAGGTCGGCCGCAAGCTCGAGTCGGTCGAGCTTGAGGACCTCGGCGTGGCTCGCCGCGTGGTGGCCAACAAGGACAACACCACCATCGTCGAGGGCAAGGGTGACCAGAAGGCCATCGAAGGCCGCATGACCCAGATCAAGGCGCAGATCGAGGAGACCACCTCGGACTACGACCGCGAGAAGCTCCAGGAGCGACTGGCCAAGATGGCCGGTGGTGTGGCCATCATCAAGGTCGGCGCCGGTACCGAGGTCGAGCTCAAGGAGAAGAAGCACCGCGTCGAGGATGCCCTCGAGGCCACCCGTTCGGCGCTCGAGGAGGGTCTCGTTCCCGGTGGCGGCGTGGCCCTGCTGAACGCCCAGAAGGCGCTCAAGGACATCAAGCTCGAGGGTGACGCCCAGACCGGCGTCAACATCGTCTTTCGGGCACTCGAGGCGCCGGTCAAGAAGCTGGCAGAGAACGCCGGCCTCGACGGCTCGGTGGTGCTCGAGAACATCCGTCGCGCGCAGAACGAACAGGGCAGCGACAAGATCGGCCTGAACGTCCTGACCGGCGAGTACGTGAACATGCTCGACGAGGGCATCGTGGACCCGGCCAAGGTCACCCGCTCGGCCGTCGAGAATGCGTCCTCGATCGCTGCCATGGTGCTCACCACCGAGGCCATGATCACCGACAAGCCTGAGCCTGAGTCGGCCTCCGCCATGCCTCCTGGCGGCATGGATCCGATGGGCGGCATGGGCGGCTTCTAGACCGACCTGCCCCGGAGCCACGGCTCCACCTGAGCGCCAGGAGCCCGGCCACGCGGCCGGGCTTCTGGCTATCCCGCGTGCGGGGAGGCGCAAGTCGACCCTGCGCTCGGGTATGCTGGATGGCGCACGCGGGGGGCTCGTGCGACCCCGCCCTTGCCGGAGCAGGAACGAGGCTGACCCTGACGACCACACCAGATCCCCGAGACGAAGCCGCAACGCCGTCCGAGGACGAGTCCACCACAGCCGAAGAGCAACCCGCAAAGCCTGGTGTGAGCGAGGCCGTGGGTGGCGTCCGCGCTGCCTTCATGCGCATGCTCGACGCCCACATCACCCTGCTGCGTGCAGAGCTGGCGATCACCGGCAAGGAGCTCGGGATCATCCTGGGCTTGGCGCTCGGCGCCCTCGTCATCGCCGTCCTCGCGGCCATCCTGCTCTACGTGGGCAGCTTCCTCTTCTTCGGCGAGCTGCTCTTCGGCTCCATGGGCTGGGGCATCATCCACGGCACGTTGCTGGCGGCGGCCTTCATCGGATTCGTGGCCATCGACCTCGCCGGCGGCCAGGTGGCACGCTACGGCTGGGGTGCCGCCATCGGCGTCGCGGTCGGGATCATCATCGCGGTCATCCTCCTGAGCAACGTCGGCAACATCGGCGGTGAGGCCCTCAAGGATCGACTCAGCGATACCTTCGTCACCGAGGATCTGCCGTTCGGGGAGGCCTGGCTGGTGACCCTCGGCGGGCTCGTCCTCGGCGGACTCGTGGCACTCATCATCGCTGCGGTCATCGGCTGGCGATCTCAGTTGCGGGGTCGAGCGCTCATCGGTGCTTCGATCGCGGGCTTCCTGCTCGGCGGCTTCGTCGGGGCGATCTGGCTCTCGACCCGCTACGCGGCACCCGATGGGGTGCTGGGTCTGGCCATCACCCTCGGGTTCCTGACCTGGATCATCTCCGGTGCCATCCTCGCGGCCCGCGCCGGCTTCGATCCGGAGGCGCGCTATGCCAACCTTGTCCCACGTGAGTCCATCGCGGCCTTCGAGCAGACCAAGGACTTCATGACCGAACAGTGGCAGCGCCAGAAGAACAGGATGTTGGGCCGATGAGCGACCCCGTGAGCACTCAGCCGGGATCGGCTGACGATGGCTTCGAACGCGTGCTCGCGAAGCACGACGAGCCCACGCCAGAGGTTCGCGCAGCCATGGCGGAGCTGGAGGCAGCCCGTGCCGGCATGGCCGACTCGCTCGACCAGCTCACGAGTGCCACCCAGTCCGCGCTTGACGTGCCCGCCAAGATCAGGCGCAACCCGGTCAAGACGGCAGCGCTCGTGGGAGGCACCGGCTTCCTGCTGGTGGGTGGTCCCCGGCGGGTCGCCCGGATGGTCGGCCGGCGCGTCTTTCCGCGGCGCCCCGATCCGCACGCAGGGCTCTTGCCGCCGGAGATCGAGAAGGTGCTCAAGGACTCTGGTGTGGCCAGTGACCCCGAGGTCCGACGCGCGCTAGACAAGGACTTCGCCGAGTACCTCAAGAAGAAGGGCAGAGTACCAGCCTGAGCCCAATGCGGCGGCTTCGTTCTGGCGCACCTTCGACCGGGTGGCCGGTCCGCTCGGCACCGCCGGCGCACGCGTCATGGTCCAGCGCCTGATGGAAGCCGACCAGAGCCGGACGATCTCTCGCAAGGAGATGCGCGAGCGCGCCAACGCCCGCGCTGGCGCCAAGACGCAGTCCCAAGGCTAGGCTCGCGACCAGGGCGCTGGTGCGGAAGGGGGGATTCGAACCCCCACGCCCTCTCGGGCACTGGCTCCTAAGGCCAGCGTGTCTGCCGTTTCACCACTCCCGCGTGTGGACCCGAGTGTACGGTCCGAGAGCGACACGCGTTCCGAACACCTACCGCCGCGCCTCCCTATACTCGTTCGGCATCCCAACACACATCGACCCAAGGATCCTGTGAATACCGACATCCGCGAAGGCGACCGGAGCACGATCGTGCTCGAGGTCCACATCACCGACAAGGAACTTCAGAACGCCATCAACGAGGGCGTCCGCCACCTCGCGCGCCGCACACGCATCCCCGGTTTCCGGCCAGGCAAAGCGCCGCGTGCGATGATCGAACGCGCGCTCGGTGTGGACCGCTCCGATCCCGAGTCCGCCGATCCCGTCTACGACGAGGCCCGTGAGCACCTTTACCAGCGCACGATCATCGAGGCGGTGACCGAATCGGGCAAGGACGTGCTGGAGCTTCCGCGGGAGCCCGAGTGGACCCGGTTCGAAGAGGGAGTGGGCGCCAGCTACGAGGTGACCCTGCCGGTACGTCCGGAGGTCGAGCTCGGCGACTACACCGAGTATCCCTTCGAGCCGCATGTCGAAGAGGTCACCGACGAGCAGGTCGACCAGGTGGTCGAGCAGCTCCGTGACCAGCAGGCCTCGCTCATCCCGGTCGAGAATCGCGGTGCCGAGGACGAGGACTTCGCGGTCATCAGCTTCGAGGGCCGCCGCGAAGGCGAGCCTGTCGAGGGCGCCCAGTCGGAACGCTTCCCGCTGGTGCTCGGCAAGGAGCGCATGCTCCCCGGCTTCGAGGCCAACCTGCTGGGCATGAAAGAGGAGGACGAGCGGACCTTCACCGTCACCTTCCCCGAGGACTATGCCGAAGAGAGCCTGCAGGGGGCTGAGGTCGAGTTCAGCGCCAAGCTGCTCGAGCTGCGCGAACGCAAGCTGCCCGAGGCCGATGACGACTTCGCCGGCCTGATCGGTGAGTACGACAGCATGGACGCACTGCGCGCCGACCTCCGCGAACGTATGCGCATCAACGCCCTCGATCGTGCCCGCCACGAGTTCGTGGACCGCATCATCGAGTACGCCAACGGCAACGCCACGGTGGCACTCCCGCAGGTCCTCGTCGACCGCGAGATCGGCGTGATGATCGACGAGCTCAAGGTCCGGACCGCGGAGCAGGGCATCGCCTTCGAGGACTACCTGCGCGTCACCGAGAAGGACGAGGTGGCCCTCCGGGAGGAGTACCAGGAAGGTGCCGAGCAGCGGGTCAAGACGCTGCTGGTGCTGGGTGCCATCGCGGACAAGGAAGAGGTCACCGTCTCGGACGAGGCGATCCAGGCAGAGATCGACCGCGTCGTGGAAGACCCCGACGCCGGCGACAACATCAAGCAGTACCTCGCCTCGGATCGCGGCCGCAACTACATCTCCTCGCAGCTGCGACGCTCGCAGACGGTGGAGCTGCTGGCCGATCGCTGGATCGAAGGTCACCCCGAGTTCGAGAACGTCCAGCACCAGCACGGCCACACGCACGACGACGAGCCGCTCGAGGATGACGCACCGTTCGATCCTGTTACCGAGGTCGTCGAGGAGGTCACCGAAGTCGGGGCCGAGTCCGAAGGAGAGTCCAAGGCATGACCCGACGTCCCGACATCCCGACCGCCTCGCAGGCGGCGGAAGCCGCCCGGCAGACCACGGCCATGCTCGTGCCCATGGTCATCGAGTCCTCGAGCCGCGGCGAGCGGGCCTACGACATCTACAGCCGGCTCCTCAAGGATCGCATCATCTTCCTCGGTGACGGCATCGAGGATCACATGGCCAACCTCATCATCGCGCAGCTGCTCTTCCTTGAGGCCGAGGACCCCGAGCGCGACATCAGCCTGTACATCAACTCGCCCGGTGGCGTGGTCACGTCGGGCCTGGCCATCTACGACACGATGCAGTACCTGCGCGCCCCGGTGAGCACCATCTGCATCGGCATGGCCGCCTCGATGGCCTCGGTGCTGCTGGCCGCGGGCGCCCAGGGCAAGCGTTACGCGCTACCCAACAGCCGCATCATGATCCACCAGGGTTCGGGCGGCTTCCGTGGCTCCACGCCGGACGTGCTCATCCAGGTCAAGGAGCTCGAAGATCTCAACCAACGGCTCCACGAGATCCTCGCGCGCCACACCGGGCAGACCGTCAAGAAGGTGGCCAAGGACACCGAGCGTGACAACTTCATGTCGCCCGAAGCTGCCAAGGCTTTCGGCATCATCGATGAGGTCTACGCCGACCGAGGCGAGTCGCTCATCAGCGAGTCCAAGGCCAAGTCGTCCAAGAGCTAGCGATGACCACTCGAGAAGGAGAGCGCATCCGTGGCCAGTAGCTCCGGAAAGGGCACCAAGGTCCCGTATCGCTGCAGCTTCTGCGGCAAGAGCCAGGAGCAGGTCCGCAAGCTCATCGCAGGACAGGGCGTCTACATCTGTGATGAGTGCATCTCGCTGTGCCAGGAGATCATCGAAGAGGAGATGCTCGACGCGCCCAAGGCGGCGACCAAGCCAGCTGCGGCGAAGCTCCCCAACCCGCGTGAGATCAAGGAGTCGCTCGACGCCTACGTCATCAGCCAGGAACGCGCCAAGCGAGTGCTCTCGGTAGCGGTCTACAACCACTACAAGCGAGTCAATGCCGCCGAGGGTCTGCTCGAAGAGGTCGAGCTGCAGAAGTCGAACGTGCTGCTGGTGGGTCCCACCGGCTCGGGCAAGACGCTCCTGGCCCAGACCCTCGCGCGGGTGCTGGACGTACCCTTCTGCATCGCCGATGCCACCAGCCTGACCGAGGCCGGCTACGTCGGTGAGGATGTCGAGAACATCCTCCTGCGGCTCATCCAGGCCGCTGACTTCGACGTCGCCCGCGCCCAGCGCGGAATCGTCTACATCGACGAGATCGACAAGATCGCGCGCAAGGCAGACAACCCTTCGATCACCCGCGACGTCAGCGGAGAGGGCGTGCAGCAGGGCCTGCTCAAGATCCTCGAGGGCACGATCGCCAACGTGCCGCCGCAGGGTGGTCGCAAGCATCCGCACCAGGACTTCATCCAGATCGATACCACCAACGTGCTCTTCATCCTGGGCGGCGCCTTCGAGGGCCTCGAGCAGATCGTCGAGGAACGTGTCGGCCGCAAGTCGATGGGCTTCGGCTCGCAGTCACAGGTCGACCGCGTCGAGCGGGCCCGTGTCCTCGAGCAGCTGATGCCCGAAGATCTGCTCAAGTTCGGGCTCATCCCCGAGTTCGTGGGCCGGTTGCCGGTCGAGGTGACCCTCTCGGCACTGACCCAGGAAGACCTCGCCCGCGTGCTGACCGAGCCACGGAACGCGGTCACCCGTCAGTTCAAGCGCTTCCTCGAGCTCGACAAGGTCGAGCTGGTCTTCACCGACGGTGCCATCGAGGCTGCGGCCGAGCAGGCGCTCGCCCGCAAGACCGGCGCTCGCGCGCTGCGCTCGATCGTGGAGGAGTCGCTGCTCGACGTGATGTATGACATCCCCGAACGAAGTGATGTGCGCAAGTGCATCATCACCGAGGAGACCATCCGTGACGGTCGCACGCCGCTCCTGCTGACCAAGGCCCACCTCGACCAGGGCGTCGACGAGACCAACTACGAAGAACTCGTCGAGAAGGGCGCGTAGCAGGACTCGCGGCTTCGGGGCTGGGTCGGCCCTGCGCTAGACTCGATGGTCGCGGTGCCAAGAACGGCTCGCAGGACTCGATGACGACACGCATCCGAGACCTCGTTCGTCCGGTCGGACGAGCGAGGTCATCCGTATGACGCAGTGGAGAACACCGGCATGAGCGACGAGGGGAACGGCACGGCACCGATGGCGAAGGCATATCAGCCCGCCGAGGTAGAGCCGGCCGTCTACCAGCGCTGGCTCGAGGCGGACGTGTTCGCACCCGATGGCGCCGGTTCTCGGGCCAGGCCCACGATGGAGCCCTTCACCATCATCATGCCGCCGCCCAACGTCACCGGCGCCCTGCACCTGGGACACGCGGCCCGCTCGGCCACCGAGGACCTGATGGTCCGCCGCGCCCGGATGCAGCACCGACCGGCGCTGTGGCTGCCCGGCGTGGACCACGCCTCGATCGCTGCCCAGTGGGTGCTGCGGCGCATCCTTGCCGACGAAGGCACCACGCCCGAGGAGCTCGGCCGCGAGCGCTTCCTCGAGCGGATGTGGGCGTTCATGGACGAGACCCGCCCGGTGATCATGGGCCAGCAACGGCGTCTGGGCATCTCCGCCGACTGGAGCCGCGAGCGCTTCACCATGGACGAGGGCTCGGCCCGGGCGGTGCGCGTGGCCTTCAAACGGCTCTACGAGGACGGCCTGGCCTACCGAGGCCAGAAGCTCATCAACTGGTGCCCGGGCTGCGGTACCAGCGTGTCCGACCTCGAGGTCATCGGCACGCCCGAGGACGGCAGGATCTGGTCGGTCCGCTACCACCTGTTGCCAGACGGTTCAGGGCCGGGAGCGGTCCCGAGCGCGACCGAGACCATCACCGTGGCCACCACGCGGCCCGAGACCATCCTCGGTGATACTGCCGTGGCCGTGCACCCCGATGACGAGCGTTACGCCGCGTTGGTGGGCCGCCTCGTTCGTATCCCTTTCGTCGATCGCGACGTGCCGGTCATCGCTGACGCCTTCGTGGAGCGCGACTTCGGCACCGGAGCCGTGAAGGTGACGCCGGCACACGACCACACCGACTTCGAGACCGGCGAGCGCCACGACTCTGCCGCGCATCGACATCATGACCGACGAGGCGCGCATGAACGCCGCCGCCGGTCCCTACGAGGGCCTCACCCGCGAGCAGTGCCGCGCACGTATCCTGGAAGACCTCGACGCCGCCGGCGATCTCGTAGAGGTCAAGGATCACGAGATGGCCATCGGCCGCTGCCAGCGCAGCGATGACATCGTGGAACCCCGTCTCAAGACGCAGTGGTTCATCGACGTCAAGCCCATGGCCGAGATGGCCATGCGGGCCGTGCGCGAGAAGCGCACCCGCTTCGTGCCCGAGCGCTTCGAGAAGGTCTTCTTCGACTGGCTCGAGAACATCTACGACTGGAACGTCAGCCGCCAGCTGTGGTGGGGCCATCGCATCCCGGCCTGGTTCTGCCCGGACGGCCACGTCACGGTGTCTGACGTCGACACTGGACCGGGTCGTTGCGTCGAGTGCCGCTCCTTCGAGCTGACCCAGGACGAGGACACCTTCGACACCTGGTTCAGCAGCGGGCTCTGGCCATTCAGCACGCTGGGCTGGCCCGAGAAGACGATGGACCTGCAGATGTACTACCCGACGCAGGTGATGGAGACCGCCCACGACATCATCTTCTTCTGGGTCGCGCGCATGATGATGTTCGGCGAGTGGCTCATGAACGAGGAACCGTTCCGCGTGGTCTATCTCTCCGGGCTCATCCGTGATCCGTACGGCAAGAAGATGTCGAAGACCAAGGGCAACGTCATCGACCCGCTCGAGGTCATGGATGAGATCGGCGCCGATGCCTTGCGCTTCGCGCTGGTCAACGGCTCTGCCCCCGGTGCCGACCTGCGTCTGACGCCATCGCGGCTCGAGGGCGCGCGCAACTTCGCCAACAAGCTGTGGAACGCGGCCCGCTTCGTGCTCGGCGCCAAGCCCGCCGAGTTGCCTGACGACATGGCCCTGTCGCTGCCCGACAGCGACCGCCTGGGCCCGGCCGAGCACTGGATCCTGTCGCGCTGCCACGTGGCCCTGCGCGATGCCGACGCGGCCTATGCCAACTACCAGTTCGCGGAGGGCAGCCGCATCCTTCACGCTGCCATCTGGTCCGAGTATTGCGACTGGTACCTCGAGATGGCCAAGGTGCGACTCGCTCCCGAAGTGGCACCGCCGACGCGAGCGGCGACATGGCAGGTGCTCGCGTGGGTGCTCGACCGATACCTGCGCATGCTGCACCCGGTGATGCCGCACATCACCGAGGAGATCTGGGGTCGCCTGCCGCACCGGCCCGACGATGGCGACCTGCTCATCACCGCGGCCTGGCCAGTCGATGCCAACCTCAAGTCCGCGGCGGACGAGGAGCAGGCAGCCGCGGTGGCTGACATCCTCGAGCTCGTCTCCCAGATGCGTAACGCCAGGGCGGACGCGGCCATCGGACCGGCTACCTGGCTGAACGCGGAGCTCCGCTTCGAGCGGGCGGACCGGACAGAGGCCTTCGCGGCCATCTCCGACGTGGTGGCGCGGCTGGCGCGCGTCCGTCCCACCATCGCGGCAGCCGGAGCGGCACCCACCGACGACTCCACCTTGATCGTGGTCAGCCCCGGTGCCGAGGCGCGGCTGTCAGTCAGCGCGGAGGACCGCCTGCGTGATCGGGCGCGGTTGGAGAAGGAGCTGACGGAGACGGAGAGGCTGCTGGCCTCGACGCGCGCCAAGCTGGCGAACGACGACTTCGTGGGCAAGGCGCCGGCCGCCGTGGTGGATGGCGTGCGCGCCAAGGAATCCGAGCTCACCGAGCTGGCCGAACGCATTCGAGCCAGTCTGGCCAGCTGACCGTTGGTCTGGTACCGCGAGCGATGCGCGCGAGGAAGGTACTGGGCGCTGGCCGGCCAGTGAAACGGTACGATTGGGACGTTCGACTCGTCTCCTCCGATGAGCAAAGGACCTGCCTGTGACCTTCGACTTCCTGAAACGCAACAAGAACGAGCCTGCAGCCCAGCCCAGGTCATTGGGCTTGCCTGACCCCGGCATCCTCACCGAAGAGCCACCGGCGGAGGATTACGAGCTCAAGCTGACCTACCGTGCGCGTAGTAGCAAGGGCGTGCGCTTCGCGCCAGGGGAAGGTTCGGTCGCAGCCCTGCCCATGATGCTGGAGCAGTTCAGCAAGACGCCCATCGAGCTCATCGAGCCACTCGATCCGCAGTTCGCCGACGCCAACCCCGCGATCATGCGCACGATCGAGGCGTCGCAGTGGCTCAACGCTCATCATCACCGATCTCCCGTCACGCGCTATGGCCTGCAGGTCCTCGAGACGCTCGACGCGATCGACCCGGCTTTCGAGTCGATCGCCATCTGTCTGCTGGAGGGATCGCTCGACTCGGCTGGCTATCCCGACTACACCGGCATCGTCGGCGCGGTCGCGTCCTACTGGGATGAGGTCACCGGCGACCAGATGGTGCGCGGCATCGTGGGTTGGGGCGGCAAGGGCGTGCGTGGCGACACCGAGCGCAATGCCACTCGGCTCCTGAGCAGCATCCTGGTGGCCATCGTCGGTTCGCGTGGTGCGACAGAAGTGGTGGAGCTCGACCGCCCGTTGCCGCCCGACTCTGGCGCCGGGCTGGTCTGCCCGCACTGCCACTTCGCACAAGTCGGCAAGAGTGCGTTCTTCTGTCCCAAGTGCGGCATGCGCCTGTTGCGAGGCTAGACGATGCCGCATTACGACTATCGATGCACCGCATGCGGCCGAGAGGTCGAGGTCATGCATGGCATCTACGACAGCGGTCCCACGACATGCGAGCACTGTGGTGGCGCCATGCGCAAGGCGCTCTCTACACCGGCCATCCACTTCAGGGGCAGCGGCTGGGCCAAGAAGGACGCGGCCGCGAGCGCCAAGAAGGCCACGGCCAAGTCCGGATCCCCGAAAGGCTCCGATGCGTCGTCCGACACGGCCGGCGATGGCGGCAAGGGCGATAGCGTCGAGTCAGCCAAGAGCGGCAGCGCCAAGTCGGGCAAGAGCGACTCCGATCCTGGGTCTGCATCGGGCTCCAAGACCAAGACCACCTCGACTACGGGTAGCACCGCCGACTAGGAGGCTGTTCCGAGCATGCCGCGCGTCCCGTCTGACTGGATCACCCTGACCGAGGCTGCGCAGATCTTCGCCGATGCCGGCGTGTCCATCAGCCGTTCGACGCTCGCCCGCTGGGCCCGCTCGGGCAAACTGCAGTCGATCCAGCCAGGCCGCACGATCTACGTGCGCCGAGCTCAGGTGCGCTCCATGCTGCAGCCGACGAGGCGCAGGGGTGTGAACGCGGCTGATGTGCAGCCCGGCCTGTTCGAGGACATGGAGGAGTGACCGGCGGAGGCGAGCCGCCTCCGGAGCACCCTGGTCGTACCGGTCGCGTACCACCGGTACTGAGCTGGCGCGGGCGTCTCGATGCCTTCCAGCGATCGGTCATGCGCACGGCTCCCGTGCGGGGCGTGCTCGACGTCATGCGGGCCTACGATCAGGGCGGCGGCGGGATGCTGGCGGGCGCCTTGGCCTACTTCTCGTTCTTCTCGCTCGTGCCCGCGCTTCTGCTCTTCGTCAGCCTCCTCGGCATCATCATCGAGGATGCCGCCCTGCGTGCTGACCTCATCGATTCGCTGGTGAACCAACTCGATCCGATCCGGGATGTGGCGGTGACGGTCATCGAGGGCCTTGCCAACAGCGGCCGCACCGGCACCATCGTGGGTGTCCTCGGCCTGCTGTGGGGCGCCAGCGGCTTCTATGGCGCGCTGCAGGGCGCGATGCAGCGGATGTTCCCGGGCCCCGGTGGTCGCGACTTCTTCCGTACGCGCCTCAACGGCGTCATCACGGTGGTGCTCGTGCTGGCGGTGCTGATGATCGCGGCGGCGGTCATCTTCGGTCTCCCGTTCCTTACCCGTTGGATCGACCGAAGCTGCTCGGAGTTGCTCTCACTCGACCTGGTGGTCCTCGACCAAGTCTGCTCGGTCGACTTCGTCCAGCTCAGCGGCGCCATCGCCGTGGTGGGTGCGATGGCCGTCGCGTTCGGAGCCGTGCTGACGATCTATCTCGTCATCCCCACTGACGGACCGACCTTCCGCCAGGCGTTTTGGCCGGCGGTGCTCGTCGGCCTCGCGATCGGAGGGCTGACGACCCTGTTCGGGTGGATCGCGCCGTTGCTGGTACGGAACTGGCTGGCGCTCGGCATCCTCGGCAGCGTCTTCATCTCGTTGATCTGGCTCAACCTCTTGTTCCAGGCGCTCATCTACGGCGCGGCGTTCGCGCGACTACGACGGGACCGCGATCGGCTCCGCGACGGGAGTCCGCACCTTTAGCTGCAGTTCCGGGGTCAGTGAGACTCGCCTCAGATGGCCAGCGGCCAGGACCGCGACGGCCAGCAGCGCATCTCCCGGCGCCGGCCCGGGGCCTTCGACGCGGGCGGGCCGGTCTTTACCCTCGTCGAACGAGAGCATGGCGGTCCGGCGCCATGGCGGCACCCGAGCCCACGGCTCCACGCTGCCACTGCCGGGCCCAGTCACAGCAAGTCTGGATCGTGCCACCCGGGCGTGGGCCGTGGCCCGGATCACCCGCTGCTCCCGGGCCGTCGTTCGATGACGGCGAAGGACCGGGTGGGCAGCGGGTCGAGCGATGGATGTGGACCGCACGGATGAAATTGGAGCGCACGGTCGACGGCCTCGGTCCGTGGGCCCGCACCCGGCCTGTGCCCGCCGAAGCGGCCGGTCGCCACCGATGTCCCAACGGCCCGGGGACTGCAGCTAGAGCACGACGTTTGGTCTAGCCCTGCGGTGCGCCACACCGGCGGCAGAAGCGTGCCCGAGCGGACAACGACAGGCCGCAATTGGCACAAGGTTGCGTGGCGGGCCCACCCTTGGGCACCGGCTGCGGTCGTCCTCGCGCTGGAGCTGGGGGTGCCGGTGGAGCTGGCGCGTAGCTGGCCGGCGGCACAGGCGTGGCTGGTGCCGGCGGTACCGGCTGGGCTGGCAGAACCGGCTGGGCTGGCAGAACCGGTGCCGGTGGTACGTGCTGGACCGGTGGAGCCGGTGCCGGGGTGGCCGGTCGGAACCCGGGCACGGGGGTCGGTGGCGGGGCGACCGGTGGCGGGGCAGTCGGTTGGACAAGAGGCTCGGCCTGGGTCGCGGCCTGGGCCGGCGGCGGCACCTCCGGCGGTGGTGCCAGCGGAGCCTTGGGCGCCTGGTACGGCTGCCCGAACGGACCGGGGCCGCCGGGCGTGTTCCAGACCTCGAGGCTGGGTGGTGCAGTCGCTGGCACGATGGGAGCGATGGGCGAGGGCGGGAATGGCTCCGGCTCGGCGGCAGTCGGGTCGCTCTCGACGCCCGGCGGAACCGGCTGCTGAGGCAAGTGGGCGGGCGCGTACTCGACCGCCTCTGGTGCGAGAGCCGGTGTTTCGTCTGGCTCCGCGACGGCGTCGCCCAGGATGGCCGAGGCTGCTATCCCGAACCGGACGGTTTCAGGCCCGGCTCGTCCGGGGTCGTCCTCGTCCTGTGGGACAGATCCCGGTTTGGGCGAGGACGCTTCGGCGACCGCAGCCCTCTCAGCTTCGGCCACGATGGCGGGCTCTTGCTGTTGCCCGAAGACGGGGGGGTTGACTACCGGTCCTGGCTCCACGCCAGGAAGAGGCTCTGGCTCGGCTGCCTCGGCTGTCAACGGCTCGGGCTCACGCCCCGGCTGGGCCTCCGGCTCCTCAGCCGCGATCGGCTCGGGCTCAGCGGTCTCTGCGTCCGCTTCAGCGATGTCGGCTTGTGCCTCGATCGCCACTGGCAAAGGCTCGCTCACGTCTTCTGGTTCCGGTTCGGGCTCGGCCTCAGCCACAGGCTCTGGTTCGGGCTCGGCCTCAGCCACAGGCTCTGGTTCCGGTTCGGGCTCGGCCTCAGCCACAGGCTCTGGTTCGGGCTCGGCCTCAGCCACAGGCTCTGGTTCGGGCTCGGCCTCAGCCACAGGCTCTGGTTCCGGTTCGGGCTCGGCCTCAGCCACAGGCTCTGGTTCGGGCTCGGCCTCAGCCACAGGCTCTGGCTTCGGGCTCGGCCTCAGCCACAGGCTCTGGTTCCGGCTCGGGCTTCGGCTCCGGCTCGGCCACCTCGGGCTCAGGTTCGGGCTGGGGCTGCTGCGGACGATCGGTGTGTGGCCAGAGCGGCACACCATCGGCAGGAACCTCTGCCGGCTCCGGCGGCCTGTCCGTCTCCGGCCAAGCTTCGGGCGGGGTCAGCATGCTGCTATCGGAGCGAAGATCGAGACTGGGGGTCGCGGCGGCATCGGTGGTCTCGGCGGGCGCGGGCGAAGACGCGCTGCGTTCCTCGTCCGAAAAGACGACGCCACGCCACGGATCGAGCCCAGGCTCGAACGCCGTCTTGGGCCCGTCGTCGGCAGGAGCCGCTTGCTCCTTCTTGCGCGGCCGACCCCACTCGTCGAGCTCGACGCTGTCGCCGGAGGCGCGGATGGTGCCCGCACCTGCCACCCAGGGCAACGGGTCAGCCGCGGCCGCGAACGGACTGCCCATCGCTGCGTCGCCGGTGACCGTCTCCCCAGCGCGCCGAGGCGGTCGATCAGTCAGGCACCCGCCAGCTTCGCTGTTCCAGCACTTGGTGCAGACGTACTGGCGACAGTCCATGCAGAAGTGGAAGGTGCCGGCGAAAGCGTCACTGGAAGGAGACGCAGTGGATACCGCAGGCCGCTCTTCGTCAGCCGGCTGATCCTGTCCTCGACGGCCGAAGAAGCCCAGCCGGCTCTTGCCGCCCTCGACCGCCGGGGGCGGCCCAGGCGCGCTCGACGTGTAGCGGGTTCCACAGCGTTCGCAGAACGCCTGGAGGACGGTGTCGGTCATGGACTGCTGGGAGTCTCCCTGGGACAGGCTCGGAGTCGGATGCGAGTTGGGTGATCAAGGGTAGTGGAGCGAACTGAGTGGAGGCTACCAGCACGGCGGTACCCTGACCACCTACGGCCGAAGGTCCCGGGGGCCCTGTGCTCGACCATCGGCCGGTCCGCGGGCTACCATGACCGACCGCGAAGCCGAGCCGCAACAGTCAGGACGAGTACACATGGCCAACATCCAGCAATCCGGAGAGCGAGTCGCCGCCAATGTCGAGCGAGTGATCGTCGGCAAGCACGGCGAGGTCCGCCTCGCGCTCGTCGCATTGCTGTGCCGGGGCCACCTGCTCATCGAGGACGTGCCCGGCACCGGCAAGACCATGCTGGCCCGAGCCCTGGCGCGCAGCCTCGATGCCACGTTCAAGCGGATCCAGTTCACGCCGGATCTGCTGCCCACCGATGTCACCGGCCTCTCGATCTACAACCAGAAGACGCAGGAGTTCGAATTCCGGGCCGGACCGGTCGTGAGTCAGATCGTCCTGGCCGATGAGATCAATCGAGCCACGCCCAAGACCCAGTCCGCCCTGCTGGAGGCGATGGAGGAAGGCCATGTGACGGTAGACGGCGTCACGAGGGCGCTGCCCAAGCCGTTCATGGTCATCGCCACGCAGAACCCCATCGAGTACGAGGGCACCTTCCCGCTGCCGGAAGCCCAACTTGATCGCTTCATGCTGCGCTTGCGAATGGGCTACCCGGACCCGATGGACGAGATGCTCATCCTCGACGAGCAGAAGCGCTCGCATCCCGTCGACGCGTTGGAGCCGGTCGCTGACGCCGCCGCGGTGCTGGAGATGCAGGCGGCCGTGCGCGAGGTCTACGTGGACCCCGCCATCGCCGACTACATCGTCCGTCTGGTCAGCGCCACGCGTACTCATCCGGACGTGTATCTCGGGGCCTCGCCTCGCGGCTCACTCGCGCTGTACCGTGCCAGCCAGGCATTCGCGTCCCTCACCGGCCGGGACTACGTCATCCCCGACGATGTCAAGGCCCTCGCCGAGCCGGCCCTGGCCCATCGCGTGATCCTCAAGACCGCCGCTTCCATCCGTGGGGTCGAGAGCCGTGGCGTCATCAGCGAGATGCTGATGGCGGTACCCATGCAGGCACCGCGGCCCAGTGCGGAAGCCCGGGGCGTCCGCCAGGCGTAGGGCGCGCCGGCTGGCACGAGAGCGGCGATGTTACGCAACGTGGGCCTCCTGCTGACCGTCGGATTGGTCATTGCCGCCGCGGCCGTCACCGGCTCGACGGAAGTCTATTTCTTCCTCTACCTGGGCCTCATGGTGGTAGGTATGGCGTATCTGCTTGCGCGGCGCGGCCTGACCAGCCTCGAGGCAGGCTCCTGGCTCGACCGCACGCACGCCACGGTCGGCGATACGCTCGCGGTCACGTACACCCTGCGCTCGTCGGCCCGTCTGCCCAAGCCCTGGCTCGAGACACACAGTCCTTCCACCCTGCCAGTAGCCATCCCCGGTCGCGTGATCTCGCTGCGACCGCGCACCTCGCGCACCTGGGCCGCGAAAGTGCCTCTGACGCACCGCGGCCAGTATCGCGTCGACCCCATGGTCGTACGTACCGGTGACCCCTTCGGCCTCTTCGAGTCGGTGGCCTCGGTCGGACCCGGTGCCGCCGTGCTGGTCTATCCGCAGGTCCAGCCGCTGCCGGGCTGGACCCTACCTTCGGCAGCCATCGAGGGTGCCTCAGCCCGAGCGCAGCACGGTCCGCACCTCACGCCACTGGTGACCTCGGTCCGTCCCTACACGCCCGGTGACGCCTTCAACCGGATCCACTGGCGTTCGAGTGCGCGCCACCAGGAACTGCAGGTCAAGGAGTTCGATATCGAGCCCTCGGCGGACCTCTGGGTCTTCGCCGACCTGGACCGCGCTGCCCACGTGGGTGGCGGCGAGCAGGCCACCATCGAGACGACGGTGAACGCGGCAGCAGCACTCGCGGCCCATGCGCTGGCCGATGGCCGTGGCGTGGGCATGGAAGCCATCGGCCTGCGCCGTGCGGTCATCGCCACCGATCGTGGCGCGCGCCAACAGCACAAGATCCTGAACCTGTTGGCAGTCGCCCAGGCCGAGGGTACGACCACGCTCGCGGAGATGCTGGTGGAGGGCGCGGTACGCCTGCGCCAGGGCACCGCAGCACTCGCCATCACACCGTCCCTGGACCGCTCGTGGGTGGCGCCCCTGGCTTCGCTGCGCCGCGCAGGCGTGGCGCCGATCGCCGTCATCGTGGACCCCGTGGAGCATCTCGAGGCGTCCCTCATCGCCGAGGCGCAGGCACCGCTATCGCCGTCGGAGCGCGAGCCGCGTCAGCAGGAGCTGCGGGCGCTGCTGCATCTGTTGGCCGAGCACGACGTGCGCGCCTTCGTGGTGCGTCCTGGACGACCGCTCGGGGAGCAATTGCTGTCCACGCGAGAAGGCGCAGGCGCGGTGCTGGCATGAGTCGGTCGGGTCCGTTCGTGCTGCGTCGGCCGGAGCAGGGCTGGTCGAGCCTGCTGCTGCTCCTGGGCATGCTCGTG
Source organism: uncultured Chloroflexia bacterium (assembly GCA_963714675.1). GTDB lineage: Bacteria > Chloroflexota > Limnocylindria > Limnocylindrales > CSP1-4 > JAFMJV01. The sequence continues at coordinate 139,861 of CAVQPG010000004.1, read as the reverse complement.
GTGCTGGGTGTCTCCGTGGCCGATTCGCGACCGCTCACGTTGACCGGCTCCGACTCGCTGACCGACTCGCTCTGGGTCCTGATGCTGGCCGCCGGGCTGATCGGCTACCTCCTGGCGCGCAGCTCGCTTGGCGTGGTCCGAGCCCACGTCATCGGTGCGGCCGTCGCGGCGTTGATGCTGCTCCTGATCGCCGGTGGCGGGCTGATAGAGCAGTCGCCGCTGCCGGACGCCCTCGGCGGGGTAGGGGAACGTATCGGTGCGGTCTGGACCCGGCTCGACACGGATATCTCCGGCTTCATCGCCGCGGAGATCACGACCCCGACGATCACGACCTTCCTCGTGCTCGGCGCGATCTGCTGGACCACTGCGCAGTTCAGTGCCTTCAGCGTCTTCCGCTACGACCGGGGTGGACCCGCCGTCATGTCGGTTGGGACCATCCTCTTCCTCAACGTCGGTCTTGGATCGGTGCAAGCAGAGTCTGAGCTGCTGCCGGTCGTGCCTGTGCTCGCGCTCTTCGCGGTCCTCGCGCTCCTGCTGCTCATGCGCCTCCAGTTGGTGCAGCAACGCTACGCCTGGGCGAGGCGTCATATCTCCGACGCACAGGACGTGAGCCGGCTATTCCTGCGCACCGGTGTGGGCTTCGTGCTCATCGCGGTGCTGGGTGCGAGCTCGCTCACGGTCTGGGCCACGGTCGAGGCGCAGGACGTCAAGATCGACAGGCTGCAGGAGCCACTCGAGGATGTCGCTGACGAGGTCTCCCGCATGCTCGGGCTCTTCGGCGTTCCGTCGGGCAGAGAGATGCCGTCGCCCCTGGGTACCAGCACCGAGCTCAGGAGCGACTGGAACCAACCTGACGGGGTCGCCTTCACCGCGGAGTTCGACGATGGTCAGCTCTACGGCAACTACTGGTGGGGCTCGTCCAATGACAGGTACGACTATCAGGCCGAGCGCTGGACAACGACGGGGTCCGACACAGCGAGTGTCCCAGCTGGAGGTCAGCTGTCGCCACCGAGACGAGCTCGGGCCGGTGGCGCGCTCCAGGCGGACGTGACGATCACCATCGACGAGGGCTACTCGCGCACCAACCTCTTCCGTCTGCCCGACGTGCTCACGGTCGACCGAGATGTGACCGCCCGCAAGGTCTCAGGCGACGGCATCGACGCGATCGAGTACGCGGAGCCGCTCGCGGAGGGCGAGACCGTGCGTTTCACGTCGTTCGTCCGTGACTACAGCCCAGGAGATGGAGACTTCACCGCCAGCGACCTACGCAACGACAGCGGCGAGGATCCACCCTGGGTCCTGGACAAGTATCTCCAGGGCGCCGACAACGAGCGGATCGTCGGCGACAAGACGCGGGCGCTCGCCGACGAGCTGAGCGCGAGGTGGGACACGCGCTACGACCAAGCTTTCCGACTGCAGGAGCGCCTGCGGAGGATGGACTATGACCCCAGTCTCGGCGACGCCTGCGCGGGCTTCGATGCCCTGCCTGAATGCCTCCTCACCATCGAGCGGGGCTTCTGCCAGCAATACGCGACCACCATGGTGATGACCCTGCGCGCGATGGGCATCCCCGCCCGCTTCGTGACCGGCTACCTGCCGGGAGAACAGGGCGAGAGCGGGCGCTGGGTGGTCGAGCAGCAGGCCCTGCATAACTGGGCAGAGGTCTACTTCCCGGACTTCGGCTGGGTGCGTTTCGATCCCACGCCCAGCGAAGTCGGGTACGGCCAGGTCCCCACCGATCCACTCGAAGGCGAGAGCGCGCCCGAAACGCGGTCGCCGCAAGAGCCCGATACCGAATCATCGCCCCCGGAGTCAGCCGGACCGGAAGAGTCCTTCGATGCGGCCACCTTCCTCGAGGATGAGCGTCCCGGAAGTGGCGGCGATCGCCTGCTGATCGTCGTCGGCCTCGGCGCGATGTTCGGGCTGTTGCTCACGGTCGTGAGCCTGTTGCTGCTCTTCCGCCTGCGGCGCCTGCCCGAGGGCGACGACAGCCTCGCCTACCGCGGGATCGTGAACCTGGCGACCCGCCTCGGCCATGGCCCGCATCCTGCGCAGACCGAATACGAGTACGCCGGCACGCTGTCGGAGACGATCCCAACCGTGCGTGACGACCTTTTCGTCGTGACCGCGGCGCGAGTCGAGTCGGCCTACGGCGGGCGCCATCTCGACGAGGACCAACGAGGTACGCTGCGGGGCGCCTATGCTCGCATCCGGACCGCGTTGCTACGCCTCTCACTGCGCTGGCGGCGCTAGGCTCAGCGGCCGCGACCCAGGGCGGCGATATGTTCGTCGAGGTTGTGCGCGCGCAGGCGGATGATGCCGGGACCGAGGTCCAGCACGGACACTGACGCGAGCGCCAGCGGGAAGGACCAGAAGTGCTCGATGCCGATGCCGAGCAGGTCCAGCATCAGCAGGCGCAGCAGGCCGTCGTGTGCCACCACGATCGTCCAGGGCGGAGCATCGCCACGGGCGAACGCCCGCTCGTAGCCGAGCACCGGCTCCGCGGGTGCCACGCCGGCGCCTTCGTCAGCAGCCGTGACCGCGCCGACCCCCAGGATGGCATCCCTGGCCAGCCGCGCCCTCGCCAGTGCATCAGCCAAGGACTCACCGCCGGGAGCGTGGTTGTCCAGGGGGGCGTCGCGCCAGGCGGCGAGTTCCGCCGGCCAACGCGCCCGGACCTCGTCGTGAGTGAGGCCCTCCCAGTCGCCCTGGCTCAGCTCCATGAGGTCGTCGAGGGGTCGCAGAGGAGCATCAGCCTCACGCGCGGCGTGGATCGCCTCCGCTGTCTGGGCGGCGCGCCGCAGCGGCGAGTGCCAGATGGCCAGCGGCGGATGGTCGGGCACGGGCAGCGAGGGCATCTCCGACGGCGCCGCCAGTCGGGCCGCCACGGCCTCGGCCTGGCGCATCCCGACACCGGAAAGCGGCGGATCGCCGCGGCCCTGGAAACGGCCCTCGGCGATCCAGGCCGACTCGCCGTGACGGACGAGTGCCAGCGTGGTCGGCGTGGTCACGCAGGCAGGTCGAGGTTGATGAGCCAGACGTCGAGCATGCCGTCGTAGGCGCGGACCTGCTGGGCGACGGACTCGGGCACCGGCTCGTCGAGCGCCAGGATCATGAATGCGATGGAGCGTTTGTCCGAGCGGCCCAGGTGCATGTTGCTGATGTTGATGTCAGCTTCACCCATCGTCCGGCCGACGGTGCCGATGGCACCGGGCCGATCCTGATGGCGCGACACGAGCATGTTGCGGGCCGGGGCCAGGTCCACCTCGTAGCCGTCGAGGGCGACCAGCCGGGCCTCCCCGCCGAAGGAGACGGTGCCGGCCACCGAGCGCTCACCCTCGAGCTTCAGCAGCGATGAGAAGCGACCGGCCTCGCTGGTATGGTGCACAGACAGGTGGATGCCACGGGCCTTGGCCATTGCCCCGGCGTTGATGACGTTCACCCGCTCTTCGGTGTGCTGCTCGAGGATGCCGCCCAGAGCAGACGCCACCAGCGGGCCGGCATCGTACTCGCTGATCTCACCCGCGACTTCGAGCGTCAGGTCGGAGAGGTCCTCTGAGAACTGTGCGTAGAACTGACCCAGCGTGCGCGCCAGGGGCAGATACGGTGCCAGGGCATCGGCCGTCTCGGGCGTGAGCATGGGTGCGTTGACGGCGTAGCGGGCGGGTCGACCGGCGAGCACCTCGCGCACCTGCTCGGCAGCCTCGACCGCTACGCGCGTCTGGGCCTCCGCCGTGGACGCACCGAGATGCGGGGTGAGGATGATGTTGGGCGCCGAGAGCAACGGGTTGTCCGCGGCAGGTGGCTCGGACGAGTAGACGTCCACCGCGGCACCGGCGATGGTGCCGGCCTCGAGGGCGGCCGCCAACGCCGCCTCGTCGACCACGCCGCCTCTGGCCACGTTGATGATGAAGGCGTCAGGCTTCATCGAGGCCAGCTCAGCGGTCGAGATGAGGTTGGCAGTGTCCTTGGTCTTGGGCACATGCACCGTGACTGCGTCGGCGACCTTGAGGATCTGCTCGACAGACATGCGCTCGATCCCGTGGAGCCTGGCGGCCTCCTCGGTGACGAAGGGGTCATAGCCGGCTACTCGCATGCCCAGGGCACGAGCGCGGTCTGCGACGGCCATGCCGATCTTGCCCAGTCCGATGACGCCGAGCGTCTTGTCCACCAGCTCGCGACCCATGAAGGCCGAGCGGTTCCATTGACCAGCGTGCATCGAGGCATCGGCAGCAGGCACGTGGCGAGCCAGTGCGAAGAGCAGCGCGAGCGTGTGCTCGGCCGCCGCGATGGTGTTGCCAGTGGGGGCGTTGACGACCGTGATGCCCGCCGCGGTGGCGGCCGGGATGTCGATGTTGTCGACTCCGACACCGGCACGGCCGATGACCAGCAGCCTGCGGCCTGCAGCGATGGCCTCGGCGTCGGCCTTGACGCCACTGCGCACCAGCAGCGCTTCGTACTCGGGCAGTGCCGCGAGGTACTCCTCACGTGACATGCCGACGCGGACATCGACCTCGTGATCGGCCTGCAACAGGGCCACGCCCTCGGGAGCCAGCTTCTCGGCGACGAGGACCTTCATCAGCGGGCCTCCTCGGCGGCGCGACGCGCGGCCGCCGGACCGGCACCCTGCTCGACGGTCCGGCCGATGGCCATCGAACCCTTCTCGATGATCTCGATGGCCGTGACGATGTCGCTCACCGTGACGTCCCCCAGGTGACCGATGCGGAAGATCAGCCCCTTCATCTTGCCCTGTCCGCCGGCCAGCTGGAGGCCGCCGGCCCGTAGCTGGTCGTTGAGCGCTGACCAGTCGCTGCCCTCGGGTACAAGAGCGGAAGTGACGGTATCGGACGCATAGGCCGGATCGGCGAAGAGGTCGAAGCCCATGGCCCGGAGGCCGGCGCGGGCGGCAGCTCCGCAGGCAGCGTGGCGGGCATACGTGGCCTCACGACCTTCGGCCGCCATGATCCCCAGGGCGACGTCGAGCTGGAAGAAGATACCGACGGCCGGCGTCCACGGCGTCTGCCCCTTGGGGATGGCGTCGCGGTGCTTGACCAGGTCGAAGTAGAAGCGAGGCATCGTGGCCGTCTGTGCCGCGGCCCAGGCTCGATCCGAGGCTGCCACCATGGCCAGACCGGGCGGGATCATCCAGGCCTTCTGTGAGCCCGTGACCACGACATCGAGGTCCCAGGCGTCCATCTCCATGGGGATGGCACCGACGGCGCTGATGCCATCGACGAGGATGAGGGCCTTCGGCACCTCCGAGCGGATGGCCTCCGCGAGGGCCGGCAATGGGTTGGTCACGCCCGTGGAGGTCTCGTTGTAGGTGACCTGCACGGCCTTGGGAGCTCGATCGGCCGCGACCATCTCGCGGATGGCGTCGCGGACGACATCGACATCGGCTGCCTGGCCCCAGTCGAATTCGAGCATCATCACATCTGCGCCGTAGGCCCTGGCGATCTGGCCGAAGCGTTCACCGAAGTTGCCGATGCTGACGGTCAGCACCGGGTCGCCAGGCGAGAGGAAGCTGACCACGGCCGCCTCCAGTCCGCCGGTACCCGACGAGGTCAAGATCATCACCTCGCCCTGCGTCTGGAAGTAGGGTCGCATGCCTTCGCTGCAGCGCTTCACCACCTCCATGAACTCGGGGCCGCGATGGCCCACCATTTGCGCCGCTCCAGCCTCACGAACGGCATCGGGCAGCGGTGTCGGGCCTGGGATTCGGAGATGCTGCGGTGGCACGGGAGACTCCTCGCTGAGCAGGGGCGTGATGGGTCGGGGGCACTTGGGTTCCGGTGCCTAGATGGTAGTCGCCAGAAAGGCGCGGCGCTCTAGATACCCCAGGTCCGTAGCGTGTCAAGCGGCGAGCGTCTCGACGCGTGCGCCCCAGGCCATCTCCTCGTCGTAGCGGGTGCTGTGGGTGAGACAGCCATGGAGGAGGCCCACGAGCTTGTTGGCCAACTTGCGCCGCGCGGTCTTGGACGTGTGGGGGCCTGGGTCGTGGGCGTCGTAGTAGGCGCGCGCACCTGGGGAGTGCGTGAGTGCGCAGAGCGCCCACTGGTAGGTGGCATCGGCGAGCCGCTTGTTGCGCGCGAGCCGGGCCACCACGGCACGGCTCGTGCCCGAGGCCCGGGTGACCGGGCTCGTGCCCGCGTAGTTGCGTCGGGCCCTAGCATCGACATAGCGGTCGGGGGCATCCCCGAACTCCGCGAGCACCCGGGCGCCGAGGATGTCGCCCAGTCCGGGCAGACTTCGTAGGATTCTCGGCGTCCGGGTGATGTCCGAAGGCCTCGGTGAGCTCGGCCTCGAGGCGGGCGATCTGCTCGTTCAGCGTGGCGATGACCGCGGTGAGCGCGACGGTGTTCGCGGCCTGAGCCTCGACCACGAGCGGTGGGGCCGCGAGCTGTGGCTCGCGCAGCGCCTGTCGGATCTCCGTCGCCCGCCGTTCGAGGTTGCGCTGCCGGCCACCCTTGCGCAGGAGCGAGACGATCCTCGCGGTCCCGAGCTTCCGCCCCCGCTCGGGATCAGGAGCCACCGCCAGCACCGCGAGGGCATCGGTATGCACGAGGTCCTCGAACGCGGTGAGGGCGCCGGGGTAGTACTCGCGCAGGGCGCTGCGCAACGCGTTCACCTGGCGCCCCCGGGTGCGGATGAGGTTCTGGTGGGCCCGGGCGAGGACCTTGATGGCCCCATGGAGTTCACTGTCGGGAGCCAAGGCTCGGTGGTTGTGGCGATCCGTGCGCACGAGGTCGGCGAGGACCTTGGCGTCTCCGCGGTCGGACTTGGCCCGGCTCGTCGTGTGGCGCTCGCGGTAGCGCGAGGCCGCGAGGGGGTTGATGGCATACACCCCGTATCCCGCCGCGAGCAACGCGGTCACGAGCAGGCCTCGGTCGGTCTCGATGCCGATGACCACTTCGTCAGGAAGCTCCGCATGCTCGGCCACCATGGCGTGCAGTCGGGCCACGCCTTCGAGCCCCTCCGGGATGCGGCATGCGGCCACGACCTCCCCATACCTGTCGAGCAGACACACGTCGTGGTGCGCCTCGGCCCAGTCGATACCGACGAAGATCATCGCCCCGTCCCTCCTTCTCCACTCCGGAGCCGCAGGAGGCGGTCTCGGCGCCCTAATGGACCAGTGCTCGGTGGCACGCTACCCCAGCAGCCATCTCGACCGTCCTCGCCGACCACCGGGTGCACGATCTAGAGCTGGGACTCGTCGGTCCTGACTCTCACAGTGCTCTCCCGGTGGCCCGGCTCGGTGACCAGTCTGAACGCTCAGCCGGTCGGGCCCCATTAGACTCAGCGGATGTCGTCCGCACGTCCCGGCTCCGCCGGTGCCGCTCGCACAGAGGCCTTGCCCGTGGCCGCCGAAACCGGGCATATGCCTCTGGCCGCCCGACTCCGTCCCGCGAGCCTCGAGGAGGTCGTGGGCCAGGAGCCGCTGATCGGCGAACGCGGTGCCTTGCGACGCATGGTCGAGCGTGGTCGCCTCGTCTCGATGGTGTTGTGGGGTCCGCCAGGCGTGGGCAAGACGACCCTGGCACGGCTGCTGGCGGAGGCGGTCGATGCCCCCATGGAGGTGCTCTCGGCGACCTCGAGCGGCGTGAAGGACGTGCGCGCCGTGGTCGCGGAGGCCCGCGGCTGGGCAGAACGCGGTGGCGGCTCCACGGTGCTCTTCATCGACGAGATCCACCGCTTCAACAAGTCCCAGCAGGATGCCTTGCTGCCACACGTCGAGGAGGGTGTGGTCACGCTCATCGGGGCCACCACGGAGAACCCCTACTTCGAGGTCAACTCCGCGTTGCTCTCGCGCTTGCGGGTGTTCCGACTCGAGCTGCTCTCCGACGAGGACCTGGGCCTGATCGTGCGGCGGGCGCTCGAGGATGCACGTGGCTTCGGCGGGCGGGTGCAGCTGGAGGGCGAGGCACGCGCGCACCTCATCGGGATCTCGGCTGGCGATGCTCGCGCGGCTCTCAACATCCTGGAATCGGCAGCCTCGATGGCCGGCGCGGACGATCCCGAGGCGGAGACGCCCTTGTCGCCCAGCCTCGACGACATCGAGACCGCGGCCCAGCAGCGCGTGCTGGCCTACGATCGCGCTGGCGACGGACACTACGGCACCGTCTCCGCGTTCATCAAGTCGGTGCGTGGCAACGATCCCGATGCGGCGTTGTACTGGTTGGCCACCATGGTGGCAGCGGGGGAGGACCCCAAGTTCATCGCGCGGCGACTGATCATCTCGGCCTCCGAGGACGTGGGCAACGCAGATCCGCGTGGTCTACAGATCGCGGTTGCCGCAGCTCAGGCGCTCGAATGGGTGGGCTTGCCGGAGGCACAGTACGCACTGGCGCAGGCCACCGTGTACCTGGCCACGGCGCCCAAGTCGAATCGCTCGGGCGAAGCCTACTGGCAGGCTGTGGCCGACGTCCGGCAGCACGGCTCGCTGCCGGTGCCGAAGCATCTGCAGAACGCAGCCCATCGGCGGATGCGGCACCACGGCATCGGCGTCGGCTACAAGCTCCCGCACGACTATGAGGGTGCCGACGTGGACCAGCAGTACCTACCTGACGAGCTGGCCGACCAGCACTACTACGAGCCGACGCGCGAGGGCTGGGAGGCGCGGATCAAGGACCGCATGGACGCACTCGCTGAGGTAAGAGGGCAAGGGAATCGAAAGCGGCGATGACAACCCGGGCTCAGGCAGCGGCTCGACCTAGGGGACCATTCGCTCGTGGGTGCGCGGTGGCTCCGGGCGAGGTGGTGTCGGCCGCGTGAGGCTCGGTCGGAAGTCGGGCCGCGGCCTGGTGGCCTTCCGGGCAGCGACCACGACCAGCAGCCAGAACGGGATGGCCCCCGACACGTAGCCCAGCGCCGAGCCACCCGAATCAGCCTTCACACGCTCCGCGATGGTGGCCAGGTACTCAGGACGCTCGGGGTGAGCCCAGGCGTACCAGCAGGTCCGTACTCGGGGCTGATTACCGTAGACGCAGCCGGCCGCCTCGGTCGTTCGGTCCGCCAGATCCCTGCTCGATGGCGCACCCTGCAGGCTCTCGATCTCCGAGGCCAAGGCCGCTCCCCGCAGGTAGTCCCCACCGTCGAGGGCTGCCCGAAGACTGAGGAGCACGGCGATCCCGAGCCCCAGGGCCAGCAGCGAGAGCCAGAGTGAGCGATCCATGTGCTTCCCGTGCGCGGTGCACCGATGTCACCGGTTACAGTATCGCCGGCGAGCCACATGCGTCCATCCCCACGGTCAGCGTAGACCGAGGTCGTAGTGCATGCCCAGCAGGGTAGACTCTTGCGCGATACATCTGACCGGTATAGGAGCCCACAGTGTCCTTCTTCATCGTCATGCTCATCGTTATCCCGCTGGTCGCAGGATTCGTAGCGAACTTGGTCGTAGGCAAGAACGCGCACTTCCAGAACTGGGAGCTGTTCGTCGCCGGCATCATCGGCTCGTTCGTCGGCGGCACCATCCTCAACCTGCTCCTCAACGGGGACCTCGAGATCTCCATCAGTGGCCTCCTCGGCTCAATCCTTGGCGCGATCATCGTGCTCGGGGTGTGGGCCTGGTGGCGGATCAGGGCGGGCACATCCGGCAAGCCCCGCTGAGCAGCCGACTCCTCGGATACGACAACGACCGGGTCGTATGCGACCCGGTCGTTCTGATTCGGCTGCGCTCGACCGGCTAGTAGAGGCCGAGCACGTCGATGACGACGAAGCCGATGTACGCCAGCCCGAGGCCCAACACCAGGATGAGCGACACGACCGCGATACGGCGCAGGTCGTCCCGAACCCAGACGTCCTCTGCGGCAGCGCGCGCGGCCAGGGCATCGTGGCCTCGCTTCGTCGAGGTGCGACCACGTGCACGCCGAAGTGAGCGGCGGCCGGGGATCGGCTCCGGCTCCTCTGTCGCCTGCGTGGCCGTGGCGGCCGCGACGGCCGAGGCGGCGATCTCGTCGACCTCCACTTCCGAGTAGGTCGCACCGATCTCCTCGGCACCGCTGACCTCAGCCTCGGGAGGCATGGCTGAACTCGTCTCAGCGTCGGACGACTTCTTCGCCCGGGTCGGCCCCTGGCCACCAGGACGGTGGGCGGAGCGGCTGGCGCGAGTCCGCTTGGGCACGTGATCTCCTTGTCGACTCTCTGTAGGATCCGGCCACGAGGATAGCATCGAGACGCCTCACGGCGCCGCTTCGAGGGCGCTACGATCGGGTCCATGGAGGGACTGGCCGTCATCCTCGCCATCGTGGCCCTGGTCGTGGCCCTGGCCGCCGTCGGCCTGTTGCTGCGTGCGCAACGACAGCCGTCGGAGTCGTCGCCGACGGGCGCACGCACGGCGGACCTGGAGCGATATCTCGCACAGCTCGCCCGGCGGATGGAAGCCGTCGAGGCTGACGTGGATGCCCAGCGCACAGGGACCGAGCCGGCTCCCCGTGTCAACGCCAGCCCACTGCCTCGAGGGACGGCCGCGATCTCCCGCATCGGGCTGATCCGCTTCGACGCCTTCGAAGATGCCGGCGGCGCCCAATCGTTCGCGCTGGCGCTCGTCGATGACGACGGCGATGGCATCGTCCTCACGAGCCTGCACTCGCGACCGACCACGCGGGTCTACGTCAAGGCCATCCGTCGCGGCGTCGCCGACGCCCCGCTCTCGGCCGAAGAGACACGCGCACTGCAGGACGCTGGGATCACGCCCGTCGCGTGACACCGTAGCTGTCACGCCGAGCCTCCAAGGTGAGGCCCGATGACAGCCATCCGTACACCCGCCGCTGCGGGTTCCACCGTCCCCCCGCAGCGGACGTCGTCCACGCCCGTCCCCATCGATGCTGTGCGAGAGCTCCTGCGAGGCCTCGATCGACGCCAGCGCCAAGCGGTCACGAATGGAGACGGCCCCATGCTCGTGGTCGCCGGTCCGGGCACCGGCAAGACGGAGGTCATCACCCGCCGCGTTGCATGGCTCATCGCGAGCAAGCGCGCCCGGCCCTCGAGAGATCCTGGCCCTGACGTTCACGGAGCGAGCGGCCGATGAGATGCAGGCGCGCGTGGACCTGCTCGTGCCGTACGGACAGGCAGACACGGCCATCCACACCTTCCACGCCTTCGGTGACTGGCTGTTGCGCGAGCACGGCCACGCCATCGGGCGTGCTGATGACCCACGTGTCATCGGACGCTCCCAGGCCATCGTGCTGCTGCGCGACAACATCTTCGATCTGGGCCTTGAGCGTTATCGGCCGCTCGGTGACCCCACCAGGTTCGTGGGCGCCCTCGTCGATCTCTTCGGGCGGGCGAAGGAGCAGGGCCTCGCACCGGATGACCTGCTGGCCTACGCGTCAGAGCTGGACGCTGGTACGAGAGCCGTGTCAGAGCAGGTCGCTGACGACGGAGCTCGTGAAGCGATCGAGGGCTTGCTCGATGAGGCTGCCGCGACGGCTGAGCTCGGTCGTGCCTTTGCGGTGTACCAGCGACTGCTGTCGGATCGATCCCTGGTCGACCACGGGGACCAGGTGGCGGAGGCTGTGCGGCTGCTCGACGAGCGGCCTGCGGTCCGGCAGGCGCTGCGCCGACGCTTCCGCTATGTGGTGGTCGACGAGGCCCAGGACGCCAATCCCCAGCAGATGCGCCTGGTCCGATCGCTCGTCGGCTACGGCGGCAACGTCATGTTCGTCGGGGATGACGATCAAGCCATCTATTCGTTCCGTGGTGCGGTCGGACGTGAGCTGGCTGGGCTCGATGCAGCCTATGGGACGGTCAGGGACGTCGTGCTCAAGCGCAACTACCGCTCACGCAAGCCCATCCTCGAATCTGCTCGGAGGCTGATCCGCCACAACGACCCCGATCGACTCGAGGTCACGCGGGGGATGGACAAGACCCTGACGGCGGTGCGCCGCTCCCGGCACCCCGTGCTGGTCTCGCATCACCTCTATCGAACGCCGGTCGAGGAGGCGGATGCGGTCGCGGCTGACATCGGACGTCGGCTCCAGGCCGGACTCGAGCCGGAGTCAGTGGCAGTGCTGGTGCGCACCAACGCCGATGCCGCTCCCGTGCTGGCCAGCCTCGACGTCCTCCGGATCCCACGTCGCTTCTCCGGAGCGTCGGGCTTGATGGCCCATCGCGAGGTCCGCGATGTGCTCAGCCTGTTGCGCGTCATCGGGGCGCCGGATCGTTCGGAGGACCTCTACGCCGTGCTGACCGCGGCACCCTACGGCCTGGGCGGTGAGGACCTCACGTCCATCTGCGAATACGCCGACAAGCGTCGACGAAGCCTGTGGTCGGTCATCACGGAACTGGTCGGCCAGCCGGGCCTGCTACGTGTCAGGGCCGCGACCCGCCGATCGCTCGAGCGCGTCACCGAGCAACTGCGTCAGTCGATCGAGGACGCTCACGACCGTCCGGCGCCAGTAGTGCTCTACGAGCACCTTGGACGCAGCGGCTGGCTCAAGCGACTCGTCGCAGACGCCGAGCGGGGTGATGACGGACCGCTGCGCCGGGTGGCCCGGCTCTTCGAGCTCGTCAAGGAGCAGGCTGACCTCGTCACTGACCCACGCGTCGCGACCGTGGCACCGACCTTGCGTGCCCTCGTCGACGCCGGCCATGACCCGGTGGCACCCGAGGCGGATGACCTCAGGGGCGCGGTGTCGGTGCTGACCGTCCACCAGGCCAAGGGCCTGGAGTTCCAGCTCGTCTACGTCGTCGGTGCCGCCGACGGCCGCTTTCCCATCCGCGCCCGTCCCGACGTGCTCTCGCTGCCGTCGGCGCTGACGGGCCACCCAGGCGCCGGCGATCCCGACCTGCACCGGGCGGAGGAGCGGCGTCTCTTCTACGTCGCCCTCACCCGTGCTCGTGATGAGCTCGATCCTGAGCCACGCCGCTGCCGGCCGAGAAGGTGGCCGGACCCGTCGACCATCCCCGTTCCTGGCCGAGGCACTCGGGCGTGAGGTCCAGAGCGTCCCTGGGGCGCCGGAGCTGGGCGTTCTGGAGCTCACCTCAGAGCCCACGCCCGCGCCGCCGATCGTGACGTCCGTTGCCGACGACGAGCCGTTGAACCTGAGCTTCAGCCAGATCGATGACTACCTCTCGTGCCCGCTGAAGTATCGCCTCCGCCACCAGGTACGGGTACCCACGCCTCCACACCACGCGCTCGTGTTCGGCAACGCCCTCCACCAGGCGGTGGCGCTGGCCAACAACCGTCGCATGCGGGGCGCGGCGGTGGATGCGGACGCTCTCGAGGGGGTACTCCAGGCGCACTGGCGAAGCGAGGGGTTCCTCTCCCAGGAGCACGAGGCTGCGCGATACCAGTCCGGCGTCGACGCGCTGGTTCGTTTCGCCTTGGAGGCTGCCTCGGCAGACGACCGGATCCTGGCGGTCGAACAGCCGTTCTCGGTCCGTATCGGGAACGATCGCGTGCGCGGTCGCTACGACGTCGTCCGGGAGACGGAGGCAGGCGTGGTCATCACCGACTATAAGTCCGGCGACACGCGTGACCCAGCGCGGGCCCGACAGCGAGCCCGCAGCTCGCTGCAACTGCAGCTCTACGCCCTGGCCTGGGAAGCGGAGCATGGTGCGCGACCCGCGGCGGTGGAGCTGCACTTCCTCGAGGGTGCCGTGGTCGGTCAGGTGACCCCGACGGACCGTCAGCTTGATGGCGCCCGGAACAAGGTCGAGGCGGCGGCGGCCGGCATCCGGGCGGGCAAGTTCGGAGCCACGCCGGGCTACCCTGCCTGCGACTGGTGTCCATACCGCCGCATCTGTCCGGCCGCGCCGTGAGCCACAGGGCTACACTCCGGCCGGTGTCAGCCACGGAACGCACGATCACGATCATCCTCGTCGCCGCTGCCATCGCGGCCTGGTTCGTGGTCGCCTTCGTGCTGGCCTTCGTCTCGCCGCAGGCCGATGCTGGGGCGCAGCTCTTCGGCGCGATCACCTTCGGCGCAGCCGTGGCCCTGACGCTCTGGCCGCTGCTGTGGTCAGCGACCCGACACCGACCCGCCGGCCTGGCTACCTCGGCACGTCGCAGCATCCTCACGGGCTCCATCGTGACCATCCTCGTCGTCCTGCGCGCCATCGATGTGGTCAGCCCGGTGGTGATCATCTTCGTCATCGTGGGCGCGATCGTCATCGAGGCCGCCGTGACGGTGCGTCACTGAGCGTGTATCCGCCCTGTGTCCTCACGTGGCAGGATGGGTCCACGATGGAGCGCCACTGATGACCGATGTACGCCGTCGCGCGCCCCACACCGATCCAGTTGGACACCCGATGCGTAACGAACGGGCATGAGGGACGGCATCACGGCCGGGGAGCGTGCTGCTCGGCACGCGCGCTACTACGACCTGGACTTCCTCGACGTCTTCTATGACGCAGAGCTGTACCTGCAGCTGGCCCACGACGCCGGTGGTCCCGTGCTCGAGCTCGGCGCCGGCAGCGGCCGCATCGCCGTGCCGCTCGCGCTCGCCGGTTACGACGTCCATGCCATCGATACCGACGAGGCCATGCTCGCCCGCGGGCGGGAACGCTGGCGCGACTTCAGGGGGTCGGTGGCGGCGGAGCGGCTCACCTTCGCGCAAGGCGACTTCTTCGATCTCCGACCAGGCCCGCGCTTCGGTCTGGCCTTGATGGCGGTCAACACGTTCCTGCTCGCGGAGGACGACCGCGCCCGACTGGCCATCCTGACCACCATGCGCGAAAGCCTCCGACCGGGCGGGATCGCCGCGGTCGAGATCGGCACTCCCGACGCAGCCGAGCTGGAGCGCTTCGACGGCCGCCTCCAGCACGAGTGGCTGCGCCCCGACCCGGAGACCGGCGAAGAGGTGAGCAAGACCATCAGCGCAGTGCACGACGCCGAGGATGACTCGGTCCTGCTCACCCAGATCTACGAATGGACGCCTCCGCATGGCGGCCCGGTGTCACGCCTGACCCACACCGACCATATCCATCTGGTGGATGCGGCGCACCTCGGGAACCTGGCCCGCGAAGCCGGGTTCACAGCCGTCGACCTGCGGGGTGACCATCTGTCTACCCCCCACGGCCCCGGAAGTCACCGAGTCATCCTCGTCGCGCGGTTGGTATAGTCCCGCCGTGGCTACCGAAGACCAGATCCGCCTGCTACTCGTCGAGGACGTCCAGCAGGTATCACAGTACGTACGCAATCTCCTGCAGCATCAGAAGCAGGTCCGCCTCCTCGATACCGTGACCGACGGAAGGCTGGTCATGGACCAGATCCGCGAGCTGCGGCCCGACGCGTTGATGGTCGACGCCCTGCTCCAGGGCAAAGTCAACGGCCTCGAGGTCGCCGAGCAGGTCCGCCAGGCGGGCATCCGTATCCCCATCATCATCGTCACCGTCCCGCAGAAGCCGGTAAAGGCCGGCGAGGGCATGGGCATCACCCACGTGCTCTCCATGCCCTTCTCGGGATACGAGCTGATGAACGCGCTGACCCACTCGAGCGCGCAGTACCGGGCGACCGCACCGAGTGCCATGTCGCGTTCATTCGTCGTCTATTCCGGCAAGGGCGGGGTCGGCCGGACCACCATCGCCTACAACACGGCTGTCGCCTTCGGGCAGATGCCCGGCGTGCGTGTCGTGCTCATCGACGGCGATCTCCAGTTCAGCGACCTGCGTGGCCTGCTGCGCGTTCCGGACACGGCCCCTTCGATCTTGCAGTTGCCGACCGACCGCATCGCCGAGAGCGACCTGGCCTCGGTGCTCTGGCGTGACCCGTCCGGCATCGACCTCCTGCTGGCGCCGCCGCGCGTCGAGCAGGCGGAGATGATCACCAGCCGCGACGTCGAGAAGGTCATCTCGCTGTTGCGGCGGATCTACAACGTCATCGTCATCGACTCGCCGCCTGCTATCACCGATACGACGTTGGCCTATCTCGACGATGCCGACAGCATCCTCAGCGTCATCACGCCCGATCGCAATGCCGTGCGCACGGCCCGACTGGCGGGTCAGGCCTTCGTGGCCGCGGGCATGCCGCCGCACAAGATGATGCTGGTCATGAACCGCGCTGGTAGTCCGGGCATCAAGCCGGAGCAGATGAGTGCCGAGCTGGGGCGCCTGCCCGACGTGGCCATCCCCGACGATCAGCAGCTGGTCAAGGCCACGACTGCGGAGGGCGTGCCCTTCGTCCTGGCGCAGCCCGGAGCCAAGGTCAGCCAGGCGATCATGGACATCGTGCAGCGACTGACAGCGCAGCCCGATCCGGCCAGCGCCGGCGCTGCCGTTGCACCGCTCATGGCACAGACACCGCGCTGATCTCGATGGGCGACGCCCGACCCATCGGCTTCTTCGACTCCGGGGTCGGCGGCCTGACCGTCCTGCGTGAGGTGATCCGACGCTTGCCTGCTGAGGACACGCTCTATCTCGGGGACAACGAGCGCACGCCCTATGGTCCGCGACCGGACGAAGAGGTGGTGCGCTTCAGCATCGAGTGCCTCGACGAGCTCGCCGAGCGCGACGTGAAGGCGATCGTGGTGGCCTGCAACACCTCTACGGCTGTGGCCCTCCCGCTGCTCCGCCGTCGCTATGCACTGCCGATCCTCGGCGTGGTACGTCCGGGTGCCACCGCTGCCGCACTGGCCACCCGCACACGTGCGGTGGGAGTCATCGCCACCCCGGCCACCGTTCGCTCCCACGCCTACTTCGAGGCCATCAACGAAGAGGATCCGTTCGTCGAGGTCTTCGAGCACGCCACCCCGGAGCTGGTCCCCCTGGTCGAAGCGGGAAAGCTGTCGGGACCGGAGGTCGAGGCCACGATCCGGCGCTCGCTGGCGCCACTGCTGGGCGATGCCGTCGACGCGGACCCAGCCTTCGTCTTCCCCAAGCCGCCCGACGCACGTATCGACACGCTGCTCCTCGGCTGTACCCACTACCCCTTGCTGAGCCCAGTGATCCGTGACATCGTGGGCGAGGGCACCGCAGTCATCGATTCGGCGTCCGCGACCGCCAGCGCGCTGGCCAGCCTCATCGAGGTCCACGCGCTGGGCACCCCCGAGCTCAGCCCCGGGCGACACGTGATGCTGACCACGGGTGATACCGCTGCCTTCGAGGCCACAGCTACTCGCCTGTTCGGCGCGGGTCTGGGCAGATCGAGCCGCTCCGGCTCGGCCGCGCCACTGCTGGCGCCGGAGAGCCCGCATGACCATGACCGCCACCGCCCGCCGGCTTGGCTCCAGCCGTGCTGTTCGGATCGGCATGGCCATCGGCCTGGGCATGACCGCCCGTGCCATCGCTACCCGCGCCACCGCGAACGTGCCCGCGGGACTCGTGGACTGGGAGCGTGCCGAACGCATCGCCCGTCGCCGGCTGCGGAACGTCCCGGGGCACCTGACGCCAGCCCAGCTGCGGGCGACAGAGCCCGCCTACGCGCGCCACATGGATCGGGTCGTGCCCCTGCTCGAGGAGCGCCTGGACGCGAAGTTGCCCGGTGTCGTCGAGCGACACGCGGTGGTCAGCCGCGGGGAGTGGGCCGTGGCCAACATGGTCACGTTCAAGGCGCTCATCGGCCACCTCGAACCGCACCTCGCCCCAGGACTGCCGGAGGGCAGTGTCCGAGCGGGCGTGGCCGCCGCCACCAACCGTCTCGTGACTACCGGCCAGGTCGGCTTCCTGCTGGGCTACCTCGGATCCCGCGTGCTCGGCCAGTACGACGTGGCCATGCTTTCGGCCGAGCAGGAGCCGGGCCGGCTGTTGTACGTCGAGGAGAACATCCGAGCCACCGCGCGCCTGGTCAAGGTGCCCCTCGACGACTTCCGCTTGTGGGTCGCGCTGCACGAGACCACCCACGCCTTCGAGCTCGAGGCGCATCCGTGGCTCCGACCATACCTGCGCGGTCGCATGGAACGCCAGGTCGCGCTCTTCGCCCGGGAGACGCGCCGGACTCCGGCGCCATGGCCTGGTGCACCTCGCCCGACGCTGGCGCTCAGCGGCGGCGGAAGGCTCGCTCCGCGGGTTCCTGGGACCCGAGCAACGCCAGTTGTTCAAGGAAACCCAGCTCGTGATGAGCCTCATGGAGGGCTTCAGCGACTGGGTCATGGACCAGGTCGGCGCCGAGCTCTTGCCCGACGTCGAAGCCATCCGTGAGCGTTTCGAGGCACGGCGTGGTCAGCGCCGTCGGGCCATCGATCGGCTGATGGCCCGGATCACCGGCATGGATATCAAGCTCGAGCAGTATCGCCGAGGTGAACGGTTCGTCTCGGGCGTCTATCGTGTCGGTGGGTCCGTCGCCATCGCTCATCTGTGGGACGGCCCGGAGACACTGCCGACCGACCGCGAGATGGACCACCCGTCCACCTGGGTGCGACGTGTCGTGCCGGAAGCACTCGAGCCAGGGGGGACCACATGAGCCGAGCCACCCGAAGAGGGCGCGAGCCGGCTGCCATCGCCTTGACGCCGATCCTCTCGGCGCGTTACCGGGAGCCGGACCTGGCTCGGATCCGGGCCGCGGCCCCGAGCGCCCGCCTAGTCGACGTCTCCCTCGAAGGCCTCGCCGATAGTCCACTCGACGACGTCGAGGTGCTACTGCGAGGACCACTGAAGACGGCCAACTTCGACCGCCTCCTCGCGCGCTGCCCGAACCTGCGCTGGGTGCACTCGGCGACGGCCGGTGTCGAGCGGGTGCTGACGCCCGATGCGGCGGCTCGCAGACTGCTCATCACCAACGCCCGCGGCGTCTTTAGTGAACCCATCGCCGAATACACGATGATGATGATCCTGTCGGTCGCGCGACGGCTGCCCGAGCTGTTCGAGCTGCAGCGCGAACGCACCTGGCAACCGCTCCCGGCGCGGGAGATGCGGCAGCTGACGGTCGGGGTGGTGGGTCTCGGCTCCATCGGCCGCAACGTGGCCCGCCTGGCGCTCTCGTTCGGGGCCCGTGTCATCGGCACGCGCAAGGAGCCCGACTCCGGCAAGGACTTCACTGAGCCGATGCCTGAGGGGCTGGACCGTATCCTCGACCACGATGAGCTGCCGGTGCTGCTGGCCGAATCGGATTTCGTGGTACTCGCGGTACCACTCACCCCCGAGACGGACAAGCTCATGAACGGCACGCGCCTGGCCCAGATGAAGCCCGGCTCCTGGCTCATCAACGTGGCCCGCGGCCGACTCGTCGATCAGCGCGCGCTCCTGCGCGCCCTGCGCAGCGGGCCCATGGAAGGCGCCATCCTTGACACTATCTGGGAGGAGCCGCTACCCGCCAGCTCACCGCTCTGGGACGCACCTGGACTCATCATCACGCCGCACACCTCATGGTCCAGCGGCCGCGTGCTCGATCGTAGCATCGAGCTCTTCTGCGACAACCTCGTGCGCTTCCGGGACGGCCGCGAGATGCTCAACCTCGTCGACCCGGAGGCAGGGTACTAACGCATGCAGATCGCCATCGTGGGCCTCGCGCGCTCGGGGAAGACGACCGTCTTCAACTCGCTGACCAAGGGTGACGCGGCTACCGGCGGCTTCGGCGGCCTGACCGTCAACACCGGCGTGGTCAAGGTCCCCGACGAGCGGCTGCACCGCCTGACCGAGCTCTTCAAGCCCAGGAAGGAGATCCCGGCAGACGTCACCTACGTCGACCTGCCGGCGGCCACCACCACCTCCGAGGGTGAGCCGCATGCCGATATCCCGGCTGACCAGCTGGCTCGCCTGCGTAACGCCGATGCACTGCTGCACGTGGTCCGCGTGTTCAGGAACGATGCGGTGCCGCACCCACTCCTGTCGATCGACCCGGCCCGGGATATCGAACAGCTCGAGCTCGAGTTCACCTTGGCCGACCTGGGCGTGGTCGAGAAGCGGCTCGAGCGCCTCCGGCAGTCGGGGCGCAGCGGTACGGCTGCGGAGAGGGAAGCCAACGAGCGCGAGCAAGTCGTGCTCGAGAAGATCCTGCCGGCCCTGACCGACGGTGCGCCGATCCGTGACATCGGCCTCGACGAGGACGAGTCACACCGCATCCGCGGCTTCCGCTTCCTGACCGAGAAGCCGGTGCTGGTGCTGCTCAACGTGGGCGAGTCCGACCTCTCCGGCGCCGACGAGCTGGTCGCCGCAGATCGCGGGCGGCATCGGTCACGCCCATACCGAGGTCGCCCAGATGTCGGCCCAGATCGAGATGGAGATCGGCCAGCTCGACGAGGAGGAGGCCCAGATCTTTCGTGAGGACCTTGGCCTCGAAGGCTCGAGCATGGAGCGCGTCATCCGCGCCAGCTACCACCTCCTGGGCCTCATCAGCTTCTTCACCGCCGGCGAGGACGAGACGCGGGCCTGGACCATCACCCGCGGCTCGGACGCCGTCACTGCCGCGGGAGCCATCCACAGCGACCTCGCGCGTGGCTTCATCCGGGCCGAGGTCATCGGCTGGGAGCAGCTGCTCGAACTCGGCTCCATGGCCGCGGCCAAGAAGCAGGGCCTGCTCCGTTCCGAGGGCAAGACCTATGAGGTCCAGGACGGCGACGTCATCGAGGTGCTCTTCAACGTCTAGCGGCACCCCGCGCGCCTAGTCGTCGAGCCGGTCGTCCTTCACGCGCGTGCCGTCGGGCACGCCCCAAGCCGCGTCATCGGGCTCGACGTCGACGAGCATGGTGCGGAAGTCGTTCCGGCCACCGCCGCCCACGCGCGCCGACTCATCGACGTCGGCCACGAACGTCGCGTCCTCCTCGCGCGGACACGTTGACCGCCACCCGCAGCTGGGAATCGTCGACGATGAGGAAGCCTGCCCGTGCTGACAGCTCCGCCGCCACCGCCTCGATGAGGGAGTCGGTCTCGTACTCGTCGATGACCTTCTCGCGGGCCTCCAGCACCAGGTCGAGGAACTCCGCCTCGTCATACTCGGTGACATGCGCCAGCAGCACGTCGGCGAAGAGGTCGGTGTCGCTCTCGTGGAGCTCGTAGAAGTAGTAGGGGGGTGCATCCCCGTCACGCGCAGTCACAGGCCCGAGTATAGGCTTCTGCCTGACTCGCCCGGCCGGCGGGACGAACGGGGATGGAATGGGGAAGTGGAGCGCGATGGAGGCACCTGACGTAGTCATCGTCGGCTCAGCGACGCGCGACCTCAGCGACGAGGACGAGCGCGGCTGGAGGCTCGGGGGCGGCGTGACCTTCGGGGCGCTCGCCCTGGCGCGACTGGGACTGCGCACGGGCGTCGTGCTGGGCCTGGACGAAGAGGCGGCAACGGCCCACGAGCTCGACCTCATCCGTGGTGCCGGAGCCTCGATCGTCGAGGTCCCCTTGGCCAACGGGCCGATCTTCACCAACGTCGAGACACTGGCCGGCCGCATCCAGACGTGCGGCTCGCTGAGCGATGCCGTACCCATCGAGGCCCTGCCTGACGGCTGGGAGGCAGCGCCGGCCTTCGTCTTCGCGCCCATCGCCTCGGAGATCCCCGACGATTGGGTCGAGGTGCCCTCGGCCTCCGCCTGCGTGGCCTTTGCCTGGCAGGGCATCCTGCGCAACCTCGCGGCTGGCGAGCGGGTCACGCCCAAGGCGCCCGGTCCGTCACCGTTCCTGGAGCGTGCCGATGTCCTCGCCTTCAGCCGGCACGACGTGCCCAGCGACCTCTCGCTGCACGACGTCGGCGCGTGGGTCGGCGACGAGTGCGACGTGCTCCTCACCGCCGGCCTGGTCGGCGGCATGCTGATCCGCATGCGTGCCGGGCGCGTCACCGGGGCACGGGCCTACCCCAGCGTGCCGTCGATCGTGGAGGTCGACCCCACCGGCGCCGGCGACACGATGCTGGCCGGCCTGGTGGCGGCTCGCCTCGTGGCCGGTGACGAAGCCCGGCGCCGAGGCCGTGACATCTATACCGGCGCCGCTGCCTCCAGCCTGCTTGTCGAGGGTCCGGGCATGAACTCGGTACCGACCTTTGCCCAGCTGCTCTCGCGTATCTCCGGACCCCGCTGAACGTCGCCGGATAGCGAGCAGCCGCCCGGCCTCGTCGGCACGAGCGGCTGCCCCGATGTGCGGGTGACTATTCGCCGCTGGCGTAGTCCGCGGCGTTGCTGGCATCGACCAGCAGGGTGCCGGTGTCGATGACCGGGTCGAGCGTCTCGCCGTTGATGAGCTTGATCAGGCTCTCGACGCCGAGGTAGCCCATGTTGAAGGGGTTCTGGGCGATGGTCGCCTCCATCTCACCGGCCAGGATCGCGTCGGCCGCGTTGGGGTTGGCGTCGAAGCCGACGAGGGTGACCTGGTCGAGCAGGCCCTGCAGACGCAGCGCCTCGAGAGCACCGAGCGCCATGTTGTCATTGCTCGCGAAGATGCCCGCGAGGTCCGGGTTCTGGGTCAGGATGTCCTCAGTGACCTGCTGGCCCCTCTGGACGTCCCAGTCGGCCGGGAGCTCCGCCACGAGGTCGAGGCCGCAGGCCTTGAGGGCCTCGGCGCCGCCGGTCGCGCGCAACTGGCCGGTGGTGGTGCTGATGATGCCCTGCAGCAGCGCGACCTTGCCGCCCTCGGCGACGTTATCGCAGAGGTACTGACCCGCGAGCGCCGCACCAGCCTGGTTGTCGGTGCCGATGAAGGTCACGCCCTCATTGTTGCCGTTGGAGTCGACGAACACGACGTTGACGCCGGCCGCGATGGCCTCATCGAGCGCAGGGCCAAGGGCCTCGGGGTCCGTGGGCGCGATGGCGATGCCGGCGGCGCCCTGCACCACCGCGTCCTCGACCTGGGCGATCTGAGCGGTCACGTCCGACTCGGTCGGGGGCGCCAGCACCGTGACGTCCACGCCGTAGTCGATGCCGGCCTGCACCGCACCCGCCTCGACGGCGGCCCAGAAGGGATTGCCCGCTCCGGGGCCTTTCATGTTCATGAACAGCTTGGCGTCGGCGGCCGCGCCAGGGTCCTTCATCATCTCTTCGTCTTGGCCGACGACCGGGCTGATGGCCGAGATGGCCAGCATGCCAGCGACGGCGAGACCTGCGATCCGAGTTGTCTTCATCGTTCCTCCTGGTGACTTGAAGCGGCGAACGCTCGACACTCGGCGATCACCGCACACTCCTCCTGAGATGGCTCACGCTTGACCCCGGATGGTTACCTCCTTCTCTGTTCGTCTCGGTCGCGCCATACGCTCCGCTCCCGGCGGGGCGCTGTCAAGCCGAGGCGGCCACACGCCGACGGAAGACGTCGAATGCGACGACGCCGATGATGACGACACCGATGGCCACCTGCTGCCAGAACGATGGCACCTGGTTGAGGTTCAACAGGTTCCGAAGCATGCCGATGACAAGCACGCCGGCGAAGACCCCGAGCACGGTGCCACGGCCGCCGAAGAAGCTGGCTCCGCCGATGATGACCGCCGCGATGGCGTAGAGTTCGTCGCCGGTGCCCGCAGCGGGGAAACCGGAGTTGGTGCGCCCAGCGAGCAAGAGGCCGGCGAAGCCAGCCAGCAGGCCGCAGAGGGCATAGGCCAGCACGAGCGTGCGATCCACGGGCACGCCGCTGACCTTGGCTGCCTGGGGGTTGCCACCGATGGCGTAGATGTGGCGGCCCTGTCGACCATGCTGCAGGAAGAGCCAGACCGCGGCGTAGGTCAGGATCACCGCGATGAGGCTGACCGGGATGTTGGTGCCGGGGATGTTGTCGGCGCCGAGGAAGCGGACCTCGTCTGGCAGACCACTGATAGGCACGCCGCCGGATATGAGGTTGGTGATGCCTCTCGCGATGAAGAGCATGCCCAGGGTCATGATGAAGGGGTGCGGCATGTGCAGCTTGGTCAGGCCCAGGCCGTTGACGGTACCGACCGCGAGGCCCACGAGGAAGGGCGAGATGAAGACCAACGGCCAGAAGGTGCCGGCGTCGGCCAGCACCGCCACGGTCATGGCCGCAAGCGCCATATTGGAGCCTACCGACAGGTCGATGCCGGCGGTGACGATGACGATGAACTGGCCCAGCGCCAGCATCGCGTAGAAGCTGTTCTGCCGGAAGATATTGCCGAGATTGCGCTCGGTCAGGAAGAACTCTGGCTGCGAGACGTAGGACAACACCGCCATCAGCAGGACCAGGAAGAGGACGCCCCAGCGGTCCACCCAGCCCATGAGCTTGACGAGACGGCGCGGCTCGTCCTCGATGTCGTCGAGCTGTTCCGCGGCCAGGGGGCTCATGATCTCCGCCATCGCGCGTCCTAGTTGTGGTCCACGGCGTCTTCGACGCCGGCGCCGCTCTTGTTGCCCATGATCCAGCCGACCACCTCGTTGCGCTCGATCTGGTCGAGTGCACCCTCCTCGAAGTTGCGCCCGTGGTAGAGGGCCATCACGCGGTCACAGACGTAGAAGATGTCGTCCAGCCGGTGGCTGATGAGGATCACCGCGATGCCCTTGTCGCGCAGGCCGTTGATGAGGTCCAGGACCTTGGCCACCTCCTTGACCGCGAGCGCGGCGGTGGGCTCGTCCATGATCACGACCTTGGCGTCGAAGGCAGTGGCGCGTGCCACGGCCACCGCCTGGCGCTGACCGCCAGAGAGTTCCTCGACCCGCTGGCTCACACTCTTGACATGGATCTTGAGGTTGTCGAGGTGCTCCATCGCGCGCGTCTGGTTGGCCTTGTGGTCCACCAGGCTCAAGGGGCCGAAGCGGCGCGTCTGCTCGCGTCCGAGGAAGATGTTCTCGTCGATGCGCATGTTGCCCGCGAGCGCGAGGTCCTGATAGACCATCTCGATACCCATCCTGCGGGCGTCGCCGGGGTTGGCGAAGTGCACCGGCTTGCCGTCCACGCGCAGTTCCCCGCTGCTGGCGGGATGCACGCCGGAGAGGACCTTCATCAACGTCGACTTGCCGGCGCCGTTGTCGCCGACGACACCGAGCACCTCGCTGGGATCCAGGTGAAGGTCGACCTCGCGCAGCGCGTTCACGTGTCCGAAGTGCTTCGAGATACGACGAGCCTCGATGACGGGCGTCGGGCTGCCGGCCGCTGGCGCGCTCACGCCGCTACTTCCGTCAGTCGCACGCAGCGTCGTTCGCGAGCCGAGATGGTGAGGGCCTCGGCCAGACGCAATGCTTCCACGCCATCCCTCGCGGTACACGGGTTCGCAGCACGCCCCGCCGCGACCTCGACGAATGCCAGCAATTCGTCACGGTAGGCATCGTCCCAGCGGTCGAGGAACATCGTCCAGGGTGGTCCGGCGGGAGGTGGCACCGTGGGCTCCACCGAACGGATGGGCGTTCGCGGGCCCAGGCCCACGGCCACGCTGTCGCGCGAGCCGAAGACCTCCGCTCGGACGTCATGGCCGAGCGGGTCGTGGCGGGTCCAGGTGAGCGTCACTGGGGTACCGTCATCGAGCGTGATGAGGGCCGCCGCGACCGCGTAGTCGTCGTAGCGGGCGTATTGCGGGAAGCGGGCGGCCGAACCCACGCAGTAGACCTCGGCAGCCTCCTGTCCGGTGAGATAGCGCAGCGCATCGAGGTCGTGGATCGACAGATCGCTGAACATCCCGCCCGACGAGGCGATGAACTCGTCGCTGGCGGGCGCCGGATCATGGCTGCGCATCGAGATGGTGTAGATATCGCCGAGCTCGCCCGACACGATGAGACGGCGTGCCTCCACATAGGCTGGGTCGAAGCGGCGCTGGAAGCCGACCTGCACCGGAGCATCGGCAGCGGCTACGTCGTCGGCCAGAGCGATGGACTCCGACAGCGTTGGCGCCAACGGCTTCTCGCAGAAGGTCGGCAGGCCGGCCGCGAGCGCCGCCCGCACGAGCTCGGCATGAGCGTCGGTGGCGGCCGTGATGACGACCGCGTCCGCCTCGCTCAGGGCGTCGTCGGTCGAGGGCACGTGCTCGAGCCCCAGGCGCGATGCGGTAGCCGCGGCACGCTCGGGAACGACATCGGTGAGCGAGATCGAAGAGATGTCAGGGGCGGACGCCAGCGTTCTAGCGTGTAGCGGCGCGATCCGCCCTGCCCCGAACATCGCGACCCTCATACGCGCGGCATCCTCCTCCACCAAGGGGCAGCGTTCCGCTGCTCCATCGCACGGCTGCATCTTACGGCCTCGTCCCGTGGCCGTGTGGAGCCGATCCGTCCCCGCCCGTCAGCCCGGAGCCGGTCCACTCGAGCCACGGACGATGAGCTCGACCGGCACCAGCGTCGTCCCGCCGGGCGCGCTATCAGGATCGGCGGCCGCGGGCGCGTGGCCCCGGCCCAGGCGCTCGAAGAGGTCAGCGACCGCGCGCCTCGCCATCTCGTCGGTCGACTGGCGGATCGTGGTCAAGGGCGGGTCGACGTAGGCCGCCAGCTCGATATCGTCGTAGCCCACGACGCTGATGTCCGCGGGGATGCGACGTCCCGCGGCGCGCAGGCCACGCATCACACCGATGGCCGTGAGGTCGTTGCAGCAGAGCACGGCCGTCTCGTCGAACGATCGCGCTACCAGCTCCTGCGCCACTCGGATCCCGCCTTCGACGGGAGCGTCGGCAGCCCCTGACGCCGCGACCGTGCGGAAGCGCAGCGCATCGGCGTCGGCGCGCTGGTCGACCGCTGCGAGGGCACCCTCGATGCGGGCCTGGACCGCGCTGCGGTGGTCGGCCTCGTCGTCGCCCACGAAGACCACCGCCCGGTGGCCCAGGTCCAGCACGTGCTCGGCCGCCAGGTGTCCGCCCATGATGTTGTCCGACATGACCGCGGGCACGTCCGGGACCGTCGACTCGCTGTTGATGATCACGACCGGGCAGTGGAGCTCGCGGATGTGCTCCCGGTGCCGCCGCGTGAGCGCGGTGCTGGCGATGATCATGCCGTCGACCTCGCGCTCGCCGAGGATCTCGAGGGACTCCAGCTCTCGCTCCGGGTCGCGTCGACCGTCGGCCAGCAGGACGGTGTAGCCGCGGGCCCGCACGCCATCCTCGACGGCGCTGACGATCTGAGGGAAGTAGGGGTTCTCGATGTCGGTGACGATGAGACCGATGGTGCTGGTGGCCCGCAGCTTCAGTGAGCGCGCGACCCCCGACGGCCGATAGCGCAGCTCTCGAGCCGCTTCTTCGACCTTCTGGCGCGTCGCCGGCTCAACGCCCGCACCGCCCCGCAATGAGCGACTGACCGTGGCGGTGGAGACGCCGGCGAGCGCGGCCACCTCGCGGATGGTGGCGGGCTTGCGGTCGTCCTGCCTGGTCATCGGTGAACCTCAGCCAGCGATCTCGTCGAGACGCACGACCCGGTGTTCCTTGAGCGCGGTCGTGGCGGCCTCCGCGACCCGCGCCGATTCGACGCCGTCGCGAGCCGTGCACGGCGTGGCCATCTGGCCAGCGGCGACCTCGACGAAGCCCAGCATCTCGTCGCGGTAGGCATCGGCAAAGCGGACCAGGAAGCCCGGCCAGGCCGGGCCCTCCGGTGCGGGCACCCCTGGCTCGACCGAGCGGATGGCCTGCCGTGGCCCCAGCCCCACGCTGATGCTGTCCTTGCTGCCGAAGAGCTCGGTCCGGATGTCGTAGCCGAGCGGGTCATGGCGTGAGACGGTCATGACCACCAGCACACCGCTGCGCAGTCGTAGCGTGGCCACGGCCGTGTCGACGTCGTCGTACTTGGCGAACATCGGGAAGCCGCGTACCGAGCCATCGGCGTAGACCTCCTCGACCTCGTCACCGGTGAGCCAGCGCAGGATGTCGAAGTCGTGCCCGGAGAAGTCCCGGAAGAGACCGCCCGACTGAGGGATGTAGGACTCGTGGGGTGGAGCCGGATCGTGCCCCGCCATGCGCATGCTGTAGAGCGTGCCCAGCTCACCGCTGTCGACCATGCGCCTGGCCTCGAGATAACCCTTGTCGAAGCGGCGCTGGAAGCCGAGCTGGAAGGGGCTGCCGGTCCGCTCGATCTCGTCCGCGATGACGATGGCGTTGGCGAGGTCCGCGGCCAGCGGCTTCTCGCAGAAGACCGGGAGGCGTCGTTCGAGCCCGGCCCGGATGAGCGGGGCATGAGCGTCGGTCATGGCCGCGATGACCAGCGCGTCGGCCTGGCGCAGGACGGCATCAACGGGCATGGCGGTCGCCCCCACCGACCCGGCTACGGTCGCTGCCACCTCGCCGACAGGGTCTCCGATGAGCAGTTCATCCACCGCGTCGATGCTCGTGAGGACCTCGGCATGCAGCTTGCCGATGCGCCCCGCACCCAGCAGTCCGATCCTCATGGAGCTCCCTCCCAGTCGCGACGGTCCCCGCGTTACCCGAGGGCCTGTAAACGATTACGCCAACGCGTATCATGGCAGTTGGATCGAGCACATGTCACCTGTCTCGCACGATGTGGACGCGACGCCGGTCCATCTCGAACCGGGGAGAAGTGGACGCATGGGCAACGGGTTGGTCGAGCCGGGCGCGCTGCTGCGACGCGCCGCCCGGGGGCAGGGGACCGTGCAGGCCATCACGCCCGAGTCGGCCGGCTGGCAGTACGTCGGCTTCTCCGACCATCGGCTCCGTCGCGGGGAGACGGTGAGCCATGAACCTGACGGGCGTGAGCGCGTGGTGATCGTGCTCGAGGGTGCCGCGACCATCCGCGCCGGAGATGAGCGCTGGAGCTCGCTGGGCAGCCGTGACTCCGTCTTCGGGGGCATCGCACCCCCCGTGTTGCTCCTCGAGCCAGGCCGCGACTTCGCGCTCGAAGCCGACGCTGAGGCCACGATCGTGGTGGCCGAGGCTCCAGGCGGCGCCGTCCGCCGAACGCGCCTGTTCCGGCCTGAGGAGATCATGGTGGAGCGTCGCGGTGCGGGCATCACCGAGCGCATCATCCATCACCTGCTGCCGCCCACGGTGGAGGCCGGGCGCCTCATCCTCTTCGAGGTCTTCACGCCCGGGGGCAACTGGTCCAGCTACCCGCCCCACAAGCACGACACCGAGGACCCGCCGACCGAGGCCTATCTCGAAGAGCTGTACTACTACCGCTTCGCACGTCCCGAGGGCTGGGGCTTCGCGCGCGTCTACAGTGCCGACCGCTCACTCGATGCCTCGTTCGCCCCGGCCGATAGCGACGTGCTGCTCATCCCGCGCGGCTACCATCCCTTCGGGGCGCCCGCCGGCTACGACGCCTATTACCTCAACGTGATGGCCGGTCCCAACCGGGCCTGGCATTTCACCGTCGATCCCGACCATGCCTGGTTGATGAACTGGGACCCCAAGCTGCCCCAGTAGCGCGCGCAAGAGACGATAGGAGCATCTCGATGGCCGACACACCCACCCCGCTACAGCGCACCGCGAGCGAGTTCCCGACCGAGTACTGGAACGACTCGTGCAACGAGAGCGAGCTGCGCTACGCGATCGACAACGGCGCGGTGGGCGCCACCACCAACCCCACCATCGTGGGTACGGTGATGCAGCAGGAGTACGAGGTCTGGGCTCCGCGGGTGCGCGAGATCATCGCTGCCAACCCCACCTGGACCGACCAGCAGGTGACCTGGCAGGTCATCGAGGAGATGGCCGTCCGGGGCTGGAAGATGCTCGAACCGATCTACCAGGCCAGTCATGGCCAGAAGGGCCGACTTTCGATCCAGACGAACCCCACGCTGGCCCCCTCGGCCGAGCAGATGGCCGTGCAGGCTCGTCACTTCCACACGCTGGCACCCAACGTGCAGATCAAGTTCCCCGCCACGCAGACGGGCATCGAGGCTATGGAGACGGTCACCGAGGAAGGCCTCACCATCAACGCCACGGTGTCCTTCACGGTGCCGCAGGCGCTCGCGGTGGGCGAGGCCATGGAGCGCGCGCTCGAGAAGCGTGAGGCCGCCGGCCATGACACGTCGTGGATGGCGCCGGTGTGCACGATCATGGTCGGCCGCACCGACGACTGGGTCAAGGCTGCCAACAAGCGTGACGGCATCACCGTGCATCCGGCTGCACCCGAGTGGGCCGGCATCGCGGTCTTCAAGCGGGCGGCAGCCATCTTTGCCGAGCGTGGCTACCGCACGCGTCTGCTGGCTGCTGCCTACCGCCATCACCTGCACTGGTCCGAGTTCATCGGCGGCGACGTGTCGATGACCATCCCGTACGGCTGGCAGCGACTCTTCAACGACTCGTCGGTCGAGGTTCGCGACCGCTGGGCCGACCCGGTGCCAGAGGCATACATCGACGAGCTCGTGGCGCGCTGCCCCGAGTTCGTGAAGGCCTACGAGCCCGATGGCCTGGCCATCGAGGAGTTCGAGACCTACGGCGCCACCATGCGCACGCTGCGGGCCTTCGTGGCCTCGTACTGGGAGCTGGTGGGCACCATCGACGAGCTCATGATCCCGAACCCGGACGTCAAGGGCTAGGCCGCCGCCGCCGGCCCGCGAGGAGGTAGCGACATGCCGCGAATGACCGTGGCCCAGGCCATCGTGACCTGGCTGGCCAACCAGTACGTCGAGCGTGACGGCCAACGGTCACGCTTCTTCGAGGGCGTCTTCGGCATCTTCGGGCATGGCAACGTCGCCGGGATGGGTGAGGCACTCGAGGCCGCGCAGGCCGACGTCCGCTACTACCAGGCCCGCAACGAGCAGGCCATGGTCCACACGGCGGCTGCCTTCGCCAAGCAGTCGAAGCGGCTGCGCACCTTCGCCTGCACGACGTCGATCGGCCCCGGCGCCACGAACCTCGCGACCGGCGCGGCCAACGCCACCGTCAATCGACTGCCGGTGCTGTTGCTGCCAGGCGACCGCTTCGCCACTCGCCGGGTCAAACCGGTGCTGCAGCAGCTGGAGCGGCCCGAAGCCGGCGACATCAGCGCCAACGACGTGCTGCGACCGGTGTCGCGCTATTTCGATCGCATCGAGCGGCCCGAGATGCTCATCGATGCCCTGCCGCAGGCGATGCGCGTGCTGACTTCGCCGGCGGAGACCGGCGCGGTCACGCTGGCGTTGCCCCAGGACGTGCAAGCGGAGGCCTGGGACTGGCCGACACGCTTGCTCGAGCCACGCACCTGGGTGATCCCACGGACGCGCCCCGATGCCCGCTCCCTGGCTGCTGCGGCTGACCTCATCGTCGGCGCCGAGCGGCCCATGATCGTGGTCGGCGGAGGCGTCGCCTACAGCGATGCGGCCGATGCGCTCGAGGGCTTCGCCAGCCGCTTTGGCATCCCCTTCACCGAGACACAGGCGGGCAAGGGCGTCTTGCCCTGGGACCATGCCCTGAACATGGGCGCTCTCGGATCGACCGGCACCAGCGCCGGCAACGCCGTGGCCCGCGATGCCGACGTGGTCATCGCCATCGGCACCAGGCTCTCCGACTTCCCGACCATGAGCTGGTCGGCCTGGCAGCACCCCGATGTCCAGTTCGTGGCGCTCAACGTGGCCGAGCTCGATGCTGCCAAGGCCGCAGCTCTCCCGCTCGTCGGCGATGCTCGCGAGACGCTGCTCGAGCTCCACGGCGCACTCGACGCGCGTGGCTGGCGGGGCGCTGCTCCCGAGCGACGCGAGCAGCTCGCCCGGCTCAGGACGGCGTGGCAGCAAGAGGCTGACCGTGTCCTGCACCTCGCCGCAGAGACCCACGTCTCGCAACCGGAGGCCATGCGCCTCGTCAACGAGCAGCTCGGTGACGACATCGTCGTCTGCGCCGCCGGCGGACTGCCCGGCGACATGCACAAGCTGTGGCGTCCAGTCACACCCGGCAGCTACCACATGGAGTACGGCAACTCCACGATGGGCTACGAGGTCGCCGGCGGGATCGGCGTGGCCCTGGCCGAACCCGGGCGTCGCGTCCACGTGATGCTCGGCGATGGCTCGTACCTGATGCTCGCCAACGAGATCCTGACCGCCCGGCAGGAAGGCATCGGCCTCACCATCGTGCTCCTCGACAACCATGGCTACCGCTGCATCCGCAACCTCTCGGGCGCCTGCGGAGCCGACAATCCCTTCAACGACTTTCGCGCGCGTGACCCGCAGACCGGCACGTTCACGGGCGCAGTCCTGCCGGTCGACTTCGCGGCCAATGCCGCCAGCCTGGGCGCCACGGTCTTCCGGGCCGAGCATCCCGCGGATCTGGAAGCGGCCCTGCGGGAGGCACGGAAGGTCAGCGACCGGCCCGCCGTCATCGTCGTCGAGACCAACCCCGAACCGGCAGTGCCGGCCTACGACAGCTGGTGGGATGTACCCGTCGCCGAGGTCTCGAGCTCGGAGCGTGTGCGCGCAGCCCGAGCCCAGTACGAAGCCGACCTGCCACGCGAACGGTCGTTCCTGTAGGCCATCGCGGCGGAGGGGGCGTGATCGGGAAGCAGGTCATCAGCAGGAAGCTGGCGCACCGAGGAGCCATCGGTGCCGTCGGCCCGATCGACGAGGGGAGGAAGGGCCATGAGTCAGCAACACAGGGGTGATATCCGGGTCGCAGCCGCACCCGTCTCTTGGGGTGTGTTCGAGAAGACCGAGGGAGACGCACGAGGCTTGCAGCCTGAGCAGATGCTCGAGCAGATGGCCACGGCCGGGTACGAGGGCACCGAGCTGGGACCGCCGGGCTACTTCGGCCCAGCCGACGTGATGCGTCGCCGACTGCGCGAGCGCGAGCTCTCGCTGGTCGGCGCCTTCCTGCCGCTGCGCTTCAGCCGCGCCGAGCACATCGGCGAGGACCTCACATGGCTCGATGGCGTGCTCGACCTGCTCGTTGCTGGACAGCCCGATGATGTAGCGCCGAAGGCCGTCTTGGCCGATGCCTCCGTGGAGCCCGAGCGCATGCGCTGGGCGGGCCAGATCGACCGCCACCCCGAGGCGCAGCTCCCCGAGGAGCGGTTGGGGCTGTTCATCGACAACATCCATCGCGCCGCTGAGCGGTGCCGAAGTCGCGGATTCGACGCCGTGCTTCACTTCCACGCCGGCAGCTACTGCGAGAGCGATTCGGAGATCCACCGGGTCTTCTCCGCGCTGGATGCCTCGCTCGTGGGTATGTGCCTCGACACCGGTCACGCGCTCTTCGGTGGTGCCGATCCACTGCACCTGCTCGAGGACTTCGGTGACATCGTCCGCCTCGTCCACATCAAGGACTGTGACCTCACCCTACTGCAGGAGGTGTGCCGGTCGGGCGGCGGGCTCATGGAAGCCTGGGACCGCGGCGTGTTCTGCGAGCTCGGCCACGGCACCGCCGGGCTGGAGCCGTTCCTCGAGGCACTCAGGGCCCGGGGCTACCAGGGTTGGGTCACCGTCGAGCAGGATCGCTTCCTGAAGCCCGAAGACACGCCGGAGGCATTGCTCGCCTTGCACACGCGCAACCGCGAATGGCTGCGCGACCGGGGACTGTAGCCGGGGGCCGGGCAGACGACGGCGGCCCCGGGTCGGACCCGGGGCCGCCGTCTGGCTGGAGACTCCGTGACTAGCCAGAGTGCATCGTCGCGCTATGCAACCGCATCACTGCGGCGACACACCGACGAGACAGCGCTGGCTGGTGAGCGCATCGTCATCGTGTCGCTGCTGACCTATTAACAGCAAGCGTCTCGCGCCGAGTTCACGAGACACATCTACCGTCACAACGCTCACAGTCTCTCGACTGGCACGCGCGACCGTCGTAGACGGCGGCCTACAGCGAGGGCGACAGCTTGCACATCGACATCAATTTCTACTTGCGTAGGCTGCACAAATATCGTCTATGACACATGCTATTCTCTTTCGAGGCTCGCGAGGAAGTCCGCGGCGACCACGTCCTGGTCTTCCTGGTCTACCGCGACCCGGACGCCGAGCTCGGTGAGCACGTCGGTGGTCAGGGCCGCCGAGACCGGGTCGAGGATGGCCGCGATCGCATCCGCACCACCATCGACCTGCTCGAGCACGTCATCGCGCACGACCGGGACCAGGTTGCCGCGCGGCTGCGACTCCTGATCGTCGGCCAGGACGATCCAGCCGTTCTGGGCGATGACCGGCTGCGTCGAGCAGAGCCAGGCCACATCGATGGCGTTGCCTTCGAGGGCTACCGCCATCTCGGCACCGCACGGCGGCAGGACTTCGAGGTTCGCGGGCGGCCAGTCGATGCCGTACGTCTCCTCGAGCGCGACCTTGCAGGGCGCATTCGATTCGCAGTCCGGCGGCAGGCCGAAACGCAGCTCGTCCTGCACGGCGGCGAGATCGCTCATGGCCTCGAGGCCGTACTCGTCCGCCGTGTCGGGTCGAACGACCGCCGCGTTCGTATCCTCGCCGGCGCTGGCCGCAAGGACCGTCGATGGCACGCCCCGGAGATCGAAGACCGCCTGGAGACTGGCGACGTCAGCCTCGGTATTGCCGCTCGGCACGATGGCCGCGATGGCCTCATCGACATCTTCGCCGCTGGTGAGGTACGACAGGCCGAAGCCGACGTACTCCGGCATGATGTTGATCTGGCCCGCATCGTAGGCGGCCAGGCGCGCGGGTCGCGCACCGATGGCCAGACCGGCACGATCGACGGCGTAGCCCTCCGCCTCGAGCGCCTGGGCATAGATCTCGCCGACCAGCGCGGCTTCGTAGAAGCCATCCGAGCCGACGATGAAGACGGGCTCCTCCTGAGCCGAGACGAGTGCGCCCCCACCCGCCGTCCCGGCGATCGTCAGCGATGCCAGGATCGACGCCCCGAGGGCGAATCTGCGGGATCTCCGCATGGGTAACCTCCCTATGTGGTTCTGTGACCGGGCGCCATCCGGCGACTGCGGTCCACCCAACCCTAGCCGAGTCGCTACACCTTTGGTGTGACGCGGGTCTTCAAGCTGTGCGTCCAGCGCGTTCCGCCCCGAGCTCGGTGGCCATGCGCACCCCGCGCGGTGTCAGCCGGCGCTCCAGCCACGAGAGCGACACATCGGTACCGATGGCCAGCAGCGCCACCAGCACGACACCGCCGTAGAGCATGCCGTCATCGCGACGGGCGATGCCGTCGATGATGTAGCGGCCCAGTCCACCGCCCGCGAGATAGGCGCCGATGGTGGCCGTGGCGATGACCTGCAGCAGTGCCACCCGGAACCCACCCACCAGCACCGGCAGCGCCAGCGGCAGCTCCACCCGACTGAGGATCTGGCGCTCGGTCAGACCCATGCCACGGGACAATTCCTTGAGGTCCGCGTCGACCTCCTGCAGCCCGGCGTAGGCCGCCACCAGGATGGGCGGGATGGCCAGCAACACCATCGCGAGGAAGATGGGGAAGAACCGCAGGCCCAGGCGCGGGTCGTAGCCGAGCACCGGCGCAAGGCCGAGCATGACCGGCAGGAGCATGACCATCACGGCGTAGGAGGGGATGGCCCGGCCGATGTTGGCGATGTTGATGCCCAGCAGCTGGAGCTGGCCGGTATGGCCGATGTAGAAGCCCAGCGGCAGCGCGATGGCCGAGGCGGTCAGGACCGCCAGCAGCGCGATGGCGATGTGCTCGAGGAGCCGGTTGGGGATGCCGGTCTCACCACTCCAGCTGGCCGGGTCGGAGAAGAAACCGAGGAACTGCTCCATGGTCTAGCTCTCCCCGGCTCGAGCGCGAGTCCACGGCGTCAAGGCGCGCTGCAGGCCCACCAGCGCTCCGTCGACCAGGAATGCGAGCACGACCGAGCCCACGGCACCGAGGTAGATCTTGGTGTCGAAGTCGGTCTGCAGGCCCTCGGTGATGAACTGGCCGAGGCCACCGAACCGATTGCCGCCGATGATGGCGGCCACGGTCACGAGGCCGATGGTGGTTACCGCAGCCACACGCACTCCGGCCATGATCAGGGGGATGGCCAAGGGCAGCTGCACGCGTATGAGGCGCGCGCTTCGGGTGTAGCCCATGGCATCGGCGGCCTCGTTGATCTCCGGCGGCACCGAGCGCAGTCCGGCGACCGTGTTCACGTAGAGGATGAGCAGGGTGTATGCCGTGAGCGGGATGATCGCGGTCATCAGCGACAGGCCCGTGATGGGGATGAGGACCGCGAAGGCGGCCAGGCTGGGGATCGTGTAGAGCAGGCCCGTGACCGCGGTGACCGGCCCGACGGTACCCGGGCGGCGCAGGGCCACCACGGCCAGGGCGAAAGCGATGATGAAGCCCGCGACCATGGGGATGAACAGCAGCTGCAGATGCTGCCAGGTCTTCTCGGCGAGGTCGTCGAGGTGGCTGCCGATCCAGTCCCAGCGGATCTCGATCATGAACTCGACCTACGCCGGCGGAGGCGCCGACCCCGGCTCGGTCACGACCGCCTCGGCCACGGCCTCGGCGATGTCATCGGGCACGTCGAGGGAGCGGTCGTCCTGCATCCAATCCATGATCGCTCGCAGCGTGAGCAGGCCCTCGACTCGGCCCTCGCGGTCGACCACGATGCCGTTGCGGACCTCCGCGTCGAGCAGCCGTGAGGTGGCGTCCTTCAGCGTGGTCCGCCGGTCGAGCAGCGGCGACATCGGATCGGCGTCGTCAGCCTGCACCGCGCCGTCGCCCCGCAGGTCGCCCAGCTCCACCCAGCCGATCGGTCGTTCCGCGTCGTCGACGAGCAGGACGAAGTCGAGGTCCACGGCCTGGGCTCGCTCGCGCAACGCCGTCGTCCGTTCGCCCACCCGGGCCAGGGGAGCCGGATCCAGCTCGATATCGGCCACGCGATACAGCGACAGGCGCTTCAGGCCACGGTCAGCTCCCACGAAGCGGGCCACGTAGTCCGACGCCGGCTCGGCCAGTAGCTCCGCCGGCGCACCCACCTGAGCGATCTTGCCACCGAGCTGCATGACCACCACGAGGTCACCCATCTTGATGGCCTCATCGATGTCGTGGGTCACGAAGAGGATGGTCTTGGCGAGGTCCTCCTGCAGGCGCAGGAACTGGTTCTGCAGCCGCTCACGGACGATGGGGTCGACCGCTCCGAAGGGTTCATCCATGAGCATCACCGGCGGGTCAGCCGCGAGGGCCCGGGCCACGCCGACGCGCTGGCGCTCGCCTCCAGACAGCTGGCTGGGATAGCGCTGGCCGTAGGTGCCGGGCTCCAGTCCCACGACCGAGAGCAGTTCGTGAGCACGCTCACGCTGGCGCTTCTTGTCCCAGCCCAGCAGGCGCGGCACGGTACTCACGTTCTCAGCGATGCTCTGGTGCGGGAAGAGCCCGACCTGCTGGATGACATAGCCGATGCCGCGGCGTAACTCGGTCACGTCCTGTCCGGCGATGTCGACCCCGTCGATGAGGATGCGACCAGCGCTCGGCTCGATAAGCCGGTTGACCATCTTGAGCGTGGTCGTCTTGCCACATCCCGAGGGACCGACCAACACGCAGATCCGTCCGGCAGGAACGATCAGGGACAGGTCGTCGACAGCCCCCGGTCCCGCAGTGTCGGCATCGTAATGCTTGCTCACACGCTCGAACTCGATCGTCGCCGCGCTGGCGCCCCTGGCGTCATCCATGCGTGCGAACCCTAGCGCATGCTGCTCCAGCAGTCCGTGGCTCAAGGCCACACCGCGTCCTGCCTAGGCCGCGAGGACCGCCAGCCGGCGGCGGAGCCGAGGGACGCGTCGAGCGAGGTCCCGCTCCACGTGGCGGTCGCGCTGACCGAACAGTCGGCTCCGCTCAGCGAGGGCGCGGGCCCGATCGGTGGCGCGCAGGGCTGCTCCGAAGTCGCGGCCGTCGTGCTCCCGGTGCTTGGCCACGTGCAGCCAGGCCCAGGCGGCCCCGGGACCACCCTCGAGGGCGATCGCCTGCCAGGCGCCTTCCGCTTCCTCGCGGCGGCCCATCCGGGTGAGGGTCCGCGCGCGGTCCATGGCGATCGATTCGTAGCGCTGCGTCTCCCACGGCTCGAGCAGTCGCTCCATGGCAGCGTCGAAACAGGCGAGCGCTTCCTGGTGGCGCTTCTTGCGGGCGTAGGCGCGGCCCAGCCCGCCAAGATCACCCGGATGCACCGACGTTCGTGGCCGTCCGCCCAGTGCCACCGGGACCAGCTCCAACGAGAGGACCCGCAGCACGAGTGCCATCGAGATGACGTCCTGCCGGTTGTGCTCTAGCACATCGCGGAGCAGCGTTCCACGGCCGTGGCGCAAGTAGTCGAGGTAGCGCCCCGGGACGAGCGCTCCGGCCAGGTCGTGGACGCGACGGACTCCGCAGATCCCAGCTTCGACGGAGGCCAGCCGCGCATCAGGCAAGCGATGCTTCCAGAGCGCTCGGGCCAGCGGCAGCAGATCGAGGTGCTCCGCGTAGGTCGGCGGCTTCCGACCATGGAGCCGATAGCGCGCGACGAGCAGGGGCCAGTCGAAGGTGCGGCCGTTGTAGGAAACCAGCACCGCATCCGGCGTGATGAGCGTCTCGAGCGCATCGAGGTAGCCAGCCTCGTCCGACTGCTCCGGGAGTAACAGTTGGCGGGTCACGAAGAGGCCGTCTTCCCAGCGCCCGACACCGACCAGGAAGGGCAGCGTGCCGGTGCCGGTGCCAAGGCCAGTGGTCTCGGTGTCGATGAGCACGAACGGGCGGCTGGGATCCACGGGCTCTGGCAGCGACCCCAGGCCATCGAGCTCACGTGCGATGGCCTCCCGCGAGTCGACCACCACGATGGGCCGCTGCGTCGTCTCCACGACGGTGCCTCCGACATCGATCGCCAGACGCTCGGCCCGGTCGGCTCGGGGCTCCGGGATGGTCGGGCGGCGGATCTCCGAAGCGTCTCGCACGTGTGCCTCGCGAAGTCGTTCGAGGCGAGAGCGACGCAGCCGGCCGGCTCCGATGGGATCCATGCCCGGCAGGCTGGGCGGCGTCCATGCCAGCTCGTCTGTCACACCGCGGCCTCGGCCGGGCGTCCGGCACCTACGGTCGGCGCGGCGCCGGCGAGGAGGCGGAGCAACCGCGTGGCGAGGTCGCGGCCGTCGAGCCGGCTCTCC
Source organism: uncultured Chloroflexia bacterium (assembly GCA_963714675.1). Lineage (GTDB taxonomy): Bacteria > Chloroflexota > Limnocylindria > Limnocylindrales > CSP1-4 > JAFMJV01. The sequence goes on along the minus strand of CAVQPG010000004.1, from coordinate 101,215 downwards.
CCACGCGGGCCTACGCAGGCGGGGCAGCCGACCGTGCAGTCGCAGCCGCTGACCAGCTCGAGGGCGCCCTCGATGAGTTCCTCGGTACGATCGAAGAGGCGAGGCGACATGCCCACACCACCAGGTGCGGCCTCCCACAGGTAGATGACCGGCTGCTGTGCGTGCGGCGACTGCACCTGGGCCACAAGGCCCAGGTCGTGCGGATCGGCCATCAGCAGCACGCTGGCCACGGTCTGCAGCGCGCGGCCGGCACCGATGAGTCCGGCGTCCAGCTCCTCACGTCGCCAGCCGTCCACGGCCGCGGGGTCGAGGGCCACCCACCAGGCGGTCGTGTGCAGCTCCATCTCAGGCAGGTCGATGGAACCCCAGCCGACGTTCTCGTGCGTGTCGAGCTTGAGCTTCTTGAAGATGGTGGCGATGGAGCTGATCATCACCTCACCGTGCTGACGGCTGCCGGCGGCGCGTGGTGCCGTATCGAAGACGTCGAGCGGCTTGAGTGTGACCGCCAGCTCTGCCTGCGTGTAGTAGTCGCTGTCCACCGGGCGCACGAGGGCCTTGCGCTCCTCCCAATCGAGCTGGTCTACGTGGTACTGCTGTGAGTCGTGCAGGTAGATGGCCTTGGGGTGGACCAGCTGGCGGGCCGCGAAGAGGTCCACCTCGCCCAGCACCCGTGGTCGCTCGGGCCCCGTGTCGATGATGAGCACGTTCTCCGGAGCGCCGAGGCGCAGGTTGATCTCCGAGGCCGGGAAATTCTCGCTGGCCCAATACCAGCGTCCGTCGCTCGCCTGGCGCACATGCGCCTCCTCCGCCAGGAAGGCGAGCATGTCATCCGCAGGCGCCGCGCCGAACATCTCCCCCGGCTCGAAGGGCAGCTCGAAGGTGGCTGCGCGCAGGTGTGCCAGCAGCACGTGCAGATTCTCCGGGTCCAGTCGAGCTTCCTCAGGCGTGGCCTCGAACAGGTACTTCGGATGCGTGGCCACGTAGCGGTCGAGGGCACCCGCACCGGCCACCAGGATGGAGACGCTGGTCTCCTGCCGCCGTCCTGAGCGACCCATCTGCTGCCAGGTGGCCGCGATGGTGCCGGGGTAGCCAGCCAGGATGGAGGCATCGAGCGCTCCGATGTCGATGCCCAGCTCGAGCGCATTGGTCGACACGACCCCCAGGATCTCTCCGCTCCGGAGGCCCGACTCGATGGCGCGTCGCTCGCTGGGCAGGTAACCCGAGCGATAGCCACGCAGCCGGTCGATCGGCCCGCGACCTTCGCGCATGGCCTCCCGCAACGAGTTCAACAAGAGCTCCACCGCAACGCGCGCTCGGCCGAAGACGATCGTCTGCCGCCCCGCCCGCAGGAATGAGAGCGCGGCACGATAGGCCAGCGCGTGGGGACCGGGGCGTACCCCACTGCGCCGATCGATCGGCGGCGGATCGAGGATGACCACGTGGCGCTCACCGGTCGGGGCCCCGCTCCTGTCGATGACCCGGAAGGACCGCCCAGTCAGCGTCCGGGCCAGTTCGCCCGGGTTGCCCACGGTCGCTGACGAGCAGACGATGCGGGGGTCGCTGCCGTAATGCGCACAGATGCGCAGCAGCCGGCGCAGCACGTTGGCCACGTGGCTGCCGAAGATGCCGCGATAGGTGTGGGCCTCGTCGATCACGATGTAGCGCAGCTGCTCGAAGAGCTGGAACCACTTGGTGTGATGCGGCAGCACCGCGGTGCTGAGCATGTCCGGGTTGGTGACCACGACCTGGCCGGCCTCGCGAACGACGGCTCGGATGGGGGCTGGCGTATCACCGTCGTAGACCGCTGCCGAGAGGTCCAGCCGTGCCTGCTCCGAGAGGTCGCGAAACTCCGCGAGTTGATCCTGGCTGAGGGCCTTGGTAGGAAAGAGATAGAGCGCCCGAGCCGCGGGGTCCTCGCAGATCTCCTGTAGCACCGGCAGGTTGTAGCAGAGCGACTTGCCAGAGGCGGTGGGGGTCACGATGACCACGTCCTGCCCGCCATGGAGGGCGTCCAGCGCCTCTCGCTGGTGGCTGTAGAGCGCACCGATACCGCGCTCTTCCAGGGCCGTGACCAGGCGACCGTCGAGCCACTCCGGGAAGGGTGCGAAGGCAGGCTGCTGCGCTGGCAGCACGTGACGAGCCGCGACGGCCTCTCGCACGCCAGGCTCTGCGAGGAACCGCTCGAGCGCATCGAGCGTCGACAGGGGTTGATGGACTCTCATCGCGACGACCTCGTTCCAAACCGACCATCTGTTCGGTTCGTGGGTGGCAGTCTAGCAGGCCCGGTCCACGTTTGACACCTCGGTGACAGCCTCTCTAGGCTCCACCTTGATGTCTGCCATCCGCCACGCTCCGCTCATCGGCCGCCGAGCCGTCGGGATCATCGTGGCGCTGGCGCTCGTGGTCGGGTTGGTCGCCGTCTTCAGTGGCACGCTCTCGCGCTCGACCGACACCGAGGCGCGGGCCGACGAGGCGCGGGCGGAGGTGCGGGTGCGCGAGCTCGAACTAGCGGCGGCCCAGGAGGAGCGAGACTTCTTCGAAACCGATGACTTCGTCCGCTGGCAAGCCCGCGTCCACGGCTTCGGCCGAGCCGCGGAGACGCGCTTCGCATTGCCCGAGGACGCGCCTCGACCTGCTCCCATCGAGCCCATCGGGCCGCACGACGCGACCGAGGCCATGGCACCCTTCGAGGCCTGGATGGAGTTGCTCTTCGGCGCCTAGCGATCCGGGAACGCTGGAGGCGGAGCGGCCGCGGGTGTCGCAGGATGATCGCGCCGCGTGCGCAGGTCGAAGAAGAGCACCGCGGTCATCACCGGCATCACGGGCGCCACGACGACCGCCGCCATGGCCAGCGCGACCGTGCTGACGACCAGCGGGTCGAGCTCCAGCAGCGACCCCACCAGGGCCGTCAGCGCGGCATCGAAGAGCGCTCCCAGGATGGAGCTGATGATCGCGGTCAGGAGTGCCACGATCGCGCTCAGCGCGAAGATGCGGAGCACGTTGTCGCCGCTGAGGTGCCAACTGCGCCTGAGCGCCTGTCGCCAACCGGCATCCTCCGCCACCATGGCCGTGAAGGCCGGTGCCCAGCGCATCGTGAGATAGACGACCGCGACCGTCAGCCCGACGGCGATGACCAGCGCTGCGAACACACCCGGGCCGCCGGCGCCGACAGCGCCGACCGGCAGGGCCATCGTGGCCAGTGACATGCCCACCAGGCCCACCACGACCAGCACGCTGATGAGCAAGCCCGTCACGAGCATGAAGACGAGCGCACTCGGGGTTCGGCGCAGGCTCGCGCGCACTACCGGGCCGATGGCCGCCGGCCGGGCGTGGTAGTCCTCGGCCACGGCGGCGCTGAAGCCGAGGGCACCGATGCTGCCCAGCACGCCCGCCAGCAGCGAGGCCCCGAGGAAGGGTCCCAGCGCCCCGAGGAGACGGTCGAGCTCGGCCGCGCTGAGGGTGAGCTCGGTGTCGATGGTGCCGCCCTCGAGCTCCGGGAACAGGCCCATGGCCACATCGGTGAAGCGCAGCGCGGAAGCCGAGCTCAACAAGGCACCCGGTCCGACGAACAGGAGCGCGACCAGCAGCAGCACCCCCCAGTGCCGTCGGAGGATCCGTCGTCCGATCTCGAAGACCTGACCGAGGCCCATCGGCACCGGAGCCGTGGGCTGCGCCACCGGCGGCTCGACCGGCTCCCACGGTGGTCCCTGGCTCATCGACACGCCGGCGGGAACGCCATCAGCGCGACGAGCCCGAGCGACGAGCCCAGCGCCCGACCAACTGATAACCCACCGCGAGGCCGATCGCAAGGACAGCCAGGGCCAGGGTGACCAGCGCGTCCAACGTGGTGCGTAAACGTATGCGCGCGAGGGTGCCGTCGGGGGTCATCGACTCGGCCACGGCCGAGATGATGGTTCGCAATGCGCTCATGGCCCGAGTGTGCCATGCCTGCGAGCCGCAGGTCCGGCCCGAACGGAGGAAACCCGGCGTCCGCCGTCGCGAGCTCCCCGGGAGAGCGCTGCTTGTCGAGTGGTGGCTGGGGGCAGATTCGAACTGCCGACCTAACGATTATGAGCCGTTTGCTCTGCCGCTGAGCTACCCAGCCATGTCGCTGCGGCGGACATGGTAGCCCATCCAGGCCGTTCGGCGCGATGGGGCGGTGCACCTCGGCCCCGCATGTCATCCCAGTGTGATGGGAGTTTCCGCGTGCACGCCTATAATCGCGGTTCCCGACCCGGTATCCGGGCGGCCTCAACCCGAAGGCAGGTCATCCTTGAACAGTCGCTTCATGCGCAATGGGCTCGTCACCCTCGTACTCGTCGTCGGTACGGCTGCGCTGCTGTATCTCTTCCTCTTCAACGAACAGGAACCCGAGCCGATCCCCTACAGCGGCTCGCCCAACTCGTTCCTGACGATGGTCGAGAACGGCGAGGTCGCCTCCGTGCTCACCCGCGGCGACGCCCTGGTCATCACCACCAAGGCCCTCGATGCGGAGACGAATGAGCCCGCAGAGCTCCAGTCCTGGATCCCGGCCGCGTTCACGACCTCCGTCCAGGCAGACATCCGGGCCGCCTGTGACGCCGGGCCCGCCTGCACCGCGGTCCAGTTCGAGGGAGAGCAGGCCGACGACGGCAACGCTTTCTTCGGGCTCCTCATCTCCATGCTCTTCCCGATCCTGCTCATCGGCGTGTTCCTCTGGTTCATGTTCCGACAGGCGCAGGGCAGCAATAACCAGGCCATGAGCTTCGGGCGCAGCCGCGCGCGCATGTTCGTGGGCAACAAGACGGTCGTCACCTTCAGCGACGTGGCCGGCGTGGACGAGGCCAAGACGGAGCTGCAGGAGGTCGTCGAGTTCCTCAAGTACCCCGAGAAGTTCAACTCGCTGGGCGCGCGCATCCCACGAGGTGTGTTGCTCGTGGGCCCGCCCGGTACCGGCAAGACCCTGCTCGCTCGTGCCGTGGCCGGTGAGGCCGGCGTGCCTTTCTTCAGCATCTCCGGCTCCGAGTTCGTGGAGATGTTCGTGGGCGTCGGCGCCAGCCGCGTGCGCGACCTCTTCGACCAGGCCAAGCGCAACAGCCCCTGCATCGTCTTCGTCGACGAGATCGATGCCGTCGGTCGCCAGCGTGGCGCCGGTCTGGGCGGCTCGCATGACGAGCGCGAGCAGACGCTGAACCAGATCCTCGTGGAGATGGACGGCTTCGACACCAATACCAACGTCATCGTGGTGGCCGCCACCAACCGGCCGGACGTGCTCGACCCTGCGCTCCTGCGCCCCGGCCGCTTCGACCGCCAGGTCATCCTCGACCGCCCCGACATGAAGGGCCGATTGGAGATCCTCAAAGTCCACGTCAAGGGCAAGCCGCTGGACAAGGACATCGATCTACCCAGCGTGGCCAAGCAGTCACCGGGCTTCTCCGGTGCGGACCTGGCCAACCTCGTCAACGAGGCCGCCATCCTGGCCGCTCGCCGCAACCGCAAGACCATCAGCACGCCGGAGTTCAACGAAGCGCTGGAGCGCGTCGTGGCCGGCCCCGAGCGCAAGAGCCGCATCATCAGCGACGAAGAGAAGGCCATCATCGCGTACCACGAGGGCGGTCACGCCATGGTGCAGCGCTTGCTGCCCAAGTGTGACCCCGTGGTCAAGGTCAGCATCATCAGCCGTGGCATGGCCCTCGGTTACACCATGGGACTGCCCATGGAGGACCGCTACCTGCAGTCCAAGTCCGAGTTCCAGGACAAGATCGCAGGCATGCTCGGTGGCACCGTGGCCGAACGCCTGATGTTCGGCGACATCACTACCGGGGCTTCCAATGACATCGAGAAGGCCACGTCCCTTGCCCGCCGCATGGTGACCGAGTTCGGCATGAGCGAGAAGCTCGGCCCGATGGCGTGGGGCAAGCACGAGGAGATGGTCTTCCTCGGTCGGACGATGGGTGAGCAGCGCAACTACTCCGATGACGTGGCCAAGATGATCGACGACGAGGTTCGCGCCATCGTGGACCAGGGCTACGATCGCGCCACTCAGCTGCTGACCGAGTACCAGGATCGCCTTACCGAGCTGGCCGAGGCGCTGGTGGCCAAGGAGACCATCGAGGCCGCCGAGTTCGACGCCATGTTCGCCGACCTGCCGGATCCGCGGAAGGAGCCGGGCGGTTCACCCACGCCCAAGTTGGCCACCCCACTGGCCGGCCTGAGTAAGCCACGCGAGGACGAGCCGCCTCCCAGCGCTGGGACGCCTGAGCCTTCACCGCAGCCGGCCTGATCCCGAACGCATTTCTCCAGCCACGACCCGGGGGAGGGGTTCCGATGAGCGCGCCCATCGAGGCCATCGAGGCCTATCTCGAGCGCACCGCCACGAAGCGCCTCCGTGACTTCGAGGAGTTCTTGCGCATCCCCACGGTCGGGGCGCTCCCGGAGCACGTCGGTGACATCGCCCGTGGCGCCGAGTGGCTCGCCGGCCGCATGCGTGACATCGGCCTCGAACACGTGGAGATCTCGGCCACGGGCGGCAACCCCGTGGTCTATGCCGATTGGCTCCATGCCGAAGGCGCGCCCACGGTGGTGGTCTATGCCCACTACGACGTGCAGCCGGTCGATCCGCTCGAGCTGTGGGTTCGCCCACCCTTCGAACCCCGAGTCGCGGATGGCCGCATCTATGGTCGCGGCGTAGCTGACGACAAGGGCCAGATCCACCTGCATCTGTGGGCAGCCAGGGCCTGGCTGGAAACCCAGGGACGGCTGCCCATCAACATCCGCTACGTCATCGAGGGCGAGGAAGAGGACGGTTCGCCCAACTTCGAAGCCTGGCTTCAGGCCCACGCCGATCGGCTGAGCGGCGATCTCATCGTCGTGAGCGACACCGGCTTCTACGAGGGCAATCACCCGGCACTGACCGTCTCGCTGCGGGGCAACACCTATTTCGAGCTCGACGTCACGGGACCGCGCCAGGACCTGCATTCGGGCGGCTTCGGGGGCATGGTCCAGAACCCGGCTAACGCGCTCGTGCGCATCCTGGCCTCGCTGCGCGACGGCGAGGGACGTGTCACGGTACCCGGCTTCTACGACGAGGCGCCGGTGCTGAGCGAGGACCAGCGAGCGGAGTTCGCGCGGTTGCCCTTCGACGAGGCTGCGTTCGTGGAGGGCATCGGCGTGTCGCAGTTGTTCGGCGAGCCGGGCTACTCAGCCCTCGAACGCAAGGGCGTGCGGCCGACGCTCGACGTCTGCGGCATCTGGGCCGGCTTCACCGGTGAAGGCAGCAAGACCATCATCCCCGCGCATGCTCACGCCAAGTTCTCCTGCCGACTGGCACCAGGCATGGACCCCGACAAGACCTTCGAGCGGGTACGCGACGCGATCATGGCCGTGGACGTGCCCGGCGTGGAGGTGGAGGTCCGCAAGCTCGACGAGATGTGGCCGTTCGTGGTCAGTCCGGAGCATCCCGCTGCCCAGACCGCTGCCGCCTGCCTCAGGGAGGTCTTCGGGGCCGATCCCTACTATATCTACGAAGGCGGCTCGATCGGTGCAGTGGCCAGCTTCGACAAGGTCCTGGGTCTGCCCATCGTGCTCCTCGGCTTCACCAACCCCGACGACAACGCCCACTCACCCAACGAGTCGCTCGTGCTCGCCAACTATGAAGGCGGCATCCGCACGGTCGCCCGCTACTGGGAAGCCCTCGGCCGGGACTAGTACCGCTGGCCGCCACAGGGTAGGAGGGATGGGTCGCCCTTGACACGGCCACTACGTTGCTAGCATCGCATCTGTGGAAGCCTGTCACATGGAGACCGCGAGGCCTCGGCCTTGCACCCCGCTATGACCGTCCCGACCCCCGACTCCGATCTCGCGCAACCGAATGACCGACACGAGCCCGGCGGCGAGGCCCCCGCGGCCGCTCCGCCACGGCCTCCTGCGCCGCAGGCGCCCCTGGGCCCGCTGGCTCCGACGCCCCCGCTCACGGGTGGACTCGGGCCCGCCCAGCCTCGGCCGACGTCCCAAGCCATCGGCCTTGACCCTGCGCTCATGCAGCCCACACTCGCGCCGACGCCGACGAGTGCCATCACGCCCACCAACGAGACGATCGGTGGCAAGACCTGGAAGTACGACTCCGGACTGGGCAACATCGAGCCGCGCAGCGCGACGCAGGTGCTGACCACCCTCGCGGGCAAGGTGGCCCAAGGTGACGTCACGCAGTACCAGCCGGTCCCGCTGGGCTTCACCCCGTTGGACAAGTCCATCGGTGGTGGCATCCGTGCCGGCGAGATGCTCCTGATCGGCGGCGCCCAAGGCACCGGCAAGACCACCATGGCCGTGCAGATGGCGCGCAACATCGTGATGAGCGGTCTCGCGAGCGTGCTCTATATCTGCTTCGAGCACGACGAGGAGTACCTGCTCAACCGGATCATCGCCCAGGAATTGGTGCTGCCCAGCCTGCCCTCGCGCAGCGGTGGCGTGAAGCTGACCGAGGTCCGTAACGAGATCCTCGGGACCTGGATGGCGACCGGCGGCCAGAACGCCGACCTCGGCGCCAACCCGCGCCTGCGTCCGGCCCTCGAGCGCATCAACCGCTACGGCCCCAATCTGTACCTGCTGCGCGGATCACAGACGACGAGCACCGTCGAGAACATGGCCTCGCTGGTCGAGAAGTACAAGGAGATCGCCGGCGACCAGCGACTCGTGGTCATGGTCGACTACATGCAGAAGGTGCCGGTCCATCCGGAGCCGCAGAACGAGGTCGAGAAGGTCACCAGCGTGGTGCAGGGCCTCAAGGACCTCGCGCTCAACTACGAGGTGCCGCTCATCTCGATCGTGGCCGCCGACAAGGAGGGCCTCAAGGCCGCGCGCCTGCGCAACCACCACCTGCGCGGTTCCTCGGCCATCAACTACGAGGCGGACATCATCGTCATCCTCAACGAGAAGTACCAGATCGTGGCCAAGGTCAACATCGAGTTCAACCCGTACCAGGCGCAGCGCTTCCGCGACTGGGTCGTGCTCACGGTCGAGAAGAACCGTGGCGGCACCAACGCGATCGACCTCGAATATCAGAAGTACTTCGAGTTCTCCTGCTTCGACCCCAACGGACGCACGGTCATGGAGAAGCTCATCGAGGAGCGCCTCTACAACGACTGACGGGCACGAATATCCGTGCACGTACACCCTCTTCGAGGGCACTGACGGCTAGACTCTGTCTCCGTGGAACGAAGCATCAGGCCGAGCGTCGTGCTCATCGACGTCGGCGACACCATGGCCCGGGCCCACCCGTCCTGGCTCGACGTCTATGCGACCGTCTTCGAGCGCTATCGCATCGAGACCAGCCAGGAGGCCTTCGAGCAGGCTTTCCGGGCGGCCTGGGCAGAGTGGGCTCACGAGGGCCCGTTCGAAGCCACCGAGGCAGCCTCGTTCAGACGCCTCACCGAGCTCGACCAGCTCGTCTTCGACCGCCTCGGCTATCCGAACCTGCCCGAGACATTCTTCCGTGACATCGACCGAGCCTTCCGCCGGCGCTCGGCCTTCCATGTCTTCCCCGACGTCATCCCTGCGCTCGACGCCATGCAGGCGGCCGGATTGCGCCTGGGCGTCGTGAGCAACTGGGGCTGGTACGCGCCGGAGCTGCTGCAGACGCTGGATCTGGCGCGCCACTTCGAGGTCATGAGCATCAGCGCGCGCGTCGGCTATCAGAAGCCACACGCGGCTATCTTCGAGCATGCGCTTGACCTCTTCGGCGTTGGGCCAGAGGTCGCCATCCATGTCGGCGACGATCCGGAGGCGGACGTGCTGGGAGCGCGCCGCGCAGGCATCGAGCCGGTGCTCATCGACCGCCACGGCCGCATCGACACACCCGTGGGCGCCGGGGCGGAGACCGGCGAGGTGCCCGTCATCCATGATTTCGGCGACCTGCTCGACCTGCTCGGGATCGAGCGGCTGCCAGCATCGACCGGAGGCCAGGCCTGAGCACGTCGGCCGGGGCGCCGTGGCGCCTCTTCGTCGCCCATCCTGTGCCCGATGATGTACGCACCGAGCTCGCTGCGCAGCTGGCACCGTACCGTCGTGCCTACCCCGGTGTTCGCTGGACGCACCCGCACACGTGGCACCTGACGCTCCTGTTCCTGGGGTCGGTCCAACCGATACACGTAGCACCGCTGGAGCAGCTCATCGACTCGGTCGTCGGCGAGGTATCGCCGTATGTGGCTGTGGCCGACCGGGGAGGGGGTCGAGCACGCCATCAGGGCGGCGTCGCCTGGCTCGCCCTCGGCGCTGGTGCCGGCGAGCTCATCGAAACGGCCACCATCGCGGCCGAGCGCTGCCCGCGGGACATGACCGAAGGCCCACCTCCGAGGCGCACGCCCTCAGCCCACCTCACGGTCTCACGCCGCGTCGACGAGGCCGTCATCGAGGCGCTGCGATCTGGGGCCTGTGGGCCGCTCGGCGTACGCTGGACGGTCGATCGCATCCAGCTGGTTCGCAGCCACCCCGAGCCCGGTGGAGCTCGCTACGAGACGTTGTACGAGACCACGATGTAGGCTCCTCGCACTCACGTCGCATATGCCGCTGACGAGGCGGCCAGGAGGAGAGCACCGCGATGGCGCTGCAGCAGACCAAGTTCATCCTGACCGAGGACCGGATCCCGCGCGCCTGGTACAACATCAACGCCGACCTGCCGGTGCCGTTGTCCCCGCCGCTGCACCCCGCCACCAAGCAGCCGGTCGGCCCAGAGGACCTGGCGCCGCTCTTCCCCATGGCGCTCATCGCGCAGGAGATGAGCGCCGAGCGCTACATCGATATCCCCGAGCCGGTGCTGCAGGCGTACACGATGTACCGCCCCTCGCCCCTGTTCCGTGCTCATCGGCTCGAGAAGGCCCTCGGTTCCACCGCCAAGATCTTCTACAAGTACGAGGGTGGCAGCCCGGCCGGCAGTCACAAGCCCAACACGGCCATCCCCCAGGCGTTCTTCAACAAGGAAGAGGGTATCGAGCGCCTGACCACCGAGACCGGAGCCGGCCAGTGGGGCACGGCCCTCGCGATGGCGGGCGCGATCTTCGGCCTGGACGTGATGATCTACCAGGTGCGTGCTTCGTACGACGCGAAGCCGGGACGTCGCAACCACATGAAGATGTACGGCGCCGATGTCGTCGCCAGCCCGAGCCCCCTCACCCAGTACGGGCGCAAGGTCCTTGCCGAGACACCCGACACGCCCGGCTCACTCGGTATCGCCATCAGCGAAGGCGTGGAGGATGCGGCCACGCACGAGAACACGCGCTATGCGTTGGGCTCGGTGCTCAACCACGTGCTCCTGCACCAGACCGTCATCGGCCAGGAGGCCATGGAGCAGATGGAGCTGGCCGGCGAGGACCCGGACATCATCGTGGCCTGCGCCGGCGGCGGTTCCAACTTCGCCGGCCTGACGTTCCCCTTCGTCGGTCGGAAGCTACGAGGAGAGGCGGACTACCGCTTCATCGCGGCGGAGCCTTCCGCGGCGCCCAGCCTGACCCGCGGTGTCTACGCCTACGACTACGGCGATACCGGCCAGATGGCACCGATCGTCAAGATGCACACCCTCGGCCACGACTTCGTGCCCGACCCCATCCACGCGGGCGGCCTGCGCTATCACGGCATGTCGCCGCAGGTCAGCCTGCTCAAGGACCAGGGGGTCATCGAGGCGCAGGCCGTGCCACAGTCGAAGACATTCGACGCGGCGCGAACCTTCACCCAGACGGAGCTGGTGCTGCCCGCGCCAGAGCCGGCGCACGCCATCGCCGTCGTCATCGACGAGGTCCAGAAAGCCAAGGAAGCCGGCACCAGCCCGACCATCCTCTTCCACATGTGTGGCCACGGGCACTTCGATGCGGCCGCGTACACGCGCTATCTCGACGGTGAGCTCGAAGACTTCGAACTGCCGGAGGAGCGCATCCAGCACGCGCTCGAGACGGTCCCATCGATCTGAGCCAGAAAGACCGGGAGCTCGTCCTCGGGCTCCCACGCACCCGCATCATCGGCGATCGCCCCTGGAAGGGCATCCTCAGCGAGGGCATCGACGACCGTCTCGAGCTCATCGCAGCCGTGGGCGAGTACCGACCGCGGGCTGAAGCTGAGATCGACCCCGAGTGGCAGCAGGTCATCCCGTACCTGCTGATGCGCGACGGGCACCGGCTGTTCCTGATGCAGCGCACGAAGGCCGGTGGCGATGCCCGTCTGCACGACCTCTACTCGCTGGGGATCGGCGGCCACCTCAACCCCGAGGACGGTGGCGTGCTCGAAGGGCTCCGCCGCGAGTTCCACGAGGAGATGGTGGCCGACTGGGATCCCGAGCCGAGGCTGCTCGGCCTGCTCAAGGACGACGACGTGCTCGTGGGCCAGGTCCACGTGGGCGTGGTCTTCGAGGCTGACGCGGCCGGACGGGGGCTGGCGGTCCGCGAGACCGACAAGCTCAGCGGCCGCTTCGTCGAGCCCGACGAGGCAGGTTCCGTCTACGAGGACATGGAGACCTGGAGCCAGTTCCTTTACGATCATGTGACAGGACGACGCGCCGGACCGACCGAAAGCGCCTGAATCGCGCTGCCGCGATGCGATAATCGGTGCAGGTGAAGACCAAGGAAGAGCGACGCATCACGCCGCTGGCCCTCGTGCGCTCATTGTTCGTGCTCCTGGGCACGATGAGCCTGCTGGCGTCCACGGTCGCCGCGCAGGACGAGGCCGCTCAGGGTGGGACGGTCATCGTGCTGCCCACGAGCGGCGTGGTCGACCAGATCATGGCCGAGTACCTGCGCGCAGGTATCGAACGCGCCGCGAACGATGGCGCGGCCGCGGTCGTCATCGAGCTCGACACCCCCGGTGGCTCGCTCGAATCCACGCGGGAGATCGTGCAGGCGGAGCTCTCGGCGGAGGTGCCCGTGATGGTCTGGGTGGGGCCGGCGGGCGCCCGGGCGGCGAGTGCCGGTACGTTCCTGACCCTTGCTGCACACGTCGCCTCCATGGCCCCAGCCACCAACATCGGCGCGGCCACGCCCATCAACAGCGACGGCTCGGACATCGGTGAGGACCTCGGCAACAAGGTCATGAACGACACCATCGCCACCATCACCTCGATCGCCGAGGAACGCGGCCGGCCCGTGGATTGGGCCGTGGGGACCGTCACCGACGCCTTGAGCTACACCGTCGACGAGGCGCTCGCAGCAGGGGCCATCGACGTCAAGGCCGACTCGATCGAGGACCTGCTGACGCAGGCTGACGGCATGACCGTGAACGTGGCCGGCGAGCCGGTGGTGCTCGAGACGGCCGGCGCGGAGGTCGAGCGCCTGGGCATGAACCCGTTCCAGTCGTTCCTGCACCTGCTGAGCGATCCCAATATCGCCTTCATCCTCTTCACGCTCGGCTTCTACGGCATCTTCTTCGAGCTCCAGAACCCCAACTACGTCACCGGCATCCTCGGCGCCTTCGCGCTCATCCTCGCCTTCATCGGCTTCGGCAGCCTGCCGCTCAACGTGGCCGGCCTGCTGCTCATCGGCCTCGCCGTCGTCCTCTTCGTGCTGGAGTGGACGGTGACCAGCGCCGGGTTGTTGACGATCGGCGGCCTCGTAGCCTTCGCGCTGGGCGCATCCGCGCTGTACACCGAGCCGGGAGACCCGGTGGCGCCGTCCGTCAGCGTCAGCACCGAGGTCGTCGTGGTCATGACCGCCCTTACCGGCGCCGTCATGCTGGCGATCCTCTACGTCCTCATGCGTCAGCGGCGCAGGCCCCAGGCGGTGATCGGTGTCAGCCACCTCGTCGGACCGCTGCTGCCGCTGGGCACGCAGGGCGAGGTTCGCGGTGCCCTGTCACCGGTGGGCACGATCTTCGCCGCCGGCGAGGAATGGACGGCGCGAACACCTGATGCCAGCGTGCTCGAGCGCGGCACTCCCGTGCGCGTGAGCGGCAACGATGGCATGGTCTTACTGGTGGAGTCGCTGGGTGCCAGCGGCCACAATGAAGGGATGGCCTAGAACCATGGACCTCGGCAGCAGCCTTATCGCGACCGTTCTGTTCCTGGCGGTCGTGGGCATCATCATCCTGTACCTCTCGGTTCGGATCGTGCGCCAGTACGAGCGGATGGTCATCTTCCGCCTGGGCCGAACCGACACCAGCCTCGTTCGTGAGCCCGGCCTGCGGTTCCTCATCCCCTTCATCGACCGTCCCGTAAAGGTCGACATCCGCGAGAACTTCATCGAGGTCCCCAGCCAGACCGTCATCACCCGTGACAACGCTCCCATCGACATCGACTTCCTTATCTACTGGCGCATCGTCGATCCGTTGAGCAGCCTCATCAACGTGGCCGACTTCGCCGGCGCTCTCCAGGGCGTCGCCACCACGACCCTGCGCGCGGTCGCGGGCGACATGCTCCTCGACGACGTGCTCAGCAAGCGCGACCAGGTCAACGACGTGCTGCGGGTCAAGCTGGGTGAGCAGACCGAGCGCTGGGGCGGCAAGGTCACCACGGTCGAGATCCGCGAGCTCGTTCCTCCGCCCGACGTGCAGGCTTCCATGAACCGCGTGCTCACCGCCGAGCGAACCCGTCGCGCGGTCATCACCGAGTCCGAGGGCGCACGCCAGTCCAAGATCAACGTGGCCGAGGGCGAGAAGCAGTCGGCCATCCTCACGGCCGAGGGTCGACGCCAGGCGGCCATCCTCGAGGCGGAGGGCTACAGCCAGGCGCTGACGCGCATCTTCGAAGCGGCCAGGAACATCGATGACCGCACCATGACGCTGCAGTACTTCGAAGCCCTCAAGGAGCTGGGCCAGGGTGAGTCCACCAAGTACATCATCCCGCTCGAGCTGACCGACCTTGCTCGACGCCTGGGCAACTTCATCGACAGCGGCCTTGACTCCGGGGCGGCCATGCACGTCAGCGTCGAAGGCAAGCACGCGGCCGACGAGGAGGACGGTCGCAGCGCCTAGGCCGGACGCGCTGCGACCTGCCGATGCTGCGTACCGTCCGCGCGGTCCGCTACGTCGCGCCACTGCGTGAGGGTGGCTCCATGCCCGGGATCATGGAGGCCGACGATGACGGCACCTACGTGGTCAAGTATCGCGGGGCAGGGCAGGGGCCCAAGGCGCTCGTAGCCGAGCTGCTGGCCGGTGAGATCGGGCGGGCGCTGGGCCTGCCGGTGCCCGAGGCGGTGCTCATCGACCTGGCACCGGATTTCGGGCGGCTCGAGATCGACTACGAGATCGGCCACCTCTTGCGTACCAGCGAGGGCATCAACTACGCGCTCGACTACCTGCCGGGGTCGATCACCTATGACCCCTTGGTGCCGCCTGTCCCTGATGGCCGGTTCGCCTCGGACGTCGTTTGGTTCGACGCTTTCACCACCAACCCCGACCGCACGCCGCGAAACGCCAACATGCTTGAGTGGCATGGGCGCACCTGGCTCATCGACCACGGGGCTGCGCTCTTCTTCCACCACGACTGGGTCGGCGTGATGGCGCGCGCCGAGAGCCGCTTCGAACGGATCGCGCAGCATGTGTTGCTGGCTTTCGCCGACGATGTCGCGGCGGCCGACGCACGCGCCAGGGAGCGACTGTCGCGCACGACCTTCGAGGGCATCCTGACGGCCGTGCCTGATGCCTGGCTGGAGCTGGGTTACGGCCACGAAGCGCCCGATGCCGTCCGTGATCACTACCTCCGATACCTGCTCGCGCGTCTCGATGGATCGGCGGCCTTCGTGGAGGAGGCGGCGCGTGCCTGAGCGCTGCTCGTACGACTACAGCGTGATCCGGGTGGTGCCAGATGTGGCTCGCGAGGAGTTCCTCAACGCCGGGGTCATCCTCTTCGCCAAGTCCCACCGTGTGCTGATCTCACGCATCACGCTCGACGAGTCGCGGCTGCTGGCCCTCGCGCCAGATGCCGACGTGGGTGCGATCCGCTCACACCTCGAGTCGATCGAGCGCATCTGCGAGGGCGGGGAGGCGGCAGGGCCGCACGGCCATCTCTCGGCTTCCGAGCGCTTCCACTGGCTGACCGCGCCACGCTCGACGGTCGATCCAGCTCTCGGCGGTCCACTCGGGCATCTGCGACGACCCGGGTACCGAGGCCGATCGCCTGTTCGCTCGCTTGGTCGCCGATCGCTAGTCGCCGCGAAGTCGCACCAAAGCACGAGGTAAGCGGCACCGGCCATCCTCGGTCGCATGCTCGCGATCCTCGATACCGCCGTCATCCATGGCCTGCGCGGGGAGCTCGTGCGGGTAGAGGTCGACATCGCGGCGGGACTGCCCTCCTTCTCGATCGTGGGCCTGCCCGACACGGCGCTCTCCGAGGCTCGCGAGCGGGTCCGCAGTGCCATCCGCAACGCCGGCTTCGCCTATCCGCTGTCGCGTATCACGGTGAACCTGGCGCCCGCGGATCGGCGCAAGCATGGGGCCGCCTACGACGTCGCCATCGCGGTCGGCGTCCTGCTCGCACACGAGCAGATCCGGGCTTCGGGTGGGCCGTGGGCGCTGCTCGGGGAGCTGTCGCTCGACGGTAGCGTCCAGCCCGTGCCGGGCGTACTGCCCATGGTGGCGACGCTCCGCGCGTCGGGCCACCGTCGCGTGTGCGTTCCTCTCGCCAACGTCGATGAGGCGCGACTCGTCGAGAGCATGCAGGTCGTGGGTGCGGAGGGGCTCGACGATGTCGCTCGTCTCATCGCCGGCCCCCGGGGTCGCAAGGCAGCAACCGCCAGACGCCGGGCACCGATACGCGTGGCGGCGGGCAGCGCGGCCACGTCGGAGGCGACGCTGTCGCCCGGCGAGATCACGGAGCTGTCGGACCTGCGCGGTCAGGAGCAGGCACGCTGGGCGCTGGAGGTCGCGCTCGCGGGCCGCCACAACCTCCTGCTCATCGGCTCCCCGGGTGCGGGCAAGACCATGCTGGCGCGCGCCGTCCCGGGGCTGCAGCCACCACTGACCGAGGGAGAGGCCCGCGAGGTCGCGGTCATCCGCAGCGTGTCGGGCCTCGAGACCTCGGCTTCCGAGCGGCTCGCCCGGCCCTTTCGGAGCCCTCACCACACGACCTCGTACGCGGCCATGGTCGGCGGTGGCCCACGGCTGCGGCCGGGACTGGTCACCCAGGCACACCGTGGCGTCCTCTTCCTCGACGAGTTGGCCGAGTTCGACCGCCACGTGCTGGATGCCCTGCGCCAGCCGCTCGAGGACGGCTCGGTCGAGATCGTGCGAGCGCACGGCTCGGTGACCTACCCCGCTCAGCTCCAGCTCATCGCGGCCATGAACCCGTGCCGCTGCGGCTGGAACGGGGATCCCGAGCGCGTCTGCCGCTGCCCTGTCCGCGAGCCCGAGCGCTACCGTCGGCGTGTCAGCGGACCGCTGCTCGATCGCATCGACCTGCGGGTGGTCATGCCGCGCATGGACCCCGAGGAGCTGGTGGATCTGGCCGAGCCCGGATCGAGCGATACCGTGGCGCGGCGGGTCCTTGGGGCCTGGGGGCTGGCACTCGAGCGCAACGGCGGCGTGCCCAACGCGGCGCTCAATGGCCGGGCGCTGCTCAGAGCCTGCGCCCTTGACGCGGGCTCGCGTCAGACGTTGCAGGACTTCGGCCATCAGCTGGAGCTCACCGCCAGGGGCGTCCACCGCACGCTGCGCGTGGCACGCACCATCGCCGACCTGCGCGGCCGGGCCGGTGTCAGGACGGAGGATCTGGCGGCTGCCGCGGCACTGCGCGACCGTTCGTTCGAGGGGGAGGCCCCCGCGTGAACGAGCGGGACGCCTGGATCGCCCTCGCCGGCACGCCAGGCGTCGGCGACCTCACCTTCAGCCGGCTGCTCGAGCATCACGGCTCGGCAGCTGAGGCCATCGCGGCCGTGGCGGGGATGCCGGCCGCTCGCGCCGACCGTGGCCTCGCGGTGATGGCGCGTACCCGGCTGCGCCCAGGCCTGGCCCGTGCCATCCGTCGTGCGGCGGCCGACCCGGGGCGAGTGCCACGGGCGGTCGCGGCGCTCGGTGGCTGGATCCTGACACCGCTCGACCCCCAGTACCCGCGCGCGCTCCACGCCATCGAGGAGCCGCCGGCGGTGCTCTATGGCCTGGGTCACCCTTCTGCCCTCTCCCACGAGCCGCTGGTCGCAGTCGTGGGCACGCGCCGGCCGACCGCGGTCGGCCGCGACCTCGCCACCCGCATCGGGCAGCGCCTCGCTGAGGCCGGCGTCACGGTCGTGTCCGGCCTGGCCCTGGGCATCGACGGTGCCGTCCACCGGTCCGCACTCGACGGTGGCACGCGAACCGTCGGCGTCGTCGGCAGCGGCATCGATGCCCCCGGCCCCGCCCTCAACCGTCGACTGGCCGATCGGATCGCGGAGCGTGGCGCTGTCGTGAGTGAGCTGCCTCCGCAGGCGCACGCGACCCGCGGCACATTCCCACGGCGCAACCGCATCATCAGCGGGCTCTGCTCGACCACCATCGTGGTCGAAGCCCCGGCGCGCAGCGGCGCGCTGATCACGGCCCGCCATGCACTCGAGCAGGGTCGGCGGGTGCTGGTGGTCCCGGGGCGACCGCTGGACCCTCGCATCCGTGGCAACCTCGTGCTGCTGCGCGAGGCACCGGTCCAGCCGCTCATCGGGTTGGACGAGATGATCGCCGACCTCTCGCCCAGCGACGTGAACGCCACGGTCACTCCCACCGACGAGCGGGCCAGTCAGCTTTCGGTCACGGCTGCCTTGCGATCGCTTGACCCGACCCAACGCCGGGTCGCCGAGGTGTTAGCCGCCGGGCCCAGCACCATCGACACACTCTGTCGCGCGACCGCACTCGACCCGGGCGTCGTCTCCGCGGCGTTGACGATGCTGCAACTCCGGGGCTGGGCCCAGGCCCACGGACCTACGCAGCTGCCGGCAGGACCATTGACCCGGATGGACAACGAGCGAATGTCATGAGAGAGTCCGCCGGACCCAACCGGAGTACGCCGGTCGTCGCAGCGTAGGATGGGAGCATGATTCGGAACGTCATCTTGCATCTTCAGGGCGAGCAACCCATGAAGGCGGACATCGAGTCCCTGCCGACCGCTGCCGACGCCGGCCTGCTCTGTACCAACCTGCGCACCCTCGAGGGCCGCAAACCATTGTCTACCGAGTACCTCGACTCGGTCTTCCTGCTGCCCTACAACATCATCCGTTTCATCGAGATCCCGCGCGTGGCCATCCACGCAGCCGGGCTGGACGATGACCTGCCGGGGAGCCCGGCCGAGCTGCCCGCGGAGGCACAGGCCGTTCCCGAGGGCGCCAACGTGATCGTGACGCCGGCCCCGGGCGCCACCGGCCGCGCATCGTCCCGTGACGACGACCTCGAGGACCTCGAGCCCGACGCGGAGCTGTTGCGCCGTATCCGCGAAGCGTGATCACCATCGCCGAGCGCCCGGGTGGTGCACCGACGCACCATTGCTATAGTCTGCGGCCGTGACCAAGAACCTGGTGATCGTCGAATCACCCGCCAAAGCCCGGACGATCGAGCGCTACCTCGGCCCTGACTTCAAGGTACTGGCCTCCTACGGCCACGTCCGCGACCTTCCGGAGAACCCCGGCAAGGGCAAGTTCGGTGTGGACGTCGAGCACGACTTCGAGCCCGAGTACGTGATCAACGAGGACCGCCGCAAGCAGCTCAACGCCATCACCAAGGCCGCCGGCAGCTCCGATCTCGTCTACCTCGCCACCGACCTCGACCGCGAGGGGGAGGCCATCGCCTGGCACGTCGTCGAGGCCGTGCATATCCCTGGCGACAAGACCAAGCGCGTGACCTTCAGCGAGATCACCAAGTCGGCCATCATCGCCGCCTTCGAGGACCCGCGCGACATCGACATGGGCCTCGTGGATGCCCAACAGACACGGCGGATCATGGACCGCCTCGTGGGCTACACGCTCAGTCCGCTCATCAGCCGCAAGGTGCGCAGCGGCCTCTCCGCCGGCCGCGTGCAATCGGTGGCGGTGCGCCTGGTGGTCGAACGGGAACGGGCCATCGAGGCCTTCACGGCACGCGAGTACTGGACCCTGCAAGCGCTGCTCGAGACGCCGGCTGGCGAGCGCTACAGAGCGGCGCTGGTCAAGGTCGACGGCACGCGCGTGGCTACTGGCGGCGAGGTCAAGCAGAACGAGATCCCCATCCCCGACGAGGCCACCGCCCAGGCCTACGTCAAAGCGCTGCGGGCCGAGACGGCCACCGTCACCTCGCTCAAGGTGCGCGACTCCAAGCGCAACCCGGCTCCACCCTTCACTACCAGCACGATGCAGCAGGAGGCCAGCCGCAAGCTCGGCTATGGCCCCCGCCGCACGATGTCCGTGGCCCAGCGCCTGTACGAAGGCATCGAGATCGACGGTGAGCCCACCGGTCTCATCACCTACATGCGTACCGACTCGGTCAACCTCGCCAAGTCTGCGCAGGCAGAGGCGCAGGAGGTCATCAGCGGTCGCTTCGGCAGTGACTACGCGGTCGAGGGCGGCCGCGGCTACAAGACCCGCGCCAAGGGCGCCCAGGAGGCGCACGAGGCCATCCGCCCCACGTCCTTCGCACGTGACCCCGACTCGCTACGTGGCGCCATCAAGGACGACGAGCTGCGCCTCTATCGGCTCATCTGGCAGCGAGCGCTGGCCTCGCAGATGGCTCCCAAGCAGATGGAGACCACCACCGCGGAGCTGGAAGCCGGTCGCTTCGGCCTGCGCGCCAGCGCCACGCGCACGACCTTCGACGGCTTCACCGCGGTCTACACCGAGGGCCGCGACGACGGTGAGGACGAGGAGAAGGAAGCGACCCTGCCAGCACTGGCCGAAGGCGACCGCTCCGCCGTCGAGGACGTCGAGGGCGAGCAGCACTTCACCGAGCCGCCGCCGCGCTTCACCGAGGCCTCGCTCATCAAGGCACTCGAGGAGCATGGCATCGGCCGGCCGTCCACATACGCGGCCACCATCTCCACCATCCAGGACCGCGGCTACGTCAAGGTCGTGGACAAGCGCCTGCGCCCCGAGATCGTGGCCAACATCGTCACGGATGTGCTGGTGGAGCATTTCGGCGATTACGTCGACTACGACTTCACCGCGCGCATGGAAGAGGAGCTCGACGAGGTCGCCGCGGGCAAGCGCGAGTGGGTCCCGCTGCTGCACGAGTTCTACGATCCGCTGCAGAAGCTGGTCGACGAGAAGCGCAAGACGCTCAAGCGCAGCGAGCTCACCACCGAGGAGACCGACGAGGTCTGTTCCGAAGGCCATCCCATGGTCATCCGCCTGGGACGCAACGGTCGTTTCCTGGCCTGCTCGATGTACCCCGATCACAAGGAGACGCGTGACATCCCGGGCGAGGAGTCGGACATGCCGCCGGTCGAAGGGGCTGGTGACAAGTGCCCCAAGTGCGGCGAAGGCACGCTCGTGGCCAAGCGCGGGCGTTATGGCGTCTTTGCCGGCTGTGACCGCTATCCCGACTGCGACTACATCCACCGCACCGGCCCGCCCCCGCCGCCGCCGCTGCCGTTCGA
Source organism: uncultured Chloroflexia bacterium (assembly GCA_963714675.1). Lineage (GTDB taxonomy): Bacteria > Chloroflexota > Limnocylindria > Limnocylindrales > CSP1-4 > JAFMJV01. The sequence continues at coordinate 79,746 of CAVQPG010000004.1, read as the reverse complement.
GGTCGAGTGCCCCAAGTGCGGCGAAGGGCGACTGACCGCTCGGCGAGCACGGCGCACCGGCAACGTCTTCTATGGCTGCGGGCGCTATCCCAAGTGTGACTTCACCACCAACTTCGAGCCACTGGGCGCGATCCACGATGCCGATGCCGGTGCGGTCGCGCTCAAGGACGAGAGCGGCATCTGCCTCCGCTGCGGTGCACCCGTAGAGCTGCCCGGCGATCGCGCCGAGCTGCCCGGGCTGAAGCTGCCCGGCGGCGAGCCGAACCCGGCTGCCCTCGCCCCCTCGCGCAAGCGCCGCGCTGCTTCCAGGGGCGGCACATCGTCGGGGAAGTCGTCCGCTGCCAGGAAGCGCAAGACGACCAGGTCCGCGGCCGGCGCCGAAGCTGACGACGCCGGCAGCTGATGTCCAGCGGGTGGGGCAGGGCGTGATGGTGGACCCGGGATCGGGCCGCGACGGCGCCTCGGCCGCCACGTCCTTCATGGCCTCGCTCGATGCCCGCGATGCCTCGCCGCACACCAAGCGCGCGTATCACACGGCGCTCGAGCAGTACCTCGACTGGCTCCACGGGGTTCCCGGCGTGGACTGGACCCGGCCGCCGCGCCGGACCCTGCGGGCCTACCTCGCTGAGCTCGACGGCCGCGGCCTTTCGCGCTCCACGATCGGCAGCCGCATCGCCGCGTTGCGCTCCTTCTACCGCTTCTGCCGGCGCCAGGGCTGGGTAGCAGGAGACCCCTGGGCCGCTATCGTGACCCCACGCCGCTCGCGGCGCCTGCCGCGGGTGATGGAGGTCGATGATGTCGAGCGCCTGCTCGACGTCATCCCCGGCTCAGCTGGTCACCCGGTGGGCCGTGAGCGCTCGGCCACGGTGCCCGACGCCATCGAGCTGCGTGACCGCGCCATCGTCGAGTGCGCCTATGCGGCCGGCCTACGCATCAGTGAGATCGCCGGTGCGAAGGTCGCGGACGTCGACCTCGGCCACGGCGAGATCCGGGTGCTGGGCAAGGGCCGTAAGGAGCGCATCGGCATGCTCGGCGCACCCGCGAGAGACGCGCTCGAGGCGTACCTCTCCCTCGGGCGGCCGGTCCTCGCGGGGGCGGCCGATACGTCCGGTGATGCACTCTTCCTCAACCACAACGGAGGAGCGCTGAGCACTCGGGGCGTACGCGGCCGCATCGACCTGCTCGTACGCCGGGCAGGCCTGCCGGAGCGCACGACGCCGCACACGCTGCGCCACTCCTTCGCCTCGCACCTGCTCGAGGGCGGCGCCGACCTGCGCGTAGTGCAGGAGCTCCTCGGCCACGCCAGCCTTTCGACCACCCAGATCTACACCCACGTCAGTCCGGGCCGACTGCGCTCGAGCTATCGCGCCGCCCACCCGCGCGCCGTGTCCGAGGCCAGGCCGGCCGACGACGATCCCGCTGACGGGGACGCTGACCGCTCGTGAGCCGGGGAGCACTTGCGCGCGCCGGGCTCATCATCACCGGCGCCTTCCTCGCCTCGCGCATCCTCGGCTGGCTGCGCGTGGTCGTGCTCAGCAACCTGTTCGGCGCCGGTGCGGACCTCGATGCCTACTACGCCGCCTTCCGCATCCCGGACCTCATCTTCGAGCTGGTCGCGGCAGGCGCCATCACCTCAGCCCTCATCCCGGTGCTCTCCGGGCTCATCGCGGGCGGGCAACGGGACCGTGCCTGGCGCGTGGCCTCGACCGTGCTCAACCTCATGCTCGCTGCCCTGTCGGTGCTGGCGGTCCTGCTGGCGATCTTCGCGCCAGCCCTGGTACCGCTGCTGGTGCCCGGCTTCGACGCGTCCACCACCGCGCTGACCGTCGAGCTCACGCGGATGATGCTGGTCGCCCCGATCTTCCTGGCCGCGGGATCGATCGTCACGGCCATCCTGCAGACCCAGGACCGGTTCGGCGCGACCGCGCTCGCGCCGGTGGTCTACAACGCCAGCATCATCGCCTGCGCCCTGCTGCTGGAGTCGAGCATGGGCATCTACGGCGTCGCCTTGGGCGTGGTGGTCGGGGCCATCGGCCTCGTGGCCGTGCAGCTGCCTGTCCTGCGCCACCACTTCACCTACTCGCCGCGGGTGGAGCGTCACGATCCGGCGGCGCGGCAGACGTTCTGGCTGATGCTGCCGCGAGCCATCGGCATGGGCGCCAACCAGATCACCTTCCTCGTCAACACCGCGCTCGCGAGCACCGTCGCGGTCGGCGCGGTGGTCAGCTACACCGTCGCGTTCAGCGTGGTCCAGATCCCCCTCGGCGTCATCGGTCTGCCCCTGGGCATCGTGCTGCTGCCCACGATGTCGCGCGCCCTGGCCAACGGCGACGAGGCCGAGTTCGGCACCATGGTCGCCCGCGCGCTGCGGCTGTTGCTGTGGGTCATGGCCTTCGTTGCGGCGGTCGGCATCGTGGCCCGGGACCAGATCGTGGACCTGCTTTTCGGCTGGGGCTTCGACGAGGCCGCGCTGGCCGCCACCGCCGCGGCCCTGGGCGTCTTCCTCATCGGCCTGCCGGCCCATGCCATGAACGTCATCCTGGCCCGTGCCTTCTACAGCGGCAAGGACACCATCACGCCGGTGAGCGTGGCCATCGTCTCGGTCGGCGTCAACGTCGCCATCTCGGTCCTCGCGGTAGGTACGCTCGGGATCCAGGGACTGGCTCTGGGCATCGCGCTGGGTGCCTGGTTCGAAGCCACCACCCTGACGGTCCTGCTACGGCGCGCGCACCGCTCCATCGCCGCCCGCTCGGTGGTCTCCGGCGGCCTGCTCTCGATGGGCGGTGCGGCCCTCGCCGGGCTGGTGGCCGCGAGCGTGCTGGCGCTCGGCGTCGTGCCCGACGACCTCCCGCGGGTGATGACGCTCGTCATCGAGCTGGTCGCGGCTTCCGTGGCCAGCCTCGGCGCGTACCTCTTGTACAGTCGCCTGGTGCGTTTGCCCGAGCTTCCCCGCGCCATCGAGCTGGGCCGGGCTGCGCTGCGCGGCCGGTGAGCACCATGGACCCGGCTCTGCGCGTCAGCGCAGACAGCCCGCTTCCAGCGGCCGGCTGGGATGCCCGAGCCGTCGAGATCCCCGGCGGCCACGTGATGCAATCAGCCACCTGGGGCACGCTCCGGGTGAGTCAGGGCTACGAGCCGCACTTCCTTACCTTCGCTGACGACCGGGTCGCGCTCGTGCTGCTGCGTCGTTCGCCGGGTCTGCCGGGATCGGAAGCCGTCGTCCGCCGCGGGCCGGCACATGGGAACGAGATGCCCGAGGTCGCCGCTGCTCGTGCCGCAGCGCTCGCGACGTGGGGCCGAGAGATCGGCGCGCGCACGCTCTACCTCGATCCCGAGCGCCCGGCCGATCCCGACTACGGCCGCGCCATGGGCCACGCCGGGTTCGCGCTCGCCGCAGACCTTGAGCCCTCGATCCATGTCATGCGCCGTGAATTCGAGCCCGGGCTCGATGACGAGATGCTGCTGCGCTCGTTCTCCAAGTCCACGCGCCAGCGCATCCGTGCGGCCGAGCAGTCCGGGGTCACGGTGGGCGAGTCCCACGACCCGGCGCGCATGACGGCCTTCGCCGAGCTCCTCCACGAGCGCGCCGATGTGGTGGGCATGCAGCTGCAGGCCGGGACCGGGTTCGTCGATACCTGGCGCCGCCTGCTCGACGCGGACCTCGGCCGCCTCCTGCTGGCTGAGCACGACGGGCAGCTGGTCGGGGGGCTCTTCCTCTTTCGCCAGGGTGGCATCTGGGCCACAGCCTACTCAGCCGACAAGGCATCGTTGCGGCGGGAGCTGCCGGGCACCATGCACCTCGTGCGTGCCACGGCTATCCGCGCGGCGCTCGCGGAAGGCTGTCCGGCCATCGAGCTCGGCGGGGTCGACCTGCCCGGTCACCGCGGGCCGCCACAGCCTGGCGACCCCAACCGTGGTCTCTACGAACACAAGCGCGGTTTCGGCGCCGAGTGGGTGGAGCGCGAGCCCGCCCGGCGCATCGTCCTGCGCTCTGGCGTCGAGCGCCTGGCCACGGTCCGTCGCTGGGCCATCGATGGGCTGCGGGGGATGCGAAGATAGCGGCCATGACCGTCGACCTCGAACGACTGCGGACCGATGACCGCGCCTGGGACGCATTCGTGGGGGACTCCGACACGGACTTCCCGCTGCAGATGAGCGCCTGGGCTGCGGCCAAGTCACCCTACGGCTGGAGCTCGGCCCGCGTGGTCGCCGATGGTGGCTCGGGACCTATCGGCGGACAGGTGCTGATGCGCCGCCTGGGCCCCGGTCCCTTCGCCGTGGGCTACACCCCGCGTGGCCCGGTGGCGGCAGTCTTCGACGAGACCAGTCTCCGGGCCTGGACCGCAGCCTTGCGCGAGTTCGCCCGCGCGCAACGCCTCACGCACGTCACCGCCGACCCCGGGCTCGAGGGCACGGCGCACCACCCGCTCTTTGCCGCGGCCGGGTGGGTGCCGGCCGACGTGCTGCAGCTGGCCTCGACCCAGGTCATCGACCTGTCGCCGACCGAGGCAGAGCTCTGGCACGACGTCTACAAGTCGAGCCGGCGGTATGCCAACGGCGCCCGCAAGAAGGGCTGCTACGTACAGGAGGGTGGGGAGGCCGAGCTACCGGTCTTCTACGACATCCTGGCCGAGACGGCGGGTCGCAGCGGCTTCATCCCGCGAGCCATCGAGGCCTACGCCGATGTCTACCGGGCCTTCGAACGGGAGGGCAACGCGCGCATCCTCATCGGCTACCTGCCCGACGGCACGCCGGTCTCGAGCAAGATGATCCTGACCAGCGGCGGACGCGCGTCCCAGCTCTACGGCGGTCTCACCGACGCGGGCGGGGAAGCCCGCTCGGGCCACTTCTTCGAGTGGGAGGCGATCATCCGCAGCAAGGCCTCGGGCGCGACGGTCTTCGACATGTGGGGTCGCTCGACCAAGGGCATCGCCCATTTCAAGCAGGGCTTCGGGGGTCGCGTCGTCGAGTACGGTGGCACCTTCGACCTCGTGGTCAACGCCCCGGTGCGCGCGCTCTACCAGCGGGGCCGGCGTGCCTGGGTGCACATCGCCCGCCGCCGTCGTGGCCTGGACCCCGAGACGACCGTGGCTGCGACGCCGACCAGTGACTGACCATCGTCTCTCGGCCCTCGGTGCGTTGCTCCATCGCCGGGGCCTGCTGGCGTCCGATCCGCTACCCGCCCACGGTGGCGACGCTGATCCCCGCATCGCCGCCGTCCGATACGACTCACGAGGGGTGGCACCGGGCGACCTCTTCGTGGCCAGGCGCGGGCAGCACGGGGACGGCCACGACCATGTGGCCGGCGCGGTCGCGGCCGGCGCGGTCGCGGTGATCGTCGAGCGCCCGTTGCCCGCGATCGCCGTGCCGGAGCTCGTCACTACCGATGCCAAGGTCGCGCTGGGCCTCGCCGCGTCGTGGCGAGCCGACGATCCCTCACAGGCCCTCGGGGTCGTGGGTATCACCGGCACCGATGGCAAGACCACCACCGCCTACCTCGTGCGCGCGCTGCTCGAGGGCACCGGTCAGAGCGCCGGTCTGCTGGGCACCACCGACGTCATCGTCGGCGGCCGCAGTCTCGGCAACGCCGCCCGCGCCAGCACGCCCGAGGCGCCCGAGCTGCAGACGCACCTCGCGGACATGCTGCGAGCCGGCGATCGCTGGGCGGTGGTCGAATCCACCTCGCATGGCCTGGCACAGCAGCGCGTGCGAGGCACCGCCTACGACGTGGCCGTGTTGACCAACGTCACGTCCGAGCACCTCGACTTCCACGGCACGATCGAGGCCTATCGAGCAGCCAAGCGCAGTCTCTTCGAGCGTCTCGCGGTGGACGAGGAGAACCCCGAGAAGGGCTGGGGCAAGCACGCGGTGGTCAACGCTGACGATCCCCAGGGCGAGCCGGCGGCGGTGGTGGCTCGTCGGACGGGCGCCACGATCGTGCGCTATGGACTCGCCGGCGAACTGGGCACGACAGGCCCTGACCAGCTCGACCTCGTCGCCACCGGGCTCGAGGAGTCGCCATCGGGCATGCGTATCACGATGCAGGCCGGCGGATGGCGGGGCGTGGTGCCCCTGCAGCTGGCTGGTCGCTTCAACGTGGCCAACGCACTCGCCGCCATGGGCGTAGCGGTGGCCCTCGGGCTCGACCTCGATGTCGCCGCTGCCGCACTGGGATCGCTGCCGGCCGTGCCCGGTCGCATGCAGCGGATCGACGAAGGCCAGCCCTTCAGCGTCATCGTCGATTACGCCCACACCGCCGAATCGCTGGCCAAGGTCCTCGACGAGCTGACCCCGACCGAGCCAGCCGCTGGCCGCATCGCCGTCTTCGGCTCAGCCGGGGATCGGGATCGCAGCAAGCGCGAGCCGATGGGCTACGCTGCCGGTCGACGGTGCCGGCTGGTGATCGTGACCGACGAGGACCCGAGGGGAGAGGACCGTGAGACCATCCTCGAGAGCATCGGGCGTGGTGCCGAGGCGGCCGGGAAGCGACGCGGCCACGATCTGTTGCTGATCCCCGATCGCTTCGAGGCCATCGCCGAGGCGATGCGACGAGCCCGACCCGGCGATGCGGTGCTGCTCGCGGGCAAGGGCCACGAGCAGACCATCGAGACCGCGGCTGGCCAGCTGCCCTGGGACGAGGCGACCGCCGCCCGGGAGGCGCTGCGCGCGCTGCGCGCCTAGGCCTGGCCGAGGACGGCCTTGACCATCCGTTCCATGGGCACGTCGGTGAGCCAGTTGCCCTGGTTCGACAGCAGCACGATGGACACGCCCGCATCGGGGAAGTACCACATCGAGGATTCGTAGCCGCGGATACCGCCCCTGTGTCCGTGTCCGCGATGGCCCGCGAAGACCGCCACATCGGCGCCGAGGCCGTACCAGCCGGGCTTCAGGAAGGTGGTCATCTCGCGGGTCATCTGTGGTGAGAGGACCTCGCCGCTGTAGAGCGCGGAGGCCCACGTGGAGAGATCCTTCGCGGTCGAAGCCATGGCACCAGCCGCGTCGGCGATCGATGCCGCGGCCATGAACGGTACATAGTCCGAGTCCCCGGTGTGGTCGGTATAGCCACCGCCCCAGTCCCAGTGGCCGTGGGCAGCGTCCGGGCGCGGCTTCTGCGCGGGCTGGTAGAGGGTGTCATCGAGCCCGAGCGGCTTGAAGAAGCGCGTGCTCAACAGCTTGTGGAGAGGCTTGCCCGTGACCGCCTCTGCCACCTTGCCCAGGATGACGTAGTTGGTGTTGGAGTACTGGTAGTCCTCACCAGGCTTGAACTCGCCGCCCTTGACGAGCTTCATCATCTCTTCGAAGGTCCACTCGTGGGAGCGAGCCTTCAGCCCACCAGCCCCGGGGTTCTTCCACCAAGCGTCGGTGATCTGGCCGTAGCGGGGGTTGGCCCAGAAGTTGTAGATGCCGCTGGTGTGGCTCAGCAGCTGGCGCAGGGTCACGCTGTCCTTGCGCGGCGCGTCCCGGAAGTACGTCCCGAAGGTGGCGTCGAGGTCCACCTTCTCCTCTTCGGCGAGCTGCAGGATGAGCGCCGCGATGAAGGTCTTGGTCACGCTCGCGATGGCCATCTGGTCGTCGTCGTCGAGGGCCCGGTCGGGACTGAACTCGGCGTTGCCGGCGGTACCCAACCAGGTCTCGCCATCGGCCAGTCGCACCGCTACCTGCAGGCCGGCAACGCGCTCCTTGGTGACCTGGTTGTCGATGATCCGCTGGAGCTTGGCCGTGGTCTTGCCGTCGAGCGTGGGGCCATCCACGGCGCTCGTGGCCCCCGCCGACGCTTCCACGACAGCAACAGCCGAGGGTGTGGGTGTGGTCGAAGGACTCGCTGGAGGGCTGGCGCTCGGTGGCGGCACAAGCGACGGTGGGCTGGCCGTGGGTGACGGCGTATCGGCATCCGCCGCGAGTGAGGGCCTGGGCGACGGCGTGTTCGTGGGTGCGGCCGCCACGATGGTACCCGGAGCGGCCGTGGCCGAGTGCGTCGCCTCCGGGTCAGCCGAGGAAGCCACGGTCGTGCACGAGACCGCCGCGCCCAGGGCCAGGGGCAGCAGGACGTACAGCAGGCTGGCCCTCGCACCGAGGGCAGCGGACCACGGCTTCACCTCGGCACCCTACACCGCTGGGCGGTCGCGCCGGTTGGGCTGCGGTGGCGCCGAGGTTGTGTTCGCTACACAAACGTCCACGAGCGCGCAAGGCAGCCGGTCTACACTCGTGCCCCACGACCCTGAGAGGACCCATGATCAAGCTGCGCCTCGTGCCGACCGTCATCCTCGCCGCCGCGTTGCTGCTGCCCGTGGCTACGACCTCCGCCCAGGACGAGGCCGAGGCCTCGGTCACTCCCGAGGTGGTCGCGGCCGAAGATGCCCGCATCGAGGAGCTGCGGGCGTTGGTGCCAGAAACCCTGGCCGGTCTGCCCTTGCGGGAGAACCTGCAGGTCGCCACCGGCGAGCAGCTGGCACAGCAGATGTCCGAAGAGGAGCGAGCCCGGTTCGACGCCATGCTGGAGGCCAACGGGGCGATCCTCGCTGACTATGCCGCTGCCAACGCCTTCCTGCCCATCAACGACACCACGGCTGTGGTCGTCCAGCCACACCGTGTCACCGGTATCGACGCGGCGGGCACCATCGACACCTGGGTCGAGCTCCTGAGCCTGAACGCGGCCGAGCCCGAGGTATCCGTCACCACCGTCTCAGGGCATGACGTCACGCTCTTCTCCGATGCTGCCGAGCCTGACTTCCCGCTCCTCCATCTCTTCGCTGCCGGTGACATCGTCTGGATGGTGGTGGCCGAGGACGAGGCACTCGTCGAGGAGGCTGTGGCGGTGCTTGCGGGGACGAGCGACGAGGTCGCGGCCGACGGATAGCTCCTCCGGCCGGCAGCGAGCGAGCGTTCGCTACACTCGTTCGAAGATGACTAGCCCCCCGACCACGAAGAACGCCGCACGCGAGGGCGACACACCTCGCGGCAGACGCCGTGCGCAGCCCGAGCCGACCGAGGACTTCTCGCCGGCGGGCCTGCAGCGCGAACTCGGATCGGTGGAAGCAGAGCTGCACGAACGGTTCCCGCAGGCAGACCTCTCGGCCCTGGCGGCAGCGTTCGCCTTCGCGCTCGAGGCCCACGGTGACCAGCAGCGTGTCAGCGGCGAGCCCTATGTCAGCCATCCGCTGGCAGTCGCGAAGATCCTCGCCGAGCTGGGCCTCGACCCGGTGGCGGTGACGGCAGCCCTGCTGCACGACGTTCCGGAGGACACCGGGTACTCGCTGGGTGATGTCGAGGAGCGCTTCGGCGAGGACGTGACCCGCCTCGTCGATGGCGTCACCAAGCTGGGCAAGTTCAGCACCCTGAGCCACGAGCAGCAGCAGGCGGAGAACATCCGCAAGATGTTCCTGGCCATGGCCGACGACATCCGCGTCGTTCTCATCAAGCTGGCCGACCGGCTGCACAACATGCGCACCTTGGGGAGCCTGCCGCCCGAGAAGCAGCAGCGGATCGCCAAGCAGACCGCGGAGATCTACGCGCCGCTTGCCGAACGCTTGGGCATCTGGCAGATCAAGTGGGAGCTCGAGGACCTTTCGTTCAAGTACATCGACCCCGAGGCCTACCGGGAGCTGGCCGGCCAGCTCGAGACCCACCGCAAGGCCCGCGAGGCCTACGTCAAGCGCGCGATGGGCGTGCTCGACGAGGCGCTGCTCGAGAACGGCATCGAGGCGGAGCTCTCGGGGCGACCCAAGCACATCTTCAGCATCTACAAGAAGATGCAGCGCAAGCGCGCCGAGTTCGGCGAGATCTACGACGTGCATGCCCTGCGTGTGCTGGTCGAGGACGTGCGCGAGTGCTACGCGGCGCTCGGCGTGGTCCACTCGCTATGGCGGCCGATCCCCGGGCAGTTCGACGACTACATCGCGATGCCCAAGAACAACATGTACCAGAGCCTCCACACCGCGGTCGTGGCCCTCGACGGCAAACCGCTGGAGGTGCAGATCCGCTCGCACGAGATGCACCGCGTCAGCGAGGTCGGGATCGCTGCGCACTGGCGCTACAAGGAGGGCTCGCGCGCCGACCGCGCCTATGACGCCAAGCTCGCCTGGGTCCGTCAGCTGATGGAGTGGCAGCACGATGTCAGCGACGCCACCGAGTTCATCGAGGGCGTCAAGCTCGACATCTTCCAGGACCAGGTCTTCGTCTTCACGCCGGCCGGTGACGTCAAGGACATGCCGGCCGGAGCCACCCCGCTGGACTTCGCGTACCGCATCCATACCGAGGTCGGTCACGCCTGTATCGGGGCCAAGGTCAACAACCGCCTGGTGCCGCTCGACTACAAGCTCAAGAACGGCGACATCGTCGAGATCGTGACCACCAAGTCAGCGCACGGCCCGTCGCGCGATTGGCTCAACATCGTGACCACGAGCCACGCCAAGGAGAAGATCCGACAGTGGTTCAAGCGCCAGCAGCGCGACGAGAACATCGCCCACGGCAAGCAGGTGCTCGACCGCGAGCTGCACCGCCTGGCCCGCACCTCGCTCGACAAGGTCCCCGCCGACAAGCTCGACGAGCTCGTCGACCATCACAACCTCAAGTCGGTGGACGACTTCTTCGCGGCCGTAGGCTACGGACAGATCGGCGCCCAGCAGGTGGTCTCCAAGCTGGGCGTGAGCGACGATGTGGACGAGGTCCAGTTGCCGCAGGTGGCGCCGCCGCCGCCGCAACCGGGCGGTGTCCGAGTCCGGGGCGTCGGCGACCTGCTGGTCCGCTTCAGCAAGTGCTGCCATCCCATCCCCGGTGACCCCATCGTGGGCTTCATCACGCGTGGCCGGGGCGTGACCGTCCATCTGGGAACCTGTCCCACCATCATCAACGAGCGCGCCATCGAGCGGCTCATCGACGTGGAGTGGGAGATGGCGGCCCAGCAGACCTACCCCATCGCGATACTCCTCGAGGCCTACGACCGCACCGGCCTGTTGAGCGAGATCAGCAACGTGGTGGCCGACGACAAGATCAACATCGTGGCCGCGAGTGTCATCGTGCACAAGGACCACCGAGCCACGGTGCAGGCCACCCTGGAAGTCTCGTCGGTGGCCCAGCTCTCGCGCGTGATGGCTCACCTCGAGCAGCTCAAGGACGTCTACTCGGTCCAGCGCGACCGCACCTGAGACCGGAGCGACCTCGGGCCACTGCCGACGCCGCTAGACTCAAGGGGCTGATGCCCAAGTTCCAGGCCCCCCGGGGTACCCGCGACCTGTTGCCCACCGACCGCGCCGTCTTCCTGCGCCTCGAGGACGCCGCGCGCGACCTGGCCATGCGCTACGGCTTCGCCCCCATCGAGACCCCGATGTTCGAAGGCTCGGCAGTGTACGAGCGAGGCGTGGGCGAGGTCACCGACGTCGTCGAGAAGGAGCTCTTCCGGGTCCAGGCCGGGCGCGGCGAGTCCGAGCGTGAACGCTGGGCCCTGCGGCCGGAGCCCACGGCCGGCATCTGCCGTGCCTACGTCCAGCACGGCATGCGCACCTGGCCGCAACCGGTGAAGCTCACGATGACCGGCCCGATGTTCCGCTACGACCGCCCGCAGGCCGGGCGCTATCGCCAGTTCTGGCAGTTCGACGTGGAGGCCATCGGCGATCCGGGTCCGGCCATCGATGCCGAGATCATCGAGCTGGCTATGGCCTTCTTCGGCGAGATCGGCCTCAGCGACGTGCAGGTACTGGTCAACTCCATCGGTGACAGCACCTGCCGCCCAGGCTACATCGAGGCCCTGCGCGAGTACTTCGACGGCCACCGGGCGGACCTGCCCGAGCTCGAGCGCGCTCGGCTCGAGACCGCGCCACTGCGTCTGCTCGACTCCAAGGACGAACGCATGGCCGGACTCATCGGCGGGGCGCCACGCATCACCGAGCACCTGTGCGACGAGTGCCAGGCCCATTTCGATGGCTTGCTCGCGCACCTCGAGGCCGTGTCCATCGATCCGCGCCTTGAGCCGAGCCTCGTGCGTGGGCTCGACTACTACACGCGCACCGCGTTCGAGTTCTACCGCTCGGGGGCAGAGGGACAGCAACAGGCGCTCGGTGGCGGCGGCCGCTACGACGGGCTCGTGGAGCTGCTGGGCGGCCAGTCCACGCCCGGCATCGGATTCGGCATCGGCCTCGATCGCGTGGCGCTCGCGCTCGTGGACCAGGGCGCCACCAGGGCCGCGGAGCCATGGAAGCCCGTGGTGGTGGTGGTGGGCGCTGACCCTGACGACACGGTCATACGGCTGCAACTCGCGACCGAGCTGCGTGGGGCCGGCCTGGTCTGCCGTCCCGACCTGACCTCCCGACGGCTGGGCAAGCAGCTCGATGGCGCCGCCAAGCTCGGTGCCCACTTCGCGGTCATCTGTGGCGACGAACTCGAGGCCGGCCACGTGCAGGTCCGAGACCTCATGGCCGGGACCCAGCGCCAGGCCGCCGTGACGGAGCTGGCCCGCGACCTCATCCGGGCGCACGCCCAGCACCGTCACGGCGACGACGGCTAGCGACGGCCGGCACCGGTGACCCTGACCCTGCGTGAGGCCACCGAGGCCGACCGCGTCGACTGGACCGCCTTCGTGGCCTCGCGCGCCGAAGGCGACGTGCTCCAATCGTGGGCGTGGGGACAGGCCGGGGCAGGGGAGCCAGGCGAACACTGGGCCAGGCTCATGATCGTCGATGGTGGCGGGCATCTCCGCGGTGTGGCCCAGGTGCTCGACCGCGCCACGTCCTTCGGCCGCACGGTCCTGTACGTCCCCCACGGCCCGCTCTGGGATCGACAGGGCGCAGATGCCGCAGAGGTGCTGGCGCGCTTGCTGACCGGACTCAAGGCCCACGCCCGCGAGCGCAAGGGCATCGTGCTCAAGCTCGACCCACGCGGCAGCGGCGACGGCGCGGCCGATGCCGCGGTACGTCGGGTCTTCGCATCGGCCGGCCAGCCTGCAGAACACGACCTGCAGGCGCCGACGACGCGCCTCATCGACCTCACCGCCGCAGATGATCCGGTGTCCGGCTGGGGCAAGGACGCCCGTGCGGAATGGCGTCGAGCCACCCGTGAGGGCACGACCGTGACCATCGACCGGGCCGCTGACCCCGATGCGCTCGACCTGTTCCACCGGCTGCTGGCCGAGACCTCCGAGCGACAGGGCTTCCGCATCCGTAGCCGTGCGTTCCTGGGGCGGCTGGCCGAGCCGCTCGCGGCACGCGATGACTGGTTCATGGCCATCGCCGAGCACGAAGGCACACCCCTCGCGGGCGCCATCGCCCCCCGCATCGGCGATCGGGCCTACTACCTGTACGCAGCGTCGACGCGGGACAAGGACCTCGACCGCAGACGCGGGCCATACGCCGCGATGGCCGAGCTCCAGCGCGCACTCCGTGAGGCCGGCACAACCAGCCTCGACCTGTGGGGCGTGCGCGAAGCCGACGACGAGACGGTCGATCGCTCGTGGGAGGGCTTCAGCGTCTTCAAGCGGCGCTTCAAGGGCACGCCGCTGCGCCACCCGGGCACCTTCGACATCGTCATCGACCCGACCTGGAACCGGATCCGCGACTGGCGCGAACGGCTGCGCGGCGTCCTTCGGTGACGGCCGGGCCGCAGGCACTAGCGGCCGGGCCAGGGCCGCTCCGACTCTTCGACAGCTATCCCCGCTCGGCTGCGGCCACGGCTGCGGTCGGCATCTCCTTCGCGGCGATCCTCTTCGTGCTTTCGGGAGCCTCACCGAGCACCGCTACCGTCTTCCGCTGCCTGTACGCGGTGCCGCTGCTGTGGTGGCTGATGCGTCGCGAGGAAGCCGTCTCAGGGGGCCGCTCGATCGCCGCTCGTCGCTGGGCCCTGCTGGCCGGAGTCTTCTTCGCTGGCGACCTGCTGCTCTTCCACCACGCCATCCTGCTGATGGGCGCCGGGCTCGCGACCGTGCTGGTCAACGTACAGGTCGTCATCGTCATGGTCGCGGCCTGGCTGATCTGGGGTGAACGGCCCGGTCCCGCGCAGGTCGTGGCCGTGCCCATCGCCCTCGCGGGCGTGGCCTTCATCAGTGGCGTGCTCGATGCCGGAGCCTACGGCGAGGATCCCCTGCTCGGGTCGGTCCTGGCGATCCTGACGGCCGTCTGCTACGCCGGCTACCTGCTGCTCCTGCGCAAGGGGCGTGATCGCCGGCATGCGGCCGGACCGATCTTCGACGCCACGCTGGCCTGCGGCCTCACCGCGCTGGCGGTCGGACTCGTGGTCGGCGACTTCGACCCGCTGCCCTCGTTGCCGATGCATGTCTGGCTGCTGCTGCTGGCGCTCAGTGCGCAGGTCGGCGGGCAGGTCATGATCGCCACGGCGTTGCCGCGCCTCCCCGCACTGACGACCTCGCTGATCTTGCTCATCCAGCCGGTGCTGGCGACGATCATGGCCATGGTCATCCTCTCGGAGTCACCCTCGAGCGCCCAGCTGCTGGGCGTGGCCCTCGTCATCTCCGGGGTGCTTCTCGGCTCGGCCTCGGGCCGCGGACGCGGACAGATCGATTCCGCGCCGGCCTGACCGCGCGACTCCCGAACCGGTCGTGCGCTCGGCGAGCAGCACCCCGAGTCGCGTGGTCCGCTACGCTGCAGGGACCAACACCTCCCGCTGCGCTATGTGTACTGCCCTGTGAGACCGACTTCCTACCGTGACCTGACCTGCGCCGATGCCCGTCTCAAGGACGTCGGGACACCCGCCACGCTCGCCGGCTGGGTCAACCGCCGCCGTGACCTCGGACAACTCATCTTCCTCGACCTGCGTGACCGCTACGGAATCACCCAGGTCGTCATCGACAACGCCGACGCGCCCGAGGCGCACGACATCGCGGAGTCGGTCCGCAGCGAGTTCGTGGTCCGCGTGAGCGGCACCATCGACAGGCGGCTCGCGGGCATGGAGAACGACAAGCTCGACACCGGGGAGGTCGAGCTGCGCGCCACCGCGATCGAGGTCCTCGCCACGGCCCAGACGCCACCGTTCGTGATCAACGACCCCGACGCCGAGGTGGACGAGTCGATCCGGCTCAAGTACCGCTACCTCGACCTGCGTCGTGCGCCGCTCCAGCAGCGCATCATCAAGCGCGGGCAGCTGGTGCAGGCCATCCGTGATGCCCATCACGCGGCCGGCTTCATCGAGATCGAGACGCCGCTGCTGATCAAGTCCACGCCGGAGGGCGCCCGCGACTTCATCGTGCCTTCGCGCCTGCAGCCGGGCTCGGTCTATGCCCTGCCGCAGAGTCCCCAGCAGATGAAGCAGCTGCTGATGGTCAGCGGGTTCGATCGCTACTTCCAGATCGCCCGCTGCCTCCGCGACGAGGATCTGCGTGGCGACCGCCAGCCGGAGTTCACCCAGCTCGACCTGGAGATGAGCTTCGTCGATGACGCTGACGTGATGGCCTGGGTGGAAGAGATGGCCCTGTCCGTGACCCGGGCCGTGACGCCCGAGCGCGCGATCCTGAACCGGCCCTTCCCGCGCTTCACCTACCGCGAGGCCATCGACCGCTACGGCTCGGACAAGCCCGACGTGCGCTATGGCATGGAGCTGCATGACCTCGGAGAGCTGGCGGCCGCCTCCGGCTTCCGCGTCTTCGAGTCGGTCATCGAGAGTGGGGGTCGCGTCTTCGGCTTTGCCGCACCCGGGCTCGGCAGCAGCACGCGCAAGCAGGTGGACGAGCTGACGGAGCTGGCCCGGAAGTCGGGCGCGGGCGGGTTGGTGTGGCTGGCACTCGACGGCGAGGGCGCGATCCGGGGCTCGATCGTCAAGATCGTGGGCGAGGAGATGGCGCACAAGCTGGCCGCGGAGACGGGCGCCGGCAATGGCGACCTGGTGCTCATCGTGGCCGACCGCGACATCACCGCACAGGAGGTGCTGGGCACCTTGCGCGTGGAGTTGGCGGAGCGCAACGGGATGTACGACCGCTCGATCCTGAGCTACGTCTGGGTCTACCAGTTCCCGATGTACCAGTGGGATGCCGAGGACCGGCGCTGGGACGCCACCCACAACCCCTTCAGCGCGGTCCTGCCCGAGGACGAAGCGCTGCTCACGACCGTGTCGGGCGACCCGCTCCGGGCCAGCGAGGACGACCCGGCCGGCCGAGCCCGTGCCCAGCAGTACGACATCGCCCTCAACGGCTGGGAGCTCGGGGGTGGCTCGGTGCGCTTCCATACGCGCGAGATGCTGTCCCGATCGTTCTCGCTCATGGGCCACTCACCCGAAGCGCAAGAGGAGCAGTTCAGCGGCATCCTCGAGGCCTTCGAGTACGGCGCACCGCCCCATGGCGGCATCGCCCTGGGCATCGATCGCTGGATCGCCTTGCTCACGGACCAGTCGAACATCCGCGAGGTGATGGCCTTCCCCAAGACCTCGTCAGGTTCCGACCTGATGCTCGACGCGCCGTCTCCGGTGCACGTCGACCAGCTAGACGAGCTGGGCCTGATGCTCAAGCCGCCCAGTCGCTGAGGTCCTGCCCGCAGCCGTCGCTGGCCCCCAAGCCGCGACACCTGCGCGCTTGTCTCACGGACCGTGCCCGGTTGAGATCCCGGCGGGGACTACACCGCGCCGGGAGCGTTCAGATGCCAGCGCTGCCGTCGCTCAGCTCGGGCTCCGGTCTCTCAGCCGCTGCCGCACCCCACTCCGGCGGCGGTCCGCCCACCGGCTCGGGCGGGCCCGCGAAGTCGGGCAGCTCGTCGAGCGCGACCTCCGCTCCCAGGACCGAGCCCGGGTCGCCCAGCTCAAGGGTCTCGACCACCGCGTCCAGCAGGGCCTGCTCGATGGAGCCACCGGGAACCGCCAGCACAGCCGACAGCTCCGTGAGCGGCACCAGCACCGGCCAGCCCGATTCCCCGGCACGACGCGGACGGATGACCTCGCCTCGCGAGCGACCGTGGGATTCCATGAGCGAGGTCACGGTCTCCGGGTCCACCCAGGTCATGCGCCCCGGCCAGAGCAGCACCGCGCCCGTCTCGTGCACGACCTGGGCGGCCATCTCCGCCCCGATCCGGTAGGTCGCCACCTCCGAGGCCTTGCCGGGGTCGACCACGACCGCCGGCGAGCCCGCGAGCACCTCGGCGATACGGCCGTCGGGATCGGCAGCCACGACGACGATGGGGAGCGCGCCACCGGCCCAGGCCGAATTCGACGATGCGCCGCACCGAGGCGCGGCCGGTCGCGTCCGCGAGCGCCTCCTGCACACCGTCAGGGACGATGACCGCCCCGACCGTCACGACTGCCCCGACGAGCGCCCGGCGTTCGCGTCGTCGTCCTCGTCCCGGTTCCACGCTGGCGGGGCCGCCCAGGCCCACGGGGAACGCTGTGCCTTGGGGCCGATCATGGTCGGCAGCTCGAGGCTATCTTCATCATCATCGTCGTCCTTCTCGGCCTGCTCGTGCGTCGCGCTGCGGCCCAGTCGGGCGGTAGGCATCACCGGCTCGGGCGCCGTGGGCACGTCGAGCGGGGTCCCTGGGATCTCGGGCGCATCGGACAGCGCCGTGGCAACCTCTGGCCCCGGACTCGCGGGCGGCGGGCCCTCATGCTCGTCGTCCTCGCCCGCACCAGCGGTCGTCTCGTGGGCACCGGTCTCGCCGCCCGGCAAAGCGCCCGCCGGCGTGGCGCTGCCGATACGAGCCGCCAGCTCGCTGACGGTCTCCGGCTGCCCCTCACGATGGGGCAGCGAGCGGGGCACCTGGGCGACCAGTGCCTGCGTCACCGGCGAGACCTTGGGGACCTTGGTTCCCGGCCGCAGCCTCTCGCGCTGATCCCAGCGCCAGCGCCGTGGCGAGTCGAGGAAGACACCGGCGATCACGCCGAAGACGGCCGCGGCCGTCGCGAGCACGAGTGGCGCTCCGCCGATCTCGAAGCCCTCGACCGACCAGTCCATCACGAGCACGAAGACGAAGAACATGCCTGCCGGGGCGTTGACCGCGGCCATCGGCCAGCCCACGCCGCCGATGAGCCAGTAGAGCCAGGCGCCGCCCACGCCGAGACCGAGGAGGGCCAGGATCGCAGCCTGCGAGGCGAGGCCCACGCCAGCGTCTTCCCAGAAGCCGACGGCCATGTACAGCAGGACGCCCACGAGGAACGCCTGCGAGGCCGTGAGCATCAGCTCCACGGCGACGACGTCAAGGGGGCGGGCGACAGGTTCGCGGACTCTCACGCTGTCAGCATACGTGGCCGTGTCATCCCCGCACGCCGCCGTGGTGCGTGCGGCCCTCGCGCCGGTCGAAATGGAGCGTGGATCCGCAGGCACGGACGAATCCGGAGCGCGTGCGACAATCAGGCTCCCCATGACGACCCTCTCGACCACCATGCCCACCGACGCCGCCCGCCACGACATGCGCGACATCGCCATCGTGGCCCACGTCGATCACGGCAAGACCACGCTCGTGGACGCGATGCTGCGCCAGTCCGGTGCCTTCCGGGTGGACCAGGTCGTGGCCGATCGGGTGATGGACTCCATGGATCTCGAGCGCGAACGGGGCATCACCATCCTCGCCAAGCAGACCGGTTTCCAGTACCGAGACATCCGCCTCAACATCGTCGATACGCCCGGCCACGCCGACTTCGGCGGTGAGGTCGAACGCAGCCTGCTGATGGTCGACTCGGTGCTGCTCCTCGTCGACGCCGCCGAGGGCCCGCTGCCGCAGACCCGCTACGTGCTGGCCAAGGCCATGGAGCGACGCCTGCCCGTCATCGTGGCCATCAACAAGATCGACCGTGGCGACGCCCGACCGGCGGCCGTGGTGGATGAGGTCTACGAGCTCTTCATGGACCTCGGTGCGGATGCGCATCAGATCGAGTTTCCGATCGTCTATACCAACGCCCGTACCGGCACGGCCACGCTCGACCTCGCAGAGCCAGGCTCCGACCTGCGCCCGCTGATGGACCTGCTCGTCGAGCACACGCCGCCGCCGACCTTCACGCCCGACCACCCGCTGCAGCTGTTGGTGACCAACCTTTCCGCCAACGACTACGTGGGCCGCATGGCCATCGGCCGCATCCGCAATGGCCGCGTGCGCATGGGGCAGCGGATCACCGTCCTGCGGGAGGAAGAGGACAAACCGGACGGCTCGGTCGAACCTGGCCGCGTGGTCAGGCTCGAGGGCAGCGTGACCTCACTGACCCACGCGGAGGGCATCGAGCTGGTGGAGATCAAGGACGCCGGGCCTGGCGACATCGTGGCCGTCGCGGGCCTGCCGGAGATCACCATCGGCGACACCATCACCGATCCACGCGACCCCCGCCCGCTGCCGCGCCTCTCGGTCGACGAGCCCACCTTGCGCATGACCTTCGGCGTCAACACCTCTCCGCTGTCCGGCCGCGAAGGCAAGTACCTGACCTCGCGCCAGATCCGTGCCCGCCTCGAGCGCGAGGTGCTGGGTAACGTCAGCATCGAGTTCCGGCCCACCGTCTCGGCCGAGACCTTCGAGGTCCGTGGGCGGGGCGAGCTGCAGCTGGCCGTGCTCATCGAGCAGATGCGGCGCGAGGGTTTCGAACTGCAGGTCTCCCGACCGGAGGTGCTGCTGCACAAGGTCGACGATGAGATCCAGGAGCCGTACGAGCGCGTGAGTATCGACATCCCGCCCGACCACATCGGCACCGTCACCGCCTCGCTGGCCGCCCGCCGAGCGCGTGTCGAGCAGATGACCACCGATGCCGACGGGCGCACTCGCATCGAAGTGGTGATGCCCACCCGTGGCCTTGTCGGCTACCGCGGCCAGTTCCTGACCGAGACGCGCGGCACGGGGCTCATGCATCAGATCGGCGAGGGTTACGGGCCGTGGGCCGGCGACGTCGAGCACCGCACGAGTGGGGTGCTCGTGTCCGACCGCTCGGGCACGTCCAACGCCTACGGGTTGTTCAACCTGCAGGACCGCTCCACGCTCTTCATCGGGTCGGGCGTGACCGTCTACGAAGGCATGATCGTGGGCGAGAACTCGCGGCCGGGGGACATGGACGTCAACCCCACCAAGGAGAAGAAGCTCACCAACATCCGCACGCATAGCCATGACGATGCGCTGCGGCTGACACCGCCGCCACCGATGACGCTGGAATCGGCCATCGAGTTCATCGCGGCCGATGAGCTGGTGGAGGTCACGCCCAGGTCCATCCGGATGCGCAAGCGGCTGTTGTCGGTCCACGATCGCCGTCGCGAGCGTGGACGCGATGAGGACCTGCGTCGCTCCAGCGAACGGGAGACGGCGGCTTCCCGCTGAGCGCCGGTTCGTCCCCAGGTAGCGCCTGGTGCCCGAGCCGCCAGGGGCCCGTCACACAGCGCGCCCCTCGGGCCCGGCCGCGCCACCTGCTCGGGCCGGTAGCGGTCAGAGAGCGTGATCAGCAGATGTCGAGCGCCGCGTGATGGGCTTGCGGCGCCGGCACCGTATCATCGCCTCGTGACCGTCTATCTCGACTACGCAGCTTCCGCCCCGCTGCGCCCCGAGGTGCTGGAGCAGATGCTGCCGCACCTCACCGGCGAGCAGGCCAATCCCTCGTCTCCACACGCACCGGGGCGCCGCGCCCGAGCCGCCCTCGACGAGGCCCACGAACGCCTGGCTGCCGCGATCGGCGCTGAACCGCGTTCGCTGGTCTTCACCGGCGGCGGCACCGAGGCCATCAACCTCGGCGTGAAGGGCGCGGCCTGGGCGGGCAAGGCGGAGGGGCACCGCATCATCACCACGGCCATCGAACACAAGGCCGTGCTCGAGTCCTGCCTGTTGCTCGAGAAGTACGGCTTCGAGGTCCGCCGGCTGCCGGTCGACCGCTATGGGAGGGTCGACCCGGACGACCTCACCGCCGCGCTGACCGAGAAGACCATCCTGGTCAGCCTGCAACTGGCCAACAACGAGGTCGGCACCATCCAGCCCATCGCGGAGCTCATCGAGCGCGTTCGTACCGGCTCGCGCGCACGCGTCCACCTCGATGCCGTGCAGGCCGCGGCCTGGCTGCCCCTCGACGTATCCGTGCTCGATGCCGACCTCGTCTCGTTCGCCGCCCACAAGGTGGAAGGGCCCAAGGGCGTGGGCGCGCTCTGGATCCGCCGAGGCATCGCCATCCTGCCCCAGGTCCATGGCGGCTCCCAGGAGCGCTACCGGCGAGCGGGCACCGAGAACGTGGCCGGCGCCGTGGGCATGGCCACAGCCTTCGGGCTCGCGAGCGCAGAACGGGACACCGCCGTGCCGCGCGTCAGGCGCCAGCGCGATCGCCTGCTTGATGGGCTGCTGGAACTGCCAGGGGTGGAGCTCACCGGCCATCCCGCTGAGCGCCTGCCCAACTCGCTGTCGGTCATCGTGCGCGAGGTGGCCGGCGACGATCTCGTCATCGGCCTCGACCTCGAAGGCATCGCCTGCTCCACCGGGTCGGCCTGCACCAGCGGCTCCACCGAGCCATCGCACGTGCTCAGCGCCATGGGCTATCCCCCCGCCGAGGCGCGCGGCTCGTTGCGACTCTCGACCGGGCGGACCACCAGCGACGACGATATCGACGCCCTGCTCTACGCGCTGCCACCCATCATCGAGCGGCTGCGTCATGGCGCGGCCCGGCTGGACCTCTACAACGCAGAGGAGGCCCAGGCATGAAGCGCGAGCGGATCCTGGCGGCCATGTCCGGCGGGGTCGACTCTTCAGCGGCCGCCGCGCTGCTGGTGGAGCAGGGCCAGGACGTGGTGGGCGTGTGGATGCGCCTGCATGACGCCGCCGACACCTACAGCGCCAGTAACCGCTCCTGCTGCTCCCTCGACGCGGCCGAGGACGCCCGCCGGGTAGCGGGCCAGCTGGGCATCCCGTTCTACGTGCTCAACCTCGAGCGAGAGTTCGCCACCGGCGTGATGGAGCCGTTCTTCGCTGCCTACCTCGATGGCCGCACGCCGAGCCCTTGCGTGGAATGCAACTCGCTGGTCAAGTTCGGAGCGCTGCTGGGTCGTGCCCGGCACCTCTACGACTGCGACGCGGTGGCCACCGGTCACTATGCCCGCATCGAGCGGCGCGACGATCCCCGGGGCCGGCCACGCTATCGCCTGCTCACCGGGCGCGACCAGGAGAAGGACCAGACCTACTTCCTGTACGGGCTCGACCAGCAGCAGCTGGCCCACACCCGCTTCCCCCTCGGCGAGCTGACCAAGCCTGAGGCACGAGCGGTCGCCCGGCGCCATGGCCTGGTCACCGCGGACAAGCCGGAGAGCCAGGAGATCTGCTTCGTGCGAGAAGGGGACTATCGCAGCGAACTGCAGCAGCGCACGGCGTGGAAGCCGACGCCAGGACGGCTCATCGATGCCGACGGTCGAGCGGTGGGCGAGCATGACGGTGCGCCCGCGTACACCGTCGGCCAGCGCAGCGGCCTCGGCGTGGCCCTGGGTGAACGCCAATACGTGGCAGCCATCGATCCGGTGGAGAACCTCGTCACGCTCGGTCGCCGCGAGGATCTTTACCGCGGGGCCTTTCCGGTCGTGGAGACGCAGTTCATCGACGATGCGCCGAGCGAGGCCTTCCGCGCTCGCGTGCGCATCCGCCACCGGGCCGAGCCGGTGCCCGCCCTGATCCGCCCGGGCTCCCACGGTTCGGACCGCTGGCAGGTCGAGCTCGACCGTCCGGCCTGGGCTCCCGCCCCTGGCCAGGCCGCGGTGTTCTATGACGACGGGGATGCGGTCATCGGCGGGGGTCGCATCGAGAAGCCTTCGTCGGCCACGGCTTGAGGCGGCAGGACGCGACCATGGACGGCGGCCTGGCGACCTTCGTGCTCGAACCGGCCTTCGTGCTCTCGCTCTTCGTGGGCGCCTTCCACACCTGTATCTACATCTTCGTGCGCGGCAACCTCGGCTGGCACATCCCGGGCGTATTGGTGGGCGGGGTCCTCGGGGCCCTCGTGGGCCAGGCCATCGGCGCGCGTCTGGGCGACCTGCTGCGCCTCGGCGACTACAGCCTGCTGTGGGCCTCGGCCTTCGCCTGGATCGGCATGGGCATGGCCATCGTCATCTCGGCGCTCGCGGCCCGCTCTCCCGAACCCACCGAGGACCACGGGCGAGATCCGGGCGCGACGCGAATGATCACTCCCCGGCATGCTCCGCCTCGACCTCGGCGACCGCCTGCTCGTGGGTCTCGATCGCCGCGTCGACGCTACCGAGGCCGATGACCGCCGGCTTGACCGGGATCTCCCTTGCCCGGGTCTCGTCCCGCCAGCGCTGGAAGAGGTACATGCCGCCCGCGAGGAGCGCGGAGAGCCCGAAGCCGATGAGCATCGCCAGCCACGGACGGTCCTGGATGAGCGCGCCGCCGACGAAGCCGGGCAGTGCCGCCTGGAAGGCCCACACGATCGCGGCGATCCCGTCGTACAGGATGAACCGCGGCCAGCTGAAGCGAAGCACCCCGGCGCCGATGGCCACGGCGGTGCGACCACCAGGGATGAAGCGGCCGATGATGATGAACATGCCGCCTCGCCGGTCGAACTGCTCCTGCACCACGTCGAGTTGCGCGGTGTTACCGCGCAGGACCTTCTCCACCAGTGGCCGACCGGCCGCCCGTCCGATCCAGTAGGCCAGGTTGTCGCCGAGGAACGCACCGAGGCCGGCCGCGATCATGACCCACACGATGCTGAGCTGGCCCTGACCAGCGAGCACCGCGGCCGCCGTCACGGTCGCCTCCGCCGGGATGATGGGCGCGATCACGTCCAGGGCCGCCATGACGAAGATGGCGACGTAGGTGATGGGCGAGTCGGTGACCAGGGCAAGCAGCGAATCGAGCCACTCGGTCAGACGGGCGAAAAGGTCGATGATCTGGTCCACGGGATGGCTAGCCTACCCGCCGGAGGAGGTGCGGGGCCACGTTGCGAGCACACATCCTCGGGTCGCATACTGTCGCGTCATGAGCAGCGCACCAGAACCCACTGATACCGATGATCCGAGCAGCCCCCCAGGATCGGCGGGGGCACCACTCGATGAGCGCACAGAACTAGAGCAGCGTCTCGGTACCAAGCCGCAGAAGCCGGGCCTGCTGCACCGTATCGCCGCGGTCTGGAAGGACGAGTACGACACGGCCATGAACTGGCCGCGCGGCAAGCGCCATCTGCTGCTGCGCGGGCTCGCGGTGTTCATCGTGAACACCATCGCGCTACTCGTGGTCGGGGAACTCATGAACGGCATCCAATGGGTCGGTTCGTTCTGGAGTGTCGCCGCCAGCGCCGCCATCGTCACCCTGGTTGCCGGCGGTCTCACCTTCGTGTTGCGTCCGGTGGTCTTCATCGCGCTGGGCATCAACAACGTCATCGTCACCGGCGTGCTCACGGTGATCTTCATGGGCATCACGCTCCTGGCGGCCAGCTGGCTCGTCGCGGGCGTGGTCATCAACGGCTTCCTCGTGGCCTTCATCGCCTCCATCCTCATCGCCGCCATCAGCACCGTGCTGGTGGGCATCATCGGTCTTGACGAGGACGAATTGTTCTTCCGCCACTCGATGAAGCGCATGGCTCGCGTGAGTGGAGATGTCGACGATCGGCCCGGACCGGGCTTCGTCATCCTCCAGATCGATGGCCTCGCCGAACCCATCCTGCGTGACGCGCTGCGTACCGGCTACATGCCCTTCCTCAGCGACTGGCTTGCCACCGGCTCACACCGCCTGGGCAAGTACGAAGCCCTTGCGCCCTCGATGACGAGCGCCGGCCAGGTCGGCATCCTTCATGGGGTCCAGCCGGGGATCCCGGCCTTCCGCTGGTGGGAGAAGGAACGCAACTACCTCATGGTCTCGAACCATCCCGAGGATGCCTTCGAGATCGAGCGCCGGGCCAGCAACGAGCGTGACCTGCTGCGCGATGGCGGGACCAGCATCAGCAACCTCGTGTCGGGCGGCGCTGCGCGGGCGATCGCCACCAACTCACAGCTGGCCAAGGAGGGCCAGGGGCTGCAGATGAAGTCGTTCTCGATGTTCCTCTACAACCCCTACAACCTCACGCGCGGGATCGCTCAGTTCATCACGGCCGTCATCACCGAGTACTTCCAGGCGCGGCGCCAGCGGGTTCGTGACGTCAAGCCGCGCATCGGCCGGGGCATGCCCTTCCCCTTCCTCAAGGCCAGCACCACCACCATCATGCGGGACATGACGGTGGACCTCATCATCGGCGAGATGGGCCGCGGCACCCCCATCATCTACGCCGACTACCTCGGCTATGACGAGGTCGCCCACCATGCCGGTCCCGAGCGTCCCGAGTCGATGGACCAGCTCGACCGCGTCGATCGCATGATGCGCAGCCTCGCGCGCGCCGCCGAGGACGCTCCGCGCCGGTACCATTTCATCCTCGTCTCCGACCACGGGCAGACCCAGGGCGCGCCCTTCGAGGATCGCTACGGCATCAGCCTCGAAGCGCTCACGCGCAGCCTGATGGAAGGTGACGTGTCCTCGCTCGACGCCTCCAACGATGTCGAGGGCTGGGGTCCGGTCAACACCTTCCTGACCGAGGCCAGTCGCACGCCCGGAACGACCGGCAGGATCGTCAGTCGTGCGCTCAAGTCCGACACCACCGATGGCGTCGTCCATCTCAACGATGCGCCGACCGCCCATGGGGGTGCGAGCGGTGCCGGGGATGAAGCGGCAGAGATCCCGGACCTCGTGGTCGCCGCCTCGGGCAACCTGGCCAACATCTACTTCACGGAGGTCCGTGAGCGCGTCAGCCTCGAAGGCATCGCCAGGATGCACCCCGAGCTCATGCCCGGGCTGGTCCGCCACGAGGGCATCGGCTTCATCATGGTCCGTTCGGAGGAGCACGGCCCGCTGGTCATCAGCCGCGATGGGGTGCGCAACCTCGAGACCGGCGAGGTCGAAGGCGAAGATCCACTCCGCTGGTACAGCGAGCACACCGCAGCGAACCTCAAGGAGCTCGACTCCTACACCCACATCGGTGACCTCTTCATCATCAGCATGTACGACCCCTCCACCGAGGAGGTGGCGCCGTTCGAGCACCAGGTCGGCAGCCACGGCGGTCTCGGCGGCCTCCAGACCAAGGCTTTCGTGATGTATCCGGCGGCCTTCGCCACCGAAGACAAGACCGTCGACCTGGTCGGAGCGCCCGAGGTCAACCGCAAGATCCGCGAGTGGGTGGCCCGGGCCAAGGAGATGTACGAGTCCGGCGAGACGCCCGAAGCGGTGCCAGTGCAGGAGGGACAGGAGCTGCCCAGCGTCCTGCGCAGGGAGACGGATGCCGCGTAGCGGTCGCTAGCGCGCGACGCTGCCGTCCGGCAGCACGGGCAGGATGAGCATGAACTTGCCGTCCCGTTTGGGGTACCTGGCCCGGGGCCGCTGGTAGGGGAGGTAGTCCTCCTTGAGTCTGCCCATGGGCACGAGCGTGTCCGGAGGGTCCGAAGCGCCCCAGATGGTGCTGACCGATGGATACCAGGTGTCCTGGATGTAGACGGCCTTGACCATGAAGTCGTTGCTGAAGGCTGGGTCCGCGGTGGCGGTGAAGCCGGACATCACCCACGAATGTGCGCCGCGCCAGGTCACGAGCCCGACCGGGCGGCGGGTCTCACGGATGGCCTTGGCGGCCTTGCGGATGGCCCCACGGCGCGTTTCCGAGGCTTCGACGACGTAGGGTCCGTAGCCGGCCGTGTTGAGCAGCTCCGCCCAGCCCGTCAGGTCCACCCCGATGGGGCCCAGCTTGATCTTGTTGGGCGATAGCTCCCGTCCGCGCTCGTAGAGCCGCTCCTGGAAGGCGATGGAGCGATCGGGCCGCCCGTCGTCGATGATGTTCATCATCGTCTGCGTGGAACCGGCCACGCACATGTCCTTGGTGGCCTGGTGCATGAAGTCGCCCTGGTCGTAGAGGTCCATCTCGAAGGGACCGGCCTTGGGTCGCGGCTGCAGCTTGCGGACCTTCTGCGCCTGCTTCGTGGCCGCCTTGCGCTTGGGAGCCGGCTTGTCGACGTCACCGGGCGCGGCCTGTCTGGCGGGCTTCGCGCTCGTGCGCGGGGCGGGGCTGGCCGCGAGCGGACGAGCCGTCGGAGCCTGGGATCGAGGTGTGCCGGGCACGACCATGAGGTCCGCCGAAAACGCCGAACAGGCGCTCGCCGTGAACAGCCCGGCGACTGCGAGCATGAGGTTGCGGCCGATGGCTCTGGTGGGGACGACGTGCACGAGTACGAACCGTACCGGTGACCCCGGCCTCCGTGTCGGTTCCTGCAGGAATCTTCACCGAGGTCTTGGCTCGCGTTGACAGTCGATGTACCATCGGTCATCGATAATCGATGGTTTACATCGATTGCTGACGGAGGAGGAACCACATGTCCCGTTCCGTTCGGATCGCAGGGGCGATCGCCTTCGCGCTGGCCCTCACAGCCAGCACCATGGCGCTGGCCCAGGACGGAGAGCCGACCACCGCGGTCACCAACCCCAATACGGGCGAGGTCTCCGACATGCTCATCCCACAGGCGAGCTCGTACGATGCGTACGTCGAGCACATCCGCGCACTCAATGCCTGTGACTGGCTGGGCCTGATGGCGCAGTATCCCGATGAGGCAGAGGTTCACCTCGACCACGGCAACGTCGTTCGCGGGCGGGAGGCCATCGGCGAGCTGTTCGCCGGCTTCGTGCTCCCGGTCGCGGATGGTGGTCTGTGCGGCATCACCTTCACCGAGGAATCCCGGCTCGAGGTGGCCGGTGCCCAGAACGTCCAGTGGGTGGCTGAGGCGGACTTCCTGGCTGAGCCGTATCGCGGCTCCGATGCCTACGTCAGCGCAGGCCAGTACATGGATGCGATGGTCTCGACCTTCCGCGGGAGCGACCTGGTAATGGTGGACGCCGCGGAGTAGCCGGCGTCCACTTGCCCGCGGGAGCTGCGGCTCTCGCGGGCCTCTCTGTGTCCGGTGTCGTTTGTTCGCTACACTCGGCTAGATGCCAGATCACGAGGTTCAGAGCCGTTCCGATGCGCCGATGCGACCCCTGTCGGCGGACGAGATCCGCGCACGCTTCCTGCGCTTCTTCGAGGAGCGCGACCACGAGGTCGTGCCCAGCGCCAGCCTCGTACCAGCCGGCGACCAGACCCTCCTCTTCACCAACAGCGGGATGGTCCAGTTCAAGGACGTCTTCCGTGGCCTCGAGACGCGTTCCTACTCGAGGGCCGTGGACTCACAGCGATGCCTGCGCGTGGCCGGCAAGCACAACGACTTCGAAGAGGTCGGGCGCACGCCGCGTCACCACACCCTGTTCGAGATGCTCGGCAGCTGGTCCTTCGGCGACTACTTCAAACGTGAGGCCATCCGTTGGGCCTGGGAGTTCCTGACCGAGGACCTGGGCATCCCCGGCGAGCGTCTCGCAGCCACCACCTACACCGACGATGAGGAGTCGTGGGCCATCTGGCGCGACGAGATCGGTCTGCCGCCTGAACGGATGGCGCGCTGGGGTGACGTCGACAACGGCGACGACCACAACTTCTGGCGCATGGCTGACACCGGACCGTGCGGACCCAACAGCGAGATCCACTTCGACCGCGGCATCGAGTACTCGGAGGGCCCCGGCTGCGTGCCGGACCACACCGAGACCTGTCCGCGCTGGCTGGAGATCTGGAACCTCGTGTTCATGGAGTTCGACCAGCCGATCGAGGGGCCGCGCACAGAACTGCCCTTCAAGTCCGTCGATACCGGCATGGGTCTCGAGCGCCTGGCTTCGGTGCTGCAAGGCGTGGCCACGAACTACGACACTGACCTCTTCGTGCCCATCCACGAGCGCATGCGCGAGCTGCTCAAGCACGATCCCGCCGACTTCGAGAACGAGCGCTTCAGCTACCAGGTCATCGCCGACCACTCTCGAGCCATCGCCTTCCTCATCGCCGATGGCGTGATGCCGTCGAACGACGGCCGTGGCTACGTGCTTCGACGCATCGTGCGTCGAGCCGTCCGGCATGGTCGATTGCTGGGCCGGCAGGAGCCATTCCTGGAGGAGACGGCCAAGGTCGTCATCGACCTCATGGACGAAGCCTATCCGCTGCTGCGCGAACGTCGCGACGCCATCCTGGGCACCATCATCCGGGAGGAGAACGCGTTCGCACGCACCCTTGACGCGGGCACCGTGCAGCTCGAGGAAGCGCTCATCCCGCTGACCGATGCCGATCGGGTCATCGGTCGGCGCCCCGAGGATGTACCGGCCGAGGCACCGGTGCTGGACGGCGAGACCGCCTTCCGCCTGCACGATACCTATGGCTTCCCGATCGATCTCACCGTGGAGCTCACCGCCGAATACGGGGTGCGCGTCGATCGGGCGGGCTTCGAGGCTGCGCTCCAGGAGCAGCGGGAGCGCAGCCGCTCGGGCAAGAAGCTCGACCTCGCGCGACAGGCGGAGCAGACCGCCCTCTTCGACGGTATCAAGCGCCGCGTCGGCGACACGAGGTTCGTGGGCTACGAGACGACTGCGGCGCCCGGTCGCATCACGGCCATCGTGCGCGATGCCACCGAGTTCGACGAGCTCGAGGCCCGGAGTGACGCCGAGGGCTTCGTCGAGGCTGCGGCAGCGGCGCAGATCGTGCTCGATGAGACGCCCTTCTACGCCGAAGGTGGCGGACAGATCGGCGATCGCGGCGTGCTCCGAGATGAGCGGGGCGAGATCGTCTTCACCGTCACCGACACCCAGCGCCCGGTCTCCGGCCTGATCGTCCACCAGGGCACGTTGCACGGGAAGGTGAGTCGCCGCCAGGCGCTCCAAGCGGAAGTCGACGTGGATCGCCGTGCACGCACGATGCGCAATCACACCGGCACGCACCTGCTCCATCGCGCCCTGCGCAACACGCTCGGTGATGGGGCGCGCCAGGCGGGCTCGCTGGTCACGCCCGACTACCTGCGGTTCGACTATCCGTCCGATCGCGGCCTCACGGGTGAGGAGCAGGCGGCCATCGAGCGGGAGGTCCGGCGCGTCATCCGCGAGGACCGCACCGTCAGGCCCGAGTTCATGTCCATGAGCGAGGCCCAGGCTGCGGGCGCGGACGCTTTCTTCGACGAGAAGTACGGCGAGACCGTGCGCACCGTGCGCGTGGAGGACTACAGCCACGAGCTGTGTGGCGGCACGCATTGCCGGGCCACCGGTCAGATCGGCGGCTTCATCATCACCGGCGAGCGCTCGATCGGCTCGGGCATGCGCCGCATCGAGGCTGTGACCGGCGAGGCTGCGGAGGCGCTGACCGAGGAACGCTTTGCCCTGCTGGAGGCAGCCGTGGCCGCGGCCGGGGCGCAGACGTCCGAGCAGCTGGTCTCGCGCATCGAGTCACTGAAGCAGGAGAAGAAGAGCAGGCCCGCCACCGGCATCGTGCCCACCGCCAAGGCTGCGGTCAAGACGGCGGAACTGCTGCAGAAGGGCGCCCTCGTTTCGATGATGGGCGGCTTCAGCTCCATGGACGAGCTGCGTGCCTGGGCCAAGGACGTCCGCGGTTCACTCAAGAGCGGCGTCATCGCTGCCGGTCTCGACGACCCCGAGAAGCCACAACTCTTCGTGACGGTCAGCGATGACCTCATCGAGCAGGGCCTCGATGCCGGTGAGCTGGTCCGGGATGCGGTCTCCGAGGCTGGAGGCAAGGGCGGGGGCAAGGCCAGCATGGCCCAGGGCAAGGTCCCCGAGCCCAGCGGCCTGCAGACGGCGCTCGAGAGGCTGCGAGAACGACTCGAGGGATAGGGCAGGTCCGGGCCGTGTCCATCGTCCAACGCCTGTTCCGCCGCTCGAACGGTTCGGTCCCGACCGCGGCGCACGTCGCGCTCGACATCGGCACCGAGTACGCCAAGGCGCTCGTCTTCGAGTACGAGGGTGGCGGCGCTGTGGTCACCGGTGTCGGTCGTCAGCGCCAGGGGCTGGCCCATATGCAATCGGGCACGGTCGCAGACATCCCGGCGGTCGTGCGCAACTGCCGCGCCGCGCTTGACGAGGCCGAGGCCATGTCCGGACGTTCCGCCGAGAAGGTCGTCATCGGCATCGCCGGGGAGCTGGTCAAGGGCTTCACGACCACGCGGACGGTGGAGCGCCGGCGCCCCAGCAGCTCGGTCACCCACTCGGAGCTGGAGCGCCTGCTGGAGGGCATCGAGGCCGACGCTGCCGCGGAGGCTCAGCGGACCATCACCTGGGAGACGGGCCTGTCCAACGTGGACGTCCGGCTCGTGCATGCGGGCGTCACCGCCGCGGGCATCGACGGCTACGCCGTCTCCAATCCCGTGGGCTTTCGTGGACGGCACCTCCGCATCTCGGTCTTCAACGCCTACGCCCCGCTGGTGCACCTGGGCGCCCTGGAGTCGGTCGTGGAACAGCTGGGGCTCGATCTCATCAAGGTCGTCGCCGAGCCCTATGCGGTGGCCCGTTCCATCGCCGGCGAGCAGGTCGGTCAGTCGGGCGCGCTCTTCATCGACGTCGGCGGCGGCACCACCGACGTCGCCTTGGTGCGCTCCGGCTCGGTCGAAGGCACGCGCATGTTCGCGCTCGGCGGCCGTGCCTTCACCAAGTCGCTCGCGGATCGGCTCGATCTCGGCTTCGAGGACGCGGAGCGGGTCAAGATCGCCTATGCGCTGGGCGAGGACGTCGCTGACGCTGACGAGGTCGAGGAGATCATCGGCGAGGACATCGCCGTCTGGGCCGCTGGCGTGGAGTTGGTGCTCGAGGAGTTCGGCCAGGAGGGATTGCTGCCGGGACGCATCGAGCTGTGTGGTGGCGGCGCCGCCTTGCCGCAGATCCGGGCGGCGCTCGAAGCCGAAGGATTCGCGTCAGGGTTGCCCCTGGCACGTCGGCCGCAGGTCTCGATGATGGAGCCCGACGCGGTCAGCGAGGTTCGGGATGCCACCGGGCTTCTGGTGGACCAGCAGGATGTGACCCCCATGGCCCTCGCCTTCCAGGCCGTCGAGGCGGCACAGCCGCAGGAACCGCTCGACGAGGCCCTGGCCCGGGTGCTCAAGGGGATGCGGGTCTAGGGACCACCTCGACCGACGGGCGCTGACGCGGAGTGCGTCCGTAGGGCAGACTTCGGGTCGATGACCATCTGGTACCTCGACAACGACGACGAGATCACCGACGCCGTCGCCCGCCTGCGTGGCACGGACGCCGGCCCTGTCGTGTTGGTGGTGCCGCCCGGGTCACGCATCGCGACCGGCCGCATCAACTTCAAGCTGCTCGCCCGAGAAGCCGCCGCCCGCGACCTGGCCCTGGCGGTGGCCAGCCCTGACGAGCAGGTACGAGCCCTCGCGACCTCCGCAGGCGTCATCACCGGCACGACGCCTGACGAGGCGGAAGCCGCGCTCGAGCGGGGAGATGAGCCTCCACTACCAGCACCTGTCGAAGACGAACCTCGTTCCGCGATCGCGGCCGTGCCGTCGGCGCCCGAGCGCACCAGCCTTACCTGGCGCAGCCAACGGCTCCGCTTCGTGACCGTGGCCACCCTCGTGGTCATGATCGTGGCGGGCTTCGTCGTGACCCAGGCGCTTCCCACCGCCGAGATCACGCTCATTCCCCACAAGGCCACGGTCGGTCCGCTGGAGGTCGCGGTGGTCGCCTCCGCCGAGTCGGCCGACGTGGACGTCGAACGTGGCACCATCCCGGCCACCATCGTTGAGGTCCCGCTTCAGGCTGATGACAGCTATCCCGCGAGCGGCTCCGAAACCATCGAGACCCGGGCGACCGGCGCGGTCTCCTTCTCCGCGGTCGACCAGGAGTTCGACCAGGAGATCGCCGCCGGCACGCGTGTGCTGACGCCGGCCGGTATCGCCTTCCAGACGACCGAGGACGTCACGCTGCGGCGTTCGGACGGCTCGGACGCGACCGTGGCGGCCACCGTGGAGGCGCTCGTCACAGGAGAGGAGGGCAACGTCCCCGCCGAGACCATCAGCGTGGTGCCCTCGCTCGAGAGCCAGGGCATCTCCGTCACCAATCCCGAAGCCACCAGCGGCGGTCGCTTCGAGGAGACCCCACGCGTCACCGCCGCTGACTACGACGCTGCCGCCGTGGACCTGCGCAACCGGCTGACCGGCGAGCTGGCCTCATACCTGCGCGCCCCCGAAGATGCGCCCGCTGGCTACACCGTCTATCCCGGCACCGCGATCCTCGGCCCGGTGACGCTTGAGCCCAGCGCCGAGGAGGTGGTAGCTCGTCCTCTCGCCGAGTTCACGCTGGCGGGTTCGGCACAGGCGCGCGTCCTGGCCGTAGACGGATCAGCCGTCGACAGGCTGATGCGAGCACGGCTGCTGGCGGCCGTCCCGGAGGGACTCGAGATCATCGCGGAGACGGTCGAGGTCGGCCACGGGGATGGCCAAGCGGATGGATCCACCGTGGCGTTCGTCGGCACCGCCTCGGGGCAAGCGGTGACCGTCGTCGACACCGGGGCGCTGCTCGATCGGCTCGCTGGCCTGCCGGTTTCTGATGCTCAGGCCATACTGGAGGGGCTTGGGACAGCGACCGTGAGCGTCTGGCCCGGCTTCGTGAGCGATCTGCCGAACGATCGCCAACGCATCACGCTGGATGTCGATGAGGCATCCGCCACGGAGTGAGCAAGCTATCCCGATGATGATCGACACGCACCCCCGCGCGCCGAGGTCCCAGTGACCGTGCTCCTGGGCATCGATCTCGGTGACCGCCGGATCGGCGTCGCCGCCGGTGACACCATCACCGGAACCGTCAAGCCGTTGCTGACCCTGCGCCGCGGCACGCCGGCGCAGGACGCTGCCGCCATCGGCCGCCTCTGCGACGAACGGCGAGCAGACTCCCTGGTGGTGGGCCTGCCGCTCCACAGTGACGGCACCGAGAGTGAGCAGTCACGGCGCACGCGCGCGTGGGTCCACGAGATCTCTCCGCTGGTCGGCCGGCCGGTGACGCTTCGTGACGAACGCCAGACCAGCCTGGCGGCAGAGGCACGCATGGGCCGGCCCCCGCGGGGTCGTTCGGGCGGTGCGCCATCGGCGGCGACCCGCAATGCCTGGCGAGCGCGGATCGATCGGGAAGCGGCGGCTGGCATCCTCCAGCGCGAGATCGACGCACGGAGTACTTCGGAGGTCACCAGGTGAGCGGACCTGCACCGCAGGGCGGCAGCAGCCGCGTCGGCATCGTCGAGAACTGGGAGCTGCGCGAGAACAAGCAGCAGGACGCCAACTCAGGCGCCTTCAAGGGTCTCGCCTTCGTGGCCGTGGCGCTGCTGCTCATCGTCATCGGCGGCTGGTATGCCGCACGTCCCATGATCGGGCCTGCCGTCGAGGGCGTCTTCGGCGACAACCCCGGGATCGTCAACGTGCCGCTCGTCTCCGACCTGCTCGCGGCCGAGTTCGCCGATCGCATCGATGCACCTGCGAGCGCCAGCGACCGGGAGATCGAGTTCGTCATCGAGCCCGGCCAGACCGTCGACGACATCCAGGACAACCTCCTCGACGCGGGCCTGCTCACCGACGCGATGGCCTTCCGCTACGCCGTCGTGCGAGACCGCGTGGACCAGCTGATCAAGCCGGGAACCTACACCATGACCCCGCAGATCACCCCGGCCGGCATCGCCGCTCGCCTCGAGGGCCAGCCCGATCCACCCACGCCCATGGTCAGCCTCGACATGCGCGTGGCCCGGCGCCTCGAGCAGGTGGTGGCCTACCTCCAGCAGGAGAGCGAGGAAACCGCGCTCGAGATCGACGCCAACGAGTTCAAGCGGCTCGCCCGAAACCCCAGCAAGCGGTTGCGCGAGCAGTACGCCTTCCTGCAGGAAGCGCCGGAGGGCCGCAGCCTCGAAGGCTTCCTCTACCCGGGCACCTACGAGGTGCCAGTGGACATCACTGCCGAAGAGCTGTTGCACCAGATGCTCCAGAAGTGGGACGAGCGCATGAGCCCCTTCGTGCGGCAAGCCAAGAACAAGGGCTACGACTTCTACGACGCGCTCATCGTCGCCAGCCTCGTCGAGCGCGAGGCCAAGGCCGACAGCGACCGGGCCAAGATCGCGGGCGTCTACTGGAACCGCCTGGACCCCAAGGTCTACAAGGGCCAGACCAACGGCCTGATGCAGGCCGATCCCACGGTCGTCTACGCCACCGACTCCATGAAGCTCGAGGAGACCCCAGTCAAGGACTGGGACGACTACCTCTTCTGGGACCTGCTGGGCATCAGCGACTACGCCGCCGTCGAGGTCGATCCCAAGTACGCCTCCTTCCAGACGTACCAGAACAAGGGGCTCCCCGATTGGCCCATCGTGACCCCGGCGGCCGCGTCCATGACGGCGGCCCTCAACCCCGCCACCGGGAGCGGGAACCTCTTCTTCTATGCCTGTCCGGGCTCGGACACCCACAAGTTCGCGAAGACCGCGGCCAAGCACAACAAGAACATCCAGAGCTGCAACTAGCGTCGGGCCCAACGACGCTACCGCCGCCCAAGGGAGAGCAACGCCAACATGATCTCAGTCGGAGACCTGCGCCGCGGCATCGTCATCGAGCTCGACAACGAGCTCTGGCAGATCCTCGAGTACCACCACATCAAGATGGCCCGTGGCTCCGCGCAGATCCGCATCAAGCTCAAGAACGTCAAGCGCGGCCAGACCGTGGAGAAGACGTTCCAGGCCACGGCCAAGTGGCCGCGCGCCATCCTCGACACGCGCCCCGTCCAGTTCCTCTACCAGGACGGCAGCGACTACCACTTCATGGACAACGAGACCTACGACCAGTTCCACCTCACCGCCGAGGAGCTGGGTGAGGTCACCAAGTACCTCATCGAGGGCATGACGCTCGATCGCACCACCTTTGAGGGTGAGACCATCGGCGTGGAGCTGCCCATCTCGGTCGAGCTGAAGGTCATCGAGACGGAGCCTGGTTTCGCGGGCGACACGCAGTCCGGAGCGAAGAAGCCGGCCACCCTCGAGTCCGGCCTGGTGGTACAAGTGCCGATCTTCGTGGAGGAGGGCGACACCATCAAGGTCGATACCCGCAACGGGGAGTACCAGACCCGCGTCTAGCGGCCATCATGGAGCCGCCCGGCCTGTGGGATGATTCGCCGCCTTCGCCCGACGCGCCCGAGCCCGGATCGAGACCTGAGCCGGAGGCACCCGCGGGGCCGACCGTACTGTCGGTCGGGGCCGTCAACCGCATCGTTCGCGACAGCCTTCGTCGACAGCCGCGCCTGAACCCGCTGTGGGTCGAGGGCGAGATCGGCAACGTCTCGGTCAGTGCCGCCGGTCACGCCTATTTCACGCTCAAGGACGAACGCGCCCAGCTGCGCTGCGTCGTCTTCCGCGACGATCGCCTAGGTCTGCCCCTCGAGCCCAGGACCGGTCTGCGGGTCGTGGCCCAGGGTCGGATCGACGTCTTCGAGCAGCAGGGTGCCTACCAGCTCTACGTCGAGTCCCTGCAGCCGGCGGGCGTGGGTGACCTGGCCCAGCGCTACGAAGCGCTCAAGGCCCAGCTGCAGGCCGAGGGCCTCTTCGACAGCTCGCGCAAGCGAGCCCTGCCCGAGTGGCCGCGCACGGTCGGCGTGGTGACCTCGCCCGGCGGCGCCGTGCTCCACGACATCCGACGGGTCATCGACCGGCGCTGGCCCCTGACTCGCATCGTCGTGAGCGCCTGCAAGGTGCAGGGCCAGGGCGCAGAGCGCTCGATCGTGCGAGCCCTGCACCGCGTCGGCCGCTGGACCGATCCCGCTACCGGACGCGCGGTCGATGTCGTCATCGTCGCCCGCGGCGGCGGCTCACTGGAAGACCTCTGGGCCTTCAACGACGAGACGGTCGTGCGCGCTATCGCCAGCCACCCCCGTCCGGTCATCGTGGGCGTCGGCCACGAGACGGACGTGACCCTCGCCGAATTCGCCGCCGACCGCCGCGCCGCGACGCCCTCGGTGGCCGCCGAGCTGGCCGTGCCTGACCGTGCCGCCCAGCGCCAGGCGCTGCGTGCCCTCGAGGCCGCGCTGGCCACCAGTGCCCGCCGACGGGTGGGCACCACGCGCGCCAGTCTCGAGGCCGAGCGCCGGGCGCTCGAGACCTTCCGGCCAGGCGCCTATCTCGTGGCCCAGCGCGAGACGCTGGGCCTCTTGTTCGACCGCGCCACGCGGGCGCTCGGGGGCCGTCTGGCGGCCGGTCGCGCGACCGTCGACCGCAGCGGCGATCGCTTGCCCGGGCTGCTGCGCGCTCGCACCGTCGCGGCCCGCGCCGAGCTGACGCGCAACGCAGCCGGCCTCGACGCCCTCAGTCCGTTCGCCACGCTCGAGCGCGGCTACGCCATCGTACGCACCCCGGAGGGTCGCGTCGTCGTCGACAGCAATCAGGCCGCCCCCGGCGACGCGCTCGAGGTCCGCCTCGCTGCGGGCGCGTTGGACGTTTCGGTCGATGCCGTGCGAGACTCGCAGGCGTGACGGAGACATCCATGCCGACGCCGAAGGCCGTGAGACGAGGACGGCGCTGCCGATATCGCCTCGTTGACCTTCGACAAGGCCCTCGACGAGTTGCGTGCCGTCGTCGCCCGTCTCGAGCAGGGTGGCCTGCCACTGGAGGAGTCGATCGCGCTGTACGAGCGCGGCGCGGCGCTTCATGAGCACTGCGGCACCCTCCTCGACTCGGCCGAGCTGCGCGTCCAGCGCCTCGTTGATGGGGCCGGTGGCGGCGCTCCCCGGGTCATGGACCTGCGGCCCGAAGACGGCGAGGAGCTGTAGCCGTGGTCGCACTCCACGACATCCGCGGGCCAGAGGACCTCAAGGACATCAGCCATGCCGAGGCGCGCGCACTCTGCTCCGAGATCCGCCGCGAGATCATCGACACCGTGGCCACCACCGGTGGTCATCTGGGTAGCTCGCTCGGCGTCGTCGAGCTGACGGTCGCGCTCCACCGTGTCCTCTCGAGCCCCACCGACCGCATCGTCTGGGATACCGGCCACCAGGCCTACGCCCACAAGCTGCTCACGGGCCGGCTGGACCGCTTCGACACGCTCCGCCAGCTCGGCGGCATCGGCGGCTTCCCGCGTCGCGCGGAGAGCGAGCACGACGTCATGGACGGCGGGCACGCCGGCACCGGCATCTCCATCGGGGAGGGCCTCGCGCTGGCTCGCGACGTCCGCGGCAGCGATGAGCACATCGCGGTGGTCGTGGGCGACGCCGCGCTCATGAGCGGCCTCTCGCTCGAGGCGCTCAACGACATCGGCCATCGCAAGACGCGCATGCTCATCCTGCTCAACGACAACGAGATGAGCATCAGCCCGTCCGTGGGCGCGGTCAGCCAGTACCTCTCGCGCATCAAGCTCTCCCGCAAGTGGCAGCGCTCGCGGCGACGGTTCGACAGCGACATCGCGCGGATCCCGCGCATCGGTCCCTTCCTGCTGGAGTGGTCCCGCCGCCTGCGCCATGCGGTCGTCGACCTGAGCCAGCCGGGACGGCTCTTCGAGGACCTCGGCGTGACCTACGTGGGTCCCGTGCCAGGTCACGACCTGGTAGCGCTCGACCGCGTCATCCGCAAGGCGCTCCTCGAGGAGGACGCCCCGATCATCGTCCACGTGCGCACGCGCAAGGGCTACGGCTACCGGCCCGCAGAGGCAGACAAGGTCGGTTTCCACGGTGCGGCGCTGCCGCCCATGCCCGATCAGTCGCACGCGGCCGTGGCCACCAACGGCGCCACGCCGCCCGACGGCGACGCGGCGCCACCGGCCGACGAGCGGACGCAGCACAAGGTGCCCAACTACACCGCGGTCATGTCCGATGAGCTCGTCCGCATCGCCGAGGAGGATGAGCGCGTGGTGGCCATCACCGCGGGCATGCCGACCGGCACCGGCGTGGCCGCGTTCGGCCAGCGCTTCCCCGCCCGCACCTTCGATGTCGGCATCGCCGAGCAGCACGCCATGACCATGGCGGCCGGCCTGGCCCTCGCCGGCCAGCGACCGTTCGTGGCGCTCTACTCGACATTCCTGCAACGTGCCTTCGACCAGGTCGTGCACGACGTCTGCCAGAACGACGCGGCCGTGGTCATCGGGATCGACCGGGCCGGGCTGGTGGGCGAGGACGGCACCAGCCACCAGGGCATGTTCATGCTCTCTGCGCTGCGTCAGCTGCCTAACCTGGTCCTGGCCGCACCACGCGACGAGCAGCAGCTGCGCAGCCTGCTGCGCACGGCCTTCGCCCAGGAGCACCCCTTCGCTCTGCAGTACCCGCGCGATGCGGGCTTCGACCTCGAGCCGGTCGAGCCGCAGCTCATCGAGGTCGGTCGCGGCGAGGTCCTGCGGGAAGGCCGGGACATCGTGATCATCGGCCTCGGACCCATCATCGAGCGCGGACTTGCCGCGGCTGACGAGCTCGAGGCGGCCGGCTGGTCGGTGGGCGTCGTCGATGCCCGCTTCGCGCGCCCCATCGACCGCGAGCTCATCCTGGAGCAGGCGCGGGCAGCCCAGCTCATCGTGACCCTCGAGGAGAGCGTGTTGCCCGGCGGCTTCGGTGCCGCGGTGCTCGAAGTCCTCGCCGACGCCGATGACGCCGGGGCACGTGCACCGGTCAAGCGCATCGGCCTGCCTGACGGCAAGTTCGTGGACCACGGCTCCGTGACCGACCTTCGCCGCCAGGTGCGCATCGACACTCCCGGTGTGAAAGAGCAGATCGAGGAGGCCATCGCAGCCCACAGCCTGATCCCCGCCGGCGTCGCTGTCGAGGCCTGAGCGCCTGAGCACGACCAAACCTCGCAAGGCTCGTTTGGACCAGCTGCTTGTCGAGCGCGGCCTCGTCGGTTCGCGCAGCCGGGCACAGGCGCTGCTGCTCGCGGGCCAGGTCCGCGTCGGCCCTGGCGATGCCGCCCGCCGCGACCGCCGTCCGGGAGAGCAGGTCGCGGCCGACATCGAGATCGAGCTGGACGCCACCCCGCGCTATGTCTCACGGGGAGGGGAGAAGTTGGCCGGCGCGCTCGATGCCTTCGGCCTGGATCCGGCCGGACGCGTGTGTCTCGACGTCGGTGCGTCCACCGGCGGCTTCACCGACTGCCTGTTGCAGCGCGGTGCGGCGCGTGTCTATGCTCTCGACGTGGGCAGAGGTCAGCTGGCAGAACCGCTGCGACAGGATGCGCGCGTGGTGAGCATGGAGCGCACCCACGCGGCCCGGCTCGACCCGGGCGCGGAGGACGCCATCGAGCTGCCTGAACGGGCGAGCCTCGTCGTCGCGGACGTCTCCTTCATCTCCCTCACCCGCTTGCTGCGCGGCATGGCTGCACACGCCACGCCCGGCGGTGACATCCTGCCCATGGTGAAACCACAGTTCGAGCTCAGCCCCGCGCAGGTGCCCAAGGGCGTCGTGCGCGACCCTGCCGCTCGCGCCGAGGCCGTCGCGCGCGTTCGCGACCAGGCCCGGCAGCTGGGGCTCGTGATCGTGGCCGAGTCCGAATCGGTGCTGGTCGGACCATCCGGCAACCACGAGTTCTTCCTGCACCTGCGTGTGCCGAGCGATCCCGGCGGATCCGTGGCATGAAACGGATAGGCTTCGCCTTCAACCCCACCTCCGACGACGCGCTCCAGCTACGCGAGCACGGCCTGGCCTGGTGTGCCGAACACGATCTCGAGGCCTGGGCGCTGCCTTCGGACCAAGCCCCGGAGGACCCCGCCCTGCTGGCCGCCACCGACGCCCTCGTCGTGCTCGGCGGGGACGGTACCTTCCTGCGAGCCGCACAGGTCGTGGCCGACGTGGACGTGCCCATCCTGGGCGTGAATGTGGGCAAGGTCGGCTTCCTCTCCAAGGTCGAGAACAATGCGCTCGAGGACGTGCTTGGTCAGCTGTTGGCCGGCGACTACGAGCTGGAGCCGCGACTCATGCTGCAGATCCGTGTGCGACGCGCTGACGGGCACGACGAGGAGACCGTGCACCTCGCGCTCAACGAAGCCGCTGTCGTCCGTGGCGGTCGTGCACAGGTCATGCGCCTGATGGTCGACGTGGGCGACTCCCGCGTAGCCACCTACACCTGCGACGGCGTGGTCGTGGCCTCGCCCACCGGCTCGACGGGCTACAGCTTCAGCGCCGGCGGTCCCATCATCGAGCCCACCAGCCGCAGCCTCGTGGTCACGCCCATCGCCGCCTACCTGACGCCGCTGCGCTCGAGCGTGGTCGGACCGCAGCACGCGGTGACGGTCACCGTCCAGGCCGCCTACGACTGCCTGCTCAGCATCGACGGGCGCATCGACGTACCGCTCGAGGTCGGGGACCAGGTCGAGGTCCTCGCTCGCGAGCGGCCGATCACCTTCATCCAGCCTCGAGGGGCACTGCCGTTCTGGGACCTGCTCCGCCAGAAGGCCACCCTCCTGCCCGACTGACGATGTCGACCCATACGAGCGCGGGCCATGCGACCGAGGCGCCGCTTGATTTCGTCGTCGCCACCGAGGCCTACGCCGACTACCTGCGCGTCGAGCGTGGACTCGCGGCGGCCACCATCCGCGCCTACGACAGCGACCTGCGCATGTTCGGCCGAGACGCCCCGGGCATCGAGACCTGGGCTACCTCGCCCGAACCGGCCCGTGGCTACCTCGGGGCGATGGCCCGGCCGCCGCGCGTGTTGCGGCCCACCAGCCTGCGCCGCAAGGCCGCTTCGATCCGCGCGTTCTATCGCTTCTGCTACGCGGAGGAGCTCATCGAGGCCGACATCGCCGCGCTCATCGACCTGCCGCGCCAGATGCAGCGCCTGCCCGACACGCTCGACCAGCGCGAGGTCGCGGGGCTGCTGGAGGCCACCGACGGGGAGGGTCTCCTGGCCCGACGCGACCGCGCCTTCCTCGAGCTGCTCTACGCGGCCGGGTTGCGCGTCAGCGAGGCCACCGGCCTCGATCGCGAAGACCTCTATGCCGGCGGCTTCGTGCGCGTCATCGGCAAGGGTGACAAGGAGCGGCTGGTGCCCGTCGGCGACCTCGCGCTCGAGGCCATCGAGGCCTACCTCGCCGAGCGCGACGCCGAGCGCGAGGAGGTCGATCCGGCCCAGCTCGGACGGGAGCCGCTGTTCACCTCCGTACGCGGCCGGCGCCTCGATCGCATGTCCGCCTGGCGCGTGTTGCGGGGGGCCGCCACGAGGGCCGGGCTGTCCGGCCGTGTCACGCCGCACACGTTGCGGCATAGTTTCGCTACCCACCTGCTCGAAGGTGGGGCAGACTTGCGCGTGGTGCAGGAGCTGCTGGGACACGCCAGCATCACCACGACCCAGCTCTATACCCACATCACCGGAGAACGCATCCGCCAGGTCTACGCACGGGCCCACCCGCGTGCCTGACGAGGAAGGAGACGGAGCAAGATGGGCACCTACGCCGAATCGCTGCTGACGCCGGATGAACGGGTGCTCCGGCGAGAGCGCCAGCATCCGATCGCGCTCGATCCTGGACAGCTGGCCGGCCATCATCCTGTGGGGCATCACGATCTTGCTCATCATCGCGCGTGTGGCGGTGCCCGACGAGGTCGTCGGCCGCAACCTCTTCGGTGACGACACGCTCTTCGGCTCCATCGGCATGGCCGCCACGCTCATCACCCTACTGCTGGGCATCGGCGTCGTAGCGGTTCGCTGGTGGTGGTGGCGGACCCAGGAGTTCATCGTCACCAACTACCGGCTCGTGCTGGCCTGGGGCGTCATCAACAAGTCGGCCTCGGACAGCTCCCTGGAGAAGATCAACGACGCCCAGCTGGAGATCAGCTGGCTCGGACGTATCCTCGACTATGGCCGCCTCGAGGTGCTCACCGCGGCGCCCATCCAGGGCGCCGACATGCTCAATCGGCTGCACCATGCCAAGGAATTCAAGAAGGCCATGATGACCGCCAAGCATGACCTCCAGAGCGGCGGCGACGGTGAGGACTACAGCTCCTCGCGGCGATCACCGGAACCGGCTGCGGCAGCTCCGACGCCCACCGCCTCGGCCGCTGGCATCGACGTCTCCGGTGGTGCGGATCCGACTCGCGCCGACACGCCTGACGAGGTCACCGCCGTCCTCGGTGAGCTGGCCAAGCTGCGTGACGCAGGCACCCTCACCGCCGAGGAGTACGAGGCCAAGAAGTCAGAATTGCTCTCGCGCCTGTGATCGACCGAGCTGACGCCTGATGGACCAGGACACCCTTCAGGCTCTCTTCTCCGCCTTCATCGTGGTGGCCACGATGCTGCTCGTCGGCTTCCCGGTCCACGAGGCGCTGCACGCCTGGACGGCCATGAAGCTGGGGGACAACACGGCTCGCTGGATGGGTCGCGTGACCCTGGACCCCCGGGCGCACTTCGACCAGATGGGTGCCCTCATCCTCGTCGTCACCGCCGGCTTGTCCGTGTTCGGCGGCGGCATCCTCTTCGGCTGGGCCAAACCCACGCCGGTGAACCCCATCAACTTGCGTCACGGCCGTCAGGGCCACGCCCTGGTGGCCTTCGCGGGCCCGGCCAGCAACCTGGTGGTGGCCGTGTTGGTGGCCCTGCCAATCCGGCTGGCGCTCTCGAACCCCGACTGGTGGGTCACGGTCCGCACCACGCCGCTGCTGGACATGCTCCTGAGCGCGGGCCTGCTGCTGCTCTCACTGAACCTGCTGCTGTTCATCTTCAACCTCGTGCCCATCCCGCCGCTGGACGGCTGGAGCGTGCTCAAGGGCATCGTCCCCCAGGCGACGGCGCGCCGGCTCAACGACTTGGAGATCCAGTACGCCAACGTCATCCCCATGCTCTTCTTCGGCTTCATCATCCTCATCTTCGTGAGCGGTGGTTCGTTCCTGGGGCCGCTGATCTACGGGCTCCGCGACTTCCTGCTGGGCATCTGACGTGAGCTGGTGGGCCACCAAGGTGCGCCAGGCGCACCGTCACCTCTTCGGGCGAGTGAGCAGCGACGAGCGCGTTGAGCTCGAGGGTTGGCTGACGGCGTCGCAGCTGCGGCTGTTCGACACCATGCACCGGGCCGACCAGCGGCACGGGCTCGATGTGGTGGCCGTCCTGCGCGCCGGGGACCATCACGACCCGGAGCTGCTGGCCGCGGCGCTGTTGCACGACTGCTCCAAGGGTCCAGCCGTGCGCCTGCCACACCGCGTCGCGTGGTCCCTCGGGGAGCGCTACGGTGAGGGCGTGACTCAGGCCTTCGCCCGGATACCCGGGTTCGGCATGGCCTTCGAGCGGCTGCGCCACCACCCCGACGACTCGGCCCGCCTCGCGCTCGAGGCCGGTTGCAGCGAGCGCACGGCCGAGCTCATCCGCCACCAGGCCGATCCCGTCGATCCCACCGCGGGAGTGGCGCTGCAGCTGGCCGATGAGGCATCCTGAGGGCCACCGTGGAGAGAGACCGATGACCGACCAGCTCACGCACCCTGTCGGGACCACCCCGGCCGGAGCGCGCGAGGCTGCTGTCGCGGTGCTACCCCCACTGCGCCAACCGCTCCGCGGCGACGCCAGCGTCCGCTTCACCGCCAACGACCACCCCGATCGTGCTGCTCACGTCGCCGTCGAGGGCTACGACGGACCGCTGAGCCTGCTCCTGGGCCTCATCGAGCAGCGCGAGCTGGACATCCTCGAGGTGCCCCTCGGCGACCTCGCGGGGGCCTACCTCGAGGCTTTGGGCGGACTCGACGAGGAGCAGATGTC
Organism: uncultured Chloroflexia bacterium; assembly: GCA_963714675.1. Lineage (GTDB taxonomy): Bacteria > Chloroflexota > Limnocylindria > Limnocylindrales > CSP1-4 > JAFMJV01. Next base: position 35,286 of record CAVQPG010000004.1, on the reverse strand, counting down.
GCATATCAGCTCGTTCGTCACGGTCGCCAGCCAGCTCATCCTCATCAAGAGCCGCGCCATCCTGCCGCGCCCACCGGTGGTGGCCATCCCCGTGGAGGAAGGACCCGACCCCGAGGCCGCCCTGCGCGAGCGGCTCATCCTGTACCGCATGTATCGTGATGCCGGTCGCGATCTGAAGGGCCGCCTTGAGAGCAGCTGGGAGGTCTTCCGACGAGAGCCCATCGCGGCGGTAGCCTCGGCCAAGGCCGGCTCCCGGCCAGACGAAGGACCGCCACTCGATGCGGCGGTGCTGAGCGAGGCCCTGGTCCGCGCGCTGCAGCAGGTACCGCCACCCGCGCCTCCGCCAGCCGTCGTCCCTCGTCTCATCACGCTCGATGAGCGTGCGGCCATCATCCGGGCCGCTCTCACCGACACTCCCGTGGTCGTGCTCCAGGACCTTCTCGAGGACCTCACCGACCGGGTCGTGGTCGCCATCACCTTCCTGGCCATGCTCGAGCTGGTCAAGGGTCGTGAGCTGGCGGTGGAGCAGGACGAGCCCTTCGGGCCGATCGTCTGTCGCTCCATCGCGCCGGCATGACCGAGCCAGAGGTCGTGCCCGTGGGTCCGGGACCGGGAGACGGCGAGCCGGTCGCGAAGCTCGAGGTGGAGATCACCCCTGGATCGGTCGAGGTCGAGGTCGACCCCGAGGAGAGGGGCGGCGCCTCGGTCGCCGATCTCGAGGCCCTGCTGTTCGTGGCTGAGCGTCCCCTGTCGCGCTCGGAGCTGCGGACCGTGGCCCGCCTCTCGGCCGAGGAAGTGGACGAGAAGCTCGGCGATCTCGAGGTCCAGCTGCGCGAACGAGGCATCCGGCTCGTGACCCAGGCTGATCGCGTGATGCTCGGAACGTCGCCCGAAAGCGGCGCCCTGATCGCGCGCTACCTCGGTGCTGACGTGGTGCGCCTTTCGCCGGCCGCGCTCGAGACGCTGGCCATCATCGCCTACCGTCAGCCCGTCACTCGCGGCGTCATCGAACGCATCCGCGGCGTCGACTCCGGCCACGTCGTGCGCGGCTTGCTGCACCGCCGCCTCATCGGCGAGCAGGGACGAGCGGAGACCCCGGGGCGCCCCATCCTCTACGGCACCAGCATGGACTTCATGGAGCGCTTCGGGCTGACCTCGCTCGACGACCTGCCGCCGCTGGAGGCGCAGATCGCCGCCCAGCTGGCCCAGGCCGAGGAAGACGCCAGGTCCGAGGGTGAAGCCAGCAGGCCGGCAGGCACCGACGAGCCGTCCGGGAGCGAGGATCGAGGAGGGGACGAGGAAGGGACGTACGAATCGGGGCGGACCGAGCTCGAGCGCGCGCCCGACGCGGATGCCTGATCCCGTGCGCGTCCAGAAGGCGCTGGCCGATGCCGGCGTGGCGTCCCGACGTGCCGCCGACACCCTCGTGGCCGAGGGGCGTGTGACCGTCAACGGTGTAGTGGCCGTGACCGGTCAGCGCGTGGACCCGGCCGTGGACGCGCTCGCAGTCGATGGCCGTCCGGTCGTGCCTGCTCGCCGGCGGACCTATCTCGTGATGCACAAGCCGCCCGGTGTGACCAGCACCGTCAGCGATCGTCATGCCGAGAGCACCGTCATCGACCTGCTGCCCGCCGAGCTGGTGCGCTCGGGTGCGCGGCTGTACCCGGTCGGCCGCCTCGACAAGGATTCCGAGGGGCTCATCCTGCTCACCGACGACGGCGATTGGGCCCAGCACCTGCTGCACCCGCGCTATGGCGTGGAGCGTGAGTACGCGGTCGGCGTGCGCCGCTACATCACCGAGGACCAGGGCCAGGCGCTGCTCGCGGGTGTCGCGCTCGATGAGGGGCTCGCGACGCTGGTGAGCCTGCGGCAGTCCACCGGCGTAGAGGCCGCGCGCCTCGTCGAACCCGGCGATCCCGGACCGCCACTGACCTGGTACCGCGCTGTGCTCAGGCAGGGCTGGAAGCGACAGCTGCGGCGCATGTTCGCGGCGGTCGAGGCGCCCGTGGAACGGCTGGTACGCGTACGCATCGGCACCCTCCGCCTCGATGACCTCGCTCCCGGAGCCGTCCGGCCGCTGACGGCAGCCGAGCGGGAGCGCCTGGCCACCACGAGAGCCGGACGATGAGGGGGATGCGGGTCGCCCTCGACGGGCCGGGCTCCAGCGGCAAGACCTCGGTCGGTGCCGCTGCCGCGGCCGAGCTCGGGTTCCGCTTCCTCGACACCGGCATCGTGTATCGGGCGATCACCCTCGCGGCGGTGCTCCGCGGTATCGATCCTGCGGACGAGGCCGCGCTGGTGGCGGTCGTGCCGGAGCTGCGGCTGGTAGCCGACGAGGCAGGCACCTTCCGTCGCGTGCTGCTGGCCGGTGAAGACGTGACCGACCGACTCCACGTCGCAGCGGTCGATCGGAACGTCAGCGCCGTCTCTGCCCAGCCCCTGGTGCGCGCGGCGCTGCTCGAACGGCAGCGGGAGGCAGCCGCCGATGGGGATGTCATCCTCGCGGGTCGCGACATCGGCACGATCGTGCTGCCGGATGCGGAGCTCAAGCTGTGGCTGGAGGTCTCGGCTGAGGAACGCGCCCGCCGTCGAGCCGCGCAGCGTGGCACCACACTCGAGTCGGCCGAGGGCCAGCAGATCCTGGCCGACCTGCGCCGGCGGGACCACCTCGACAGCACGCGCCCCACGGCGCCGCTGCGGGTCGCCGATGATGCTGTCATCGTGACCTCGGACGGACGCGAGTTCGCCGAGACCGTGGCGGAGGTCGTCAGAGTCATCAGGGAGACCGCAGCGAGGAACGCGATCGGATGAGCGACTTCCAGGCCATGTCGGCCTACCCAACGTTCATCGCCGGCCTGTGTCGCTTCGGCCTGGGCGCGATCGCACGCGTGCGCGTCGAAGGGCTCGAGGACCTGCCGGCCGAAGGCCCGCTGATCGTCGCGGCCAACCACATGAGCAACGCCGATCCGCCGTTCATCGGCGGCTGGTTGAGCCCGGCGCTCGGTCGCCGACCCACGTTCCTGGCCAAGGACGTCCTGTTCAAGGGCCCACTGGGCGTCCTCATCCGCTCGCTCGGGGCTGAGCCGGTCAGGGCCGGCGGCAGTGACATCGGTGCCTATCGCGTGGCCAAGGCCATCCTCGACCAGGGCGGTGTAGTGGCCATCCTGCCCGAGGGCACGCGCTCCTTCGACGGCGCCCTGTCGGAACCCAAACCCGGCGTCTCGCTGCTGGCCACCCGTACCGGCACGCCGGTACTGCCGGTCGGCATCAGCGGCACCGACGTGCTCATCGGTCGCGAGCGGGTGCTGCCCAAGATCGGCACTCGCATCATCCTGCGGGTCGGCCGACCGTTCCAGCTGACCCTGCCCGAGGGCAGCGACCGCCGTGCTGCGCTCGCTGCCGCGGACGTCGAGCTGATGCGTCGGATCGCAGCGCTCGTGGAGCCGCGCCACCGCGGAGCCTGGGAGCCCTGGACCGAGGAGTAACGACGCTCAGCGTCGCCTCAGGTCAAGTAGTAGCTCCGATGCGATACTTGTCGTCCCATGGGTACCGTTTCCGAAGTTCGCATCGCCCGCCGCACAGGCTTCTGCTATGGCGTGCGTGAAGCCATCGATGCTGCGCGCATCAGCGCGGCCGAAGGCAAGAAGACGCACACGCTCGGCCAGGTCGTGCACAACGAAGGCGTGAACGCCCAGCTGCGCGACCAGGGCATCATCCCGGTCAAGGAGCTCGACGATGTGCAGGAGGGCGCAGCGGTGGTCATCCGCGCCCACGGCGTGACACCGGAGGTCATGGCCCGCGCGGAGAGCCGGGGCCTCGATGTCATCGACGGCACCTGCAGCTGGGTGACCCAGGAGCAGAAGGAGCTCGCCGCGCTCGTCGATGAGGGCTACACCATCGTGCTCCTCGGTACACCCAACCATCCCGAGGTCGTGGGCCTGCTCGGCTACGCGCCGGATGCGATCCTCGTCGACGAGGAGGAAGACTGGGCCACCATCCCGCGCAAGAAGCGCATGGCGCTCCTGACCCAGTCGACGCAGCCGCCCTGGAAGTTCGAGAAGCTGGCCGGCTATCTGACCACCCGTGCGCACGAACTCAAGATCGTCAACACCGTCTGCCCCGTGACCATCCGCCGCCAGCAGGACACCACCGACCTCGCGCAGGCCGTCGACCTGGTGGTCGTGGTCGGCGGCCGCAACAGCGCCAACACCAAGGAGCTGACCCGCCTCGTGGGCATCGTCGGCAAGCCGGTCATGCAGATCGAGCACGCCCGCGACCTCGACGACGCGACCACGTTCGACGGCCACCAGCTCGTCGGAGTCACCGGCGGCACCTCCACGCCCATCGAGGACCTCGAAGCTGTGGCCGCACGCATCTACGAGCTGGCCGGCGATACGCAGACACAGGCGGAGGCTCGGGAGCTCGCGCACCGCGCCGTCACCGACGTGGCCGAGGCGCCATACCGCACGACCTCGCTCAGCGCCGCCTAGCCCGTGCCCACCCGCCGCACCCGTCGTCGCCCCCGCAGTCTCGACCGCGACACGCCCATCGCGGGCCTGCCCGTGGTCGCCGTCGTCGGTCGCCCCAACGTCGGCAAGTCCACGCTCTTCAATCGTGTCGTGGGGGAGCGGGTGGCCATCGTCGAAGACCGCGCCCGCACCACCCGTGACCGCCTCTATGGCGTGGCCGAATGGAATGGCCGCCGCTACGTGATCGTCGACACCGGCGGCATGGAGATCGATCCCGGAGACGCCATCGAGGAACGCGTCCAGGACCAGGCCCGGCTGGCCATCGAGGAGGCGGACGTCATCGTCTTCGTCGTCGATGCCGCCATCGGCGAGACCCCGGGCGACCTCGAGGTCGCAGATACGTTGCGTCGAGCCCAGACGCCCGTGATCCTGGCCATCAACAAGGCCGACAACGAGAGGCTCGAGCTCCAGGGGCTCGAGTTCCTGCACCTCGGCTGGGACGACTGGTATGCGGTCTCGGCCCTGCACGGTCGCGGTTCTGGCGATCTGCTCGACGCCATCGTCGAGGCCTTGCCGCAGGAGTCGTTCGACGAGCTCGAGCGCAAGCGCCGCGAGACCGAGGCGGACGAGCTGGCGGCCTCGATCGACGCGGGCATCATCCCCGATGAAGTGGAGGGCAGCGAGGAAGGCGAAGGCGGCGAGGACACCGTACCGGCCTGGTTCGACGAGGATGCTCCCACGCCGCGGATCGCGATCGTGGGCCGACCCAACGTGGGCAAGTCGTCGCTGCTCAACCAGCTGTTGGGCGAGGAGCGCGCGATCGTCAGCGACATCGCCGGCACCACCCGCGATGCCATCGACACCACGCTCGTGTGGGAGGGGCGTGAACTACGCCTCGTCGACACCGCCGGCCTGCGCCGTCGTGGCAAGGTCGCCTCGGGGCCGGCCGCGGAGCGCTACTCCGCGTTGCGAGCGCTCAAGGCCCTCGGCCGCGCCGACGTCTGCGTGCTCGTGCTCGATGCCCAGGACGGGCTCACCTCACAGGACGCGCATGTGGCGGGCTACGTCGTGGACGAGGGTGTGGGACTGGTCCTCGCCATCAACAAGTGGGACCTCGTGGAGAAGGACGACAAGACCTTCGAGGAATACATCGCACGCATCCGCCAGCAGGCGCCCTTCCTGCACTTCGCCCCGGTCGTGGCCATCAGCGCCAAGACCGGCCAGCGTGCGGGCCGCGTGCTCGATGATGCGCTGGCCATCGCCGCGGAGCGCCGCCGTCGCATCCCCACCTCGCGTCTGAACCGGGTGCTCTCCGAGGCGGTCGCACGACACCAGCCGCCCGCGGTCAAGGGTCGCCGTCCCAAGTTCTACTACGCCACGCAGGCCACGATCGAGCCGCCGACCTTCGTGCTCTTCGCCGCCGACGCCAAGTCCGTCCATTTCAGTTACCGGCGGTTCCTCGAGAACCGCATCCGCGAGGCCTTCGACTTCGAGGGTACGCCTCTGCGCCTCATCTTTCGGGAACGCTCCAAGGTGGAACTCGAACCGCGCCGACGCAAGGCCAAGGCAACGGCCGGGGCGAAGGCCGGAGCCAAGGCGCAGAAGGGCAGGCCCATCGGGAAGTCGAAGCGCAAGGGCGCCTGATGGTGGCCGGGGGACCGGCGCGCGCGGTCGTCGGCGCGGGTGCCTGGGGGACCACGCTGGCCACGCTGCTCTCGAGGGCGGCGCCGGTCACGCTCCTGGCCCGCGATGAGGCCCACGCCCTCACCCTCCGGGCGGACCGCGAGAACAGGCACTACCTGCCCGGCGTGCCGCTCGATGAGCGCGTCTCGGTGACGGCCGACCCCGCGGCCCTGGCCTCCGCCACGGACCTGGTGATCCTGGCCGTGCCTTCGCGCGCCATGCGCTCGACCGCGGCGGCGGTGGCAGCCTCGATCCCGGCGTCGGCCGTGCTGCTATCGGTGGCCAAGGGCATCGAGGCCCGCTCGCTGCTACGCATGACCGAGGTCATCGCCGCCGAGGTACCTGCGGCGGTCGACCGCGTGGCCGCCCTGTCGGGTCCCAACCTCGCACTCGAGATCTCACGTGGACTGCCGGCCGGCGCCGTGGTCGGCGCGGCTGGCGACGAGGTCAGCCGGCGCGTGGTGGACGTCCTGGGCGGTCGCACGTTCCGGCTTTACCGCAATCGGGATGTCGTCGGTGTGGAGCTGGCGGGTGCGCTCAAGAACGTCGTGGCCATCGTGGCCGGAGCCGTCGAGAAGCTCGGAGCAGGGGACAACGCCAAGGCCGCCATCACCACGCGTGGGCTCGCCGAGATGATGCGGCTGGGCGTGGCCATGGGCGCCAACCCGATGACCTTCGCGGGCCTCGCCGGCATCGGCGATATCCTCGCCACCTCGACCTCGGCCCTTTCGCGCAACCACCGACTTGGGGTCGAGCTGGCCTCGGGCCGAAGGTGGGCGGAGATCGAGGGCTCGCTGCCCGGCGTCGCAGAGGGTGCCTACACTGTCGAGGCCGCCGTCGCGCTGGCTCGACGGCACCAGGTGGAGATGCCTATTGCGGAGCAGGTCTACGCTGTGCTCTACCAAGGCAAGGACGTCCGGGCATCGGTCGTCGACCTGCTCGCTCGGTCGTCCAAGGATGAGCTGACCGGAGAGGACTGATGCGCTCAAGGCTGCTCGCGATCGCGCTGGCCGCATCGCTGGTGGCTGGCCTCGGCTCGAGTGTCTCTGCGCAACGACGGTCCGACGAGGCCTTCGGTTGGCCGCTGCAGGAGTGGCAACGCGGCATCGAGGCGCTCGCCCTGGAAGCGGAGACACAGCTCTCGAAGACGTTGCCGAAGCCGAAGCTCGTGCGCAAGGGACCGGCCTCGAGCGGTGCGATCGCGCTCACCTTCGATGACGGCTACAGCGTCGAGGCCTGTGCCAGCATCGCCGACACCCTGCGGGAGCACGGCGCCGTGGGCACCTTCTTCATCAACGGCCAATGGCTGCAGCAGCAACCCGACCGCTGGCGGCGCATCCTCGAGGGCATGGAGGTGGCCAACCACACCAGGTCACACCGGAACCTCGAGGAGGCACCGGACTCGGTCGTCATCAACCAGATCCGGAGCAACGAGTACCTGCACGAATCGCTGCTCGGGCGCCCGATGCTCAAGGTGCTGCGGCCGCCATACGGCGCCTACGACCGGCGCGTGGGGCAGATCGCCAAGGGACTGGGCTACGACCAGATCGTGCTCTGGAACGTGGATACCGGCGACTGGAAACCCGGGGCCAAGCCCAAGCGCATCGTCGAGGCCGCCACCGGTAGGGCACAGGGATCGATCATCCTCATGCACTGCGCACACGACGCCACCGCCCGGGCCCTTCCGCAGATCGTCCGACACTACCAGCGACGCGGTATCGAGGTCGCCGGGTTGAGCAAGGTGCTGGTGGGCGCCAAAGCCGGAAAGGCCAGCGCCGAACGCTACGACCAGTAGTCACGGGTCGGCACGCTTCGCGATCGGTGCGGTCCACGCACCTGTGGTGCCGTCCGGGTCCGTACCAGTCACCTATGGGCCACGGCAGCGGCGTTTGAGAAGGTGAGTGGAGCTCCGCATGCGAGGGACGATGATCGTGACCCAGGCGAGTCTCACCCCTGACCTTCTCCGGGCTCAGCCGACGGGCCCTTCGATCGAGGCGGACGACGCACGAACGGGCGCCAAACCAGAGGCCGCCTTGTGGCTCCTCGCCCTGACAGCGACGGGGCTCGTGATGGCCGCGGTCCTGCTCGTCGGCACGCTCGTCGGGAGCGCGGTTCGCGATGCTTCGGTGGGTGGCTTCGCATTGGGGATCGCCGTCATGATCGCGACCCTGGGCATCGGAGCGCTGGCCTACGTGCTGGTCACGGCCAGGCGAGAGGGCTGGCTCGGCGCTCTCGAGGACGCGCCCGTGCCTGCCGCCTCACCGACGCCGAGCGGCATGCACGTCGTCGCGGCAGTCCCCGCGGACCCAGCGCGGCGCAAGCGACGCGAGCTGGCGGAGGAGCGCTCGGCCCGGAGTCTGCAGGCCAAGGCCATCGCGGCGGCGGCCGCCGAGCTGGACGATCCCCGCGCAACGGGCCAACAGCCGTCTGCCTCGCGTTCCACACCGCCGCAGCAGTCGATCGCGCGACCGGCCCCCGAGCGCGTAGCTCCCGCTGCGGTGACCCGTCCGGTTTCGGCACCGGGCATCGCTCCTCGCGTGGCTCGACCTGCGCCCTTCGGTATGGCCCCATCGGCGCCGGCAAGGTCGCAGCCAGGGCCACCCCCAGCGATCAGGATGCCGCGTCCGCCGGTTCACGCTCCGCGCCCTGTGGCCTGGCCGATGGCCGCGCCGGTCGTGCGCATGGGCGCGCCACGGATGCACCCGCACACACAAGCCGCCCTGTTCCAGGTCAACGCCGCCAACGTGCATACGCCGACAGTTGCCTGGCGCCGATAGATCGGCCTCCGCCCGCTCGCTCGAGGTGCGCTAGTATTCGTGGGCCGTCGGGGCGTGGCGCAGCATGGTAGCGCACTTGACTGGGGGTCAAGAGGTCGCTGGTTCGAATCCAGTCGCCCCGACCACATACTGAGCGTGAAATGGCCCTTCCGGGCGAACCGGAGGGGCCCTTCTCATGGGGCTGTACCCATGTTTGTACCCATGCCAGCGCGATCGAAGGAGCCCGGTCGCATCCGGTCTGCGTTCCGGTCGGAGCCGGATCCCCGCGCCGGGGAGCGTTGCCGGGGCTGGTGAGCGACGCTAGCGGTCGCCACTTGGCCCTCAGTTGTGTGCTACTACTGCCGCCAACCGGCTACGCGTGTGGTTGGACAGTAGGTCACAGGCACGTTGACGAACATCGTCTCGCCATCGTGTGGGCGCAGAGCCGCCACTCGAGATGGCGCTGGTGGTCCCCCAGGGAACGCGCAGACCACGCGACCCTCACGGCCTCCCAGGTGTCATGGATGGTGGCGCCTACTCAACGTGACCGGTACTTGGCCTTGCCCCTGCCGGTGAAGACGCAGGTGTCCCCGTTCGTGTCACGTCCCTTCCAGGTGAGTCGGATCGTTCGGGACTTGATCGATCCCCGTCCCTTGAACTCGATCACGCCGTATGTCTCCCACGTGTCGCACGAGTAGCCCCTCGTGCACGCCTCGTCGTCATCCCGGTCGGCCTGGTCGCCCTCTTCGGCATAGCGCGAGATTCCGTTGATGACGAAGCTGGTTGGGCCGGTGCGCCGGAAGGTCCCGGAGAGAGCATCGGTCTCCCGGGGGAACCTGACGGCTCCGTGCAAGTCGAGGATGGGGATGGGTGAGACGGGGTACTCAACCGCTCGGTAGTGCCAGATGTCGGTCCGTTCCTCCAGCGTGAGGTGGCGGGCGCCGATCTCGTCGAGCGCTACACCGGCGGCGCAGCGGCCGGAGGGGAAGCACCGGCCCTCGCTTGGAGGAACTCAGACGAAATAGGCTCCGACTGTTTCAAGCCGCCCGGGGACGCCAGTCGTCCTAGTGGCGCAGGCGAGCACCCACCCCCACACCATTGCTGCATCGTGATGATGTGACCTAGGTCTCTTGCGGCAATCGCGCCTCGGGAGTGTGATGGCCCCGAGGCACGATGGTCACGTCAGCGCTCGATTGATTCGGGCCGGCGATCCTCAGGGGGTCTCGCACATGGTCGGCTCATCCGTCTTGACCAGCCAGCAGGGTAGCGAGTTCGCGGTCGAGCCACTCTTCGACCTGCCGGAAGGATGCGAGCCCGGCGCGATGACGCCCAGCGGACACGGGTTCACCGTGGTGGAGCTCGAGGATGAGCTCCTACAGGTGTACTGGGACGGGAAGGGCGGCGAGCCGTTCCAGGGACTGACCCAGCAGCGCGACAAGACGGCGGCGATCTTCGTGAGCGACGACGAGGAGCATGTCGCATACGTGGGTGAACGTGACGGGATGTTCTTCGTCGGTCGGGATGGCCAGGAGGACCCGCCCGTCGAGGCCTTTTCGCGTTCGGTCCCTCCGGTCTTCAGTCACCGTGGTGTCCACCTCGCATACGGAGCCGACCGGTTCCTGCCTTCTGCGGACGGCGAACCCGAGTTCGAGCTCATCCTCGATGGTCAGCCCATCAACACGATGCCAGTGGCGCCGTTCCGAGCGGTCTTCAGTCCGTCAGGCGAACGTCTGGCCTACGTCGAGATGCGCAAGGCAGCCGATGGAGGGGCAGAGCTGCGTGTCGTACTCGATGGTGTGCCCGGAGTCTGGTTCCGCGGGATGCGCAACGCGGTCGGTGCGATGCAGTTCAGTCCCGACGGCAAGCGGTTCGCCTTCTATCGCACCGATGAACACGGCGGCGGACGGTGGGTCGTCGACGGGGAACCCCAGCGCATGTCCGTGGATCACCGACCCCTCAGCCTCGCACGTTTCAGGGGCATCGGGATCATCGAGCCGGAGCTACCTGCTTGCTTCAGCCCCGATGGGCGGCGATTCGCCTGTACCGCCGAGCTCGACGGTGGTGGTGTCGCGGTCCTTGAACCTCACACCGACGGTCCGAGGTTCAAGGCCGCAGGCATGCCCGTCTTCAGTCCCGACTCGCAGCACCTCGCGTACGTAGCCGAGACGGACGAGAAGTCGCTCTGCCTCGTCGTCGACGATGAGGCCGGACCGATGTGGACGGCAGCCCTGGTCGGAACACCCATCTTCAGTCCTGACTCGCGCCACACCGCCCTGCTCTACGCTCGCGAGGAGCGACGGATGCTCCGCAAGCACAAGATGGTCGGGTGTGTCGTGGACGGGCGGGTCATCGCCGAGGTCGACGGTGACCAATGGTTCGGGGACCCGGTCTTCAGCCCCGATAGCGAGCACGTCGCCTGGTGGTACGAGGATGACGAGCTCCTCGAGATGATGGTCGACGCCGAACCATTCCCAAGTGGGCACATCGCCAACAGCGGAGCCATCTTCACGGCGGCGGGCCATCTCGTCTTCGCAGTGATCGTCATGCCTCAGGGGCGCGAGACCATCATGGAGGGCTGGCGGCCCGGTCCGCTGGCGGATGAAGTTCTCCCTGGCCAATCGACCAAGGCCATGTTCGTCGATCCACTCACCGGCGAACCGAGCCTGCCCTTCGTGGTCTCGCCGGACGGCGCTCACATCGCCTGGGCAGGCATGTTCGGCGAGGAGGCGCGACCGGTCTTGGACGACGAGATCGGCCCACCGTTCGACATTGTCTTGGGCGCACGATTCGATCCATCCGGAGCGGCATGTTGGTGGGCGCAACGAGGCCAGACGGTGTACCGCGTTGGCGCCGCGTGCCGCGTCGAGCGCTAGGGGCAGGACACGATGGCCCAATCGTGTCGTGGCTCGGGGCGCCGCTGTGGACGCCCGCGAGAGAATCTGTGTAGCGGGAGGCTCTGACGCGCGACCCATACCCTGGCCGCCGGGACCGCGCCGAGCCACTGGCGAACCCGGCCCGCCCGGTAGTGGGGGCTTGTCATGCGTACGTTGCGGCTGACCCTGGTGGGGGTGATCACCCTGATGCTGCTCGGAGGGCCGAGCGGCGAGGTCGTGGGCCAGACCGAGGATGTAGCCCGTGCGCCCATCCCATCGGTCGGCTGCGGTGTCTCCGGGGTCGACGTCGGCGACTCCCGGGGGTCGATGGACATCGACGGTCTGACCCGGACCTGGAGGCTCGCTGTCCCTGCCGCGTACGATGGCGCGACGCCGCTGCCCCTGGTCTTCCTGCTACACGGCGGTGGCGGCAGCAACGACCAGATCTCCTTCGTCACCGGGGGCGGCTTCTCCGACGCGCATGGTTTCGTCGCCGTCGCGCCACAGGCCTGGGAAGGCTTCTGGATTTGGAGCGACGTCGACTGGGAGTCCGTCGAACCCGATCCCTCGATGGTCAACCCCGACATCGCCTTCTTCGACGCGCTCATCGAGCGCCTCGGCGAGGATCTCTGCCTCGACCTGGCGCGGGTCTATGCGACGGGCTTCTCTGGGGTGGCGTCGGCCTCGCGGCCCTCAGTTGTGCCCTGGAAGACCGGGTTGCGGCCATCGCACCGGTGGGACTGACCGTGGACTTCGGTGATGCCTGCGTCATGGACCGGCCCGTGCCGATGTTGGCCTTCCAGAGCACGAACGACCCGACGGTCCCCTTCGATGGCGGCTTCCCATCCCCCGACCCCCCGGACATGCCTTTGGTGGGCTGGCCCGGCTGGGACGCTGGCACCCCCGAGCGGGTGGCGAACATCGGCGCGCGCAACGGCTGCGAGCCTGACCCTCTGTCGGAGATGCTCGCCGCCGATATCGAGCGGCTCATCTGGTCCTGTCCACCGGGTGCGGAAGTCGAGCTTGTCATCACGAGCGACGAAGGCCATGCATGGCCGGGCAGGTCGGGTGTCATTACCATCGACATCGATGCGACCTCCATGATCTGGGACTTCTTCGAGCAGCACCCGATGCCGGAGTAGCCCCGTCGCGCCGCCTCGGCTGCCTGCGGCGCTACCTCGGCCAGCGGCCCTCCCGCAACTCGCCCGGGCAGCGCGCCATCTCCTGCACGCAGCGCAGCTCGGTCGGCCCGACGGCCGTCCACTCACGCGACCGCTTGCCGACGATGGGCGTCTCGCGCGGATCGAAGGCGTACATGCTCCACTCGTTCCGCTCGGGATGCTCCATCGGCTGGCCGACGTACCAGCCATCGGGCGTGTGCTCGTTGCACGGCGGCCCAGGCGGCTTCGAGGTCGATCATGGGGCGAGGGTAGCGGGAACGAGTGTCAGCTCTCCTGTCGTCCTCGAGACGACGATGGGCGAGCGGTACTGCGTCAGGGTGCGCGAGGACGGGGCGGTTCGGCTTGACGTTGGCATACACCCGGACCTAGGCTCACCGGCACCCGGTCGGTCCGACGGGGTCATGGGGGACCTGAGAGAGGGAGGTTCCAGCCCATGGCAGCGACCATCATCCGTCGTAGCGTGGCACTACTCGCCAGCGCCGTGCTCCTCGCCAGCCTGACTGTGGCCACGGTGGCCGCCCCCGCGAGTGCCGCCAAGCCCAAGTGCGCGGGCAAGGTCGCCACCATCGTGGGCACCGGCAAGGGCGAGGTCATCCGTGGCACCAACCGGGCCGATGTCATCGTGGCCAAGGGTGGCAACGACATCGTCTACGGTCGGGGCGGCAACGACACCGTCTGTGGCGGCGCGGGTAACGACCGCATCGTCGCTGGTGGCGGCAACGACATCCTGCTCGGGGAGGTCGGCCGGGACAAGCTCTTCGGCAGCCCCGGGCGTGATCGCCTCCTCGGTGGCCCCGGCAACGACAGCCTCGATGGTGGCAGCGGCAACGATGCCTGCCTGCAGGGCAGTGGCAGCGGTCCCTGGCTCAACTGCGAGCGACCGATGCCGCCGGTCGTGCTGGCACCGGCACCGACACCTACGCCAGCGCCAACACCAACGCCAGATCCGACGTACATGAGCGTTTGTGAGAACCTCGGCGGGACCTACGACACCGCCCCCGGCGCCGTCGAGCAATGTGGATGGGGCCCCACCAGCGAAGGCGACTGGAACGACGTCTATCTCCCGGCGCTCGAGTCCGCCTGCGATGGAATCTTCAGCGGAGACTATGGCGGCAGCTTCGCCTTCAGCACGTGCGAGCCGGCCCTCTGACAGACCTGCCAGCGAGCACCGATGGGGCCCGTCCCGCGAGGGGCGGGCCTCTTCCTGTGTCTCGTCGTCCCCGAGCAGCGCCGCCATCAGCGCGAGTTGCCGCGCCAACGCGTCACCTCATCATCACCGCGGGGGTGCGGGCCGCGTCTGACGCTTGCCGCTGGTCCAGTCGTGCCACTCGCGCGGGACGCGTTGGGACGCGAGTTCGCGACGGGCGATGGCGGCGTCGCGCGCCCGCTCGCGCCAGCGCTGGTTCGTCTCGTAGCGACACTCGCGGCACTGGCGCTGGCGGCCGGAACCGACCAGGTCGTCCTCTGAGGCGATCACATGGCCGTTGCGGCAGGAGCCCTTGGCGATCAGCGTTGGCGGCGCCATGCAACGAGCATACGGATACCCGTATCAGGTATGTCTGCACTGTTCTCGGCGGTCGCGCCAACGGATCGACCACAAGATACGCACCCCCGAGCACTCAGGCCCACCTTGTGGAGTCAGCGGTTGCGTGCACGCTGGTTGACCCGCGGCGGACAATCGAGGGGTCACGGTCGAGTCACGCCCCCTGGCTCTCTCGTTGCAGGGGGTACCTGATGACCAGCCGTTCCGCCCGCGCCTTCGAGGTCTTCGTCGCCGCGACCTTCATCGCCTTGCTCGCGGGGGCCACCACTGTGGCTCCGGCCAGCGCCAAGCCGAAGTGCCAAGGCAAGGCGGCCACGATCGTCGGTACCGCCAAGAGCGAGATCATCGTCGGCACGAGCGGGCCCGACGTCATCGTGGCCCGTGGCGGCAACGATTTCGTCCGGGGCCGCGGAGGCAACGACATCATCTGTGGCGGTCCGGGGAACGACTTCCTCAAGGGTGGCCCCGGTGTCGACCGACTTGCCGGCAACGCTGGCGATGACCGGCTCTTCGGCAATGGTGGTCCCGACCGGCTCTTCGGCGAGCAGGGTCGGGACTTCCTCTTCGGCAATCGTGGCAACGACCGCGCCGTGGGCGGGGTCGGCCCCGACTACCTCTCTGGCGGCGTGGGCGACGATGTGCTCGCGGGCGGGGCCGGCTTCGACTGGTTCGACGGTGGCCCCGGCACCGACCGCTGCCAGCAGAACGTGGGTGCGGGCCCCAAGGAGTTCTGCGAGCTGCCGACATGGATGATCGAACCGGAGCCACCGACGCTCGTCATCGCCTATTCAGACCTCGACGGTGACCACGACTTCGGGGCCGGCGACGTCATGATCAGCAAGGTCGTCGACAACGATGGCAACGGCAAGGTGAGCCGGAGCGACAGCATCATCATGGGCCGCTACCCCACCACCCTCACCCCGACAACGCTCGCGGACTTCGGCGACTGGGGCGTGCGAATCCGCACGATCAGCTACCTCGAAACCCCCGGGGAGTGCGCTACCTACGTGCATGCGGTGGACACCAGCGGCGGCTGGCATCAGTGGGGAGCAGGCTGCGGGACAGGTGATGCGACCTACTACATCGAATCCAGTGGCCCGAAGTTCAGCCAAATCGGCGACTTCGCCGGTGCCGCCACGGACGACGAACTCTTTGTCGACCCGGCGTCCCCGAGCCGACCGGCTGATTCGATCGAAGACTGGGCGCCGGGTACCGGCGACGACCGGCTCATCGACGTGGAGTTCTACTACTAGCGCCGGCGTCACAAGCCCACAGTCAGCTGCCGTCCCGGCCGGTGGAACCGTTTCTTGGATCGACCCCCGGCCCGCTACCTTTGCCTGGCGTCTGCGCGACCCTTGAGACTCAGTCGCATCTGAAGGCACGCGCGGGAGGCAGCGGTCTAGGCTGTGTGCCCATTCGATAGGGCGCCCCACTCGTGCTGAGACGACGCTGGGCAAGCGATACTGCGTGAGGGTGCGCGAGGACGGGGCGGTCGTGGGGCTATGGCGACGCTGAGCCCAAGCGACGGCCACGCCAGGCCGTTCGCTCCCGCCAGCCCTTGCCGGGCGCGAGAGAATAGCTACGCCAACCATCGAGCCTGCCCCCGGCTCTCGGAAGCGAGGGGGACCCGATGTCTGCTCAGACCATCGCGCGGATCGCGGCCATCGCGGTCTCGGCGGCCTTGCTGGTGACCACGTTCATAGCGACCGCCACGGCCGAGACTGCGGGCACCGCTCAGGAGGCGCAGCCCACCTGCAAGGGCCGGGTGGCCACAATCGTGGGCACCGCCAACGGCGAGACCATCGTGGGCACGGATGGACGCGACGTTATCGCGGCTTTGGGTGGTGATGACCGGGTCCTCGGCGGAGGCGGTAACGACCTGATCTGCGGCGGTGCGGGTGACGATGTGCTCGTAGGTCATCTGGGCCGCGACGGCATCTACGGCGGACCTGGTAACGACCGCCTCTTCGGCGGTCAGCAGCGCGACCGGCTCCGAGGCGGTCAGGGTGACGACACGATCACGGGTCATCAGGGCGGCGACTTGCTCCGCGGAGGAAGTGGGAACGACCGGCTGTCGGGCGGAGGCGGGGACGACGTGCTCGGTGGCGGCCCTGGCGACGACACGATCATGGGTGGCCTCGGCGACGACACCGTCAAGGGTGAGCGTGAAAGGGACCGACTCTTCGGCGGACCCGGGTACGACCGGCTGCTCGGCGGACCCGGGTACGACCGCCTCGACGGCGGGGCCCAGTGGGACCGATGCCACCACAGCCCTTACTGGGCGAGAAGCTACCGCGGGTGGCGCTACCGCGGGCAGCGCGCCCGCTGCGAGTGGCCCCTGGTCAGGCGTCCCGGCACGACGTTCGTCGTCGCCTTCGTGGACCTCGATGGCGACCATCGCTTCGGCCCCGACGACGTGCTCATCAGCCGACTCGTCGATACGGACCGCGACGGCCTGCCCAGCCGTGGCGACACCATCGAGATGGGCCGCTACCCGATTAAGCTGGACCCGAAGAGCATCGGCGACACGCGCCCCTGGGGCGTCTCGCGGCACCTCGTGGCGAGGGTCCAGTACGGCCAGTCCAGCTTGTATGCCACAACGACGACCGGCGGTACCCACACATGGTGGTTCTCGGCGCCTTGGCGGCGAGCGGAGTCTGCGTACTACTTCGAATACAATGACTTCGCCGAATCGGCCGTTTGGGATGGTCCTGAGACCGTCAGCATCCAACTGGTGAGGCGCAGCCCCAGCCGTCCGTCCATCAAGCTCAAGCTCAGGATGGATGGGGGTGAGGGTCGTCTGATCGACATCCTGGCCTATCAGCAAGGCCCCTGACGACCACGACTGGGTCGGCCCACGTACCAGCCCTCTGGCGTGTTGTCGTGGACGGCGGCCTGGGCGGTGGCGAGGTCGGTCTTGGGCCGAGGGTAGCGGTTGTCGCGCACGGCATAATCGTGGGCGATCAGGTCGGGCTGCCCCCGCTCGGCAACAGACCGAATGGGGGACACCATGCCTGGACATCCGTTGCGACGCCCGCTGACCGTGGTCGCCTCGGCCGCACTGCTCGCGTCCCTGACCGTGGCCGCCGTGGCCGCACCGGCGAGCGCCGCCAAGAAAGTCACCTGCCGGGGCCAGGCGGCCACCATCGTGGGCACCAACGGACCCGACCGCCTCGTAGGCACCAACCGTAAGGACGTCATCGCGGGCCTCGGCGGCAACGACGCCATCATCGGGGGCGGGGGCAACGACCTCATCTGCGGGGGCACGGGCAGGGACCGCCTGGCCGGCAAGGGTGGGCGTGACCGGCTCTACGGCAACGGTGGTCCCGACATCCTCATCGGGGGTACCGGTCCCGACCGCCTCTTCGGAGGCGTGGGCAACGACCGGCTCACGGGGCAGGCCGGCAACGACACCCTCGGCGGTGGTCCCGGCACCGACACCTGCTACCAGGGCACGGGTGCCGGCCTCTCGATCAGCTGCGAGCTGCCGGCAGCGCCACCGGTCGTGGCTCCACCACCGCCCGGACCGACGCTCATCCCGCTCGATGGCATCCTCGCGGTCGCTTGGAGCGACGTGAACGGCAACCATGTGTTCGATGTCGAGGACGTGCTCATCAGCAAGCTCGTCGACACGAGCGAGAACGGCACTCCGAGTGCCGGTGACACCATCGTGATGGGCAACTATCCGACGAACCTCGCTGGATCATCGTTCGGTGCTTGGGGCGTTCACGAACACTCCGTTGACAGCGTGTATGTCGCAGCGTCCTACGTTCGCGCCAAACTCTCCAGCGGTGCGGAGTTCGCGTGGTCAGACTCACGTCTCGTGTATCCGGAGCTTGCCCCAGGAGAGGCGTTCACTGAGCGGCACTCGATCATGATTAAGCCGGACTCGGTCTTCCAAGACACGCACTACCCAGGAACTCCAGGCCCCGAGGCTTCCCTGGATGCCCTCGTAATCGGGGCGGACTCGCCCAGCCAGCCGCAAGGCCCCGAGCTTGACCTCTACACAACGCGCGCGACCGACGATGGCTTCGTCGACGTCAAGATCCCTACCTCAGCGGTGTCTCATAGCATGAGCAGTCCCTGCACCCGCAATGGCCCGTCCCGCGAGGGGCGGGCCTTCTTCTTGGGTCTGAGCCCCGGTCGCATCGGTCCTGCGTTCTGGTCGGCGCCAGATCCCCGCGGCCGTGGCATGTACGGCAGGTGGACAATACGAGTGTCGCACCACACGGGGGGAGACCGTCATGCGGACATCGGTTGTTCATGTATGTCGCGTCGTGGTTCTGCTCGCGGCTGGAACTCTGCTGACCGCGCTCACGGCCGCCGCTGCAAGCGCGCCAGAGAACGCACAGCCCACCTGCGCCGGCAGGGTGGCCACCATCGTGGGCACCCCCGAGGGAGAGACGATCATCGGCACCAGGGGGCGCGATGTCATCGCCGCGCGGGGCGGGAACGATCGCATCCTTGGTCGCGGCGGCAAGGATCTTCATCTGCGGCGGCCCCGGCGACGACACCATCGCCGGACATGGGGGTGGAGACGTGATCTACGGCGGCCGCGGTGACGACCGGCTCTTCGGCGGACCGAGCAACGACAAGCTCTACGGCGGCCCGGGCGGAGGCCCACCCTGCTTTGGGGCGGGCCTCTCCTTGTGTCTACCGACTCCTCGAGCAGCGCCGCCATCATCAATTGGAGCCGCGCCACCCCACTCCCTCGGGCGCAGGCACGAGCTCGTCTAGACCTGGAGGACTGGCTCCACCCCCGCCGCCATCTCGCTCGCGTACGGCTCGCCCAGGCTCCGCAGCGCGGCCCTGACCGCCTCCTGCGGCGTGTCGCCCACGCCCACGTCCCGCGAGTCCTCGGCGAGGTCGGCGGTCGCCATGAAGCGCCCGTCGCGCTCGTGGACGGTGACGTCGACGTAGAAGGCGAGCTTGGGGTGGGTGAGACGGTACTGGAGCATCGGACCGGGCGCATCGTCCTTGACAGCGGGCGCACCATGGAGGCGCGTAGCTGGGGGCATGTCAGTGGCGACAATGGCGACTCGACGTCGCGGGCGGCCCACGACCTCGTCATGGCTGCCGATCATCCTCGCCGCCGAGCTCACGCTGGCCCTGATCGCAGCGCTGACGCTGCCCGCGTCGGCGACTGCCGCCTCCAAGGGCTGCTCGGTGAAGAATGCGGCCACGGGCCGGACCTACTCGACGCTCCAGGCTGCGGTTGACGCAGCCAAGCCCAGGGCCACCCTGCTGGTGCGTGGCACCTGCGTGGGGCAGACCGTGGTCAGCAAGAGGCTGACGATCACCGGAGTCGAGACGAGGCGTACAGGTGAGCCGAGACTCTCGGGCGCGGGCAAGGTCCGCGTCCTCGTCGTCAAGCGGAGGGCTTGGGTCAAGCTCAGCGACCTTGCGGTCGTGCGCGGCCGTGCGCGGCGCGGCGCCGGCATCGTCAACAACGGGACCCTCACGCTGGTCAACGTGCAGGTACGGGGCAACCGGGCCCCCGGTCCGGGTATCGGGGGCGGCATCTATAACCGCGGCACCTTGGTGGTCAACCGGGGGAGTCGCATCAGTCGGCAACCACGGCGTCCTCGCCGGCGGCTTGTATAGCGCCGGTCTCCGCGCCACGGTCGTGCTCAACGGCACCAGCACCATCGCGGCCAACTACGGTGCCTGCGCGTCCGGCGTCCTGAGTAGCTGGAAGCATGACGATGAACGGCACGAGCACCATCGCCGGGAACCGCGTGCGTGACCCGGCGCGCTGGGGTCGTGACACCGTCGTGCGGCCTGGCCCCGGCTGGGGCGCCGTCGATAGCGGCGGCACCTTTCGCATGAACGACGACAGCTCGATCCGTGGCAACGACGCCGGTGTCGCCCCGGTCGCGGGCGGTGTCACCATCGTGAACGGGACGTTCACGATGAGCGAGCGCAGCTCCATCACCGGCAATAGCGGGAACCGGGTGGGAGGCCTGTTGATCGCAGATCCCAGCTCGGGTCGGCTCGTCATGAACGACGACAGCGCCATCACCGGCAACTCTGCCCGTGGTTGCCGACTACGATGTCGGCCATGTGGGCGGGGTCCTCGCCTGGGGCGGCTTCGGGGTCACGATGCGAGACCGCAGCACGATCAGCGGTAACACCGGGGAGGTCGGCGGCGTCCATCTATCGGAGGGCGACCTGCGGATGTCGGGTGCGAGCTCGATCACCGGCAACACGGGAATCGACGGCCCTGGCGGCATCTGGGTCGGCGATGACATCGAACTCGTTGGCGTCAGCTGCGGCCCCGGCGGCAACGTCTACGGCAACACACCAGACGACTGCTACTTCCTGGAGTGAGGTCGGGGGCCCGCGCTCATGCGTCCCCCACCCCATCTGCCATCTCGCTCGCGTACGACTCGCCCAGGCTCCGCAGCGCGGCCCTGACCGCCTCCTGCGGCGTATCGCCCACGCCCACGTCCCGCGAGTCCTCGGCGAGATCCGCGGTCGCCATGTAGCGCCCGTCGCGCTCGTGGATTGTCTAGTGATGAGCACTATCTGGTGATGGTGGGGAGAGGCTGGCGGTCTACGCGTAAGCAGTCCGCGCAGCCGACCAAGCGGCCACGACACCAGCGAGGCTAGTAGCCGAACTCGCAGAAGTACGTGCTCTCGGAGAACTCGAAGGGCCACGAAGGCGTTGGCATCGTGGAATGCAGGCCCGTTGACAGTTCCGGTCGCCTCCGCCCGCGCACGCTTAGCGTGCATCACGTGATGGTTCTCTGGGTCGTCGAAGGAAGGGCAGCCCATGGTGGACCAGTAGTTGTCAAGAGTTGGCTCGATTGGCTCCAGCGCCTTCCACTTGACATCCACGAGGCCACACGCGCTCTCCCAGACGAGCCGCCCGTTGTTCCCCGTGGAGTTGAACTTCAGCCCCGTGAGATCGGTCACGTAGTCGGAGCAACCAGTCGCCTGGCTGCTCACGGACGCGCTACCTCCCACGTACTGGACTGACCCGTCCTGGCTCCTCTGCTTGCTCTCTTGCGCGAACACATGCACGCCGCCATCGGATGCCTGGACCGTGCTGCGCTCGAAGTGCGTGCGGTCGTCTACGCCACCCGCGACCAGCGCGGATGAGCAAACCACCAGACCACACGCGAGTACCCCTGCCGCAAGGCTCTTCATGGTTTCCCCCTTTCGCATCTTGGCCTTGCGAGCGATGCTCTGGAGGTTCCGATGCGATACAGCCGAACCAGATGCCAGTCAGTAGACCCACGGTGGTCCAAGCAGGCAAGTGCCGTTCGACTCCAACGAGTGGGGTGAGTACGCCTTCGATCCGCGCGAGACGCCCATCGTCGGCAAGCGGTCACGGGAGTGGACCGCGGTCGGTCCGACTGAGCTTCGGTGCGTGCAGGAGATGGCGCGCTGCCTAGCTGAGCTGCGGGAGGGACGCTGGCCGAAGTAAGGCCGCAGTCAGCCGAGGCGGCGCGATGGGCCTACTCCTACGGCCAGACCACCACGTCGATGAAGCCTTGGTCGCCAGGACGCTGCCCTCGGTTCTGATAGGTCGTCACTGCTGGCTGGCTGGGGGACGCGTGCCTACCACTCCCGACAAGAGGCGGAGGTCGTGAAGCTGGCGGAGAGCGGGTGCACGGTGGCGAGGCTGTTTCAGGCTGGGGACCACCGCGACCGCCTGCCGGGCAGGGGCAGACCCGTCGTTGGGGTCTGTCGGTGTGCGTGGTCTGGCTCGCGACGAGGAGGGCAAAGGGTGGACCTGGACATGCCCTCGACCTCTATTGCGCCACGATGGTCACGGTGCGGCCCACCCCACCTTCCGTGAAGTCATCCCCATACGCGGTGCGGAAGAGCTCGATGGCATCGTCACCCGTGCAGTGGGCTGGAAGGATCCTCTCGACGCCCAGCTCCTGCAGCTCGGTGATGAGCGGTGGCACGTCCACGGTGGGGTCCAAGATGGGGGTCTCGAAGAGATGCAGTCCGCCCACCAGGTATGCGGTTCTGCTGCTCGTGACTGCTTGCGCCGCTCGCACCATCTCGACAGCGCCTGGATGGGCACAACCGGTGATGACCACAGCCCCGTCCCCAGTCTCCACGACCAGGGCTTGTTCCCGGTTCGCGCCGGTCGGGCCGGTGGTATGGACGCCGGGGATGACCTCCACCGCACCGGCCACGTCCACCAGCTCGGTCTGGTCACGCACAGGCTCCTTGAACGAGTCGCTGAACTCGGCTGGCACATAGACGGTCGGTCGCACACCTGTGTCAAGCAGGGCTTGTAAGCCGCCGATGTGGTCATAGTGCTCGTGAGAAAGGATGACCGCCTCGATGGAGAGGGAATCGACACCAAGTCGCTTCATGTTGTCCAGCAGGACGGGGCCAGAGAACCCGGTGTCGAACAGCAGCTTGTGACTGCCGTATTCGACCAACGCGGAGAAGCCCGCATCTGCTGTCAGCTCCGGGCTAGCCGAGGTGTTGTCATACAGGATGGTCAGTCGTAGATCGCTCGGTTGTGATGCCTCCGACCCGGCCACTGGCATTCCGCCGAGCGCCAGGCACATGACGATGGCCGCACCCGCGGCCCACAGTGTGCGCATCGTTCCCCCCTCGATAGGCGGGCCGGGTTCGCCAGTGGCTCGGCGCGGTCCCAAGCGGCCATGATCGGCGGGCCGCGCCTCATCGCCTCCCGCTACCAACCATTGTCCGCCTCGCGGCAAGCCACGGGGAGCGTTCCAGAAGAGCGGTAGGCGCTATTCCAGGCTGCCAGGCAGGGGCAGACCTCCTCGTGCAGGGGTCTGTCGGTGTATAGGTGGTCTGGCTCGCGGCGCCGTAGCCGAGCGTGGGGCCTGGTCGGGTCGCGGACGCATCGTGGATGGTCGGTCGCCGCGAACGTGAAGAAGCCCGCCCCTGGCGGGACGGGCCTCCCAGGCAGCCGAGGCGGCGCGATGGGGTCAGTCGGCGGGTGGCAGCTCCACCGGGGGCGGGTCGCCTTCGTAGATGACCCCGTACTCGTTGGGGAACTCCCCCCACACGCCCGTCGTGAAGAGGATGAACGTCAGCCCCTCATACGCACCGGTGCCGGTCGAGACGGTGTGCCAACTGATGTTGTCGGCCTCGTCGTCGATACCGTGCCACCATCCGGTCCACTCGCCGTCGGGTCCGATGAACAACGCGGTACCCCAGTTCACACAGACCCCGTCCTCGAAGCAGTCCTCGTTGAGCGTGACATATCGCCTTACCGCTCACGCGGGGGTCCGTGTACGTGTTGTTGCACCCCAGCGACAACCCCCGGATCCGCTTCGCCTCGCCCGCCCCCGTCGAGTACTCGGATGGCTGGCCGGAGAAGCAGTCCTCCTGCTCGGTGAGCGTCACCCACACCGGTGGCGTGTCAGGCTCCTCAACCGCGACCTCATCAGCGGCGGACACGCCGACCGCACTGCCAGCCAACACAAGTGCCATCACTCCAGCCAGCGACAGCCGCGACGTATGCATGACGCCCCCTTCCTCATGCACGGGCCGGGTCCGCCAGTGGCTCGGCGCGGTCCAGGCGGCCAGGGTATGGGCCGCGCGTCAGAGCCTCCCGCGTCCGCTCACAATTATCCGCTCGCCGTCCAGCGCCATCGACATGTCCACCCCCGGCAACGCTACTGGCCGCGGGCTCTGGCACCGACCAGTACGCAGACCAGCAGCGACCGGGGCTCTGCGACATAAGAAGAGGCCCGCCCCTCGCGGGATGGACCTTGGTGGTCAACGCGCAGGGCGGCGGCTCACTTGTCCGCGATGTCGTAGGCACCCTGCGCGACCATCTCTCGCGCCTGCTCTTCGGTGAGACCGAGAGCGGCGTGGTAGTCGGCGATGTGGGTCGTCGCCTGCTCCACGATCGTCGTGCCGGACGCGCACCTGTCGGCCCTGCCAGCCGATGTAGAGGGGGTCGGGGTTCACGGGATGATGCTAGGCGGGCGAGTGTGCCACCTCGCCTGGCAGCCCCAAGCGATGGTCGCTGAGACATAGGAAGAGGCCCGCCCCTCGCGGGACGGGCCGTAGCAGTGTCTCGGAGCCGGTGGCCGCCTACGAGATAACGACCGTCTGCCCATTCTCGAGGGTGAACGTGACGGTGGTCTCCGAGCAGAAAGCGCTGGGTTTCTGGCTGCCGGAGGATCCTGGCTCCTATGCCCGAGATAGGCTGGTCGGTGAAGTAGATGGTGAACTCCTGGTTGCCGTCGATGGACGTGCACGACAGCGAACCACTCACCTCCGGTTCCGCTGCTGAGGCCACCCCCGGCACAATCGCTGCCATCAGGCCACCGACGAGCATTCTGGTCATCAATCGCTTCTTCATCCGGTTCCTCCCGCCCCCCCAAAGGTGGCCACCACCCGCAGGCCGCGGCACCGAACCGCAGGAGTGGGGACCGTCAGCGGGCAAAGTACACCATGGCGCTATGCATTGTCCGTCCGCACCGAGATAGGTGAGCGATATGTGGCCGGGACCATGCTCACCCTGGCTCCGGCAACGCTCCCGGCCGCGGGGACCCGGCATCGACCGGGACGCAGGACCGATGCGACCGGGGCTCGACCAGCATCGACCAGGTACAGCCCTAGTCAATCAGGCGATGGGCCACCCCCGCGGCTGCCTCGGGGCTCTACCATGTCTCCGAGGCAAAGTAGGGAGGAGAGCCGATGACCACGTTTACTGTCCTGCAGGAACAGTCGATGCTTCTCTACGTCATCGCCGGCCTGCTCATCGTGCTGATCGTCGTGGGTATCGGCGTTTGGCTGCGCCTCGGCGAGGTCCGCGACTCTCTGGCCGGCAAGGCTTCGAGCAGGCACGAACCGAAGGTAGCGACGTGGAGGGACCGCCCGGTGCAGGAGCGCCCGTCAGGTTTCTCCGACGTGAGGGTGTCCGATGACGCCGAGCGGAAGATGAGGGCCGGCTCGCAACAGGCGGCACCGCAACAGGCGGCACCGCAACAGTCACCCGGCCCCAAGACCAGCGCGTACGACGGCGGGAAGCCACCGCAGGACATAGAGGGCGGCTCGCGATGAAGCAGGGCCATGCTGCGGGGATCTTGGCACCGACTGGAACGCAGGACCGATGCGACCGGGGCCAGACACGAGAAGAGGCCCGCCCCTCGCGGGACGGGCCCCACTCGTGCTGCTTGGTCGATCAGTGGAGCGTCCAGGTACCTATCTCGTACCAGTCTGCCAGCCAAACGTCTTGGTCACAGACATCGGTGGTGGGCAGGCCCTCGCTACCGTCGGCCTGACCGACGACGGCGGTCCTGAGGTGATCGTAATCGGCGCCGTCGAGCCCGTGGAGCGTCCCCCTGACGCCAGACGAGTTGCTCATCCACGAACCATCGAAGTCGCCGAACAGGCTGCCACGCACCTCGATCTCGCCTTGCGCCGTGTACCCGTCCTTGTTAGGGACGAGGTTGATGACCTTGGCGGTGACGGCTCGGGTGCCGTTCGGAACCCAGGCGTCGCCGTCCAGCAGGAACAGGTCGAAGTGGTCGGTCCAGGTGTCGCGGAAGTGCTCGGTCTGGCCGGCCTGCCATTCCTGCATGTCGGAGCCTCCGCTCCAGCCGCACCAGGCGGCTGCCACGGTGTAGGTGGAAGCCTTGCCGGCTGCCGCCGGTGCGGCCAGCACCAGTGCCAGGAGCAGCGCCCCCATCAGGGCTGCCATCCTCTTCATGGGATATCCCCCCGGTTTTCGGCGGGTCGGGTCCGCCAGTGGCTCGGCGCGGTCCCGGCGGCCAGGGTGTGGGCCGCGCCTCATCGCCTCCCGCGTATGCGTGGATTCTCCACCCTGCGTCTACAGGGACACGAGCCTCGCGCCGCCTTGACTACCCACGGCTTGCATCAACGCCGCCACAACCCCACCACCGCGCCGTCGTCACGCACCTCGACGCGGTATCGCTTGCCCATGGTCGTCTCGAGGACGAGCCGCAGGCCCTCCGCGTCGCTCGCCAGCTCGACCGCTGAGCGCAGCCGGGACACGCCGGGGCTGTAGGGCGTCAGGCGCGGATCGTCGTGGCGGACGCGGACCCTGTTGCCCTGCGGGCCGATGTAGAGGGGGTCGGGAGTCACCGGCGGATGCTAGGTCAGCCTGCGTGCCACCTTCGTCGTCCACACCTGGGTAAGCCCGAGATAAGCGACCCTCGCCAGCGTCGCTCACGAGCCCCGGCAACGCTCCTGGCAGCGGCGATCTGGCATCGACCGGAACGCGGGGGCCAGCCACGGGCGTGGTGGGGCGCCTTCTCGAACAGGCACACAGCCCAGACCACTGCCCAGGCGCAAGGGCTTCCCGTACCCCTTGGCCTACCCCTTACTGGGTGCTACGGAGGGGTACGGGACAAGACGAAGTGGCTCGCCCTCGGGCGTGGAACCACGGTGCCCCTCACGTTCGCGGCTGACTGGGGGTCAAGAGGTCGCTGGTTCGAATCCAGTCGCCCCGACCACATACTGAGCGTGAAATCGCCTCTCTGGGTGTCTGGAGGGGCCCTTCTCATGGGCGGCCTACTGAGGATATCGTCGTGCTGACCGAGGTCGTACACGAGTCTGCGGCCGAGGAGTATCTCGAAGCGTTGTCCTCGTTCGGCCCTGCGAACGGTGCATCGAGCCGGGATGGCATCGAGGGGCCGCCCAGCACCGATGGACGAAGGAGGTTCGGCGTGGTCGCTGGTCATGGCGCCTTCAAGAATGGCCAAGACCTGCGCGGAGACGTGTCGGGCCAGCGCGGGGTCGAGCGGTATCGACCTCGGCCATGGATCTGGATGCCGGGATGGGCTGGAGCCGACGCCACGGCGCGCGACCACGCGAAGCGCCGAGCGGACGTGGGTCGTGGCGCCGGCCACCAGCGGGCGCCTCACGGATGGTGCCCTTCGACTCTTGCGGCTGGCAGCTCCTTCGACTGTAATCGGGGTGTTCTGGAACGCACGCGAGAAGGGGGTTCCGCGATGTTTCACAGATCTGCTCTGGCGGCACTGGCCATCCTTATCTTGCTCACCGCAGTCGGGATGGCCGCAACGCCCGCAGGGGCCTTCAGCGAAGACAGATTCGCGGCACAGCACAACGCACAACTCACCGTGCTGGTCAAGGTGTATGAGCGCCTCGAGGCTGGACGCGGCACGACCAGGCAGTTCGAGCGCTGGTCGCGCGAATTGGCGCGCGCTGTCAACCGCGAAGCCATGTGGCTGCAGGAACACCGGGCGACGTCCTGCCAGCGCCAGTTCGTCCCTCGCATGATCCTGCGCCTCGTCGAGTCGCGCAAGGCCTTCAAGGCCGCAGCCCGAAACTATGACCGCGGGACCTGGCGCATCGGCGATTTCCACCTCGAACGGGGCTGGACGTACGCGAACGCCTACGCTCGCGTGGCTGTGCGGATGATCGAGACCTGCCCCTGACCGATGGTGCCTCGAGTCGACGACCGTCGCCGCTGAGCATCGACCTGGGTCTCGGGCGCCGGGGTCGAGCGACTTGACAGCCCGACATGGGGATCGATGTCCCTATCAGTCGCAAGAGCGAGGTAGGTCAGCCGGCGCGGTACCCGGCCGGCGTAGTCCGGAGGGTCTTATTCATGGAGTTGTACCCATGTCAGCGGGAGTTGAAGCAGCCCCGGTCGCATCCGGTCCTGTGCTCCGGTCGGTGACAGATCCCCACGGACAGGAGCGTCGCTGAGGCCTGCGCCAAGGCACGCCGGCAAGTCTCGACGTAGCGGCTGAGCAGAAGGTCCCGTGTCGCATATGCCGCCAGCCCCAGCTACTTGGTCGATTCGTATCCGAACACCGCGAGCTCCTGGAGAGTCACGATCGACGTCGGCGGCGTCAACGATGGCGGGAATGTCCATGCGATCTGCATGACCACTGAGAACGTCACCCCTGGCCGGCAGGTTGACTCCGGCGGCCAAGAACCCGGTGCGCGACCGCTAGCTGTAGTTCCCCGCTCGCCGAGGCCCGTCCCGAGAACGGCGGGATCGTCCCGGATCTTCTACGACGACGGCACGATGAACGGCCCAGACCAGTATCCCGACCCCGGTCCTCCCTCAAGGTCGACTTCGTAGGCGGCTGGCCATGGTCGAAGCAGGACTCGGCGCTGGGAGGAAGAGTCGAGGATCGGGTTGTGCGCGTGGTCACTCGGAATGCACCGCGTCGAGCGCAGTCGCGATAGCCTCGGGCGCCGCCAACGTGCGCGGGCCGAGCTCGATCGACTCCGCGATATCCAGCCAGTCCTCCTCGGAACCGAGGGTATCCGAACAGGTCAGCTGCACGTGGTCACGGCCGTGCTCGAAGAGATACAGCGTGGAGGTGCGCCCCTCGAGCTCGTCGTTGACATCGACGCGGAAGGCTGGGCCACTGGGCAGCGTGACACGCGCATACCCGCCGCTGCGGCCGTAGAGGCTGGCACTGACACGCCAGCGCTCGAGAAAGGCAGCGTGCTCCTCGAACGTCCAGGGGAAGTCCTCGTAGCGATCGATGTCACACCAGCGGCCAGCGTCACCGAGGGCGAACACGGCCGCCCATGCGTACACGGGCGTAGTGTCGTCGGCGCTGACGTCGAACCAGGAGGCCCGTGGCGTCATCGGTGTCATGACGTTCCAGTCTGCCGGGAACGAGACGGTCACGCCGATCTCGGGCAACTCCACCAGCTGGGTCTGCTCGCTTGCGACCACGGCCGCCGATGAGGGCGCGATGGCCGCCAGCGTCAGCAGGCTCGCGGCCGTGAGCGCGAGTCCTCGTCCGCCTTGCCGGTCGCGGGGGTGGTCCACCCCTCGATCATGCACCGTTTCTATCGAGGGCGCCACCGGGATCTACCCGTAGCACCTCGGATGTGTTCGAGCATCGCGCCATGGCCGATCATCCCGGCCATCGCGAGCTACCCCAGCGGCATGCCGGCGCGGATCGTCAGGCGGCCGAGCGGGTGGCCGAGCCACGGGCCGATGCAGGTTCGCTGTGCTGCGAGAAGGCGGGGTGGCCACCAGCGGCGGCACAACCTTCGGCCCAGCGGTGGGTGCCGTTGCAGAGGTAGCACCAGGCAGTGGCGGTCTGTGGCCAACCGGCCTTGCGCTCCTTCTGTCCGATGGTCCGTCCGTACTTGCCAGCGGTGTGCTTGGTCATGAGGCGCTCCTTCGGTCGATGTCTCGATGCGCTATCACGCCCGTTGAGGCGTCGTTGGATGTCGATGGTCGCGAACGGCGTGCCCGGCGTCATGGACGCATCTCGGCACAACTCGGGCCGCTCGACTGCCGACAACCGGCAAGGCGAGCGGGAGCCCAACCCATCGACACCGGTGGCGTGGGACACGTTCTCCCACGCGGGCGACCGTGACGAGCGGTCACACCGCTAGCCTAGCGGACCTCGGCACAAGCTTCGCTCACCGCGTCCAGATCGACCTCGACGAGGTTCCCGGCGCCGCCTGTCAGCGGGCGGACCGTTCGGCGCATCGGAGCCGGTGACAGGCTGAGCCAGCCGCGACCAAACCTACGGCACGCGGTAGCCGCAGACGAAGCACTCGAAGGCCTTGGGCCGGCGCCGATAGCGGGCCAGCAGCAGCAGTGCCACGCCGACGATGGTGAGCGCGACCGCGAAGATCGAGGCGTTCGTGACGTAGAGCCCCACATCCCCACCGAAGACCACCAGCAACAGGGCCACCGCGCCGACCATGAAGGCGACGAAGCCGAAGATCAAGGTGGCGTCCGCGTCGATGCGGACCGCGTGCATGCGGTAGCGGCCGCAATTGGGGCACTGCACCCCGGCCGCGTCGTTCCCGCGCTCGAACGCCGCTACGGCGGCCGCCCGCCGGTGCGCCATCGAGCCCAGGCCGGCAGAGCCACCCAGCGGCGTCCCGCATCGAGGACAGAACGCGGCTTCCGGAGCCAGACCGTCCAGACCACACCTGCTGCATCGCACCCTGACGCACCTCCTGTCGACCATGAGGGTAAGCCAGAAGCGGCCGATTCCGCAGGCCCGCAGTACCATCGCCCACGTGCCAGGCGGGGAAGGAAGCGACAGATGACCGAACAGCGGAGCGGCCTCGACGAGGCGCAACGAGCTGCCTCGGGCGACATGCCTGTGAACGAGCTACGAGCTGGGTTGCACATGACGGCCGACCTTGTCGCGGACTATCTCGAGGGTATCGAGCAGTACGCGGTGCTGCCGCTCATCGAGCCGGGCGAGCTGACGGTCCGCCTCGGCGGACCCCCTCCGGAGGAGCCGCAGCCGTTGGCGCAGATCATGCGCGATGTCAGCAGCGAGGTCGTGCCCAACGTGACCCACTGGCAGAGCCCCAACAACCTCGCCTACATCGGCTCGACCGCCTCGGGCATCGGCATCATCGGTGAGCTCGTCAGCACGGCCCTCAACGCCAACGCCTTCCTGTGGCGCGTGTCGCCCGTCGGTACCGAACTCGAGGGCATCACCGTGGACTGGCTGCGCCAGGGCTTCGGCCTGCCCGACGCCTTCGATGGCGTCTACAACGACACGGCGTCGATGAGCACGCTCTCGGGCCTCGCCTGTGCCCGTCAGCAGGCCACCGGAAACGCCTCGCAGGCCGGCCTCAGGGACGCTCGGCCCCTGCGCATCTACACCTCCAGCCAGGCCCACTCATCGATCGAGCGGGCGGCCATGATCCTGGGCATCGGGCGCGAGGGCGTACGGACCATCGAGCTCGATGGCGAGCTGGCCATGCGGCCCGACGCGCTGCGCGACGCCATCGCCGAGGACCGAGCGGCCGGTTGGCTGCCTGCAGGTGTGGCGGCCACCATCGGCACCACCGGCACGACCGCCATCGATCCGGTGGCCGACATCGCCGACGTGGCCGGATCCGAAGGCCTCTGGCTGCACGTGGATGCCGCGTACGCCGGGTCCGCCGCGCTCATCCCCGAGATGCGTGGCTACTTCGCGGGTTGGGAGCGCGCCGACTCGATCGTGGTCAACCCCCACAAGTGGATGTTCACGCCATTCGACTGCTCGCTCCTGCTCACGCGCAAGATGGCCACGCTGCGCGACGCGCTCAGCCTGGTGCCCGAGTACCTGCGCACGTACGACGGCAAGGACGCCGGCCGCGACTACAGCGAGTACGTGCCGCAGCTCGGCCGCAAGGCGCGCGGCATCAAGATGTGGATGCAGCTCCGCTACTTCGGCCTCGCGGGCATCCGGGCGCGCGTGCAGGAGCACATCGACCTCGCCCACGAGCTGGCGGCCTGGATCGAGGCGGATCCCGACGCCGAAGTGCTCTTCCCCGTACCCTTCGCCACGGTCTGCTTCCGCATGCGGCCGCAGCGCTATGTCGGCCGGGAAGGGGAGCCGGAGGTCGCCCAGGCCATCGACGCCCTCAACGAAGCGGTCATGAACCGGCTCAACGGCTCGGGCCGGATCTTCCTCTCCCACACCAGGATCGATGGGGTCTTCGTGCTGCGCCTGGCCATCGGCAACCTGCGCATGGAACGGCGACACATCGAGCGTGCCTGGGCGCTGCTGCAGGCCGCCGCCCGCGAGCTGGACGCCGAGGCTGCATGAGGCTGGCCGCCCGGGTCCTGTTGGCTGCGGTGGGCTCGCTGTTGGTGATCGCGCCCGCGGCCACCGCGACCGGCGTCGGCGGCGCCACCTGGACGCCTGCCGAATTGACCACGACCTCCTCGGTGAGCCGGCTCCTCGTCCCCGCTGACTCGTTCACCATCCGCACCGACGTGGTCTGGGACCACGAGCAGGCCCGCGGACTGGCCAACTACCTCGACTCGGGCCTGCGCTACACGCACGAGCTCAACGATCGCCAAGGCCGCCTCAGCGCCACCGGCTACTGGGCCACCAACTTCCCCGACCCCGCCTTCGACCGAGACGACGACGACGGCGACCGACGCTGGGAGGAGGCTGAAGTGATCGCGGGCGCCTCCCCGCCCAAGCCCGGTCGCACCTACACGACGCTGGTGCAGTTCTCGCGCTGGCACGGCAAGCGGGTCAAGGGCGTCTGTGACTGGTCCTGGGACCGACGGCGCGGCGACATCGAGCTGCTCTCGCAGCTCTCGCGCGACGCCTTCGGCGAATGGCAGGCGGAGCGCTACACGCTGACCTACGAGACGCTCGGGTACCCGCGTGTCGACCCGCAGCCTGGCCTGCCCGCAGCGGCGCCAGCGGCACGTTGCCGCGACGCCGATCCGAGTGCCAACCAGAGTGGCTTCGTGGTGACCTTCGCTCGCCCGCTGAGCTGGTCGGCGATGACCGGGCTCGTCAGCGCCGGCAGCGCCAAGTGGACCGCCTTCGAGGCCGTCGGCTCGCACCCACAGGACGACCTCACCTGGACCTGCGGCGGGCCCTTCGACGACGAGCTGCGCACCGCTCCCTGCCAGACCCTCGGCCTCGATCCGGAGGGCCTGTCCGCGGCGGTGGGGTACCTCGACCCAGTCGCCGCTGACCAGCTGCGAGCACACCCGGATGTGGCCGCCGTCGACGAGCTCCGGGACTCACTCACGGGGCTGCTCTTCAGCATCGGCGGGTTCGGCGTCGAGCGACCCGGGCTGACCGTCAACGACCGCTACTGGGAGCTGGTGCTGACCGAAGACGGCTGACCGTGCGAACATGCATCTCCTGACTTCGCAAGACCAACAAGGAGATGACATGGCCCAGGTCCGACAGGCAGAAGCGAACTGGAGCGGCGACCTGCTCTCTGGTGGTGGCTCGGTCAGTGCTACATCCAGCGGCATCTTCAGCGACCAGGCGATCACCTGGCGCGCCCGCACCGAGGCCTCGGAGGGCAAGACCAGCCCCGAGGAGCTGCTCGCGGCTGCCCACGCCTCGTGCTACTCGATGGCCTGCAGCAACGAGCTGGCGAAGGCCGGCTTCCCCGCCGAGCGCATCGATGTCTCGGTGGTCGTCAGCGCGGACAAGACCGATGCGGGCTGGACGGTCCTTTCGAGCGCCATCACCGTGCGTGCGAAGGTGCCCGGCGCCGACGAGGCTCTCTTCCTGGAGAAGGCGAACGCAGCCAAGGTCGGCTGCCCCATCAGCAGAGCCATCAGCGACTCGGTCGACATCACTCTCGACGCCACCCTCGAGAGCTACGCGGCGCACGGCGCCATCCACGCGACCCAGACTCCCCGGCCTCCGCGCCCCGTCGATGATGACTCGGTGACCCAGGCTAGGGAGTCTTCACATTCCGCCAACCCCGCATTCACCTCCCGGGGCGTACAACAGGGGGTACGCACGGCGCACTCTTCATGACGCCGTCATGCGGCCTCACCGTGCCGAACCGCGACACGGTCGCCGTGGCACCAGAGGTTGGCATGTATACCTCATCTCGGACCCCCGCCACCCGCCGGCCTCGCGCCCTCGTCGCGCTCGCCGGTGCCCTCTCGCTGAGCGGCCTTGTCCTCACGGTCCCCGGGCCGGCACTCGCGGCCCAGGGAGACAACGACGTCGTCATCGACGTCATCGAACAGGCGATGCCCGCGGTGGTGACCATCCAGGCACCGGCCGGCAGCTTCGGACAGCTCGACGGCCTGCAGCCCGAGGACATCGAGCTCCCCGAAGGTGTCGAGCTGCCCCAGGACTTCGAGGTCCCGGAGGGCCTCGGCCAGTTGCAGGAGCTCCTGCCCGAGGGCTTCGCGCTACCGGAGCAGTTCGGCTTCGGCGGTACGGGCTCGGGCGTCATCATCGACCCTGACGGCCTGATCATCACCAACGGCCACGTGGTCGGCAACGCTCGCGACGTGACCGTCATCCTCGACGACGGACGCATCCTCGACGGCACCGTCACCGGCGTGGACACGCTGACCGACTTCGCCTTCGTCCAGGTCGACGCGACCGATCTGCCCGCGGTCACGCTCGGTGACTCGTCGACGCTGAAGGTCGGCCAGATGGCCATCTCCATCGGCAACCCGCTCGGCCGCTTCCCGAGCAGTGCTGCGGTGGGCATCGTCAGCGGTCTCGACCGCAGCATCGGCGTCTTCGGCGACAGCACCGGCGGCGACCGGCTCAACCACCTCATCCAGACCGATGCCGCCATCAACTCCGGCAACTCCGGCGGTGCACTCCTCGACGGCGACGGTGACCTGATCGGCATCACGACCGCTGAGGCCGGGCTCAACGACGGCATCGGGTTCGCCCTGCCCATCGACCTGGCCAAGCCCATCATCGATCAGGCCTTCGCTGGCGAGGCCATCTCGCGGCCGTACGTCGGCGTGGTCTACACGGAGATCGACGCCAACATCGCGGCCGAGGACTCGCTGCCGGTGACGTCGGGTGCCCTGGTCGGTGGTATCAGTGAGGGTCAGGATGCCGTCGTGGCCGGCAGCCCCGCCGACGTGGCTGGCATCCGGGCAGGCGACATCATCACCGCTGTCGACGGTCTGCCCGTCGACGACGTCGAACCCGCTTGACCTTCAGGTCCTGCGCTTCGCGCCCGGTGACCTGGTCACCTTCGACATCCTCCGCGACGGAGAGAGCCTGCAGCTCGAGGCCACGCTCGGCGAGCGCCCGGCCGACCTCGGCTAGCCAGCGTATCCATCAGCGGCCCTGCTCGTCGTCGGCAGGGCCGCTTCCTCATGTCTGGCGCCCTGCTAGCATGGCGCCGTCCCGCCCATGACCCAGAGGAGGCCGCCGAGTCGATGCCGCCCACCGAGAACCT
This sequence comes from uncultured Chloroflexia bacterium, assembly GCA_963714675.1. Lineage (GTDB taxonomy): Bacteria > Chloroflexota > Limnocylindria > Limnocylindrales > CSP1-4 > JAFMJV01. The sequence continues at coordinate 186 of CAVQPG010000004.1, read as the reverse complement.
GCAGCGCGTCCCGCAGGTGGCCCTGGACCGTCTGTTGCGCCAGGGATTGTTCACGACCGGCTTGTTCCTGGAGGTCTCGGAGACCCCGACCCGACGCCAGACGCTGGCCGACCAGATCGGCGTGGACATCACCGATATCCACGCCTGGCGCGACGAGGCGCTCCTGCTCAACCTCGCCAACTTCGG
>CAVQPG010000003.1:0-136226 GCA_963714675.1 uncultured Chloroflexia bacterium | reverse complement strand
GAACCGCTGAAGATCTGGTTCTTCCAAAGCAGACCAGCCACCACCGGCATGACCAGGAACGGGGTGATGAGCAGGGTGCGGGCCATACCGCGGCCGAAGAACTCGCGGTCCAGGAGCAGCGCCAGGATGGTCCCTACCAGCAGTGACAGCAGCACCGCGGAGACGGTCATCCCCACCGAGACGATGATGGCCTCGTGGAAGAACTGGTTGGAGCATCCTCCGTGTAGTTCTCTCTTCAACCCCGATGAAATCGGGTCCGTACGGGGGACGATGGTCCAGTCCTGCAGCTTGAACCAGATGTTGAAGAGGAAGGGATCTGCATCACCACGATGGTGAACGACCAGCGGTCGGGGACAGCGGCAGTCGCCTGCGCCACTTGTCCTTGCGCTGGAACTCCACGATCGCAGCGGCTCGCTCGGTCCGATCGAGGCTCTACGGCTCGGTCTTGGTGGTCGCGACGAATGCCCGCCCCTCCCCCTACCCCCCGTGTTTCCGCCTAGTGCGACCTTCGCAGTGTCCTACCACTCCTCGCCCTTCCACCTCGGAAGCAATGACGTCGCAGCAGGCAGAAAGACATCGTCGACCGATCAGTTTGCGGCGATCAGCCGCGAGATCTGCTCGGTGCAGCAGTACAACGTCAGCCGAACTGCGCCACGCCCACGAACTGGATGCCGGCCGGCCCAGGGCGCCTCCTGCAGCACGGGCATGTCGATCAGCGCCTCCTGCATCGCCTCGATCATGTCCGCGACAATCCGCGCACTTCCTGCTCGCTCGGTCTACGTACAGCGAGGGCGCCGTACCCGGGGCACAGTCGCCCACCGCCTGGCAGCAGGTCGCCAGCCACGGCCAGGTACTCAGGCCCATCAGCCCCCTTGATGTTCTTCCCCGGCCGTCCTCCTTGTCGGCGCGTTCTCGGGGGTGGCGAGGCCCAGGCCCACAGCAGGCCGCAGAGTCGTAGCTGGTCGGAGCCGCCACCGTCGGCGGCTTGCCCTTGATGGGGCTGTCGTCGGCCTGCAGGTTGGCCGCAGCAACCGTCACGTCGTGCCCACATGGCCGAGTTGCTGTTGAGCATGTGCTCGGTGCGCTCGTTGTAGCTGGCGTTGGAGGCGTCGTCCTGGCCCGCGTCGGCGGCGATCAACCCGGTGAACAGCTTCGCGAAATTCCAAGCATCGACCTGGACTCACGATGGTGTCGTTTCGCCGCACCAGGTTCGCCGAAGGTGTTGATATTGGTCGTGCCCAGCGGCCCACCAGGGTCGCCACCAGCTTGCCGCGCAGGCGGTGCCGGACATCTCATCGGAGTCGATGGTGCGGGCGATCTACCACGACCTCGTCCCATGTTGGCTCGCGTCGGCATCCTCCGATCCCAGCCTCGTCGACGTCCTTTCGATAGTCACGTAGGACGTTCGGCGTAGAACGGCGCCGCGTGCCGCGCCACCCTGGTCGGCGAAGGCATACCGACGCGGATGATGTCGTCGAGCATGTCCTACCTCATCACCCTCGGCGGGGTTCCGTAAGACCACCGGCCGGCGTACCAGCCCGTGTGTCGGGCCTGGACATACCGATCATGACGGGTCGAACTGTCGCCGCCGGCACCACGTCGCGGGTGACGATCACGGAGGTTGCTGCTCCTCGTCAGCCGTAGTTGACGTCGATGCCGGTCTCCACCATGAACAGCTCGGGCGTAGAGCTGGCAATTGTCCTGCATTGTAGAGGATTGCCCACGATGACAGACGTTGAGTGCTCCCGGTCCTGAGCGACGGCGCCCGGCGGCGAAGGCCCCGTCGACGCCGCAGCCCATTACAGGTAGCCCATGGCCCCGACGCCTGCCTTCGTCAGCCTGTTGACCACATGGCCTGGTTCCTCCTTGTGACGGGCCTGGGCCCGCGACCTCCTGGAGCGTGAGACTGCCACGCTAGGCGGCATGCTAGTTGGTCTTTGCTTCGAAATCAAGCCATTGCCGAGATCTCCAATAACAACGAGGCTACTTACATCTGCGTGCCAGTACATAGGTAGCGCGCATGACTGCTGATGACCGCCGCCGGCGCCGGCCTGGCTCTTCGTTCGACAGCCTCGGCCGCTTCGACCAGATCTGCGTCCCGGCCGTGCCGCAGCACCTCGGCGGCGGCGTCGTCCACATCGGGTGCGAGGCTTCCACCGTGCCCACGGCCGTCTACCTCGACGAGTGTGTGCCGTCTGGCGGCGCAGCTCGTCGATCCACCGGCGCCGGTCGCCGGCTTCGAACATGCGCATGGCCGGTCTCGCCACCAGGACCACCTGTACGCCCTGGTTGCGCAGACGGCACCGCCGATGTTCGTGTGGTCGGGTCCATGCGCGGACTACGTGCTCGCGGCCGAACAACCTCGAGCCGCTGGTCGCCGTATCGCGGCTCCGGAGCCGCGCATCGTCTCCATGACCATCACGGAGGAGTGGCTGTCCGTCGACGAGGCCCAGCGGCCAACTACGCGCCGCCAGCCGGCAAGCCGGCATGCCGCCCAACCTCGGTCGCGTTGGCGCATCAGTTCCAGGCCCGGCGCGATGCGGGCCTTGACCGTGCGGAGCTACAACAACGTCATGGGTAACAGCGACGTCGAGGTGGCCACGCTCGGCGTCTGCGCCATGGTCGAGCCGGCCTGGAACGTCGGGTCGCCGACGACGTCACCTTCCCCGACGGCATCGTCAACCGCATCGCGCCCAGACCACCGACGCCGATCGCGACTTCCTCGCGGAAGGTACGGCCTGTTCGATCGCTGGCCGGTGGTAGCCGAACCGTTCATCCAGTGGGTCATCGAGGATGACTTCGCCGCCGGCCGCCCGCCCTATGAGGACGTCGGGGTGTTGATGACCGACGACGTGCGGCCGTACGAGACGCTCAAGCTGCGCATCCTCAACGCCGGCCACTCGACGGTGACGTACATGGCCGCGCTGGTCGGCCACACCTACATCCACGAGATCATGGCCGACCCGTTGCTGGCGCGGTACCTGCAGCAGTTCCACGACGAGGAGGCCACACCTTCGCTGCCGCCGGTCCGGGGCATCGACGTGACGGACTACAAGCGGGTGGTCGCGCAACGCTTCGCCAACCCGGCCGTGAAGGACCAGGTCGCCCGGGTATGCCAGGACGGCACGTCCAAGTGGCCCAAGTTCCTGGTCCCGACCGTGGAGTCGCAGCTGGAGCAGGGCGGCCAGGTCAAGCTGTCGGCCTTGGCCCTGGCGGCTTGGTGCCAATACCTGCTGGGCACCGACGACGCCGGCGCGGCGATCGCACTGTCGACCGATCCGAGGCTGGACGAAGCCCAGGCGTTCGCCCGCGCGTCCGTCGATGATCCAGCGGCCTTCCTGGGCTTCGTCGAGGTCTTCGGTCAGAGGCTGGCCAGCGATCGACGGTTCGTGTCGGCTTTCACTGAGGCCCTGACATCACTGCGCGACGTGGGCACGTATGCACCCTCGAGAGGTGGCTGCGCAGAGACGACCCATGACCGAGGCTCGCGAACCGGCGAACAGGGCCGCCCGCGAGGCGGGGGCGCTGTTCCAGGCTGAGCGGCGAGCCCAGATCCTGCAGCGTGTCCACGATCGTGGGCGTGTCGATGTCGGCAACCTGGCCGATGAGTTCGGGGTCACCGGCGAGACCATCAGGCGCGACCTCAGCGAGCTGCAGCGCGAGCGGCTGGTGCGGAGAGTTCACGGCGGTGCGGTGCCCTGGCGCGGCTCCATGCTCGTCCCCAAGCTGGCCGTGCGTGAAGGCTACATGGTCGAGGAGAAGCGACGGATCGCGCGTGCGGCCTTGGCGGAGGTCCCCGAGCGCGGAACGCTGATCATCGATTCGGGCAGCACCGCGCTGCATCTCGCCGACCTGCTCGATCGTGAGCGTGACCTGGTCGTCGTGACCAACTCCATTCCCATCATGCGGTCGCTCGCGACCACGGAACGCCCGAAGGTCATCGGGCTCGGTGGCAAGCTCGAGCGTCGGACCATGGCTTTCGTCGATGAGGCTGGCGTCGAGATGCTCAGCGAGATCCACGTCGACGTCCTGTTCTTCGGCTGTGACGGCATGTCCCCGGAGAACGGCTACACGACGCCGTTCCGCGCCGAGGTCGCCATCAAGCGTGCGATGATGGCGAGCGCGCGCCGCGTGGTGATGATGTTCGATCACTCGAAGGTCGCGAACGACCAGCTCTTCCGCTTCGCCGAGATCGACGAGATCGACATCATCTACAGCGACAGCGGCATGGACGACATGACCGCGGCGCGGATCGAGGAGCAAGGCCCTCGAGTCGTCCGGGCCTGACGGCTCGTGCTCACGTTCAGCGAGCTCGAGACGATCGCCGTCGAGGCTGCATCCGAGGGCGCTCAGCTCGTCCGTGCCTCGGCCGGCGACCTGGGCACCGTGACAGCCAAGTCCACGCCGACCGACCCTGTCACATCCCTCGATGTCGCCGCCGAGCGGGAGATCCGAGCAGTCCTGGCCCGTCGGGCACCGGGCTCCTCCATGCTCGGCGAGGAGAGTGGGGAGACCGACGGCTCCTCGGGTATCGGCTGGATCGTCGACCCCATCGATGGGACGGTCAATCTGACCTACGGCCTGCCAGTCATGAGCGTCTCGATCGCGGCGACGTGGGACGATGAGGTCGTAGCCGGCGCCGTGGTCGATATCCAGCGGGGGATGTGTTCAGTGCCGCCCGAGGCCATGGGGCTCGACACGACGGCTCTGCCATCGCGCCATCCGCGGTGACCCAGCTGGCCGACTCGCTCATCGGGACAGGCTTCTCGTACACGGCCGAGGGGCGCGCCGTGGAGGCCGAGTATCTGGCGCGGGTGCTCCCCGCAGGTCGTGACATCCGGTGCTTCGGGTCGGCTGCGCTCAACCTCTGCTGGGTCGCGTGCGGGCGCCTCGATGGCTTCTATCAGCGCAACATGCAGTACTGGGACTTCGCAGCAGGCGAGATCGTCGCCGCGGAGGCAGGTGCCCGGATCGCGCGCCCAGCCGGAGAACGGCCAGCTGATGGTGGTGTCGGGGTCCGGCATCCACGACGAGCTCTGGTGCCGCCTGGTCTCCTAGTCCGTGCGGTCGCCGGCTGCGACGCGTTCGTGGCAATGCTGGATCAACGCCCGCACACCAGTCGGCCCCTGCCGCTTCCAGCGCTCCCACACCGCGAGCAGGTCCATGTCGGGGACTGGTTCGGACATCCGTGCCACGGCCGTCACGACCTCCCACGAGCCAAAGGCCTGAGCATCGAGCGAGCCGCGACGATCGAGCTCGGTGATGTAGTGGCTGTGGATCAGGTCAAGCAGCTCGGGCGTCGAGCCGGCGAGCCAGGAGCTCCGATCGAACGGCGGCCGCATCAGGAGTGAGCTGCGCACGAAGTCCGCGGTGACATCGCCCACGGCAGCGTCGAACCAGTCGAGGATCACCGGGCTTCGCTCGGTCAGGATGATGTTGGCGGGATGGAAATCGCCATGGCAGAGGGCATCGCCGCTGGGCAGAGCTGCAGCAGGCCCTGTGCCACAGCACGTTCATCCGTGCTCAGCCGTGTCGCGTCGGCGATCTTCGTGCGTCAGCCGCGGGTCATCGAGACGAGTCCCGGGACCACGGTTCGCTGGACCTCGATCTGGAGTTCCACCAGCTGCTCGATGAGGCTCGTGACGCTCGCCGGCTCACGCTTGATGCGCTCCCACATGGCCACGCCCTCGATGCGCTCCATGACGATGCCGGGCCGGCCACCGAAGTCCACGACGCCCTCGCTGTCGGGCACGGGTAGCCCGGCCGCGTGGACGCGAGCGAGGTATCGGCCTCCATCCGCCCAATGCCTGGGGATACCCGGGCGGAGGACCTTGATCACGGAATGGTTCGACCAGGCCCAGATGTCGGACGTGTTGCCGCGAGCGATGGGCGCGCGGATGGGTCTGTCTTCGCGGACACCCGCGGAGTATCGCAAAGCGATGGTGGTGTCACCGCCTCTCCCGCGGCTACAGTGGCGGCATGGGGAGGTTCATCGTCGCCCACGACCTGGGCACCAGTGGCGACAAGGCCTCGCTGCACGATGCCCACGGACGCCTGCTGGCCTCCCACACCGTCCACTACCCGACCGACTACGGCGCCGGCGGCAAGGCCGAGCAGGATCCGGCTGATTGGTGGGAGGCCTTCTGCGCCACGAGCCGGGCCCTGCTGGCGGCGAGTGACGTCGATCCTGCCGATATCGTCGGTGTGGTGCTCTCCGGCCAGATGATGGGCGCGGTCCTGCTCGAGCCGGCAGACCAGCCCCTGCGCCCAGCGATCATCTGGGCCGACACTCGAGCGCCAGGCCCAGGCGCGAGGCTGGCCGCGGCTGATCGGCTTCGAGCGCGGCTACGAGCTGTTGGGTCATCGGCTCGACCCCACCTACTCGCTGCCCAAGCTGATGTGGCTGCGAGAGCACGAACCGGCACAGCTGGGCTCGCACGACCGGCGTCGTGCTGGCCAAGGACTACGTGACCCTGCGCCTGACCGGCCGACGCTGCATCGACCCCTCCGATGCCTCGGGCACGAACGCATACGACCAGGCGGCCGGGCGCTGGGCGCCGGAGCTGCTGGACGCGGCGGACATGGACCCCGCGTTGCTGCCGGAGATCGTGCCCTCGGCCACCGTCGCGGGCGGCGTCCGCGCCGAGATGGCGGAGCCGGTCGGCCTGCGCGAGGGCACGCCGGTGGTGGTGGGCGGTGGAGACGGGGCGACCTCGGCCCTGGGCGTGGGCCTCGTGTCGAGCGACCCCGTGGCCTGCGCCACCATCGGCTCGTCGGCCTGGATCTCGATGGCCACCGACACGCCCGCTCGCGACCCGCAGATGCGCACGGTCACATTCGACCACGTCATACCCGGTCACTACCTGCCGCTAGGACCGATGCAGGCGGCCGGCACCTCGCTCGAGTGGCTGGCCCAGACGATGGGCGTGGGGCGCCGGCATCGACGAGCTGTCGTCGGCCGCGGAAGGACCAGCCGCGACCGAGGGGCTCTTCTTCCTGCCCTACCTCGTCGGCGAGCGCGCGCCCATCTGGGATGTCCGTGCGCGGGGCACGTTCGTCGGCCTCTCTCGTCATCACGGGCCGGCCAACCTGGCGCGTGCCGTGCTCGAGGGCGTGGCCTTCAACCTCTACGGCGTCTACCGCGCGCTCGACGCGTCGGTGCGCACGATCGAGGCCGTGGACGCGGTCGGGGGCGGTGCCCGAAGCGACGTCTGGCTGCAGATCATGGCCGACACCTGGGGCGTGCCCGTTCGCCGCCGCAGCATCGTCGACGAAGCCAACTCGTTGGGCGCGGCCGTGGTCGGCGGGATGGCGGTCGGGCTCATCGACGGCTGGGACGCGGCGCGGGAGCTCTCGGCGATCGAGGCCGTCTTCGAGCCCGACGATGCCCGGCACGGGCTGGCGCTCGCCGGCTACGAGCGCTTCAGGACGCCTACGAGCGACTGCGTCCCTGGTTCGCTGGCGGGACGTGACCATTCGACCCGCGTGTTCGGTGCTCGCGTCAATGGAGTGTTGCCAGGGCCATCGGCCCTCGTTCTCCATCGTGATGGACCAGGCCAGGAAGGTCCGGATCAGGACGAGGACGCCCAGCGCCAGGACGCTCTGTAGGTCGAGCTCGAGCGTCACCGTGGTGATGACGTCAGCTGCGATGAGCAGCTCCAGGCCGAGCAGTAGCCAGCGCGACATCTGGTGCCTGAACGCGACGTAGGTGGCCGCCTCGGCGTCGGCGAACTTGGTGCGAGCGGCCGCGAACGCCGCCGCCAGCACGCCCACTCCGATGACGAGCACGCCCGCCAACTCGATGACGGTGGCGATGACCTCCGCCACGTGCCAGTCGTTGAACTCCATGACCGTCTACGGTAGCGCGGTCGGGTCCGGATGCTGCGCCGTCGCGCGAGCGCTCTCGAGTCGAGAGCCCTTACACCGGCTGACATCGTGGCGTCGGGGCCCTGACACCGGGCGCCGACGATCGGTCCGATGAGAAACGACGACGTCCGCCACCGATGGCCACGCTGACGCGGGCCGGGCTCCCTCCCGTCGCCCGCGCCCGCGCGCCCCGGACTGGCCCATCCGCCCCGCGGACATCGCGGCGGGCCTCCTCGCGGTCGGGCTTCTCGTGGCCGGCATGTGGGTCGTCCATGGTGGACTCGATCGACTGGGCACGCCGGCCGGGCTGGCGACGGGTCTCGGCCAGATCACGGCCCTGATCGGGACCTATCTGGCCCTCGCGCAGATCGTGCTGATGGCCCGGGTCCCCTGGATCGACCACGTGGTCGGCAGCGACAGGCTCATGGCCTGGCATCGCTGGCTGGGCATCGGCACGATCACGCTCATCCTTTCGCACGTCGGCCTTCACCACGACCGGCTGGGCCATGGGCTCCGGCGCCGGCGTCATCGAGGAGTTCCTCGCCCTCAACGGGACCTGGGACATCCTCATCGCCACCGTCGGCACGGTCCTGCTGACCGTCGTGGCCGTCACGCTCGATCCGCGCGGTCCGGCGCCGGCTCTCGTACGAGACCTGGTACGGCCTGCACCTCTACGCCTACATCGGCATCGCACTCGCCTTCCTGCACCAGGTCACCATCGGCGCCGACTTCATCGGCGACTCGCTGGCCGTGGCCTTCTGGGTCGGGCTCTACGTGGTCACCTTCGGCCTGCTCCTCTGGTACCGCGTGCTCACGCCGATCCGCGTGTCGGGCCGGCATCGACTGCGCGTGGCCGCGGTCGTGCCCGAGGCGCGCGGCGTGGTCTCGCTCTACCTCACCGGCCGTGACCTCGACCAGCTGCCGGTGGCCGCCGGCCAGTTCTTCCACATCCGCTTCCTGCGTCGTGGTGGCTGGTGGCGCCCACATCCCTTCTCCATCTCGGCCGCGCCGAACGGCCAGTACCTGCGCATGACCATCAAGGACCTGGGCGACGACTCACATCGGATGATGACCATGCCGGTCGGAACGCCGGTCTTCATCGAGGGCCCGTACGGCGCCTTCACGCCCAGGGTCATCAAGCGCGACCACGTGGTCATGCTGGCCGGCGGCGTGGGCGTGACCCCGCTGCGAGCGATCTTCGAGGCGCTGCCCGCAGGCCGGCATCGCATCACCTTCCTCTATCGCGAGGGCGATCCTTCCGAGACCGTCTTCCGCGCGGAGCTGCTGACCCTCGCCCGGCGCCACGGAGCCGTGCTGCGCTTCCTCGAAGGCCATCGCGGCTCGCCGCAGATGCCGGTCGACCCGCTCGCGCCCGAGTGGCTCTACCGCCACGCGCCGCACATCGCCGCCGCCGACGTGCTCGTGTGCGGCTCGCCCTCATTCACCCAGCGGGTCCTCGACAGCCTCAAGACGCTGCGGGTCCCTGATGACCAGTCCACGCTGAACGCTTCGGGTACTGAGATGACCGCTGAACCTCGCGAACCCTCCCGACTGCCGGTCCGCGGCACCATCGCCACCGTCGGCACCGTCGGTGCCCTGGCCCTGCTGCTCTCCTTCCGCGGAGGGCCGCTGGCGCCGGGCGAGCCGGTCGAAGCGCAACTCGCCGAGGCCCCGGCGACCGACGAGCTCATCGCGGGCGCCCAGACAGACACCAGCGGTGCCGAGGCGATCGTCGAGCCGCTGACCGCCACCGGTGACGCCGTCCGGATCCGCTGGGGCGACGTGCAGGTCGCGGTCACCGCGCCGGCGGCGACATCATCGAGGTCGTGACCCTGGCCATGCCGGGCGGACCGCCACGGACCAGATCAGCGCCTATGTGGAGCCGATCCTGCGCGAAGAGGCCATCACCTCCGACACCGCCGACGTATCGGTCGTCTCCGGCGCGACCTACACCAGCCAGGCCTACGCCCGTTCGCTGCAGTCGGCGCTCGACCGGCTCGACGCCTGATGGTCGCCGAACCGGTCTTCGCGTCTGGCATCACCACGCGCGACCCAGAGCACCGACGCGTCGAGCACGCGATGGGCACCGTGATCAGCCTGTACCTGCCCGGCGGTGGCGCCTCGTCTCCGGCAGCCGATGCAGCCTTCGACTGGTTCCACGAGATCGACGACCGCTTCAGCCCCTTCAAGCCGGACAGCGAGGTCAGCCGCATGATCCGCTCCGACCTGGCGCCATCCGATCGCTCGGCCGACCTGCGCGAGGTGCTCGAGATCGCCGACGCGGTCGAGGCCCTCAGCGGCGGCGCCTTCGACATCCGCGGCCATCGCTCCGATGGGCGACCTGATCCGACCGGGGTAGTGAAGGGCTGGTCGGTCGACCGTGCAGGGGCCATCCTCGCGGCCGCAGGTGTCGATCGCTTCTACCTCAGTGCCGGTGGCGACGTGCTCGTGCGCGGCGGACAGGAGGGCGGCGGGCCGTGGACGATCGGCATCGCCAACCCGTTCGCGCCCGATGCGGTGGCGCTGGTCCTCGAAGGGCATGACCTCGCGGTCGCCACCTCGGGCACGACCGAGCGCGGGCGCCACATCATCGACCCGCACTCGGGCGAGGCCGCCAACGAGCTGCTGACGGTCACGGTCGTCGGACCCGACCTGGCTCGCGCCGATGCCTATGCCACGGCGGCCTTCGCCATGGGTCGCGAGGGCCTGCGCTGGGTCGATGCGCTACCGGGCTACGACGCTGCCGGCATCAGCCACGAAGCTCGCGTCATCTCCACCCGCGGCCTCGACCGCTACCGAGCCTGACTCTCGGTCACGACCGAGAACTCACCCGCCACCAGGTCGACCGTCAGCTCCACGAGGTCGTCGCCCCGGGACCAGCCCATGCGCAGGAGACCCTGGCCTTCGTCGGTCACCACCAGCACACCCTCGAACGCGGGGTGCTCACGGCGCAGCCGGACGAGCTCGAGCAGGCGCCGTACCACCGGGCGCTCGAGGGCAGCTTCGATCTCCGTCGCGACGTAGTCGTGGCGGTTGATGGCGCGCCCTTCGCCGGTTCGCTCGACGGCCGCGAGGTCGTTCTCGCCCGCGAGCAGACCGACGTAGTAGAGCTGGGGCACACCCCGAGCGAAGAGCTGGATGGCACGCGCCGCGAGATAGCGGTCGTCGTCGGCGCCGAGCGCGGAGTAGTAGGTGCAGTTGAGCTGGTGCACGTCGGGCCCATCGCCAGGCTCACCGAGGATGCGGTTGATGTTGCCGCCCCGCGCCACGATCCGGTCGGCCAGCGCGGACATCTCGGCGGCCGACAGGATGCCCTCAAGGTCGGGTCGCACCGGGATGCCGTCGTGGCAGTCGAGGGTGGTGAACTGGCGGTCGGGTGAGCCTGCGAGGTGGGCTGCCAGCCGTGTCGAATCTCCCGTCTCGAAAGCGTGGAGCAAGAGGCCCGGCAGCACGAAGTCATAGGTCCAGTAGCCACGACGGCTGAGCTCCTGGTGAGTGGCATAGACATCGTGCACCTCGGGCAGGACGAGCAGATCGAAGTCGGCCGCAGCCTCGACCAGCCAGTCGAGTGCCTCGTAGATCTTCGGTTCCACCATGAAGCAGCTGGTCCCCGCCTTCTTGACCACATAGCCCACCGCGTCGAGCCGGACGATGGCCACGCCGTGCGAGGCGAACCACTCGAACCAGCTGCGGATGAGCGTTCGCGTCGCGTCGGCGCCGAGATCGAGGTCGATCTGCTCGACACGTCCGTCGAACCCGAACGTGGTCCAGATGGTCTCGGTCTCGCCCGTCCCTTCGATCGTGAACGAGGTGAAGGGGTCGTCGGGCTTGCGCAGGAAGATGCGGGCGACATCCTCGGGCTGGTGGGTCGCCCGACGGCCAGACCTTGTCGATGGTGATGAACAGGTCGGCGAAGTCGGAGGCACGCCCCCGGCGCAGGAAGTCGGCGAACTCGGCCGAGCGCCGGGAGATGTGGTTGACCATGAGGTCGAGCAGGACATCGTGGTCCGAGGCCAGCTCGGCGATGTCATCCCAGCTCCCGAACCGCGGCTCGAGACGCCGGTAGTCGATGGGTGCGAAGCCGCGGTCGCCCGAGGAGGGGAACGGGGGCAGGACGTGGATGCCGGCGAAGAGACCATCGAGTGGGCCACGGAGCAGCCGCGTGATGTCCGCGATGGTGCCCCCGAGCGAATCCGGGTAGGTCAGCAGCTGCGGGCCGGGTCGCATCACCGCTGATCCTCCCGGCGATCGGCCGGCGAGCCGAGCGAGTCGACGGCTCGCGCCCAGTCGGCCGGCAGCTCGACACCAGGGCGTGACATCAGGCGCAGGAACAGGTCGGAGGCCGAGCCTTCGACGACCACCGTGGGCTCGCCACGACCGAAGCGCCAGCTGCGCCCCAGGTCCGTGGCTCTGAGCTCGATCGTCTGCACCTCGCCGAGCCGCGGTAGGTACAGCTCGGCGAACTCGTCGAGCCCGTGGCCGGACACGCTCGTCAGCAACGCGACCGGCTCGCCGACCGCGCTGTGCGCGTCCCACCGGTGGACGCCGGTCTCGATGACCATGCGCCGGATCCAGAACCCCAGCGAGGGGTCATCCACGAACGTCCACACCGGTGCTGCGGTATCGGCCATGGCCAGGCCCTCGAGCATTCCCGCCAGCTGCTCGGCTGCCCAATCGAACGGGTCGTCGTCGAGCGGCAGCTCGGGGCCCGGGATACGCCCGGCCGGCAGGGTCTCGCAGATCATGGCGGTGCGGCCGTGGACCCCTGCCACGTGGACCACCAGGTCGCGCATCGTCCAGGTGGGGTACTGCGGCACGGTGCGGTCAGGGTTCAGGCGACCGAGCTCGATGAGCCGCCAGCCCTCGTACTCGATGGCGGCAAGACCCTGTCGTCGCTTGGCCTCATGCATCCATCGTACGACCGGCATCAGGTACTGTTCCCCGCCATGAGCAAGGTCAAGCGCTTCGTCGTGCCCATGCGTGGCCGGGACCCCGCTGAAGAGCACCGGGCCGCGACGCCGCTCGAGCTGTTCTACGACCTGGTCATCGTGGTGGCCGTCGCTGTCGCGGCGTCCTCGCTGCACCACGGCATCGCGGAAGATCGCATCCCCGAGTCGCTCCTCGGCTACGTCATGACCTTCTTCGCCATCTGGTGGGCCTGGATGGGTTTCACCTGGTTCGCGACCAGCTACGACACCGATGACGTGCCCTACCGTGTCGCGGTCTTCGTGCAGATGGCTGGCGCCATCATCATCGCGGCCGGCATCGGCCAGGCGTTCGACGGCAGCGACTGGTCGCTCGTGCTCCTCGGCTACGTGGTCATGCGCATCGCGCTGGTGGCCCAATGGCTGCGCGCGGCCAGGGACGACCCGGCCCACCGAACCACCAACCTCCGCTGGGCCGGTGGCATCGCCTTCGTGCAGCTGCTGTGGGTGCTGGCCTTCCTGCTCGTGCCCGGCGACCTCTTCGTACCCGTCTTCTTCGTGCTCGTCGTCGCCGAGCTCTCGGCGCCGGTCCTGGCCGTTCGCGGCGCCGAGGGCCTCTGGCATGCGGAGCACATCGCCGAGCGCTACGGCCTGCTCACCATCATCGTCCTGGGCGAGTCGGTGCTGGCGGGAGCGAACGCCTTCACGGCCGTCGCCGACGAGTCGTTCTCCGACCTGGAGCTGCTGTTCCTGACGGTCGGCGCGCTGCTGCTCGTGTTCACGATGTGGTGGCTCTACTTCGAACGTGGCTCCGACGATCTGCTCACGACGCGCGCCCGCGCTTTCGAATGGGGCTATGGCCACTACTTCATCTGGGCCGCTGCTGCGGCAGTCGGGGCGGGGATCGCTGTGGGGGTCGATGTGCTGACTGACCACGCACACGTGGACACGTTCGTCGCGGGTGCTGCCGTGGCGGTCCCTGTCGCCATCTATCTCGCGGGCATCTGGGTGCTGCATGACGTCCCTCGCCCGCTGTCGCGCCTGCGCATGTCCCTGACGCCGGTGGCCATCGTGCTGGTGCTGCTGACGCCGCTCACGCCGCAGCCGATCCTGCTCACCGGCGCCGTCGTCGGGTTGCTGCTGATGGCCAAGCTCGCGACGTCGCCCCAGACGGTGGTCGCACCCTAGACTGGGGCCTTATCGACCGCCCGCCGTCCAGGAGCCTCGCCATGTCTGCCTTCCGGCCGTTCGTGATGGAACAGATGATGTCCGAGTGGGAGAACGTGGTGGACGTCAACCTCTCGGAGAGCGGCGTGCACCCCATGACCGTCGGCGAGCTGCTGGCCATGGACGGGCGTGAGATGACCGACCTTGCCGACATCCGCATGTCCTACCCACAAGCCAACGGCACCCCTCTGCTGCGTGAGCGGATCGCCGCCCTGTACGACGGCGCCACCCGGGACGAGGTGCTCGTCACCATCGGCGCGGCCGAGGCCAACTACCTCGCGATCACCACCTTCCTGGAGCCTGGCGACGAGGTCGTCATGGTGCTGCCCAACTACATGCAGATCTGGGGCGTGGCGCTGAACCGGGGCTGCAAGGTCGTGGAGGTCTATCTCGACGTCGACGATGACTGGGCCCTCGACGCGGAGGCACTCGACGCGGCGGTCACGCCGCAGACGAAGATGATCGTGGTGGTCAATCCCAACAACCCCACCGGCCGGATCATGAGCGAGTCGGAGATGGATGCGGTCGTGGCCGCGGCCGAGCGGGTCGGGGCCTGGTTGCTGGCCGACGAGGTCTACCGCGGCGCCGAGCGTGAGCGAGAGGAGGAGACGCCCTCGTTCTACGGTCGCTACGACAAGGTGCTGGCCCAGGGCTCGATGAGCAAGGCCTATGGTCTGCCCGGCCTGCGCGTGGGCTGGACCGTCGGCCCAGCCGATGCGGTCGCCGCCATGTGGCGCCGCCACGAGTACACGACCATCGCGCTCTCGATGCTCTCCGACCACCTCACGGCCACGGCCCTCTCGCCGCAGGTCCGGCCGCGGATCCTGGCACGCACGCGGCTCCTGCTCAAGGGCGGCTACGGTCTCCTCGGCGAGTGGCTCAGCGAGCAGGACGGCGTCTTCACCGGTACGCCCCCGGACGCGGCTGCCATCACCTTCCTGAAGTACGACCTGCCCATCGGATCGACCGCCTGGATGGAGCGGCTGCGAGACGAGTCGAGCCTGCTCATCGTGCCCGGTGACCACTTCGGCCTGGACCGGCACATCCGTGTCTCGTTCGCCTTGCCGGAGGCTGAGCTCCTCGACGGCCTGGCCCGCATCAGCGAGTCGGCCAGGGAGCTGCGCGGCTCCTAGCCAGAGGCTGACACGAGCGTCTCGCTGTCGAGGCGCACGACGGCGTTCGGCGGCGCTGTGGCCGCGGCTTCGGCCTGCGCCGCGAGCGAGAGGTCCGAGGCTTCCTTGTCAGCCGCTTCGCGCCTGGCCACGATCGTTTCCGCAGCGACCTCCGCCGCGAGCTCCCAACGCATCTCCTGGAAGCGCTCGGCGCTCGCGTGGTAGTGCTCGTCCACATCGGCCCAGCGGGAGACGCACTCGACCGCCGCCTCGCGATACGTTCGCCAGGCTCGCAACAGGGCGACTTCGATGCTGGGCTCGGCATCGGCGGGGATGAGTGCCAGGCCGATCGCGGCCAGCCCTCGACGGAAGGGCGCGAGCGCCTGGTCAAAAACCTGGACCAGCGGCAGCGGGATGCCGGTGCGCCCGTCCTTGGGCTTGGCCATCAGTCCGCTGCTGTAGGCGGAGACATCGGTCGGGCTCAGCCCGGCAGTAGCCGGGATCCAGAATTCGCAGGACTCGATGTCGGCTCTCACCGTCTCGCGTGCTTCGGCGATCCGTTCGTCGGTCCACAGACGCAGCTCGGCAAGGTCGTCGTCACTGAGCCTGGCCATGACTTCGACCGACGACCGTCGGGATGCTGCGAGCCGGCGTGCCGCGACCGATCCGATGTAGTCGGCAGCGGCCTTGCGCAGTGCCTCCTGCGGCGTACGGAGCGCATCGAGCGTTGCGGTCGCGAGGCGTCGTGCCCCGGCGGTCGCGAGGTCCAGCTGCTTGAGCTCTTCGTCCACCTGACACTCCTGAGCTGACCGTCCTGGTCGCCCCCGAGTATCCCGGCGGGCTCGGCGAGGGCCTATCGGACCTTCGAGCCACCGCCGGTGATCCCGTCGTGACCGGCCCCCTAGACTGGACCGCGTGGACACGCTGTCAGCTTCGCTCCGGGTCGCCGCGGAGGTTCGTGTCGCGGAGGAGCGCGCCCGGCCGTACCTGCTCACTACGCCGACGGTGCCCTCGCTCGGCCTGACCGGGGCCCTCGGTTCCCCATTCGTGCTCAAGTGCGAGAACCTCCAGCACACCGGATCCTTCAAGGCCCGGGGCGCGGTGAGCAAGGTACGTTCGCTGAGCCGCGAGGAACTCGATCGTGGGGTCATCACCGCTTCGACCGGCAACCATGGCGCCGCCGTCGCCTACGCCTGCGGCATCGTCGGCGTGGCGCCGATCGTGGTCGTGCCCGCGGATGCCAATCCTTCGAAGCTCGCGGCCATCGAACGCCTCGGCGGGCGCATCGCCACGATCGGCACCGACAGCGTCGAGAGCGAGCTCGGGGCCCGACACCTGGCCGAGGAGCGGGGCCTCACGTTCATCTCGCCCTACAACGACCCGGCGGTCATCGGCGGCCAGGGCACCCTGGGCCTGGAGCTGCTGGAACAGGTCGACGACCTCGGCACCGTCATCCTGGCCGTCGGCGGCGGTGGGCTGGCCAGCGGCGTGGCTGGGATCATCAAGGCGGTCTCACCGTCCGTGCGCGTCATCGGCTGCTCGCCCGCCAACTCAGCGGTGATGTACCACTCGCTCAGGGTCGGAGAGATCCTGGACATGCCGTCCGAACCCACGCTTAGCGACGGCACCGCCGGCGGCGTGGAGCCGGGCGCCATCACCTTCGACCTCCTCGCCCGGCTGCTCGACGACTTCGTGACCGTCGAGGAAGCGGACATCCGCAGCGCCTTCCTCGAGCTCATCGATGTCGAGCACCAGCTGGTCGAGGGATCGGCGGCCATGGCCTACGCGGCCGCCCGGGCCTACCCGGGCGTCCGTGAAGGCACCACGGCGGTCATCCTCTGTGGCGGCAACGTCGGCACGGGGAAGCTGCGGGCCATCCTGGCCTGATCCGCCGGTCAGTCTTCTTGGTCGACTGCCTCGACTGCCTCGGGCGATCGTTCCGGGATGAGCAGGAAGGCGATGACCAGGCCGAAGGCGACGAGAGCCAGGAGGGGCATGCTCACGAAGCCGAATTCGCGGAACCACACCTGGGTGCAGGGGATGACCGCACTACAGGCACCGGTATCGATCTGGGGGAACCACTCGAGCAGGTAGTGGTACGAGGCGATGACAGCACCCACCAGCGCCACCGGGATGGCATAGATGCGAACCGCCGTATCCCGGCGCGCGATGGCGATGCCGAGGATGAGCACGAGCGGGTACATCGCGATGCGTTGGTACCAGCACAGCGTGCAGGGCGTGTAGTTGGCGATCTCGCTGAAGTAGAGGCTGCCCGCGGTGGCCAGCAGCGCCACGCCCCAGGCCGCCGTGAGCGCCACCGGCGTCAGGCGTTGCCGGATCCCGTCGAAGCCATCAGCCACCCCATCGGAGAGGAACGAGGCCACGAACATCAGCCCGAACCAGGCGAGGACGACGATGCCGGCGAGCGCGAGCAGGCCATAGAACGTGATGACGGTGCTGACGTCCACCTAGGTGCCTTCGCTGCTCCCGCTGCTGCGTGCTGTCTCGCTGGTCACCCGCGCATGATGCCCCAAGTCACCCGCATCGGCGTCAGTCAGCCCAGAGAGCGTCGACCGAGAGGTAGCGTTCGCCACTGTCGTAGGCGAAGGTCAGCACCCGCGAACCGTCGCGGATCTGGGGCCGCAGCTGTGCCACTGCCGCGAGCGAGGCACCCGATGAGATGCCCACGAGGAGACCCTCCTCGAGTGCGCTGCGGCGGGCGTAGGCCATGGCGTCCTCGGGCGTGACCTGCACGATGCCGTCGAAGAGCTCTGGCCGCGTGACCTCGGGGATGAATCCGGCCCCGATGCCCTGGATCGGGTGCGGCGATGGGTCGCCACCGGAGAGCACGGGCGACAGGGTCGGCTCGACCGCATACACCTGCAGCTGTGGCCAACGCTCCTTGAGCACCTCGGCGCAACCGGTGATGTGCCCGCCGGTGCCCACGCCGGTGACGAGGTAGTCGACCCCTTCGGGGAAGTCGCGCGCGATCTCCTCGGCCGTGGTGCGCCGATGGATCGCGGGGTTGGCTGGGTTGGTGAACTGCGACGGGATCCAGGCACCGGGTGTCTCGGCGGCGATCTCCTCGGCGCGGGCGATCGAGCCTTTCATGCCCAGGGCGCGGGGTGTCAGGTCCAGCTCTGCACCGTAGGCCTTCATCAGCATGCGGCGCTCGATCGAGAACGAGTCGGGCATGACGAGGATGAGCCGGTAGCCCTTCACGGCGCTGACCAGCGCGAGCCCGATACCGGTGTTGCCCGACGTCGGCTCGACGATGACCGAACCCGGTCGCAGGAGCCCCCGCTCCTCGGCGTCTTCGATCATCGACAGGGCGATGCGGTCCTTGATGCTGCCGCCGGGGTTCGCTCGCTCCTGCTTGGCCCAGACCTCGATCCCCTCGTCGAAGAGCCGGTTGATACGGATATGGGGCGTCTCCCCGATGGCCTCGAGGACCGAGTCGTAGCGCACTGTTGAGCCTCCTGCTGTCAGATGACGAAGTCCGCGTCGTCGAAGCCGCCTCGCTGGCGGCGGACGCGGTAGTCGGGGGTCTGGTAGACGAGCGAGCCCGGTGGCACGCTGCTGGTGAGGAAGACGTTGCCGCCGATGATGCTGTCGGCGCCGATGGTGGTATCGCCGCCTAGCACGGTGGCATTGGCGTAGACGACGACGCGGTCGCCGATCGTGGGGTGACGCTTGGTGCCGGCCTTGTCCTTCGACACCGAAAGGGCCCCCAGCGTGACGCCCTGGTAGAGCTTGACGTCGTCGCCGATGACGGCCGTCTCGCCGATGACGATGCCGGTGCCGTGGTCGATGCAGAACGAGTGACCGATGGTCGCGGCCGGGTGGATGTCGATGCCGGAGCGGGAATGCGCCAGCTCCGCCATCAGGCGTGGCACGATGGGCACGTCGAGCTGATGCGAAGCGTGCGCCAGCCGGTGCGCCGCCATGGCCAGAAAGCCCGGATAGGCGGCGATGACCTCGTCGAGCGACTCGGCCGCAGGATCGCCGGCCAGGATGGCCTCCGCGTCCTCGAGGCTGCGAGCGTGAACCTCCGGCAAGGTCGCAAGGAGGGCGCGCGAGAGACGGCTTGCCGGCTGCCCCGTCAACGGCGCCGCTATCGCGCCAAAGAGGTCACAGGCCTCGTCGATCCGTACCGCGAGGTCGACCTCGTCGCGAGCGGGCTGGGTCGCCAGCTGCGGGAACAGCCCGCCCACGAGCGCGTCGAAGATGCCCGCGACGCTCCGCTTGAGCGGGAAGGGGTGGCCGCGCTCCAGCACACGGCGAGCAACGGTGGCCGCAGCGGCCGCAGGTTCGTTCGTTCTAGTCACAGGGTTCCTTGGACCGATTCGCGCGGAGGCCACCGTAGCCCAGCGCACGATGGACGTCCAATCGAATGTCGGCGTCGCTGTGATCGACTTGACCGATCACGCAGGCCCGCTCGGCTGCCGAACGGTCCGCATGGCCCCCTCGATGCACGACTCGCGGACGGCTGGGGACGGCTCTGAGACTGAGTATCATCGAGGTCTAGCGTAGCCCATTCTCTCGATCGGAGATCGACCCTTGCCCGAGTACGCGCCCACCATCCTCATCGTCGGCGGTGTCGCCGGCGGTGCATCCGCTGCCGCCCGCGCCCGCCGCATGAACGAGAACGCCCGCATCATCATCTTCGAGCGCGACTCGTACGTCTCCTTCGCCAACTGCGGCCTGCCGTACTACCTCGGCGGGGAGATCACGGACCGCGATCAGTTGCTCATCGCCAAGCCCTCGCTGTTCAAGCGCCGCTTCGACATCGAGGTGCGCACCCGCCACGAGGTCACCGGCATCGACCGCGAGGCCAGATCGATCACGGTCAGGGACCTCGATGCCGAGGCGTCCTACGAGATGACCTACGACAAGCTCATCCTCGCGCCGGGGGCCGACCCCATCGAGCCACCCATCCCCGGGGTGGATGCCCAGGGCGTCTTCACCTTGCGCAACCTCGAGGACACCGACCGCATCGCCGAGGCCATGCCCGACGCCCGGCGCGCGGTCGTGGTCGGTGGCGGATACGTCGGGCTCGAGTGCGCCGAGCAGTTCCGTCGAAAGGGCCTGGAGGTCGCGCTCGTCGAGATGCAGCCGCAGGTGCTGCCGATGCATGACCCCGAGATGGTCGAGCCGCTGCATCGCCAGCTCGAATTCAACGGGGTCCGCCTGGAGCTGGGCAACGGCATCGCCTCGATCGAGGAGCAGGGCGGCCGAGCGACCGCTGCGATCCTGGCCGACGGCACGCGCCTGCCCGCTGACCTGGTCCTGCTGGGCATCGGGGTGCGACCCAACGTCGGGCTTGCGGAGGCTGCCGGCATCGACCTGGGGGCCAGCCGGGGTATCGCCACCGACGAATACATGCGCACCAGCGACCCCGACATCTATGCCGTCGGCGACGCGGCCGAGTACACCTACGGCCCGACCGGGGCCAAGCTGCGCGTGCCGCTGGCAGGCCCCGCCAACCGCACGGGCCGCCTGGCCGGGGAGCACGCCGTGACCGGCTCGTCACGGAGGGCGCCTGCGGCCATGGGTACCAGCATCGTGCGCGTCTTCGGCACGACGGCCGGCATGACCGGTCTTTCGCTGAAGGCAGCGCTGGCGGCGGGCCTGGACGCCACCGCCACACACGTCATCGCCAACAACCACGCGGGCTACTACCCCGGTGCCCAGGCCATGATCGTGAAGCTCGTCTTCGAGGAGGGCACAGGCAGGGTCCTCGGTGTCCAGGCCTGTGGCGGCGATGGTGTCGACAAGCGCCTGGACGTGGTCTCCACCCTCACGCACTTCGGGGGCACGGTCCATGACCTCGCCGAGCTCGACCTGGCCTACGCTCCGCCGTTCGGCTCGGCCAAGGACCCCCTGCACATGGCGGCCTTCGCGGCCGAGAACCATCTCGATGGCCTGGCGCCGGTGGTCCAGCCCGACATCGACCTGTGTCCGTACCAGACGGTGGACGTGCGTTCCGCGGCCGAGGTCGAGGCGCTGCCCCTCGCCGAGTGCGACCAGATCATCAACATCCCGCTCGACCATCTGCGCGACCGATTGGGTGAGCTGGATCCGTCGCTGCCGACCGTGGTGGCCTGCCGCTCCGGACTCCGGTCCTACGTGGCCACGCGCATCCTCAAGCAGCACGGTTTCGATGAGGTCTACAACCTCTCGGGTGCCACGGCCATGCGCGAGTTCGCGCTGAACCGTCGCCTGCCGGCGGCCTACACCACGACCCCCACCGGCGTGCCGCTGCCGGACGCGATCATGATCGACTAGGTGTCCGGCGCCCCACGACCTACGATGGCTCCGTGAGCATCGATCCCACCTTCGCCCCCGGAACGTCCGAGGTCGTCGCGGTCATCCCTGCCTACCAGGCCGCGCCGACTCTGGACGCAGTGGTGCGAAGGACGCTCGAGCACCTGCCCGTCATCGTCGTCGATGACGGCTCTACCGATGGCACGTCTGCGGCCGCCGCGGCCGCCGGCGCCGAGGTCCTCCGGCAGGAGCCGAACCAGGGCAAGGGAGCCGCGCTGCGACGCGGCTTCCGGCAGGCGCTCGACGAGGGCGCCCAGGCGGTGCTCACGCTCGATGCGGACGGGCAGCATGACCCCGCCTGCGCCCCCGACTTCCTGGCGGCGTGGCGCCAACGCGGGGCACCACTGATCATCGGGCGACGCGACTTCCGCCAGATGCCGCTCTCGCGGCGTATCGCCAACAACCTCGGGACGCGGACGTTCAGCTGGGCCGTTGGCCGACACATCGAGGACAACCAGTCAGGCTATCGGCTCATCGCCCGGCCGCTGTTGCCGTACCTGCTCGAAAGCCGGGAGGCCGGCTTCGAGTTCGAGGTCGAGATGATCACCGACGCCATCCGGGCCGGACTGACCATCGACTGGGTGCCGATCCCCACCATCTACGAGGACGCCGGCTCGCACATCTCGCCGATCTCGCACGTGGCCAACTTCCTGCGCGTGGCTCGCTCGGCGCGCCGCTCGGTGGGCACGCCACTGGAGCTCGACCAGGAATGAGCAGCTTGACCGCGTCTCCCGCCACGTCCAGCCCCGTCATGGGCAGGCGCGAGTTCATCGTGCTCATCTCGATGCTCATGGCACTCACGGCCCTGGCCATCGACATGATGCTGCCGGCGTTCGGGCAGATGCGCGCTGAGTTCGGGCTCGACGCTGACTCGAACGCAGTGGCGCCCGTGGTGACCGTCTTCTTCATCGGCTTCGGCCTGGGGCAGCTGCTGTGGGGCCCGCTCTCGGACGCACTTGGCCGCAAGCGCATCCTCTGGATCGGCCTCTCGATCTATGCCCTGGCCGCGATCGCGGCTGCCTTCACACCCACGTTGTCAGGGATGTTGGTGCTGCGTTTCGTCGGGGGCCTCGGAGCGGCGGCGATCCGCATCGTGACCCAGAGTGCCATCCGTGATCGCTACCGCGGAGACCAGATGGCGAAGGTGCTCTCGTACATCATGGCCGTGTTCCTGCTGGTCCCGATGGTGGCGCCGTCGATCGGGGCGGCCGTACTGATCGTCGGTGCGTGGCAGTGGGTCTTCGCCTTCTTCGCCGGCGCGGCCATGATCATGGGTCTGTGGGCCACCCGCCTGCCCGAGACGCTGCCCCCGGAGCGACGCATCCCGCTGCGGCTGGCCCGACTGTCGATGGCTGCGCGCGTGGTGGTCAGCAGTCGCTTCTCGATGGGTTTCATGCTCGCCCAGATGGCGCTGTTCGGGTGGTTCGCCTCGTACCTCGCCTCGACGCAGCTCATCGTCGACGACGTCTTCGGGCTGGGCGAGTGGTTCCCGCTCGTGTTCGGCGCTGCCTCGCTGATGCTGGGTGCGGCCATGCTCTTCAATCCCCGGCTCATCGACCGCTTCGGCTTGCGCCGGATGGTGCGCTACGCGCTGGCCGGCTACCTCGCGGCCGCGCTGGCCTTCGCGGGGGTGGCCCTCGCCACCGCCGGGCGCCCGCCATTCTGGCTGTACCTGGTCACGATCCTGCCCATCCTCGTGGCCCACTCGTTCGCCATGCCCAACGTCAACTCCGCGGCGATGATGCCGATGGGTCGTCTGGCCGGTACGGCCGCGGCCATCATCGGTGCGGTAGCCACGCTCGGCGGCGCGCTGATCGGTGCTCTCATCGATGCCGCTTATGACGGCACGGTGCTTCCGTTCGCGGTCTCGGGAGTGCTCGTGTGCGCGGCCGCGATCGTGCTCAGCCGCTGGTCCGACGCGGTCTGGCAACGTGACGCTGACCGTGAGCTGTCCTCGGCCGAAGTCGCGGCTGCAGCCATCACTGCCCCAAGCGAGGTGGCATAGGGCTGAACGGCTGATAGCCGATCGCCGATACCCGGCCGTCCCGGCGCTCATGCAGCTGAGGGATGAACGCGACCGGCGAGACACTCGATCTGTCGCTCTCATGCATCCGATGCATAGCAGTGTCACCGTCATTCGCGTGGGGACTCAGCTCACCGAGTCAGCGCGCGACACGGTCGAGTTCATCCAAGTGGTGAATGGACTGGCGGTGATGTGGTTGGCTGGGGAGGGGTGCGTATGCCCAGCCCCCTTGCCGCGATCGGCCCGTCGCCATTGACTGGTGGACCCGGACCGTGCTAGCGTGAGGTGAAAATATTCTCAGAAACGAGAGAATTCCCACAAGTGATGGGCACTGATGGCTGACTTCCTGCTGGGTGCGGACTACGGTACCGGTGGTGCCAAGGTCGCGCTCATCGACGCGTCGGGCGAACAGCTCGGCTATGCCTTCGAGGAGTACCCCATCCATACCGACCATCCAGGCTGGTCGGAACACGACGCGCCCCGCTACTGGGACGCCTTTTGCCGAATGGTCCGAAAGGTCCTCGCCGAGACCGGCGTGGACCCGGCCGAGATCCGGGGCGTGGCCACCTCCTCCGCGCTCCCCTCGGTCGTCCTCATCGATGATGATGGCGAGCCGCTTCCACGCGCCTACAACCTCATGGACCGTCGTGCCACCGCAGAGGTGGCCTGGGTCAGCGACCAGGTCGGCGCCGAGCGTATCTTCGCGGTCACCGCCAATCGTCTCGAAGACCACCCCGCGGTCATGAACCTGCTCTGGGAGCGGACCAACCATCCCGAGCGCTATGGGACGATCGCCAAGGTCCTGACCATCGACGGCTTCATCAATTTCAGGCTGACCGGCCGGTCCACCGCGCACTACAGCGCCGCTCCCTTCTTCGGCGTCTACGACATCCTCGACCAGCGCTTCGACACCGACCTGCTCGAGGCCATGGGAATCGACCCTTCGCTGATGCCGGAGCTGTGCCGCTGCGAAGACGTCATCGGCGAGATCACCGCCGACGCGGCCCGGGAATGTGGACTGGCGCCGGGAACGCCGGTAGCCGGGGGACAGGTCGACTGCAATGCCGGCTGGTTGCAGGGTGGGGCCGTCGAGCCCGGCGACATCCAGATGAACCTGGGCACGGCCGGCAACTTCGGCATCATCCACCGCTCTCGCGACTTCCTCTTCAGCGCGTCCGGGGCGGCGTCGATCAACTTCCCCTACACGGTCGACTCGCACGACACGTATATCACCGTGCCCACCACGACCACCGGTGGCGGGACGCTGCGCTACCTGCGCGACCAGTTCAGCGCCCTCGAGCTGGAGCAGGAGAAGGCCGGTGGCGCCGACGTCTACGACGCCCTCAACGAGCAGGCCGCGGCCGTGCCCCCGGGTGCGGACGGGCTGCTCTTCCTGCCCTACCTGATGGGTGAACGCACGCCCATCTGGGATGTCAACGCGCGCGGCGTCATCTTCGGGCTCTCGCTCAACCACACCAAGGGCCACGTGGTGCGCGCAGCCATGGAGGGCGTGGCCTTCGCGCTCTACCACTCGTTCGAGACCCTCGCGGCGGCGGGGCTGAAGGTGAACTACCCGCTGGTGCTCAACGAGGGTGGGGCCAAGTCGGTCCTCTGGCGTCGGATCATCACCGATGTCTTCGACGTGGGCACGGTCCTGCTCGAACGACGCACCGGCGCACCCTACGGCGACGCCATCCTCGCCGGCGTGGCCACCGGCGTCTTCCCCGACTTCTCGGTGGCCAAGCGATGGGCGGCCACGATCGACCCCATGGAACCCGATCCAGAGGCGCACGCGCGCTACATGGAACGGTTCGCGCTCTTCAAGCAGGTCTACGAGGACCTCAAACAGGACTTCGTCGAACTAGCCCGTCTCCGCTCGAGCTAGCCCGGTGACAGACAGGAGTGATCGATGGAGCTCGTAAGCAAGCTCAGGCAGCGTGCCGCGGCGGGCGATCCCATCCGCATCGGCATCGTCGGTTGCGGGCAGATGGGCTCCGGCCTGGCTCACGCGATCAACAACATCACGGGCATGCGCGTCGCCGCCATCGCCGATCTCGAGCCGCAGCGCGCCGTGGCCACCTACACCGAGATGGGTCGCGACCCCGCGGACATCGAAGTCTCGGAGGATCTCGGCGCGGTCGAGGATGGCATCCGCGCCGGGAAGGCCATGGTCAGCCCCGATGCCCTGGCCATGCCCAGGCTCGAGGGCCTCGAGGCCATCGTGGAGGTCACGGGTGTGCCCGATGTCGGTGCCCGCGTGGCTCACGACGCGATCATGAACCGGGTGCCGGTGATCATGATGAACGTCGAGACCGACATCACCATCGGCGTCTACCTCGATCGGCTGGCCCGCAAGATGGGCTCGGTCTACACCGTCGCCTCGGGTGACGAGCCGGGCGTGCTCAAGATGCTCTGGGAGCAGGCGCTGCTGATGGGCTTCGAGGTGGTGACCCTGGGCAAGGGCAAGAACAACACCATCGACCTTGCGGCCACGCCCGAGGCGTGCGTGGCCGAGGCGGCCACCAAGGGCATGAACCCCAAGATGCTCAGTGCCTTCAAGGACGGCACCAAGACGATGGTCGAGATGGCCGCGGTCTCGAACGCCACCGGCCTCGTGCCCGATGTGGCCGGCATGCACGGCCCCAGCGTCGAGATCGACGAGCTCGTCTCGACCTTCATCCCCCGAGCCGACGGCGGCATCCTCTCGCGGTCCGGCTGTGTCGATTTCTCCACCGGTGCCATCGCGCCCGGCGTCTTCGCGGTGGTGCGCTCCGATGACCAGCGCATCCGCAAGGAGATGAAGTTCATCACCTACGCGGACGGGCCCTACTACCTGCACTTCCGCCCCTACCACCTGTGCGACCTCGAGACCCCACAGTCGGTGGCGGAGGCAGTGCTGCTCGGAGAGGTCACGGTGGCTGCCGAGGAGATGCACTCGGAGGTCGTGTGCACGGCCAAACGCGACCTCGAGCCTGGGGCCACTCTCGACGGCATCGGCGGGCCTGACTGGTACGGCCAGATCATGACCTATGCCGCCGCCCGCGCGATGCGGGCAGTGCCGATCGGCATCGGCGCCCGGGCTGTCGTGAAGCGGCCCATCGCCAAGGGTGCGACCATCACCGAGAACGATGTGGCCGTCGACGAATCGACCTTCGTGGCTCGCTTGCGGCGTCTGCAGGACAGCCTCCACGGGTAGGCCGCGATGGATACCCCAGGCCTCCGTTCACGCCCAGAGGCGCCGCTGCCGTTCCTCGACAAGGGCATCGCCCAGATCGCCTTCGTGGTCGAGGACCTCGATCGCACCGTCGAGATGTACCACCGCACCTTCGGAATCGGCGGCTGGCACTTCTACACCTATGGCACCGGACTGTGCAAACAGATGTCGTACTACGGCGAGCCCTGCGAGTATCGGATGCGCGTCGCGCTCTCGTACTTCGGGCCCATGCGTGTCGAGCTCATCGAGATGGTCGAGGGACCCACGGTCTACGCCGACTTCGTGGCGGAGCACGGCTTTGGCATCCAGCACCTCGGCGTGCTGGTCGACGACATGGCCGAGGCGCTGGCCCAGGCGGAGGCAGCCGGCTTCCGGATGATCATGGACGGCTCGGGTTTCGGTCCCGATGGCGATGGCCACTACGCCTACATCGACACCGAGTCGGTCTACGGCGTGACGCTCGAGCTCATCCAGCGGCCGGCACGGCGCCATCCGCCGGAGAAGGTCTACCCACCCGAGGAGTAGGGGATGCAGGGAGCTACCGCTGCGCCTGCGCACTTCGGCGAACCACCTGCGCCCCCGAGTCACGCCACGGTGTGACCCCCTCGGCCTCCTGGAGGTCGACGCACCCCGTCCAAGTGGCGGATTCGTATGCGCGAACGGTTGACTCGGCGAAGCGGGGCGTGCTAGGGTCCCTGAGAATATTCTCATTAGTGGGAAATATCTCAGATTTGATGGCAACGCAGCCGACGAACGACGAGCTTCGCCTCCTGGTCAAGGTGGCCCGCTTCTACTACGAAGACGGGCTCAACCAGGACGCCATCACCGAGCGCCTCGGCCTGTCGAGGTCGAAGGTCTCTCGCCTCATGGCCCAGGCACGTGAGTCGGGCGTGGTGCAGATCACCGTCATCGAGCCAGACGATCTCTTCGTCGACATCGAGAGCGAGCTGCAGAGTCGGTTCGGGCTCCAGGAAGCGCTGGTCGTCGGTGCTCAGCGGGGCGACTCGCAGGGCCACGTCAGTCGCGCCGTTGGCAGCGCCGCCGCCGGCTATGTGACCCGCGTCATCTCGGGCCGCAGCACCATCGGCATGTGCTGGGGCGACACGCTGCGTCACATGGTCGTGGGCATCGCCCCGCATCGGTTCCCCGGAGCCGAGGTCGTGCAGATGATCGGCGGCCTGGGCCAGCCGGATGCCGAGGTCCACGCCACCGAGCTGTGCCGCACCATGGCGCGGGCACTCGACTGCCGCCTGACGCTGCTGCCGGTGCCCGGCATCGTCGCTGACCAGCGCACGCGTGAAGCGCTTCTCGCGGACGTCCATGTCCAGCGTGCGGTGGAGGCGTTCGATGACCTCGACATCGCCTTCGTCGGTATCGGCGCTCCCACCACCGACTCGGTCACCATGCGTGACGGCTCGATCATCAGCCGGGCCGAGCTGGACGACCTGTTGCGCAAGGGCACGGTCGGTGACATCGCCCTGCGCTACTACGACGCGGCGGGCGAGCCCATCGAATCCGAGATCAACGAGCGCATCATCGGCATGACGCTCGAGCAGATCAAGCGCGTGCCCAAGGTCGTCGGCGTCTCGGGCGGCCCGCAGAAGGTGTCGGCCATCCGCGCGGCGCTCGCGGGCCAGATCATCAACGTGCTCATCACCGACTCGGTCACCGCCGAGCAGCTGTTGGAGACGGCGTGATGGACGCCACCGCCATCCGCCAGCTGGGCGTCGAGGTCATCGAGCGCGAGAGTGCTGCGGTCGCGAGCGTGGCCGCCCAGCTCGACGACAGCTTCGTCAAGGCGGTCCGGACGCTCCTCGAGTGCGAAGGCAAGGTGCTCGTCTCCGGCTCGGGTACGTCCCATGCGGTGGCCCTGCGCTTCGCCCATCTGCTCAGCTGCGTGGGCACCCCGGCACTCTTCCTCCATCCCGGCGACAGCCAGCACGGCGCCTCGGGTGCGGTCGCGGCTGGTGACGTCTGGGTCGGCCTGTCCAAGGGCGGCGAGACGACGGAGGTCATCTTCCTCGCCGGCATCGCCCGCAAGCGTGGTGCCACCGTCGTGGCCATCACCGAGAAGCCGGAGTCCAGCCTGGGCCGCCTCGCCGACGTGGTCCTGCACGTGACCGCCCCCGAGGGCGTGGATCCGTTCGGCATGGTCGCCACCGGCAGCTCGCTCTTCAGCTCCGCCCTCTGCGACGCCATCTGCGTGGCGCTGCTGGAGCTGCGCGGCTATTCGGTCGACGAATTCGGCGAGACCCATCCGGGTGGCGCCGTCGGCCAGGTGATCAGGGGGAGCGACTCGCCGTGAAAGCCGCGCAGCTGACCGGGCCCGAGAGGATCGAGCTGGTCGAGATGCCCGTGCCGGATTGCCCCGCAGACGGGGTGCTTCTGCAGGTCCGCGCCTGCGGCGTGTGCGGCTCCGACCTGCGGCGCTACAAGGAAGGCCCCGCCAGCGGCGGCATCACCGTACCGGGCCACGAGTTCGCCGGCCAGATCGTCGAGGTCGGCTCGATGGTCAGCGGCTACGCGGTCGGCGAGCACCTGGCCGTGGCCCCCGACGTGCACTGCCTCGAATGCTGGTATTGCAGCGTCGGGCTTTTCAACCTCTGCGACGACATGACCATGATCGGGATCACTCCCGGCTTCGCGGGTGGTCTGGCGGAGTACTGCGTACTCCCCGCGCACGCGCTCGCAGGCGGCACCATCCACAAGATGCCCGCCTCCCTGGGCTTCGCCGAAGGCGCGCTCGGTGAGCCGCTCAGCTCCGTGCAGGCCTGCCACGAGGACATCGGCACCACGCTCGGTGACACCGTGCTGGTCATGGGTGCGGGGCCCATCGGCTGCCTCCACACCGCCATCGCCCACCTGCGGGGCGCACGCGTGATCCTGAGCGAGCCCAACGAGCTGCGCCGCGAGATGGCGGCACCGTTCAAGCCGGATCTCGTGCTCGACCCGTTCAACCAGGACGTCGTGGCCGAGGTCAAGGCCTTCACCTCCGGCCTCGGAGCCGACAGCGCCATCTGCGCCAACCCGGTGGCCGCCACCCATCAGCAGGCCGTCGAGGCCGTGCGCAAGAAGGGCACCGTGGTCCTCTTCGGCGGGTTGCCCAAGGCCGCGCCGATGACGCAGCTCGACGCCAACCGCATCCACTACGACGAGATCCGTGTCATCGGCTCGTTCAGCTACCACCCCGATTTCCACCGACGGGCACTGCAACTGCTGGAGCGTGGCCAGATCGACCCCGACGCGATCATCACCCATCGCTACACGCTCGACGAGGTCGAGCAGGTCTTCCGCACGGTCGCGGCCGGCGAGGCCTTGAAGGTCATGGTCGAGATCGGGCAGCAGGAGGGGGCGCGACCATGATCGGACTGAACGCCGAGCTCGAGCAGCGCGAGGCCTCCGGCCGACCCGTTCGCGTCGGGCTCATCGGCGCCGGCCAGATGGGCACCGACGTGGTCGCCACCAGCAGCGTGATGCAGGGCCTGCGCATCGTGGTCACCGCAGACATCGACCTCGATCGCGCACGCGACGCCTACCGCATCGGCCAGGTGGAGGGCGAGGTCGTGGTGGTCGAGACCGCCGCCGAGGCGGACGCCGCGGTCGAGGCCGGGAAGCACGTCGCGGTGGCGGACTACCGCATCGTCACCGATATGCGCAGCCTCGACGTGATGCTCGAGTCGACGGGCGTGCCCGAGGTCGGCGCCCAGGCGGCCCTGCGGTCAGCGCGAAGCGGCCAGGACCTGGCCATGATGAACGTGGAGACCGACATCACGGTCGGCCCCATCCTGCACTGGTACGCGGCGCAGAAGGGCGTGCTCTACGCGCTCGCCGCCGGCGACGAACCGGCCGCCTGTCGTGAGCTGTACGACCTCGCCGAGTCGATGGGTTTCACCATCGTGGCCGCGGGCAAGGGCAAGAACAACCCACTCGACCGCTACTCCACGCCGACGGACCCCGCGGTACAGCAGGAAGCGGCCCGGCGTGGCCTCTCGCCCAACATGCTGGTGGAGTTCGTCGACGGCTCCAAGACGATGATCGAGATGGCCGCGGTCTCCAACTCCACCGGACTGGTCCCGGACGTGCGCGGGATGCACGGCCCGAAGACCGACCGCGACCACCTCCACGAGGTCTTCCGCCTCGTCGAGGACGGTGGCGTGCTCAGCAGGATGGGGGTCGTCGACTACGGCATCGGTTCCGTCGCGCCCGGTGTGTTCCTCATCGTGCGTACCGACCATCCACGTCTGCGAGAGGCGATGGTCCTGCGCGACATGGGCGATGGGCCGTACTACACGCTCTTCCGTCCTTTCCACCTGTGCAGCATCGAGGTCCCGCTGACCTGCGCGATGCTGACCATCCGCCGCCAGTCGAACATGGTTCCGCTCGATCGCCTGGCCTCGGAGGTCTTCGCGGTCGCCAAGCGCGACCTCGCACCCGGGGACTCGCTCGACGCCATCGGCGGCACGGCCTACTACAGCCTCATCGACACCTACGAGACCGCCCAGGCGGAACGCCTGCTGCCCATCGGCCTGGCGAACGGCGCCAAGGTCGTGCGCCCGGTGGCCATGGACACCCCCATCACCACGGCGGACGTCGAGATCAGGCCGTCCACCGTCTACAGCCTGCGGCAGCTGCAGGACCAGTGGTCGCAGGGTGCGATCGCGGATCCCGAACTGCTTGCCGCGATCGATCGTCTAGCCACCGACTGAACGGACCACAAGAGACCCAAGGAGGAGAGGACATGGCACGAGCCACACTGGGAGTCATCGTCGGGAACCGCGATTTCTTCCCTGACGCACTGGTCACCGAGGCACGCGCGGACGTGCTCTCGCTGTTCGAGGAGATGGACCTCGAGGCCGTCATCCTCGACGCAGACGCCACCAAGCTCGGCGGTGTCGAGACCTGGCGCGAGGCGCAGATCTGCGCGGACCTCTTCGACCAGAACCGCAAGCGCATCGAAGGCGTGCTGGTGGTGCTGCCCAACTTCGGCGATGAGAAGGGCGTGGCCGACACCATGCGCCTGTCGGGCTTGGACGTGCCCATCCTGCTGCAGGCCTATCCGGACGATGTCACGGCCTTCACGCTCGACCGTCGGCGCGATGCCTTCTGCGGCAAGATCTCCGTCTCCAGCGACCTGCGTCAGTACGGCTTCAGGTACTCGCTGACCGAGAGCCACACCACGCCGGTCCAGTCCGAGGCCTTCCGCGCCGACCTCGACAAGTTCGTGCGCGTGTGCAAAGTGGCCAACGGCATGAAGCACGCGCGCCTGGGCGCCATCGGCACCCGGCCGGACGCCTTCAAGACCGTGCGCTACAGCGAGAAGCTGCTCGAGGCGAGTGGTATCGCGGTCAGCGTCATCGACTTCAGCGAGGTCTTTGGCAACGCCAACCGCCTCTCGGATGACGACGCCAAGACGAAGGCCAAGCTGGACGAGATCCATGCCCACATGCCCCATCCCACGGTGCCGCCCGAGAAGCTGGTGAAGATGGCCAAGCTGGGCGTGGTCGTCGACGACTGGATGGCGGAGCACGACCTCAACGCCACGGCCATGCAGTGCTGGAGCTCGCTCCAGGAGAACTACGGCGTCAACGTCTGCACGCTGATGAGCATCATGAGCAACAAGCTTATGCCTTCAGCCTGTGAGACCGACATCACCGGCCTCGCCTCGATGTACGCCCTGCAGCTGGCGGCCGAGCAGCCGGCGGCCATCGTCGACCTCAACAACAACTACGGCGAAGACCCCGACAAGTGCGTCCTTTTCCACTGCGGCAACTGGCCGCTCAACTTCTACCCCGAAGGCGAAGCCGAGATGCAGATCGCGGACGTGCTCGGTACCACCCTTGGTAATGACAACGTCTACGGCGCCATCAACGGCCGCGCCCCGGCGGCGCCGCTGACCATCGCGCGCATCAGCACCGATGACGTCAACGGCAAGTGCAAGGCCTACGTGGCGGAAGGGCAGTTCCTCGACGACCCGCTCGACACCTTCGGTTCGCGCGCGGTCGTGGAGATCCCGAACTTCCAGCCACTGCTGAAGCTCATCTGCAAGGTCGGCTTCGAGCACCACTGCGCCATGAGCCCCGCGCATACCGCGGACGCTGTGGCCGAGGCGCTCGAGAACTACCTCGACTGGGAGGTCTTCCGACATGTGTAACCAAGACAGGAGGTGCTGAAGGCGCAACGGGAGAGTCAGTCGACGTCTACATCACTGATCTGGAGGAGACACTAGGAATGCGCAATCTCAAGGGAGCCATCGGGCTCGCAGCAGCAGCTACGCTGGCCTTCACGGCCATCCCGGCGGTCGCGGTCGCCCAGGATAGCGAGCCGCTCGACATCTGCTTCATCCACGAAGATCTGGAGACCCAGTTCTGGCTGGCCGGCCACAGGGCCATGACGGAGACGCTGGCTGCGCAGGGCTACAACGTCCTCGAGCGTTACAGCCCGGAGGCCAACGGGCAGCTCGAGAAGCTGCAGGACTGCATCGCGCAGGAAGTGGATGGCATCTTCGTCATCCCCAAGGATGGCTCGATCGCCCTGACGCTCATCGAAGAGGCCAACGCAGCTGATATCCCCATCGGCATCTTCAACCGCCCCCCGCAGGGTGAAGAGGGCAACGCCATCGTCGTGCAGGCGGACAACCGCACCATCGCCCGTGACGCGGTCCAGTATATCTACGACGTGGCCAAGGAGATGGGCAAGGAGAGCGTGACGCCGCTCATCATGGTCGGTGACCTGGGTGACCCCAACGCCGTCGGCCGCTACGAGGGCTTCTACGACGTCATCAACTCCGATCCGGAGTTCTTCGGGGAGCCGATCGAGGTCCCGACCAACTGGGACGCCGCGACCGCACAAGCGAACCTGCAGGCGGCCGTTGCGGCCAATCCCGACATCGACTTCCTGTTCACCTCGTCGGACTTCCTGTTCCCGACCATCAAGGGCATCTTCGAGCCGATGGGCAAGTGGGTCACCCGCGATGATCCCAACCACGTCCTGATGGCCGGCCTCGACGGCGACGTCAATGCCTGCCAGCAGATCAAGGAAGGCTACGTCGACAGCACCGGCGTGCAGGACCTGTACTTCGAGGCCGAAGTCATGCTCGATGCGCTGCTCAAGGCCATCGAGGAGGGCAACACTCAGCCAGACGAGTGGATCCCCGATCCCGGCTTCGCGCTTACCGCCGGCAATCTCGCCGAGCGTGAGATGGACATGTGGGGCTGCATCCTGCTGGCCGACCCCGACTACAACGGATAGTCGGGACCTGGCGCTGGAGGGCGAGCTCCGGCTCGCCCTTCAGACGAGCGGGTCCCGGGCTAACGGGACCCACTCTCACTACCTCTTGACACCGGACACGATGAACCTGTCAACCACCATCAGCGGAGACCGGGACGGATGACGGCCACAGCATCGCCGCAGGCCTCCGGCATGGATCGCGCCATCAGCTTCGGCAAGCGCCTCCTGATGTCGGAGTACCTGATCCTATACCTCTGTATCGCGATGTTCATCGGGCTGTACCTGGTATCGCCCACGGTCGCGACCCCGCGCAACATCAGCAACCTGCTGTCCAACATGTGGCCGCTGCTGGTGATCGCGGTGGGGCAAACGTTCGTGCTCATCATCGCCGGCATCGACCTCTCGCAGGGCGCTGTGGTCTCCCTCTCGAGCGTGGTGGGTGCGGCGTTCATCGCCGAGTCGGTCCAGCCCATCGTGTTCCGTAAGAGCCCGCTGTGGGACCTGATGCTCTTCGAAGAAGGCGCCATCCTGCACGACAGCGCCATCGGTATCCCGGTGGCCATCATCGCGATGCTGCTGGTGGGTTTGATCATCGGCGCCTTCAACGGGGTGGCCGTGGCTTTCGGGCGTATCCCGCCCTTCATGGTCACGCTCGTGACCTCGATGTTCGTCGCCGCTCTTGCGATCTACGTGGTCAAGTCGGAGAACATCATCGATTTGCCGGACGCCTTCAGCGTCATCGGCGACGACTTCGCGTTGCCGGTCCTGAGCGACCTGGAGTTCTTCTCCATCGCCATGGTCATCGCCATCGGCATCGCGGTGGTCGCCCACCTCGTGCTCTCGCGGAGTATCTTCGGTCGCTGGCTCTACAGCATCGGCAACAACCCGCGGGCAGCGCTGGTCTCCGGCGTGCCGGTCAAGAAGGTCATCGTGGCGACCTACATCTTCAGCAGCGTCTGTGCCGCCGCGGCATCGATCATCTACACCGCGCGCGTGCAACAGGGCCGGCCGACGCTGGGCGAGCCTCTGCTGCTCGACATCATCGCCGCGGTCGTCATCGGCGGCACGAGCCTCTTCGGTGGGCGCGGCAAGATCATGTGGACGGTCTTCGGTGTGGTCTTCCTGGTCCTCCTGAGCAATGCCCTGTCACTGCTCAACGTGCCCTACTTCTACGTGGCCATCGTCAAGGGCTCGGTCATCCTGCTGGCCGCCCTGCTCGACGTCGTGCGCCGCCGCCTGGCGCTGCAGCAGGCGTGAGGGAACGTGGCGATGAGTGACCTGATCCTCCAGTTCAAGGACATCCACAAGGCCTTCTTCGGCGTACCGGTCCTCCAGGGTATCGACCTCGACGTCGAGCGCGGCACGACCGTCGGACTGGTGGGTGAGAACGGTGCCGGCAAGTCCACGTTGATGAACATCCTCGGTGGCGTGGTCCCGCCGACCTCCGGGCAGATGCTGCTCAACGGCGAGGCCTATCAGCCGGCCGGCCCCGGTGACGCCGACGCCGCCGGCATCGCCTTCATCCACCAGGAGCTGAACCTCTTCACCAACCTGTCGATCGCCGAGAACTTCTTCATCAGCGACTTCCCCACGGCCGGACGCCTGCCGCTGCTCAACCGGCGCGACCTCAACAATCGCGCGCGGGAGTACCTGGCCATGGTCGACCTGGACCTCTCGCCCGATATGGCGGTGGAGCGGTTGGCGCCCGGTGAGCGGCAGCTGGTGGAAGTGGCCAAGGCACTGGCCATGGACGCAGCCATCATCATCTTCGACGAGCCGACGACCTCACTGACCAAGCGCGAGACCGACCGCCTCTTCGACCTCATCGGCCGGCTCCACGAGGACGGCAAGACCATCATCTACATCAGCCACATCCTCGGCGATGTGATGCGCCTGTCTGACGCGGTCGCGGTCCTGCGCGACGGCAACCTCGTGGTCACCGGCCCCAGGGACGAGTTCACCGTCGACCGCATGATCAGCTCGATGGTCGGCCGTGATATCGCGCATCTCTATCCCGATCGCACAGCGCCACCGACCGAGGAGCTGATGCTGGAGGTGAAGCACCTTTCCAAGGCCGGCATCAGCCACCAGATCGACCTGCAGCTGCACAAGGGCGAGATCCTCGGGGTCTTCGGCCTGATGGGCTCCGGGCGCTCCGAGCTCGCCGAGATCATCTTCGGACTGGAGGATTTCGACGAGGGCGAGATCCTCATCAACGGCCAGCCGGCCAAGCAGCTCTCGCCGACGCGCAACATCAAGGGGGGCATGGCCTTCGTGACCGAGAACCGGCGCGAGGAGGGCCTGATGATGGAGGCGATGGTCTCGGACAACCTCGCGCTCGCGGCACTGCCCGACTACACCACCCGCTGGCTCAAGCGCGTTCGCTCGAGTGCGGTGGCGAAGTCCGTCAGGGAGACCGTGGAGATCCTCAGCATCAAGGTCAACGACGCCTTCCGGAACGAGGCCAAGGGCCTCTCGGGCGGCAACCAGCAGAAGGTGGTGATCGGCAAATGGCTCATGACCGAGCCATCGATCCTCATCATCGACGAGCCCACTCGCGGCGTCGACGTGGGCGCCAAGTACGAGATCTACGAGATCATCGACCAGATCGCCGCGAGGGGGACCGCGGTGCTCTTCATCTCCTCCGAGATCGAGGAGCTCGAGGGGATGTGTGATCGGATCATGGTCATGGGCCAGGGCGAGGTGCTCGGCTCGTTCGAGCGAGCCGACTTCGACCGGGAGACCATCCTGCGCGCGGCCTTCCGGGAGCAGGTGGCATGAGCAACAACCGACTGACCATGCCGATCCTGCGGAACATGCCGCTGATCCTGTTCGTGTTCGTGTTCGTGCTCTTCAGCCTGCTCGACGAGCGCTTCTTCCGGCTCGACAACTTCTCCAACATCGTCGAGACCTCAGCATTCGTGGGTCTGCTCGCGGTGGGCATGACCGCGGTGCTGCTGACCGGCGGCATCGACCTGTCGGTGGGCGCCACGATGTACATCACCGCGGCTGTGGTGGGCATGCTGCTGCAGCAGGACGTCGACTACATCGTGGCCATCCTCGCCGGCATCGTGGCCGGCACTTCCTGGGGCTTCGTCAACGCCTTCCTCATCGCCAAGGTCGGGCTGGTGCCCTTCGTGGCCACGCTGGCCACGCTCACGGTCGGTCGGGGCATCGGTTTGCTGCTGACCGAATCGCGCCAGTTCATCCTGCCGCCGGAGATGGCCTACGCGGCCACCGACGTCCTCGGTATCCCGCTGCCGGTGGTCGTGCTCACGTTGGTGGTCATCGCGGCGGTCGTGTTCCTGCGCTTCACACCGATGGGCCGGCAGATCTACGCCATGGGCAACGATCGCGAGGCGGCCAAGAAGGCGGGACTCCACGTCGTCCGGCTGACCGGCTCGGTCTACGTCATCAGCGGCTTCTGTGCCTCGCTCGCGGGGGTCATCGCCATCAGCCAGCAGGGCAGCGTCAGCGCCGGCATCGGCGAGGGCGTGGAGTTCCGTGCCATCGCTGCGGCTGTGCTCGGCGGTACCAGCCTGTTCGGCGGTGTGGGCGCGGTCTTCCCTGGCACCATCATCGGCGTGCTGCTGGTGCAGATGATCTCCACCGGATTGGTCTACCTGCAGGTCGACCTCTACCTGCAGGACATGGTGGCCGCCTTCGTCATCTTCTTCGCCGTCTTCGTCGATGCCCAGCGCATGCGCTTGCTGTCCCGACTTGAGCGCCGCAACATCCGCGTGGAGAAGGGCGAGCCCGGACCACCGGAGGCGAGACCCGCGCCCGCCCCGTCCTGACGGCGGCGCGGGCGGGTCCATCGAGGTCAGCAAGGAGTCGGGGAGCGCCCACATGAACCATCGAGAGCGCGTGGTGGCGGCATTCGATCACCAGGAGACCGATCGGGTACCGATCGACCTTGGGTCCACGATCGTCACGACGGTCACCCGGGTCGCCTACCAGAACCTGCTCGAGCACCTGGGCCTTCCGCCCGACGACGATCCCGACGTCTCACACCGCCAGATGGACACCGTCTATCCACGGGAGGACCTGCTGCGGCGCTACGACGCGGACGCTCGTGCGGTGCACCTCAAGGGCCCGTGGGCCTTCGAGACGAAGGAGCTGCCGGGCGACCGTTTCGTCGACGAGTACGACCTGACCTGGCAGAAGGCCTCCTTCTACTACGACGTGGTGGAGCGCCCCTTCGCTGACCTCGAGCGACCGTCCGACCTCGACTCGGTCCAGTGGCCCGACCCCTATGACCCCGGACGCGTAGCCGGCGTGCAAGAGGAGGCTCGGCGCCTCTTCGAGGAGACCGACTACGCGGTGGTGGCCGACATCATGTGTCTGGGCCCGTTCGAGGGCGCCTGTTTCATGCGCGGCTACGAGCAGTTCTGCATGGACCTCTACTGGAACCGCGACATGGCCCACGCCATCCTCGACAAGATCACCCAGACCGACATCGCGCTGTGGGACCTCTTCCTGCAGCAGGTGGAGCCGTACGTGCAGGTCGTGGCCCAGGGCGACGACCTGGGCACGCAGAAGGCCACCTGGATCGCGCCGGACATGTTCCGGACGGACGTCAAGCCGTACCTCAAGCGACTCTACGACTTCATCCACAGCCAGACCGAGGCGAAGGTCTTCATGCACAGCTGCGGCTCCGTCTTCGACATCATCCCGGACCTCATCGAGTGCGGGGTGGAGGCGCTGAATCCCATCCAGCGCAGCGCGGCCAAGATGGACATCGCGGAGATGAAGCGGCAGTTCGGCTCCGAGCTGGCCTTCTGGGGTGGTGGCATCGACGTGCAGCAGGTGCTGCCCCGGGCGACCCATGACCAGATCCGTCGCGAAGTGGACTACAGCATCGAGACGCTGGGCAGGGGCGGCGGCTACGTCTTCTGCGCCGCTCACAACATCCAACCCGACGTCTCGCCCGATCGCATCGAGGTCATGTATCAGGCGGCGCTCGCTCACGGACCCGTTCCTGCATGACCGCCCTCGTCGGGCTCGATGTCGGCACCACCGGCTGCAAGGCGGTCGTGTTCGGCGTTGACGGGTCACTGCTCACGAGCGTCAGTCGAGAGTACCCCGTGCAGCTCCCTCGCCCGACCTGGGCAGAGCAGGATATCGAGGCCGTCTGGGGGTTCGCGCTGGAGTCGATAGCGGGAGCCGTGGCCGCGGCCGGTGTACATGACGTGGCGGCGATCGGCCTCTCGGTGCACGGCGAGGCCGTCACGCCCGTCGACGCCGCGCTCCGTCCGCTGCGACCGACCATCCTGGGCATGGACACCCGAACCGAGGCACAGAACGCGTGGCTGCGCGAGCGCTTCGGATCACAGGCGTTGTTCGAGCGTACGGGCATGCCGATCCATACCATCAACACGTTGCCCAAGCTGCTCTGGATCCGCGAGCACGAGCCCGATGTGTGGGCGGCCGCCGACCGCTTCCTGCTGGTCGAAGACTTCTTCATCGCGCGCATGACAGGGCAGGCCGCCATCAGCTCCTGCCTGGCATCTCGTACCCAGCTCTTCGATCTCGAAGTCGGGGCCTGGTCGACCGAGATCCTCGACGCCCTCGAGTTGACGCCCGACCGCCTCGCCGAGGTCGTGCCCTCAGGCACGCGAGTCGACCGTCTCTCGGCGGAGCTGACCGAGCGACTGGGGCTTGGCGCTGCCCCGGCAGTCGTCAGCGGGGGACACGATCAGGCCTGCGGGGCGCTCGGCGTGGGGCTGACCCGGCCGGGCCTGGCCATGGTTTCGACCGGCACGGCAGAGGTGGTCGAGGTCGCGCTGGGGTCGCCGGTCGTCTCGGCGCCGCTGTACGAGGGCAACATCAGCGTCTACCGGTCGACGGTGCCCGGGCTGTTCCTGGCCATGACCTTGAATCACAGCGGTGGGCTGGCGCTGCGCTGGTTCCGCGATGGCTTCTGTGAGCCGCAGCTCGCCCGCGCGGCCGCGTCTGGCGCCGATGCCTACGACTTCATCCTCGAAGGTGCCTCGGCCGACCCGTCGGGCCTGCTGGTGCTGCCGCATCTGGCCGGTGCCGGTACACCCACCTTCGACACCGCCTCGAGGGGCGCCATCCTGGGGCTCACCTTCTCGACCTCGAGGACCGACCTGGCCAAGGCCATCCTCGAGGGCCTGACCTACGAGCTGCGCGTCAACCTTGACCTGCTGCGCGATGGGGGAGTGGCCATCGATGTGCTGCGGGCGATCGGGGGTGGAGCCAGGTCACAGCTGTGGCTGCAGTTGAAAGCGGACATCACCGGGATCTCGGTCATCACCCCGCGCATCACCGAAGCGGCAGCCTTCGGGGCGGCGCTGCTGGCCGGCACCGGCGCCGGCCTCTGGCCCTCAGCGGTCGAGGGAGCGGAGCGGTTCCTCGAGTTGACCGACACGTATGAGCCCGATCCGGCGAGACACGCGGCCTACACGGAGCTGTACGAGCGCTATCGGGAGGTCTATCCGGCGGTCGCGCCGATCTCCCATCGGCTCTGACCGCTAGCGCGGCTTGAGATCGATGTAGATCTCGGCGCTACTCTCCCTGCCCGTGGCGGCCGCGCTCCAGATCGGGATCCGCACCTGGTAGCAGGTGGCCTGCGGGGCGGCGATCACCACGGTCCAGCTGCCGTTGGTCTTCACGATGGAGATCTGCTTCACGTAGTCGAGACTGCTGGGCTTGAAGTTGTAGAGGCTGGGTGCGTCGTCGATGCCGTCGATCTCGACTGCGATGGCGACCTTGCCGCGGGTGGGTGTGGGTGCCCTGGGCACGGCCCTCCGCAGCTTGTTGACGCTCGTGCGTGAGACGGTTGCCCGAGTGGGCGTCCTGGAGCGGTTCTTGCCGGTGCGCTCGAGTTGGAGCACGACTCGCTCGTAGCCACTCTCGTTCTTGAAGTTGACCCGGGAGATGTTCCAGGTTCGGTCCCACTCATCAGGGATCGGCGGGATCGTCGCCGCGCACGTCGCGCTGCTGGGCTTGCCTGGCACGCGCACGAGCTTGCGGGGCACCGGAGTTGGCTTGGGCTTGGCCGACTTCCTCGGCTCGGTCGTCTTGGTTTCGGGCTTATTGACATCGCGCCCAAGCGTGCGCGCGTTGGTCCGCCACCATTCGTAGAGTGCCGCGACATCATCGTTGGTGCTTTCGACGACACCAAGCGAGTCGGAGCGAGCGTCGGTCCAGCGGATCTGGGCCCTTCCGTCCGCGGTGCCACAAACGATGTTGCCGAAGCCCCACTTGTCTGAACCGGGCGTCTCGTTCGCGCAGACCTCGTCGGCAGCGATGAGCTCCGGTGTCGTCACGGCGACTTCCTGCCAGGCATCACGGAGGTCAGCGGCGGCCTGGTAGGTCTGCAGGGTGAGTGTTCCGATCGCCTCGTCGGCCGGTTCGCAAGCTTGTGCCACGACGACGCCGGCACGCTCGTCGCCGGTGGAGATCTGCTCGTCACCGCAGGCGAGCGCGGCCGTGGGCTCGGTAGTCACGGCCGTCGGCGTGATATCCGTCGCGGGCGTTGGTGTGGGCTCGGGTGTCGGCTCGGGTGTGGGTGTAGGCGTTGGTACCGGCGTCGGCTCGGGTGTGGGCTCGGGTGTGGGCGTAGGCGCTGGTACCGGCGTGGGCGTCAGTGTCGGCGCTGGCGTGGGTTCAGGCGTCGGAGTCGGTGTCGGCTCAGGCGTGGGCGTCAGTGTCGGCGCTGGCGTGGGTTCAGGCGTCGGAGTCGGTGTCGGCTCAGGCGTGGGCGTGGGCGTGGGTGTCGGTGCTGGTGAGGCCGTGGGTGTCGGCTCGGGCGTGGGCTCGGGCGTGGGTGTCGGTGTCGGCGCTGGTGTGGGCGTAGGCGTCGGCTCGGGCGTAGGCGTGGGCGTCGGCTCGGGCGTAGGCGTGGGCGTCGGCTCGGGCGTGGGCGTAGGCGTCGGCTCGGGCGTGGGCGTAGGCGTCGGCTCGGGCGTGGGCGTAGGCGTCGGCTCCGGCGTGGGCGTAGGCGTCGGCTCCGGCGTGGGCGTAGGCGTCGGCTCGGGCGTGGGCGTAGGCGTCGGCTCCGGCGTGGGCGTAGGCGTCGGCTCCGGCGTGGGCGTAGGCGTCGGCTCCGGCGTGGGCGTAGGCGTCGGCTCGGGCGTGGGCGTAGGCGTCGGCTCGGGCGTGGGCGTAGGCGTCGGCTCCGGCGTGGGCGTAGGCGTGGGCGCTGGCGTGGGCTCGGGTGTCGGAGTCGGTGTCGGCTCCGGCGTTGGAGTAGGCGTCGGCTCTGGATCGAGCTTGGCCGCTACCGGCACCGTCGGCGGCTCCGACGCAAGCGTGGTCTCGACGCGTGGTGTCGCGGTTGCCGCGGCGGTCACCGGAGCACCGTCATCCCCAGACCCGAACACCCAGGCAGCGGCGAAGGCGCCCATCGCGGTGAGCGCGACGACCGCGGCGATGGCCCCGAACCGCACACGTCGCTGCTGCTCTCGGTCGCGTTCGATGGCCGTAGCCGCGGCGAACGTCGGCATGAGTGAGACGTCTCGCGGTCGCTCGACAGGAGCCGGGATGACCACAGTCTCGACCGGCGCGGCCGGTGCCGATCCCTCCTCGAACCGCACCGACGCTGCCAGCGCTGGTTCGGCTTCCGGTTCTGGTTCGGCTTCCGGTTCTGGTTCGGCTTCCGGTTCTGGTTCGGCCCTGGCGCCAGGGTCGAGATAGGGTTCGGCTTCAGCCCCAGGTTGCGGCTCTGGCTCGAAGGGCGACTCCTCCGGACCGAGGTCCGGCGCGGCCATGTTCTCGGCCTTGGCCAGGGCCGCTGTGAGCGGGCGTGGCGCGGCATCGTCGATGACGTCGGCGGCGTGCAGCTCGTGCAGACAGCGCCAGCAGTAGACCTGGTCGGCCGTGTTGCGGGTCAGGCAGCTCGGGCAGCG
Source organism: uncultured Chloroflexia bacterium (assembly GCA_963714675.1). GTDB lineage: Bacteria > Chloroflexota > Limnocylindria > Limnocylindrales > CSP1-4 > JAFMJV01. The sequence continues at coordinate 93,429 of CAVQPG010000003.1, read as the reverse complement.
CAGGACTTCCGCAGGCTCGATCGCGGAGCCGGTCGCCTCAGCGCCCAATGTCGCGCTGTCGAGCGGCAGCAACGCCTCACAGGCCGCACAGAACAACGCGTCGGGCGCGTTCTCCCGACCGCAGCCCTGACAGAGACGGGGTTCGGTCATCGCGCGGACTCGGCATGCGTGTGGCGTTCAGGGTGCATGGGAATCGGTTCAGGTCCCGTACGGCGGACTGGCTGCGCCCATGTTGGGTGTAGTCGAGTGCGGTTGGCAGGGGCCCATCAGTACTAGTCCGTCCCGTTACGGACATGCCACGGGGATCGCGCATCCGTCGATGCCACGGCCCTATCATCGAGCGATGAGCGAGATCCAGACTGACCTGTGCCGGCAGTGCCACCTTCGACGTCCTCGCCAAGGCAGCCGGGCCGCTGCCCATCGGAGTGCTCGGACTCGTGGACACCTTCTCGACCGCGGCGGGCGGACCCGCTCTGCGCACCGGACGTGTGCTTGCGGGGATGGGTATCGAGACGCGCTTGATCATCCCCGTAGGGGACGATGTCTTCGGTCGCTCGCTCCGCGAGACCGTGCCGGCGCCTCATCTGCAGGTCGAGTTCGTGGCCTCGGACCAACCCACCTCGACGTCGTTGGTGGCGGTCGACCAGGATGGCGAGCGCACGATGCTGCACAACATCGGCGCAGACGGCGCCATCACCGTCGAGACCATCGAACCGCGGCTGGAGAGTGACTTCCTCCACGTTGGCGGGGCACTCATCCTGCCGGGGCTCGACGATCCAGACGGCGCGCCCCTGGCGAGTCTCTTCGCGCGAGCCAAGGCCAGGGGCATGCACACCAGCCTCGACGTGGTCCATGACTCCACGGCCCAGTGGGGTCGTGTGCTGGCCGCCTTGCCGTACACGGATCTGTTCATCCCCAGCGTCCCTGAGGCCGAGGGCATCACGGGCATCGCTGAGCCGGCCGCTGCCGCCGCGCGACTGCGCCAGCTGGGCGTGCGTTTCGCCATCGTCACTGACGGGCCCAACGGGGCGTGGGTCGACCACGATGACTTCATCGGTCATGTCCCAGCCTTCAGGGTGGACACCATCGACACGACCGGTGCCGGCGATTCGTTCACCGGGGGCGTGCTGACCGCGCTGATCCATGGCTTCGGGGCCGAGGACGCGGCCCGCATGGGCGCGGCCCTCGGTGCACTGTGCACGACCACGATCGACACCTTCAGCGGGCCGGCCGATCCAGACGATGCTTGGCGGATGGCCGGACTCGAGCCTCCTCGGTGATCCGCCCGGGGGAGGTCGGGACGGTCCCGACCGAGATGCGAGCCACCGTGCTGGACGGACGCGGGGCTGAGTCGCTAGGCGTACGAACCATCCCGATTCGGCATCCGGGTCCACGTCAGCTGCTGGCGCGCGTCGACGCGGCGGGTATCTGCACCTCGGTCAACAAGCTCGTCGACCAGGGCGCCGACCACCCGCTGATGCACGGCTGGGATCCTGCGCGATACCCAGTCATCGTCGGCGATGAAGGCGTGGTCACGATCGTGGAGGTCGGCACCGAGTTGGCGGAAGCGTGGACGGTCGGGCAGCGCTGTGCGGTGCAGCCGGCGGTGGACATCGCCCCCATCAACCACCTCGGGCGCTACGGCGACGGGGGTCGCGGTGTGGCCAAGATCGCGGTCGGCTACTCGCTGCCGGGCCTGCTCGCCGAGTACATCCTGCTCCCCGAGGAGGTCCTCGAGGCCGGTTGCCTGCTGCCGCTGCCCGATGACTCGCTGCCGGCGGGGCATGCGGCCATCGCGGAGCCCATCAGTTGCATCATCAGCTCACATGCCCACCACCTGCACCTCTCGCAGCCCGATCGCACCGGTCCGCGCACGGCGACGGCCGGATTGAAGCCCGACGGCGTCACCGTCGTCATCGGGGTAGGCCCGATGGGCCGCATCCACGTCGACCTGGCCATCGCCGCCCGGCCGCGCGTGATCGTCGCCAGCGCACGTCGCGACGAGCGTCTGGCCTGAATCCGGGAGACGTTCGGGGCGCGGGCCAGCGCGGCCGGGGTCGAGCTCGTGACCGTCAACACCACGGGCGAGGACCTCGCCTCGGTCATACGTCGGGTCAGCGGCGGATCCGGAGCCGACGACCTCATCGTCACCGCTGCCGACGGGGCGCTGATGGAGCAGGTCCAACACTCGGTGGCGCGCTACGGGGTGCTCGACCTCTTCGCCGGGCTCAAGCCAGGCCACGAGATCATCGGCATCGACGAGCGTTTCGTGCACTACCAGGAGATCAACATCACCGGCTCATCGGGTGGCGGGCCCTGGGACGTCATCGAGGCGCTGCGGCTGATGGCGACCAGTCAGATCGACGCCGCTGCGCACATCGGCCATGTCGGCGACCTCGACCATGCGCCCGAGCTGCTGGCCATGGCCCGCGACGGTCGCGTGCAAGGCAAGGCCATCGTGTACCCGCATCGACGGAGTGCGGTCATCACCGACGTCGATCGCTGGACGGCGGCCGACGAACGGCGCTATCTCGTGGACGAGCAGGCGTGACCTTCAGCGGCTCGCGACGACTCGTGGGCCTGGGCTTCGGCGCGATCCAAGCGGGCCTCTTCGTCTACGAGGCATATCGCACCGATGACTACTCGCCACCGCTGGTCATCGACGTGCGGGCCGACCTGGTGGCTGGTCTGCGCGCTGACGGCGGGCACTTCCGGATCAACATCGCCCGAAGCGATCGGGTGGATGTGGTGGACGTCGGGCCGGTGAACGTCGCCGACTCGACGGTGGCCTCCGAGGCAGACCTGATCGTCGAGGCCATCGCTGGTGCTGACGAGTTCGCCTCCGCATTGCCGTCGGTCGCTTTCTACCGGACCGATGACGCCAACAGTCCCCATCGTCTACTCGCAGAGGGGTTGCGTCGGCGGACCCGCACCGACCCGCTGATCATCTTCTGTGCCGAGAACCACCGTTCTGCCGCAGCGCTCCTCGAGGCGGCTGTGCTGGAGGCGGTGCCGTTCGGGGAGCGCGACGCGGTGCGTGGTCGGGGCCGCTATGTGGACACCGTCATCGGCAAGATGAGCGGCGTCATCACCGATGAGTCCGAGCTGCAAGGGCACGGCCTCGCCGCCATCACCCCCGCTTTGCGGGCGGCCTTCCTCGTCGAGGCGTTCGATCGCATCCTCATCTCGCGCGTCGGCCCGGGGCACCATCCGGGGATGCCAGTGCTGCGCGAGGTCGATGACCTTGCGCCGTTCGAGGATGCCAAGCTCCTGGGCCACAACGCGACCCACGCCCTGGCTGGTTTCCTGGGCTCGCTGCTGGGGCTGACGCTGGTGGCCGACCTGCGCGAGGTCGCGGGCGCGATGGGCTTCCTGCGCTCGGCCTTCCTCGAGGAGTCAGGCGCCACGCTCCGTCGTCGCTGGGTGGGCGCCGACGAGCTCTTCACCGAGCACGGCTTCGACGCCTTCGCCGATGACTTGCTCGAGCGGATGGTCAACCCGCATCTTGCCGACACCATCGAGCGTGCCGCCCGCGACCCGCGTCGCAAGCTGGGCTGGGATGATCGGCTGGTCGGACTGGTCCGGCTGGGCCTGGCGGAGGACGTACCGACGCCGCGCTATGCCATGGGCGTGGCGGCAGGCCTCGATGTCCTGCGCGCCGGCGGTGCCGACCACGGCTACGACGCCGACCTGCTTCGCGCCGGCTGGCCCGATGGCCTCGATCCCGACGAGGTGGGCCTGGTCATCGAGGCCGTGGCCGAGGGGCGTGAGCGCCTCGAACGCTGGCGCCAGGACGGGTTCCCGGCAGCCAGCGCCTGACCGACGTGCCGGCGTCGGCCTAGAGGACGGCGACCGGGATGGCCAGCAGGATCACCGCGCCGGTGAGGATGAGGCCGATCAGCGGTAGTACCGCCAGCGCCCACAGGCAGCCGATGGCGCAGCCGTTGGCCTCCGTGGCCGGCCCGCCGTACTTCTGTGCCCACTCGACGTCGCTGCGGGTGAGCCAGTAGATGGCCTCCAGCCAGGCAAGGAGCCCGGGGATCCCTGTCCAGAAGAAGACGAGATAGGCGATGCCCCACGCGATGGGGCCGACATAGAACCGGTGGATACCGAAGCTGCCCAGGAGCAGCGCCAGCAGGATGGCGATCGGCCGGTTCTTGGGCTCCTGGTAGACGACATCGGGCTGACGCGCGCCGCAGCGCGGACAGTCCACGGCCCGTGCGTCGATGACCGAGCCACAGGTTGCGCAGTACTTGGTGGGGCCACTCGGGCCGGCTTGCGGAGGTGGCGACCACTGTGGCGGCAGCTGGCCAGGCGGCCCGCTTGGGGGCGGCTGTGACCAGCCGGGTTGGTCGGGTGGCCGCTGCCCGTACGGTGCCTGTCCTGGCGGCTGTCCCCAACCCTGGTTCTGTGACACGCGGCTCCCCTCCTGTTTCCCTCGATGGTATCCGGCAGACCCGGCCATCGTGACCCGCATCGACGCGTCACCGACGAGCTGCTGGCAGCCTCAGTCGGATGGTGCGCGTCGCCGCGAGAGGATCTCAGTCACCCCCGATGCGTGCCCTGACCTCGACGATACGGCCCGCCCGGGACGGCAGCGGGATCAGGTTGCCCGAGACCATCGTCCCGTCGACCTCGAGCGCGGTCACCCGTCCCGTCGCGCCGACCGGCTTCTCGACGGTGATGCGGTAGGTCGTGCCCCGGAAGCGGCGGGTGACGCCGAACCCATCCCAGTCGGCCGGGAGCGCCGGATCTACGCGCAAGCCGTCGTGCTCGGGCCGGATGCCGAGGATGCCCTGTGTGGCTGCCACGAAATTCCAGGCGGCGGTGCCAGTCAGCCATGAATTCTTGGCCTCGCCGTGTTTCGGAGCGTCCATGCCCGCGATCATCTGGGCATAGACGTAGGGCTCGCAGCGATGGATCTCGGAGATATCCTCGCGTGCCGAAGGGTTGATGCGCAGGTAGTAGTCGAGCGCGCCGTCCCCGTTGCCCACGGTCGCCTCGGCCAGCATCAGCCAGGGGTTGGTGTGACAGAAGATGCCCCCGTTCTCCTTGTAGCCGGGCGGGTACGAGGAGATCTCGCCGAGCTCGGGGTAGTAGCGGCTGAACGCCGGCTGCAGGAGCACGAGTCCGTGCTCGGTGGCCAGGCGTTCGCGGACAGAGGCGAGGGTCGTTTCCGCGCGTCCATCGCCGGTGCCGAGCCCGGCCATGATGGCGATGCCCTGCGGTTCGATGAAGATCTGGCCCTCCTGGTTCTCCGCGGAGCCGATCACGTTCCCGTAGAAGTCGTAGGCGCGGCGGAACCAGGCCCCGTCCCAGCCGTGGGCATCGACCGCGGCCACCATGTCATCGTGGGCCTGGCCGCAGCGCAGCCCGAAGACGCTGTCGCGCCGCAACGCGGCGATCTCCCGCATCTCCTGTACGGCCAGCGTGAAGAGTGCGGCGATGAAGACCGATTCGGCCACGCCCCCCGCCTTGTTCTCGGTGGTCTGGAAGGCCTCGCCGGGGGTCTCACTGAAGCAGTTGAGGTTGAGACAGTCGTTCCAGTCGGCCCGGCCGATGAGCGGCAGCCCATGGGGGCCCAGGCGGTCGAGCGTGTACTCGATCGCACGCACGAGATGCTGGTACAGCGGCGCTTCCGAGCCTGGCTCGTTGTCGAACGGAACCGGCTCATCGAGGATGGACGTGTCGCCTGTCTCTCGCAGATAGGCGGCCACGCCGAGGACCAGCCAGGCGGGATCGTCGTTGAAGCCGCTGCCGACCGCGTCATTGCCGCGTTTGGTCAGCGGCTGGTACTGGTGGTAGGCGCCACCGGAGGGCAGCTGGGTCGCGCTGATGTCGAGGATCCGCTGCCGAGCACGCTCGGGGATCATGTGCACGAAGCCGAGCAGGTCCTGGTTGGAGTCGCGGAAGCCCATGCCCCGGCCGATGCCCGACTCGAACATCGAGGCCGAGCGACTGAGGTTGAAGGTGACCATGCACTGGTAGGCGTTCCAGGTGTTGACCATGCGATCGAGGTGCTCGTTGGGGGTCTGCGCCTGGAACCTGCCGAGCAGCTCGTCCCAGTGCCCGCGGAGGTCCGCGAGAGCTTCCTCGACAGCACTGCTGGAGGTGTACTTCGCGATCAGCGGCCGAACGCGTGTCTTGTCGATGGTCTGCGATCCCGGCGGGTCGAACTTGGCGGCGGCCGGGTTCTCGGCGTAGCCAAGGACGAAGATCAGCTCGCGCGTCTCGCCCGGCGCCAGCTCGAAACGGACGTGATGCGAGCCGATGGGCTGCCAGCCGTGGGCGATGGAGTCACGGGCACGTCCCTCTGCCACCGCGAGGGGGCGGTCCCAGCCTCGGTATGGACCCAGGAAGTCGTCGCGCCCGGTGTCGAAGCCGGCGAGCTCCTCGCTGCAGGCGAACCAGGCGAAGTGGTCCCGGCGTTCGCGGTACTCGGTCTTGTGGAAGATCACGCCGTCTTCGACCTCGACCTCGCCGATGGAGTAGTTGCGCTGGAAGTTGGTGGCATCGTCGTTGGCGTCCCAGAGGCACCATTCGATCGCGCTGAAGAGCGAGAGGCTGGCCGCGGCTCGGCGCTCGTTGGTCACTCGGGAGCGCCAGACCTCGAGGTTCTCGCCGACCGGCACGAAGTACGTGGTCTCGGTGTGGATTCCCGCGGTGCCTGAGCCGATCGTGGTGTAGCCCATACCGTGTCGGCACTCGTAGTCGTCCACCTCGCGGCCCACTGGTTGCCAGCTGGGACTCCAGTAGACACCGGAGTCGTCGTCACGTACGTAGACGTAGCGGCCGCCGATATCGAGGGGGGCGTTGTTGTAGCGGTAGCGGGTCAGGCGGCGAAGGCGCGCGTCCTGGTAGAACGAGTAGCCCCCGGCGGTGTTGGAGATGAGCCCGAGATAGTCTTCCGAGCCGAGATAGTTGATCCAGGGCAGGGGCGTGTCCGGCCGCGTGATGACATATTCCCGCCGTGCGTCATCGAACCGTCCGAACCTCATCGACCCCTCCGTTCGCTACCCGTCGTCGCCGGCCTCCCGCAGTGTACGGCGACCGCCGTTGCGAACGTGGCAGGCGCGAGTGGACGTGCCGGGGCGTGCGCCGCCGCACCTTGGCCGCGGACTTGTCTGCCCGGCACGTAGTGGACGTGCCGGGACCGGTTCGGTCTTCCTCGTGCTTCGCAGTCATAGGACCTGCCCTCAGCACCGGAGACATGACTGACACGCATGGCAGTGCGCTCTGGTTCGTCTAGCACGTGCGATACGTGCCTGGGGGGCAAGTGCCTACGTGCCCGGCAGCCACGTGCCTACGTGCCCGGCAGCCTCGTGCCTCCGCGCCCGGCAGCCTCGTGCCTCCGCGCCCGGCAGCCTTGTGCTTAGGTGCCCGGCGGCCTGTGCTTACGTGCCCGGCAGCCACGTGCCTACGTGCCTGACAGGCAGGTGGCGGAGCACGACCGGCATGCGAGCCCGCTAGATCGCAGGCAGGACCTCGCGGTCGAAGCGCTCGATGGCCCTGGCTGCCATATCCGGATCGGTTTCGCCGAAGTCGAGCGCCAGGTGGTCGGTGCCAGCCGTTGCGAAGTCGCGGACGGCGGCCCCCATCTCGGCGGGCGTGCCGCTGAGGATCGAGGGGCCCTTGCGCTTGCCGGCGAAGTCGACACGCAGGCGAGCCGAGACGGTAGGCATGGGCCGACCTGCGGCGGTCGCTGCCTCGCCCACCACCCGCACACGTTCGCGCATGGTCGCAGCATCGGCACCGGTGGCGTGGTAGCCGTCCGCGATCCGTCCGCTGCGGATCAGTGCCGGCTCAGCCGTGGCCCCGATCCAGATGGGCAGGTCGGCGCCCTGTGGCGGGAGCGGGGAGAAGTAGGCCTCCTCGAAGCTGTCGAACCGACCGTCGTACGGTCCCTCACCTCCGGCCCAGAGATGACGCCAGAGGGCGATGGTCTCCTCCAGGTACACGCCACGATGGGCGAACCGGTCGCCCACGCCCAGGCTCTCGAACTCGACACGGTTCCAGCCGATGCCGACCCCGGCGATGAGCCGGCCCCCGGAGAGGGCGTCGATGGTGGCCAGTTCCTTGGCCAGCACGAGCGCGTTCCGCATCGGCACCACCAGCACGCTCATACCCAGGCGGATCGAGGTGGTCTGCCCCGCCAGCCAGGCCACGCTCGCGAGCGCCTCGTAGATATGACGGTAGTCCTTCCCGCGCTCCGCACCGTCGACGAGGACGTGGTCGGTGGCGAAGGCCGAGTGCCAGCCCAGCCGTTCGGACGTCTGGGTCGCGGCCAGCATCGTCTCGGGGTCGGTACCTGGCCGGAAGTTGGGGATGCAGATCCCGAAGCGCATGTCCTAGAGCGTGGCCATGTCCACGTTGTCGAAGTTGCGGCGGTAGAAGCTCATGTAGTCGACCTTGCGCTCCAGGGCTTCGATGACGGCGTGAGCGAAGTTGACCTTCTCGAAGCGCTGCGCGCTGCCCAGCCCGCCCGGGCTGAAGACGTTGATCTCCATGAGCTTGTCGCCGACGATGTCGAGACCGACCAGGAACATGCCGTCCTGGACGACCTTGGGACGCACGATCTCGGCGATGCGCAGATGTGCATCGGTGATGACCGCCTCCCGCAGCTTGCCCCCGGCATGGATGTTGCTGCGCATGTCGTCGCCCGAGCGAACGCGTCGGAAGGCCGCGTACTTGCCGCGGTAGCGCAGGGGCTGCCCGTTCATGAGGAACAAGCGGGTGTCGCCTTCCTCTGCTGCCGGCAGGTACTCCTGGGCGATGACGTAGCCGTCGCGGCTCACCGCGTCGACCATCTGGTTCAGGTTGGACCCGTCGTCCTTGCGCACGAGGAACACGCCGGAGCCGCCCGAGCCCTGCAGCGGCTTGAGCACGATCTGACCGCCCTCTTCCTTCCAGAACGCCTTGATCTCGTCGCGATCTCGCGTGATGATCGTGCGCGGCCGAACCTCTTCGGGGTAGAACTGGAAGTACATCTTGTTCATGGCCTTGGCCAGGCCATTGGGGTCGTTGAGCACGATGAGGCCGGTGCGCATGGCCACGCGCCCGAAGATGATGCCCGACGACTGGGCCCAGGCTCGAGCACCCTGGTCGGTCGAGGGGTCGTTGCGCAGGAGCAGCACGTCCAGCTCGTCGACGTGGATCCGTTCCTGCTTTGCCCGCCTGCTCCTGAGGTCGTTGACGTACGTATCCGAGGACTTGTACGTCTTCTTCGGCGCTGAGGTCGCGCGGGCCCGGACGGTCTCGTCCGCGTCGTAGGCGAAGTCGCCGGCCCCGATGACCCAGGCCTCGTGGCCCCGGTTGATGGCAGCCATGCCCAGGCGCGTCGTGGTGTAACCCGGCTCTTCGGTGGCGATGTCGTTGACCATGAGGCCGATCTTCATCTTGCTCCTTTCTTGACCAGGTCCAGTACGGTCATGCCCTGTCGGGCGGCCTGTAATCGTGCTTGCGGTTCGGGGTCGTCAAGATGCCGCGGTCGAAGCGGTGGGGGACGCAGGATCTTGCGCCACTGTAACTCCTCGATGATGGGCACATGGTTGGCTCCGAGCTTGCCCACCAAGAGCGTGTCCAACGATCCACCCTCGCGCAGGTACGCCAGCAACTGCACGAGGCCTCGCAGATAGACGAGATCCTTGGTCAGTCCGCCACCACGGAAGACGCGCATGGTCACGCCGAAGGCCACGCGCTGCTCGAAGTCGTGGGCTCGGTCGAGCTCACGGAAGACCTCGACGAAGTCGGCTCCGTCCAGCATGCGGCGAACGGCCAGGACCCGAGCTGCCAGGAGTCGGACCCGGGGCCGGCTGAAACCGCCGACCAGGTACTCCGAGAACACCGCCAGGCCCTCCTGGAGCTCGTCATACTCGGGCAGGCCGATGGCCAGCTGGCGGAACGGCTGGGACTTGCCGTTGACGTAGGTCACGACATGGGTGCCCACCTCGTGTGCCAGCAGGGCCTCGATGCGGGCGGTCGGGACCTTCATGCGCGCGCCGATGAGCAGCCGCCCACGCGAGACCATCGCGCCGACCACGTCGTTGCGGATGTCCACGCCGCCCGTCATGTCGGGGTATCGCGCCCGGTAGTACTCCAGCTCCTTGTTGGCCAGCGCGGCCAGCGTCTTGGCGTCTGCTGCCCCCCGGCTGGACTCGCCACGCGTACGGGACGGCACGCGGTTGAGCACCTCGTAGGCGAGGTTGAGCAAGGGCTCGTCCACGCCGCCGAAGACCTGCAGGCTGCCGTAGAGGAACTCGCGGCGGCCGCGATCTCCGAGCATGGTCAACTTGCGGTCGAGCGAGACCTGCTGCTCGCGGAACAGCTGGGCCAGGGTCGGATCCTCGACGCGTTCGATGGGGATCCTGAAGAGCTCGCGCTTGGCCAGCGCCGTATCCATCTGCAATGGTCGCGAGGTGAACTCGGGCGCGACCTCGAAGCGCCTGCGCCGGAACTCCGCCCAGGCTGCGTCCGCGTTGGTGGGGGTCACCTGCAGGATGAAATCGAAGGCACTGCTGACCCCGGCCAGGCGTCGGTCCACGTCCCACACGGCCTTGACCACGCTGTGGCGACCGAGCGCGAGGTAGTTCGGCGGCTTGTGCGACGTACGCAGCCGGGTGAAGTCATAGACGGCGCGCTTCAAGGCGCGCGAGATACCGCGATGGAGCGTGCGGTGGACCAGCGGGTAGACCTCGGTCCCGCCGGGGTTGCGGAAGGCCGGCTGGAGCTCCAGTCCGATGACATGGACCCCGAGCGCGGCCGCGCGGCTGGCGGTCATGATCGATGGCAGCCCCGGCGGGCGGATATTGGCCACGGTATGGGTCTCGACCGTCGCGAAGGCGCCCTTCACGCGCACCTCCTTGAGCGCGTTCTCGAGCGACGAGATGGTGGCCGAGAGCTTGCTTCGCCGCGCGCGCAGGATACGGAACCCGGGCGACCAGGCGTCGTCCTCGACGGGCAGGGCCGAATCGGGCGCGGACCACAGCTCGATGATGAGGAACGAGCCGAAGTTCTCCACCTGGGCCTTGGCGATGCCCTCGACCAGCGCGGCCAGGCCGGCTCGTGCGCGGCGGGCACCCAAGCCGATGACGTAGGAGGCTTCACCCACGATAAGCGATTCGGTGCCATCGTCGGCGCGCCGCACGGGCTTGCGATAGACGATGACGAAGGGCAGGGGCCGGTCGACGTGCACCCGGCCCCATGGGCTGAGCTTGCGGCGCAGCGGCTTGCCCTCGCGAACACGCTCGCAGGCAGCCTCGACGAAGGCATCGACCACCCGGTCAGACGGGACCGCCTCGAGCGTCTCGGTCGGCGGCGCGATGATAGCGCTGCCGACAGCGGAACCGGGGCGTATCACTCGATAGGGCCGAGGGACTCGAGCAGGCCGGGCAGCGTGGCCTTGAGTGCCTGCGGGATGGCCTCGTATTCCTCGGGCGAGAGCTTGCCGGTCCACTCGTCCATGAAGAACTTCTTGAACTCGATGGCCAGGCAGCAGCCGGATTCGGGGTAGCGCTCGTGGACCCAGCGCGACAGGTAGCCACCCTGGAAGCGGACGTTCTCACGCACGTCGAGATGGCGGCCCAGGAACTCGTGGTCGCGCAGGTCGCCCATGAATCGATCCACCAGGCCGCCCCATCGCTCGCGGTCGAGCGAGGCGGTGCCGACATTGACCTCCGGGTTGGCCTTGGGGTCCTCCGGAGGCGCATCCGGGCCACCCCTACGGTAGTTGTAGGTGTGCAGGTCGAGCACCACGAAGCGCCCATACCGTCGCTCCAGCTCGGAGCAGATCCGTTCCGCCTCGGCGTAGAACGCGTCGTACTCCTCGAGCGACCGCTCGATGACGTCGGCAGGCAGCTCCTCGCGCCAGACCTGCAGACCCCAGGCATCAGCAGGCGTGCGGTAGATCGCGCCTTCGCGTGGACGGTTGAGATCGACCTCGAAGCGTGACCGCAGGGCCACCATCTGCGTCGTGACCACGCTGGTCCAGATGCCGGTGAACGGATCCTCCTCGCGGAGTCGGTTCGACTCCTCGAGCGCCATCAGGTCCTTGACCTCCGGCCGCAGTCCGTGTCCGTCGTGGATGGCCGTGGCCACGATGGGCTCCTGGCCCTCGGTCGATCTGAGCGAACTCAGCGATGAGCGATGACATCTCTATTCGTTCCTTGCTTCATGGGCAGGCGTCGATGGGCCCGCGACCGGTGAGCGGTGAGCCGCGCTCGTCCGGCCCATCATGGGCCTCGCGTCGCTATCGCGCGCGCTCGCGTTGCTAGGTCAACTGCGCGAGCAGGATAGTGGCCATGCTCAAGGCCAGGAAGAAGCCGCAGATATCCGTCGCGGTCGTGAGGATGGGACCTGAAGCTACCGCCGGATCCACGCCGAAGCGCTTGAGCGCGAGCGGCACCGTGCCGCCGATGGAGACCGCGATGAGCGTGTTGAGCGCCAGGGTCACGCCGACGACGAGTCCCAGCCAGGGGCTGCCATCCCAAAGGATGGCCACCGCGCCGATGAGCACGCCCAGCGCCACGCCGTTGATGAAGCCGACGCTGATCTCCTTGAGCCAGACCCGCCCCAACTCGTAGGGCTTGACCAGGCCGAGCGAGAGCTCGCGCATGCTCACCGCCACCGCCTGGTTGCCGCTGGCGCCCGACATGTCGCTGATGATGGGCAGGAAGACCGCCAGCGCGATGACCTGGTCCAGGGTGTCGATGAAGAGCGCGATGACGCTGGCGGCGATGACGTTGAGCACGATGTTGATGCTCAGCCACGAGAGCCGACGGCGGGCGCGTGTGGAGGTGGGCAACGAACGCACTTCGTCACCGCCGACGATGCCCCGCATCCGCAACATCTCGCGCTCCGAACGCTCGGCGATGGCATCGAGCACGGCGGTGCGGCGGGTCACGCCCAGCAGCCGGCCGCGTTGGTCGACGACCGGCACCGCCGCGATCGGGTGGGCCTCGAAGAACTCACGCAGGTCGTCAAGCTCCGTGGTCGGCGCCGTGAACAGCGGGGGCACCATGACATCGGCGACGCGCGAGGAACGGGGCGCGGCCGCGAGGGTGCTGGCGGCGGCCACGCCCACCAGCCGGCCGAGCGGGGAGAGCACGTAGACGTAGCGGCTGAAGTGATCGTCGCTGTCCTCGGCGTTCTCCACGAGCTGGTCCAGCGTGTCGCCGACGGTCTGGTTCTCGCTCACCTGCGAGAACTCGGTGATCATCAGGCCGCCCGCGATGTCGTCATCGTAGTCGGCCATGGCCCGTACTTCGGTGGCCTTCTCCGGGTCCATCTCGTGGAGGATGGCGGCCGCCTCATCGCTGCCCAGGTCGGCGATGAGGTCGGCCTGCTCATCGCTCTGCATCGCGGTGAGGATGGCCGCCGCATCGGTCGGGGCCAGGTGTTCGATGAGGTCAGCCGCCTGCTCGTCCGGAGCGTCCTCGATGATGTCGGCAGCCTCGGGCGGGGAGAGCGTGGTCAGGACCGCCTCCTGGTCTTCCGGCTCCAGTCGCAGGATGGCGCGGATGGCCTCGCTGGGCTCCATCGAGCTGATGACAGCGTCGAGACCGGCGCGGTCGTCGGCGGCCGCCAGCTCACGCAGGTGCTCCCATGATCGTCGGTCCGTTTCGATGGTCATCGCGTCGCTCCGGTCGTGGATGGCGGGACCGCATGGTAGTGCCCGAGCAGCGATGCGGCTGCGCTGGCGGGAGGGTCAAGGAGCAACGCATCGATGGTGTAGAGCGCTCCACGACGCGTCGCGACCCACAGGCAGCCGCGCCCATCGACCGCGAGGTCCTGGGCGCCAAGGCCCAGCCCGCGCGCCTCGATTCGTCGGAGCGTCTCACCTTCGAGCAGGTACAGCCCTGCGCCGGGGGGAGAAGCCCACACGCGCTCCTGGTCGTCAGCCAGCAGCGGCGCGCCGGCCATCGGCGACCAGCCGATCCAGGCGCCAGAACCGTCGTCGGGCACGTCCACCGGCACCGGATGGATGGCCCAACCGTCGTCGACCTGGTGTGCCAGCAGCGCACCGTCGGGGCGAGCCGCGAGGTCTGCTCCCAGCACCCAGAGTGAGCCATCAGGGCCGACGCTCAGGTTCAGCGCGCGCTCCACGCCGTAGGCTTCGAGGTCGTCCATCGTGGTCCAGACGCCGTCCTCGAGCGAGGCCAGGCCACCCCGCCGCGTTCCGCGGTCGACCCCCAGCCACACGCGTCCATCGGATGTCCTGGCGAACGTGTAGCTGGCTGCGCCCTGGCGGGCGAGCACGCTCGGTCGCTCGTCGCTGGCATCCTGCCAGGTCGAGTCTCCGAGCCACACCACCCGGTGCAGGCCGTCGTCGTCTCGCACGACCCACCACACGGTCCCATCGTCGAGCACCGACAGGGAGGCACCCACACCGCGCAACGCGGCTGAACGGTCCCGCCACTGCCCGTCGACGAGAGTGACAGCCGCTCCGCCATCCTCGGCTGCCCAGAGCTCCCCGGTCGGCGCCAGGCTCAGACGTCGAGGGAACGCCTGCGGATCGTTCGAGCGAGGCTCGATGGTGTCCGTGGTCCCGACGACCGCCACGCGAGCGCCCTGGGCAACCAGCGGACGGCCGTCGGCCCCGATCTCGACCTCGCGCACGCGTCCGCGGTCGAACCGATGCCCCTCTCCGTCGGCGATGACCCGGTCGATGCCCGGCGCGATCGGCTCAGCCTGCCAGTCCGGACCTGCGAGACACGCCGAGGCCGCGCCTGGCTGCGGGCTCTCGCCGGGGTCGCCGACAGCGGTTCCGGGGATGGCGATACAGAGCGCGGCCACCATGGCCAGGCCCCCACACGAGCGCAGCAGGTGATCGATGGTGCGAGAGGATGGCGGCACGGCGAGCGGGACCTCCGTCGTTGTCGAGAGCTTGTGGCTGCTCGACCTTAGCCAGCATTCGTCATCGACGCTCCCGCGCACCTCGACCGTCGGGCCGACGTAGCTGCAGTCACCGTTCCTTGACCGATGCGGCTGCCGGGCCCAGTGCTCGCCGCCGCTGGAAGCCCTCGACGAAACGAGTGAGCGTCTTCGAGACCTGCCCGCGCTCCATGATCACGTCGATGAGCACGAAACGTCCGACGTCCGCGACCGCGTGCTCGAGCGCTTCGGCCAGCTCTCGCCGGGTGCGCACGCGGATGCCCACGCCGCCCAGCGAGTCGGCCAACTCATGGAATGGCCACTGGGGCAGGTCGTTGTAGCCGGCCTCGGGTTGGAACGCGCGGAGCATCTCCCACGAGGCGTTGTTGAAGACGATGACGATCGGATCCCAGCCGTAGCGGCGGCAGTTGCCCAGCTCCCAGCCGGTCATCTGGAAGGCGCCGTCACCGACCAGGATGAGCGGCCGCTCGCCGGTCGCGACCTGCACTCCGAGCCCGCCCGGTACGCCGAAGCCCATGCCCGCGTAGTAGCCGGGAGCGGCCAGCGAGTGCTGGTCGATATCCATGGCCGTGAACAGGCAGTCGCCCATGTCCGAGGCCATGGGCATCGGGCCGTGGTCGCGCATCATGTCGTTGACAGCGGTGGCGATATCGGTAGGTGTGATGGGTGACTCGTCAGCTGCCAGGCCGTAGGGCAGGGCCGGTGGTTGCGGCAGCTGCGGGCGAGTGCCGCTCGGGCGGGCGGCCACGGCCATGGCTTCCACGAGGTCGCGCAGCGGTACCTCCGAATAGGTATGGAAGCCGAGGCGCACCTTTCGTTCCGCGGCGATGATCGCGTGGCGCATGTCGATCTCGCGCATGGCTGCACTGAAATTCGTGTCGCTCAGGATCACGCCCAGCAGGAACAGGGCGTCGGACGACTCCACCAGCTCGGTGATCTCGCGCTGGCCGGCCACGCCGATGTAGGTGCCCATCGGGGGATGCGGCGCATCGGCCAGCAGGCCGCGGCCCATGAACGTCGTGACGACCGGGATCGCCAGGCGCTCGGCCAGCTCCGCCACCTCCGCTTCCACGCCGTAGCGTCGCACCTCGGCGTCCACCACCAGCACCGGTGAGCGGGCCGCTGCCAGGCGCCCCAGCACTTCCTCGGCGGCGGCCGCGACCGCCTCGGGATCGACCGGGGAGGGTGGCAGCACCGGGACCTCGCCGATCTCGGCTGCGACCATGTCGCGCGGGATCTCGAGGTAGACCGGCTGGGAGTGCTCGCGGGCGGAGCGCAGGACGCGGGCGATAGACCCGGCTGCGCTGGCCGGATCGTCGAGCACGGCCTGGTCGCAGGTGATCTCGCGGTAGACGTTGAGCTGTGATTCGATGGTCCGCGCCTGGTGATGCACGAGCAGACCGCGAGACCGTTCCGCCAGCGAAGGTGCGCCCGAGAGCACGACGACCGGTGAGCGCTCGGCGTAGGCGCCAGCGATGGGGTTGACGAGGTTGAAGGCACCCGCGCCATAGGTGATGGCCGCGACGCCGAGCCCGCCGTGGAAGCGCACCGCGGCGTCGGCCGCGAAGCCGACCGCCGGCTCGTGACTGAGCGTATAGAGGGGCAGCACCTGCGTGCGCTCGATGACCTCGAACAGTGGCAGCGCAAAGTCGCCGGGAATGCCGAAGATCTCCCTCGCGCCGGCATCACGCAGCGCACCCAGCAGTGCTTCCGCGGTTCGCAAGCTTCCCCTCCTTCAGCGGTCATTCGGACCAGCCCTCAGGATAGGGCCTGCGGCCGGTCACTCCTCGGAGGTGGTCAGCGCCACGGTCTGTGCCCGATCCCACAGCCCGCTACGCTCATGGTCATGAGCACCGATCGATTCGCCGACCGACGAGCGGCGCTGCTGGGCCAACTGGGCGAGACCATCGCGGTCATCCCGGCCGCGCGAGAGCAGACCCGCAACGACGATGTCGCGCATCCATTCCGACAGGATTCCGACTTCCACTTCCTCACCGGCTTCACCGAGCCCGACGCGATCGCGGTGCTCGATGCCACCTCGGATGAACCCTTCACGCTGTTCGTGCGTGCCCGCGACCGCGAGGCCGAAGCGTGGACCGGCCGACGCGCCGGCATCGAGGGGGCCATCGAGCGGTTCGGGGCCGATGCGGCCCACCCGACCGCCGACTTCGGTGACTGGCTGCGGCGCCGGCTGGCTGGCCGTCGCTCGCTCGGTTACGCGCTCGGCGGCCCGCTCGACGACGAGGTCCTGCGGGCGGTGCGTTCGGTGCGTAGCTACGCCGCGCGATCAGGTGTCGCGGTGCCCGTCGAGATCGTCGACATCCGCGCGCTCCTGCACGAGCTGCGCGTGATCAAGTCGCCCCCGGAGATCGAAGCGCTCCGTGAGGCCTGTCGCATCAGCGCGGTGGCCCACAACGAGGCCATGCGCTTCGCGGCACCCGGTCGCAGCGAGCGTCAGGTGCAGGCCGTGCTCGAGTACGTCTTCGGCGTGATGGGTGCCGAGCGGGTGGGCTACGGCTCGATCGTGGCCGGCGGCGACAACGCCTGCATCCTCCACTACGTCGAGAACGACCAGCCGCTGCGCGAGGGCGAGCTGCTGCTGGTCGACGCCGCGGCCGAGTATCGCCACCTGACCTCCGACATCACGCGCACCTTCCCGGTCAACGGCCGCTTCAGCGCGCCACAGCGGGCGATCTACGAGTTGGTCCTGCGTGCCCAGCAGGCGGTCATCGCGAGGTGCCGGCCGGGTCTGGCCTGGACCGCCATGCACCAGACAGCGGTCGGGGTACTCTCTGCCGGCCTGGTGGAGCTGGGGCTCCTGCCCGGCTCAGCCGACGAGGTCGTGGCCAGGGGCTGGTACCGCCGGTTCTTCTTCCATGGCACCGGCCACTGGCTGGGCAGCGACGTCCACGACGCGGGCGCCTCGCGCATCGATGGTGCCGGGCGGCCACTCGAGCCGGGCATGGCCTTCACCGTGGAACCGGGGATCTACATCGGGCGCGAGAAGGCCACGCTGACCCTCTCGAACGCAGCCTACGACCCTGACGAGCGGTTGCGGCTGGCTTTCGAGCTGGGTGCCGCCGGCGCCCGGGCGGAGATCGAGCGGCGAGATGCCGAAGCGGGCACGTTCGAGTTCGAGGTACCCGCCGAGTACCTCGGGATCGGCGTGCGCATCGAGGACGACCTGCTCATCACCCCGGACGGTCACGAGAACCTGTCGGCCCTCTCGCCAGTCGAGCCGGATGCGGTCGAGGCCATCTGCGCCGAGGAGTCGAGCCTGCCGCTGTTCGGCTAGCGGTTCCCGCTGGCCATGCGGCGCGCCACGGGCAGCCGTCGCAGCCGTGCCATGGCCACGATCCCGACCAGGGGACCCAGGGCCAGCGCCACGAAGGCCAGGCGCCAGGCGTTCTCGTCGCCATCGGATGCGAACCAACCGACGAGGAGGATGGTCACGCTCGTGAGGGTGAAGCCAGCCGCCGTCTGGAGCGTCAGGGCCGTACCGGCGGTACCGGGCGGTGTCAGCTCGGTGACCGCGGTGGAGAACTGGGCCGAGTCAGCCACCACGGTCAGTCCCCAGATCGCCGCCACCACCGTCGTCACCCACGGCTCAGCCCCGAAGCTGAGGGCCGTCACCACGGCTGCGGTGCCACTGGCCGCCATGGCTGCCATGGTCAGCGTGGTGCGTCCCAGCCGGTCGGCCAGCACCCCGGCGGCGACGCTTCCGATCCCACCGATGGCCACCACCAGGAACGCCACGAGGCTGGCCAGCGCCGGGTCGTCGTAGCCGGCCGCGGCGAAGCTGGCCAGCAGGAAGACCGGGATCCAGGTCCACATCGCGTACAGCTCCCACATGTGCCCCAGGTAGCCGACGTTGGCCAGGCGTACACCCCGCTCGGCGAAGGCCTGTCGTGCTGCGTCGAGGCTCAGGCCGGCGGAGCGGGTGTCGTACGGCCCAACGCGTCCAGCGGCCAGCACGAGCACCCCTCCCGCAAGCGCCGATGCGCTCGAGACGGCCACGACCACGCGCCAGTCGACCGCCGCGAGCGAACCGGCTGAGCGAAACAGGTACGGCAGCGCCGAACCCACGGTCAGCGCTCCGATGAGCGTGCCCACGGCCAGGCCGCGGTCGCGCCGGAACCAGCCCACGATGAGCTTCATGCCCACGGGGTAGACGGCCGCCAGGGCGAACCCGGTGAGGAAGCGGAAGGGCAGGGCGCCGATGAAGTCGCCAGCCAAGGCAAAGCCGAGGTTGGCGACCGCGGCCAGTACGGCGCCGACGAAGAAGAGGCGCGTCGAGGAGAGGGCATCTGCCGCTCCGGTCAGGGCCAGCAGCAGCGCTCCGGCCACGAAGCCGAGCTGGACCGCGACGGTGAGGACCGGCAGATCCAGCCCACCCAACGACCAGGAGGTCACGAGGTTGGGGGCCACGGCCGACGCCCCGAACCACGGCGCCAGCGCCAGTAGCTCGGCCAGGCCGATGATCGCCAGCTGGCCCCATCGTCCAGCCTCGTCGGGCGCGGTGCCGTCCGAGCCCGGGGATGGTGCTGTCACGCCCGAGTGCCGAAGGCCGGCGGCAGCATGTGAGTCAGCCGGCGTTGGGGGGTGCGTCAGGGCTTGATGTTCTGGTTGCTGCGGAAGAGGTTGTCCGGGTCGTAGCGACGCTTGACCTCGACCAGCCGGTCGTAGTTGACCCCGTAGTTGGCCCGCACGCGGTCTTGGTCGTCCGAGGCCGCGAAGTTGACGTAGCCGCCCTCCTCCGAGTGCGGGGCGGTCGCCGCGTAGTAGTCCTTCACCCACGCGATGTTGGCTTCGTTCTGCGCCGGATCGGGCCACATGCCAGCGATGACCGGGGCGAACGTGGCGTCGCGATGGCCGAAGGCCGCCTCGCCAGGGCCGACGCGCTGGGCGGCTCCGTTGATGGGGTAGATGTGCACCGTGGAATTGACGGCCGGCACTCGCGGACCGTGCTCCAGGTGGGCGTCGATCGCTTCGTCGGTCAGCTCACGCACGAAGTTGGATTTCCAGTAGTGCTGGAGCCCCGCGGGCACCAGCCCGTCGAAGGCACTGTTGAGCGCGGGGTACGGCATCGGTCCGACGTGTTCGGCGACGACCGGGGCCACCTCCCTGATGCGTCCGACGATGGCCTCACCCTCGTCGAGTGGGCCGGCCCAGCAGGTCACGAAGATGACGAACGGCTCGCCGTGCCGGTCCTCCGGGATGAAAGGCAGGGGCGGCGCGATCTGGAAGGCCGGGAAGCCACCGAACTGCTCGGGGGCATCGACGATGTAGTCGCGGTACCACTCCAGCAGCGCCCGGGCATGCTCCAGCTCGAAGAACATGGGGCCGCCGTAGACCTCAGACAGGGGATGCAGCCCGAAGTCGAGCGCCGTGGCCACCCCGAAGTTGCCCGAGCCGCCCTTGAGCGCCCACAGCAGGTCGGGGTTCTCGTCAGCACTGGTGTGCACGGTGCGGCCGTCCGCGGTCACGACTTCCGCGCCCACGAGGTTGTCGCAGGCCAGCCCGTGGCCGCGCGTGAGGTAGCCGATCCCACCGCCCAGCGTGAGCCCTGCCACACCGGTCGTCGAGATGATGCCGCCGGTGGTCGCCAGGCTGTGCTCGTGCGTGGCTTGGTTGAAGTCCCCCCAGGTAGCGCCACCGGCCGCCCGGGCGACTCGCCGGGCCGGATCCACGCTGACCGAGCGCATCCCCCACAGGTCGGCCACGACGCCATCGTCGAGGGTGCCGAAGCCGGGCACGCTGTGACCGCCTCCACGTACCGCCAGCGGCAGCTCGTTCTCGCGGGCGTAGTCGACGGCAGCAGCCACATCGGCGGCATCCTGCGCACGCACGATCACGGCCGGCCGCCGGTCGATCATGGCGTTGTAGACGGCGCGTGCCTCGTCGTAGTCATCATCCGCTGGTGTGATGACAGAGCCGTGGACCTGTTGGCGCAGACGGGCGAGGTCGTTCTTGGGTATGGGCAAGGGGCTCCTATTCGTCCCCCAGCTGGATGCCCCCGTGCGATCCGTCCCACCATACGCCTGATACCACAAGACGACGCAATCGCACCGCCGTCGTCACGCCGAGTGATCGGCGCTCGCACTACCCTGTGGGCATGAGCGGCCCCGAGATGACCACGCCCTGGCTACGGTACGCGCCCGGCCGTGCCTGGGACGAGGCCATGGACGTCGAAGGCCAGGTGCGCGGGCCATACGAGGCCGTGTACCAGGAGATCGAGGGGATGTCGCAGGACGACCTGCAGCAGCGGGCCGAGGCGGTGGCCAGCGCCTATCTCGCCCAGGGTGTCACCTTCGATCACGCCGGTGAGGAGCGACCGTTCCCGTTGGACATCGTGCCGCGCGTGGTGAGCTCCCAGGACTGGGACATCCTCGAGCCGGGTGTGATCCAGCGCGTGCGCGTGATGGAGGCCTTCCTCGCGGACGTCTACAGCGCCCAACGCTGCGTCGCCGACGGCGTCGTGCCGCGCAGCCTGATCACCTCCTCGCAGCACTTCCATCGAGCCGCCGTGGGCATCCATCCGCCCGGAGGCGTGCGGGTGCATGTCAGCGGCATCGACATCGTGCGCGACCAGAACGGCATCCATCGCGTGCTCGAGGACAACGTGCGCGTGCCCTCGGGCGTCTCCTACGTGCTCTCGAATCGGCGGGCGATGTCGCAGATGTTCTCCGAGCTCTTCGCGACCATGGGCATCCGGCCGGTGCTCGAGTATTCGCAGCGGCTGCGCAAGGCGCTGGCCAAGGTGGCGCCTGAGGGCATCGAGGAGCCGACCATCGTGGTGCTCACGCCGGGCGTCTACAACTCGGCCTACTACGAGCATTCGCTGTTGGCCCGCACCATGGGCGTCGAGCTCGTCGAGGGTCGCGATCTCGAAGTCGTGGGCGGACGTGTCTACATGCGCACCACCGCCGGCCGCCAGCGCGTGGATGTCATCTACCGCCGCGTCGATGACGAGTATCTCGACCCGGTCCAGTTCCGGCCCGACTCGGCCCTGGGCGCGCCGGGGCTCATCAACGTGGCGCGCCTCGGCAACGTGACCCTGGCCAACGCCGTGGGCAACGGCGTGGCCGACGACAAGCTCGTCTACACCTACATGCCCGAGCTGTGTCGCTACTACCTCGGCGAGGACCAGATCCTGCCCAACGTGGACACCTGGCGCCTGGAGGAGAAAGCGGCGCGCGACGAGGTCATCGAACGCCTCGACGAGCTGGTGGTCAAGCCCGTCGACGGGTCCGGCGGCAAGGGTGTGCTCATCGGCCCGGCAGCCAGCAAGTCCGAGCTGGCGACCGCGCGCAGGCTCCTCGACCTCGACCCGCGCGGCTGGATCGCCCAGCCGGTCGTGCAGCTCTCGACCGTGCCCACGCTGACCGAGGACGGGCTCGAGCCACGCCACGTGGACCTGCGGCCCTTTGCGGTCAACAGTGGTGGGGACGACATCTGGGTGCTGCCCGGCGGTCTCACGCGGGTCGCCCTCCAGCGCGGGCAGCTGGTCGTCAACTCCAGCCAGGGCGGCGGCTCCAAGGACACCTGGGTGCTGGGTCCGGTCGACTTCCCGCGCCGCTACCGTGGCGGCCGGCGCATCGATGAGGTACGCGAGGAGCATGCCGACATCGGGGGCATCCACGCGGTCCCGCAGACGAACCATCCCGAGGACCAGGTCCAGGGTCAGCAGCAGGCCCAGCAGCAGCAGGCGGGGAACGCCGGCATGGTCGAGCCATGCTGAGCCGTATCGCCGAGTCCCTTTTCTGGATCGGCCGCTACGTCGACCGCGCCGACAACACCGCGCGCCTGCTGGACCTGCACTTCAACGTGCTGCTCGAGGATCCGTGGGTGGACGAGCCCACGGCCAACGCCTCACTGCTGCAGGTCATGCATTGCCGACACGACGGCGAGGTCACTCGCGACACGGTGCTCGACTACCTCGCCTACGACCCGGACCGCTCGTCGTCCATCGCAGGCACACTGACCGCCGCCCGGGAGAACGCGCGTCGTGCGCGTGAGGTCATCAGCACCGAGGTCTGGGAGTCGCTCAACTCCACCCGGCAACAGCTCCCATCGCGTGCCCGCACGCGCCGGCCGCACATCTACTTCGAGTGGGTGCGCGAGCGGGCAGCGGTGGTCTGGGGGCTCTCGGGTGCCACGACCTCGCGCGACGACACCTGGCTGTTCATGGACCTGGGGCGTTCCCTCGAACGGGCCGACATGATCGCGCGCTTGCTCATGACCCGTTCGCTGGCCGGCACCATCGGCGCCAACTGGACCACGCTGCTGCGTTCGTGCGCGGCCCACGAGGCCTACCTGCGTCGCGTGCGTTCGCTGGTGTCGGAAGAGCGGGCCGCAGAGTTCCTGCTCATCGACCGCATGTTCCCCCGTTCGATCGCCTACAACCTCGGCCGCGCCGAGCGCATCCTCACCGAGCTCGATCCCGATGCACAGCGCCGCTCGCCGGCCGCCCAGGCTCGCTTTGCCCTGGGCCGGGCTCGCAGCGACCTCGAGTACCGCCAGGTGCGCGAGATCCTCGACGACCTGCCGGAGCGGATGAAGGAGGTGCAGGTCGCCTGCGCCGAGGCCTCGGACCTCATCAGCGAACGTTTCTTCCAGCCGGCCGTCACGGTCTGGACACAGGAAGCGGTGTAGGCGTGACCACCATCGAGATCCGCCATCGCACACGCTTCCAATACGAGGTCGAGATCCCGACCTCCTACAACGAGGCCCGCGTGACGCCGGCGCACCTGCCGCGGCAACGAGTGCTGACCTCCGATGTGGAGATCTCACCGGTCACCTGGCGGACCAACTACATCGACTACTGGGACACGCGCGTGACGGCCTTCGAGGTGCTGCGCCCGCATCGCTCGCTGACCGTGACCGCGACGTCACGCGTGGAGGTCATGCCCGAGTACACCCCCTGGCAGGCGCCCGGCTGGGGTGAGCTACACAGCCCGGAGCTGACCGATCGCCTGATCGAGTACCTGGGCAACACGCCTGCGACCGAGCCCGACGAGGAACTGGCCGAATTCGCTCGGGAGACGGCCGCTCGGCACGAACCTGGCGAGACCGCGCGCCGCATCTGTTCCTTCCTCCACGACACCGTCAAGTACGTGCCCGGGGCGACGACCGTGCACACACCCGCGACCCACGCCTGGTCCGAACGTTCGGGGGTCTGCCAGGACTTCGCCCATCTCGCCATCGGCGCCTTGCGTGCGGTGGGCATCCCGGCCCGCTACGTGTCGGGCTACCTCCATCCCAGCCGCAGCTCCGCCATCGGCGAGACCGTCAGCGGCGAGTCGCACGCCTGGGTCGAGTGGTGGGCGGGCGACTGGCTGGGCTACGACCCCACCAACGACTCGGTCGTGGCCGACCACCACGTGGTCGTGGCCCGCGCCCGAGAGTACGCCGACGTGATGCCGGTCAAGGGCATCTTCACCGGTGCCAACAGCGAGCTCACCGTCACCGTCGACGTGACGCGGGTGTCCTAGCGTCCCGTCCGAGGACTGCCGACCGGCCGCTCGGTCACCGACGCGATCAGGGCTTGGCGGGCACCGGGAAGGGACCGCGGTGGTCGTCGCCCTCGGTGAAGTGGCCTCCGCGGACCGTCGCCACCAGCTGCCAGCGCGATCGGTGCCCTCAGGGCCGGCAGAGTCGAGGCCCGGCCCCCAGATCGCGAGGTCGGCGGGCGATCCCGGCCCCAGCGTCGAGGTGGGGTCCAGCAGTCCTGCGCTCACGAGCAGCCTGCCCACGTCGAGCCCTCGGTCGGTCGTGGCCCGGACCAGCTCGCCGGCGCGATCGAGGTCGGTGGGCATCGCTGTCACCACGCAGCCATCGAGGTCGATGAACGTGGAGTCGCCGCGCGAGATCGAGCGCACCACTTCATCCGAGCCGACCGCCAGCACGGCCTCGTCGGCCCAGCCGATGGCCGTGGTCAGGGCATCTCCTCGCGGCTCGATGCTGCCGTGATAGGCGATGACGTACTCGTGGGTCATACGAGCTCAGCCTCCGAGCGGGTTTCGTTCGCCCGCGGTGATGCGCGCGTTCAGCCAGTTCTCCCTCGGCGGCAGCGGGCAGGAGTAGGCCGGGGAGTAGGCACAGAGCGGGGCGTAGGCGAGGTTGAAGTCGAGGTCGTAGGTGCCATCGTCCTGCGCTGCGAGGTCGAGGTAGCGGCCGGCCTCGTAGGTCTCATCTGCGTTGGTGGCGTCGCGGAAGGGTACGAACAGCTCGTCCTCGGGAGCGCCCACCAGCTGCAGCGCCACCAGCTGGTAGCTCACGTCATCGAGCGTGAACCCGAAGCTGCCGGCCCGTCGTCCGTGACGCACCGCGCCGTCGGATGTCTGCACGTGGACCTCTTCCTCGAGACCGTCGGGGACCGGTCCCAGCGCGAGGTACTCGAAGCGGAACGCTGGGTCCACAGCGTAGTAGTGCAGTCCACCGAAGCCGGCCCGCTCGTCAGCCGGGATGGGACTGTGCGCCGAGCGCTTGAAGTAGTCGTCCTTGCCGAGGCGCTGTGACTTCACCCAGGTCCGGTAGTCGGCGGCTTCGGCCTGGTCATCGTGGGTGTGCTGGTGGTCGTGGTGCGGGTGGTCGGTCATCGGTCTCCGTGGGCTTGGGCGTCCCATTCTGACGATGAGGCCCGGTCCTCGCCCAGGCGTTCGAGCTCGTCCGCGTACGTCTCGAGGGCCTGCTGGCCCTTCGGCGATAGCGCGTAGATGCCGCGATCGACGCGTCCGAACCAGCCGTACGCGTCGCGATACATGATCCCCGTGGCCGTCGGCACACCTGCTGCCCTGGCCGACCTCGGCCGCCCTGGTCGGTCCGTTCACGGCGAGCACCGCTCGCACAACGCAGGGCGTCCTGGCGATAGGCGGTGACGATAGGACGCCTGTTGGTGCCGCCGGTGTTGGGATCACCGACCCGGTGGGCGAACTCCTTGAGCAGCAATCCCCTGCCGTCGCTTGTCCGGCCGCGGGCGGTAGGGCACCGGGTCGACCAGCGGCTCCACCAGCGGTGCTCGTGCTCCCGGCGTCTCGTGCACCGCGAGCAGCCCCAGGCCGAGGCGCCGGCACAGCTTGAGGATGCCCCGGCGCTCGCGACGCCAGAGCGATCCCGGCGTGGGTTTGAGCGGTACCGCGACCGCGAGGTAGACCCGCTCGGACAGCGCCAGCCGGTCGATCCCCTGCAGCACGAGGGGCAGCGTGAACCCGGTCTTGAGCTCAACGATCACCGGTGGCTCCTCGCCCCGTTGGGCGACGAGGTCACACCCCCGCACCTCGGCCTTGACCTCGTAGCCCTGGGCCTCGAGGAAGACCTTCAATGGGGCATAGAGGTCCTGCTCGCGTTCGAACCGCACGGTCGCGAGTCTATCGCCCGTCTCGCCAGTCGCTACTCTGATGGCGACAGGAGGTGGGGTCGTGGCTCCCGAAAAGCAGAAGCGGCCGCTGACGAGCGATCAGAAGCGTGCGCGGTCGATCATCCTCATCACCGCCGCGGTCATCGCGGTGCTGGCGCTTGGGGTGGGCTGGCTGGCGACTTCGATCGGTGCCCCGCTGTGGCTCGCCGTCGGCCTCGTGGTCGTGGTCGGCGCCGTGGTCGGCCTGTTCGTGTTCCTGGAGTTGTCCTGATGGTGCCGCGCCGGGGCCGCCGCTCTACGGTGTAGACCCAGGCATGACCGCGTCCCGCCACGGCTGGACATAGTCGCGACCGGGCTCGCTCAGCAGCCCCGTGGCCGAGACGTACGCCGTCAGGCGTAGCCCGTAGTGGAACGCCGGGCGCAGCCACTCCTCGAGCTCGCCGGGCGGTGAGATGCGGGTGGCGTCGACTGCGGCGAGGTAGCCGCTGATCTTGAAGACATCGGGGATGTCCGGCGGCGAGGGCAGCCACACGCCCGGCCCGATGTGCTCCGATCGGTGCCCCATCCCGTCACGGCCGAGGTGTTCCCGCCACGAGCGGGCCAGCCGTTCGGCGGCGTCCTCGGTGAGGTCGCCGGCGGCGAGGAAGAAGGCCATCACCTCGCTTTGGCGGGGACCATAGCGCGCGTGTCCCACCGACCCCAGCCACGGGGCCGTGCAGCGCACCGCGAGCGAATCGACCACGCGCACGCCACGGATCATGAGTCCCGCGAGTGCCTCCCGGAAGAAGTCTTCGAGCAGGATCCACTGGGCATAGAGGTTCGCCACGAGCAGGCCGGTCGGCAGCAATCGTCCCAGCCGGGGCAGGTTCGGCGCCGGCTCGTCGAGGCCGTGTTCCCACACGCGCTCGACCTCGTCGCGGAGGGCTTGCGAGCGAGCCCACAGCCCGGGCCCGAGGTAGTCGCGGTAGAGCTCGAGATTCGGGGGCGGTGAATCGCCGAGGCTGTAGTTGATGCGTGCCCGTTCGTCCGGGGAGAGGCCACTGATCGCCTGCAGGAACGCGTGGATCTCGGCGGTGTGGCGACCGAGGTCGGAGGGATGGACTCGCGGTCCCCGTCGCCCGACAGGCCGACTGCCGCTCGGCTCCGCCTGCGGCTGGGTCGGCCGAGGCCCCCTGAGGAGCGCTCGTCGCTCTGGATCGATGAGCCAGTCACGCGCCACGTTGAGCTGCTTGGAGAGCTCCAGGCCGGCCGCACCGGCGACATCCGGATGCGCCTCACGGATGCGTGCACGATAGGCGAGCTGGATGACGATCTCGTCCGCGTCGAGCCCTACACCGAGGACCTCATACGGATCGAAACCCGGGTGGTCGATCATCGCCGTCGCAGCGTACCCCGCATCCTCGAAATGCGAGGGTGGCGCATCTACGCGACCGCCGGTGGAGCCTCTCGCACGAACAGCGCGACCTGCCACACACCGACCGTGGTGTGGTGCCGCAGGTGCAGGCCCTGCTGCGCGAGGATGGCCTCGACGTCAGCCGACCGCGGGGTCATCAGGCGCAGGCCGCTTCGCTTGATCAGCTGGCGAAGGTTGCCCCACGTGCGCCAGCCGTAGCGGACCCACCAGGTGTCCCTGGGGTAGACCAGGCCATACAGCCGCCGGGCCATGCGGGCCGAGCCATCGATGAGCGCGAGTGGCTCGGACCAGCAACAGACCACTCGGTCGAGAGTCACGATATCGGCCGGAGTGAGCGTCTCGGCGACCGACGCGAAGTCGCCGATCACGTGCGAGACACGGTCCGCGTGGCCGCGCGCCTCAGCCTCTGCCTGGCAGGCCACCACATAGGCAGCCGACGCTTCGACCTCCTGGGCCGAGGACACGCCGCGCTCGAGCAACTCGTGCTGCAGCGCGCCCACGCCGCCGCCGATGTCCAGCAGGGTCTGACCCGCCACCGCCTCCGTGCAGATGGCCTCGAGCAGTGCGCGTGTGCCAGGGTCAGGACCACGGCTGCGGTAGGCCTCGAGCTTGCCGGCCGCGTAGGCCTCGTCGAACTTGAGGTCGATGCGTTCGCTATCGCAGTCGCAGTCGCGATCCGACATCACTGCCTCCGGTTCACGGCGGCCGTCAGAGCTGGAGCTCGTCCTGGTAGCACCAGCACCAGGTCTCGTCAGGTTCGTGGGAGCGGATGACCGGGTGGCCGGTTTCCTCGAAGTGGGCCGTCGCGTGCTTGCCCTCCGAGGCGTTGCAGCAGCCGACGTGGCCGCAGGTCAGGCACAGTCGCAGATGTACCCAGCGCATTCCGGCTGCGAGGCACTCCTCACAGCCGGTCGTGCTCGGCAGGGGATCGGGGCCATCTCCGAGGTGCTGACAGCCGGGGTCTTCACCAGTGAGGCGTGCGGCAAGGTCGCGTATCGAGTCGGTGATGCCGGCCATGCAGGAGTCCTCCGAGCGCCCCCAAGTGGGCATGGTACCGAGCATGCGATGGCACCGCCACCCTAGCTCGTGCCCGCGGCGGTGGGGCCGGCCTCATCGATCCGCGTGAACTCGGCTTCGCCGCCCGGTCCTCGGGCGGTGTATCCGACGATCTCCCCAGCCTCCTCGGCGAATCGGATCTCGACCGTCGGGTCCAGGCGCAGGCGCCAGCTGCCCTGGGCATCGGGCGGGAAGAGGTCGAGTGGTTCGGTCGCCTCGGGGATACGCAGCGCCAGGCGGCCCGCCTGCAGCAGGACCTCGACGTCACGGCTGGTGCCGTCCTCGCGATACCAGCCGAGGTAGCGTGCGGCCTCCTCGGGCAGGAGCGACGTCTCCACCTCGATCACGGGTTCGCCCTTCGGCAGCGTGAAGGTCTGGCCGCCCTGGTCGATGAGGAGATCCGTCACCCGCCCCGCCTCATCGCGCGCGAACGAGACCGTCACGTCCGGCGCATCGCGGAGCGTCCAGCGTTCATCGTCCGCACCGACCGGATCCAAGGAGAAGACGAGTTGGCTGGGGATGTCCAGCGCCAGGTCCTGGTCTCGCCAGAGGACCTCGAAGGGTTCATCGCGGAACGGCCCGAAATCCGCGACGTACGTGCCGAGGAGCTCACCGTACGCCGCCGGAACCGCAACGGCCATACCGTTCCTTGGTTCGAGCAACAGCCGCTGGATCTCAGCCTCGAGCCGGATGGCGGTCGAGCCACCTCTCGACTGAGTGAAGTAGAGGATGATCAGGTCGCGCTGCGGCCAAGCCCAGGCGATGGTGCCGTCCGAGCCGCTGTAGCCGATGATCGATGGCACCGCGCCGGGTGGTGGTGCGCCGTCCGCCGGGTCCCCGTTCACGTGCAACAGCGCCATCTGACCGTGATAGACCGCGAGGTCGTCGAAACGCGTGGGGTACGGAGCATCCGAGCCCAGACCACGCATGGCCGTCACCGGCGTGAGCGTCCGGCTTACCGCCTCCGGAGACAAGACTTCGGCACCACCTGCTGTGCCGCCGTCCATCCACATGGCCAGGAAGCGAGCATAGTCCCGAGGCGTGCTGTACAGGCTTTGCGAACCCCAGGCGAACGGGTAGAAGGGTCGCTCTTCCGGTCCCCAGAACCGAACCCACTCGCCCACGCGGCCGACGTACAGGCTGGCGACGCGACCGAGCCGATACTCATCGAGCCCACCGAGGTACACGGTCTCCTCCATCCCCAGAGGGCCCAGGAGCCGCTCGCTCACGAAATCTGCCAGCGACGATCCGCTGGCCTGCTCGATGACGGCGCCGAGCGTGTCGGCGCCCGCGTCGCTATACCAGAACTTGCTGCCCGGCTCGAACTCCGGCCCGCCCTCGCCGATGGCGTTGGCCATGGCCTCGAGGCTCTCGTAGTCGTCGGTTCCCTTCAGTGTCGTCAACGGAAGACCGCTCTGATGGGTGAGCAGCTGCTCGATGGTGATGTCATCCTGATCGGTCGTTGTCGAAGCCCGGCACGTAGTCCGATACGCGATCGTCGAGCGCGAGGACGCCGTCGTCGATGAGGGCCTGCGCTGCGGCACCGGTGACGGGCTTGGTCATGGAGCGGATGTTGAACAGCGTGTCGCGCTCCATCGGGATCTCCGCCTCGCGATCGCGCCAACCGAAGGCCTCGTGGAGCACGGTCTGACGGTCCTTGATCACGAGCAGCTCGGCTCCGACGGCCATGTCCCGATCGATGTAGCCCTGGACCGTGTCGGCGAGGGCCGCCAGCGCCTCCGAGGACATGCCCACGTTCTCCGCGGTCGCCTCCGGGAACGCCTCTCCGGCCAGTGTCCTCGCCCCTGGCACTGACCCCGTGAGCATCACGGCCAACAGCGCGACGGCCAGGGTCCAAGCTGCCGGGGTTCGATGGTAGCGCGGCGCCCGAGACATGACGTTCCCTCCCTCGCGAGCGATATCCAAGGCTAGACCCCGAGCCACCCAGGGGGAAGTGCCGGTCGGCCCCGGCTACCCGAGTGCCGATGTCAGGAGCTCCGGCAGACCTGCCGGTCGTGCATCACGCGTGCTCGGACAGTCGGCGCTCCGCCTCGGCCAGGTCGTCGGGCGTGTTGACGTTGAAGAACGAGTCGGCGATATCGCTCATGTCGACACCCTGGACCTGCAGCTCGTCGAGCCACCGCCGCATCGCGCGTCCGCCGGCATCGTAGAAAGCCGATCAGCTCGCTGGCCATGGCGCGGGACAGCAGCAGCACCAGGTGTTGGCGCTGGTCGCCGGTCCGCGGAACGGCGATTCCGCGGCCATCGGCGACCGGGCCGAGCCGCGCCACGAGCCCGGGGTCCGGGAAGGGTGTGTCACCCGGATGCACGAGGATCCAGTCGGACTCGACCGCCGGCAGCGCGCTGACGATGCCGCCCACCGGGCCATCGCCCATCTGCAGATCCACGACCACGGAGTGGCCGAGTGCCTCGTAGGGGCCGGGATCGCGGCCGCAACCGAGCACGATCCGGCCCACCTG
The DNA here is from genome assembly GCA_963714675.1 of uncultured Chloroflexia bacterium. Lineage (GTDB taxonomy): Bacteria > Chloroflexota > Limnocylindria > Limnocylindrales > CSP1-4 > JAFMJV01. The sequence goes on along the minus strand of CAVQPG010000003.1, from coordinate 62,231 downwards.
CGGCGCCAGCGCCTCCGCGGTGTAGCTCACCAGGGGTCGGCCCCGCAGTAGCGCGGATGTCTTGTCCTCGGTACCCAGGCGGATGCCGGCCCCGCCACAAAGCACGATGGCGGTGATGTCCTCCAGCCGCAACGCTCAGGCTCCGATGTGCACGCGATGGGGGAGGGTATAGATGTTGAAGCGCCCACTGCGCAGGAAGCCCACGAGCGTCATGCGCTGCTCGGCGGCCAGTTCGACCGCCAGGCTCGAGGGGGGACCGATGGCGGCCACGAACGGGCAGCCTGCGACGGCCGCCTTCTGCACCAGCTCGAAGCTGGCGCGGCCGCTGAAGAGCAAACCGAAGCCGGTGAGCGGCAGGGCGTCGTCGGCCAGGTAGCCACCGATGAGCTTGTCGAGCGCGTTGTGGCGGCCGACGTCCTCGGCCACCCGGTCGATCGCTCCGTCGACCCCGAACGTGGCCGTGGCATGGATCCCGCCCGTTTGCTCGAACCCCGCCTGGCGAGCGCGCAGCGAGGCCGGCAACGTCTCCAGCGTTCCCGCCTCGATGACGAAGCGATCGGCCCCGGCTCGGTCGGGGATGGCCACGCGAACGGCCTCGATCGAGGCCTTGCCGCAGATGCCACAACTCGACGTCGCGTAGGTATTGCGCCGCAGAGCCTCCGAGTCGAACCCGGCTGACGGCGCCAGCGAGACCGTGACCACGTTATCGGCCTCCTCGAGCGAAGTCACCGCAGCCATCGAGTCGATGATGCCCTCGGTGTGGAGGAACCCGAGCGCCAGCGCCGCGTCGTCACCGGGCGTGCGCATGGTCACGGCCACGTCCGTCTCGTGCCGCGCGTCGGCTGGGCCGTGGCGCAGCCGGATCTGCAGCGGTTCTTCGATCGAGACCGCGTCGCTGGCACGAGCCGAGACACCCTCGGTCACGACATCGACCTGCGACGCGGGCGACCCCGCCGATGACTCTGCGTCAGGCCGGGCGAGCTGCACGCTAGCGGTCAGCGGGTGCCAGCGCTGCCTGTTCCGCCGCTCGCGCGACGAACCCCTCCTGCCAGGTCGAACGATGGTTGGCCGGCCGGACCTCGACCGCGGTCACCTTGTACTCGGGGCAGTTCGTGGCCCAGTCCGAGAGCTCGGTGGTGATGACGTTGGTGCCCGTATCGGGGTGGTGGAAGGTGGTGTAGACCACGCCCGGTGCGACGCGCTCGGTGATCTGCGCAGGTAGCGTGATCTCACCGATGCGGCTCTGGACCGCGACGAGGTCACCGTCGTGGACACCACGCAGCTCGGCGTCGGCCGGGTGGATCTCGAGCACGTCCTGCTCCAGCCACTGGATGTTGTCGGTGCGCCGCGTCTGGGCGCCGACGTTGTACTGGCTGAGGATGCGGCCGGTCGTGAGCAACAGCGGGAACTTGCGGTTGGCGCGTTCCTCGGTGGGCTGGTAGTCGGTCAGGATGAACATGCCCTTGCCACGCACGAACTCGTCCACGTGCATGATCGGCGTGCCCTCGGGTGCACTCTCGTTGCAGGGCCACTGGACGCTGCCGTGCTCGTCGAGGAAGTCGAAGGAGACGCCCGAGAAGGTCGGGGTCAGCTCGGCGATCTCATCCATGATCTCTGACGCGGCCTCGTACTTCATGGGGTAGCCGAGCGCGTTGGCCAGGGCCTGGGTGACCTCCCACTCGGCCATGCCCGTGAGCGGCTTGCTCACCGGGCGCACGCGGTTGATGCGCCGCTCGGCGTTGATGAACGTGCCGTCCTTCTCCAGGAAGCTCGTGCCCGGCAGGAACACGTGGGCGAACTTGGCCGTCTCGTTGAGGAAGAGGTCCTGGACGATGACGCACTCCATGTTCAGGAGTGCCGCTTCCACGTGTTGGGTGTTGGGGTCCGACTGAGCGATGTCCTCACCCTGGATGTAGATGCCCTTGAACTCGCCCGCGACCGCCTTGTCCAGCATGTTGGGGATGCGGAAGCCTGGCTTGTCGTGCAGCTGCACGCCCCAGTGCGCATCGAAGGTGGCGCGCACCGCGTCATCGCCGACCGGTCGGTAGCCCGGCAGCTCGTGCGGGAACGAGCCCATGTCACAGGAGCCCTGCACGTTGTTCTGGCCGCGCAGCGGGTTCACGCCGACGCCGAAGCGGCCGATGTTGCCGGTGGCCATGGCCACGTTGGCCATGGCCATGACCATCGTCGAGCCCTGGCTGTGCTCGGTCACGCCGAGCCCGTAGTAGATGGCTGCGTTGCCGCCGGTGGCGTACAGCCGGGCAGCGGTCCGGATGTCCTCGGCAGGCACGCCGATCTCGTCAGCCACCGCCTCCGGTGCGTGCTCGGGAGCGTGCCGCGAACTCGGTCCACTCACGGAACGAGACGATGTCACAGCGCGCCTCGATGAAGTCGTCATCGAGCAGGCCCTCGGTCACGATGACGTGGGCGATGGCGTTCATGAGCGGGACGTTGGTGCCCGGACGCAGCGGCAGGTGCACATCGGCCTCGGTGTGCGGCGAACGCACCAGCTCTGTCTGTCGCGGGTCGACCACGATGAGCTTGGCGCCCTCGCGCAGCCGCCGCTTCATCTGCGAGGCGAAGACCGGATGGGCCTCGGTGGGGTTGGCACCGATGACCATGATCACGTCCGCCCCGGCCACCGAATCGAAGTGCTGCGTGCCGGCCGACGTGCCGTAGGTCTGCTTCAGGCCATAGCCGGTGGGGGAGTGACACACGCGTGCGCAGGTGTCGACGTTGTTGTTGCCGAAGGCTGCCCGCACCAGCTTCATCACCAGCCACACCTCTTCATTGGTGCAGCGCGAGGAGGTGATGCCGCCGACCGCGAACCTGCCGTGCTCGGCCTGGATGGCCTTGAGGCGCGCGGCCGCGAACGAGATGGCCTCCTCCCAGGAGACCTCCCGCCAGGGCTGGTCGATGGCATCGCGGATCAGCGGGCTGGTCACGCGGTCCTTGTGGTTGGCGTAGCCCCACGCGAAGCGGCCCTTCACACAGGCGTGGCCGTGGTTGGCCTTGCCGTCCTTGAAGGGCACCATGCGGATGACCTGGTCACCCTTGAGCTCCGCCTTGAGCGAGCAGCCGACGCCGCAGTAGGCGCAGGTGGTCAGCACCGTGCGATCGGGCACGCCGTGCTCCACGACCGACTTCTCCTGCAGCGTGGCCGTGGGGCAGGCTGCCACACAGGCGCCGCAGGAGACGCAGTCCGAGGACATGAAGTCGGCTGCGCCGGTGGCGATCTGTGAGTCGAAGCCGCGGTCGAGGACCGTCAGCGCGAACGTGCCCTGGACCTCGTTGCAGGCGCGCACGCAACGGGAGCAGAGGATGCACTTGGATGGGTCGAAGTCGAAGTAGGGGTTGGAGTGGTCCGTGGGCAGGTCGAGATGGGTGCTGACCGCCTCGTAGCGCACGTCGCGCAGGCCGACCGCACCGGCCTGGTCCTGCAGTTCGCAGTCGCCATTCGCCGAGCAGGTCAGGCAGTCGAGCGGATGGTCGGAGATGTACAGCTCCATCACGCCCTTGCGTATCCTGGCCAGCGCCGGGGTCTGGGTGCGCACCTGCATGCCCTCCCGAACGGGCTCGGTGCAGGAGGCCTTGAAGCCGGGCCGCCCCTCGACCTCGACCATGCACAGGCGGCACGAGCCGAAGGCCTTGACGCTATCGGTGGCGCACAGCCGTGGGATGCTGACCCCGGCTTCCGATGCGGCACGCATGATCGACGTGCCCGCGGCGGCCTCCACGGCTACGCCATCGATCTCCAGGCGCACCGGAGCGGCGCCGTTCGTCGCGGGCGCTGGCGTTCCGTGGTCGAGCTCGATCAGTCGCATGTCAGCGGTCCTCCGCCCCCAGTTGCCCGAAGTCCTCGGGGAAGTGCTCAAGCGCGCTGCGCACGGGCTTGGGCGTCATGCTGCCCATCGCGCACAGGCTGGAACCTTCAAGCACGGTGCACAAGTCGTCAAGCAGGACGAAGCGATCAGGGCCGGCACCGGCCTGGATCTGCTCCATCAGCTCCACGCCGCGCACGGAGCCGATGCGGCAGGGCGTGCACTTGCCGCACGACTCTTCGGCGCAGAACTCGAAGGCGTAACGGGCCTGCTCAGCCATGTCGACGGTGTCATCGAAGACGACCACGCCACCGTGTCCGATCTCGGCACCGACCTCGCGCAGGGCCTCGTAGGTCATGGGCGTGTCGAAGTGCTTCGGTGTCAGGTATGCGCCGAGCGGGCCGCCGACCTGCACCGCGCGCACCGGACGCCCGCTGCGCGTGCCGCCGCCCCAACCCTCGACGAGCTCGCCGAGGGTCACCCCGAACTCCAGCTCGTAGAGCCCACCTCGCGCCACGTTGCCTGCGAGCTGGAAGGGCATGGTGCCGGTCGAGGGCGCCACGCCGAGCTGAGCGTAGGCGGCACCGCCGTTGCGCACGATCCAGGGCACCGCGCACAGCGTCAGCACGTTGTTGACGACGGTGGGCTTGCCATAGAGGCCGCGGACCGCCATGGGCGGTGGCTTGGCCCGTACCTCACCGCGCTTGCCCTCGAGCGACTCGAGCAGCGAGGTGGCCTCACCGCAGATGTAAGCGCCCGCTCCGACGAACAGCTCCACGTCGAAGTCCGGCCCGAGGATCCCGCGTGCGCGGGCGACGGCGATGGCGTCACGGAGGACCCGGGCGGCGACCGGGTACTCGGAGCGCAGGTAGATGACGCCGCGCGTGGCCCCGAAGGCACGTCCGGCGAGCTGCATGCCCTCGATGAGCAGGAAGGGATCGCCCTCCATGATCACCCGGTCCGCGAAGGTGCCCGAGTCGCCTTCATCGGCGTTGGCCACGATGTACTTCTGGTCGGCTTCGGTGTCCGCCGCGGTCTGCCACTTGCGTCCGGCCGGGAATCCGGCGCCGCCGTAACCGCGCAGCCCAGAGGTGATGACCTCGTCGAGGATCGCCTGTGGCTCGGCGTCGCGGGTGCTGAAGCCACCGGCGACCAGGTAGGCGTCGAGGTCGGTCGGCTCGTATGCACCGCAGTTGCCGAAGATGACGCGGGTCTGGCCGGCGAGCAACTCCTCGACCGGCCCCAGCTCCGCGCTCGCGAGCTGGTCGGCAGTGCCGGGGTCCACAGGCCCGAAGGCGGTGCGGCGCCCATCGCGCTCGAGCTCCACCATGGGCTCCGCCCAGAGCAGGCCACGCGAGCCATTGCGGGCGACGGAGGCACCGGCGGCGCGCAGCGCGCCGGCCACATCGGCGGCCCCCAGAGCCACGGCCACCGAGTCGAGCGGGACGAAGGTCCGATCGGTCACCCGCGCACCTGCTCGATCACGCGCTCGACGGCGCGATCGGCATCGGCGATGAGCTCACCATCGACCATCATGGCCGGGGCCCGGGCGCACAGACCCAGGCAGTAGACGGCGTCGAGCTCCACGCTCCGATCGATGGTGGCCTGGCCCAGGGTCGTGCCCAGGCGCTCGGCCAGGCTCGCGGTCAGCGTCCGGGAGCCGGCCGCCTGGCAGGCTTCCGCCTGGCAGATGCGCACGACGTGGTCGGCCGGAGGCTGGGTCCGGAAGTCTGCGTAGAAGGCGACCAGGCCGCGGACTTCCGCCCGGCTCAGGTTGAAGACATCGGCTACCACGTCGACCGCCTCGCGATCGATCCAGCCGTCATGGTCCTGGATGGCGCGGAGCGCGGTGATCGGGCCCCCGATCTCGTTCACGAGAGGGGCGATGAGGGCGCGCAGCTCGGCGCCGCTGGAGGCGCTCGCGGTGGCGGTAGCCATCGGCCGAGCATACCAGCGCTGAACCGGGTCCCGCGGCTGTCCACCCGGCTGTAGCATGGCCACCTCAGACCGTCTGCGGAGGAGGCAACGATGGTGCTCAGGATGATCGGTTCGAGGCGGCGAACGGCGGCCCTGGCCATGGCCGCGATGCTCGCGGCAGGGATGATCCCATCTGGTGTCGTCGCTCAGGACGACCAGGCCTACTACGGGTGCCTGACGCCCGAAGCACTACTCGTGGACGTCGCGATCGGCGAAGCGCCGGATGGCCACTGCGCCGACCCCGACACCCTGGTCAGCTGGAACGCCGTCGGCCCAGCGGGTCCGGCCGGACCCCAGGGTGATGCAGGGCCCAAGGGCGCCACGGGCGATCCCGGCCCCGCGGGCGATCCCGGCCCCGCGGGCGATCCCGGCCCCGCGGGCGACCCCGGCCCCGCCGGTGATCCCGGCCCCGCCGGTGACCCCGGCCCGCAAGGCGATCCTGGCGACCCAGGCCCCGCTGGCGAGCCCGGCCCGGCCGGCGAAGCTGGGCCTGCAGGGCCACAGGGTGAACCAGGTGCTCCCGGCGATCTCGGTCCGCAGGGACCCCAGGGTGAACAGGGTCCCAGGGTGAACCAGGCCCACAGGGAACGCAGGGCGACCCCGGTCCGCGAGGTGAAACGGGACCCCAGGGCGAGCCGGGACCCCAGGGCGAGCCGGGACCCCAGGGCGAGCCAGGCCCACAGGGCCCACAGGGAGAGGTCGGAGCGCAGGGCCAGCAGGGGCCGCCGATCGAGAGCGCCAGCGGCTACGTCCGCCTGCCGCGCAACAGCCGCTCCGTGGTCGTCGAGGCGGGCACCGATCTGCAGTTCGGCTCGGTCGTGGTGGTCACGCCCTTCGCGAACCTGCGGGGTGCCGACTACTGGGTGACCAGGGACATCGAGAACGACACCTTCACCATCCGCATGTCAGAGACGCGCAAGCGTGCCACGCCCTTCAGCTGGCTCATCGTCGAGTCGGGGATGATGGAGGAGCAGCCGGTGGACGAGACCACTCCATAGCCGCCTCAGTCGATGCTCGGGCGTACCTCGGTGACGAAGCGCTCGAGCGTCTCCTCATCGTGCGGAGATGGGGAGTGGTAGATGAAGTGCCGGAAGCCCACCTTGGCGTAGCGCCGACACAGGTCGGCGATCTCAGCCGCTGAACCGGTGAGCACCTCCCGCTCGATGGCGGGGTTCGCCTCCTTGATCTTCGTGACCTCCGCCTGCGCCTCCGCCGGATGGTCGCGGATGACCGTCGGACCCAGGCTCAGCGTGCGTTCGATCTCGTCGCTGTCACGACCGACCTCGTCGCACCAACGGCGCAGCACGGCGTCCTTGTGCGCTGCCTGCTCGGGCGTGACCTGGGCGATGTTCCAGGCGTCTGCGTAGCGCGCCACCGTCTGCAGCGTCTTCTGCTCGCCGCCACCACCGATGAGGATGGGCAGGCGCGGCTGCAACGGAGCCGGATCGTTGCGCACCTCGACTGCGTGATAGCGCTCGCCACGGGCCGTGGCCACGCCGTCGCGCAGCATGTCGCGCATCAGCTGGGCCGACTCGTCGAGCCAGTCGAGGCGTTCGCCGAAGCCACGCCCGAACTCGATACCAAAGGCGGTGTGCTCGGTCTCGAACCAGGCGCCGCCGATACCGAGCACCGCCCGACCTTCGCTGAGGTGGTCGAGGGCGGTGATCATCTTGACCACCAGCCCGGGGTTGCGGAAGGTGTTGGCCCCGACCATCAACCCGATCGTGGCGCGCACGGTGTGCTGGCTCCAGGCGGCCATGACCATGTAGCCCTCGAGGAAAGGCCCGCGAGGGTCGCCCAGGATCGGGTAGAGATGGTCCCATGTCCACAGTGAGTCGTAGCCAAGGGTGTCGGCGCGCACGCCGACATCGCGCATGGCCGGCCAATCGGTGTACTGATTCCAGATGAGCACGCCGACCTTGGCGCGCATGGTGGGCTCGGGCACGTCTGTCCTCCTGTTGGCTGCGCGCGACAACAGTAGCCCGGAACGCCATGCATCCCGGCCGCCGCGCGCCGTCACATCTGTGCGAGTGCCTCGCGTAGCGCACCTGCGACCGACTCGACCTGCTCGGACGTGAGGTCCGGGCTGATGTCGATGTGGACGGCACGACCGAGGCGATCGATCGTGCCGGACCAGCGTTCAGGCCCATAGGCGAATGCGCCGGCCTGCTCGGACCAGGGACTGCGAGTCGACCAGGTGCGAGCCTCCAGGATCGGATGCCAGAACGGTGCCATGTGCAGGTCGACGACCTCCGGGTCGTAGATGACATCGGCCTCGATGCCGCACTCCTGCAGGCTGCGCGCGAGGGCGCCGGCTGTCTGCGACTCGGGACAGAGCAGGATCATGGCGATGGCGGTGTCACCGTCGGGGTCATGGTCGGCTCGCAGACGGATGCCAAGCCGCTCTACCTCGTCAGCGACGAGATCAAGGATCGTGGCGCGGCTGGCTCGGCAGTCTGCGATGATCCCGTCGAGCTTCCGAAGCTGGGCGCCAGCGACCGCTCCCTGCAGCTCGGACATGCGGCAGGTGATGCCGTAGAAGGCAGGTGACCCGGCGCTCTCCCGCCGCAGGCCGGCGGCGACATCGTGATACATCTGCACCCGGGTATGGAGATCCGGGTCGTGGGTGGTGACGACCCCACCTTCGCCGCAGGTGATGATCTTGTTGTACTGCAGGCTGAAGCAGCCGAGATCACCGATGGTCCCCAGCGATCGGCCACCGAACTGGCCACCCATGGCCTGGGCCGTGTCCTCGATGACAAGGAGCCCATGGCGTCGTGCCAGGTCCATCACCGAGGCCATGTCCGCGGCAGCGCCACGCATGTGGACGGGGATGATCGCTCGAGTCCGCTCGTTGATGAGGGTCTCTGCGTCGGTCACGTCGATGGTCAGCGAGTCATCGATCTCGGCGATGACCGGAACGGCACCGACCGCTACCACCGCGGCCGGTGTCGATACCCAGGTATAGGCGGGCACGATGACCTGGTCCCCGGGTCCGATGCCGGCGGCCGCGAGGGCGGCAGTCAGCGCGGTGGTGCCGGATGCGACCGCGACCGCGTGGGTCGCCGCCAGTCGTTCGGCGAAGTCCGTCTCGAAGGCCTCCACCGCGGATGGCCCGTCGACCGCGCCGTAGTACCGAAAGAGCCGTTTCGAGTGCAGGACTTCCAGTACCGCGGCCTCTTCCTCGGCGCCGATGCGAAGTCCACCAGGAAACATCGGCGGCAGGCCCTCGATGGGTGTGCGAGTCATGGTCCCCCCCTTTGCCCAGGCCTACTTGACGCTTCCGGCCGTGATGCCGTCGACGATATGACGGTTGAAGACGATGTAGATGACGACCATGGGGATGGTCACGATGGCCAGCGCCGAGAAGAGCATCGAGTAGTCGGTCTGGTATCGACTCGAAAAGGCTAGCAGGCCCGTCGGGATGGTCTTGAGGTCGTCGTCCTGGATGTAGAGCAGCGCCAGCAGGAACTCGTTCCAGGCCGCCAGCGCCGAGAAGATGGCGACGGTCGCGAGCCCGGGGCGCAGCAGCGGCAGTGCCACGCGGCTATACGTGCGCAGATCGCTGGCGCCGTCGATGCGCGCGGCGTCGAAGAGCTCGTCGGGCAAGCCATCCATGAAGACCTTCAGCAGGAACGTGGCGAGCGGCAGGCCCATGGCGGTGTAGGGGATGATGAGGGCCCAGCGCGTGTCGGTGATCTCCAGCTGGGTGAAGAGGTTCGACTGGGCGATGAAGTACGACTGCAGCGGTAGCAGCAGGCCCAGCGCGAAGATCCCCAGGGCCAGGCTCCGACCCCGGAAGCGGTAGCGACTGAAGGCGAACGCGGCCAGCGAGGCGATGAGCAGGATGAGGAAGACCGAGGTGCCTGTCACGATGGCGCTGTTGACCGCGTACTTGCCCAGGTGGCCGACCTCCCAGGCGTTGGCCCAGCGCGAGAGGTCGATCGACTCCGGCAGCGCGAAGGGCGACTGGAAGATGGCGCCGTTGCTCTTGAAGCTCGACAGCACCATCCACACCAGGGGGAAGAAGAACGCGATCGCGAGCACCGACATCGCGGCCCTGACCAGCCAATCGGCGACGCGCGGGCCGAGCGGCTGCCGCCCGACGGGTCGGCTGCTCATCGCTCGCTCCGGCGTCGAGCCTGCCCGTACAGCAGGCCGACACCTACCACGATGACCGTGAGCAGCACCGCCATCGCCGAGCCGTAGCCGACGTCGGACGCTCGGAAGACGGTCTTGACCAGCAGGGTCGTGGGGATCTCCGTGGCACCGTACGGCCCGCCGTTGGTGAGCACGAAGAACAGGTCGAAGCCCTGGAACCCGCCGGTCACACAGAGCAGGATGGCGACGCCCACCGCGCCACGGATCATGGGCACCTTGATATGCCGGAACAGAGCCCACTCGCCGGCACCGTCGAGCTTGGCGGCCTCCTCGATCTCGGCCGGGATCTGGCGGAAGGCGGCATAGAAGATGACCATGTAGAAGCCGGCGTACACCCAGCCCGAGACGACACTGATGGCCAGCAGCGCGGTGGCAGGATCACCCAGCCAGATGCGTTGCAGATCCTCCAGCCCGAGCGCCTCGAGCGCTCCGTTGATGAGTCCGAAATCCGGGTTGTAGACGAATGACCAGAGCACGGCCACCACCACCAGCGGCAGCATCACCGGCACGAAGATGGCCACCCGGAACCACATGCCGGCGCGCCGCATGGTGATCAGTCCGGCCAGCGCCAGGCCGACTCCGACCTCCAGCACGATGGTGGCCGCGATGTAGATGACGACGTGTACGAACGAGTCCCGGAAGAGGTCGTCGCCGATGGCCCGCGTGTAGTTGTCGAGACCGACGAAGGTCATCGGCCCGAAGCCGTCCCACTCGGTGAAGCTGTAGCCGACGGTCAGCACCATCGGCAGCAGCACCGCAGCGCCGAACACGGCCAGTCCCGGTGCCAGGAACAGCCATGGTGTGAGGCGACGGGTCGGCTTCACGGGTCCCCTCGTCGGATCGTCGGATGCGATGACGGGGCGCCCGTCTGGGGCGCCCCGTCATCATGGTCCGGGTCGGGCTAGCGCCCGAGGCGCTCGTCGAGCGTCGCGAGGGCCTCGGCGGGCGTGGCCTGGCCGCCGAGCACTGCTGCCTCTGCTTCGTACAACTGCAGCGCCATCTCGACGTCATAGCCGGTATCTGGCGGAAGCACCACCGGCGCACCCGCCTTGAGCAGGCCGGTCAGACGCGCGGTCCGGTCGTCCACATCGGCCGCCGATGCCGACTCCGCGAGCGGAGACAGCTCGGCCTCGTCGATGAAGGCCAGCACGTTCTCAGGACTGTTGACCAGCGCCAGGAACTCGATGGCCAGATCGATGTTCTCGCTGTTGGGGTTGACCATGTGCCCGGTCGAGACACCGATCACGCTGTCCTGGCTCCCGGCCGAGCCCTCGGGCATGGCGGGCAGGTTCACGAAGTCGAAGTCAAGGTCGGGGTTCTCGTCGATGGCCCAGCTGACCAGCCACGAACCGATGGGGTGCATGGCGGCCTGGCCCTGGAAGAAGAGCTGCGCGCCGGCGTTGTCATCGACCGCGTTGACGCTCTCGTTGACACAGCCGTGGGCAGCCAGCTCCTCGATGTAGCCGAACGCCTGCTCCCACTCCGGCGTCGAGAACTTGCCCTCGCCTGACAGCGTGGCGTCGTAGACATCCTCACCTACCACGCGCGAGGCGATGTGGCTGAGCCAGTTGCCTGCCGCCCAGAGGTCCTTGTTGCCCGAGGCGATGGGGATGACGTCGGCCGCGGCGAGCGTGTCGCAGGCAGCCAGCAGCTCCTCCCAACTGGTGGGCGGGGCGATGCCGTACTCATCGAGGATGGCGCGGTTGTACCAGAGGACGTTGGTGACGTCGGCGGTGTGCGGGACGAGCACGACCTTGCCGTCGACCGAGGCTTCCGGGAACACGCCCTCGTTGTAGATGCCCGCCAACGGTCCGGAGGTCACAGCCTCGGTCAGGTCCGCGCCGTAGCCGTCTGCGTAGCGCTGCGCCATGCGCGCGCCGGTCCACTCGAAGTAGATGTCGGGAGCGTTGCGGCCCGCGAGCAGATTGGGCAGGCCGATGGTCTGGTACAGGTCATCGTCCTGGTAGTTCATCTCGACCTCGACACCGGGATGCGTCGCTTCGAACTGCGCGGCGATGTCGTCCCAGACGCGGATGCCGGCCTCGCCCGGCGAGCCCATGGCCACGCGCAGCGTGGTGTCCTGTGCCAAAGCGACACCACCGGTGCTCACGATCCCAAGCGCGAGCGCGGCCGAGACCGCGACGAGCGCGCGCTGTCCTCTTCTCATCGAGCGTCCTCCTAATACCTACGGCACCTCGCCCGGCCGGAACATCGTCCCGGACAGGACGGACAAGGTCATCTCCATGGCGTCGCCGAACACGCGCACGCGCGCTCGACGCAGCCTGATCAGGAACGGCGCCAGCTCAGCCGGCCCGTCCTCGTCCAATCTCCCGGCCGCAGCCAGGTCGGCGATCCTGCTGACCGCTTGTGCCCCGGTCTCGAACGCCGCCAGCCAGGGACGGATCTCGGACACGAGCACCTGGTTCACCATGGGTCCGCGCAGCAGGTGATCGGCCGCGGCCAGCAGGCGATCGGCCAGGGCGCGCAGGCGTGCGGAGCCTGCGTCGGCGTCGCCGTACTCCAGCTCGAACAGCGCCCGACCCATCTCACCGTCCAGGATGGGCGCATCATCAGCGCTCAGGCAGGACGTGCGCACGTTATCGGCGAAGAGCGCGAACGCCTCGAAGTCGGCCTCGCCCACGACGTCGAGCATGGCCCGGCGCCAGCTGGACTCGGGTTCGTAGCCTACGGGATCACGCACATAGTCCGCGATGGTGGCGAAGGGGATCTTGGAGGCTTCGAACAGCTCCATGCCGTTGGCCACGATCCCCCGCGAGGCTTGCCATAGCTGTGGGTCGCGTCCGCGATACGGGCCGATGTGCAGCTCGTAGCCCATGGCCACATCGTTGACCGGGTAGTTGTCCCAGTAGACCGGTCGCCGTCGCGCGGTGCGCTCGAAGGTGATGGCGTCTTCAAGGTCCAGTGTCGCCGAGCAGATGGCGCGACCGGTCCACAGCAGGTCGATACGTGGGTCGAGGCTGGAGCCCAGCCTGGCCAGGCTGGGCTCGGTCCCGCGGCCTCGGTACTCGGTGGGGCAGACGACGAGGCTCACGTCCGCAGGCAAGGCACCCAGGACCTCGTTGCAGAGTGCGATGTGGGCAGCCTCCAGGTCCGGGAAGGCGGCGCGATCCTGGGGATACTGCAACTCGCGTGGGATGTCGTCGAGAAAGAGGCCGATACGTGTCAGGCCCGGCGTCAGCACGCTCACGATCTTGGCCTTGAGGGCCTCGAGGTCGGCGGCGTCCGAGTAGCGGATGGACAGTCCCGGCGAGATACACCAGGTCATCTCCATGCCGTTCGCCTGGCAGCGCTGCACCAACTCCGTCAGGCGCTCCAGCTCCGCGCCGTCATACGGGTCGCGCCATTGCTCGCGCAGCAGTGGGTCGTCCTTGGGCGAGTACATGAATTCGTTCATGCCGCGGGCGCCCAGGAAATCGATGATCTCGAGCCGCTGCTGGTGGCTCCAGGGGTGGCCGTAGAAGCCCTCGATGACGCCGCGGATCTCGAAGGGTGCGTCGTTCATCGGCGGCTCGCTCGCCGCAGGTGGTCCTGGTTGACGGCATCCCCACCGGCGACGTTGCTGCTGCTGAAGACCTCGGGCTTCACGCCACGCGCCAGCAGGCGCTGTGCGACCTCTGCCACCAGGGCGTTGGCGATGGCGGCCACCACCACCGTCGAGGTCGGTGCCACGCGCAAGGGCAGACCCGCGATCTCCACGGCGGCGTCACCCACCACGCCTCCGTTGTCGATGACCACGTCGACGAGCTCGTGCAGCCGCGGCTCGCTGCGCTGTCGCGCCGTGTCAGATGTGGCATGTCCGATGCTGGTGATGGCGATGGTGCGCAGACCACGCATGCGGCCCTCGCGGGCCATCTCGGTGATCACCGGGTTGCTGCCCGAGTTGGAGGCGATGAGCAGCACGTCGCCGGCCTTCGTGGGGTGGTCATCGAGGATCGCAGCCGCCAGGCCTGACACCCGCTCGAGGGCGGTGCTCAGCGGCGCGCTGGCGTGCAGCATCAGCCCCTCGAAGAAGATGGGCTCGATACGCACCAAGCCGCCAGCCCGGTAGAACAGCTCCTCCGCGAACATGTGGGAATGGCCCGAGCCGAAGGCATGGATCGAACCGCCCTCTGCCATGGCCAGCGTCATGAGCTCGGCGGCGGCATCGATGTGCGACCACTCTGACGTCTCGAGCCGCTCGACCAGGGCCGCGGCTGTCCGGAGGTAGCGCCGCCCGGCGGTCGTTCCGGCAGTGGCGGTGCGATCATCGGTCATGCTGGCCCCTCCCAGATATAGACGAAGTCGCGATAGCGACCGGGGTCATCCGCGGCGCCCAGCATCAGCGCGCCCTCGAGTGGCGACCCGTCCGCGCTGCGGACAGCGAAGGTCGGCGCGGTCCCGGCGAGCCGCTGTTCGACGCGCGCTCGCAGCAGGCCGGGCTCCATCAAGCGGCCGCCCAGGGCCAGCGGCATCGGTCCGTCGTGGGGCGACACTCGGTGGGCGGCCGCCCGCGCCAGTGCTGCCAGCTCGTCAGCCGCGGTGTCAGTGATGGCCCCAGCGACCGCGTCGCCGGCGCCTGCCGCCGCCAGCACGTCGGGCGCGAAGCGGGCGATGCTATCCACCGGCCGCTCAGTGTCGTGGAGCCGGACGCCAAGGTCGTCGAGCCCGTCGAAGTGGCGTTCCGCTGGTCCCACGAGCGCGGTCGAAGGTCCGCGGCCATCGAGGGCCTTGAGCACGGCCCTCAGCCCTGCGCTGCCGATCCAGAACGCGCCGCCCTCATCGCCGATGAGATACCCGTGACCGCCGATGATGGCCGGCGTGCCCTCACGAGGCGCGGCCAGGCAAGCGACGCCCGTGCCAACGGTGATGCTGATGCCCCAGTCGGTCGAGAGGGCGCCGGCGTGGCTGGTCACCGCGTCATCGGCGAGCCAGACCTCGCTCGCTCGCAGGCCCGTGGCCACCATCTCACAGAGCTGCCACCGCGAGGACGCGTCGGTCGGGGCCGTGCTGAGCCCGAGCACGACCCGATCCGCGCTGAGCGCGCCGCTTCGGCGCCAGCCCTGGACCACGGCTGCGGCCACGGCGCCCACCGTGTCACCCTCCAGTCGGCTGACACCCTCGAGCTCCACGGTCTCGGGCAGGTCCGAGTGGCGAACCCGGATCGCCGACTGACCGCCGTCGACCGCCAGCACGCGCCTCATCCAGCCTTTCCTGTCGTCTGGAGCGACGTCCGGGCTGTGGCGAAGGCACGCCCTGGAACGTGGGCGCTCAACTGATAGCGGTCACCGCGATAGATGCAGTCCGCGATCATCATCACCTCGCCGTGGGCGTCCGCATCCGTCATGCGCATGAACAGCGTGGCCTGCTGGGGTGGGAGCTCCAGCAGCTGTCGCGTCTCGTCATCGGGCAGCAACGGCTCGATGGTGACGTCCGCAGAGCCGGGCACCAGTCCGTACCGGTTCGCGAGCAACTCGTAGAGCGAGCCGTCGAGATCCGGCGGCTCGAGCCCGGGCACCAGCACGGAGCGGATCCAGACGGTCTCGATGGCCATGGGCTCACCGCTCCCCAGGCGCAGCCGTGTGAAGCGCATCAGGGCTTCGCCCTCCGTGACGCGCAGCCGACGTGACAGGACCCCGTCCGCGGCCCTGACCTCGAAGGCCAGCAGCCTGCTGCTGGGGATCAGGCCCCGGTCGCGCATGTCCTGGCTGAAGGAGGTCATGCCCAGGAAGCGCACCACCGGTGGCGGGAGTACGTAGGTGCCTGAGCCGTGTCGGCGCACCACCAGGCCTTCGTCGATGAGTGCGTCAGTGGCGTGTCGCACTGTCATGCGGGCTGCATCCCAGCGGATGCTCAGCTCGCGCTCACCGGGCAGCCGGTCGCCGGCCTGCGAGGTGGCGATCAGCTCCCGAAGCCGGGCACGCACCTCATGCCGGGTGATCTCACTGCCGGTAGACACGAGCGGTAGAGTAGCCGAGCCGAACCAGGACGGCAAGCCCGCCAGTAGACCACTTCACGTGGCCTGCCGGACACGGCAGATAGACCACATGCTGCCACGTTCCAAGCGTGAGGCGTTGCGCGCGATAGACCAGTGAGGTGCCGTTCCAGATCACTCGATGTATACCACTCCTGAGCTCGCTCGCTCTGACGTTGGAGGCGCTAGTCTTGCGGCATGCTCAGGATCGAACCAGCTGGCCTGGGTGACCTGCCAGGCGCCTATCGCACCTGCCTCCTGACCGGCGACGCCGGAAAGGATGCGACGTCGCTCTACCGCGATCCCGACCTGCTCGGCCACGTCTACGTGGGTTCCTACCTGGCCTACGGGAGTGGCACGCAGCTGGTGGTGGTCGATGGGGAGGGTTCGGCCGGCTACCTGCTCTCGGCCGACGACACGCTCGGCTTCGAGGTATGGGCCGAGCGCGAGTGGTGGCCGCCGCTGCGCGCTCGCTATCCTGTCCTCGAGGATGGCTCCCACGATGCCCAGATGGTCAGGCTGATCCATGCGCCAGAGCGAACGCCGCCGCAGCTGGCCCAGGCGTTCCCGGCGCATCTCCACATCGACCTGCAGGAGCGGGCTCGAGGAACCGGCCTGGGCCGCACGCTCATCGAGCGGCTGCTCGCTGACCTGGGCTCGCGTGGCGTCGCCGGCGTGCACCTGGGCGTCGCGTCTGACAACCCCAACGCCATCGGCTTCTACGCGCACCTCGGCTTCCGCGAGGTCGATTCCGAGCCCGGCGGTCTCCTCATGGGCCTGCGCCTCGACGGGTAGCCGGGTCGTCAGGTCGCCAGCGACCGCAGGAACTCCACGCTCTGGCGGGCATCGAGCAGCGGGCCCTCACCGACCGGTGGCGGGGCGTCGAAGGCGGCGTCTTGCTCGAGCACGTACCAGCCCTCGAAGCCGTTCCGCTCCAGCACCTCGATGACCCCGGCGATGTCCACGGCTCCCTGGCCCAGTGGCAGGAAGAGGCCGCGCCGTACCGCCTGGTCGAAGGTCAGCGTGCCCGACCGGAGCTGCTGGGCGATCGGGGCATCGACATCCTTGAGATGGACGTGCAGCACACGCCCGGGAGCACGGCGAGCGATCTCCGCAGGGTCCGCGCCACCGAGGAACAGGTGGCCCGTGTCGAGGCAGAGGCCGATCGCTGCAGAGTCCATCAGACGGTCTACCTGCGCGGCCTGCTCGATAGCCATGCCCCAGTGGGGATGGAGCGCGGTGCGCAGCCCGTGTGCGGCGGCCAGATCTTCGAGGACACGAAGATTGCGCCCGAACGTGGCCCACTCATCCTCGTCCATCTCGATCGAGGTATCGAGGCCATCAAGGTGCGTGTCCGGCCCCAGCACCAACACTTGGCCATCGACCGCGGCGAGCTGGCGCGAGGCCCGCTCGAAGTAGTCGAGACCGGCGTCGAAGCGATCCTGTCGATGGAGCACCGCGGGTACGAACCCACCGGCGATCCGCAGGCCATGGGCACCCACGAAGTCGCGCAGCTCATCGGGCTGGGAGGGGAGGAAGCCATCAGGGCCGAGCTCGGTGGCGGTCAGGCCGATTCCCGCCATCTCCTGTAGCACACGCTCGCGATCCATCTGGTGACTGGAATCGGGTTCTCCGGTCACACCCCACGTGATGGGACCACCGGCGATCCTGTCGAGTAGTGCACTCACCTGGGCCGCTTTCTGGTGCTCCGGATCCTCATCGGTCTGCCTGGCCGTTTCAGGTCGCGCCCGCCTAGCTGATCGTTCCCGCGGCCCAGCGGGCCAGCTTCATGTCCTCCTCCTCGGGCAGGCCGCTGATGCCGATGGCTCCGATGATCTCGTCGTCGGCGACGAGCGGGACACCACCGCCCCAACCCACGTAGCCGATCTCGCCGAAGTTGGTGAGCGGGAAGCCCCCCTCACGTGCCGCGTCTCCAAGGGCGCGGGACTCCTTCCGCTCACGGGCGGCCGTGAATGCCTTCTGGATCGCGATCTTGACCGAGGGCAGCGGACAGCCATCGGTGCGCAACAGGGCGACGAGCTCACCATGTGCATCCACCACGGCCACGGCCGCACCCAGGCCATCGGCCTCCAGACGGTCGGCAACGGCGCCGACGAGCTCTCGCGCTTCGGTATATCCGATCTCCCGACGAATGGGCATCCCGTTCCTCCTTGTGCGTCGATCGCCGCTCTCGACCCGCTAGAAGGGCAGGTCCTTGGGCCAGGGTGCGAGGTACGGCTCGGTCTCATCGGCGAGCTTGAAGCCGTTGGCCTTGTAGGCCTCGTAGTCGAAGCCGTCGGTCTCTTCATAGCCGACCTCGTGGAACTCGTCGAAGCCCTCCCAGTCCTCGTAGCCCTCGCCGAAGGAGCTCTCGAGGAAGGCGTCGGCCATGGCCATGCCCAGGTGCGGCGCGGTGAACAAAGCGCCCATGGCCAGGACATTGCACTTGTTGCCGGTCGCGGCGCGCTTGGCGGACGAGACGCTCTCGCAGACGGCGGCGTGCACGTGTGGGCACTTGCCGGCCGCGATGTGGATGCCCATGCCCGTGCCGCAGAAGGCCAGCCCCTTCTCGTACTCGCGCTCGGTGATCTTGGCACCGAGCAGGAAACCGGCGCGGTGGTACATGGGCGTCTCTGCCTGGACCGGCGTGAGGTCCTCGACGGTCCAGCCCTTGTCGAGCAGGTGCTGCTTGACGGCCTCCTTCAGCGGGTAGCCCGCGAAGTCGGCGGCCATCACCACGTGCTTGTCCTTGGCGGTCTTCATGAGGTCATCCTTTCGGCCGGCGGAGCGAACCGGCGGCGTTGCCATCCGGTGTCATCGTCTACGTGCGATGGTACGCCGAGGCAGACCGGCAGACCGGCCATCGACGAAGCGTGGGAGGTGGACCATGGGTGACCAGCATGGGCGCGTCGCGGTGGTGACCGGTGGAGGACGAGGGCTTGGCCGGGCCATCGCCCTCGGACTCGCCGGCGCAGGAGCCAAGGTCGTAGTGGTGGCCCGTGACAGGGAGCAGCTGGCTGAGACCGTTGCCCTCGGGAAGGCTGCCGGTACGGACATCGTCGACGTCCGCTGCGACGTCTCTGACGCGGCCGCGGTCGAGTCCCTGCAGGCCGTGGTCGAAGAGCGCATGGGTGCGGCGTCCATCCTCGTGAACGCGGCCGGGATCTTCGGTCCGATCGCGCTCATCCGCGACGTCGATCCGCTCGAGTGGCAGCGCACGATCATGGTCGACGCCGTGGCTCCATTGTTCACGACGCACGCCTTCCTGGGCGGGATGCTCGACCAGGGCTGGGGCCGGATCATCAACGTTACCTCGGCCGCGTCGCTCCACCCTCCCGGGCCGCTCAACAGCGCCTATGGCACGGCCAAGGCCGCACTCAACCAGATGACCCGGCACCTGGCCGCCGAGATCGCGGGCACCGGCGTTACCGCCAATGTCATCCATCCCGGCGATGTCAAGACGGAGATGTGGGCGGATATCAAGCAGCGTGTGGCGGGCGCGGGCCCGGCCGGAGAGAACTACATCGAGTGGGTGGCCTGGGTCGAGGAGACCGGTGGAGACCCGCCCGGGAAGGCCGTCGACCTCGTCCTGCGCCTGACTTCGGAGGCCGGCCGCGACACGAACGGCATGTTCTGCTGGATCGACGGGCCGCTCCAGGCACCCATCGACAGTTGGGACCCACCGAGTGACGAGCGTCCCTGGATGCAGGACTGAGACAGCCCACTCTTGGGACCCGTGGAGCGACACGGGCCATTCGCCACTTGACCTCGCCTCGGAGCGGGAGTCAGATGCCCTTGGCTGGAGGCTCCTGACTGCCGACCCGGATACGCGACGAGGGTTCCCGATGTGCAAGCCCTGCTTCCTGATCCTCACGGCCGCCATGCTGCTGGCAGCGAGTGCCGGGGTCGCGGCCCAGGATGAGCCGCTCTTCGGCCCCATGACGCCCGCTCGCGTGAGCGGCACCTGGATCTACCAGGGCACGGGCTCGGAGGGGCGCGTCGAGCGATCGGGCGAGTTCACGATGACCAGGACCGGTGCCGTATCGTCATATGCCATCACGTCCGACGATGTGCGACTCGGCGGTGTGGCGACCGCCACCAGCAGCATGAGCGGCTGGTACCCGCCTGCCCTCGTCTTCGTGGTCGATACCGATTGGGTGATGGAGGACGCCGAAGGATCATGGAGCGGCTCGAGCCACTTCGTGGCCTCGATGGCGGACGACGACCCGATCAATGCGGACGAGCGGGTCGTCCTCGATGGCTCGGGCGCGTACGAAGGCCTGACCGCGTACCTGCTCATCGCTGATGCGGACGAGACCTTCGTCGGGGTGATCCTGCCCGACGAGATGCCGGAGCTGCCGGCCGACTGGATGGACATCTACCAGGCGGCGGCCGCGGAAGGCGGAGCTGCCGACGATCGATCCGGCCCGTGAGCCGTGCTCCGGGGGTTGTTGCCCCTATGCTCGTCCGAGTCGATCGATGAGTTCGAGCGAGATCTCGGGCAGGGACGCCACGATCACGTCGGCGCGATCGAGCTTGTCGGCCGAGGGCGGGAACCGGGGATCGGGCACGGCGATCACCTTCATGCCTGCCGCAACCCCCGACAGGATGCCGTTGCCGGAGTCCTCGAGACAGACGCAGTCCTGTGGTTCGATGCCCAGTCGATCGGCAGCCGCGAGGTAGACATCGGGTGCCGGCTTGCCCACGCCGACCTCGTCGGCCGCCACGACGACCTCGAACCTGCCCTGCATCGGCGGATCCGCGATGACCGTCTCGATGAGCGTGGGATGCGAACCGGAGGCCAGCGCCGTCCGGTAGTTGGAGGCGGCCAGGTCGACCAGCTCCACCGCGCCCGGGAAGTAGGGCACACCGGCTCGGTACATCTCGATCATCCGCCCGATGACCGCGTCGATGACCTCCTGCGCTGACATGGTCAGCTCCAGGTGCTCGATCATGTAGTCGGCCCACTCGCTGGTGCTGACGCCCATCACCGCGTCATGGTCCAGCGCGTTCCATGGCTTGCCGGCGTCGTCCGCCAGCCACTTGCGGGCGCCGTCCCAGACGGGCTCGGAATCGACCAGCAGGCCGTCCATGTCGAAGATGACTGCCCTGATCAATCGTTCCTCCTCGGTTCGGGTCGTGGGGTTGCCACCATACCCTCGCGGGTCGCGCCCACGACCATCAGCAGCGCCTGACCGCGGGGCGAGCTACGGGTAGCGCGTGAGCAGCTGGTCGGTGGGCGCGTGATCGTCGCGCAGCACCGGGGCACGGTCGATGAAGCGCGAGACTCCGGCCGCGTCATCGAGCAGCTCGTCGCTCCCACCTCGCGACCGGTTCGCCCGCAGCAGAGCATCGCGAGGCAGCGCAGCGTCCGACGCGAGCAGGATCACATTGCCGCCACTGGTGCCCTCGAAACGCGATGCTGGTCCATAGACACCGGTGTGCTCGAAGACCTCGGCCAGCGTCGCGAGCTGTGCGCGGGCCAGGTCCAGCGGCGGGTAGTCGATGATGTTGAGCGCATAGATGCCGCCCGGCCGCAGCGTGCGGCGGACCTCGGACACGAATTCGACGGTGGTCAGATGCCAGGGCACGGCCGGTCCGGCGAACGCGTCACCGAAGACGAGGTCGTAGCGCCCGCTGGGCTCCTCGCGCATGCTCATGCGAGCGTCGCCGAGGACGACCTCGAGGTCAGGGGAGCGCTCGAGGCCGAGTTCCTCCTCGGCCACCGCCAGGACCACGGGGTCCAGTTCGAGGACGTGGTGTCGCGAGCCGGGCCGGGTCGTGTCGAGGTAGCGCGGCAACGTGAACCCTCCACCGCCGATGTGCAGGGCCATGACCGCCTCGCCGGCCGGTGCGACCGCGTCGGCCGCGTCCCCGAACAGGCGCGTGTAGGCGAACTCGAGCCGCGCGGGGTCGTCGAGGTCGACGTAGGCGTGCCGGAGTGTGTCCATCAGCAGGAGGCGCTCGCGGCCATCGGGCGATGCGGCTTCCACGCGGATGCAGAAGTAGGCGCTCTCGTGCTCGCACGGATCGGGCGAGAAGAGCGACCAGGCGATGGTGCCGCCGGCCAGCGCGAGGGCCAGGGCCAGCAGACCCGACGGGCGGGCTCGGCCCAGTCGCGCAGCGATGAGGAGCCCAGCCAGGATGAGACCGACACCGATGGCCATGACCGTGGGGCGCGTCGGCAGCGCGGCCACCAGCACGAAGCCGGTGAGGAACGAGCCGAAGATGGCGCCACTAGTGCCGATGGCGGAGTAGCTGCCGACGATGGCGCCCGTCTGGCCGAGATGCTGGAGCTGCAGCTTTACGACCGTGGGGCCGGCGGCCGACAGCACCGCGGCCGGCAGCAGGAAGGCTGTGCCGGCATAGATGAGGATGCCCTGCGGGCTGGAGCCGACCCCGGTGCGAGCGGCGAGCGAGACCATCGGGACGACCGCCAGGGCCAGCACGCCGCCAAGCACGAGGATCGGGCCGAGCAGGCGCCGAGGATCGACCTGATCGGCGAGCCGCCC
Organism: uncultured Chloroflexia bacterium; assembly: GCA_963714675.1. Taxonomy (GTDB): domain Bacteria; phylum Chloroflexota; class Limnocylindria; order Limnocylindrales; family CSP1-4; genus JAFMJV01. The sequence goes on along the minus strand of CAVQPG010000003.1, from coordinate 39,789 downwards.
TCCCAGCCAGGTGCCGAGGGCGATACCCGCCAGGACCGTGCCGATGACACCCGTGGTGACCTCGATGGTGATGCCCAGGTGTGGCGCCAGCAAGCGCACCGCGAGGATCTCCAGCGCGAGCACCGCCGCGCTGGTACCGAAGACGATGAGACCACCGAGCAGGGGAGGCATGGGCCGATAGCCTGCCACAGGCCCGGCCCGTGGGCCTCGCGTGGCGTTCGCTCTATCGATAGGCGGTCGTCACCCGGCCGTCCCTCGCTCCGGCGCATCTGTACCGGCGGCAGGCGGACAATGGACGTTCAGGGTTCCCCGCACCAGAAGGGAAGGGTGGTCGCATGCTGGAGGTCACACAGGACACGAACGTCTACACGGCGCGTGATGAACACGTCGGCAGCGTCGATCGGATCGTCATCGATCCGGTCACCAGGCGCCTGTCGCACGTAGTGGTGCGCAAGGGGCGCTTCTTCCCCGAGGACAAGCTGATCCGGATGGAGGACATCGCCACCGCTACGCCGGAGCGCATCAACCTGCGTCAGAACGTCGCGCTGGACGATCTGCTGCCCTTCGTCGAGCAGCACTACGTTCCGGTCGACGAGGTCGACCGGCCCGCCCGCCTCATCGACGGCCGTGCCGGGTTCGTCTCGACCTGGTACGGACCGCTTGGGGTTGCCGCACCCATGCACGCGGACACGCTGCTGGCGGTCAGCGAGCGGAACATCCCTGACCGTCTGACCGCGTTGCAGCCCGGTGTGCGGGTCTTCGCCTCCGATCACGAGGTCGTCGGCCGACTGGAGCGGGTGGTGACCACGGACGACGGCCTCCCGACTCACTTCGTCATCGCGGCGGAGGGGCTCTCATCCGAGCGCCGCGCGGTGCCCATCGGGTGGGTCGAGGACATCAGCGAAGAGGCCGTGGCACTCGCCGCGACCGCCCGCATGGTCGAGGCCATACCGCCGCTCGGTGCCGACGACTGAGCACGGACCCCGATGCGGAGGGCGCCATCGGTTTCCCCACCGCCCCGTTCTGTGGGCCCACCGAGGTCCGCTGGGATGGAGACGGCGGCAACGCTGACCATCCCGCGCCGCGGGGGGCGTCGGTCCCAGCCTGGGCGCCCGGATGTCCCCAGCCTCCCGGAGGAGCTGTCCGGAGTCGAGCCCACGAGCGTCAGCAACCGCGTCGGCGAGATCCTGGGCACGGCCAAGCACAGCATCGGCAGCCTGACCGGTAGCGAGGACACGAAGCGCGACGGCGAAGCCCAGGCGACCGAAGCGAAGGCGAAGAGCGAGGCCGAAGGTACGGTGGGCAAGGGTGTCGGCAAGGTGCAGGAGACCTGGGGCGACGTCACCGACGACAAGGAGACCGAGGTCAAGGGCAGGGCCAAGCAGGTCGAGGGCGACATCGAGCGCGCTGGCCAGGCGACAGGGATCGCGCCCTGCGACTCAAGCTGCCGTGCGCTTGCCGATCTCCGCGCGGACCACGGGGGCGACCTCCGTCCCAAAGAGCTCGATGGCGCGCATGACCTTGGCGTGCTCCAGCGAGCCGACGATGAACTGCAGCAGGAACCGGTCGTGCCCAAAGATCTCGTACTGGTACAGGATCTTCTCGATGACCTGGGCCGGGCTGCCGGTGAAGGTGTGACCGTGGAGCTCGTGGCCGGCCTCGTACGCCTCTCGGGTGACCGGCGTGAACCCGCGCTCCTTGCCGATGCGGTTCATCAGCAGCTGCGCCGCAGGCCAGGCGGCATCCGACGCCTCCTGCGAGTCGTCAGCGAGGAACCCGTGGGAGTTGATGCTGAACGGCAGTCGAGTATGGCCTGCCTCCGCCGCGGCGCGACGGTGCAGCTCGGCGAAGGGCGCGAAGCGTGCGGGCTGACCACCGATGATAGCGAGGGCCAAGGGCAGGCCCAAGACACCCGCACGGACGGCCGACTCTGGCGTCCCGCCGATGGCGACCCATACCGGGAGGGGATCCTGGATCGGGCGTGGGTACACGCCGCGGTCGTCGATCGGCGCGCGGTGCTGGCCGGACCAGGTGATGCGCTCCGAGGCCCGTAGGGCGAGCAGCATCTCCAGCTTCTCGGCGAAGAGGCTGTCGTAATCGCGGAGGTCGTAGCCGAAGAGCGGGAACGACTCGGTGAACGAGCCGCGACCAGCCATGATCTCGGCACGACCGTCGGACAGGAGATCGAGCGTCGCGAACTGCTGGAAGACGCGCACCGGATCATCCGACGAGAGCACGTTCACGGAGCTCGACAGGCGGATGTGCCTGGTCCGCTCGGCGATCGCGGCGAGCACCACGGCGGGCACGGAGATGGGGAAGTCGGCGCGGTGGTGCTCGCCGACCGCGAAGACGTCGAGCCCGACCTCATCGGCCAGGCGCGCCTCGTCGACCACGTCGCGGAGCCGCTGTTGGGGCGTGATGCTACCGCCCAGCTCAGGGGTGATATCGCCGAAGGTGTACAGACCAAGCTCGAAGGGGGGCATGGCGTGCATGGTAGGTGTCTTGGGCCTGTCGTGGACCGCGGCTCGCGGGCCGAGTGGACGAAGTCCCACGGGTGGCCTTCAAGCCGAGGTCGACTCAGCTCGCCGGCGCGAGTGCCAAGATGGCTCGGCGTACCTGGGCGGTGGCCTCGAGGACCGTGGTCCCGGGCTCCAGCCGCATCGGCTCGCCGAAGCGGACGACGACATGCGCTCGCTCACGGTGGCTCGGAAGCGAGGCGCCCTTGGGCAGGATGTCATGGGCACCATCGATGTGCACCGGAACGATGGGCACGTGCAGCTGCGTGGCCAGCAGTCCGATGCCTTGACGCATCGGCCCCAGTCGCCCGTCCGCCGAACGCGTCCCCTCCGGGAAGATGATGACCGTGTAGCCGTCGTTCACCAGATTCGCCACCCGCTCGAGCGACGCACGGACGTCTGACGTGCGCCCGAACGCGATCGCGCCCAGGGCGAGCTCAGCCACGGGACCCACGATGCCTCTGCGGAACCAGACATCCGCCGCGGCAGCGATGGCACTGTGATCGCGCATGGCCGGTGGCAGGGCAGCGCGCACGACGGGCGCGTCGAGGTGGCTGGTGTGGTTGGGGCAGATGAGCGCCGGTCCGGAGAGGGCCAGGAGCTGCTCGAGACCCTCGACCCGGAGGTCGCTGACGATGCCGACGGCCCAGCCGACGAGCGTGACGTCGAGCATCCGACGCAGCCCGCGTGCCGGTCCGGAGAAGGCCCAATCCGATGGTGGTGGCGCGGGTCGCTTGCCCTGTCGCTCCAGCACGAGGGCGTGAAGCGCCGCGATGTCGGGAGCGCCGAGCACGTCGTCATCGGACAGTGGCGCGTCGAAGGTTGATTCGATCCGCAAGGTCAGCGACACGACGGTCAGCGAGTCGAGGTCGAGCGACTCGAGCGTCGTCCCGCCGGTGAGCGTCGGCGGAACCACGCCCCGGGCCTCGACCAGGGTATCTGCGACCGCCTTCGCGACCGCCAGCTCCGTGACGGCGGCTGCCGCGGTCGTGACCGGTCGCCCCGACGAGACCGCCGAGCCGGGCGTTCCGGCGACGTCCGTACCCGCGAACCAGGCCTGCACCGGGGCTCGACGGAGCTTCGACGTGTGTGTGCGCGGGAAGTCCTCCTGGGGCCAGCGACGCCACGCACCGACCCGTTGGTGTGGGGTGAGCGTCGCGTTGGCCGACTTCACTGCGGGCCCGAGGTCCTCGTCGCTGGCACCGGCGGCTGGGACCAGGACGGCCGCGAGCTTGCCGGGCGAGGACTCGAAGACGACAGCGGCACGCACGGACCCGGTCGCCACCAGCGCGCCTTCGACGTCTTCGGGGTACACGTTCAGACCGCTGGGCAACGCGATACGGTCGCGCGTGCGACCCAGGATCACCAGCTCCCCGTGTTCGTCGACGCGAGCGGCGTCACCAGTGTGGAACCAGCCGTCCTCGTCGAGCACCTCGGCCGTGGCCTCTGGAGCCTCCCAGTAGCCGTGCATGACGCTGGGGCCGCGGGCGAGCAGCTCACCGTCCTCGGCGATCCGTACCTCGATGCCCGCGAGCGGTGGACCGACCGTGCCGTGGCGTTGCCGTGTGCGGGAGTGACCGCAGATGGCCGCGACCTCGGTCGTGCCGTAGCCCTGCGTGACGCGTAGCCCGAAGCACTCCCAGGCTCGCTGCAGTTCCTCGTCGAGTGCCGCTCCGCCACTGCCGATGACCTCCAGGGCACCACCCAACCGAGTCAGCACGGAGCGGAAGAGCAGGCGCCGCAGCCGGAGAGGCAACCAGCGGCCGACCCTGCGAAGACGCGCCAGACGCGCCTCGCGACCAGTGCGCCTGGCCTCGTTCTCGATGCCCTCCAGCAAGATGCTCATCAGGTGCGGGACGAGCGTCAGGGCGGTGATGTGCTCACGCTGCATGGTGACGCTCATGGCTTTGGGGGTGAGCGCATGCAGGAACACGAGCGTGGAGCCGCTCATGAGGCCCATCAGCAGCGGCACCGTCTGCCCGTACATGTGTGAGAGCGGGATGACGGCGAGGGCCCGATCGGGATGCGACCCCATCGCTGTCTGAGCGATGGCTCGCGCCGTATGCACGATCTGACCGTGCGTCAGCATCACGCCCTTGGGGTCGGATGTGGTTCCGCTGGTGAAGATGACTTCGGCCAGGTCGTCAGGCGAGACCGACGGGAACGCGGCCACGACTTCGCTGTGCGTTCGCGAAGGGCATAGGTCTGCCTCATCGACATCGAGGATGGGCAGCTCCAGCGCGGCGGCCGCTTCAGGGTCGACATCGCGGCCGGCGAGCAACATCGACGCCCGGGCCTGGCGTCCGATACGGATGGCCACGTCCGTTTGCATGCGCGGGTCGAGTGGCACGATGACGGCGCCCAGGCGCCAGACGGCGAAGTAGGCGGCCACCAGCCAGGGGTCGTTCTGCGACCACGTCAGCACGCGGTCGCCGTGGTCGATGCCTTCGGCCTGCAGCTTCGTCGCCACGCGTTCGGCGACCTCCGCCAGTCGCCGGTAGCTCCAGCGCTCGTCGAGCATGTCTCGGCGGATGACCAGTGCGATGCTGTCGGGGGTGCGCGCGACCGCTCGCCCGAGAAGCTCGGTGAGCGTTTCGCCGCTGAGGTCCTTGACGCGAGCCTCGAGTGGTGGCCCGCTGACCGTCACGAGATCGGGCATGTCATGCCTCCAAGCCCCACCATCGTCCGTGCTCGCTCCGACACCTGCCAAGTGCCATAGGACAGGCATCCTGCAGAGGAAGCCGAAGTGCTCTTGACGAGGTGGAGCGGGCGTCCATCATGGACCCCGAAGCCACGCGTCGGAACGCATCGGGGGTGCCACGACGATCGTCATGACCGGCAGGGAGACGTACGTCGCAGCGGTGGTCGGTATCGACGGGAGTGGCAAGTCGTCGGCCTGCCGCGGTGCACTCGAACAGCTGGCCTTGAGCGTGGACGTGGTGGGCATCGGGGACGAGTGCCTGGCCGGTGCGCCGGGGGTGCCGGTCCACGTTCGAAGAGACGTGCCACTCCGGCGCCTGTCGCGAGCCGTCCTGCGTTCGGCCAAGGCGACGAGGCACGTCTGGGCCTACCGCCAGCTCAAGACGCTCGACCTCATCGGGCGCTCGCGCACCCGTGAGCAGGTCGTCCGCGATGAGCGTCCAGACGTGCTCCTGACCGACGGCGATCCGCTGCTGAACACGATGGCATGGTCGGCGGCCCGTCTCTACCGAGACCAGCTCGGTAGAGACGACGAGCGTGTCCTCGATGCCCTGAGGTATCTCTCCGGTCAGGCGCGGATCCCGCGCTCGGAGCTGCGCTTCTACCTTCGGCATGCGTGGCAGCTGGCCGCCGTCAACCGTGTCGGGCTGCGCTTCGCCATGCCGGACCTGGTGGTGTTGCTCCAGATCGACGGGACCTCGGCGATGGAACGGATCGGTCGCAGAGGCCAGGTTCGGCAGGCCCATGAGACGGTGCCTGCTCTCGATGACCTGGCGGCGGGCTACGAACGCATCTGCGGGCTCATCGAGTCATGCCACGGCGTTCGTGTGGTGCGTGTCGCGGCGACGCGGACCGGGCAGGAGGAGGTAGCCGCGCTTGTGACCGAGGCTGTGCTCGACGCCATCGAGGCACGCCCGGACCTCAGGGTCGGAGATCCTGAGGCGGCACCGATCGAGGTCGTCGCCACCACCATCTCGGGCTCGCTCGCGGATCAGCGCAAGATCCATCGCATCGTCCCGCAGTTCGCGGCCGTCACGCGACAGCCCGTGCGCCTCCATGCCGTCGACAGCCATGCCGAGGCGGAGGCCACGACGAATGACATCGTCGCGAGGGGAGGGCGAGTCATCGTCTCCGCCGGCGGGGGCGGCACCTTCAACGCCGTGCTCGAAGGTTCCCACCAAGCCGGGACCATCCCATCGGAGGTGCGGCTGGCCTTCCTGCGCAAGGGATCGGCCGATCTCATCGGCAAGACGCTGCGCATCTCCGACGAGTTGCCGGCTGCCGTCTCAGCCATCGTCGACGGCATCGAGCACGATCGCCGCCTGCGGGCCGATGTCATCGCGGTGGACACGGTCGGTCCACACGGTGAGGCCAGGACTCGCCACCTGATCGGATTCGGCGGCCTGGGCATCTTCGGCGACGTCCCGCGCTTCACCGAGGCCCGTTGGGTCAAGTTCTACAAGGGCATCATCGGGTCCATCGCGGGTGACTACGGGCCGTTCTACGTCGGACTCGCCCTCGCCACGGCTCAGTGGTCCTGGCTTCGTCTCTGGGGCCACGTCGCGCCGCTGGTCCTCGAGTTGGATGGCGAGGCCGTCGGTCCGGATCGCTGGATCGCGGTCATCGTCGTGGGGGCTGACCTGGGACCTGACTTCCCCCTCGGGCGTGGCGTGTCCTTCGCGAGCGGTGACTTCCGGGTCGTGGCGCTGCGCGACCGTGGCTTGCCGGCAGCGTTGCGCCAGCTGGCCGCGGCACGCAGCGGTGCCATCTTCGACGCGCCTGCCCGCTACGACTCGGTGGTCCGTGACGTCCGCGTGATGGTCGTGCGGACGCCGACCCACGCCCGTGGCTCGCGTCGGCCGCTGACGGTCAACATCGACGGGTTGCCGGAGCGTAGCCACGGTCCGGTGCGCTTCGCCATCTCCGGTCAGGTGCGACTCATCATCGGGCCGTGAACCATCGAGCGTTCCGGACGTACGCTCGATCAGTCTTCGTTCGAGGCGCGCTTGACCACCAGTCCCATGCTCCCATCCTTCTGATGGGCGTCGATGGTCACGTCGCCGATCAACTGCTCGACCTCTGGGGCGACATAGGCCTGGATGCCGGCCTCGTCGAGGACGGTGTCACCCTCGCCTGGCGAAGCAACGAACTTGAAGGCCAGGCGGGCCCGATCCGAGTCGTCCGTCTGCGTGGTGTAGAAGCGGACGCCGAAGTCGTCCGGTGCGCCCTTGTCCGTCCTCGCCTCGGTCAGGACGGTCGTAGCCGTGGGGGTGATCGTGAGCATGCTGTACCTCCGTTGTGAATCCCGATGCTGACCGCCGCTGGCCTGCAGGCACCGCCTTGAGTATCTCGGGCCCGTTACATCCACGTCGACGGGAGACCCGCCGCACACTGGGGTGTCTGCTTGATGAACTTAGCACTGTATAGTACGCTACGCAGATGACCAGAGAGGCTCCCGCCGATCGCGGCGACGAGGCTCGTTCCGATTTCGAGGGCCAGCCCAACGTCATCGGCATCGTCCTCGCCGACCTGCGCAAGGCCAAGGGGCTCTCGCTCCGCGAGGTCCAGGAAGCGACCGGCGGGGCAGTCTCGAACGCCTACCTGAGCCAGCTCGAACGCCAGAAGATCAAGAAGCCGTCGCCCAACGTCCTGCGCAAGCTGGCAGCGGTCTACGGCGTGCCGTACGAGACGTTGATGGAGAAGGCCGGCTACCTACTACCTGAACTCGACGAGCAGGGAGGTCCGCGCCGGCGATTGGCCGTGTTCGCCATCGATGACCTGACCGCCGAGGAGGAAGAGGAGCTGCTCAAGTACCTCGCCTTCCTTCGCTTCCGTCACAACCCGACCCGATAGACGACCCCGACCACCTGGAGCCTTGATGACCTCATTCCCTGCTGCCACCCCGGCAGCGACCACCCTCACAGCACTACCCGAGGGTGATGCCACGCCCAGACAGGCCCCGGCACGTCCACCCATCGGCCTGCTGGCACCAAGGCTCCGGATCGCCTCGAGGCCAGCAGCGGTCAGTTCGATCCACCGCGCGGCTTGCCACGGCGGTCGTGTACTGCGAGGCGAACTTCGGCGCCATCGACGGCAAGACCGCCAACGGACTCGTGCGCCACTCCGAGATGTACGACATCGTGGCCGTCATCGACAGCCACAAGGCTGGTCTCGACAGCGGCCTCGTGCTCGATGACGAGCCCAACGCCATCCCCATCTGCTTCGACCTCGAGGCGGCACTCGCCCACGCGGGCCGTGTGCCGGACTACTTCATCTTCGGGATCGCGCCATCGAGTGGCATGCTGTCGGCCCACGAGCGCGGGCTGGTGCTCCAGGCCATCGGCCTGGGCATGGACATCGTCAGCGGCCTGCACGAGTTCCTCGCCGATGATCCCGAGTTCGCTGCCGCGAGTGCCGCGAGCGACGTGCGCATCCGCGATGTCCGCAAGCCGCGAGCGACGAAGGACCTGCGCGTCTTCAGCGGCCGGATCTCGGAGGTCGACTGTCCGCGCATCGCCATCCTCGGGACCGACTGCGCCATCGGCAAGCGAACGACCGCCACGATCCTGACGCAGGCTCTGCTCGACCAGGGTCTCAAGGCGGTGATGGTCGGTACCGGGCAGACCGGCCTGATGCAGGGCGCCCGCTACGGCGTCGCGCTCGACGCGGTCCCCACCCAGTTCTGCGCTGGCGAGCTGGAGGCCACCATCCTGCGAGGCCTACCACGCCGAGAAGCCCGACGTCATCATCATCGAAGGGCAGGGCGCGCTCAGCCACCCGGCCTACTCCACCTCCTCGTTCATCCTCCGAGGCGGCTGCCCGCAGGCTGTCATCCTCCAGCACGCTCCGGGTCGGGCGCATCGCTGCGACTTCCCAGCGATGGCCATGCCCGAGCCCGGCGTCGGAGATCGAGCTCATCGAGACCTTCGCGGACACCCGGGTCATCGGTCTGACCATCAATCACGAGAACATGGACGACGAGCAGGTCGCCGCCGCCATCGGGCGGTACGAACGCGAGCTGGGCCTCGTCACCACGGACGCACTGACGCGTTCGCCAGCGTCGCTCGTGGAGATGGTCTTCAGCGCCTTTCCCGAGCTCGCAGAGACGTCCGAGGGCCGCGACACGCTAGCCACACCGCGACTGGAGATCGACCTCGCCAAGATCGAGCACAACGCCGACGTGCTCGTCGGCGCGCTGGCTCGACGGGGTATCTCCGTCACCGGCGTGACCAAGGCCACACTGGGCTCCCCGGAGATCGCCAGGGTGTGGTTGCGAGCCGGTGTGACAGGGCTGGGTGACTCCCGAGTGGAGAACCTGCACGCGCTGCGGCTGGCCTCGATCACGGCGCGACTGACGCTCGTCCGCTCACCCATGCTCACGCAGGTCGACGCGGTCGTCCACGAAGCAGACGTGAGCCTCAACACCGAGATCGTCGTCATCCGCCAGCTATCCGCCGCCGCGGTTCGGGCGGAGCGGCTGCACGGCGTGGTCCTGATGGTGGAGCTGGGCGATCTGCGTGAAGGCATCATGCCCCGCGACCTCGAGGGCGTGGCCTACGAGACCCTGCGGCTGCCGAACCTCTCCCTCGACGGCATCGGCACCAACCTCGCCTGTCACAACGGGGTCTCGCCTGACGCGGCGAACATGGGCGAGCTCTCCGGCTTGGCCGATTCGATCGAGGCCAGGTTCGGCCTGATCCTGCCGACCATCTCCGGCGGCAACTCCGGCAACCTCGACTGGGCCTTCAGCGGCGCCGACACCGGGCGAGTCAACGACCTGCGCCTCGGCGAATCGCTGTTGCTGGGCCGAGAGCCGCTTCACCGCCGCCCCCTCGATGGGCTCCACACCGATGCCATCACGCTGGTAGCGGAGGTCATCGAGTCGGGTTCCAAGCCGTCCCGACCGTGGGGCGACATCGCCCAGAGCGCGTTCGGACAGCCAAGGCGAGATGAGCGGCGGAACGGGATCACCCAGCAGGCGGTCCTCGCGGTCGGAGAGCAGGACACGGACTGCCACGCCCTCGTGGCACCGATCGGATCGGTGATCACCGGGGCCAGCAGCGATCACCTGGTCCTCGACTGTGGGGCAAGCCTGCCGCCGGTCGGGGCCGAGGTCCGGTTCGGGCTGGGCTATGGCGCGCTGGTGCGAGCCATGACCTCGCCCTACGTCTCACAGGTCACGACCGCGAAACGAGACATGGTGGGCGTCGGCGTCTGATGCCAGCCCGTTCACCGCTATCCTTGGGACGGTCTTCTACACGGGGTGACATGAATGCGGATGACGGACTTTCGCGCCGGTTGGGCTGTCGTGGGCAATGACGGTCGTCGGCTGGGTGCTGTCAAGGACGTGGGGCGCAACTACGTCCTGATCACTCGTTCCGGCTTCTCTGCGGACCTGTACGTTCCGGCTACACACATCGCCAACGTGGAGCACGAGACCATCCATCTCAACCTCACCCACGATGAGGCCGAACAGATGGGATGGGACCAGGCTCCGCGCGACGACGAGCCCGAAACCGACCCTGAGAGCGATCTGCACCGGCATATCTGACCGGCGAGCGCAGCTGATCGCCGGGCTGGCGGATCAGACGTTGCCGAGCTCGACCGAGTAGAGGTAACGATCGGCTCGCAGGATGCTGCGGCAGTACTCGATGATGACCCCATCCGCGTCGAACGTGACGCGGTCGACCTGCAGCGCGGCGTTGCCGATCTCATCGTCCAGCACAGCGGCCGCGTCGGTATCCATGAGGATCGGCCGGAACGTCTCGCGGGCGCGCACTGGCCTCACGCCGTACATGCTCGTCAGCGTCTCGTAGAGCCGGCGTCCTGTGAAGTCGATCGTCTCGAGGCGCGGGAACATCGCGGCAGGAAGGTAGCTGGACTCCGTGACGATGGGCTCGTCATCGGCCAGCCGGACACGCTCCAGTACCACCACGCGAGAGCCGATGGCGACCTTCAACGCCGCAGCGACGCGCTCGGCGGCAGACTCGACGCTGACGCCGCGCACCAAGGTGCCGGGCTTCATGCCGTGGCGCTCGACCTCGAGGCTGTAGCTGTAGAAGCCGCCCAATCGATGTTCCATGGCGGACGCCCTGCCTACGTACGTCCCACGACCTCGGCGGATCTCGACCAGGCCCTCGGCCACGAGGCCCGTCAGCGCCTGGCGCACGGTCGCGCGACTGACCTCGTATCGAGCCATGAGCTCGTGCTCCGTCTGCAGTCTGGCACCCGGCTGCAGTTCACCCGTCTGGATGCGGTCGCGCAGGTCGGATTCGATGCGCCGGTAGAGCGGCAGGCCGTTGGCAGCGGGCATCGCCATCACGCCCTCAGCCCTTCAGGCCGCTGATGGTGATGCCGCGGACGAAGTACTGCTGGGCGATGACGAAGAGCGCCACCATGGGGACGATGCTCACGACGGCCCCGGCCATCATCTCCGGCCACTTGCCCACGTACTGGCCCTGGAAGAAGGCCAGGCCGACCGTGGTCGTGTAGTCGGGCAGGTCACGCAGGTAGATCAGCGGATTGATCAGGTCGTTCCAGCTCCACATGAAGGTGAAGATGGCGAGGGTCGCCAGCACCGGCTTGGCCAGCGGCAAGTAGACATAGCGGAAGATGCCCCAGGGGCTGGCGCCATCCACGCGAGCCGCGTCGGGCAGCTCCTTGGGGATCGTCAGGAAGAACTGGCGGACGAGGAAGATCCCGAAGGCGCCTCCCAGGAAGGCTCCGACCCATAGCGGCTCCTGCGTCCCGATGAAGTTGCCGCTGTCGCTGAACGGGTTGGGCAGCGTTCGATAGAGGATGAAGTTGGGGACCAGCACGACCTGGAACGGGATGATCAGCGTGGCCATGACCAGGGCGAACAGGATGGCCTTGCCGCGGAAGTGCAGGACGGCGAAGGCGAACGCTGCCAGCGAGCAGCTGATGAGGACGCCGATCGTGTTCAGGCTCGCGATCTTCAGGGAGTTCAGGAAGAAGTCGCCGAAGGTGACGCCCGGCAGGCGTTCCACATCGTGCGTAGTTCTCGAAGTGGAGCCCCGACGGGAACGACAGCATGGGTGAGCTGAAGACCTCCGCTCTGGTCTTGAGCGAGGTCGTGACCATCCAGACGAACGGCACGAGCATGACCAGCACCGCCTGCGATGAGGATCAGGTAGAGCCAGAGCGTGTGCAGGCGCCGCCTGGTCAGGGCCGCGGGCCGGCTGCCTGGGCCGACCTCGACGTGCTCACTGGTAGTGCACCCAGCGCTGCTGTAGACGGAAGTAGACGTAGGTGAGCGCCGCGGCGATGACGAAGAGGACCCACGCGGCGGCGCTGGCCCGGCCCATGCGGAAGAAGCTGAAGCCTTCTTCGTAGATGTAGTAGACGAGCGTGATGGTGGCCTCGGTCGGCCGTCCGGGCCGGGCCAGGATGTAGACCTGGTCGAAGACCTGCATCGCGCCGATGAAGCTGAGGATGCCCGTGAAGAAGATGCTCGGCGTCAGCAGTGGAAGCGTCACGTGGCGGAAGCGCCCCCAGCGCCCGGCGCCGTCCACGTCGGCGGCGTCGTAATACTCCCTGGGGATGGCCTGGAGGCCAGCCAGGAAGATGATGATGTTGACGCCAAGGCCCTGCCAGACGCTCATCACGATGATGGCCGGCATGGCCCAGAAGGGGTCGGTGACCCAGCGTTGTGGCGGGATGCCGAAGACGCCGGTCAGGGCGTTGAGCAGGCCTCCTTGCGGGCGAGTAGATCCACAACCAGACCAGGCCGACGGCCACTGCCGATGTGACGAGCGGCAGGAAGTACATGGTCCTGATCCAGGCGATACCGCGGATGGCCTGGTCGAGCCCGAGGGCGAACGCGAGCGCGATGACCATGCCCAGGGGCACGGACAGCAGGGTGTAGAAGGCGGTGTTCTGCATCGCCTTCCAGAAGCGATCGCTCTCAGCGAGCGCGAAGAAGTTGTCGAAGCCCACCCACTCGGGCGGTGTCAGCAGGTCCCAGTCGGTGAGGCTGATACCCAGGGTGGCCAGGATAGGCCCGGCCGAGAGCACCGCCAGCCCGAGGATGGTCGGGGCCAGGAAGAACCAGGCCCAGCGGTTCTCGCGGGTGAGTGGACTTCGCGACCCTGAAGGCGCATCCACGCTGCGGTCGACTGGTGTCCTGACCGGTCGAGGTTCCTTCCACGACCGGCGTGCCGCTGATCCTCATGTACGGGGAGTGGTCGCAGCCATGGCGTGCACGCAGCTGCCCGCCATGGCTACGTCTCCCGGGTCCCGGTTACTGCTGAGCAGCCAGGATCTCGTCGAGCTCCCCGATGACGGAGTCGATCGCCTCGCGGGCGGTCTTGTTGGGGGCGTTGAACACGTTCGTGTCAAGCTCGTTCTGGAGGATCGTGCTCCACTCCGAGTAGCCCACGAAGGACGGCTTCAGGTACGGCGTGGTCGAGCATGGCTGCCATCACATCGGAGCCTTCGAAGGCTGTGGCGTAGGCACCCTCGAGCACCGACTTGTCGACGGGCAGGGCGGCCCTCGACTGCATCAGCTGCTCCTGGGCCTCTGGACCGACGAGCCACTTCACGAACGTCCAGGCAGCATCGGGGTTCTTCGAGCTGGCCGACACGACAGCGCCGGTCGGGTTGATGCTGGTGGCATGCCCGGCCGGGCCCGGCCGGCAGCGGGGCGATGCCGAAGTCGATGCCAGCGGCCTGATGCGTCGGGACCAGCCATGAACCGTTCGACTCCATGGCGGCGAGACCCTGCTCGAAGGCATCGCCGGTCTCGGCGAACAAGTCCGGCGTAGGCATGATCTTGTGGGTGTAGATGAGGTCCTGGAAGAACTGCAGGCCGCCGACGGCTTCGTCGGAGCCCAGCAGCGTCTGGGTGGCATCGGCCGAGATGATCTCGCCGCCGTTCTGCCAGACAGCCTCGCTCCAGAAGTTCTCCATGTCCGTGGTCTCGGTGTAGAAGCCCCACTGCTCGGCGAGGCCGTCGCCGTTCTCATCGATGGTCAGCTGCTTGCCGACATCGACGAGCGTGTCCCATGTCCAGGTGTCGTCCGGATAGGCGATGCCCGGCGGCATCGAACATGGCCTTGTTGTAGAAGAGCGGGACCACGTTGAGGTCGCGCGGCAGACCGTACTGGCCGCCGTCCGTCGGTCGTGAAGTGGGCCACGCCGGCATCGGCCAGCGCGCTGATGTCGAAGCCGTCGCGCATCGATGTACGGCTTGAGGTCCAGCAGCACGCCGCGCGACTGGTAGTCCGGGAAGATGGGGCCGTCCATGGCGAAGACGTCGGGTGCATCACCACCGGCGATGCTGGTCTGGAGCCCGGTCCAGTACGCGTCCCAATCCGAGACCGTCACCTCGACGTCGATGTCAGGATGCTCCGCCTCGAACGTCTCCGACCAAGGCGATCTGGTTGCTGAGCTCAGCCGGGTCGCCCCAGATGGCATAGGTGATCTTGCCGCTGGGGCTCCTGGGCTGCGCGCCGGTGCCGCGAGGGCGGCGACCAGCAGTGAGCTGCCGAGCGAGCGCGATGACCGCGCGCCTCGTGGTGCTGTGATCGTTCCGATCATCGAACTGACCTCCTCCTTGCGATGCGGCGGGTGCAGCCGCTAGACATCCGGACATCCGGACGTCCGGATGCCATGGTCGCAGCAATGTCAAGCGCCGAGCCACCCCGGCAGCCACTCCGTCTCGGCCGCGATCAGCTCATCGGTCAGCTGCCAGGCCTCATCCAGCGTCAGCTGTGCCTGGACCTGTGGGTCCTGCATCACCGCGTGATAGATGGCCTCGCGGTCCTCGTCGAGCGCTGCACGCACCGTGAGTGCCTGTGTATCGACGGCCGGGCCGATGTAGGCGCTGCACTGCGGCGGCAGCGCGCCCACGTGCACGGGCCAGACGCCGGTGCCGTCCACCAGGCAGGGCACCTCCACGCAGGCGTCTGCGGCGCAGGTTGTCGATGAGCGAACCGTGGTTCATGACGTTGCCGACGATGCGGGCCGGCTCGCTGGTCGAGCATCGAGTGGATGATGACGGCTGCGTACTCGCCGCTCTGCTCGATCTCGAAAGGCTCGCCGGCGTCCAGTTGACGCTTCGTCGCGTCGTACTCGTCGAGGTTGTGGGCGACTCGGTCGAGGTACTCACCGATGGGGATATGGAAGCGCTCCACGGCATCGCCCTTGGGGATGAACCAGGGGTTGTACTCGGCGTGGTGCTCGGACGACTCGGTCAGGTAGTAGCCCAGGCGGCCGAACAGCTCGGCGCGCACCAGGTCGTCGTCGGGCACACGGCCCTGCTGCGACGAACGCGCGCAGGTCCGGATAGAGGTCGCGGCCGCGGTGCTCGAGGCGCAGCAGGAAGGCCAGGTGGTTGACGCCGGCCGAGACGTAGTCGACCTCCTCGCGCGGCAGACCCAGGTAGCCGGCGAGCGTGTCGATCGTCCAGAACACGGAGTGGCAGAGGCCCACCGTCCTTGATCTCGCTCCGCTCCGCGACCGCCCGCACCAGCATCGCCATGGGGTTGGTGTAGTTCAGGAACCATGCGTCGGGACAGAGCTCCTCCATGTCGCGAACGATGTCGAGCACGACCGGGATCGAGCGCAGACCGCGCATCACGCCGCCGACGTTGATGGTGTCGTTGATGGTGTAGCGAAGGCCGTAGCGGGCCGGGATATCGAAGTCGATCTGCGTCGCCCGGGCGCCGCCGACCTGGATGGTGTCGACGACGAAGTCGGCGTCCTTGAAGGGCCGCGCGACGGTCGAGGTGCGCCTCGATGCGCGGGTTCGCGCCCAGGGCCTGGGCCGTCCAGGCGGCCATGCGCTCCGCCGTGCGCAGCCGGTCGGCGTCGATGTCGTGTAGGACGATCGTCGCCTCTCGCAGCTCCGGGTAGACCAGGATGTCACCCAGCAGGTTCCGCGTGAACTCCACGCTGCCGGCTCCGACCAGCACGATTCGAGTCATCGATCGTCTCCTCTCGCGCCCGTCAGCAGTCCACGAGCGCCGCGTACAGGCGCTAAGGTACGGACGTCCGTACCTCGATGGATGTTAGCACCCTGCCTGGCGGGCGGATCCGGCCGCGGTACGCTCACGATCAGTCGGAATAGAGCGTCTCGGGCGCCGTGCCTCGCGGCGTGGGCGAGACGCAGAGCAGCTGCAGCGGGAGTGAGCTCGTCGACCTGAAGGCGTGTGCTCCGGATGGTCCTGCGGGACAGGCGATCACGTACCCGGGCCCGATCTCGGTCTCCTGGCCGTCAGCGTCGATGACGGCGCCTGTGCCGGTCACGACGTACTGGAACTCGAACGATGGATGGTAGTGACGCCGGGTCTCGCCCTCGATCGCCAGGGCCAGCGCGTAGAACTCCGCGCCCGGACTGGAGTCGTCGAGGATGCGGGCACCGCGGGCGCCGTGTTCGGTCGGGGTCGGCGCCAGGCCGTGTGGCGAGACGTAGGTCGTGCGAGGACCTTCGTCGGGCGCCGTCCCGAGCTCGAAGGGGCTGCGGTCCGGCGTCGCGCCACCAGGGGACGGGTAGAGGCACAGCAGCGTCAGCGGCAGCCGTCCCAGGTTGCGAAAGCCATGCGCACCTGCGGGGCCTGCCGGGCTGACGACCGTACCGCCCGGCGAGATGGGGATCTCCGCGCCGTCGGCGGTCAGGGCCAGCCCGGTCCCGCTGACGACGTACTGGAACTCCATCATCGAGTGATAGTGCAGCGGGATGTCGCCGCCGATGGCGACCGCTACGCCGAAGACGTCCGCCCCCGGGGTGCTCCGCTCCAGGACGAGGCTGATCGGCGCGTCGGGATAGTCCTCGGGCGCGGCGATGCCATCGCTGGCTGGTCGAACGTAGAGTCGGGGACCTTCGATCGGTTGGTCGGACATGTCCTACCTCTTGCGCAGATCGGCGTAGAGCCTACTTCGGTTCCAGGCTCCCGACCCAATCCCAGCTGCGGACGAACCAGGGACGCAACTCGTCCTGGCGCTCCAGCAGGTCATCAGGTACGACCACGAACTCCTTCATCTGTTTGCCGTATTGCTGCGAGAGACGCGAGCCGTACTGCGCGATGAACTCCTCGCGGTCGGCCTTGTCGAGACGGATAGAGACCGAACCCTCCTTGTCGATGAAGCTCGTCATATGCCCGTTCCGTGACGTGTAGGGGTTGGCGGCGCCCTTGCGCTCGACGCCTTCAGCCGATGACACGAGCGCTTCGTACAGCTTCAGTCGGTCGGCGGGTCCGCCGTACTGGGCTTTGGCCACTGTGTCCTCCTCGCGTTTCGACGGTCAACCGTGCTACCCAGCCGATGTGCTGTCGCACACCCGTCCGCACCGCGGCGCGCGGCGAGCGTCTCAGCGCCAGGGGCCGTCGAGACCTCGTGCTGCGATGGCTCTCGCTTCAGGCCCGAACCAGCGCTCGAAGAGGTGTAGCCCGAGGTCGATCCCGGAGCTGACACCGGCGGCGGTGACGACCGCGCCCTCGTCGACGACCTTGGACGCGAGCACTTCGGTCGCGGGGAACTCGTGCTGCAGCTTCTCGAGGGCAGAGGAGTGCGTCGTGGCTCGCCGCCCATCGAGGAGGCCGGCTCGACCGAGCAGGAACGCCCCGGTGCAGACCGAGGCCACGATCGCGGTGGAACCGGCTCGGTCGCGCAGGAAGGGCAGGAGCACCGCCTCCTGGACCGGCGTGCGTTCATCGGCGCCCGGACCTCCGGGCACGACGAGCGCGTCGAGCGGCGGGCAATCGTCGATCGTGTGATCGGGGAGCACCCGGAGCCCACCGCGACATCGGATCTCGCCGGGCGGCCCCACGGTCACGACGTCGACGTAGGACTGTCCGGACGGGTCGCGAGTGCCGCTGCAGACCTCGTACGGTCCTGCGAAATCGAGCACCTCGACCTCGTCGAAGAGCAGGATGCCGACGAGCGGTCGAGCGTCACGGCCGGGTCCGTTGCTGGTCATCGGCTGAGTATGAGCACCTTCTGGGTCATCGATCCGACACCGCGGCGACTTCCGAATGACATCCACGCTTCACGGCGGCGACACGAGCTCTCGATACGGTCCTGCCTGTTGGTATCGGGCCCGGCCAACGCGACCAAGCGATGCAGAGGAGAGATACCCATGCGCAAGACCACGTTCATTTCCACACTGCTGGGAGCCGCGCTCCTGCTGGTGCCCGGAGCCGCGGCTGCCGCGGGCCACGGCGCCGGCGGTGTCACCGGCCCCGCCTTCTACGTCGACGGTGAGCTGTATCGGACGGTCGGGACCCCGACCGATCTGAGCCGCACACGCGCACCGGCGCACAGCTTCGACACCATCTATGCCATCAGCGACCAGGACCACAATGTCGCGACCGCGGCACCTGGTGACCGCGGATACAACGGTGGACGCTGGATGGTGCACGCGCTCTCCTTCACCGACTATGACGCGGCACTGGAGGCGGTGGACGCCAACGACAGCGGCGACATCGACTCGTACGCCGAGATCCGGGCCGCTTTGGACGCCGGACTCGCCGCCGACGACGGGGTCATCCGCCAGTTCGTGTGCCCGGTGATCGAGGTCCCGCGCGGCCGCTGATCGCTCAGCCCATCGATCTGGCACCTACCGCTGCCGGGACCCGAGCCCGACGGCGGTAGGTGCCTCCATGTGCCGGCCGCGGATCGGGATCCGCGACGTCAGGCCTTGAGTCGATCTCCAAGCGCTTCCGCCAACAGCTCGAGTTGGCGCAGGTCGGAGCTCACCGGGTCGAAGATGAACTCGTCAGTACCGGCGGCTTCGTAGGCGGCCAGGGCGCCCTGGATACCCTCCGCGTCAGCCGGGATCTGTCCGGCCATGGTGGCGCCGTAGTCGCCGTAGTAGTCGGTGAGATAGGCAGCGGCGGTACCACGAGCACGGTCACCGAGCGCGAAGTAGGTGAGGGCCCAGAGCTTGGGATCGCCCTCGCGACCCGCCTCGGCCCAAGCCTTCCGAGCGGTCGCGTACAAGTTCGCGACATCATCCGGCGCCGCCCCGCCCGCCGTCCAGCCGACACCGTACCTGGCGGCTCGGTCAAAAGCCTGGGGAGCGGTCCCTCCGAATGCCAGCGGGACCGAGCGCCCGTTGGTCGGCGTCGGCGTGAGGCCCTTCGTCGCACCTTCCACGAGCTCACCGCGCCACGCGCTCAGCATGTACTCGACATCCGAGTCCAGGCGCTTGCCGCGTCCCTTGTACTCCTTGCCGGCCACGATGTAGTCCTCGTCGCGCCACCCCGCGGCCAGGCCGAGCGTGAAGCGCCCCTCGGACAGCTGGTCGAGGCCTGCGGCCAGCTTGGCCAGCAACGCCCGGTCGTAGACCGGGCCGATGGTCACGTTGCTGAAGAGGCCGATACGGTCGGTGACCGCGGCCGCCGCGGTCAGGGCCTGGAGCTCCTCGTAGGTGGGGAAGACGAGCCGGCCGAGCGTGGCCAGTGTCGAGAAGCCCATGTCTTCTGCTTCGCGGGCCCACTCCACGAGCCGGGGTCCTGGTGTGTTCGGGATGGTGTTGGGCAGGCCGACGCCGATACGCATCTGTCTTCTCCTTTGACGGTGCTAGCTGGCTGGCAGATGGACCTGCCGGTGCGCTCGAGAAACTTGCGCACGCAACTATACGACGTCTGGGCGCTCGGCGAGGATGCAGACCACGCCCGGCATCCGTGGCGGTGCGACCTACTCTTCGATGGGTAGCCACTCGAAGGTCTCGGCGATGGAAAGCCAGTCATCGTCGGGTCGCTCAAGGCCGGAGCACGTCAGCCGCCACTGGTTGAGGCCGTCCGTCATGACGTACTCCGAGGTCTCGGTGTGCCCTGACGGCGCGCTCGCGGCGTCCTCGCTGACGTCGATACGGGCAGCAGCTCCTGCCGGAAGCGTCAGGTAGGTCACCGCCGGCTCGCTTCTGGTGAAGTCACCCAAGGCTACGGGCATCGGCAGGTCTGCCGCGACGAGGCTATCGAGGGCGAGGCCGTTCGATGGCGAACTCCCGACGTAGCAGTTGCCGTGGCCCGGGACCATGCCGAGGAGCATGATGTCATCGGGGCGCATCGCCGCGGCCAGAGTCACCAGCCTCATCGCCAGGTCCGGGTCCCCGAGTTCAGCCTCGATGAAGGCCCCGAGCGCCTCGGCGTTCTCCGTCGCCGGTCGCAGATAGGCCCACCCGTCGGGGAGCGTCAGCGCGTAACCCTCCTCGGGCACCTCGATCCGGCCACCGAGCCCGAATGGCGCAGGCGATTGCGCCAGCACGGCGGAGGTAGCCAGGATGAGCAGGCACGTGGCCGGCAGAGCGATCATCGATCGTCGCATGTTCATACCCCCGAAGCAGGTGTCTCCTTCCTCCCCGTCCCGGTCAGCAGAACAGGGGCCGCCCGGTCCGGCGGCGTGCGCGAGGACTCAGCGCTGGTCTCTTCCTGGTCGCCCAGCAGGGCATCGAGCGCAAGCGCGAAGGCCTCGACATCCGACCATCCATCCTCTGCGCCCCACTGCCCGGGTCAAGGGCCGGACGGCCCAGCGTGCGTGCCACGGCCCAGCGCGCCTGCCCTGGCGGCGACGAACGGACCCTTATCGCGACCGGGCTTCACGCAGTCGGTCGCGTTGGAGCTTGCCGACCGAGCTCCGGGGGAGGCCGTCGACGAACACGATGGCCGATGGCATCTCCGGGGCAGTGAGGTGTGCGCGCGCGAAGGCCATGAGCTCCTGCGCACTCGCGATCCGGCCTGGCGCAAGGACGACGAAGGCCATACCGACGTCGTCGCCACCTGGCCGCGGGACACCGACGACACCGACATCGCCGACCGCCGGGTGACCCTGCAGGACCCGCTCGACAGCACCCGGATACACGACGAACCCGTCTGAGGTGTAGCCATCGCGGACACGGTCCACGATCCAGATGAAGCCGTCGTCATCGAGTGACGCCGCATCCCCCGTGCGCAGCCAGCCATCAGCGGTCAGCACCCCTCGCGTCGCCTGCGGGTCCCGCCAATAGCCGGCCATGACGTTGGGACCGCGAACCCACAGCTCGCCGACCTCGCCGGGCCCGATGTCCTGCCCCTCTCGATCGACGATGGTGACGTCCACCAGGAGCGCCGGCTTGCCGGCCGAGCCGACCTTGTCCAGGGCATTGTCCGCGTCGAGAAGCAGCACCACTGGCGCCGCCTCGGAGAGGCCGTACCCCTGCAGCAGCGTGATGCCCCGCTCCAGATACAGTCGGATGAGCCCCTCCGGCACGGGAGCACCCCCGGTCATGACGTATCGGAGCTTCGACAGGTCCGCAGTGGACCAGCTGGGCGAACGACCGAGCGTCGCGAGAAGGTCGGGGTTGGCGAAGCCGATGGTGACGCTGTGTCGTTCCATGTCGTCGAGGATCAGCTCCGGCGAAGCCTCCTCGGGCACCACGACCGTGCCGCCCATGAAAAGGACGGGCAGGACGTTCACGCCCGTGCCACCGACGCGGAAGAAGGGTGCGATGGCGATGGTCACGTCGGTCGCGCGGATGTCGGCCACGCTCAGGACGTTGACCACGTTCCAGGTCACGTTGGCATGCGTCAGCATCACGCCCTTGGGTGGACCGACCGTGCCAGAGGTATGCGGTAGCAGGAGGATGTCGTCTGCGGCCACCAGCCGGTCGATCGGTACGTCCGCTGAATTCCTCCAGCAGCCCCTCGTAGGCGCGCGCGTCCTCCGCAGGCTCCGCAAGCGTGAGCTGCTGCTCTACCGACTCGGGCAGGCGGATGCCCTCGAGGCGATGGTGCAGCAGCAGGATCTTCGGCTCGGTAGCAGCCAGGACATCGCTGACCGTCTCGGGCGACGCACGATGGTTGACCGGGGCCAGGGCGCATCCGATCAGACCGGCGGCGAAGAGCGACTCGATGAAGGCGGGGTGGTTCGGTCCCAGCCAGGCGAGGCGGTCGCCGGGTGCCATCCCCAGGCTCAACAGGCCGTTGGCCAGGCGGCGGACGCGCGCCGCCAGCTGGGCATAGGTCAGTGCCCGCGAACCGTGGATGATGGCCAGATCCGAGGGCGCGCCGCGCGCGCGCCGCTCGATCCACGACCCGACGCCCGGGACTGCCGCGACATGCCGATCCATGCGCCGAGCATGGCAAACACGAATGCCGATGTCGACCGTTCAGGGGCCGCTGGCCCCGGTGCCGGTGTGGACCCTCAGCGATGCTGCGGAGCCACCGGGGTCGACGGACGTGTGCGCGCTGACGGGATCATCACTGCCTCGATCGAATGGGCGAGCGTGCTCATCCGGCTGATGAAGTCTCGCGGCGGGCGTGGACCCGGGGAGCCACTGCCTGTGCCGCGTGCGCTCCGTGACATCGCCCGCCGTCGGGCCCACCCCTCGGTCTCCTGGGCCCGTCGGTTCGCGGCTTCCAGGTAGGGGTCGTATAGCCGGAACGGATCGTAGGGCGGATGGATCGCGTTCATGGAGACACCTCGTCGTATCGGATGACCACTGCTGCGACGACCATCGCAAAGCCACCCTGAAGAGATCGTGAAGCGCCGGGAACGCCCGTGCGACGAGCATCTTCATGGAACCTTCACGGACGGAGTCGAACGATGGGCACCTACACATCGACCGCATTGCCGGCGACGCCGTCGCGGGCAAGGCGGTCAGGGTCTCGGACCTATGCCCGAGAAGGAGGTCTCCGATGTCGATCATGGCAGTCGCGATCCCGATCAAGCCTGGCAAGACGGGCGCCTGGCGCAAGTGGACCGACGAGCTCAATGGGCCCCGCCGACGCGAGTACGCGTCCTCGCGCAACCGCGTTGGTCTCCGTGAGCGCAGCTTCCTGCAGCGATCTCCGCAAGGGGACCTGGTCATCGTCACCCTCGAAGGCGACGACCCGGAACGTGGGTTCGCGAAGATGATGCAAGCATCGGACCCGTTCACCTCCTGGTTCGTCGACCAGGTCAAGGAGATCCACGGCATCGACCTGGCCAACGGTGAGATGGCGGTGCCCACCCTCATGGTCGACTCGGAGGCCGCACTGGTCGCGGCCGGCTAGCCTGCCTGGCTAGGCGAGGGGAGCGGGCCGTCACGCTCGTGGGCATCCGGCAGCCGGAACCAGAAGACCGACCCGCCGCCGGTGCCATCCCGGTAGCCGATCTGTCCACCTTGGGAGCGCACCGCTTCGGCCGCGGTCGCCAAACCGAGCCCATGGGACGAAGACCCACGGCGCCGCACGGCGAAGGGCAGGAACAGGTCGGCTCGATCTTCGGGGGCGATCCCCGGTCCGTGGTCGGTGACTTCCACGTAGAGTGCCGCGCCACCGTCGGTCCGGGCGGCTCGGTGCCCGGCCGGACCCTCGCCAGCGGCCGTGCCGGGAGTCTCGATACGGGCCACCACCCCGATCGTGGCGTCAGGGGGGCCATGCCGGACCGCGTTGGTCAGCAGGTTCGTGAGTGCCTGGTGGAACCGGACCGCGCTGACCCTGACGATCACCTCGTCGATGGTCTGTTCGATGCGGATGTTCCGCTCGTGCGCCAGCCATTCGATATCCTGCTCGGCGCGCGATACGAGCAGCGGCAACACGTGGTCGCCGACGGCGTCGCCTGGTCCCGGCGCCTGCGCCTCTGCCAGCCCGAGCAGGTCATCGGCGAGGTCACCGAGACTGATGACGTCCCGTCGCACCTCCTCCAGCGACGTGCTGTCGAATCCATCGGTGCGCGCGCTCTGCGATATGGCGTCGAGCCGCATCCGCAGCGAGGCGATGGGTGTGCGCAGGTCGTGCGCTGCCCCGGCGATGAATGCGCGCTCGCGTTGCACTCCAGCCTCGATGCGCGTAAGCAGGCGATTGAGCGTCGCGGCCAGGTGACCGACCTCATCCTGCTGCGAGAGCGTCGGCAAGCGCCGGGTCAGGTCGTGCGGGCCGATGGCATCGGCTTCCTCGGTCAGCTTGCGGATCGGCCCCAGGGCCCGGCCGGCCAGCCACCAGCCACCAGCGAGCGACGCGAGAGCGCACGCGCCCCCGACACCGACGAGGAGCTCCGGGATACGAGCCGCGCTCCGTTCCACGGCGGCGAGCGAGCTGCCGGTGATGACCTCGCGACCGTCGGGGAGCGTCACGCGGTACAGGGCGTAGGTCGGGCCGTCCTCCGTGAACCGGTGCTCGGACCTCCCTTCGGGCAGCGCGGGCAGGTCCCCGGGCGCGCCCGGGCTGGCTTCGGAAGCTCCACTCGAAGGGTCCAGCAGGACCGTGAAGATGCCCAGGCCGACGGGCGCCTGCACGGCGTCCTGATCGACGTCCTCTTCCAGGCTGCTGGCGACGTCCGTGGCACGGATGCGGAGCTCCCGCTCCAGCGCTTCCCGGAGGCCGACCTCGACCTGCCACCAGACGACGATGCCGGCGACCGCGATCAAGAGCATGAGGGTCAATCCATACCAGATCGTGAGGCGAAGCCGGATCGTCATGTGGGTGGCCCGTCCCTCGACTCGTCGGTCGCGTGGAGGACGAAGCCGGCGCCACGAACCGTCTCGATGGTCGGCGCCGCCTCGTACTGGCGGAGCACGGCGCGAAGCGCTGAGACGTGCACGTCGATGACGTTGGAGGTGCCGTCCCAGGCCCAGTCCCACACGTGTTCGGTGATCTCCGCTCTCGTCACCAGCAGGCCCGCCCGACGCGTTAGCAGCTCCAGGATGGCGAACGCCCGCCCGCTGATAGGCAGGGCCTGACCACGGATACTCGCGCGCCTGCTGGCCGGGTCGAGGTGCATGGAGCCGACCGTGAGGACGCTGGGTCGCTCGACCTGCCCACGCCGCAGCAGTGCCCGCAAGCGAGCCATCAGCTCGTCGAACGCGAAGGGCTTGCCAAGGTAGTCGTCAGCCCCGGAGTCGAGGCCGCGCACCCGCTGGTCGATCTCGGCGTGGGCGGTGAGCACGAGGATCGGCGCCCACACGCCCGCATCGCGCAGTCTGGCGCAGAGGTCGATGCCGTCCCCGTCGGGCAGGCCGACATCGAGGATGATGGCGTCGTACGGCACCTCGGTCGCGAGCCATCGTCCGTCCTGCGCCGTGGACGCGACATCGACCGCGTAGCCGGCCGTGTCGAGTGAACCGACCAGGCTCGTCACCAGGCGCTCGTCGTCCTCGACCAGCAGGATGCGCATCAGCCCAACCTCGCGCTACGCACGCGGGCACCTGCGTCCATCCCAGCGACCACCCGTGGCCTATCGACCATAGCAGTGACCCGTCGAGCGAGCACCGATGCGCGAGCTACCGTCGTGGGCAGGGCGGCTGCCCATCGTTCCCGCGGATGCCCTTTCACCGTTCCTTCACGACCGAGGTGCGAGGGTGGTCACCGTCCTCCCTCGGGAGGTGGCACATGGAAGCCAGGGTCGATCGACAGGAGGTGTGATCGTGACCGCCGTATATCAACAGCAGGGGTTCATCTCGGAATGGTCGGAACCGGTGGGCGCATCCGGTCAAACCGGGGCGCCGGCCACCGACCCATCCGTCTACCAACGGCGTGCGCTCCTGATCTGGCCGGGTCTTGACCGGGTCCGCCTGCGACGGACCCACGGCGATCCCTGGAAGATCGCCGGCTTGGTGGCAGGGCGGACGACCCTGCCGGTCGAGGCCATCCTCACCCTGCTCATGGGCATCGATGCCGCTGCCGCCGGGTCCGGGGCCTAGGCGAGTCCGCCTTCTGCGGCCTCTGCCACGTCAGGCCGTCGGGAGATCATCCGGCGGCGTCGAGGCAACGACGATGAGGAGGGTCACAGGAGCACGCCATCGACGCTTCGGGTTTGGCTAGACTGGCCGCCACCGCGGGGGAGAAGGAGGACGGGCCGACGATGGCAAAGCGGACGCTCATCCTGATCGGCACCCGCAAGGGCGCCTTCACCCTGGAGCTTGATGCCGAGCGGCAGGCGGGCAGCCTGCGAGGCCCCTTCGGAGAGGCCATGCCCATGCAGCACGTGGCTTGGGACGACTCACGCGGCGCCATCCTTGCCGCTGCCGGTTCGCCCTGGTACGGCCCCATCGTGTGGCGGAGCAGCGACCTCGGAGCCACCTGGACGTCCTCGAGCACGGGCCTGAGCTACGGCGAAGGCGAGGACGACGAGGCGGTCACGCGTGTCTGGAACATCACCGCCGTCGGCGACGCCGTCTATGCCGGTGTCGAGCCGGCCGGGCTCTTCCGTTCGGACGATGGCGGTCAGTCCTGGTCACACGTGGAGGGGCTGCGAGCCCACCCCTCTCGACGCGGCTGGCAACCCGGCGCCGGCGGCCTGATCCTCCACTCCATCGTGTCGCACCCCACCGATCGGCAGCAGATGTGGATCGGCATCTCGGCGGTCGGCGTGTTCCACACCGCGGACGGCGGAGCCAGCTGGGAGCCTCGCAACGTGGGCGTGCGCGCGGTGGGATCGCCCGAGGCATACCCCGAGACCGGGCAGTGCGTCCACAAGTTCGGGCTGCATCCCGGCCGCCCCGACGTGCTCTACCAGCAGAACCACTCGGGTGTCTATCGCTCCGACGATGGCGGCCGCCACTGGACCGACATCAACGAGGGTCTGCCGTCCACGTTCGGCTTCGGGCTGGCCATCCATCCGCATGATCCGCGCACGCTCTGGACGGTGCCGCTCAACGGCGACGACGTGGGGCGGTTCATGCCCGACGGGCGCGTGGCGGTGTGGATGAGCCGCGACGCAGGGGCCACCTGGGAGGCCCTGACCGAAGGGCTGCCACAGGCCGGTGCCTACCTCGGGGTCCTGCGCGAGGCCATGGCCGTCGATAGCCACGACACTGCAGGCGTGTACTTCGGGACGAGCACGGGACAGCTCTTCGGAAGCCGTGACGAGGGTCGAAGCTGGCGCCTCCTGGCCGACTTCCTGCCAGGTATCTCGTCGGTCGAGGCTGTGGTCCTGGACGACTGAGCGCGGTCATGGCCTACGTCCACGTGCCGCGCTCGCTCGCGGCGCTCTTTCCCGGCGTGCCCAGGCGCGTCGAGCTCGAGGCCCCTGACGTGGTCTCGCTCATCCGGGAGCTCGATCGTCAGTACCCGGGCATGTGGGATCGCCTCTGTGAGCCGGGGCCGCGCCTGCGGCCACACATCAAGGCCTTCGTCGACATGCGCCCGGCGACGCTCGAGACGCCGCTCGGCTCGAGCAGCGTGGTCCATCTCATCCCGGCCGTCTCGGGCGGTACGGTCTTGCGGGAAGGACGCGCGGCGCGACCCATCGACGGGCCACCGGAGACGGTCTCCCGATCGTGACATCCGCTACGCTCCCGGGACAGGACTCGGGAGACACGGACTTGGAATGTGCGAACTGTGGAGCTGAGAACGCGGCGGCTCGCCGGTTCTGCCTCGCCTGCGGTACAGAGCTGTCGAAGAGCTGCCCGAGCTGCGGGTCGGCCAATGAGCCGATCGCCCGGTTCTGCGGGTCCTGTGGGTCCTCACTCGAGGACGCGGCTGCGCAGGCTGCACCGAGCTCCCGGGTCGGAGCACCCTCGTCGCCCGAGGCGGAGCGTCGCCTCGTGTCCGTGCTCTTCGCTGACCTCGTCGACTTCACCGTGTTCTCCGAGGGTCGGGACGCCGAAGAGGTGCGCGCACTGCAGGATCGATACTTCGCGACCGTGACCGAGATCGATCGACCGCTACGGCGGCCGGGTCGAGAAGTTCATCGGTGATGCCGTGATGGCGCTGTGGGGTGCGCCCGTCGCCCGGGAGGACGACGCCGAGCGAGCCGTCCGCGCCGGGCTCGAGCTGGTGGCCGCGGTCCGTGGGCTGAGGACGCACGAGGGACCCTCCGGGCTCGCGGCGCTCGATGCACGTGCCGGGGTCATGACTGGCGAAGCGGCGGTGGCGATGGGCACCGCCAATCAGGGCATGGTCAGCGGGGACCTGGTCAATACCGCCAGCCGGCTCCAGTCCGTCGCTCCCGCCGGTACCGTCCTGGTCGATGAGGCGACCCAGCGGGCAGCATCGCGCGCCGTCGTCTTCGAGCAGGCCGGCGAACAGCAGCTGAAGGGCAAGGTCAGCCCGGTGCCGGCCTGGCGCGCGCTGCGGGTGGTGGCCCAGCGCGGTGGCGTGGGTCGGTCGGAGGCCCTCGAGGCGCCGTTCGTGGGGCGGGACGAGGAGCTGCGCCAGCTGAAGGATCACTTCCACGCTACGTCCCGCGAAGAGCGCATCCGACTGGTGAGCGTCATCGGCCCGGGTGGCATCGGCAAGTCCCGCCTGGCCTGGGAGTTCCTGAAGTACATCGACGGCCTGGCCGAGACCGTGTGGTGGCACGACGGTCGGTCCCCCGCCTACGGCGATAGCATCAGCTTCTGGGCCCTCGGTGAGATGATCCGCAGCCGGGCGCGGCTGCAGGAGGGCGCCGACGAAGCGACCACGCGTGCCGCCATCGCGGCCATGCTCGAGGAGCACGTCCCCGACCCCGCCGAGCGCGCCTGGATCGGGCCGGCCATGCTCTCCCTGCTGGGCCTTGAAGTCGAGGTCGGGTCGGAGCAGCTCTTCGGCGCCTGGCGCACGTTCTTCGAACGGCTCGCCGCCAGCGGCCCGGTAGTGATGGTGTTCGAGGACTTCCACTATGCCGACGCGGGACTGCTCGACTTCGTCGATCAGATGCTGGAGTGGAGCCGCTCGGTACCCATCGTCATCCTGACGCTATCCCGGCCGGAGCTTCTCGACCGGCGTCCCGACTGGGGAGCCGGCAAGCGCAGCTTCACGTCCATCTACCTGGAGCCGCTGTCCACCGAGGCCATGGGCGAACTGCTGGAGGGGCTCGTCCCGGGCATCCCCGAGGGTGCCCGTGATGCCATCGTCGAGCGTTCCGAGGGGGTGCCCCTGTACGCGGTCGAGACGGTCCGTATGCTGCTGGCACAAGGTCGCGTCGTCCTCGAGGGTGACAGCTACCGTCCCATCGGGGACCTCACCGACGTGGCCGTACCCGAGACGCTGACGGCGCTGATCAGTGCCCGACTCGATGAGCTCGATGCCGCCGACCGGGCCCTGGTGGCGGATGCCTCGGTCCTCGGCCAGAGCTTCAGCCCGGCCGCGCTGGCGGCCATGTCAGGCACGGATGCCGACGAGCTCGAGCCACGCCTGCGGGCCATGGTCCGTCGGGAGCTGCTCGTCCAGGAGGTCGACCCGCGCTCTCCGGAACGGGGGCAGTTCGCTTTCGTCCAGGCACTCATCCGGGAGGTCGCCTACAACACGCTGGCGAAGCAGGACCGCAAGGTCCGCCACCTGGCCGCGGCGCGGTACTTCGAGTCACTCGGTAGCGACGAGCTGGCGGGCGCGCTGGCAGGTCACTACCTCGCGGCCCAGGGCTACGCGGCCGAGGGTCCGGAGTCAGAGGCGCTCGCGACCCAGGCGCGTGTCGCGCTTCGGGGTGCTGCCGAACGAGCGGCGGCGCTGGGCTCGCATCAGCAGGCCATCGCCTTCCTCGAACGCGCGATCGCCATCAGCCCCGATGCGCGTGACCGGGCCGAGCTCCACGAGCGAGCGCGAGCATCGGCCATGCATGGCCTCAGCGCCGAGGTCGCCGAGCGCCATGGCAAACGCGCGCTCGAAGCGCGGCGAGAGCTCGGCGACCGCGAGCCCATCGCCTTCGCGACCGCTGCCTACGCCGAGAGCATCGGCTTCTTCGCGACGGCCGATGACCGCATCCTCGAGCTCATGCTGCCGGCGTGGGAAGAGTTCGCGGACCTTGAGCAGACCCGGGCCGGTGTGGCTCTGATGCTCGCGATCACGGCCGGCTACACGCACCGGGATGCGTCGAAGGTCCTCGCCTGGGTGGAGCGGCTCTTGCCCGTGGCCGAGCGCCTGGACCTGCTGGAGGAGACCGCGACGGCCTTGCATCGGCTGGCCGGTGCCCTCTACATGCAGGACCGGCAGCGGCAGTCGCTGATGCTGCTCCGCGGCACGCACGAGCTCGCCGTGGCCAATGGCATCGCCGCAGTCGATCGCAACACCAGGACGGCCCTGACCTTCTACGAGCAGTTCGATGACCCCCGGGCCGGCCTGGCCATGGCCCGCGAAGGTCTGGAGATCGCCGGACGTCTCGGCTCCACGAGCTACGGCTTCATGATGATCGGCAATGCCGTCTCGTCGGCCATCCGCACCGGCGAGTGGTCCTGGGCTTCATCCCTCCTCGACGAGTGGCTCGAGCGCGAGGTGACCGCCGGTCCCTTCCTCGAGCTCTACGTCGACCGAGCGGTCCTCGACGCGGTCCGCGGCGGGGACCCCGAGTCCGACCTGTCAGCCGCGATGGCGCTGCTGCCGACGATGGAGGGCGACACCCAATACACCTCGTACGTGCACTGGGGCCGTGCCTGGCAGGCGTTCGCTGCGGGACGGCTTGCCGACGCCCGCCTGGAGGCCGAGGCGGCGGTCGAGGTGACCGCCTACTTCCTGCCCATCGCGCTGCCGTTGGCCACGCGCGCCGCTTTGTGGGATGGCCAGGTCGACCTGGCCCGCGACCTCATCGGCCGCCTCGACGCCTCGGTCACTCGGGGCCAGGCCATCGGGCTCGATCGGATCACGCTGCGTGCCGGACTGGCCGCGCGTGAGGGACGACGTGCGGAGGCCGTGGCCGGGTACCGGGAAGCGTTTCGCGGCTGGCATCAGCTGGGGTGCGCGTTCGACGAGTCGATGGCCGCGCTCGACATGGCGATCATGCTGGCCCCGACGCCGTCCGAGATGGACGAGGCGGCTGTGGCCATCGGGGCGGCTCGAGAGACCTTGGTCGGTCTCGGGGCGGCGCCCTTCATGCACCGGCTCGACGAGGCTCGGTCGGCCACGACCGGCCAGGGCAGCGATGCGGTTTCGACACCAGTGTCGGCAGCCGCCTCGCCTCGCACCTGAGGTCTCGCTCGCGTTCCTGGGCGTGGCCGGCACTACCCGACTCGATCGGCCGGTCGAGTCGGGTGCCAAGCAGCTGGCTGCCTATCTCGGGTCCGAGCTCAACTCCCCGACCGCCTGCTCGAGGCCGGCTCGGTTCGTGATGGGGCTGGACGAGGGAAAGCTGGTGGTCTGGTAGTGCTGCGCAAAGGGGAAGCAGCAGGCCTCGAACGGCTCGTTTGCGAGGAGTCCGTCCCCGAACGTGTTGATGCTCGACCGTGACGGCCCGCAGCGGGATGTGCAGGGCCTGTGCCACTTCGCCTGGGTCGAAGATGAGGCCGAAGGGGACAGAATCCGGATCGAGCAACCGCCCGCCGTAGTCCACGGAGAGATTCCCTTCGAGCCAGAGGCGCTGGTCGAGCGGTCGCATCGAAGCCGCATCGAGGCTCGCGACGCTTGCGATCCGATTGCCGCTCTGCGCGCCCGCGACGTCGACGATCAGGTCACCCGAATGTGCCGTGGTGACCACCGCATGGCTGGTACTGGACCCCGAGAACCCTTGGCCAGGGTCGTAGTTGATGGTGTTCGACTCGTAGTCGCAGATGACCCACGAGAGCATGCCCGTGGTCTTGTTCTCGGCGATGAGCGAGAGCTCGATGCGGCTCCCCCAGAACACGGAGGTGTGCACGTTGAAGGCTCCGATGATCCCGCAGAGCCTCGGTTCGGTACCGTCGAACATCGCGGTCGGCAGCAGCTCGTAGCCAGGCGGCAGCTGTCGGCGCGCTTCCGCCTCATCCTCGATCTCGTAGGCCAGGAAGAGGCTGTACGGCTCCACGACGAAGGCGATGTTCGAACGCTCTCGCCCCGCCCGACCCACGATCCACTTCTGCACACCCAGAGGCAGCTTGCTGAGCATCTCCGCACGCTGATACATCTTCCCGACAGCCTTCGGGGTGACCAGCTTCTCTGTGCTCTTGATGAACCGAAGCAAGTCGGGCTTGTTCACTGGACGTCCTCTGGAGACGGCGCGCGTCCACGACAAGATGGGAAGTCGTGTGCACACCAGTATCGAGTCCGCAGGCAAGAGCGACGGTTGCCGCTCAGGCATCCCGACGTGTCGAGCTAGCCGCTCGAACGCTGGCGTCTCGATGCCCCAGGTGGTGACGCGTTCGGCGGCGACGACGATGGCCGGCCGCCGCAGCCCATCGACGATCGATCACGCCCGGAGATCAGGCCGGGCGGTCGGTCCGACCGGCTCGCCTGTCCCGAGCGTACCCGCTTCGGACAGCCGACTGGCGCCTTCTCCAGCTCGCCCGCGATGGCGTGTCGCAGCGGCCGTGCTGGCGCTCCTCGCCGGTTCGAGGGACTCAGAGGAGGCTGCCGTCAGGCACCGAGCTGGAAGACCATGGCAGCGCCGTCACCACCTCACCGGGCCTCAGCACGATCGAAGGCGAGCCCTGCTCGGATCGTGCGCGCCGACACGCCCATCAGTCCGGCTGGTCCCTCGACGATCGCGACCCGCAGGTGCGAGCCCGGGCTGCGCAAGAGGCCGCCCGCCATCACCAGCTGCTCGTTCCCCGGCGCCAGCCCGACCCGATGGCCGGCCGCTAGGACATAGCTGACCAGTCGATCATCTTTGATCTCCGTATCCTCTTCGTCCGGGTGGACCCGGACGACCTCCTACGAACCGCTCGGGCGAGCGGCTTCGTCGAGCCAGACTTGAGCACCGCGGCAGCGGTGGATGAACGTCGCCGGCCAGTCGGGTTCGAAGTCATCTGCCTCCAGCACCCGGCGGGCTGCCGTGCGTTTGCCTTCTCCGTGGATGATCAGTCGCACCTCTCGCGAGACGGACCGGATGGTGCCCAACCCCACGGACACACCGTGGTCGGGCACCTCGTCGATCGAGCCGAAGTCGGGGAAGGTGGCCATGTTGTCGGTGCGCGTCGTCACGGCGAGCGGGATGATCGAGACGCCACTGTCGAGCGGTGTGCCCGGCTTGACGAACGCGACATGGCCATCGCTGGCACCGCTCGCCACGATGAAGAGGTCGACCCCGCCCGCGTCATCGAGTCGAGCCTGGTAGGCGAGCGGATCGTGTGGGTCAGGCAGCCAGACGTGGTCATCGGGCACACCGACGGCTGCAGCCTCGTTGAGCGGGCCGACGATCTCCATCTTGGGCGAACCGCCGACAGCTGTAGTGGGCATCGGCGGGGCAGTGCTCGAAGCTGCCGTCTGGGGCGCGCACGACGTAGTCATCCATCATGGCGATGACCAGGTGGCCGATGTCGGCACCCTCGAGGCCCCGGGCCAGCGCTCGGTAGGTCGAGCGGGCGCTGCGGCCACCGGGGCAGCCCAGGACATATCGACGGCCCCCGTCGCGAGCCGCATCGATACCGGCGATGATCTCGGCGGCCAGGGCCGCGCCGAGATCGCTCTCATCGGGGAACACGCGGACCTCGGTCACGCGATGCTCCCCGGCGGGCGCATCAGGTCGTCCACCGCTTGCAGGACCCTGTCCCGGCCCATGAAGGGCTCGTCGTCGATGGTGACGGCCTGCTTGATGCCACAGAGGCCGACGCAATCGAGGCTCTCGAGGCTGATCGCGCCGTCAGCGGTGCGCTCGTCCAGCCTGATACCCAGCCGCTCCTCGAGCGCCTCGGCGAGCTCCAGTCCGCCATCAGCCAAGCAGGACTCCAGTCGGCAGATCCTGATCCGATGATCTGGCACGAGCTTGCGGCGGCGAACAGCGTGGGGGGAGGGGTCTTGGCGGTCCATGGCCTCGCGACGAACGAGCGCCGAGGATAGCAGGCCGCAGCCGGCGAGCGAGACGGGTGGAGGCCCTGCCTGCATCGATCCCGAGTATCCTCGCCGCAGGCATCGACCACGGGGTTCCGCGGAAGTGCCGTCACGACGGGGGAGGGCCAGCCACGTGGACCAGGTGAAGACCAGCCCGAGCGCGGCGGACCGCCGAACCATCCGCGCTCTCGCGGGGCGGTGGGCGGACGTCGCCGCGCTGCCCGTCATGGCCGAGCGCAAGCGAGGCTGGCGAGCCCTGCACGACCTGCGCCCGGAGCGCCCCATGATCCTGTTCGAGACGGACACCGTCGAGGACTACGTGGCTCCCGACGAGCTCGTCTGCGAGGACCCGGTCCTGCGCGCGGTCGAGGCCACGATGCGGGAGAACCTGCGCCACTTCGAGGAGGTCGGCGACGACATCGTGCTCGAGCCCTGGTACCGCCTGGGCTGGGACCTCGACGACTCCGGCTGGGGCGTGGAAGTCATCCAGGTCCCCACCGACGGCATCGGCTACACCTTCGACTTCCCCATCCGCCAGCCAGCGGATGCGGCGCTGCTCCAGCCGCGCACGTTCAGCGTCGACCGAGACGGCACCGAGCGCAAGCGCCAGTTGCTCGATGACACCTTCGGCGACCTGCTGCCGATCCGGGTCGGCAACTACGACCACTTCATGGTCGATCAGGGGGCCGAGAGCTGGGCCGGCAACTACTTCATCGGGCTCACCTGGCAGATCTACCGCTTCATCGGCAACGACGGCCTGCTCAACTGGCTGTACGAATCGCCGGAGACCATCCACGCGCTGATGGAGTACATGACCGACGACCGCACGCGCATGTTCAGCTACGTCGAGGAGCAGGGACTCATCGTGCCCAACACCGACAACCAGCTGGCGGGACCCGCGTGCCTACGGCTACGTCTCCGACCTGCCTGGCCCCGAGGCCTCGCCGGGCCGTCTGTCAGACCTGTGGTGCTGGGCCGAGTCGCAGGAGACGACGATGATCAGCCCGGCCATGTACGCCGAGTTCGTGCTGCCCTACATGAAGCGGCTGACCGACCGCTTCGGCCACGTCTACTACGGCTGCTGCGAACCGGTGCAGGACCGCCTGGAGCTGATCATGGAGGCCATGCCCAACCTGCGGTCGGTATCGGTCCCACCCAGCGCCGACTTCGAGCGCATCGGCGAGATGCTCGGTGACCGCTACGTCTTCAGCCGCAAGCCCGACCCGGTGCCGATCAGCATGCCCGTTCCCAACTGGGACGGCGCCGAAGCCGATCTGCGCCGAACCTACGACGTGGCCAAGGCGTACGACTGCAACGTGGCGCTGCTCTTCCGCGGACGTCTACACCGTCGGCGGCGACCGCTCACGACTCGCGACGTGGGTCGCGCTCGCGCGGTCGGTCTTCGGGATCTGAGTTCACCGCTCCAGGGTCCTGGTGACGGTCGATGACTACGACGGCAACGCCCGCGACGCCGAACCGTGGATGCCCTAGGCTCTATACGTGAGACACCCACTCGACGGCGACGGCAGTGCCTGGGGTCCCGGGCTCCTGTCCCCCGCGTGATACCTGTCAACCGAACGCAGGTCCGCCTTCGCCCCGATGCCCGGCGGGTGGTCATCAGGCCGTTCATGCCCGGCGCGCACATCCCGTCGAACGGCCACCGGCGAGCCCAGCAGGTCATCGATCGGATCCTGGCCCTCTCGGAGGCTTCGGTCGCCTCCACGCTCGCCTCCACGCTCGCCGGGTTCGCCCAACGGCACCCGGACCTTGATGGCTCGCTGCTGCGCAACTACGAGGGCGTGGCCGGCCTGGTCCCCGACCGGGATCAGCTCACCGTGGAGCGGCGGCTCCTCATCGGGGCCTACTTCACACACGAGTACTCCGTCGAAGCTGCGGCGCTCTCCAACCCGTCCATCGTCACCGCCCCCGACCAGAGCGGGCTCGGCGCCGGGGAGCAGCGCTTCATCCTGAGCTTGCGGGCGATCGGCGAAGGGCACCTCTCCTCGATCGAGTTCCGCTCGGGCGTCATCGGCGCCGATGGGGGCGTCAGCATCGAGGAGCCGAGCCGCTTCACCACCATCGGCGAGCGACGTGAGCCGACCTATCAGCACCAGGCCTTCCGGGTGAAGCTGCGAGAGCTGGGAGTGCTCAACGAGATCGCCGGTCTCGTGCTCGATCCGCTGCCGGCCGATTTCACGCTGGCCCAGCTCGAATCGGCCATCGGCGATCTTGACGAACGCGGCGTGGACCGGACCGTGGCCTACGAGACGACCAGGATCATCCACTGGGTCGCCGCCTCGAACTACACCATCGAGTTCCCTGCCGAGTCGCATGTGTCGGAACGGGTGATCTTTCCCTCCGGCCCGTCGGAGAGCCAGGGCATGGAGGACGCTCGCTTCGTGCGCTTCAGACACGAAGACGGCACCGTCGTCTACTACGCGGTGTACACGGCCTTCGACGGTTTCCAGATCCTTCCCGCAGCTCATCGAAACGGCGGACTTCCGCACCTTCCGCATCGCCACGCTCAATGGCGATGCCGCGCGCAACAAGGGCATGGCCCTCTTCCCGAGGATGATCGACGGGCGCTATGCGGCACTCTCGCGACAGGACAACGAGAGCAACTACCTGATGTTCTCGGACGATGTCCGCACCTGGCAGGACCCCATCCCGGATCCAGCAGCCCGAACAGCCCTGGGAGCTGATGCAGCTCGGCAATTGCGGCTCCCCGCTCGAGACCGACGCCGGCTGGCTGGTGATCACGCATGGCGTCGGTCCCATGCGTCGCTACGCGCTCGGGGCGATCCTGCTCGACCTTGAGGACCCGCGCCGGGTCATCGGCCATCTCGACGAGCCGCTGCTGGTTCCCGCCGAGGACGAGCGCGACGGCTACGTGCCCAACGTCGTCTACTCCTGCGGCAGCCTCATCCACGGTGAAGACCTGATCATCCCCGTACGGCTTCTCCGACCTCGGCAGCGGTATCGCCGCGATCCCGCTCGGGAGCATCCTCGACCGACTCAGCTGACCGGTCCCGGGCTCGCGAATGCCGGGGCTCTGATCCCGGCCGATCCGCCACGACGCGCCGATAGACCTCGAGATACTCGTCGACCATCCGCTCCACGTCGAAACGCCGTTCGACCGAGGCGCGTACGGCCAGGCGATCCATGTCGGCTGACGCGTGGACCGCGGCCACCGCTTCATCGAGGCTCTGCACCAGGTAGCCGCCCTCGCCCTGGCGCACGATCTCCGGCATCGAGCCCCGGGCATTGGCGATGACCGGGGTACCGCAGGCCATGGCCTCGACCACGCTGTAGCCGAACGGCTCCTCGAAGTCGATGAGGTGCAGCAGGGCCCGTGCCTCGGCCAGCAGGGCTCCGCGAGCCTCGGGCCCCACCGGGCCGATGTACCTGATCCGCTCTCCATCGAGCCGCGGCTCCACGAAGCGCTCGAAGTACTCGCGATCCTGCACGATGCCCGCGATGGTCAGCGGCAGGCCCGCGCGCTCGGCGACGTCGATGGCCGTGGCCGTGCCCTTGTCGGGGTGGATCCTGCCGAAGAAGAGCAGATACGTGCCCGGTGCCGCACGCACCTCGAACGCGCCCATGTCGATGCCGTGGTGGATGGTGGCGACGTAGTGGAGCCGTTCGTGCCGGTCAGCCTCGCTGATGGCCACGTAGTAGCTCCGCCCGTCGTACTTCTCGTAGACCGCCACGATGCGTTCCGACGAGAAGCCATGGACGGTGGTGACGACCGGCGTTGCCACCAGGCCGCTGTAGGTCAGCGGCAGGAAGTCGAAGCTGTTGTGGATGAGGTCGAACTCGCCGGCTCGCTCGAAGAGCGACGAGATGTGCAGGCTCTCGGCGACCTTGGCGTCGATCGACGGATCCTCGGAGTAGCCCCGTGGGACACAGGCGCTGAGTCGGGCACCGGTGACCGAGTCGGCGGTGGCGAACAGCGTGACATCGACGCCGCGGCGCACGAGGCCCTCGGTCAGGAGCGACACGAACTGCTCCCACGGACCGTAATGACGTGGTGGTACCCGCCACGAGATGGGGGCCAGCACCGCGACGCGAAGCGGGCTACCTGCGACGCGCATCCGGTCGCTGCCGCCTGATCAGGCCACGGTGGCGAGGGCGTCGCTCGATCTCACACTCGACCACTCGTCTCGAGCCCGCAGGGCACGGATGTGCTCGAGCGCGATGAGCCACATCAGTGTCGATTCGGCCCCCTGGTTGCGGCTGACACCAGCCGGACCGATGCCGTCGGCTCCTGCGCCCGAGGTCGGGTCGGCGACCGGTCGCATGAGCATCGTTGTGACCCAGGAACCAGCCGTAGGCGGACTCCGTGGCCTCCTGATAGCGAGGGTCAGCGGTCTCTTCGAACGCGGTCTCCGCCGCCAGCAGCAGCGTCGTGGCGGAGATGGGTTGCTGGTCGAATCGAGCCGGCTGACCACCTCGCGGCCACCAGCCCGCGTTGCCCACGCTGCGCAGGTACCCGTCCGCGCTCATCTGCGCCTCGATGAGCCAGTCGAGGACATGCGATCCGGCCCGCACCATCTCCGGGCGATGGAGCCTGCGACCAGCCACCATCAGGGCCTGTGGCAGCAGCTCGTTCTCATAGGTGACCAGCGCCTCCGGCCAGGGCCACGCGGGCTCCGACTCGCAGCCGGCGAAGGAACCCCACAGGGCATTCGCCACCCGTCCGTAGACATCGGCTACTCCACCCGACAGGCCGGAGCGGACCGCCGCATCGCAGGCCAGGACCACCGTCGCCCGTGGACGTAATGCGCCGACCTGGCTCGCGGTCGGCAGGGCCTGCTCGAACAACGCGGTGGCATCGTCCCGAGCTGTGCCGTCGGTCGCTGACGCGATGACCTCGCCCAGCGCCTGCAAGGCCCGCGCGTCGGCGTCCTCCGACCCAGGCGCATCGAGCCAGGCGCCGTCCCAGCGCCTGAGATTGCGGAAATGGCCGGTCGCATCCTCGAAGGCCTCAGACAGGAAGGCCACGTTCCGGGCGATGCTCGTGGCGACGGCCGGCCAGCCGAGCTCGCCTCCGTGCAAGACATCGACCATCAGGGCTCGCGCCACGTCGTCCGTGCAGTAGCCGTGGCTCGGATCCGGCCGGGCCCCCTGTGCATGCTGCATGATCCCGATGTCGGTGGTCAGGGCGTCAAGATGCCGGCGGTCCACCGGGAACAACGGGAAGATCTCAGGCACCTTGCAGCACCGCCGCCTGGACGTCCAGTGCGACGACGTCGCGCGAGGCCTGCCCGCAGCCTCGTTAACAGCTGCTCGTAGTCTGCTGCGACTCGGGACCAGAGCATGCCCCGGCCGTGCAGATAGGCGCGCTGCGCCATCGCGGCGCGCAGGCCGTGGTCCTGCAACAGCTCGATGAGAGCGTCGGCCATGGCCCCCGGATCTCCCCGCGGTACGAGGCGGCCGCGCCCGTCGGCGAACGATCTCGGAGGCGTACAGATAGGGGGTGGAGACGGACGCCTTGCCGGCTGCCATCGCGTAGGAGAGCGTGCCCGAGACGATCTGGTCGAGGTTCGGGTAGGGCGTCACGAACACGTCCGTCGCCTCCAGCCAGCGGCTCAGCTCGTGTTGTGACACGAAGCGATCGATGAAGACCACGTGCTCGGTCATGCCCAGCTCCGCGACCATGGTCTCGAGTCGCGTCCGGTAGCGCTCGCCTTCGGTCCGCTGCAGCTCGGGGTGCGTCGCTCCGAGGATGACGTAGCAGGCGTTGGGCACCGCACGCACCACCTCGGGCATGGTCTCGATCACCGACTCGTAGCCCTTGCCCGGGCCGACGAGTCCGAAGCTCAGCAGGACCTGACGGCCGCTCATGCCGAGTCCCGGCTTCACGCTGTCGGGTTCGACGAAGGGCAGATCGGGCACGCCGTGGGGGATGATCTCCACGTGGCTCGGATCGGCAGCGTAGCGCTCGACCAGGATGGAGGCAGCGGCCCGCGACATCACGACCACCGCGGCCGTGGTAT
>CAVQPG010000002.1:0-174733 GCA_963714675.1 uncultured Chloroflexia bacterium | reverse complement strand
CCCGCCCGACCCGCTCTGGTACAAGGACGCGGTCATCTACGAGCTCCACGTGCGCGCCTTCCGCGATAGCACCGGCGACGGTATCGGCGACTTCACGGGCCTGACCTCGAAGCTCGACTACCTCGCCGACCTCGGTGTCACGACCCTCTGGGTCCTGCCGTTCTATCCCTCGCCCGGACGCGACGACGGCTACGACATCGCGGACTATGACCGCGTCAACCCCGACTACGGCACCCTTCGCGACGTTCGTATCTTCATCCGCGAGGCCCACCAGCGCGATCTACGGGTGGTCACCGAGCTGGTCTTCAACCACACCTCCGACCAGCATCCCTGGTTCCAGCGAGCGCGCAAGGCCCCGCCCGGATCGACCCGAGCGCGACTGGTACGTGTGGAGCGACACGCCCGACCGCTACGAAGACGCGCGCATCATCTTCAAGGACTTCGAGTCGTCCAACTGGTCCTGGGACCCGGTCGCGGGAGCCTATTTCTGGCACCGCTTCTACAGCCACCAGCCGGACCTCAACTTCGATGAGCCGCGGGTGCAGGAAGCGCTGCTCAAGGTCACCGACTTCTGGCTCGAAGCGGGTGTCGACGGCCTGCGCCTCGACGCTATCCCGTACCTCTTCGAGCGTGAGGGCACCAACGGCGAGAACCTGCCCGAGACGCATGCCTTCCTCAAGCGACTGCGGACCCACGTCGACGAACGGTTCGCCGACCGCATGCTGCTGGCGGAGGCCAACCAGTGGCCGGAGGATTCGGTGGCCTACTTCGGCGAGGGCGTCGGCGACGAATGCCACATGGCCTTCCACTTCCCGCTCATGCCGCGCATGTTCATGGCCCTGCGCATGGAGGACCGCTACCCCATCATCGACATCCTCGAGCAGACGCCGGACCTGCCCGAGACCAGCCAGTGGGCGCTCTTCCTGCGCAACCACGACGAGCTCACGCTCGAGATGGTCACCGACGAGGAACGCGACTACATGTACCGCGTGTACGCGGCCGATCCACGCGCTCGCATCAACCTGGGCATCCGCCGCCGCCTGGCGCCGCTGCTGGGCAACAACCGGCGGCGTATCGAGCTCATGAACGGCCTGCTCTTCAGCCTGCCGGGCACACCGGTCATCTACTACGGCGACGAGATCGGCATGGGCGACAACGTCTACGTCGGCGACCGCAACGGCGTGCGCACGCCGATGCAGTGGTCGTCGGATCGCAACGCCGGCTTCAGCTCGGCCAACCGCCAGCAGCTGTACCTGCCGATCGTGACCGACCCCGAGTACCACTACGAGGCCGTCAACGTCGAGGCTCAGCAGGCCAACCCGCAGTCGCTGCTGTGGTGGATG
This sequence comes from uncultured Chloroflexia bacterium, assembly GCA_963714675.1. GTDB lineage: Bacteria > Chloroflexota > Limnocylindria > Limnocylindrales > CSP1-4 > JAFMJV01. The sequence continues at coordinate 173,390 of CAVQPG010000002.1, read as the reverse complement.
AAGCGGACCATCGCGCTGCGCAAGAAGCATCCCGCCTTCGGCCGGGGGAGCCTGACCTTCCTGCACCCGCGCAATCGCCGCATCCTGGCCTTCATCCGTGAATACGAGGACGAGACCATCCTCGTGGTGGCCAACCTCTCACGCTATGCGCAGTGGACCGAGCTACAGCTGTCGGACTATGAGGGCCGAGTGCCCGTCGAGCTCTTCGGCGCCGTCGACTTCCCGCGGATCGGTGCCGAGCCCTATCTCCTCAGCCTCGGCCCGCATTCGTTCCTGTGGTTCCGCCTGGCCATCGACCCGGCTGCGACGGAGCCAGCCGCCCACACTGAGGACCTGCCCGAGCTGGCCTGGCGAGGCGACTTGGGCGCACGCCTCAAGCGACACAGCGATGAGGTCGCCGACGTGCTGCTGCGCTGGGTGGTGGGACGTCGCTGGTACCGCGGCGGCACACACGCGGTCGCGGGCGCCCGGGTCATCGACGTGGTGTCCCTGCCATCGACACCGGCCGCGGTCATCGCCTTCCTGCAGGTCCGCTACCGCGACACCGAGCCCTCGACCTACGTGCTACCGCTGACGACCGACGCCGATCCCGCCTTCGACGAGCTGCTCGCAGCCTACCCTGACGCCGCCATCGCGCGGCTCATCGATGCCGATGGCTCGTCCCGGCTCATCGACGCCACCGTCGTGCCCGGCGTGTACGAGACGTTGCTCAGCGTCGTCACCGGCCGCCGGCGGCTCCAGAGCGCCCACGGCGAGCTCTCGGGACACACGCTCAAGGGCCTTAAGAGCCAGCTCGGGGGCCTGGCCCCGGACGCGCTCAGGGCGACGCCCATCCGCGAGCAGCCGACGATGTCGAACAGCAGCGCCGCCTACGACGAGCGCCTCGTGCTCAAGCTCTATCGGGTGCTGGAGGGCGGCCCCAATCCCGATCAGGAGCTGGGCCGCTACCTCGCCGATGCCGGCTTCGCCAACGTTCCCCGCGTGCTCGGTTCGGCGGAGCTGAGGCACGGCCGGGACGTGGCCACGATGGCCATGGTCCAGGCCTATGTGCCCCACGAGGGCAACCTCTGGGAGTCGATGCGCGAAGCCGTCGGCACCTTCCTCCATGACGCCGAGGCGGAGTCGGAGCCACCGGAGCTGGCCTCCGACGGCGATCGCTTCTTCCTCGACATCGCGCGGCGGGAGGTACCCGAGCGCATGGCCGCTCTCATCGGCCTCCCGCTCGAGACAGCGAGGGTGCTCGGGGAGCGCGTGGGCCAGATGCACTCGCTGTTGGCCGCCGCCGACCCGAGCGATCCCGACTTCGCCCCGGAGCCGATGTCGCCCTTCCACCTGCGCTCGCTCTACGAATCGGTACGCCGCCGGTTCAACGATGCCCTTGCGCTGCTGGAGGACCGGCGTGACTCGCTGCCGCTGCGCGACCAGGAAGCAGCACGAGTGGTGCTGGAGTCGGCACCCCGCGTGGACGCCCTGCTCGGGAGGCTACGGGATGTGCGGTCCGACGGCGAACGTATCCGCATCCATGGCGACCTCCACCTGGGGCAGGTCCTCGACACCGGCTCCGACGTCGTGATCATCGACTTCGAGGGTGATACGGCCCATGCCCTGAGCCAGCGGCGCCTCAAGCAACCAGCCCTGACCGACCTCGCCAGCCTCGTGCGCTCGCTGCACTTCGCGGCCCACTGGCCGCGCGTCGAACGTGAGCTGCTGAGCGCCGGCGCGCTCGAGCCTGACGGGCTGGCGGCCTGGTCGACGGCCTGGTTCCAGTGGATGGCAGCGGCCTGCGTAGCCGGCTATCGTGCGGCCACGGACGGAGCCGGCTACAACCCCAGCGATGACGAAGCCTGGTCGATCACCTTCAAGGCCCTGCTCGTCTCGCGCGCCTGCGATGAGCTGAGCTCACGACTGGGCTCCCGCTCCGACTGGCTGGGCATCCCCCTCGCGGGACTCGACGAGCTGCTCGGCGGGACAGGGGAGCCAGCGGCCTAGCCGCCTCGCCTGCGGTACGATCGAGGCGAGCCCGGACCGCGACCGGGTCGTCGCCCAGGCGCCTCTCGACCGACCTGCGGTACGAGGGGCGTTCACTTCGATCAGGAGCAACCACATGTGCGCAGTAGAACGCGACGAGGGCCCGAGCGCCGACGTCGCCGGCAACGAGGATGAGTTCCAGGCCCCCGAGAAGGGCTCGGCCACCGAGCTCCTCGACGCCAACGCACATGGCGAGCTGGACCCCATGCGCCACTCGGCCGCGCACATCATGGCGGAGGCCGTCATGGACCTCTTCCCCGAGGCCAGGCTGGGCATCGGGCCGGCCATCAAGGACGGCTTCTACTACGACTTCGACCTGCCCCGCGCGCTGACACCGCAGGACCTCAAGGCCATCGAGAAGCGGATGAAGAAGTCCGTCGCCCGCAACCAGCCCTTCGAACGGCAGGAGTGGGATCCCGACGAGGGCCGGGCCATGCTCGAGGCAGCGGGCCAGACCTACAAGGTGGAGATCCTCGACGACCTGCGCCGCGACGCAGAGCAGCGCGGTGAACCGGCGCCGCCGGTCTCGACCTACTCCCACGGCTCCTTCACCGACCTCTGCCGCGGCCCGCACGTCGAGTCGACCGGGAAGCTCGGCCCCTTCAAGCTGCTCAAGGTCTCCGGTGCCTACTGGCGTGGTGACGAGAAGCGACCCATGCTCCAGCGCATCTACGGCACGGTCTGGAGCACGCGAGACGAACTCGACCTCTACCTCTGGCGCCTGGAAGAGGCCCGCAAGCGCGATCACCGGCGCCTCGGCGTGGCGCTCGATCTCTTCAGCTTCCACGACGTCAGCCCCGGCTCCGCCTTCTGGCACCCCAAGGGCCAGCGTCTGTGGCGCACCCTGGAGTCCGCCATGCGTGAGGTCGCAGGACCGGCGCGGCTACCAGGAGGTGAGCACGCCCATCCTCGTGCACCGCAAGCTGTGGGAGCAGTCGGGCCACTGGAACCACTACGACGACAAGATGTTCACCCTTGAGGTGGAGAGCGACGAAGGCGAGCCGGACTACTCGCTCAAGCCCATGAACTGCCCACTGTCCACCATCATCTACAACTCGCGCGTGCGCTCGTACCGCGACTTCCCGCTGCGCCTGTCCGACTTCGGGCATCTGCATCGCAACGAGCTCTCCGGCACGCTGAGCGGCCTGACACGCATCCGCCACTTCAGCCAGGACGATGCCCACGTCTACGTGCGGCCCGACCAGCTGGCCGAGCGAGGTGGAGGCCATGCTGGGCGAGGTCACGAAGCCTACGGCTGGTTCGGCCTCGAGCCGCGCTTCAGCTTCGCCACCCGGCCCGACGATGCGCTCGGTGAACCGGAACAGTGGGAGCGTGCCGAGCGCTACATCGCGGACGCCCTCGACCGGGCCGGGGTCGAGTACACGGTCAAGCCCGGGGACGGCGCCTTCTACGCTCCCAAGATCGACATCTACGTGGACGACGCGCTGGGGCGCGAGTGGCAGATGGCCACCATCCAGGCGGACATGATGATGCTCCCGGAACGCTTCGACCTGACCTACGTGGACGAGGAGGGCCAGCAGCAGCGGCCGATCGCCATCCATCGCGCCATCCTCGGCTCGCTGGAGCGCTTCATCGGCATCATCACCGAGCACTTCGGCGGTGCCTTCCCGCTGTGGTGTGCGCCGGTGCAGGCCGCCGTCATCCCCATCGCCGATCGCCACATCGAGGCTGCTGCGGCGCTGGCCGACGTGCTGCGAACCCGCGGCCTCTTCGTCGAGGTCGACGACAGCGGCAACCGCATGCAGAAGAAGATCAAGCTGGCGCAGGACCAGAAGATCCCCTACATGCTCGTGCTCGGTGACCGCGAGGTCGAGAGTCGGACCGCCGCTCCACGCACGCGCACGGGCGACCAGCTCGATCCGATCGGCTGGGAGGAGCTCGCCGACCAGCTTGCCGAGCAGGTCGCCAGCAAGCGGCCCGACTGACCCGCGGGGGCGAGCGCGCGAGCGTGGCCGGAGCGTGAGCCGTCAGGCGTGGAAGACGCCATCCTGTGCTATATTCCGCCGGCGACCCGTGCCGGTCGTGACTCTGTGTCGCGCCGCGCATGGGAGACGAGTTGGAACATCGATAGTGGTGAGGGACTAGCCTGAGCAAGGACCTGCGTATCAACGAGATGATCCGGATCCCACAGGTCCGAGTCATCGACGAAGAAGGCGAACAGCTGGGTGTGATGCCTACACCCAAGGCCCTGCAACTGGCGCAGGAGCGTGGTTTCGACCTCGTAGAGGTCGCTCCCATGTCCAACCCGCCCGTCACCAAGATCCTGGACTACGGTCAGTACAAGTACGAGCAGGCCCGCAAGGAAAAGGAAGCGCGTAAGCACCAGCGTTCGGTCGAGTTCAAGGAGGTCCGCCTCCGGGTCAAGATCGGCAAGGGTGATTTCGACACCAAGGTCAAGCGCGCCATCCGCTTCCTGGGGGACGGCGACCGCGTCAAGGTCACGGTCCAGTTCCGCGGACGCGAGGTCAGTCACGCCTACATCGGGCGCGACCTGCTCAACCGGTTCGCGGAAGAGGTCGCTGACTGGGGTAGCGTCGACCGGATGCCTACGCTCGAGGGTCGATCGATGTCCATGGTGTTGACCGCGACGCAGAAGCCCCGGGCCCACGTGGACCCAGCTCCCCCGGAAGGGAAGTCGAAGAAGAACAAGGAAGCGGTCCCGCCAGCAGCGGAGCCGCCCGTCGCCCAGGAAGAGCCCACGGCCTCGCCTGCGACAAGCACAGGAGGCTGACGCCAAGTGCCAAAGATGAAGAGCCACAAGGGCGCGCAGAAGCGATTCGGCGCCACCGGCAGTGGCAAGGTCTACCGGGTCAAGTCCTGGCGCGGTCACCATCTCGAGATCAAGTCTTCGCGGCGCAAGCGCCGCTACGCGGGCAAGGCCACGGTTGACGGCGCCAACAAGAACGCCGTCAAGCGCATGCTCCCGTACCTGTAGGAGTCACCACCGACCCATGGCACGAGTCAAGCGCGGCGTCGCCGCCCACAAGCGTCACAAGCGTCTCCTCAAGGCCGCTGAGGGCAAGACCGGCACCCACCGCCGGCTGATCCGCTCGGCCCGCGAGGCACAGCTCCACGCGATGGCCTACGCCTATCGCGGCCGCAAGGAGCGCAAGCGCCAGATGCGTGCACTCTGGATCACGCGCATCAACGCGGCCGCCCGCGAGAACGGCACCACGTACGGCAAGCTCATCAGCGGCCTCAAGTCGGCCGGCGTCGAGCTCGACCGCAAGAGCCTGGCCGATATCGGTGCCCGCGATGCCGCGACGTTCGCCCGCATCGCCGAGGTCGCCAAGTCCGCATAGCGACGAGCAGCCAGCCCGTCGTGGACGTCGCTTCGTTCAGCGCCCAGCTCGAAGAGCTGCAGGCGCAAGGCGTGGCATCCATCGCCGCGGCCGATTCACCTGAGGCGCTCGACGCCATCGAGACGTCCCTGCTGGGCCGCAAGGGAGCGCTGAAGGACCTGCTCGGCGGTATCGGACAGCTGCCCGCAGAGGACCGACCCAAGGTCGGCGCGCTCGCCAACCCCGTGCGCAGCGCCATCGAGGAAGCACTCGCCGAGCGTCGCGTCGGCCTCGAGGCAGAGGCGCTCGAGGCCCGCCTGGCCGCGGAAGCCGAGGACGTGACGCTGCCCGGCCGCCCGCTCTGGCGCGGTTCGCTGCATCCGCTCGCCGAGACGGCGCGCGAGATCGCCCGCGTCTTCAGCCAGTTCGGCTTCGTCGTGCTCGACGGCCCGGAGGTCGAGACTGACGCGCTCAACTTCGACGCGCTCAACATCCCACCCGACCACCCGGCGCGGGACCTGTGGGACACGATCTACGTCAAGGACCCGGTCGGGGAGACAGCGCGACGATCGGCTGTTGCTGCGGACCCACACCTCGCCCGTCCAGATCCGCGCCATGCGCGACACCGAGCCGCCCATCCGCGTGCTCACGCCGGGTCGCTGCTATCGCTACGAGGCCGTCGACGCCAGCCACGGCTTCGAGTTCTTCCAGCTCGAGGCGCTGATGGTCGACGAGGGCACCACCATGGCCCATCTACGGGGCCTGCTCGACGCCTTCGCGCACGCCATGTTCGGGGCCGACCGGGCCACGCGCTTCCGCCCCGGCTACTACCCCTTCACGGAGCCGTCGGTGGCCTTCGACATCGGCTGCGTGGTGTGTGAGGGCGCGGGTTGCCCGGCCTGCGGCCGCAGCGGATGGATGACCATCCTCGGCGCCGGCATGGTGCACCCGGTCGTGCTGCGCAATGGCGGCATCGATCCGGAGCGCTATCAGGGTTTCGCCTTCGGCATGGGCGTCGACCGCATCGCCATGCTGCGCTACGCCATCACGGACATCCGCGCCTTCCTCGTGGACGACATGCGTTTCCTGGAGCGACTGTAGATGCGCGTCCCGCTTTCCTGGCTCCGCGAGTTCGTCGACGTCGACCTCAGCCCCGAGGAGCTGGCTGAGAAGCTGACCCTGCTGGGCATGGAGGTCAGTTCCATCGAGCGTATCGGCGCCGACTGGCACGACATCGTGGTGGGCGAGCTGCTCGAGGTCGCTCCGCACCCCAACTCCAGCAAGCTCTCGCTCACGCGCGTGCGCACGGGTGTCGGGGACGAGGAGCTGTCCGATCGTCTGTGGCGCCACCAACATCGAAAAGGGCCAGCGCGTCCCGGTCGCGCGACCCGGCTCGACCCTGCCCGGCGATCGCCATATCGACATCACCACCATCGCCGGCACCGAGAGCCAGGGCATGCTCTGTTCCGGTGACGAGCTGGGCCTGACGGGCGACGCGGACGGCATCCTCATCCTGCCCGCAGACGCGCAGCTGGGTCTGGACCTGGTGGACATGGCCGGCGACGTCGTCCTCGATGTCGACGTCAAGCCCAACCGGGGCGATGCGCTGAGCATCCTCGGTCTGGCTCGCGAAGTTGCCGCCGCCACGGGCGGGGCGCTGCGCTGGCCGGATCTCTCGGTGGAGGAGTCCGGTGACAGCACGGCCGATCACCTCGAGGTGGACGTCGCCGACACGGACCTCTGTCCGGTCTTCGTCGGCCGCTACGTCGACGGTGTGACCGTCGGCCCATCGCCCTGGGAAGTGCAGAAACGACTCATCGCCGCGGGCGTACGACCCATCTCCAACGTCGTTGACGCCTCGAACTACGTACTCATGGAGCTGGGCAAGCCCATCCACACGTTCGACGCCGACCAAGGTCAGGAACGGCCACATCACGGTGCGCACGGCCGTGACCGGTGAGACGCTCGAGACGCTGGACCACGTCCAGCGTGAGCTGACGCCTGACACGCTGCTCATCACCGACGCCGACGGCCCGCTGGCGATCGCCGGCGTCATGGGCGGCGCGGACTCCGAGGTCGGTGAGGAGACCACCGACATCATCATCGAGTCGGCCATCTTCGACCCTGTCAGCGTGCGTCGCACGGCCTTCCGCTACGCCCTGCGCAGCGAGGCCAGCCAGCGCTTCGAGAAGGGGCAGGAACACCGCATGGCACGCCTCGGTGCCGACCGCACGGCCGCGCTCATCGGGCGCTGGGCCGGTGGTCGGGTCGCGACCGGCGTGGTGGACACACAGCCTGGAGGCCCCTGCACAGACACGTGTCGCTTTCCGGCCCGCCCGTGTCGGTCAGCTGCTCGGAGCAGAGATCGCCGTCGAGGAACAGCGCCAGCTGCTGGCCCGGGTCGAGATCGGGACGGAGGCTGCCACCGACCGGAGAGACGATCCCGGTCATCGCCGGTGAGGAGCCGCTGCACGGTCGCAGGCCGACCCGGCGCGGACGCTGGTGGCTGCTCATCCCTGGGCATCGACGGGACCTCGCCATCGAGGCCGACATCATCGAAGAGATCGCCCGCGTCCGCGGCTACGAGACGCTCGAGGGTCTCCTGCCTGACACGGGCATGCCGCCCTACCGCCCGGACCCCCAGCGCCTCACCGACCAGCTACGGGCATCGCTCTCGGGTGCCGGCCTCAACGAGCTCATCACCCACGGCCTCATCAGCCCCGAGGATCACGCCCGGCTCGGATTCGAGGCGGACGACCCGGGCACCATCGTGGCTGCCAACCCGGTCACCCTCGACCACTCCCAGCTGCGCCGCTCGATGATCCCCGAGCACCTCCGTGTGCTCGTCGAGAACGAGCGCCAGAAGACGCCGGACATCCACGCCTTCGAGCTCGGCGAGCTGCACGAGTGGCGCGAGGGCGCACCCGTCCAGACGGCGGTGCTGGGGATCCTGCTGGCCGGACGCGATCGCCCGGTCTCACGCGACCGCGAGCGAGGCCAGGTCGACGTCGGCCTGGCCAAGGGGCTGCTCGAGCGCCTCGCCGAGCGTCTGACGTGGACACGGCTCCGCTACGAACCGCTGACCGCCCGAGCGGGGGTCGAGCATCCCGGCCGGACGGCTGCGGTGGTGGCCGTGCCCGGTACCGGCGAGAACACCCTCGTGGGTCGCGTCGGCGAGCTGCATCCACGGCTGCTGGAGGCCTACGGCGTCAACGCCGATCACGTCGTCTTCGCAGAGATCCTCGTCGAGGCCTTCAGCCGCCTCGTCCCCGACCGCCTGCGTGTCGGTCGCCTCGAGCACCTACCGGGCATCGAACGCGACATCGCCGTGGTCGTCGCAGCGGGGACCCCGGCCGGCCACGTCGAAGCCGTCATCCGCGAGCACGGCGGGCCGGCGCTGCGCGGCGTCACGCTCTTCGACCAGTACCATGGAAGCCCGCTCGCAGCGGACGAAAAGAGCCTCGCCTATCGCCTCCGCTTCGAGCTCACAGACGATGGTCCGGGCGGCGAATCGGTCGATCCTGCGATAGAGCGGTTGGTTGCGGTGTTGTCGGAGCGACTTGGCGCACGCCTGCGCTCCTGATAGCGTTGCCCCAATGAGGTGCCTGTCATGACCATAGGGTCGACCGATATCTTCCTCCTGGTCATCATCGTGTCCACGCTGGTCGTAGGCTTCTTCTGGGGCGCGGTGCGCAGCCTGCTGCTCCTGGCCGGCTGGATCATCGCCTTCCTCACGGCCGCCTACCTGCAGCAGGAGCTGGGTGCGTACCTGGCGCGCCAGTGGGAGAACTACACGGCGGCCTTCAACCAGATGGCCGCCTTCGGCATCATCTTCGTGTTCATGATCGTGGCTACACCGGTGTTCATCTTCGTGGTCACCCGCGGCAGCCAGCGGGTCACGCGTTACCAGGTCCTCGACGACCTCGTGGGTGCGACCTTCGCGGTCTTGGTGGCCGTGCTCAGCATCGCCGGCGTGCTCATCGTGCTGGCCACCTACTACGGCGACGGCCAGCCCGTCGTGGAGTCGGCCGGTGGCCCGCCCTGGGTCGCGAACCTGTACCAGGAACTCCTCCTCTCGAACATCGGCAGCAGCATCAACGAGCACATCGTGCCCATCGTCGGGTTCGTGCTGGGGCCGGTCCTGCCACCCAACGTGCGCGAGGTCTTCGGTTGACCCTGGCCACGCATCACGCTGGCGACGCCCTCTCCGAGCATCCCGACCCACCACCGACCATCCTGCGACCGATCGACGCCGCGCTCCTCTCCATGGACCCGGCCGCCGCAGCACAGGCACTCTTGGGTACCTGGCTGGTGCGCGATGACGGGTCCGGCCGCCGAGTAGGACGCATCGTCGAAACCGAAGCCTATGCCGGGCCCGCCGATCGGGCCAGCCATGCGCGCGCCGGACGGACCCCTCGGACGGCGGTGATGTTCGGCCCGCCAGGCCACGCCTACGTCTACCTCGTCTACGGCATCCACCACTGCCTCAACGTCGTGTGTGGACCCGACGGCGAGGCCGCAGCGGTGCTCATCCGCGCCCTCGAGCCGGTCGAGGGGCTCGAGCGCATGCGCGAATGCCGGGGCCGAACGGCAGGACCCCCCGAGCGCACCGCGGCGGGGCCAGCCCGTGCCTGCCAGGCGTTCGACATCGACCGCACGCTGAGCGGTCTCGACCTGCTCTCGGATGGGCGCCTGTGGCTGGCCACCGACCCGGCCGGGACCGTCGCCAGAGCGCAGGTCGTGAGCGGGCCACGCATCGGCGTCGACTACGCAGGCCCCCGCTGGGCGGCTCGGCCGTGGCGCTTCGGCCTGGGCGACAGTCGGGCTCTCAGCCGGCCGTTCCCGGTCCCGGTCAAACCCTGATGGACACCCGCTCGGCTGAGCTGCTCGAGTTCCCGCTCATCCGGGAACGGCTGGCCGCGTACGCCGCCTTCGAGCCGTCCCGCCGCCTGGCCAGGGCCGTGGAGCCGGCTACCGACCCGCTCATCGTCACGCGCCGACTCGACGAGACCGACGAAGCCCGCTGGCTGCTGCAGGAGAAGCCACAGGTGGGCGTCGGGAGCGCCCGCGACATCACGCCCGTCGTCGCGCGCGCCAAACGCGGCGGCCGCCTTGACCCCGGTGAGCTATGGGCCACGGTAGAGACGCTCATCGCCGCGGGCCGGCTGGTGGACGGGCTGCGCGAGCTGGACCGGCCGCTGCTGCATGCGCTCTACCGCTCGATCGACCCGTTGCCCACGCTGCGGTCGCGGCTCGAGGCCAGCGTCGATCCGAGCGGCGAGGTGCTGGACACCGCCTCGCCCGCACTCGGCGGCCTGCGACGCGCCGTGCGCCTCGCGCACGAACGGCTGCGCAACCGCCTCGACGCGCTCGTCCGCTCCGATGTCGCGAGCGCGTTGCAGGAGCCGATCATCACCCTGCGCAACGGCCGCTACGTGGTGCCGGTGCGGGCAGACGCCCGCAGCCGGGTGAAGGGCATCGTCCACGACCAGTCCGGCAGCGGCCAGACGATCTTCGTGGAGCCGCTCATCGCGGTCGAGATGTCCAACGCCTGGCGCGAGGCGGAGCTCGCAGCACAGGCTGAAGAGGAGCGCGTCCTCGACGAGCTCTCGGCGCACGTGGCCGCAGACGCCGAGGCCCTCGAAGCCGACCTCGACGCACTCGCCCGCTTCGATCTCTGGATGTGCCGCGCCCGCCTTGCCGAGGAACTGGACGCGGTCCGGCCCACGCTGACCTCCGAGCGACGCGTGTCGCTGCTCTCGGCCCGGCATCCGGGTCTGGAGGGCGAGGTCGTGCCCATCGACGTCCACCTCGGCGACGGCTACACCGCACTCGTGATCACCGGGCCCAACACCGGTGGCAAGACCGTGGCCCTGCGCACGGTCGGCCTGCTGGCGCTGATGTTCCAGTCGGGTATGCACGTTCCCTGCGCACCGGGCAGCGTCATGCCCATCTTCGGTGATGTCCTCGCCGACATCGGCGACGAGCAGTCGGTGGCCCAGTCGCTCTCCACCTTCAGCGGGCACCTGCGGACCATCACCCGCATCGTGGAGGCGGCCGACCGGGACACTCTCGTGCTGCTCGACGAGCTCGGGGCCGGCACCGATCCCACCGAAGGTTCAGCCCTGGCTCAATCCCTGCTTGACCACTTCATCCGCGCCGGCTCGCTGGTGGTAGCCACCACGCACTACGCTGAGCTCAAGACCTACGCCCACAACGAGGATCGTGCCCGCAACGCCTCGGTCGACTTCGACCTGGCCACCCTGCGACCTACGTACCACCTCTCGATCGGCCTGCCCGGTACGAGCCAGGCCTTCGCCATCGCCGAGCGCCTGGGGCTGCCGCAGGCCCTCGTGGACGACGCTCGCTCACGCCTGTCCGAGGCGCAGCAGGAATTCGAGACGACGTTGGCCTCGATCCGCACCTCGCAGGTCGACATCGCGGCGGCTGAAGCGCGAGCGTCCGATGCGGAGCAGAAGATGAACGCCGCCCTGGCCGAGGCCGAGGAGGAGCGTCGACGGGCCCGCGCCGAACGCCGCGTCGCCGCCGAGGAGGCGCGACGTCAAGCTACGGTGGCCCTCGCAGCCATCGAGGCCGAGATCGCCGAGATGCGCGGCTCGCTCGCACGTGAAACCCTCACCGAAGAACGGCTCGACCAGGCCATGCGCCGCATCGACGCTCGCCTCGGTGTCATGCCCGCCGTGGACGACACCGCAGAGCCGGCGCTCGCACGACCGCGCTGGAGCGTCGGTGACCGGGCCTTCGCCTCGAGCGGCTGGCACGGCACCATCGCCAGCCTGGACGAAGCCAAGGGCCGCGCCACGCTGGAGGTCAACGGCCTGCGCGTGGACGTCAAGCTCGATGAGCTGCAGTCGTCCGCGAGCGGGGGAGGGACCTCAGCAGCCGATGCCCGGCCCAAGAGCGGCCGACGGGGTGACTTCGGCGAGGCTACCGGCACGAACTTCGCCACCGGCGCAGCCCGCGCCAAGGCCAGCGCTGCGAGCACGCGTCGGGCCCGAGCCGTGGCCTCGAGCCTCGACCTCCGGGGCGCGCGCGTCGAGGAGGCCCTGGCCATGCTCGATCAGTACCTCGACGACGCGGTCCACGCCGGCGCCGGCAGGGTTACCGTCATCCACGGTCACGGCTCGGGCGCGATGAGAGACGCCGTGCGCGAGATGCTGGGCGGGCACCCGCTGGTTCGCAAGTGGCGTCCCGGCGAGCAGGGGGAAGGCGGCGACGGGGCGACCGTCGTCTCGTTCTAGCCAGCGCTCCTAGGCATCGGGTGGCGGTCCATCGGACGGTGGTGCATCGGCTGCGGGCGCGTCAGCGGCAGGCGGTGCCGTGGCCGGTTCGGGCGTCGCGGCCGGTGGCGGCTGCTGCGTGGGCACTGGGGTCGGATCGGGCGGCTTGGGCGTGGGATCAGCCGTCGGCGTCGGCGTGGGCGTTGGTGCCGGCGTGGGCTTGGGTGTCGGCTTGGGTGTCGGCTTGGGCGTGGGCGCCGGAGTGGGCTTGGCAGTCGGCTTGGGCGTGGGCTCGGGCTCCGGCGTGGCCTCGGGCTCGGGCGTGACCTCGGGCTCGGGCGTGACCTCGGGCGTCACTTCGGGAGCCAGCGACACCTCGGGTGTGGGCTCCGCCGTGGGCTCCTGGGTGGGCTCCTCGGTGGGGTCTTCGATGGGCATCTTCTGGCATGACCGGGCCGGGGGGAACTGGCCGCCCCAGGACGCGCCGTAGGGCTGGTAGTAGGGCGCGTAGAAATAGGCCGTGTAGGTGGTCTTGGAGGGTGACACGTTGGCGCCCACGCCAGCGCCTCGCCGGGCGCGCTTGATCCAGCCCTTGTTGGCCTGGTTCCAGCTGCTGTGAGCGGACTCGGCATCATCGAGGACGAGGTAGCCACGGGTCCTGGGCGTGCCCTCGCAGCGATCGTCCCACCGATACCAGGCGCCGTCGCTGCCCTTGACGACCTCCACCGACCTGATGTAGGGATCCGCGGTGGGGGCGGTGCCGGTCACGAAGAGCTCGTCGTACTGGCGGCGCGAGTACGGCGACGGGACGTGTCCGGTCCAGGCATCGACGCGGTACGAGGAGAGGCCGGAGGGCCGCACGAAATCGCGCACCTCCCAGGTCTTGGTCACGTCCGTGAGGAAGGCATCCCACAGCGGCGCCGCGACATCGAGCGAGAAGACGGGGTTGGAGACCGATGTCACCGGGCTGCCGTTGCTGTTGCCGGCCCATACGCCGACCGAGAGGGCGTATTCGCCGTTCTTGCGGCCCTGGTTGCTGGGCGGCGCGAGGTAGCCATAGGCATTGAGGTCCTTGGCATCGTTCGAAGTGCCGGTCTTGAGCGCTGCCGGTCGGCGCGTGCCGTTCCCGGCCGTGATCTGCGCGTAGTCGGACCACACACCGTTCTCCGAGGGGTCGGTGTTGCCCTTGAGGATGTCGGTCATCACGTAGGCAGCCTGCTCGCTGATGACGCGCTCTCCCTTGGGCACCTGGCGCCGGTACTCGACCGGGTTCTTGCTGTTGACGCTGCTGACTTCAAGGATCGAGGTGAGGCCTGCGTTCACGCCGCCATTGGCCATGGTGGCGTAGGCCTGGTTCAGATCGAGCGGGTGGACCTCCAGCGTGCCCAGGGCCATCGACAGACCCGGCGATGAGCGCTGCTGGAATTCCATGCCGAAGGCCTGGGCCTTGCTGAAGACCTTCTTCTCGCCCACGATGTCGAGGGCCTTCACGGCCGGCACGTTGAGCGACAGCTGCAGGGCGTCGCGCAGGCGCAGCGGGCCGCGCTCATAGGCAGAGAAGTCGGTGGGCGCGTAGCCGCCGAAGTCGGTGGTCACGTCCATGAACATCGATGCTGCGGTGAGCGTGCGATCGTTGATGCCGGTGGCATAGGTGAATGGCTTGAAGGTGGAACCAGACTGGCGCCACCCCTGGCTGAGCACGTCGTACTGCGGTTGCATCTTGGGGTTGACCTTGGCCCGCTCGTAGTAGTTGGCGGAACCGACATAGGCGATGATCTCGCCGGTCTGGTAGTCGATGGCTGACAGCGCCGCGTTCCAGACGTCCTGGCTGCGCAGCTGCTGCAACCAGCCCGCGTACGGCACGCCGAGGTTTCGGGCCGCGCTGGCCGGGTTGCTGCGATGGGGCACGAGCGCGGTGGCCTCGACCCACTTCTCCGCCTTGTTGTGGACCTTGAGGTCGAGCGTGGTGGTCACGCGCAGACCGCCATTGCTGATGGCGTCACAGGTCTCAGCGTCGCCACAGAGCAGCTCGGTCAGCTCGTCAAGCACGTACCACACGAAATGCGGAGCCTTCCACTGCTCTGCGCTCTGCTCCTCGATGATGAGCGGCTCGTTCATGGCGTCGCGGTAGTCCTGCGTGCTGTAGCGGTCACCGCTCAGCACCCGTCGCGTGGGGTCCTGCGCGAGCAGGCTCAACACGAGGTTGCGGCGCTGGTAGATGGCCGAGCCGGGAGGCACCTCCCACTGGCCATCGTCGTTCTTGACCGCGTTGCGCACGAGGTCGTAGGTCGAAGGCGCCTGCGGGATAGCCGCGAGCGTGGCTGCCTGGGCCAGGGTCAGGTCGTCGAGGTCGGAGATCCCGAAGTAGGACCTTGCCGCAGCCAGGACGCCGTAGCTGTTGTTGCCGTAGAAGTTCTGATTGAGGTAGGCGGTGAGGATGGTCTGCTTGCCCTCCTCGCCGGGGTAGTAGTCGGTCACCCGCACCGACTGGATGATCTCCTTGATCTTGCGGTCGCCGAGGCGCGTGGACTCGCCGGTGACCTCGTCGGGCAGGAGCTTCTGGCGCACGAGCTGCTGGGTGATGGTCGAGCCACCGCGCGGGTCGCCCGTGAGCGTGTCGATGGCCGACGCGACGATGCCGATGGGATCGATGCCGGTGTTGGCCCAGAAGGTCTTGTCCTCGACCGCCGTGACGGCATCCGCGAGGTGCGCCGGGACCCGGCTCCAGGTGATGGTCCGGCGCCGCTCGCCACCGGGCGACAGCCTGGCCAGGACGCTGCCGCTGCGGTCATAGATGATGGTGTCCTCGGGGAAGGTGATCTTCACCAGTTGACTGGGGTGCTTGAGGTCCTGGCTGTAGACGAAGGCGGCACCGACGATGCCGACGAAGCCGGTCATGGCCACGAGCACGAAGAGCGAGAAGACGAGCACGACCGTCGCCTTGAGGACACGAGCCTTGCGACCGACGCTGGGGCGGCCTGCCGGCGGACGCTGCGGCGGCGGTGCGGGCGGTCGGGACGGGGGATAGGGGCGCATTCGCCAGTAACCGTAGCAGCGCTCCGTACGTCTGTCGGGTGCCCCGCCGGCGGTCGCCAGCACGCTGACGCTCAGGCGTGGCTAGCATGAAGGGATGCACACACAGACTTATCCGCTGTTCGGCCGCACCGCATGACCAGCACCGCCCTCCTCGACGAACTCGGCTGGCGAGGGCTCGTGCACCTCAAGTCGGAGGGTCTCGAACAGCGCCTCGCAGCCGGGCCCGTCAGCGCCTACATCGGCTTCGATGCCAGCGCCACCTCGCTCCACGTCGGCCACCTGCTGCAGGTCTTCCTGCTGACCCACCTGCAGCGTGCCGGCGGCCGCCCCGTCGTGCTCATCGGCGGCGGCACGGGCATGATCGGCGACCCCTCGGGCAAGTCGTCCGAACGGGTGCTCCTCGACGGCCCCGCTATCGAGCGCAATTCGGCCGCGCTGCAGTCGCAGCTGGAGCGCTTCCTTGACTTCTCCCCGGGGCCTACCCAGCCGAAGATGCTCAACAACCTCGACTGGCTCGGGAAGATGACGATGATCGACTACCTGCGCGACATCGGCAAGTACTTCACGGTGCCCTACATGCTTTCCAAGGACTCCGTCCAGGCGCGCCTCGCGGCAGGCATGAGCTTCACCGAGTTCAGCTACCAGACACTGCAGGCGGCAGACTTCCTGCACCTCCACCAGCACGAAGGCGTGGACATGCAGATGGGCGGTGCTGACCAGTGGGGCAATATCACCGCCGGACTTGAGCTCATCCGCCGCGTCGAGAGTCGTGCCTCCGACGGAGAGGAGCCTGAGGGCCACGAGCCGACCGCGTTCGGCCTCTGCAGCCCGCTGCTGCTCAATCGCGCCGGCGTGAAGATGGGCAAATCGGAGAAGGGCGCCGTCTTCCTCGACGGCGAGCTGACCAGTCCCTACGACTTCTACCAATACTGGATCAACGACGAAGACGAGGTCGTGCTCGACCACCTCCGCTGGCTGACCACGATGGCGCGCCAAGAGGTCGAAGCGATCGGGGAGGCTCACCAGAAGGCACCCGAGCAGCGCCATGCCCAGAAGGCCATCGCCTACGACCTGACCGCGCGCATCCACGGACCCGAGGAAGCCGAGCGACAGGTGGTGGTCGCCTCGGCGGCCTTCGCCACCGAGGTCGACGATCCGGCCGTGCTGGCCGTGCTCTACGACGCGGTCGGTGGTTTCGAGTTCGGGCCCGAGGCTGACGAGTGGACGGCGCTCGACGTGGCGGTGGCGGCGGGTGGCTCGTCGAAGGGCGAGGCCCGACGGCTCATCGGCCAGGGCGGCTTGCGCATCAACGGCCAGCAGCTGACCGAGCCCGAGGCCGCCCCGCCCGCGCTCATCGGCGAGCGCTACTGGTGGGTGGCCATGGGCAAGAAGCGTCGCTTCGTGGGTCGTCGCGCCGGCTAGGTGGCTTTGCGCCCGCCACCCAGCTCTTCCATCCTGGCCGCGGTGTAGCCCGGTCCCTCTGCTCGGGTCAGCTGGCCCAGCACGTCCATGGGCAGGTCGTCGAGCACGGCGTGGTTGCTATTGAAGAGCAGGTGCTCATCGACGGCCAGTCCGAAGTCAGAGCCCTCCTTGACCGCCTGGTAGAGGTTCCGTGGGCTGACCGAGTCGCCCACGTTGATGACGGGCACGCCGGCCGCCCGAAGCTCGTCGAACAGCCCGGTCAGCGGACGGGTGTGGCAGGTGACCACATCGTCGACCTCGATGGTCGTTCGCCCGAACTCCGCGTCTCGCAGGACCACCGTGCCGCGGTCGATCGATTCGACGGTCGTGCTGGTGATGACCTTGACCTTGTGCTGGTACGGCCTTGACTCGAGGACCTCGGCCTCGCCCTGCTCGAAGCGCTTGCGCAGGACGTACATGTGGATGACCTCGCAATCGGCGGCGAACTCCCGGTTCTCGGTGACGATGGTGAGTTCCTTCCCGATGTCAGCGAGGAAGGCCGCGGTGTCGGTGGCGGCGTAGCTGTCGCCCCAAAGCAGGACTCGCCGGCCCAGCTTGCGCATGCGTCGTCCACCCGGGTGGCACTCACACGAGATCTTGGGACAGGCCATGGCCTCCTCGAAGGGCACGACCGCCGTAGCGTCGCCGTGCACCTCGGGTACGAACGATCGCGCACCGGTGGCGTTGAGCACCACGTCATAGGCCCGCAGCTCCACGGCGGAGGGCGCGTGCCCCAGCCTGATGTCGACCGCCAGTTCCAACAGCTGGTCGCGGATCCAGTCGAGGTACCAGCGCATCTTCTCCTTGCCCGGCACGAGGCAGACGTAGAGCATGGCCCCACCGAGCTCGTCGTGCTTCTCGAACAGCGTCACCTGGTGACCCCGCTCGGTCGCGACGCGTGCCGCTTCCATACCGGCCGGACCGCCGCCCACGATGGCCACCTTCACCGGCTTCTCCGTCGGTCGCATGTCCGCATAGCGCGGATCGCCGCAGGCGGCATTGATGGAGCAGGCGATCTCCTTCTGGGCCATGAGCGACTCCTGCCAGCAGCCCCCGAGGCAGGAGATACAGCGGCGGATCGACTTGACCCGGCCGAGCTGTGCCTTCACCGGCCAGTACGGATCGGCCAGTAGCTGGCGCCCAAGACCCACCAGGTCCGTCTTGCCCTCCGCCAGGATCTGCTCGCAGTAGTCCGGATCACGCAGCGAGTGGCTGGTGATGACCGGGATACCCACGGCCCGCTTGGTGGCCTCGGACGCGTACGTCGCCCAGCCCTGCGGGTACGGGGGCGGGTCGAAGCCCGCACCGGGGCTCTCCTGCATGCCCATCGAGAGGTCGAGGGCATGGACGCCGGCGCGCTCGAAGGCCCTGGCCGTCTCGAGGCCTTCCTCGAGGTCACGGCCGCCCTCGCACCACTCCTCGAACGAGTAGCGCACGAGCAGCGGGAACGACCGGCCGCACTTCTTCTGGATGGCATCGACGACGGCCAGCGGGAAGCGCATGCGGTTCTCGAAGCTGCCACCGAAGCGGTCGGTGCGCATATTGAGGAAGGGGCTCATGAACTCGGACAGCAGGTAGCCGTGGGCCGCGTGGAGCTCGACCGCATCGAAGCCGGCCTGCTTGATGCGCCAGGCGGCCTCGCTGAAGAGATCGACCAGCTCCATGATCTCGGCGATCGAGGCTTCGCGGATCTCCTTGCCCTTCTCCTCGGCGTTCTCGTAGACGATCTCGTGGCCGGCGGACCAGGGCAACTTCAGGACGCGATCGGTGGCGCCCAGCGTGTTGAAGCGTGGGATGGCGCTCTGGCGACCGGGATGCTGGAGCTGGACCGCGCACTTGGCGCCGTAGCGATGCATGGCTTCGGCCAGGCGGGCAAGGCCCGGGATGTAATTGTCGCCATCGGCTACGAGGCAGGTGACCGTCGGTCGGCCGGTGGCCATGTGTGGCGTCGTCGCGCCCACGATGATGAAGCCGGTGCCGCCCTTGGCGATCGTCGTGTGATGGTGGATGTCACGCTCGCTGACCTCACCGTCCGCATGCGACGAGCTGATGTCGATCGGCACCTGCACGATACGGTTGGGCAACTCCATGTCGCCGATGCGAAGCGGGCTGAAGAGATGCGGGAAGGCCATGCTTGTCCCCCGGTTGGCTGGCGTGGGTCGATGCCTCGATGGTCCATCGCCGCAGGGGTGCGGGCAATGCC
Organism: uncultured Chloroflexia bacterium; assembly: GCA_963714675.1. Lineage (GTDB taxonomy): Bacteria > Chloroflexota > Limnocylindria > Limnocylindrales > CSP1-4 > JAFMJV01. Next base: position 154,119 of record CAVQPG010000002.1, on the reverse strand, counting down.
AGAGCCGGTCGGCGTGGTGACAGAAGCGGCTGTCAGAGGCCGATGCGCCGTGCCGATCAAGCCAAGCGGCCCTGTCCGATGTGGCTGCCGCCGGGCATGGTCCGAGCGATGGCCGTCTACGTCTGGCAGCAAGAGCTCGATCCGGGCTTCCCGCTGGTCGTGCTCGAGTACGCCGTGCACGGAGACGGCGACCCCATGCATTGGCATGACCACCTCGAGATCGCCCTCGTGCTCGCCGGGCGAGGAGGATTCGAGTTCGGTGGCCGTCGGCTGCCGGCCCAGCCGGGGGACGTCTTCTTCATCGACGACTCACAGCCACACGTGGCCCGTGCCGAGCCTGGCGCGGACCTCCGCCTCCTGCTGGTGCTCTTCCGTCCGGAGCTCATCGCCGGGCCGGGCTGCCGTGAGTTCGACCTGGGCTACCTCGCGGCCTTCAGACCGGACGACCCCACGGAGTCACCTCGGGTCGCGGGGTCCAGTCCACTCTCGGCGCAGATCCGGCCGGTGCTGTTGGAGCTGCAGCGGCTCTGCGACCGCGCCGACCGCCGCGAGCAGCAGCTCGTCGACGCCACGCTGCGACGCGCCCTGGCTCTGGCCAACCGCGACCGCGGAGCGAGTTCGGCGGCGGCGGCCGGTGGGTCAGCCGCGGCTCGCCGCAGGCTCATCCGTCCGGTGCTGGCCTATATCGATCGCCACGGAGGTGAGCCCATCACGCTCGAGCAGGTGGCCGCCGTGGCGCACGTCAGCCCCTCACGCATCCGGCACGTCTTCAAGGAGGTGACCGGTTTGGGTTTCAAGGACTACGTCACGCACGTGCGCATCGCCGAGGCCAAGCGCCTGCTGCTCTCGACCGACCTCTCGGTGGAAGACGTGGCGCATGCGGTCAGCTACACCAACCTGAGCCAGTTCTACAAGGTCTTCGACCGCTCATGCGCGATGTCGCCGGCGACATACCGCCGCTACTACACGCCCGCGAGCGAAGAACGGGGCGGTGCTCAGGCCTTGTGACGAGCCTTGAGTGTCTCGATGACCGCCGAGGGCGGCAGGCCTCGCTCCGCGCAGAGCACGAGCGAGTGGTAGAGCAGGTCCGCCAGTTCGCCGGCCAGTGCGCCGGTCGGTCGCTGGGCACCGGTTCGCTGGGCAAAGTCATCGTCCTTGGCGGCCATGACCACCTCGGTGGCTTCCTCGGCCACCTTGCGGACCGTGGCATCGACGCCCTCGTCGAGCAGCAGGCTGGTGTACGAGCCCTCCGGCCGGATCCGGGCACGCTCATCGATCGTGGCCCACAAGCGCTCGAGCCAGGCGAAATCCTGGGCCATCGTGCTGTCTCCCATCGCCCCAGGGCCAGGCTCCAGGTCGAAACAGGAGCGAGCGTCCGTGTGGCACGTGGGCCCGGCGGGTCGGGCCGTGATGAGCACGGCGTCAGCATCACAGTCGAGCTCCACCGAGACCACGGCGAGCGTATTGCCGCTGGTCTCGCCCTTCTTCCAGAGGGCGTCGCGCGATCGCGAATGGAAGTGGGCCTCGCCGGTCGCGAGCGTGGCCTCGATGGCTTCGGCGTCCTGCCACGCCACCATCAGCACCCGCCCGTCGTCGGCGTCCTGGACCACGGCCGCGACCAGCCCGTCGGGGCCATAGCTGACCGCGGCAGGATCGAGCGGACGTGGGTCTGACGCGCCCATCAGGCGGCCCCTCCGGTGAGGCGCACGGGCACGCCGGCCGCAGCCATGTCCGCCTTGACCGCCGCGATGGAGTGGATGTCACGGTGGAAGATCGAAGCCGCCAGCACGGCATCGGCGTTGCCGGCGGTCACGGCCTCCGTCATGTGGGCGGGCGTACCGGCGCCGCCCGAAGCGATGACCGGCACGTGGACCAGGTCGGTCACCGTCCGCAGCAGCTCGATGTCGAAACCGTCCTGCGTGCCGTCCCGGTCGATGGACGTGAGCAGGACTTCCCCTGCGCCGTTCTCGACGCAGCGCTCGATCCACTCCACCGCGTCAAGGCCGGTCGCCTCACGACCGCCCTGCACCACCACCTCCCAGCGACCGGGCTGGCCGGGCACCGCCCGCGCGTCGACGCTGATGACCACGCACTGGCTGCCGAAGCGGCGAGCGCAGGTGCTGATGAGGTCAGGGTCGCGCACGGCCGCGGAGTTGACCGCCACCTTGTCGGCACCGGCGCGCAGCACGTCGCGCATCTCGAGCGCGGAACGGACGCCGCCACCGACGCTGAGTGGCACGAAGACCTGGCTGGCGGTGCGCTCGACGATGTCGAGCAGCGTGCCTCGCCCCTCGGGGGCAGCGGTGATGTCGAGGAAGCAGATCTCGTCGGCGCCCGCCTCGGCATAGCGTTTGGCCAGCTCGGGTGGATCGCCTTCATCGGTGAGGTCCACGAAACGGACGCCCTTGACCACGCGGCCGTCCTTCACATCGAGGCAGGGGATGACCCGTCGCAGCAGCATCAGGCGGTCACCTCGACGGTGGTCGGACGATCGGCGGCGATGAGCCCCAGCGTGTTGCGCAGCATGCGCAGCCCATCGTCACCGGAGCGTTCGGGGTGGAACTGGAAGCCCAGGATGCGGTCCTTCGCCACGAGGCTCACGAACCGGCTGCCGTGCTCGGTCTCGGCGACCACGATCCCGCGGTCGCGAGGCACGGGCACATAGCTGTGCACGAAGTAGGCGGGGATCCCGTCGGCCAGGCCCTCGAGCACCGGATGCTCACGCTGGATCTCCAGGCGGTTCCAACCGATGTGGGGCAGGCTCGGCGCGTCGCGAATCATCTCCACGTCGCCCTCGAGCAGGCCCAGCATCTGCGCGCCGTCCTCATGGCTGGTTTCGAACAGCAGCTGCAGGCCGAGGCAGATCCCGACGAACCAGGTGCCCGCGCGTACGCGCTCGACGATGGGCTCGACGAGCCCCTGCCGTCGCAGGCGACCCATGGCCGCTTCGCTGGCGCCGACGCCGGGCACGAGGATGACCTCCGCGCCCCCGAGCTGCTCGGATGTCTCAGCCACGCTGACCTCTGCGCCCAGCAGGCGCAGCGCGTTACGGATGCTGATGAGGTTGCCGGCGCCGTAGTCGACGACAGCGACCCGGATGGGCTCGGTCATGCCGTCCCTCCATCGAGCTCGAGCGAGCCCTTGGTGGAGGCCACGCCGGCGCGGCGTGGGTCGGGCGCCACGGCCATGCGCAGCGCGCGCGCGAGGGCCTTGAAGGCAGCCTCGGCAAGGTGGTGGTCGTTACGGCCGCGACCCTCGATGTGCAGCGTCGTGCCGCTCGCCTGCGCGAACGAGTAGAGCGCGTGCTCGACCATCTGGCTGTTGAGCTCGCCCATGTGATCGGCCCGAAAAGGCAGATCGATGACCGCGTACGGGCGGCCGGACAGATCCAGCGCGCACGCGGCCAGCGATTCGTCCATGGGCACGCGAGCGGCGCCGAAGCGGGTGATGCCGGCGCGGTCGCCGAGGGCATCGCTGATGGCCCCACCGAGCGCCAGGGCCACGTCCTCGACGGTGTGGTGATCGTCGATCTCGGTGTCACCCACGGCCTTGATCTCGATGTCGATGAGCGAGTGGTGCGCGAGCGAGCTGAGCAGGTGATCGTAGAACCCGACGCCGGTGGCGATGGTGGCCACCCCGGTGCCGTCGAGGTCGACGCTGACCACGATGCGTGTCTCCCTCGTCTCGCGGATGCGCTCGCCGGTCCGTGCTTCGCTCATGCTGACCTCCCGGCCGACCAGGCCTCGATGACATGGATGAATCGTTCGTCCTGTTCACGGTTGCGTACCGTGAAGCGCAGGTGCCCGGCCAACGGGCTATCCGGACCGAAGGTACGCACCACGATGCCACCTCGCAGGAGGGATTCGTTGAGCTGGTCGGCCTCCGCAGGTGTGCCGATACGACAGAGCAGGAAGTTGGTGACGCTGGGGAGCGGCGGCAGACCGGCCGCGCTCAGGCGGGCGGCAAGCCACTCGCGTTCCTCGCCGAGGGCGGCCGCGTTGGCGACCGCGATCTGCGGCTGGCGCAGGGCCCTGGCAGCGGCCGCCGCCGAGACCGTGTTGAGCGAACCCGGCGGACGCACCCGCTCGAGCTGCTCGATGGTCGGGCGCGCTGCTACCGCGTAGCCCACGCGCAATCCCGTCAGCGCGAACGCCTTCGAGAGCGTGCGCACGACGACGAGCGCTGGGTACCGGTCGCGCAGCTCCACGAGCGACCCGGGGTGAAACTCGATGTAGGCCTCATCGACGATGATCGCGGGCCCGCCGTTCGGCAGGGCGGCCCCGGCCTCGAGCAGGGCCACCATGTCCGCGCGGGATTCGGGCGTGCCGGTGGGGTTGTTGGGCGCGCAGAGCCAGACGACCGACGCGTCCTGCAGCGCTGCCCGCATGGCCGGCATGTCCAGCCGGTAGCCATCCTCGGGACCCCGGCGCGGGACCGAGACCAGCTCGGCGTCGCGCTGGCCGGTGAGCACCGCGTACATCGAGTAGGTCGGCATCGGCACGACCGATCGCTGACCCGGCGCCAGGTACGTCTTGGCGATGATGTCGAGGACCTCGTCCGCACCGCAGCCGACAAGGATCTCGTCGGGTCGGGCTCCGACGTAGGCCGCCGCCGCCTCCGCCAGCTCGGCGTAGGTCGAATCGGGATACTCGTGCAGGGGTGGATCCCAGGGACCCTCGAGCGCCTCCGGCAGGTACGAGAGCAGCGCCGGGCTGGTGTTCGTATCGAAGCGCAGGATGTCCGCCGGATCGAGCCCGTAGCGGGCCGCGATGACGCGGTTCGGTGGCTCCCAGGTGTAGACGTTCGACGAGGCCACGAGGGCCTCTGTGGTCTCGAGTGACATCTCAGCTCCGATCCTCGAAGCGGATCTCCACCGCGCGCCGATGGGCGGTGAGGCCCTCTGCCTCAGCGACCGCGGCCACGGCCGGCATGATACGGGCGAGGCCATCTCGAGTGATCCGGTTGACCTGCATCCAGCGGCCGAACGACTCGACGCCCAGCGGGCTGTAGGCCCGACCGGCACCGGCGGTGGGCAGCACATGGTTCGAGCCGGCAGCGTAGTCGCCGGCGGACTCGGGGGCGTAGGCACCAAGGAAGAGCGAGCCCGCGTGGCGCAGCTTCGCGAGGGCGGCGTCCTCGTCGGCGACCACGCAGGAGAGGTGCTCGGGGGCGTACTCGTCGGCAAAGGCCAGGGCCGCGTCGATGTCGGTGGTGATGACGACGGTACCGGCGGCACGGACGGACTCGGCCAGCGTGTCGCGCCGCAGCAGCGTGGGCAGCTGCCGCGCGATCTCGGCCTCGACCGCATCGGCCAGGGCTTCGGACGGCGTGACCAGTAGCGAGGGCGAGTCGGGACCATGCTCGGCCTGGCTCAGCAGGTCGGCCGCGACGTGCACGGGATCGGCGGTCTCGTCGGCGACGACCATGACCTCGGTCGGCCCGGCGGGCATGTCGATGGCGCAGGAGTCCAGCACCTCGAGCTTGGCCGCGGTCACCCAGGCGTTGCCGGGCCCGACGATCTTGTCGACGCGAGCGATGGACTCGGTGCCGTAGGCGAGGGCACCCACGGCCTGGGCGCCGCCCATGACCCAGAACTCCTCGACCTCCATCAGCCCGGCCGCCCCGAGCAGGGCAGGGGAGAGCTCCCCGTTCGCGCCCGCGGGGCTGGCTACCACGAAGGTGCCCACGCCCGCGAGTCGTGCCGGGACCGCGCTCATCAGCAGCGAAGACGGGTAGGCCGCCGTGCCTCCGGGGACGTAGGCGGCCACGCGATCGAGGCCGCGCCAGACGCGACCGACGTTGACACCGGGCTCGGTCTCGACCCATTGCTCAGGTGGCGGCACCTCGGCCGCGTGGAACGACTCGATGTTGCGCGCCATCTGCTCGAGCCCGCGGCGCAGCTCGGCCGGCAGGCGATCGCGGGCCGCGCGCAGTTCTGCGGGGAATACCCGCAGGGCCGGGGCCCCCGCCGGCTCCACGAGACCGCCACCGAAGCGGGCGTTGGCGTCGCGCAGCGCAGCGTCACCACCATCACGGACGGCATCGACGATGGCGCGAGCCTTGGCCCGGATGTCCGCCGTGGCGGTGGAAGCGCGGTCGGTGAGAGCCCGGCGCTCGGTGTCGCTGGCATCGGCCAGGCGCAGGCGCCGGAGCGTCGGTGCGGTCGTGTCGGTCATGGCAGGAGCTTCTCCACGGGGATGACGAGGATGCCGGTCGCGCCGGCTTCACGGAGCGGAACGAGGATGCGATGGACGTCGTTGGCGCCCACCACGGCGTGGACCGCGTGCATGCCCTCGTGCGCCAGTGGCAGCACGCTGGGTGACTCGAGCCCGGGCAGGATGGCCTCGATGGCCTCGAGTGAGTCGGTCGGCGCGTTCATCATCAGGTACTTCACGCCACGCCCGGCGATGACCGCCTCGATCATGGTGCGCACTTCGGCCATGACCGCCGCGGCCTGCGGCGTGACGTCCCTGCGACCCACGAGGATGGCCTGGCTGGCGAAGAGCGGACCCACCGAGCGCAGGCCATTCATGATCAAGGTCGATCCACTCGAGACCAGGTCCACGACGCCGTCGGCGAGACCCATGGTGGGCGCGACCTCGACCGCACCCGAGACCGTCACGATCTCGGCTTCGATGCCCCGCTGCGCGAAGATCGTCTCTGTGGCGTGGGGGTGGCTGGTCGCGAGACGCATGCCCGCCAAGTCCTCGAGCGAGCGGGCAGGGGACTCGTTGGGCACCGCGGCCTCGAGGCGGCAGTAGCCGTAGCCCAGCTCGGCGAGGGTCTCGAGGTCAGCGCCGGCCTCGATGAGCAGGTTGGTGCCGGTTATGCCCAGATCGGCCACGCCGTCGGCCACGAACTCGACGATGTCGTCGGTGCGCACGAAGAGGATGTCGAGCGGAAAGCCCTCGACCGAGGCGGTCAGCGCCCGCGTCCCGTCTTCGAAACGCAGCCCCGCATCGTGGAGCAACTGGAGCGACGGGCCCTGCATGCGGCCCTTGTTGGGGATGGCCAGCCGCAGGCGACCCGATTCGGAGCCGGGGAAGGCGGTGATGCGCCCTTCGCTGGCGATCACTTGGAGGATCCCTGCTGTCCAGTCGGTCGAGCGCCTCGCGGTACCCGTTCGTGCCGTGGTTGAGCCACTGGGCGATGCGGGTGACCGTGGCGGTGCTGGCGCCGGTGCGCCGGCTGATCTCCGCATACGGGTGTCCAGCGTCGAGCAGGCGCACGACGTGCCAGCGCTGGGCCAGGTCGTGCAGCTCACGCAGGGTGCACAGGTCGCGGAAGAAGCGCTCGGCCGCGGGGCGGTCGGGCAGCGCGAGGATGGTGTCAAGGAGGTCGCTCGTGTCTTCGGAGCGCCACTCGGTGGGGTCGATGCTCATGGTCTCCTGCTGGGCGTGCGGATCCGTGTCGCTATGCTAACATAGTAGCATGGTACAACGCTACAACGACGACGAGAGCGGCGCGACATGGAGCTGATCCCGGCCATCGACCTGCTGGACGGACGCGTGGTGCGCCTCTCGAAGGGCGCCTTCGACGCGGTCACCGAGTATGGCGACGATCCGGTGGCGGTGGCTCGCAGCTTCGAGGCGGCAGGGGCAGCGCGTATCCATATCGTCGATCTCGATGCGGCACGTGAGGGGAGGGCGATGCAGGCGGACGTGATCGCCTCGATCGTGTCCGCGGTAGACGTGCCCTGCCAGGTGGCCGGTGGCGTCCGCGATGCCGATGCCGTGGCTGCCGGGCTGCGGGCCGGAGCGGATCGACTGGTGCTCGGCTCCGCCCTGATCAGCAGCCCTCTGTTAGCCCGGACGCTCACGGAGCGCTACGGACCGGATCGGATCGTCTCGGCACTCGATGTGCGGGACGGGCAGGCTCTCGGCGACGGTTGGGTCGAAGGCGCGCGTGGATCGGAGGTCATCGAGCTGGCGCAGACGCTGGCCGAGAAGGGCGTGCGCTGGTTCGCCGTCACGGCCATCGCGCGAGACGGCCAGATGAGCGGTCCCGACTATGAGCTGCTGGAGGCTGTGCGTGCCGCCGTACCGGGTGCGGCGATCATCGCCTCTGGCGGTGTGAGCTCGCTCGCGGACGTTCGCGAGCTGGCCACCCGCGGCTTCGACGCCGCCATCACGGGCAAAGCCCTCTACGAAGGCGCCTTCACCTTGGCTGAGGGCCTGGAGGCAGCGACGCACTGAGCACGAGTCTGCGCCGGACCGCCAGGCGTACGACGTCTGGTCGTCGCCGCTATGGCGCAGGCAGTCGAGGCGGCGACCTGCCGGCGGCGGACGGGCGATGTGAGCGGGCTCAGGGGCGCGATGAGACGTTTCGTCACGCCAGGTCGCGCTCTCGGGTCAGCGGCTCACCTATCCTCTGGATACCGCATGGGGGACAGGGAGGTCATCGATGGCAGAGCGGGACCCGTACCCCAGCCTTGAGGCGATGCTCGACCCGGGCGAGCTCTCGGGACTCTTGGGAAGACCGGTCGTGTCCGTCTCGGTCGAGCACGTGCAGGGCGCGGAGACCTCCACCGAGGCGGAGTTCCAGAGGGTCACCCTCGACGGCGACGACGACTCCCGGCTCTTCATCAAACGCGTCGATCCGTCGAAGGACTGGGTCGCCCTGAGCACCGACGACCTCGCGCGTCGAGCGGTGACGATGTGGTCTCTGGGGGTCTTCGATCGGATGCCTCGCGAAATCGACCCTGCGGTCATCGCATGTGCCTCCTGGGGCGAGGGCTACGCCGTGCTGATGCCGGACGTATCGACCCGGCTGGCGGTCCCAGGCGCTCGGATGTCCGTTGCGCAGGGTGACGCGCTCCTCGATGCGATGGCTGCGCTCCATGCTGCCTTCTGGGACGACACCCGCCTTGCGGACTCCGCGCTCGGGCTGTGTGCACCCGGACTGTTCCTGTCGCACACCTCGCCGCAGAGGGCGACCGAGCTCCGTCGCCAGATGCGCAGCTTCGTGTTCGACGCCATCGAGGCGGGCTGGGACGCACTGCCTGCGTTCATCGATCCCGGCCTCGTGCGGGAGCTCGAGGTCCTCAACGAGGACCCGACGCCGATCGTGGCCGCGCTCGCCGCGTCGCCGAGGACACTGGTGCACAGCGACATCCGGCCCGCGAACCTCGGGCTGGGCGAAGGCCATGATGGCCCCGACGTGGTGCTCCTCGACTGGGGTCGGCCAGTCTTCACCGCGCCGACCGTCGACCTCGGCTACTACCTCGGCTGGACGGCGGTCGAGCGTCCGACCGACGTGGATACGGCTATCGCCGTCTACGAGGCACGACTCCAAGCGCGGCTTCGGATGCAGCTCGATGCCGACGCATGGGAAACCGAACGGGAGATCGGCATCCTGGGCGGGGTGCTCAATACGCTCTGCTTCCATGCCCTGGCCGCGGGCGGTGACGACGCAGCCGCGGCCACCGAGCGCGCCGCTCTCGCGTTTTGGGCTGCCCGGCTGCGGAGCGCCATCGGGCTGCTGTAGACGCCACCGCAGCGGCCAGAACCGCCATGAATAACGGGATTGGTCTGGTCGTCGCCGCCATGGCGCAGGCAGCCGAGGCGGCGCGGTAGGTTACGCCTACGGGTAGACGTCCACGTCGATGAAGCCCTTGTCCGCTGGGCTTCGCTTGGCCTTCCGGTCGACGTCGGTCTTCGGCTGGCTCGGAGAACCGTGTTGGACGTAGATGCGATCCGTGGGGTCCCAGGCGACATGTCCCTCGCCGATGTCCGACCATCCGCCCGGCGACTGCGCCGAGCCTTCACCGTACGAGCCGCCCCAGAACTCGGTCCACCAGTGATTGCCGCCGCTCGCGGTCTGGACCTGGATGGTGTAGGCGCTGTACGGCAGGTCGCCGGGCCACCACTGCTCCTCGAACGCCCATCCGTTCTCGGCCACGCCCACCACCTCGTGGCTGTCCACGTCCCAGTCAGCGAAGCCGCGCATCCTGATGTCGAGCGGATAGCGGCCCATGTGGATGGTGTCGCCTGCGCTCGGGATGCCGTCACCGTTCGTATCGAACAGTCGGCTGATGAGCACGTCGCCCGGACCGTAGCGGTGATCGCCATCGAGGTCAGACCAGGCGATGGCAAGGTTGCGGGGTGGCACCGGAGCCACGATCTCACAGGTGAGGTGCGGCCCGGGACCGGGACCCGGGACGCATCGATCCGTTCCGCCTCCGCCCCAGAGCATGTCGGGGCCCGCACCGCCGAAGAGTCGGTCGTCACCGTCGAAGCCCGCGAGCGTGTCGGGGCCGGGACCGCCGTAGAGCGTGTCGGGGCCGGGTCCCCCGATGACGTTGTCCCAGCCGCGTGCTCCGAGGAGCCGGTCCGCCCCGGCATCGCCTTTGAGCCAGTCGTTGCCGGCACCGCCGTTGATGACATCCATGCCGAGTCCGCCCCGCAGCACATCAAGACCCGGGCCACCGTAGATAGTGTCGTTGCCTGGGCCGCCGCAGATCATGTCTCTTCCACCGAGCCCATAGACGATGTCGTTGCCACCACCCGCGACGATGACGTCGCGGCCCGGGGTGCCCCGGATGACCTCGCCCTTGGCCGTTCCGACGATGGTGGCGGGACGGCCATCGCATGTCGGCTTGGCCCAAACCGTCGCCACCGTCGTGACTACCGCCAACGAGGCCAGCAACACCGCGGACGTGAAGATGACACCGGAGCGACAGAACGTTTCACCGGTCATCTCGCGGTCCCCCTTTGTGCGGCGGGCCGTGCGTCAGCGATCCCGCTTCGTCGATTGTCGCGCGAGTGTCCATCACCTCCGCCAGAATCGCCATGAATAGCGGGTTTGGTCTGGTCGTCGCCGCCATGGCGATGCACGCGGGTTGGGCCCTCTGGCTCTACACCGCTCTGCTCTGGCCGAGGAGGATGTGGACGAAGGGAGAGGGCGATGCGGCCGACACTTGCCATCGTTTGCGTGCTGTTCTCGGTAGCAGCTGCGTCAGCCATCCCCGAGGCGCTCAGCGCTGCGGACGCCGAGGACGCCGGGCGGGTCGAGTCACCGCTTGCGGGCTATGCCGTGACGTTCCCGGAGGGCTGGCGCCTGGAGGCGACGACCACCCATCGTCCCGTGTTGCATCAGGCCGACTTCCTCTGGGCCGACGAGTCCTGTCGAATGGTGTGGTACCAGGAGCCAGCCACGGTCGACGACATCACCAGGCACACGGTCGAGTGGGCAGAGGAGAACGACCTAGTGACGCCGGTGTCGACGGAGCTCGTTCTGCCGGTCGGCGGCGCTATCCGGCAGGACTACCAAGGCTCAGACTTCATCATCATCGACTACCTCGTCGGCCTGGAGCCCGGCGGTGTCGCGGTGCTGAGCTGCTATTCGCGGACACCACCTAACGACCGCTGGCTCCCCATCGCGCAGACGATCGAGACCATGCCACCCGAGACGGCCGCCGGAGTGGATGAGCCACCGGTCAGACGCTTCGAGTTCGATGATCGCGTCGAGCTGCCGGTGTCCGGGTTCGCCATGGAGTTCCCAGAGGAGTGGGAAGTCCTCGGAAGCTCGGACGCGCCGTTCGGTGTCGACGAGGTGCGCGTCGTCCTGGAGGCATGGGCCGACGGGGTCTCTTGCCGCGTGCTCGACTCCTCTGCGCTCTGGGGGTCTTCCGGAGACCACACCCTCGAGTCGATGCACGAGCCAGTCGTCGAGCGCTTCTCGAGTGGTCCCTGGCGCATCCTCGACGCATCGTATCTGGAGCTCCCGAGCGGACGGTCCGGACGCGTCGTCTATGAGGACGTCGACGGGCCGGTCGTGGAGACGCACGCTGACTACTCGCTGACCGACGGCCAGACGTGGTTGACGCTCCAGTGCTCGTCGCCGACGCCGCCCGACGACAACTGGCTCTCGCTCGCCGAGACCGTCGAGTTCCTGGCTCCCGAGGAGAAACAGACCACTGCCGACTGAGTCAGAATCGCCATGAATAGCGGGTTTGGTCTGGACATCGCCGCCATGGCGCAGGCAGCCGAGGCGGCGCGGATGGGGTTACTCGGCGGTCGGCTCCAGTGCCTCGGGCATCGGAAGCGTCTCGCCCTCGTAGATGACGCCGTCGAAGACCCAGTCGCTTCCTGGTCCGTCTGCGTAGTACCCACGGAGCACGGCGGTCAACCCCTGGTAGGCCCCGTGACCGGTGATCGTGTTCATCCCGTGGCAGTCGCTGCCGGGATCACAGTAGGCCGTGAACTCGCCGGTCCAGTAGCCCTCCAGGCCCTCCAGCAGCGTCGCCCCGGCCACCACGACTTCCTGCCCCGGCGCGTCGACGTTCTGCACCATCTGCAGCTCGGACGGCAGGCGTGGGTCGCTCCACTCGATCGTCTCGGACCCTCGTATGCCGCGACCATGCCCGATGCCGTCCGCCTCCCACCACTCGTCGATCGTGCCCTCCGTGGCGCTCACTCGCGTCCCGGTGAAATGGGTCACCTTCGCGGTGTCTATGTCCTCCTGAGCGGGCGCCACGCCGCCGATTCCGGCGAGCAGCAAGACCGTGACCGTCCCGACCAAGGCCAACCGCAACGTTCGCATCGGTGTTTCCCCCTTCACATGCGCGAGCCGGGTCCGCCAGTGGCTGAACGCGGTCCAGGCGGCCAGGGTGTGGGCCGCGCCTCAACGCCTCCCGCTACGTACGATTCTCTCGCGGGCGTCCACCGGCTCTACCGGTGAGCACAGAAATCGCCATGAGTAGCGGTTACGTCTGGTCGTCGCCGTCGGATCGGGCGTGCCTTAGACGGCCTCGGAGCGACGGACGGGGCTAGTCACTTGGTGCCCAAAGCGGCGGCACATCGCCCTCGAAGATGATGCCGTACCAGGAATTGTCTCCGCCGGGGCACCACTGCCCGACGCCGACCGCGCTCAGGCCCTCGTAGGCTCCCTCTCCGACGTACCAGGCCTGCTCGTGCCAGGGAGGGGTGTCGCCCCACGAGAAGCCACTGGTCCAACCCTGCCAGGCACCCTCATCGTTCTCGATCCGAACCTCGCCCCAGTAGACGCTCTGGTTGTGGACAGGATCGATGTCGATGGTGCCGAAGTCGCCCTCGACCACAGTGCCGCTGAACCGGGGGTCGCTGGCGACGATGGTGTCGCCGTTGTCCTCGGTCACCATGAAGAAGCCGGGGGCCATCAGATCGATGGCGGGTGCGGACTCCTCCTGGGCGACCGTCGCACCACTCAGCCCACCAAGCAGCGCCAGGATGACCGCCCAGACCACGGACAGTCGCAATGTACGCATGACATCTCCCCAAGTGCGCGGGTCGGGTTCGCCAGTGGCTCGACGCGGTCCAGGCGGCCAGTGCTGGGGCTGCGTGTCGAAGCCTCCCGCTATCCATGATCCTCTCGCGGGCGTCCACCGGTTCCGCAGCCTCTCCCCAGGATCGCCATGGATATCGAGTCATGTCTGGTCGTCGCCGCCATGACGCCGGTGCGTCCGGCAGCCGTGGTGGCGCGGTTGGGTTACTCGGCGGGCAGGCTGGGATAGTCGGGTAGTGAACCGGGGACGACGACTCCGGAGTAGGTCATGAAGGCCTCGTCACCTCGCGCTTCGACTGCCACCGCATGGAAGAGCGCGGTCAGCCCCTCATAGACGCCCTCGCCCTCAAGGTGGTAGTAGTCGGCGTAGTCGACGCCCATGTACGAAACCCTCGTACCGGACCAGGCGCCTTCCTCGTTCTCGACCTGGAGGGCGCCGGACATGACGGTAGCGAGGACCCGACCCTCCTCGTCGAGCGGCCACGCTTCGCCCTTCCCAAAGAGGGTGTATGTGCCGCTTAGGCGGGGGTCGCTGGACTCGATGACCCACACATCCGTAGGCCCCTCCCATCGGAGCGACCCGTCGGGCCCGGGTATCGACCCCGGCCACGGGACATCCTCGACGCCGATCTGCCGCATGGTAAAGATGCTCGCGCCACCCGGTTCGAGCGGACCTGCCGGCTCTATGTCTACCTGCTCGATGTCCTGCGCTGCCACTGCGCCGCCTGGTCCACCGAGCAGCATCGACATCATCGTCCCGACGATGAACAGCCGCAATGTACGCATCACATCGCTCCCTATGTAGTGGTCACTCACGGTCGGCGCCACAGGGGATGACCACGGCTTGGCCACCCTCACGACGTCCCGTTGACCACGAGTCCTGCGCCCCCCGCTCGGGGCGTCAAGTGACCGAGACGTGTCGTCACGCCGCGGGCCGTGGGCTGCCCGGGACGAGACGGTGCCGTCACTCACCTGAGCCAGCCACCGGCGGAGGGTCGCCTTCGTAGATGACGCCGACGGCGGTGGGTGACTCGCCGAGCGGACCGACCGCGTTGATGATGAGGGTGAAGCCCTCATAACCCGCGCTGCCGGTCATGACCGAGAGGGCGCGCTCGGTGAACCGCGCGTCGATGGTGCCCGTGAACGAGCCGTGCCAAGAGCCCTCGGGTCCGACGAGTTCCAGCGTGCCCCAGGTCGCGCAGCCTGCCGTGGCGTGGCAGTCGTAGTTGCCCGACGTGGTGACGATGCCGCTGACACGCGGGTCATCGAAGGTGACGTCGCAAGTCGTCCGCACGCCGCGCACCCGCTGGATGTCGCCGTCCTGTACCGGGGTGGCTGCCTCGGATGAACACGACTGGTCGATGAACGTGACCCATGATGCCGACTGGCCGGTCATGGCACCGGGGCGTTCGGTCTGCGCCACCGCCACCGCACCCGACCCACCGAGCAGCGCCAGGATGGCCATTCCCGCCAGGGATCGCCGCAACGTACGCATGACATCCCCTTCACTCGTGCGGGCCGGGTTCGCCAGTGGCTCGGCGCGGTCCCGGCGGCCAGGGTGTGGGCCGTGCCTCATCGCCTCCCGCTACAGGCTGATTCTCCCGCTCGCAGCAAGACCCTGAGATGAGAAAGAGGCCCGCCCCTCGCGGGACGGGCCTCGGTAGCTGTCGGCTAGGCGTGCGCCGGGACCTTGGCTTCAGCCATGGCCTTGAAGTCGGCGAGGATGTTGCGGGTGTTGCGTTCCATCCAGCCCTTGCTCGCCATGTCCTTGATGAAGCCCGGCAACTTGCCCGACATCTCGAAGTCGGACTCGAAGACGATGTTGGTCGCCTCGCCATCGGGTTCGAACCGGAAGTAGTTGTCCATCGACCACGAGTCGGAGTGTTCGTGGATGAGCCGCTGTGGCTCGACCTCGACGATCTCCACGTTCTGGCTCATCTCGAAGCCCATGAGCTTCATGCTCTGGACGTACGTCGTGCCCACTTCGTCCACCGGCCCGCTGAACTCGGAGAACTCACCCCGTGGATAGAAGTCGGTCCAGTTCGACGTGTCGCAGTAGAACTTCCAGACATGCTCGACGGGAGCCTCGACCCGAATCTCTTCACGGATGTGCTGCATCGCCTACCCCCTTGCTCGGCGGGCCGGGTTCGCCAGTGGCTCGGCGCGGTCCAAGCGGCCAGTGCTGGGGGCCGCGTGTCAAAGCCTCCCGCTACCGACTATTGTCCTCCCGGCGTCTAGCGGGCAGCGACCATCGAAGTGACCGGTGCAGGCAGTCGGAGATCACCGAGCTCGCGCCGAGTAGGGTCTACTCACATGGCTCGCGGCGCTGAGCGTGGCGGGTGTTCGGGTCCTGGTCGGGTGGTGGACGGGTCGGCGGCTGCGCGAACCTACTCCGTGGCCACGGCTTAAGGGGTGGCGATGAGGAACAGGCCGTGGGCGGGCTCGACCCAGAGGTTGCCGTCGGGTCCCAAGTGGAGAGGAGCCGTTTCGGTGAGCTGACGGTCCGACCGCAGCGCATCCATCCACGCTGCGCCGGCGTAGGCCCCGAGCACGTCACCGGAACAGGGTTTGTCCGTAGCGATGGCTCACAGACGCCCATCGGGCGCAGCCACCATCCTGCCCACGCACGTGCCCGACCTCTGGATCCTGGGGACACGGCCCGACAACTCCCAGTCCGTGCCGTCGTAGCGGGCGAGCCTGGGCGGGTCCGCGTCAAGGTAGGCCCAGAGCTCACCGTCTGGCCCACTCACCAGCGGTCCGATCCAGCCCTCCACCGGGACCGAGGGCTCGACCTGATGGAACACCTCCCCATCGAAGCGGAGGAGGCCGCCCCGGTTCTTCTTCCGGGCCCCGTTCGTGGTGACCCAGAGGCTGCCGTCGGACGTCCAGGCCAGGTCCCCCGGGGAGACCCATCCGGCGTCGGGCACGGGGCCCACAGGGTCGGTGATGCGATGGGCGGTCCAGGTGTCGCCGTCGAGGCGGGCGAGCGTGGTGGTGCTCCGCCCCCAGACCGTGCCGTCGGGTCGGACCTCCAGGGCACCCGGTGGGTCTTCCGTGTCACCCGGGAACGGCGGGGCCTCGGTCCAGGCACCGTCGCGGAACGTGGCGACCGTGCCGTTGGCGAGGGCCCACAGGGCACCGTCCGGTGCGGGGCTCAGGTCCGGGTAGTACGGCATCTGATCAGGGCTGGGGTAGGCGGGGGCGTCCACGTCGCGTTGGCCTAGGGCGATGCCGAAGTCGTTGCGGCAGCAGGGGGCAACGGCTCGTCACTCCGCTGCGCCAGCAACCCCGCCAACAGGAAGCCGCCGAACAGCGCCACGATGGCACCTGCGACGACGAACTTGGTCGCACTGAACATGGTCTGGAGCCTCCCTGTCGCTCGCTGTCTGGCGCACTCGGACGCAGCCACCCGCCGCTCGGTCTCGGGCCACAGGTCAGGGGTCTCGATCGAGTCCATGCTGGAGAGGGCCTTGCGAATTTCATCCATCGGTCGTCTCCAGGAGCGTGCGCAGCCGTCGTCGGGCCTGCATGAGCGTGACCTTCACCGCCGCCGAGGAGGTGCCGAGGACGTTCGCCACGTCACGTACTCGAAGGTCGGCGTAGTAATGGAGGACGACCGCCGGCCGCTGTTGTGCCGGCAGCTTCGCGAGAGCTTCCGCGACCGAGCCTGGGGCGTCAGACAGCTCGTACGTCCCGTCGAGGGTGGCGACCGGCTGCCGCTGTCGTTCCTTCAGCGTACCCGCCGCGATGCGGTAGGCCGCGTGCCAGATCCAACGTTCGGGACCGCGCAACTCACGGCCACGACGAAGTGCCTGGGCGAAGTCTTCGGCCATCGCATCCTCGGCGAGGTGGGTGTCACCCGTGTACGCCAGCAAGCTCCGATACACGCGCGGGCCATGCTCGGAGTACACCGTCTCGACGGTGGAGACCTCGCGGGGGCGTTCGAGGGTCACATCCATCGCTACCCCTACAGGGAGGGATTCGCCCCGAAAGGTAACAGCGCGAGTTCAGATTTCCGGCGAGTCGTCTTGCTCCACACCGTCCACCCTCGCCGCCATCTCGCTCGCGTACGGCTCGCCCAGGGCCGAGCGCTGAGGGTGGGCCGAGCGTGCAGGGCCGGCGAGATCCCGGGATGGCTAGTCGAAGGAGCCGGTAGCCGGGTCGTAGACCTCCCAGGAGGACGCCGACACGTCGAACGCGCCCGACGAGAAGTCGGGTGCCGCGGGCTCGCCGAGGTCCCCACCGACGAACAGCACGCGACCATCATCGAGCCGGCTGGCAGTGTGGAACACACGAGGAACGGTCATGCTGCCGGTCGGGGTCGACGTCAGGCTCGACGGGTCCCATGTCTCCGCCGTCGCGATGGCCAGGGGCTGCCCCTCGCTGTTCTCGAAGTCCACGCCACCGACGATCAGGACCCGACCATCAGCGAGCAACGTGGCCGTGTGGCCGGCACGGACGGCCGTGAGCCGGCCGGCCGGCTCGAACCGGCCGGTGACCGGGTCGTACAGCTCGGCTTGGTCATCGAGGTCCTCAGGCCCGGACCCACCGACCACGAGCACCCGTCCGTCCACCAGGGCTGTGGCCGTGTGGCCGGCCCGGGCCGTGGCCAGCGAGCCGGTCACGGCGAACGTCTCAGTCGAGGGGTCGTAGAGCTCGGCCGCCGCGATGGCGCCATCGGCGTCCATGCCCCCCACGACGAGGACGCGACCGTCGGGCAGGAGCGTCGCCGTGTGCCCCATCCGGCCGTGGACGAGGTCGCCGCTCGGTCGCCACGTGTCCGTCGCCGGGTCGAACAGCTCGGCGGCGCCCAGAATCACTTGGGTGACCTCGCGGTCGCTGAACAGGCCGGCGGTCGGCGAGCCTCCCGCCACGAGGACGCGTCCGTCGCCGAGGAGCGTCGCGCTGTGCAGGTAGCGAGGGGTCGCCATGCTGCCCGAGCCGCTGAAGCGTCCCGTCTCGGGATCGTAGAGCTCCGAGCTGGCGAGGATCTCGTCGCTGCCGGCGCCGTGGCCACCAGTGAGCAGCACACGTCCATCGCTCAGCACAGTGGCGGTCTCGGCATTGCGCACGACCGCCGGCGCTCCCGTGGCCGCGATCATATCGCTGGCGGGGTCGAAGATGGCCGCCGTCCCACCACCCACCAAGAGCACACGACCGTCATGGAGCACCGACGCCGACTGGGCGCAGGCCAGCAGGGCCATCGCGGCCAGGACCAAGCCCGCGACCAGGCCGGAGCGCGTCATGCGATCCTGGAGATGGCGGCTGCGTAGGTTAGGGGCGAGGGTTCCGTCACGCACACACCAGCCCCCCTTCCATGCGCCAGCGGGCCGGTACCGCCAGTGGCTCGGCGCGGTCCAGGCGGCCAGTGCTGGGACCGCGCGTCAGAGCCTCCCGATACGTGTCATTGTCCCGCGGGCGTCCACCGGCTCCGCAGCCACTCTCCGGGATCGCCATGGATAGCGGGTTATGTCTGGTCGTCGCCGCTGGCGGGGCGCGCTGTCAGCGGCCACCGACCCATACACGCGCAGATGGGGCCGGTCGCCCGGCCCCATGCCTGGTGTCTCCGATCGGTCTCGCGCGTCAGCCAGCCATCGGCACTCGGTGGATGACGCCATCGGCCAACCAGCCACGTTCGCCTGCCTCGATGTCCAGGACGGCGCAGAGGCCGGCATAGGCACCCTCGCCAAGGAGGAACGCACGGACCGCGAAGGGTTCGCCGTCGGCGCGTCTGATGCCGGTGAAGTCGCCGCTCCAAGCCCCTTCAGCCAAGCCGACCTCGACGCTAGCGGACCCGTCGCCGCTAGGCCGGACAGTGTTCACAGCGGGGACCTCGATACGCATCGTGCCCCACGCCGGTACGGGTATCGTTCCTGACGAGTCGATGTCCCAGTTCCATGTCGACTCGAGATTACCGCTGAGGCGCGGGTCGTTCATCACGATGGGCGCGCCGGTGATAGGCACGTCGCGATGGTGGTGGATGCCCTCGCTTGCGCTGAATACGCCGAGCGACCGTGGCGTTTCGAGAATCACCGACCCTGTGATCGCCTGCATCGGGCCAAGCTCGTCGACATCGTATACAGGATTCTCAGCTGTGACTGACGGTGCCAACATCACCGCGAGCGCAAAACTGAGGACCGCGCCCGATCGTAGCGCTCTCATGTCGTGCCTCCCCTGAGATAGCTGCTGCGAGCCGGGTTCGCCAGTGGCTCGGCGCGGTCCAGGCGGCCAACGTACACGGGCCGCGTCTCAATGCCTCCCGCTGCCTATGATTCTCTCGCGAGTGTCCAGCAGCTACTGCAGAACCGCCATGAATAGCGGGTTATGTCTGGTCGTGGCCGCCATGCCGCAGGCAGCCGGGGCGGCGCGATGGCCGCCGGAGCCGCTAGGCCTCCCGCAACACGATCGCATCGACTAGGACGAGGAGCACGAGCACGGCGGCGAGCAGCACGAGTATCCCCAGGCCGACCAGGACCACGAGTTCGCGGATCGGTGGGCGAGGCGGCTGGCCACGCCGTCGCGCGAGGCTTCCGACCTCATAGCCGAATGCGGCTCCGATCGAGACCGTTAGGAGCGCCCCGACGACACCGAAGGGGACGTCGCCCTCGGGGAGCCGAGTCGGCCTCCTATTCCTGTGCTGGACACGAATCCGACGAAGGCTGCGCCCGCGATGGCCCCGGTGAGGCCGGCCAGGCCCAAGCGACGCCAAGGGGAAGGCGAGTGGCCGATGATCGCCGCCGGGACCACGGCGATGAGGATGCAGCCGAGATGGAGGTAGACGGTCTCGGTGCTTATGAGGCGGTAGCAGCCCCAGCAAACGGGGTCATCGAATGGCGGCTGGTAGAACTGCTGGATCATGTCCACCCACGCCGCTCCCAGCATCAGGCCGAGGACGAAGCAGAGTCCCGCCGACAGCGCGATGGAGGCGATGATGCGACCCGACCCGGCACGCGCCTCGACCCCGGCACCGTCCGAGGTCCGAGGTCCCATCTCAGCCTGTCGCTCCACGTCCCGATCCTCCCCAGCGCCCACTCCGCTGACTGCGCCGCCGCCGGGGCAGCCAGTGCCAGCAAGAGCGCCAGGGATGCAGCGCAGCCCGTGGTCATCCGCGTCGTACCCATCGTGGTTCCCCAAGTTCTCGGTGGGTCGGGATCGCCGCTGGCTCGACGCGGTCCAGGCGGCCAGTGCTGGGGCTGCGTGTCGAAGCCTCCCGCTCTCCATGATTCTCTCGCGGGCGTCCACCGGCTCCGCAGCCACTCTCGAGAACCGCCACGGATAGCGGGCCATGTCTGATCGTCGCCGCCATGGCTACGCACGCCGCCAGGCCGTCCGGTGTTGAACCGCTGAGCGGGGTCGGCGAGGAGCTACGAGTCCAACTCTGTGTGGTCGCCCGTCCTGATGACTCCCGCGAAGTCGGGTACGCCCGCCTGCATGTTGCCCGGCACGATACGACCATGGAAGTCGAAGACGCCTCCGGTGCGCGATGATCCAGACCTGAAGCGTTCGCATCGTCGACCTCCCTGATCTCCGGCCATGTAGCGCGCGGAGCGCGGGAGCAGGCGAATGCCGTTGGGACTGCCGCGCTGGTCAGGCCGCACCGAGCCGGGGTCGCTCGATATGTCCGCATACCGGACCCGCACGTGCGCAACCCTCAGTCACGTGCCGCGTAGTCCACGCGCTCGAACGGCCACTCGCTGGCCAGCCAGGCTGACAGCGATCGCCAGACCCGGGCATCCATGTCCGCCCGACTCGCGCGCACCCAGGAACGCACCTTCGCTTCATCGTGCTCTGCGGGCGACGGGTAGATGTAGATGCAGCCGATGACCTCGTCCCCGTCGAGGATCGAGTAGGTGAAGCCGGTGCGCTCGCGGAAGTCGCGCGCGTGGCTCTCGAGGTCCCCCAGGTTCTGCTCCAAGCTCATCGGTGTGGGCCAGTCCCAGTCCTCAAGGCCGGGTGTGGACCGGATGTGGTCGATGCTCGACATCCAGGCCGCGTAGTCGCGTTCGTTGTGCTCTGGCCCGAGGGGCTCGAGGTGGAAGCCATCGCCCTCGAAGTGCGTGGGGACGACGAACAGATCGGGTACGAAACGAGCGGTCATCGCGGCACTCTACATCGGCCCGGAGCCTTGCCACGCTTCGCCGACGCGTAGCAGGTCGCCATGGATGGCGGGCTTCGTCTCGTCGTCGCCGCCAGGACACCACCGGGCCGTCCGGCCCTTGACCCGCTGACCGACGCGCGTGATCGAGCTATTCGGCGGCTGGCTCCGGTCGGTCAGGCAACGGCGGCAGCGCACCTGCGACGATGATGCCGTCATAGTCCATGCAGCCCCGGCACCGGTCGTCGTTCCCATGCAGCACCGCGACGAGGCCGTCGTAGGCGGCATCACCGGTCAGCCAGAGGATGCCGTTCACCCCTTGTTCCCCGTCGATGAAGCCCCGCCACTCGCCACGCCGCGTCCCATCCGGGCCTTCCAGCAGGACCTCGGCCGCGAAGATGTGGTCGGCGATGGAGGTCATGGCTGTTCGCATCGTCGTCAGCAGCCGGGGGTCGCTCCACGAGAACGTGGCCACGAGTTCTGGGTGGCGGGTGTAGCCGTCTGCCTCGACCGGCCCGGCATCAGACGGTGCCTCGACGCCAAGTCGCTCACCGGTCACCGGCGTGATGAGCTCTGGCTGAGCGACAGTCGAGACGGCAACTGCACCGAGCGTCGCCAGCACGAGTACCCCCGCACGGACCAACCGCACCGTACGCATGCTCATCCCCTCTTCTGTTGCAGGCCGGGTTCGTCAGTGGCTCGGCGCGGTCCAGCGCGGCCAGGGCGCAGGCCGCGCGTCGACGCCTACCGCTACCGCTGATACTCTCGCGGACGTCCATCGCCACCACGACCGCCTCTCATGGTGCCGCGGATAGCGGGTCCTGTCTGGTCGTCGCCGTCAGGGCTACCGCCGAGGCTGGGTGGTGGGGCCAATGGCGCTACTCGACTGCCGGGACCTCCTCCGGGAGGGGCGGCATCTCGCCGCTGAAGATGGCGCCCGGCATGTCAGCGCCGGTTTCCGGAGACCAGTCAGCGACCAGGGACGCGCTGGGCCCGTCATAGGCACCTTCGCCGGTCAGGACGACAGTCTCGAGATCGGTCGTGATGTCGCGCAGGATCGCTGCTGGGCCCGTCCGGCCCTTGACCCGATGACCAAGGCGCCGAGGTCAGCCGCAGGACCCAGGGCGCTCACTCGGCCGGGGCGAATGGCAGCGACTCGGCCCAGGGTGGTGGCGGACCCTCATAGATGACACCCGATGCCACGGCAGATGGATCGCTCTGGTCGGGGGTGTGAAGCCAGTAGGTCCAGCCCTCGTATGCCCCGATGCCCTCCATGACGCTCCATGCAGGCAGGGTGGACAGCGTGCCATCGGGGATGGAGCCCACGGTGCCGACCCAGGTGCCATCCGGCCCCGACAGTACGGTCGTCCCCAGTGTCGTCCACCCGTTCTCGGGCGGCCGATTCGCCACTGGATAGCGGGTTCGGTCTGGTCGTCGCGGCCATGGCTATCGCGGAGGCGGCTGAGGCGACGCGGCGGTACTACTCGCTCGTCGGTTCGATGGGGTCGGGCATCGTCAGGACGTCTTCGAAGATGAAGCCCTCGAAGGCGGGCGTCACTCGATCGCCGGTACCCGCAAGCGTGGCCGAGAGTCCCTCGTACTCGCCCTCGCCGACAAGCACCAGCAACTGGGTCCACGCATCCCGAGACCCCTCGCCCGACTCGGGAACCAACGTCCAGGCAAGTTCGTGACCGGTCCCGGACCAACTGCCCTCAGGCCCCTCCAGCCTCACTGCCCAGGCTATCCGTACAGTCACGCCAGAGCCATCGGGGTGGATACCCTGCACCCCCTCGACGTTGAACCGGACGAGCATGCGCGATGGCAGGCGTGGGTCGCTCCAGTCCATCTCCAGCTCCGAGTGACTGGCGCCCTCTGGTTGGGAGACGTAACTGCCACTCTCTGGGTCGGGAATCGCGACCCCGGTGACATACGTGGCGATGGGTGGTTCCTGCTCGTCCGCCTGCGCCGCCACCACTCCCAGCGACATGCTCGCGAACAGACTGAGGGTGACCATCCCAGCGAGGGACAGTCGCATCGCACGCATCTCGCACCTCCAAGGTGTTCGTGTGCGGGTCGGGTTCGCCAGTGGCTCGGCGCGATCCAGGCGGCCAGGGCATGGGCCACGCGTCAAAGCCTCCCGCTACTGGGTATTGTCTCGCCGGCGTCTACGGCGGGAGGGCGTGGGCCACGGACATCCCGTAGGCTCGAGTGATCGCACCGGGTCGCACTCCACCTCGCCACCGAGCCGTCCGGCTCTTGACCCAGCGACCGCGGTGGCTCCAGGCTTGAGCACGTGATGGTCGAGCGAGACGAGGATGGCCGTCCGATCGCCACCCGCAATGCCGGTGCATTCATGGGCCCGTATGGCATGTATCCGGTGCCGTCAAACCTTCTCGACGACCAATCGCGAGCAGTGCCCCACAAGCGCGGACGGTCGCGCCGCTTCAGGGTGCTCGCCCTGGCGATCGTCGCGATCGTGGTGATCATCGTCTTCCTGCTCTTGGCAGCGGCCACACCAAGTACCGCATCGGGACTGCCGACGCAGGCGTTCGCCCTGGGTTTCTGAGGTCGCCGCTCTCCCAGGCGTGGTCGACCGACGTCTCGGGGGGCGAGCTCGAGCATCGGCCCACTCGTGCAGCCGAGCGATCTCGGTGGTCTTGCCGACCACCGAGTCCTTCGAGGCACGACCGACGACGGAGGGTGCAGGCGGTGCACCGGTGGCCTACGAAGGGAGAGCGGACTCGAAGAACCTGACGAGCCGTGACTCGTACTCCTCGGGATGGCGCCACATGGCCTCGACGTGGCCAGCGTCGTCCACGATCCACTGGTCCGTTCGGACGCCAGCTGCTCTCGCGGCCTCGGCGATGGTCCCTGCGTGCGAAACGAACGTCGCCTCGTCCAGCGCACCATGCGTGATGAACAGGTCGCGGCCGCTCAGGTTGGAGAGCTCGCCGAGGATCGTATGGGAGTCGAAGTCATCACCGGAGATGATGCGGGCCACGAGTGGATCGCCGGCGCCAACAGTGTCGGGTAGCCCTCCTGTTCGAGCTCCTCTGAGACACGAGTCTCGATGTCCGCGTAGCTCGTGTCCTCCCACACGGCCGCGATGCGGCTGTCCTGGCCGGCAGCGATGACGGCCGTTGCAGCACCCATCGAGGTCCCGAGGACGCCGATGCGGCCGGGCTCGGCACCCTGCCCCACGAGCCAGTCGACAGCGCCCTGCACATCGCGATACTCCTCGGTCCCGCCAGCGTATCGGCCGTCCTCGACCGTCGACGCCCCGTGGTCGCGGAGGTCGACCAGCAGCACGCCGTAGCCATGACGGTGGAGCATCCCGGCCGGCGCCAAGATCTCCGGGTCACGGACGCAGGAGCCGCGCCCGTGGATGGCGACGACGGTCGGTGCCTCGAAGCCATCTTGCGTCGGCAGCCACCACCCATGAAGCTCGATGCCCAGGTCACGACTCGGGAAACGAACGTCGCGATACTCGGCCACGAAGAGCGGGTTCGGGTCGAACGCCGGCGCCGCGGACTGCGCCGAGGCGCCCTCCGTCGACCAGGCCGCTGGCGTGTTGCCCGAGAAGCGACCACCACAGTCGGTGTCGACCCGGGACATGGTGTCGTAGACGATGACGACAGCGCCGAGATAGCCGGCAGCGACCACGGCGATGGCCCCGACGAGGATCCCGGTGACCAGCCTGCGATGGCTCATCCCGAGGTGACCCGACCCGCCGCGCGCCTGGCATGCCGTCGTCGCGCGACCGACGCCAACGCCACGACCTCGATCAGCGATAGCCGCAGCGTCAGCACAGGGTTCGTCTCTTCACATCCGCGGGCCGGGTTCGCCAGTGGCTCGGAGCGACTCAGGCGGCCAACGTACGTGAGTCGGACTTCACGGCCTCCCGCTGGGACGATTCTCCTCCTGGTGTCTACAGCGATGGCAGCCGCTCATCCCGGGTGGCATCCTCGCGCTCGTGGACCTCATCGTGCTCACCGAGGCCCGGTCCCACCCGCTTGTGCATCCGAGGTCCTCCAAGGTGCTCCACTGCCTGCGTGCATGCTCGACGTCGAACCGATCTTCGATGGCACCGAGATCGCGGCAGCCCGCATCGAGCAGGACCAGTCCACCTCAGCGATCATCGTCGATCTCGAGCTCCAGGACACGGGCGCACGCCTCCTCGACGAATACGCCGCCGACCACATGGGTGAGCAGTTCGCCATCGTCCTCGACGGCATCGTCGAGTCGGCACCCATGATCAGGGCCGCGCGCTTCGACGGACAAGCCCAGATCAGCACTGACTTCACCATCGAGCAGGCCACCAACCTGATCACGATCATGAGGTCCGGGCCCTTGCCCCTCGAGATCCGCGAGGTCGGCTTCGGCGCATGTGAGTCGCTGGGCTCGTCCTGAGCGAAGCGGGTCGTCACCGCCTGGTCGGCGCCCGATGACCTCCGGCTCTTGCCGGTACGGACGCGACACTTCAGGCTGTCGTCTCAAGGAGGTGCGCTGGTGAGATCGATGCGAGGGATCGTCAATGCCGTGCTGCTGGTGACGTTGGTCAGGCCCATGGTGCACCGGGTGGTGGCGAGGTGGCGACGGCGAGCACAGGAGTCTGCCGCGACGACCATCGGCATCCCGGTGCAAGAGTTGATCGAGGCCGCACTGATCGAGGAACTGGCATCGTCGGCCGCGAACCTGCCGCCGACGACTGCCAAGACCGATGCGCCACTGACGGGCAGGAGCCTCGATAGCACACTGCTCATCGCCGCTGCCGTGGTCACGGTGACAGCGGGCGTCGCGGTTGCGGTCGCTGCCCTGGTCCGTCGCCGTCGCAAGGCACGAGCGACACCGACCGGGGGCTCCGAGTGGGTATCGGTACCGGTGGAGACGTCGGCGCAGGAGGCCGAGGAAGCCTTGGGCCAGGGGTCGCCTGTCCACTAGGTCACCGCGTATCGCGTGCTCCCGGCGTCGACTCCAGATCAGCCGAGATCGACGGCTGGCACGCCTTCGACCGTGCCGTGGCCTGATCCTCGCCGGGTCCATCGGCCCGCGGAGGCGCCAGGCTGGCAACACCGCGAAGCGATCGAGGAGCGTCGACTCGTCCAGACCCGATCCTCCGTGCGACGATCCCGCGGAGCCGGACGGCCCTTGACCGACCGCCCGGAAGCGACACGATATGGCGGCGACACGTCGAGCGAGGAACTCGACGTCAGCTGGCGCAGGGCAGGAGGACGGAGATGGACGATAGCCGCAGCTTCGAGGTTCGTGGCGCCGTCGGTGCCGAGGAGGCCAAGCGACTGGCGCGCCGTGTCCGCTCCACCTGGGGCGAGACGGTGGTGCGAAGAGGGGAGGCCATCGACCCCGTCGAGGGCACCCTGCTGGGTGCCTACGACGATGACCAGATCATCGGGGTCGCCACCTACGTCATCCGCGGCGAAGACTGCGAGATCGTCGCCATGGAGGCCTACCAGGAGCGCCTGGGCATCGCCACGGCCCTGATGGACGAGATCCGTGCTCGTGCCAAGTCAGCCGCCTGCAAGCGGCTGTGGCTGGTCACCACCAACGACAACGTGCCGGCCATCGCGTTCTACCAGAAGTGGGGCATGGACCTGACCAGCCTGAGGCACGACAGCATCACCGAGGCGCGTGCGCGCCTGAAGCCGAGCATCGCCGAGACCGGCTACGACGACATCCCGATCCGCCACGAGCTCGAGTTCGAGATCGAACCCTAGGCTCCCTAGCCCTCTTCCTCCTCGGCCTGGTGCTCCTCGATGACCTTCTGGGCAACGTGCGAGGGCACCTCCTCGTACTGCGCCAGCTTGGCGCTGAAGGTGCCGCGGCCGCCGGTGATGGAACGCAGCTCGGTGGCGTAGGTGAACAGCTCCGCTTGCGGCACATGCGCCGAGAGGATCTGCTGACCGTCGGCCGCGTCCATGCCCAGGAGCCGACCACGACGGGTATTGAGGTCGCGGTTGACATCACCCATGTACTGCTCGGGGACGCGGACCTGGACCTCCATGATCGGCTCGAGCAGGATCGGCTTGGCTTCCGCGATGCCCTTGCGGGTCGCCGCGGAACCGGCCAGCCGGAAGCTGAGCTCGTCGGAATCGACGGTATGGAACGAGCCGTCATAGAGGGTGGCCTTGAAGTCGATGACCGGGTAGCCCGCCGTGGGACCCTTTTCGGCGACGGCGCGCACGCCCTTCTCCACGCCGGGGAAGAACTGCTTGGGCACGACGCCGCCGACGACCTTGGTCTCGAACTCGACGCCGCCCCCGGGGTTGGGGCTGATCTCCAGCCAGACATGGCCGAACTGGCCACGACCGCCGGTCTGCTTCTTATGCCGGCCCTCGACCCTGGCGGTGCCACGGATCGTCTCGCGGTAGGGCACTCGTGGCGAGGAGGTCACGATGGTGGTGCCGAACTTGCGCGTGAGGCGCTCGCCCGCGACCTGGATCTGGTTCTCGCCCTGGGCCCACATCAGCTGCTCGCCGGTCTCGGCGCTGCGTTCGACCTTCAGCGTAGGGTCTTCTTCCTGCAGCTTTGCGAGCGCACCTGAAAGCTTGTCGAGGTCAGCCTTGCTGGCGGGCTCGACAGCCACCGGCAAGGTCGGCTCGGGATACTCGATGGGCGCCATCGTCAGCGGCGTCTCCTTGCGGGAGAGCGTGTCCCCGGTGACGGTGTGGGCCAGCTTGGCCACGGCGCCGATCTCGCCGGCACGGACCTCGTCGACGGACTCCTGCTCGGCGCCCTTGATGTAGAAGACCTGGGCGATGCGCTCGTCCTCGCCCTTCTCGGCATTCCAGACGGTGTCATGGGCCTTGATGCGGCCGGACCACACGCGGAAATAGGTGAGGCGACCGACGAAGGGGTCAGCGGTGGTCTTGAACACTTGCGCCAGGAGCGGGCCGTCCGGGTCAGGACTGACCTCGACCACGTCACCGCGGTCGTCGGTCGCGACCACGGGCGGCTCCTCGAGCGGCGTGGGCAGGTAGCGGATGATCGCGTCGAGCATGGCGCTCATGCCCACGTCCTGGTTGGCCGAGGTGACCATCACCGGCGCGAGCACGGAGTCCTTGACGCCCTTGTGCAGGCACAGCTCCAGCTCCTCGTCGCTGACCGGCTCGCCCTCGAGGAACTTCATGAGCACTGCGTCATCGGCGTCAGCGGCGGCCTCGAGCAGCTGTTCGCGGCGAGTGGCGACCTCGTCGACCATGTCCTCGGGGACCGGCACTTCCTCGCGCTCCCCACCCTCGTAGCGATAGGCCTTGCCATGGACGAGGTCCACGTAGCCAGAGAACGTCTCACCCTTGCCGATGGCGATCTGGATGGGCGCGATCTTGGTGCCGAACTCTGCGCGCAGGGCATCGAGGGCGGCCGTCGGATCGGCGTTCTCCCGCTCGCAACGGGTGATCACGAAGATGGCCGGGGTGTGGGTCGAGCGCGACAGGCGCACGGCCGTCTCGGTGCCGGCCTCCACGCCGCCGGAGGCATCGATGGTGATAAGCGCGCCATCAGCCGCCGCGAAACCGCTGATGACCTCCCCCACGAAGTCCGCATAGCCTGGTGTATCGATGAGCGTGACGTGGTTGCCGTCCCGATCGAAGGTGTTGGCCGCGAGCGAGAGCGACAGCTGCCGCTTCTGCTCCTCTGGCTCGAAATCGAGCGAAGCGGTGCCGTCGTTGACACTGCCCATGCGGTTGATGACGCCGGCCTTGTGGAGCAGGTGCTCGGCGATGGTGGTCTTGCCGGACCCTGCGTGTCCGGCAAGAACCACGTTGCGGAGTCGTGAGATATCGACGTGCGGCACGCGCAGACCTCCAAGCAGCAAGTGGGGTCGGCAAAGGCGATTTGAGCGGGCTTCGTCCCTCAGGCCGACCGAGTCGGTTTCGTGCCGCCCATCATATAGAATCCTTGACCATGTCCGGACATTCCAAGTGGTCAACGATCAAGCGCCAGAAAGGCGCCAACGATGCCAAGCGTGGTGCGTTGTTCACCAAGCTCGGAAAAGAGATCAGCATCGCGGCCCGCGCAGGAGGCGGAGATCCCGAAGCCAACTATCGTCTGAGGCTCGCGGTCGACAAGGCTCGTGTGGCCAACATGCCGCTCGACAACATCAAGCGCGCCATCGATCGAGCCACCGGCGGTGACAAGGCCGATGAGTTCGAGGAGATCGTCTACGAGGGCTACGGGCCCGGCGGGGTGGCCATCATCGTCGAGACGGCGACCGACAACAGGAACCGTACCGCCGCCGAGGTCCGCTCCATCTTCTCCAAGGCCGGCGGACAGCTGGCAGGGCAGGGCAGCGTGGCCTGGCAGTTCGAGCAGCGCGGCCTGATCAGCGTCGAGGGTGGCTCGGGCGACCCAGACGATGTCGCGCTCGCAGCCATCGACGCCGGCGCCACCGATGTCGATACCGAGTCCGACCCCATCGAGATCTCCACCGAGCCCGGCGAGCTGGCCGACGTGCAGACCGCGCTCGAGGCAGCTGGGATCAAGATCGAATCGGCGGAATTGACGATGGTGGCCACGACTCCCATCGAGGTCGAGCTCGACAAGGCCCGCTCCAACCTGAAACTCATCGAAGCCCTCGAGGACAGCGATGACGTCCAGCGCGTGACCGCCAACTTCGACCTGCCCGACGAGATCCTCGCGGAGGCTGCCGGCTCGTGATCGTGCTGGGGATCGACCCCGGCACCGCTCGCCTTGGATACGGCCTCGTGGAGCGACGGGGCAGCGCACTGACCATGCTCGACTACGGCTGCCTCGAGACCATCAACGACCGTCCGCTCTCCCAGCGGCTGCTGATCATCCACGAAGGCATCGACGACCTCATCCGGACCTATCGTCCCGAGGCCGTGGGGGTGGAGCGGCTCTTCTTCAACAAGAACGTCCAGACCGCCATGGCCGTGGGCCAGGCGCGCGGCGTGGTCCTGCTGGTGGCCGCGCAGCACGGCTTGCCGGTGCTGGAATACGGGCCCCATGAGGTCAAGCTCGCCGTCACCGGCTACGGGCGAGCCCCCAAGGACCAGGTCCAGCGCATGGTCCAGCTCGTGCTCTCGATGGAGCAGATCCCCACGCCCGACGATGCGGCCGACGCGCTCGCGGTCGCGGTCTGCACCGCGCACGCGGTCACCCCGGACAAGGCTGCCCTCGCATGATCGCCTCGCTCGATGGCGTGGTGGCACAGGTCAGCGGTACCGATGTGGTGCTCGAGGTCGGCGGCGTGGGCTACCGGATCCACCTCGGCCCCGCGACCCTCGCGGGACTGTCTCCGGGCGGGCGCCTGAAGCTCCACACCCACCACCTGGTGCGCGAGGATGCGCAGGCGCTCTACGGCTTCAGGACGACCGAGGAGCTGGCCTTCTTCGAGCTCATCACCACCGTCTCGGGCGTCGGCCCCAAGGTCGGCCTGGCCATCGTCAGCTCGCGGCCGGTGCCCGATCTGCAGCTGGCCATCCTGCAAGGTGATGACGCGGTGCTGACGGCGGTCTCGGGTGTGGGCAAGCGCCTGGCCGGGCGTATCGTGCTCGAGCTCAAGGAGAAGGTCGACGCTGCGGGTGCCGCGGCGACCAGCGATGGTGGCGGCGAGACGGAGGTCGTGGCCGCCCTCGAGGCGCTCGGGTACAGCTCTCGAGAAGGGCGCGAGGCAGCCCGCACCGCGGTGTCCGAGCCTGCCGCCCGAGGCTTCGCTCGAGGAGCGCGTGAAGGAGGCCCTGCAGGCCTTGCGCCAGTGATCGCTCGCCGGCTGGTGGCCGTAGAACGGCCGTTCTATTCCGGGCGGTTCTCTGCTAGACTCGAACGCGATGGATGATGACGCGCGGCTGGTCTCGCCTGAGGTAGAGCCACTCGACGAGAACACCGTCGAGTCGTCACTGCGGCCGCGCCAGCTCGAGGAATACATCGGCCAGACGCAGGTCAAGGACAACCTGTCCATCCTGTTGGAGGCCGCCAACAAGCGTGAGGAGGCCGCGGACCACATCCTGCTCTACGGTCCGCCCGGTCTGGGCAAGACCACGCTCGCCAACATCGTCGCGCGTGAGCTGGGTGTCAACATCCACACCACCAGCGGCCCCGCCATCGAGCGGCCGGGTGACCTCGCCGCCATCCTCACCAACATCGACGAGCGTGACGTGCTCTTCATCGATGAGATCCATCGGCTCAACCATTCGGTCGAAGAGATCCTCTACCCGGCCATGGAGGACTTCGCCATCGACGTGATGATCGGGCGTGGGCCCAGCGCACGCTCGCTGCGACTCTCGCTCAAACCCTTCACGGTCGTCGGCGCCACCACCCGGGCCGGACGCATCGGTGCCCCGCTGCGGGACCGCTTCGGTGCGGTCTATCGCCTCGACTACTACAGCACCGAGGAACTGGCGGAGATCGTGCGCCGTTCGGCGAGCATCCTCGACGTGGAGGTCGATGATGTCGCCGTGCAGATGCTGGCCTTGCGCGGCCGCGGCACCCCGCGTGTCGTCAACCGTCTGCTGCGCCGCACGCGAGACCATGCCGAGGTCAAGGGCGATGGCCGCATCACCAGGGCGCAGGCTTCGGCGGCCATGGAAGCGCTGGACATCGACGATATCGGCCTCGACACCACCGACCGCCGGTTGCTGGCGGCGATCATCCAGAAGTTCGGCTCCGGCCCGGTCGGTGGAGCGGCCATCGCGGCGGTCATCGGCGAGTCCGTGGAGACGGTCGAGGACGTCTACGAGCCGTACCTGCTGCAGCTCGGCTTCCTCGACCGCACACCGCAGGGGCGTGTCGCGACCGAGCTCGCCCGTGACCACCTGCGCCAGCTGGGCTACGAGGTCCCGCAGCCGCGACGCGCCGAGCGCGAGGATCCGGGCCTCTGGGACGGCGTCACCAGCGAAGGGCGCACAGAGGCGGAGTCGCAGGCGTGACCGTGGCCACCACGTCGCCGCCGGGCACGGGCTTCGCCCTGCGCACCCAGGGTCTGGTCAAGCGATATGGCTCCCGACCGGCACTCCAGGGACTGGACCTGGCAGTGCCGCAGGGCGTGGTCTATGGCTTCCTGGGGCCCAACGGCGCGGGCAAGACCACGCTCATGCGCCTGCTGGTCGGGCTGATCCGCCCGGACGCCGGCCGGATCGAGCTCCTCGGCCAGCCGTACGACTGGCGCCAGCGCGAGCGGCTTCACGACGTCGGCGCCCTGGTCGAATCGCCGGTCTTCTACGACTACCTCTCGGGCCGTGACAACCTGCGGGCGCTGGCTGCGTCCGGCGCCCGGGTCCCGGACGCACGCGTCGACGAGGTGCTGGCGCTGGTCGGCCTCGCCGAGCGCGGACGCGACAAGGCCGGCCGCTACTCGCTGGGCATGAAACAGCGCCTCGGCATCGCCGCCGCCCTGCTCTCGGACCCTCGGCTGCTGCTGCTCGATGAACCGGCCAATGGGCTCGATCCCGGTGGCATCGTGGCCATGCGCGAGACACTGCGCCACCTCACGCGCCAGGGCAAGACCGTCTTCATCTCCAGCCACATCCTCCCGGAGGTGCAGCAGCTGGCAGACGTGGTGGGCATCGTCAACGGCGGGCGACTCATCCGCGAGGGTAGCCTCGGCGAACTGCTCAACGAGGGTGGCCACGTCAAGGTTCGGGTGGCAGAGGCTGAGCTGGCGGCAGCCATGGGCGCGCTCGGGGCGCTCGGCGCACCGGCGGCCCCGCGGCCGGCTGAGACGCCGGGGCTCAGCTGGATCGACATCCGCATCCACCCCACCCGCGCGGCTGACGTCAATCGCGCGCTGGTGGCCGCCGGGGTCTACGCCAGCGCCATCGAGTCTGGCAGCGATCTCGAGTCGATCTTCCTCTCGCTCACCGCGACGGCACCTTCGCCCTCGGCGCCGGCCACGACCGGCTGGGGGGAGCGCGGCTGATGGCCCTGCTGCGCATGTCGCTCGCTGAAGCTCGTGCGACGCCCGGCCACGTGGGTCGTCTTCGCCATCCTGTCAGGCCTCATCGTGCTCATCTTCCTCGCGCTCGGCGCCTCCGCCGGCCAGCTCGACTCGGCCGGTGAGGAGCTGCAGGTCCGGCTCCTGCTGGCGTTCCCCACGGCCTACACCATGGTCGTCGGGGTCATCCTCGGGTTCGGTGGTCTGCTGGCTGTGGCCTACGGAGCCGCCATCATCGGTGCCGACTGGGGCTGGGGCACCATCCGCGCCGTCATCGCCCGCGGTGAGAGCCGCGTTCGCTACACGCTGGTCACCTTCGCGGCCATCGCGCTGGTGCTTGCGGTCGGCGTGCTGGTGACCTTCACGCTGGGCGCCGGCGCCGCCATCGTGGCCGCCGACATGGCCGGGGTGGGCAGCGACGGTGCCACGGACCCGGACACGCTGCGGACCCTGCCGGAGCTGCTGGCCCGCACCTGGCTGGGCGTGTCCCAGGCGGCAGCCATCGGCTTCGCCATCGCCATGCTCTTCAAGAGCCAGCTCGCGGGCATCGGCGCGGGACTGGCCCTCTACTTCGCCGAGCTGTTCCTGGTACTCGTGCCCATCCTGCGCGACGCGCTCATGTACTTCCCCTTCAGCGTCTCGGGTGCTGTCATCGCCACCACTGACGAGCTCGATGAGCGGCGGCTTCGGCTCCGTGGCGACGCTCGACCCGGACCAGGCCGTGCTCTGGTCGGTGGGCTACCTCGTGCTCGCGCTGGCCATCGCCGCGGTCGCCGCGCGTCGCGCCCAGATCACCCAGTGACGGTGACGGAGCGACGGACCTCGCCCATCTCCTTCGAGGTCATCGCACGAGCGACGGGGGAGGGCACCCGAGCGCGCGCCGGGCGCCTGCAGACGCCCCATGGTGTCGTGGAGACGCCCATCTTCATGCCCGTGGGCACCAACGCCACGGTCAAGACCCTCGACCCCGATGACCTGCGCGAGGTCGGCGCCCAGATCATCCTCTCGAACACCTATCACCTCTCGCTGCGACCAGGCCACGAACGTATCCGCGACCTCGGCGGGCTGCACCACTTCATGGCCTGGGATCGGCCCATCCTCACCGACTCGGGCGGGTTCCAGGTCGTCAGCCTCGGCGACCTGCGCAAGATCACCGAAGCAGGCGTTCGCTTCCGCTCGCATCTCGATGGCGCCCTCATCGACTACACGCCGGAGCACGCTATCGACGTGCAGGAGGCGCTGGGCTCGGACATCGCGGTCTGCCTCGACCAGCCGGTGCCGCCCGGCTCCTCATCGCGCGCAGAGGTGGAGCAGGCCACGGCTCGCACCCAGCGCTGGGCGGAGCGCTGCCTCGCGGCCCATACCCGGGCGGACCAGGCGCTCTTCGGCATCATCCAGGGTGGCCTTGAGCCGGACCTGCGCGAGGCCTCGACGCAGGACATCGCGGCGCTGCCGTTCGACGGGCTCTGCATCGGAGGGCTCGCCGGCGATGAGACGCCGGCACAGCGCCGGGCCGCACTCGATGTCGTGGTGCCACTGCTCGAGGACGATCCTCGCCCCCGCTACCTCATGGGTCTCGGCTCGCCGCTGGACCTGCTCGACGCGGTCGATGCCGGCGTGGACATGTTCGACTCCGTGCTACCGGCACGCGTCGCCCGCAACGCCACGCTGTGGGTCCCGGAGGGTCGATTGAACATGCGCAACGCCCGCCACCTCGACGATCCACGCCCGGTCCAGGACGGCTGTCCATGCCGGCTCTGTCGCACCTTCTCGCGAGCGTATCTGGCGCATCTCATGCGCGCCGACGAGATGCTCGGGTTTCGCCTGGCAACTTGTCACAACCTGACCTTCACCCTAGACTTCATGGCCAAGATCCGGAGTGCGATCCGGACCGGCACGTTCCCTGAATCGATGCGAGAGCTTCGTGCCAGCAGAGCTGGCACGAACGGCGCTGACAGTGACGACGAAGGGAGCGTGAAGTCCGAGTGAAACCCCGCCGCCCACACTAGGCGGCACCAGTTGGAGGCGCGAGGAACATGGCAGGAAAAGTCCCCTCCCGCCGCGAATCGAAGAAGCCCAAGAAGTCGAAGAAGGCAAAGGCCACCACGCTCGAGCCGCTCTCCCAGCCCCCGATGCCGTCCGTTGAGGTCATCAAGCCCAAGCGGAAGCCCAAGGACGAGGAGGAGTGGTCGGAGTAGCGCCACTCGCCGGACCGGCTCTCGGGTGACAGCCATGGAGGACACCAGGCATGACCGTCACCAGCGCCGGTCGGTCGACCGGGAACAGCAAGATCGGTAAGAACGGGGCCGGAGACGGCTCGAGCAACGAACGCCAGCAGGCAGTCGACGCTGCCATCATGTCGATCGAGAAGCAGTTCGGGCAGGGCTCGATCATGCGTCTCGGCTCGGACGCGCACCAGCAGGTCGATAGCATCCCCACGGGCTCGATCGCCCTTGACCTTGCGCTCGGCGTAGGCGGCATCCCGCGTGGCCGCATCACCGAGATCTTCGGTCCCGAGTCGTCAGGCAAGACGACCGTCTGCCAGCACGTGTTGGCGGAGGCGCAGAAGCTCGGTGGTGTCGTCGCCTTCATCGATGTCGAGCACGCGCTCGACCCCATCTACGCCCGCGCCTGCGGCGTGGACGTCGACAACCTCCTGGTCAGCCAGCCGGACACCGGCGAGCAGGCGCTGGAGATCACGGAGACCCTCATCCGCTCTGGTGGCGTCGACGCCGTCGTGGTCGACTCGGTGGCCGCGCTCGTGCCGCGGGCGGAGATCGAAGGCGAGATGGGTGACACGTTCGTGGGCATCCAGGCCCGGCTGATGAGCCAGGCCCTGCGCAAGCTCACCGGCGCGGTCAGCCGCTCGAACACGGCCCTCATCTTCACCAACCAGCTGCGCGAGAAGATCGGCGTGATGTTCGGGAGCCCGGAGACCACGCCCGGCGGCCGCGCGCTTGAAGTTCTATTCCAGCGTCAGGCTCGACATCCGCCGCATCGAGACCATCAAGCAGGGCCAGGAGGCCATCGGCATCCGGGCTCGCGTGAAGGTCGTGAAGAACAAGGTGGCGGCACCGTTCCGCGTGGCCGAGTTCGATGTGATGTACGGCACCGGCATCTCCCGCGAGGGCGGCCTCCTCGACGTCGGCGTGGCCAGCGACGTCGTCACCAAGTCAGGCGCCTGGTTCAACTATGGGGACATCCGCCTCGGCCAGGGCCGCGAGCAGTCCAAGGAGTTCCTGCGCGCCAACCAGGACATCGTCCAGCAGCTCGAGACCCAGATCCGCGCGAAGGTCGCTGACATCGACGTCCCCGTGGAGGGCATCACCGAGGCCGAGTAGATGGCCCACCGAGCACGCTCGCCACAGGAACGCCGCGAGGCAGCTGAGGCACGGCGTGCTCGCCGGGCGGCGGTCACCGAACCCGATGCGGTCATGGAGGCCGCCGCAGCGTTCCTCGCCGTGCGCTCACGTTCGGTCGAGGAGACTCGCAAGCGACTGGTCCACCTGGGGTATCCACCGCCCATCGTGGAGCAGGTCATCGAGCGGCTCGTCGAGATCGGCTACCTCGATGACCTCGCCTTCGCTCGGGCCTGGGTCGAAAGCCGTGATCGCGCCCGTCCACGTGGTGCCGATGGCGCTCCGTCGGGAGCTCGATCGCAAGGGCGTTCCGGACGAAGTCATCGCCGAAGTGCTCGCGGACCGCGCGCAGCTCGTGGCAGCGGCTGTCGATACAGAGGAGGGGACCGGCGACCCGGACCGTGTCGCCGCGCAGCGGCTGCTCGAGCGGCGCGCCTCCACCCTCGGCAGAGAGGAAGACCCACGCCGACGGCGCCAGAAGGCCTACGCCCTCCTGGCCCGCAACGGCTTTGCTCCGGACGTCTGTCACGAGGTCGCAGCGACCGTCGCACAGGCTGACACCGGCTAGGCATCAGGCCCGTTTGACGCTCTTGTCCGCGCACCGCTAGGCTTCGCCCTTGGCCCTTGAGGTCGAGCGGCACCAAAGGGAGTAGCGCTGCTCAGCCACCTCGCGGTGGCGTACCCAGAGACGTTGATTCACCTCCGGCTTCGCGGTCGGACGGGAGGGAACAGTGAACGAACCCGTCGTATTGGCGGTCGTCATCGTATTGGCGGCGGTCGGCGGGCTCCTTGTCGGATTCTTCGCGCGAGGCGTGGTCGCCAACCAGTCCATCAAGTCCGCCAACGAGAAGTCCGAGCGCATCGTCGCCGAAGCGCGAGCCCAGCAGAAGGAGCTCATCCTCCAGGCCAAGGAGGAACAGGTCAGGATCCAGCGCGAGGTCGATGAGGAAGGCCGCGCCAAGCGGGTGGACCTGCAGAACCTCGAACGCCGGCTGTTGCAGCGTGACGAACAGCTGGACCAGCGCACCGACATGCTCGAGGAGCGTGACCGCAAGCTGCTTATCCGCGAGCAGGAGCTCGACAAGCAGCGAGCGGAGCTCTCGAACATCAAGAACGAGCAGATCGCCGCCCTCGAGCGCGTCAGCGGCCTGACCGCCGAGGAGGCCAAGTCGGCCCTCGTCGAACAGGTCCGCGAAGAGGCCGAGAAGGACTCCGTGCGCCTCGTGCGCGCCATCGAGCGCTCGGCCAAGGAAGGCGCGGAGGACAAGGCCCGCGACGTCGTCATCACCGCCATCCAGCGCGTGATGGTCGATCAGACCGCCGAGGCCACGGTCACCGTCGTGCCCATCCCGTCCGACGAGATGAAGGGCCGCATCATCGGCCGCGAGGGTCGCAACATCCGCGCCCTCGAGCAGGCCACCGGCGTCGATCTGATCATCGACGACACGCCGGACTCGGTGATGCTCAGCGGCTTCGACCCGGTCCGACGTGAGGTCGCCCGGCTGGCCCTGACCAAGCTGGTCCAGGACGGCCGGATCCACCCTGGTCGCATCGAGGATGTCGTCAACAAGGCCCAGGCCGAGGTCGACGTGGTCATCCGTGAGGCCGGCGAGTCCGCCGCCTACGACACCGGCGTGCCCGGCCTGCCGGCGGAGATCCTGACGCTCATCGGACGGCTGAAGTACCGCACCAGCTTCGGACAGAGCGTGCTCAACCACGTCAAGGAGACCTCGCTCCTCGCGGGCATCATCGCGGCCGAGCTGGGCGCGGATGTCCAGGTCGCCAAGCTGGGTGGCCTGCTCCACGACATGGGCAAGGCCATCGACCACGAAGTGGAGGGCCCGCACGCTGCCATCGGCGCGGAGATCGCTGCCAGGCACAACCTCTCGCCCAAGGCCGTCAACGCCATCGCCGCTCACCACATGGAAGTCGACTACACCTGCCAGGAGGCGCCCATCGTCCAGATCGCCGACGCCATCAGCGCTTCGCGACCGGGCGCACGCGGCGAGACGATGGACACCTACATGAAGCGGCTGACCGACCTGCAGGAGATCGCCAACGCCTTCCCCGGCGTGGA
This sequence comes from uncultured Chloroflexia bacterium, assembly GCA_963714675.1. Classification (GTDB taxonomy): domain Bacteria; phylum Chloroflexota; class Limnocylindria; order Limnocylindrales; family CSP1-4; genus JAFMJV01. The sequence continues at coordinate 115,417 of CAVQPG010000002.1, read as the reverse complement.
GAAGTCATTCGCGGTACAGGCCGGCCGCGAAGTCCGCATCCTGGTGCGGCCGGATCAGATCGACGACCTCGCCTCCACGCGACTCGCTCGCGACATCGTGCGCCAGATCGAAGAGACGCTGACCTACCCGGGCCAGATCAAGGTCACCGTGATCCGCGAGACCCGCTCGGTGGAGTACGCCAAGTGACGTTGTCGCCTCGAGCGCGGCAGCAGGGCAGGCGCCCACCTCCACCGATGACCCGACGCGACAAGCAGCGCACGCTCGCGGCCGACCAGCTGCCGGCCATGCCGCTGCTGCCGGAGCCGGGCGTACTGCGGGTGCTCATGATCGGCGACGCGATCGGCAAGCCCGGTCGGCAGGCCCTCGAGCGCGAGCTGCGCGGCCTGCGCGAGGAGCGCGGCATCGACTTCGTCACCGTGAACGGCGAGAACGTGGCCGGCGGCATGGGCCTGACCATGTCGACGGCGGAGGCGCTGTTCGACGCCGGCGCCGACGTCATCACCAGCGGCAACCACATCTGGGACAAGCGCGAGCTCATTCCCCAGCTCGACGGCGAGCCGCGCATCCTGCGGCCACTGAACTACGGCAGCGTGCCCGGTCACGGCTGGGGCACCTTCCATGCTGCGGACGGCACGGAGGTAGCGGTCGTCAACGCCCAGGGCCGCAGCACCATGATCCCCATCGACAACCCCTTCACCGAGATGGACGAGCTGCTCGACGGAGGCGCGGACGCGCTGCCGCCGGTGCGCCTGGTGGACTTCCACTGCGAGTTGACCAGTGAGAAGACGGCCTTCGGGCTGCATCTCGACGGACGCGTCAGCGCCGTGGTCGGCACCCACACGCACGTGCCCACCGCCGATCATCGCGTGCTCGCACGGGGCACCGCCTACGTCAGCGACCTGGGCATGACCGGGCCGCTCGACAGCGTCATCGGCTTCGAGCCGGAGACCGTGCTGCCGCGCTTCCTCAACGGCTTGCCCACCCGCTTCGCGGTCGGCTCGGGACCGGTCTTCTTCAACGCCGTGCTCATCGACATCGACCCTGTCAGCGGCGCCGCTCACAGCATCGAGCGCATCAGCCGCATCATCGAGATGTGACGACGCTCCGTCGCAACACGGTCGACCTGCACACCCACACCGCTCGCTCCGATGGCGTGCTCGAGCCGCTGGACCTGTACGAGCAGATGCGCGCCTGGGGCTCCACCCTGGTGGCGGTCACCGACCACGACACGCTCGCGGGCGCGCGGGAGCTGCTGGCCGCCGGTCGTGGCGCACCCGGCACCAGCGGACCCAGCATCATCGTGGGCGTCGAGATCAACACCATGGTCGATGCCGAGGTGGAAGCCGCGGGCGGGACCGAAGCGGACATCGGCGAGCTCCATCTGCTCGGCCTCGGCGTGGACCCGGACGACGCCGTGCTCGAGACCACCCTTGCACAACAGCGCTCGGCCCGAGAAGTGCGACTCGAGCGCACGCTCCAGTCGCTGCGCGAGCTGGGCCTACCGGTCGACGACCATCTACCCGAGGTCGATGGTGGCATCGACGCACTCGGCCGACCCCACGTAGCCCGAGCGCTCGTCTCGGCCGGTCATGCCGAGGATGTCCAGGACGCCTTCACCCGCTACCTGGTCCCGGGCAGACCGGCATACGTGCGTCGGCAGGGGATCGGTCCGCGGGCTGCCATCGAAGCCATCAGCGCCGCGGGCGGTATCGCTTCACTCGCGCACGCACCGTGGGCACCTGATGGGCCGGCTGTCATCGACGAGCTGATGCGCTGGGGACTGCGCGGCCTCGAGGTCCACTACCACCACTGGGACGACGAGCGCATCGAGCGCATGGGTGCCTTCGCCGACGCCCGCGGCCTGCTGCGCACCGGTGGCTCCGACTACCACGGCGACACGGGCACGTACGCTGAGGCCCAGGCCACCGTGCATGTGCCCGAGATCGTCGGCGAGCGCCTGCTCGACGCGCTGGGCCAGCGCTAGCGTCGGGTCGCCGCCCGCGAACCCGTGTGGTCAACGGCGGCTCTGCGTGGCTGCGGCGCTACCATCGGGTGTCGTGAGACGCTCCACCCACGACCCGCTGGACCAGGTTGAGGACGATGCCGATCAGATCTGAGCGAGCCGCGCTGCCGATGCTCGAGATGCCGCCCCCGGTCACGGCCGACCCGCGTGCGCCGCTGCGACCCGACGCCGCGGTCGAGGAGTACGGCACCGAGGCCGCGGTCTTGCCACGCTTCCATGTCTGGACCCTCGGTTGCCAGATGAACAGCTCCGACTCCGAGGAGATGGCGGGCGCCCTGCTGGCGGCCGGCTGCGCGGAGGCCCCCGGCCTCGAGGAAGCCGAGCTCATCGTCATCAACACCTGCTCCATCCGTGAGGCCGCCGAGAACAAGGTCATCGGGCGCATGGGCTCGATCGGCGACCTCAAGCAGGCCAATCCGGCGCTGCGCGTGGTGCTCACCGGCTGCTCGGTCCGTGCTGACAACGCCGACACCCTCGCGAGCCGCTATCCGGCGGTCGACCTCTTCCTGCGTCCCGACCAGGAACCAGAGCTGGCGGCCCGTCTCGGGCTCGGGGGACCGACCACGCCCGAGGGCCTCGGCGCGGCCGGCTTCGAGCGGGTCGGCCGCTCGGTGGCGGCCACGGCCGACCGGCTGCCGGGCACGCGCGCCGCGGCGGTGGAGGAGGGGCACATCGCCCGCAGCCGCGGGGCCAAGGCCTGGGTGCCGATCGTCTACGGCTGCGACAAGACCTGTACCTACTGCATCGTGCCCTTCGCGCGTGGCCCCGAACGCAGTCGTCCCTTCGACGACATCGTCGCCGAGGTCGAGGCGCTGGCCGAGGCCGGCTACCTTGAGCTCACGCTGCTGGGCCAGAACGTCAACTCCTACGGCCACGACCTGCCGCCCGACGAGCGTTTCGCCGATCTCGAGAGCCAGCGCACGCTGGGGCGGCAGCAGGAGCGCGCCGGCCGCCCGGACATCGCGGCGCTGCTACGCGCGATCGATGCGATCCGCGACAGCGATGGGCGACCGGGCCTGCCGCGCGTGCGCTTCGTGACCTCACACCCCTGGGACCTGACCGACCGACTGATCGAGGCCATGGCCGAGTGTGCGTCGGTGTGCGAGCACCTGCACCTGCCGGTCCAGTCGGGCAACGACGAGGTCCTGCGGCGCATGGGTCGCCAGTACACCGTCGAGGCCTACCACGGACTCGTCGAGCGGCTGCGGACCGCGGTGCCGGGCATCGCACTCACCACCGACGTGATCACGGGCTTCTGCGGCGAGACCGACGCGCAGTTCGAGTCCACGCTCGAGCTGCTCCGTACCGTGCGCTTCGAGCAGGTCTTCGCGGCCGCCTACTCCGAACGGCCGGGCACGCCGGCCACGCACCTGCCTGACGACGTCCCGATCGCCGAGAAGAAGCGCCGCCTCAACGAGCTGCTCGGCGTGCAGGAGCAGATCGGGCGCGAGCTCAACGAAGCCTGGGTCGGCCGCCACACCGAGGTGCTCGTGGACGAGGCCCGTCAGCCGCGCGTGCACGAGCACGAGGGCCCGAAGGCTGACGGACCCCGGCTGGTCGGACGCAACCGGGAGCACAAGCTCGTCCACTTCGACGGGCCCGCGTCACTGGTGGGCCGACTCGTGGAGGTCGAGATCGACCGCGCGGGCGCCTATGCGCTCGCGGGCCGGCGTATCGAGGTGGCCGATCACGCCTGAGCTGCCACCGCTGATCGTCATCGCGGGCGCCACGGCCACCGGCAAGACGGCGCTGGCGATCGCCCTCGCACGACAGCTGCGGGGCGCGGAGATCGTCTCTGCCGACTCGCGGCAGGTCTACCGCGGCATGGACATCGCCACCGCCAAGCCGACGACCGAGGAGCGCGCTGCGGCGGTACACCACGGGCTCGACCTCGTCGACCCCGATCGAAGCTTCAGCGCCGCCGACTACCGCGAGGCCGCCCTGGCCGCGCTCAGCGGGATCGCGGCTCGCGGTGGTATCGGGCTGCTCGTCGGTGGCACCGGGCTATACCTGCGCACGATCGCCCGAGGGCTGCCGCTCGGTCGTGGCGACAGCGATCCGGCCCTGCGCTCGGCCCTCGACGCCCGGCTCCGAGACCGACGGTCTCGAAGCACTGGTGACCGAGTTGTGCGAACTCGATCCCGAGGGTGCCGCAGCCGTGGACCAGCGCAACCCGCGACGCGTCGTCCGGGCCCTCGAGCGTGCGACCCTCACCGGCTCGGCGCGACCTCCCGAGCCGGAGGGCTACCCGGCGCCCGCGATCTGGCTGGGGCTCAGGCTCGACGGTCCCGAGCACCGCCGACGGATCGCGGCCCGCATCGAGGCGCACTTCGAGCGCGGCCTGCTCGAAGAGGCGGCGCGCCTGCGTGAGCAGTACGGCGAGGACCTGGCCGCCTTCAGCGCCATGGGCTACCGGGAGGCCTTCGACGTGCTCGCCGGTCGGACCGATCTCGAGACCGCCAAGGCCACCGACGCGCGCCGCACGTGGGCCTACGCGCGACGCCAGGGGACGTGGTTCCGCTCGGAGCCCGCGATCGCCTGGATCGAGGCAGGGGAGGGCGCGCTCTCCCGCGCACGGGAGACACTCAGCCCGTGGCTCGAGCATCTCGGCCGGGACGACTATGCTGGGGTCAGATGAGCCGCAGCGAACCGATCGACCTGACCCCCGAGCGCGAGCGGGCGTTCCTCATCGCCGTCGAGACCGGCGCGGACGAGGGCTGGACGGCGGGCGACTCGCTCGACGAGCTCGCCAGCCTGGCCGACACCGCGGGCGCCGAGGTCGTCGGCGCCGAATGGCAGAAGCGCCGTCACATCGACCCCAACTGGTACCTGGGCAAGGGCAAGGCCCAGGAGCTCCTCGAGGCCAAGCAAGAGACCGGCCTCACGATGCTCATCGCCGACGACGAGCTCAGCCCCAAGCAGCAGAAGGCGCTCGAGGAGCTGCTCTCGGTGAAGGTCCTCGATCGCTCGGGCCTGATCCTCGACATCTTCGCCCAGCACGCTCGCACCCACGAGGGCCGACTGCAGGTGGAGCTGGCCCAGCTCGAGTACCAGCTGCCCCGCCTCACTCGCATGTGGACCCACCTCTCGCGCACCGGCGGTGGCATCGGCACACGCGGCCCCGGCGAGACCCAGCTCGAGACCGACCGTCGCGTCATCCGTGTGCGCATCAAGAAGCTCAAGGAACGCGTCGACCATGTGCGCCAGCAGCGTGAGACCGCCGGTCGCTCGCGCGATCGCCGCCTGGTGCCCTCGGTGGCCATCGTGGGCTACACCAACGCAGGCAAGTCCTCGCTGCTCAACGCGCTCACCGGCCGCGAGGCTGCCCGGGCGGAGGACCAGCTCTTCGCCACGCTCGACCCCACCAGCCGCCAGGTCAAGCTGGGTGAGGGTCAGTCGGTCGTGCTCACCGACACGGTGGGCTTCATCCACAAGCTGCCCCACCAGCTCGTCGATGCCTTCCGGGCCACGCTCGAGGAGGTCACGCGCGCCGACCTGCTGCTCGAGGTCGTGGACGGCGCGGACGCGCACGCCCGCGAGCACCGCGAGACGGTCCAGTCCGTGCTCGAGGAGCTCGGAGCGGGGGAGAAGCCCCGCGTGGTGGCGCTCAACAAGGCCGACCTCTACGACGCCAGCCACGCTGATGCCGAGACGCCGGCTCCGGTGCTGGGCGAGGTCGTGCCCGTGTCGGCCCTCACCGGCTACGGGCTCGACACCCTGCGCCTGTCGCTCTCGACGGCCATCTCCAGCCTCTGGGAGCGCGTGGACGTGAAGCTCCCGTACGCCGAGGGCGAACTGCTCGCGCGCGTGCGCGAGCGAGGCACGGTGGAGGTCGAGTACCGCGACAGCGACGTCCACATCAGCGGCCGCGTGGTGCCTTCGCTCGCGGGTGAGCTGCGCGCGGCGGCGGCACGCTGGGACGCCGCCCGGCAGGAGGCCCTCCCGTGAGCCAGCCGGTCAACGTCGTCTGCCGCGGCACACCCGATGGCTTCGCCTGCGACGTCAGCGTCGGCACCGACGCGGCAGCCACGCGCCACACCGTGCTCGTGAGCCGCGACGACCTCGCCCGCCTGGCTCCCGGCCACTACGACCCGCAGGAGCTGGTGACGGCATCCTTCGCCTTCCTGCTCGAACGCGAGCCACGCGAGTCCATCCTGCGCCAGTTCGAGCTGCCGGTCATCGAGCGCTACTTCCCCGGCTACGAGGTGCATATCCGGCGTCAGATGACCCGGTAGCACCCACGATGCGGGTGTCTTCGCGCAAAGACACCCGCTGGTCGATGGGGCAGGGGGCTCCCCGTCCGGACCGCCGGCCCCGGGTCGTGAGCCGGCTCACTTCCCGGACGATGTAGGCTGCGCCCATGTGGAGAGCCTCTTGTCGCGCCTCGAGCGCGGCCGCCATCGCCATCATGCTCGTCCTCGGCGCCATGGCCTACGCCAGTGCCGCGACGTGCGCGACTTCGAGGACATCGCCGCCTCGGACGTCGTGATCACGCCCGACCCGAGCGGTCGCGCTGCGACCCTCGAGGTGGATACGTCGATCGACGTCGCCTGTTCGGTGGTCTACGGCACCGACGAGTCGTTCGGGCTCATCGCGGTCGACAACGACATGGACGGGGGCGCCCACGCCGAGCATCAGCCCGTCATGGGCGGCCTCGAGCCTGCCACGACGTACCGCTATCGCCTCCAGGGCACGGCGCCCGACGGCACGCTCTATGTCAGCGAGGTCATGTCCTTCGAGACGCCGGCCGCGGCCGAGGGGCCGGCCAACCTGGCGCTCGGAGCCACCGTCGTCGACGTCAGCTCCGAATGGTCCGACGCCTTCGCGGCCGAGAACGCCTTCGACGGCGACCCGACGACCGAGTGGTCGACACGCGACGACGGCGATGACGCCTGGGTCGAGGTCGACCTCGGTGCGCGGCAGGCGCTGGGCGAGATCGTCTTCCGCACGCGCTCCATGAGCGATGGCTCGGCCATCACGGACACCTTCACGCTCACAGCCGACGGCGTCGTCTACGGGCCCTTCCCGGTCGACGAGGCCAGTCGCTCCGGGCGAAGTGACAGCACAGGTGCTGCGCTTCGACGTCGCAGCCTCGACCGGTGGCAACACCGGTGCGATCGAGATCCTCGTCCTGGCACCGTCCTGAGCCGAGCCTACAGGCAGACCCGCACGACTGGCGGCGGATAGGGGCTCCCACCCGACGCGATGGCCACGTAGACCGCGACCCGCTCGGCCGCGATGAGAGAAAGTTGCCACTTCTTGCACAGCGACCGCAGCTGGACCGACTGGGCAGCCGCGCGGTCGTACGCTGCCAGGCGCGAGTAGAACTCCTCGATGGTGATCTGTCCCCAGCCACGTTCGCCGATCCCCAGCGTGGCGCCGGTGACCGGGTCGATGCGCCACCACTCGGCCGAGTCGTCGGCGGCCTGCTCCGGCGCAGCCACGACCACGAGGAACCCATCCGCGAGCGCTGCTCGCAGCCTCGAGTCGTCATCGATGCTGATGCCCGCGAGGGGGAGGGAAGCCACCCCACCGTCCGGCCGCAGGATCTGCCACTCCGACGCCCCGTTCTCCCGATCGGCGTAGCGGGCGAACGTATTCGAGTGGTCGAGCCCCCCGCTGATCTCGTACTCGACGAAGGTGTCGGCCACACCTTGCTGCAGCAGCGCGGACTGTGGCGACAGCTCGCCATCAGCCCCGAACACACGCACGTCGTTGACGACGATGTCGACGTGCGAGATGCCGTCTGCGTCTGGGTCGGCTTCGTCGAGGAGATCATGACGCGTCCACACATTGGGGCTGCCCACGAAGACCGCGTCCGCGACCGGACTCCACCAACGACGAGCCGCTGACATGACCCACAGCTGGAGGTCAGTCACCGGGGCCTGCTGCAGGGCCGGATCGATCCGCTCATCGTCACTGCCGGCAGCGGCGAGCGCCAGGGCGATCATCGCGTTGCGGCTGTCGACGAGGTCGCGGAGGTACTGATACTCGAGCGCGAGCGGACTGACGAATCCGGGCGCCATCAACACCGACGTGAGCCCAGGAGTGCGACGCCTCGTGAGCGCTCTTGCGCCGGCTCCGCCACGACCGAGACCGGCTCGCCCGCGGCCCGCATCGCGGGCCCGACCAGATCGTAGAGTTCGCGCCGCTCTCGCCGAGGCTCTTGACCGGGAATCAGCACCTCGGTCTCGAGCCAGACACCCGACAGCACCGACGACGCCGGCTCCGCGTCGTCGGACCCGCCGAGACCGGCGAGACCCTCGACCCCGGAGGAAAGCGCTTCACCTTGCGCCAACGCTGGCGCAGGCTCCAGGACACCGGCGTTCGAGAACCACTCGCCGGTGATCGTATCGCCGCCCGTCTCCAACGCCGGCAGCCAATGCGTCATGTTCTCGGCCGCGGCCTCGAGCGTTCCGACCGGACCCAGATCGAGCGGCCCGCCTGGCCAGAACGACAGGCGCAAGGTCTCGAAGCCCAAGGACTCGCCGAAAGGAAGCTCGTATTCGAGCGGCACGAGCTCCTCGCGACCGGTCTCGTCCGAACGCTCGATGACGACGCGCACGATGGCTCGATGGCGGAGGTCGTCCTGGATCGCGCCAGGCTCGAAGGTCGCATCAGCCTCAGGGCGAGCGCCGTCTGCGAGCAGCGGATCGAGGTTCGACCACCCGCCGTCGCTCTCGACCTGCACCCACCAGTGATCGCGTGCCGCTTCCAGTGCCTCGTCGGCGGGGTTCGACACCGTCACTGGCGTCAGCACCACCGCGTCCTCCAGCCCGCGCGCGGTGTCGGCGATCTCATCACGGATCACGAGTCCCTCTGGCGGCAGGTCGGCGTCCCTGGCCGCCGCAGCCTCCGCCCATCGCTGTGTCTGGCTCTCGACGATGCCTGCCGCAAGCTCATCAGAGAGGCGCGCTCGTGCGAGACGCGCGGGCACGCCCGAGTCGCTCAGCAACTCGGCGAGCAAGAGCGAACGGTCCAGGCTGTTGCCCGAACCGTCGATGAGGACAGCGGAGCTGCCGCGCAAGGATCCCAGATACGGGGCCCACAGGGTATTGTCCGTCACCCATTCGAGAAGGCGATCGGGGTCGCCCTCCGCCCGCGCTGCGATGGCTACCGGCTGCAGGTCATCGAAACGACCCGACTCGAGCCTGATCTCGGCATCAGCGATGAAGGCGTCCACCTCGGCGCGGATCGTGTCGAGGTCCGCCTCGAGCGGAGCGTCGCCGTCCTGGGCGATCGCTGGCAAGACGAGTGACGCGCCCAGCAGGGTCGCCAGCCCGACAGCGCGGACGGCCACGTCCATGCCGGCTCGACGTGCACTCGGCACCGATGGGTCTCGATACACTCGCATGGGCTTGGCACCTCCCGTGTCTCAGCGACCCCCCGGGAGGCGGCATTGTATCGGCAACCGACGCCGTACGCGACCTCAACTACTTCCGATAATGTAAGTTATGTAACATTGCTGCTGCCCGCCAAGCAGACCACGACCGTACCGTCCCAGTACTTGCGTGATTGCGCAAATACTGGAATGATGAGGCCGTACACCGAAGCTATCGCATCTAGGGGTCCTCCATGTCACGTCGTCTACTCGCGCTCGTCATCCTGGCGCTCGTCGCGGTCTTCGCCATCGCCGCTTGCGACTCTGGTACCTCGTCTGACGCTCCGGGGGCGTACACCGTCAGTGCCGACAAGGCCGTCGAGATGATCAACGCCGGTGACCGCACCGTCATCGACGTGCGCACACCCGAGGAGTTCGCAGCCGGCCACGTCGCGGGCGCGCTCAACTACGACGTCAACGGTGCCGCGTTCAGCGACCAGATCGCAGAGCTGGACCCGGAGGCGCCTGTCCTCGTCTACTGCCGCTCAGGCAACCGCAGCGCACAGGCCGCCTCGCAGATGGAGGACATCGGCATCGGGGACATCGCCGACGCCGGTGGTCTGGCCGACCTCGCGGCGGCCGGCGCCCCGGTGGAGTAGCGCTCGCCACTGCTACCGTTGGGTGGTGGAACCCACCGCTGCTGACGTCCGGATCCGACGGATCGGCCCCGACGACGGCCTGATCCTGCGCGACCTGCGCTTGCGCAGCCTCGCCGATGCGCCGAACGCCTTCGGACAGCCGCTCGAGGAGGCGCGTGACCGGCCGGGATCCGAATGGCATCGCAGCGCCCGACAGTCATCACGCGGCGACAACCGCACCTGGCTCATCGCCGAGACCGACGACGGCTCCATCGGGCTCGTCCAGGGCCGCAAGCGTCGGCCCTCCACGCTGCTGCTGTTCAGCATGTGGGTCGATCCATCGGTGCGACGGCTCGGCGTGGGCCGCGCACTCATCGAAGCCCTCGAGGGCTGGGGCCGCGGCTGGGACGCGACCGAGACGATCCTGTGGGTCTACAGCGGCAACGCGGCGGCCATCCGCTTCTATCGGGATCTCGGCTTCGAGGTCATACAGGGCGGTCAGGACGCCGAATCGGGTGCTCGCTTCGGAGCCCTGGCCATGCGTCGCGACATCCACTCCCCCGCCTGACCAGCCCGAGCGCGGCCGTCCTGGGCTGGTGACAGAAAGCACCACGAGAGCGGTGCGTCCAGGCACCGGTGGTGTCTTTGCGCAACGACAGCCGGCGCGGGGCGCAGCTCATGGACGCCGCTGCAGCGGGCTAGGCGGCGGTGATCGGGTTGTCGTCGACAGACAACCAGGCGCGGTCGACCTTCACGTGGATGACCGAGGCCTGGCGTGAGGTGATGGCCTCCCGCAGCGCTGGTTCGAACGCCGCGTCGTCCTCGACCGTGAAGCCGAGCGCACCGTGCGACCGAGCCACGGCCGCGAAGTCGATGGGCCCAAGGTCGGTGGAGCGTGTGGCGCGGCCGTCCTTGAGCTGCTGGTCGGCGATGGTCCCGTAGCGCTCGTTGTCGAAGACGACCGCGATGGGATGCGCACCCTCGCGGACGGCGGTCTCCAGCTCGTTCATGGTCATGGCGAAGCCGCCATCACCGCAGATGGCGACCGCGATGCGATCGGGATCCATGAGTGATGCGGCGATGGCCGCGGGCAGCCCATAGCCCATCGTGCCCGAGGTCGCCCCCAGGAACGTGCCGGCCCGGCGGAACCGGAAGCCGCGAGCGACGAAGCCGGCGAGGTTGCCGGCGTCGGTGGTGATGGTGGCGTTGTCCGGCAGCGCCGCGCGAAGCAGGGCCAGGATCCGACCGGGATGCGACACCGGGGCCACTCCACTCCCCTGCAGACACGTCACTGGCGGCCTTGTAGGCCTCACGATCGGCGGCGATCCGGGCTTCGCGACGGCTGCGCATCTCGTTGTCGAGCGCGGCCGCCCGCAGATCGGACCAGGCCGAGTCGAGGAAGCGGGAGGCATCCGCCGTGATCGAGAGCGCGGGTGCATCAAGGCCGGCGTGAGCCACGCGCGGCTGCAGGTCGACGTGGATCCACCGCGTGTCCGGTCCGGGGATGGTGTAACCGTCGGTGGAGATCTCCGACAGGCGCGTGCCCACGAACAGGATCACGTCGGCATCGGCCAGGCGCCGATGGACGGTCGATGCTGCCCAGGAGCCGGCCATGCCGAGGTAGTTGGCGTGATCGTTGGGGAACACGTCGGGACGTCGCCAGGTCGGCGATGACGGGCACGGCGAGCGCCTCGGACAGGGCCACCAGGCGTTTGGTCGCGCGCGCACGCAGCACACCTGCGCCGGCCACGATGACGCCACGCTCGGAGGCTGCCAGCATCTTCATGGCGCGGCTCACGGCGGCACGGTCGGCCGCCGGGCCACGGGCGCCGGGCGGCTTGGGCGCCGGCTCGTCGAGCAGCTCGATCTCCTCGGTCTGCACGTCCACGGGCACCGACAGCAGCACCGGACCCGGCCTGTCCGGTGTGGAGTCGACGCCAGGCCTTGCCCAGCACCACAGGAGCGTCGGCCGCGCGATCGATCTGACCCGCCCACAGCGCCAGTGAGCCGATCCCACCCACGAGGTCCGACTCCTGGAATGCCTCGCGACCCGCGACGCGCGGTTGCCACCTGACCGCTGAGCGCCACCATCGGCGCCGAATCCTGGGCCGCGGTGTGGATCCCGACCGCGGCGTTGGCGGCACCCACGGTCCGCGACGTCGGCCACGATCTGCGGACGACCGGTCGACTTGCGACAACGGCCTCGGCCATGAACGCGGCGCCGCCCTCGTGGCGCGTGGTCACGACCCGGATCCCGGCCTCGGCGAGGTCGTCGAGCAGGGGCAGGATGGGCTCCGCGGGTACCGTGAAGCAGTAGCGGGCGCCGGCGGCCCAGACCTGCCGGGCGACCTCCTGCGAGACCGTCCGGCGCACGGTCGCGGGCGGTGGAGGCAGCTCGACGGGCTCCGCCTCGGGCGTCTCGCGCTCCGGCGGCCTCCTCCATGCCATCGGCCTGACCAGTCTCGGCCGTCGTGGGCGACTCGGGCGCCGGCGCAAGCCCGGTGCCGGGGTCTGTCACCGGTTCGACGATCGGCTTGGCTTCCGCCGCCACTTCGTGCTCTCGGCTCGGGCTGCGGCCGTTGCCTGGCGGCTCTGGCTCGGGCTGGGCCGTCGCCCGGGACTCGAGCTCGGGCCGGCTCGGGCTCAGGCTCGGCTCGGCTCGGGCTCGGCTCGGGCTCGGGAGCAGGCTCCGGGACCGGCGAGCGCTCGGTGAGTTCGCTCGGCGCGTCGGCCGGCTCGGTGGTCTGGCCATGCTGGGGGTCGGTCAAGCTAGTACACCATGGTGAAGATGAGGGACGCGATGATGAGGATCGCGAGGACGGCAAGGATGAGCCGGGCGAGCCGGCCCTGGGTGTCGATCATGGTCGCCTATCGGTAGTTCTTGAACTGCAGGGCCACAGGGTAGCCCTCTTCCTCTTCCTTGAGGCGCGCGATGACGCGCTGCAACTCGTCCTTGGACTTGCCGGTGACGCGCACGGCACCGCCCTGGATCTGGCTCTTGACCTTGGGGAAGTCGTCGCGCAGGAGCTTGGTGATCTTCTTGGCCAGATCATCGGGCAGACCCTGGCGCAGGCTCGCCACCTGCTTGTAGGTCATGCCACCGGCCGGCTCGACCTCCCCCCAGTCGAAGACCTTCAGGGACAGTCCGCGGCGCACGGCCTTGGAGCCGATGAGGTCCTGGACGGCGGCCGATCGCATCTCCGAGTCGGTCACCACCGTGATGTCCTTGTCGGTCATGTCGATCTGGACCTTGGAGCCCTTGAAGTCGTAGCGCGTGGCGACCTCGCGGCGAACCTGGTCGAGCGCGTTGACCAGCTCCTGGCGGTCGAACTCGCTGACGATGTCGAATGAGACGTTGCTGGCCATCGTTCTACTCCCCTGCCTCGTTCGCGGCACCGTTGCCTGTAGCTGCTGTCGATACCGACCACGCGACGGACCGGCCACTCGCGCATGCGGGCGATGCGGCCGCGCATCGTCGATCTCCATGGTGCTGAAGCCTCGAACCCGCACGCGGTCCGCGGACGCCCGGTCGGTGAGGGCCACGTGCCAGCTGCCGAGCACGGTCCGGCCCGAGACCCAGACACGCTCGGCGTCGAACTCGATGTGGTCCTGCGCGGCGACCACGCCGTTCCAGTGCTCGCGGATGGCCACGAGTCCGGACATCGGCTCGATGAACGGGTCGATGCGGTACTCGGCATCGTCGCTGAAGAGCTCCATCATGGCATCGGGATCCCGCTCCTCCCAAGCGCGCTTGAAACGGGCGAACAGGTCTTGCCCGTCGCCGGGCGTCAGGTTGGTGGGCACACCAGCATTCTACTCGGCGCTCGCGACCTCGAGCAGCGAGACGAGGCGCTCGGCGATGACGTACGAGCGACCGCCGCCCATGGTCAGCACGATGTCGCCGGGCCGGACACGCGCCGCGAGGTAGTCGGCGGTGGCCTCGGGGCTGCCGGGTGCCGCCACCGCGCGGCCGCGTGCGCGCCGCGACGCGCTCGGCCAGCTCGGCGGCGCTGGTGATGGTCGTGTCGGGGTCGCGACCGGCCCAGATGTCGGCGATGACCGCCTCGTCGGCCTCGGCCAGGGCCGCCGCCAGCTCGTCGAGCATGGCCGCGGCGCGGTGGAACGTCAGCGGCTCGTGGGCGACCCACACGCGGCGGCCGGGGTAGCGGCTGCGGACCGCCTCGATCGTGGCCCTGATGGCCGTGGGGTGGTGCCCGTAGTCGTCGATGACGAGCACCCCGCCGTGCTCGCCCTTGACGTCGAACCGGCGGCCGACACCCTCGAACGAAGCCAGCCCAGCGGCGATCTGCGGCCCGCGCAGGCCCAGGGCGGCGGCGGCAGCGGCGACACAGGCGGCGTTGGCCGCGTTGTGCGCGCCCGCGAGCCGCAGCGGAGCCACCACCTGCGTGTCGGGCCCGGGCAAGCCGCTGAGCCGGAGCAGCGACCCGCTGAGGCGATAGCCCACGCCGGCTCTCGAGCCTCGTCAGCGGGTGCCACCGTGAGGAGGCGGTCGCCCCAGTCGACGAGACGCTCGGCGAGCGCCGACCCGCCGGCGTCGCCGGTGTTGATGATCGACGCGACGGCTCGGCCTCGCCGGGCGCGCGCAGCCAGGTCTCGAACGCATCCACCACCGCGCTGCGGTCCTCGAACACGTCGGGGTGGTCCCACTCGGCATTGAGCACGACCGCCAGCGACGGCCGGAAGGCGTCGAAGTTGCCGGCGTACTCGTCGGCCTCCACCACGAAGGCGGGGCCGCTCCCCCAGCGCGCGGTGGCCGGCGTACCGTCGCGTCAGCGACGCCGGCAGCAGCGCGCCCACGAAGGCGCCGGGGTCGCGTCCGGCCGTCACCAGCACGTGCACCAGCCAGCCGGCGGAGGTCGACTTGCCGTGGGTGCCGGCGATGGCCACCAGGGCACCGCCCTGGACGGCGGCCGCGTCAGCGACGGTCTGCTGCCAGGCCTCGATGGGAATGCCTGCGACACGAGCGGCCACGAGCTCGGGATGGTCGGGATGGACCGAGGTCAGGGCCTTGGTCACCGCCAGCCGCGCCGGCGGAGCCTCGCTCACGTGCGCCGCGTCGTGCTCGGTCGCGACGGCCAGGCCACGCTCCTCGAGGGCCACGGTGTACGGCGTGGGAGCACCTGGATCGCAGCCGTCGGGCGCACCACCGGCCTCGAACGCCAGCAGGGCCGCTGCCGAGGCACCGGCCCCTGCCGCGCCGACGACGTGGATCCGCTCTCCGGGCGCGATGGGACGAGCCTCGCGTGCCGGCGCCAGGCCGCGGGCCACGTCGGCGGCCCCGCGGATCATCAGCCCTCCCCTTCGACCAGCGCCAGCAGCAGCTCGAGCGCCGCGGCCGCGCTGTGTTCCTTGTTGGCCGCCCGGTCGCCATCCCACAGGTGCCGCTCGACCCGGTGGCCCCGAGGGCCGGCCGCGGCCACGTAGGTCAGCCCGACGGGCTTGGCCTCGGTTCCGCCCGCGGGGCCGGCCACGCCCGTGACCGAGACGGCGAAGTCACAGCCGAGGCGCTCACGAGCGCCCTCAGCCATGGCCACCGCCACCTGCGCCGAAACCGCTCCGTGGTGCTCGATGGTCCCGGCCGGCACGTCGAGGAGGCGGACCTTGAGGGCATCGCTGTAGCTCACGACGCCACCGAGGTAGTAGGCGCTGGAACCGGCGATCGCGGTCAGCGTATGCCCGATGAGCCCGCCGGTGCAGGACTCGGCCGTACCCACGCTGATGCCGCGCTCGAGCGCGAGCTGCTGGAGGCGTGCGGCCAACGCGGCGAGGTCCACCCGGCCCCGATACTCAGTCGAGCGTCTTGGGTGGCTTGCCCTGCTCGATGCGCCACTCTGTCGGGACCGCCGCGTTGCCCATCACGCCGTAGCTCCGCCCGTCGACGGTCACGTTGGCCGCCTTGGCGTTGCCGACGCGCAAGATGACGTCAGGATCGACGCGGAAGATCTTCTTCTGACCGGCCTGCAGCAGGATCTTCTCGAAGAGGACGTCACCATCGGGCTTGGTCAGTCTCAGGCGCGTCTTGCCGTCGATGGCCTCCACGCGTACGGCCATCTTGTCGTTGAGCGAGCGCACGTTGACGTCTGCGACGGCCGGATAGCCGCCGTCGATCGAAGCGCTGACCCACGTGATCCAGCGGCCCTTGGGCAGCTGGAACGTGCCACGGAAGACACCGTCCTTGACGGGCAGCACCGCCGCCGGCGGGGGCGTCTTGGCATCATCGATGTTGCCGCGCCACTCGAAGCTGACGGTGACGGTCTCGGCGTCGCTGGTACCGACGACCTTGACCCGGCCGTCCTTGGTCTCGAAGCCCTTCAGGGGCTCGGTGACGATGAGCTCTGCCGACGGGATGCCGGTGATATTGGTGTCCTCGACGCCCTCCGGGAGGACCGGTCCGAGGTCACCCTGGGGCAGGGCGGTGTCCTCGACCGGCACGCTCACGATGACCTTGAGCGGAGCGGAGTCGCGCGCGGTCTCGGGGTCCTTGCCGACGATGGTGAAGTGGTTCTCGCCCTTGTTCACCGGCAGGCTCAGCATCCACGCCCCGCTCGCGTCCGCGGAACCGGTACGCACGAACTGGTCAGCCTCACCGGTGTCGGCGCCGGTGGCCGTGATGGCTGCGTTCGGGGTGCCGCCGCCGCGCAGGGTGACGAACTCGTCACCGGGCTGCAGCTGGCGGATGGCCGGGCCGCTGAGGGTGACCTCAGGGTTCTGCGTGAAGCGCACGAGCTGGAGGCCGACGTAGCCGACGAAGGCGAAGACGATGGACGCGAGCACCAGGGCCACGACCAGGCTGCTGGTCAGCTTGAAGCCGCGGCTGGGGGCGGTGATGGGCTGGGGCGGAGGCTTGACCGTGGGCGTGTCCGCCCGCCGTGGCTGGTCGATCTCCTTGCGCCAGCGGGCGAGCATCTCGTCAGCATCGAGCCCGAGGTAGGTGGAGTAGTTGCGCAGGAAGCCCTTGGCGTAGACAGGCGCCGGCAGGTCCGCGATATCGCCGGATTCGAGCGCCATGAGATGACGCGCGCGGATCTTCGTCTCGCGCTCGGCGCGAGAGAGATCGACGCCCTTGCGTTCGCGGGCGGTCTGCAGGATCTCACCGACATCGGGGGCACGTTGGGTCTCGTACGACCACGTATCCTCGCTCGTCGCTCGAGTCCCGACGCGTGCTTCCTGGCGCGCGGTCATCCGGCGATGGAGCCCTCACTCATATCACGGCATGCGCCACGACCACGGCAGTCGCGACGTTCCCGCCAAGTCTACCCGCTGGGCGCGCTTCGTGAGCACCGAGTTCGATGAAGATTCTCGAACTACCAGGCGTCTGCGTCGTCGGGCCCCTTGAGCCAGTTCTCGGGCCCGTAGACCGCCCGCGGCACCGCCGGATTGCGCGGATCCTGTGGCCCCACGATGCCGACCTGCTCGAGTTCCTCGATGATGCGGCTGGCCCGGTTGAACCCGACCTTCAGCTTGGTCTGCATCATCGAGGTGCTGGCCTTGCCGGTCAGCTGCACCAGCTCGGCGGCACGAGGCGTGAGCTCGTCCTCCGACAACCTGGCCAACCAGGCGAACTCGCCATTCTCGCCGTCGTCGCCGTCGCTCGTGGTCGAGAGGACGCCGGGATCGTAGGGTGGCTCGGGCTCCTGTTCGCGCCAGAAGTCGGTCACGGCCTTGACCTCTGCATCGGACACGAACACGCCCTGGATGCGCACCGGACGCGGCAGGTCGGCCGGCTGGTAGAGCATGTCGCCGCGGCCGATGAGGTCCTCCGCGCCAGGCTGGTCGAGGACCGTGCGGCTGTCGATCATGGAGGCCATGGCGAAGGCGATCCGGCTGGGCACGTTGGCCTTGATGAGGCCGGTCACGACGTTGACGCTGGGACGCTGCGTGGCGAGCACCAGGTGGATGCCCACCGCGCGCGCCTTCTGGGCCAGCTTGACGATGGGCTCCTCGACCTTGCGACCCTCCTGGATCATGAGGTCGGCCAGCTCGTCGATCATGAGCACGATGTAGGGCATGTGGTCGATGGGGTCGAGGTCGGGGTCGGCGTTGTAGGCGGCGATGTTGCGGGACGTGGACTTGGCCAGCTTCTTGTACCGCTCCTCCATCTCGCCCACGGCCCAGGCCAGCGCGGCACGCGCCTCGTGGGCCTCCATGATCACGTCGGTGAGCAGGTGCGGGATGCGCCCGTAAGGCGCCAGCTCGACGCGCTTGAGGTCGACCAGCACGAAGCGGACCTCGGTCGGCCTCGCACGCATGAGGATGCTGGTGACGATGGCGTTGACGCAGACCGACTTGCCCGAGCCTGTCGCGCCGGCGATGAGCAGGTGCGGCATGCGCCCGAGGTCCACCGCGTAGGGCTTGCCAGAGACATCACGTCCGAGCGCGAAGGTGAGGTCGCTGGTGGCATCGGACATCTGCGCGTCCTCGTAGACCGAGCGGAAGCCGACCATCTCCGAGGCGTGGTTGGGGATCTCGATGCCGACCACGTCGCGGCCCGGGATGGGAGCCTCGATGCGGATGCTGCGCGCCGCAAGGGCCATGGCCAGGTCGTCGGCGAGGCCCTCGATGCGGCTGAGCTTGATGCGAGCGTCGGGCCGCACCTCGTACTGCGTCACGACCGGGCCGGTATTGGTGGCCACGACCGTGGCCGGGATCGAGAACGAGCGCAGCTTCTCCTCGATGATGCGCACGTTCTGCTCGTGGTCGTGTCGCTCGACGTCAGCGGTCTCGGTGGCCGGGTCGAGGAGCGTCACGGCCGGCAGGCGCCAGGCCTTCTGGTGGAGACGTCGGCGGGCCACCTCGGCGGCATCGGGATGGGCCTCGTCTCGATCGCCCTGGTAGTCGCGGAGGGCGGGCTTCTCGAGGGGCGCGTCGGGAGCATCGCCGGTGGCCGCCTCGGCCGTCAGCGGCCCCGACACCGACGGTGCCGCCCGCCGGGAGCGTGTCCGCAGCCGGTGCCCGCGGCGTGACCACGGCGGTCGCGCCGCTGCCGCTCGCGGGGCGCTTCGGGCCTCCCCCGGTCCAGACCGTCAGGCTCACGGGTGCCGGGCTGGGCGTCGGCGATGGCAGCTCGGGTGCCGGCTCATCGGCCATGCTCCGCCGTCCCCGGCTGGTAGCCCGCGCGACCGGGACCACGGCTGCCTGCTGGGCCCGCGCTGCACGTCGTGAACGCACGGCGGCCTGCGTGTTGGCCACCCCCGCGCCGGCCATCGCCCAGGCCGCGCGTGCGCCATCGACGAAGGGGGTCACGAACGCCGACCAGGGTGATGTTGAAGAGCAGCAGGATGCCCACCAGCACGATGCCGACGAGGATGACGAAGGCCCCGATGGGGCTGACCAGGTCAGAGAGCACCGACGCCAGTGCCTGGCCCAGCGCTCCCCCACCCTGCTCGAGGTCGGACTCGCTGCCACCCTTGCCGCTGAAGAGGTGGATCAGCCCCTGACCGCCGATGAAGACGATCAGCCCGCCGAGCGCGACGGTGACCCAGCTGTAGTCGACGCTGGGCGCCCGCTCCACGAGCACGCCGGCCACGATCAGCAGGATGCCCAGCAGCCAGGCGCCCTGGCCGAAGAGCGGGCGCAGGAAGCCATCGACGTAGCCGTTGAGGATGCCGCCGCCCGGCAGGAGCAGGGCGATGAGGGTGATGACACCGGCCACGATGAGCACGACCGCGGCGACCGAACGCAGCGTCGACGGATCGACGCGAGGCGTCTGGTTCTTCGTCGAGCGGGGGCGGCTGCTCTTCTTGCGCTGGGCCATCGGCGACTAGACCTCCACGATCACCGGGAAGACGAGCGGACGTCGGCGAGTCTGCTCGTAGAGGTAGTTCGAGAGACCGTCCTTGATCTGGGCCTTGAGCAGGCCCGGCTCGGAGAAGTGCTCGCCCGGTCGCTCGATGGACGAGGCGATGCGGGCAGCGGCTCCGGCCACCAGCTTCTCGTCGGCCTTGGACACGAACCCACGGGTCACGACCTCAGGGGCTCCGACCAGCGTGCCGTGCTGCTTGTCCACGGTGACCACGACCAGGAACATGCCGTCCTTGGCCAGGGCACGGCGGTCGCGCAGGACGATGTCACCGACCTCGCCGACCGAGACACCATCGACGTAGACCTGACCAGCCTCCACGCGCTCTCCGCGACGCGCGCTGCCATCGGCCAGGAACTCGATGGGCTGGCCGTTCTCGAGGATGAGGATGTTCTCCGGGTCGACGCCCACCTCGGCGGCCAGCCGACCGTGCTGCACCAGCATCCGGAACTCGCCGTGGACCGGGATGATGAACTTGGGCCTGGTCAGGTTGAGCATCAGCTTCAGCTCTTCCTGGCTGGCGTGACCGGAGACGTGCGCCCGCTTGATGGCGTAGTAGTAGACATTGGCGCCGGCCTTGAAGAGGTTGTCGACCGTCCGTGCCACGCCCTCCTCGTTGCCGGGGATGGGACTGGCGCTGACGATGACCGTGTCTCCGGGCGTGATCTCGACGAAACGGTGATCGCGGTTGGCCATGCGCGCCAGACCGGCCATGGGCTCGCCCTGGGAGCCGGTGGTCATGATGGTCAGCTTGTCGTCGGCGATGTCCTTGATCTTGCCCTTGTTCACGAGGCCGGTACTGGGCGGACGGAGGTAGCCGAGGTCAGCTGCGATGCGGGTGTTCTGCTCCATGGAGCGCCCGATGACCGCGACCTGCCGACCGAAGGTCTCGGACGCGTCGAAGACCTGCTGGACGCGGGCGATGTTGGAGGCGAAGGTGGCCACGATGACGCGACCCTCGAGCCCCTCCATGATGTCGTGGAAGGCCTCCCGAACCGTGCTCTCCGAGGGCGTCCAGCCGGGCACCTCGGCCCGGGTCGAGTCGGACATCAGGCAGAGCACGCCCTCTTCGCCGAAGCGGGCGATGGCCTGGAAGTCGACGGGCTTGCCGTCGACCGGGGTCTGGTCGAACTTGAAGTCGCCGGTATGGATGATGTCGCCGAACGGCGTGCGGATGCGCAGGCCCATGGCATCGGGGATGGAGTGGCCGACACGGAAGGCCGTGACGTCGAAGTGGCCCAGCTCGACGGTCTCACCGGGGTCGAGCGCCTTGAGCGGATTGTTGCGGAGCTTGTGCTCCTTGATCTTGTTGCCGAGCAGGCCGCGAGCCAGGGTCGAGGCGTAGACGGGCACGCCGGGGAACTCGGGCAGCACGTACGGCAGCGCACCGACGTGGTCTTCGTGGGCGTGGGTGATGACGAAGGCCTTGACCTTCTCGCGCTTGTCGCGCAGGTAGGAGATGTCGGGGATGACGATGTCGATCCCGTACATCTCCTCGTCGGGGAAGGCGAGGCCGCAGTCGACGACGATGATCTCGTCGGCGAACTCGAACACGGTCATGTTCTTGCCGATCTCGCCGATGCCGCCGAGCGGGGTGACACGCAGGATCTCCGGGCTGGACCTGGGCGCGCGCTTCACGGCCATCAGAAGAGTCCGTACTGATCTTCGGAGTCGGTCATGGGTCCATCCTTTGGCTGGTCGGGCGCCGTGGAGGCGTCCGTGCTGCTTGGGTCGGTCGCGGCAGCATGCCTCGTTCGACGCTCGCGTGGCGGTGGTGGTCTCGGCGGCGGCCCGTTCGGCCCGAGCGCGGATGAGCACCTCGGGCACGGCCGCCATGTCGCGCTGCATCGTCACCTTGAGGGAACCCTGGCGCAGCGCGGCCGCGGGGTGATACAGGGCGTAGCCGGTGGCAGCTCGGGCACCGGTGGCGGGGTCGATGGGCCGGGCGGTGCCGTGGACCCGGCTGATGCGGTCGCCGGGCATGAACGTCTGCAGGCTGAAACGCCCAAGGGTCACCAGCAAGCGCGGGGTCCAGCACCTCCAGCTGACGCCGCAAGTACGGCCCGCAGGCGGCGATCTCGTCGGGCTCGGGGTCGCGGTTGTTGGGCGGGCGGCACTTGACGACGTTGGTGATGAAGACGTCCTCGCGACGCCAGCCGATCATGGCCAGCAGCTCCTGCAGGAGCGAGCCGGCGGCACCGACGAAGGGCCGACCCTGGCGGTCCTCATGCTGGCCCGGGCCCTCGCCCACGAACACCACCTCGGTATCCGGGTTGCCCTCCCCCGGGACGGCCTTGGTGCGCCCCTCGGCGAGGCGGCAGCGGGTACAGGCGCGGACCTCGTCCGCGATGGCCTCGAGTGCGGCAGCTCGCTCCTCGCTCGTCACGCGGCTCCGGCAGCGCGCTCCGAGGCCTTGGCCAGCCAGCCGTTGCGGGCCACCAGCTCGGCGATCTCGACGGCGTTGGTCGCGGCGCCCTTGCGCAGGTTGTCAGAGACGACCCAGAAGGCGAGCCCCTTGCCCGCCGGCAGCGAGGCATCGGCGCGGATGCGGCCGACGAAGACCTCGTCGACCCCGGCACCCTCGGTCGGCAAGGGGTAGATGTTGTTGGCCGGATCGTCGCGGACGATGACGCCTGGCACCTGCGCGAAGAGCTCGCGCGCCTCGTCAGGCGTCATGGAGCCCTCCAGCTCGACGTGGACCGCCTCCGAGTGCGAGGTGATCACCGGCACACGCACGGCCGTGCACGAGACCGGCAGGTCCGGCAGGTGCAGGATCTTGCGCGTCTCGGTGGCGACCTTCCACTCCTCCTTGGTGTAGCCGTTGTCGAGGAACACGTCGATGTGCGGCAGCACGTTGAAGGCGATCGGATAGGGGTAGACCGAGGCCTGCAGCTCCTCGCCGGCAGCGTAGGCCCGGACCTGGTCCTCCAGCTCGACGACGGCCTTGTTGCCGCTGCCGCTGACGGCCTGGTACGTGTCCACGATCACGCGCCGCATGCCGACGCTGTCGCGCAGGGCCTTGAACAAGGGCATCAGCTGCATCGTCGAGCAGTTGGGGTTGGCGATGATGCCCTCGTGCTCAGCCGCGTCCTCGTCGTTGACGCCGGCGACCACGAGCGGCACGCCCGGCTCCATGCGCCACTGGCTGCTGTTGTCCACGACCACGGCCCCGCGCGCAGCGGCCTCTGGTGCGAAGACCTTGGAGGTGCCGCCGCCGGCCGAGAAGATGGCGATGTCGACACCCTCGAAGGCGTCCGGCGTGGTGACCTCCACCGGCCAGCTGCGGCCGCCGAACTCGACGGTGCGACCGTCAGAGCGAGAGGCCAGCGGGCGCAGCTCGCCGACCGCGAAGTCACGCTCGGCGAGGATGGCGATCATGGTTCGCCCCACCAGGCCGGTCGCACCGACGACGGCGACCGTGAGGGGGCGGTGGGAGGACTCGATGGGCATGGTCTTATTCCTGTGGATCTTCCATCGAGGGCACGCGACGATGATAACGCGTCTACAACGCTCCCTCGACGCTGCTTACGCTACCGTGGAATGGTGATTCGCGACTGTCCGCCGCTCCTCCGGTGACTGCCACCACGCCCAGGACCACCCGTCGGCCCAGGGCCGCCGTGCGGCACACGCCTACGCGCGTGGCCATCCTGATCAACAACACCTACGTGGCCGACGCTCGTGCCTGGAAGACCGCCGTCTCGCTGGGCAAGGCCGGGTACCACGTCACCGTCATCGCCCGCTGGGGCCCGGGACTGGCCACCACCGAGGAGCGGGACCACCATACGGTCACGCGCATCCGTCAGCCCCAGCCCCTCGCCTGGCTGCCGGCACCGAGCCTGCCCGAGACCGGCGACGATCCGCAGGGTCGCACCGGAGGGCTGCGACGCCGCGTGCGCGACACGGTCGGTCGGGCCAGCCAGGCGCTGCGCTACCTGCGCATGTCGCGGGCCTGGTCGAAGATCATCGCCGGGCAGGTGGACGCCTTCGACGTGTGGCAGGCGGAATCGGTCATCACGCTCTCGCTGGCGGTCTCGTTGCGGCAGCACTTCGGCGGCCTGATCGTCTACGACGCCAACGACATCGACAGCGAGGCCGGCCGCATGGCCAGCCTGCCGGGACCCTGGAAACAGCTGCTGCGCCGCCACGAGAAGCGGCTCGCCCGATCCGCCGACGCGGTGGTCACGGTCTCGGATCCTACGCCCAGATCCTGGAGCGGGTGCTCGGCCGCCCGGTCGATGCGGTCGTCCGCAACGCCGCGCTCGTGGACGACCTCGAGTCGGCCCCGGAGCCGCAGGACGTGGCTCGCACCGACCATTTCCACCGCATGTTCGACCTGCCGCGCGACCATCGGGTCGTGCTCTACATCGGCCAGGTCATGCGCGGCCGCGGGCTGCGGCAGCTGTTCGAGGCCATCTCGCTGGTGGACGACGCGGACCTCGTGGTGGCCGGCTTCGGCCCCGACTACGAGCGCTACCGCGCCATCGCCTCCGCCCTCCCCCACGCCGACCGCATCCACTTCGCAGGCTCCGTGCCACCCGCGGAGATCCCGACCTGGACGCGAGGCGCTGACGTCTCGGCCATGCCGGTCCAGCCCGATACGCTGAACCACCGCTTCAACACGCCGACCAAGCTCTACGACGCCATCGGCGTGGGCGTGCCGGTGGTGGCCAGCAAGCTACCGGGCATCTCGCCCATCGTCAGGGAGACCGGCTGCGGGGTGCTCTGCGATCCGTCGGATCCGAGCGACGTGGCCCGCGCCATCCGCGTCATCATCGATGCGCCCGAGGAGGAGCGGATCGCGCTGCGCATGCGCTGCCTCGAGGCTGCTCGAACCCGCTACGCGTGGCAGCACCAGGTGCAGGAGCTGCTGCGCGTCTACGACGACATCGGGGTCTGATCCGCTCGTGAAGGTCCTGTTCCTGCCCGACTACTCGGCTGCCAACGCCTACCAGCGGGCGCTCACGAAGGGTCTCGGGGAACGGGGTGTGACCGTCAGCGCCGACCCCACCGGATCACGCCGAGTGCTGCCCATCATGGGGGCGCTGCGACGCCACGGGCGACCGGACGTCATCCACGTCCACTGGACCGAGCCCTACATCGCCGGCGGCAGCAGCCGGGTCAGCCGGGTCAAGGCCCAGCGCACGCTGGTGGAGCTGCGCCTGGCCAAGCGCGCGGGCATGGGCCTCGTGTGGACCGCCCATGACCTCTTTCGGCACGATCGCCGGGAAGACCCCAACGAGCTGGCCTTCATGCGCTCGTTGTTCGGGCTCGCTGACGCCGTGATCGTCCACTGCGAGGCAGCCGCCGACGGCCTGCTGCAGACGCTGGGCGTGGGCGCCTCCGGGCGCGACAAGATCGCGGTCATCCCCCATGGGCACTACCGGGGCGCCTATGCCGACGAGGTCACCCGCGAGCAGGCCCGTGCCCGCCTCGGACTACCGCCCGAGGCGAAGGTCATCTCCTTCGTCGGCTGGGTCCGCTCGTACAAGGGCGTGTGGGAGCTGTACGAGGCCTTCACGGGGCTCGATGAGCCGAACGCCCGCCTGGTCATCGCCGGCGAGGCCGTCGACGGCGCCTACGCCGCCCGGCTCACGGCTGCCGCCAAGGGCGACGAGCGCATCCACCTCTCGCTCGGCTTCGTGCCCGACGAGGACCTGCAGCTCTACCTGCGCGCCGCCGATGTGGTGGCGGCACCCTTCCTCGAGATCTTCACCTCCGGCTCGGTGCTGCTGGCCATGTCCTTCGAGCGCGCCGTCATCGCCCCTCGTCGGGGCTGTGTCACCGACGTGCTCGACGAAGCCGGCGGGATCCTCTACGACGCGGACGACCCGCAGGGCCTCGAGGGCGCACTGCGGGTCGCGATGGATGCTGATCTGGAGGCCATGGGGCGCCACAACGGCACCGACCTCTCCCGATTCGATTGGAGCCGGGTGGCCGAAGCCACCCGGGAGGTCTACGAGGCCGCGCTCGGGAAGCCCGACCCCGCCGACTGAGCGAGCGAGGCGCTAGGCCTCGACACCCTCCTCGCTCTTGGCCAGGTGTCGCTGCATGGCCGCCTTGCGGCTGAGGTTGACGCGACCCTGGCGGTCGATCTCGATGACCACGACCATGATCTCGTCGCCGACCTGGACGACGTCCTCCACGGTCGGGACGTGGTAGTCAGCCAGCTCCCCGATGCGGACGAGGCCTTCCTTGCCCGGCATGATCTCGACGAAGGCGCCGAAGCCCATGATGCGGGTGACCTTGCCCAGGTACAGCCCGCCGACCTCGACCTCCTTGGTGATCGACTCGATCCACGCGATGGCCTTGGCCGCACTTGGTCCTGGTCGACCGCGGCGATCTCCACGCTGCCGTCGTCCTCGACGTTGATCTCGGTCCCGGTCTCTTCCTGGATCTTGCGGATGGTGGCACCACCCTTGCCGATGATGTCGCGGATCTTCTCGGGGTTGATCTTGATGGTGGTGATGCGCGGCGCGAAGCTGCTGACATCCTCACGGGCACCGCTGATGACCTCGGTCATCTTCTCGAGGATGGTCATGCGCGCCGTGTAGGCCTTCTGCAGGCCCTGGCGGATGATGTCCTCGCTGATGCCCTGGACCTTGATGTCCATCTGCAGGGCGGTCACGCCCTCCTCGGTGCCGGTGACCTTGAAGTCCATGTCACCGAAGAAGTCCTCCTTGCCGAGGATGTCGGTGAGGACCGTGAAGCGGTCGCCGTCGGTGATGAGGCCCATGGCAGCACCGGCGACCGGAGCCTTGATGGGCACGCCTGCGTCCATCAGCGCCAGCGTCGAGCCACACGTGGAGGCCATCGAGGTGGAGCCGTTGGAGGTCACGCACTCGCTCACGAGGCGGATGACGTAGGGGAAGTCCGCCTGGTCGGGCAGGACCGGCACGAGCGCTCGCTCGGCGAGCGCACCGTGGCCGATCTCACGACGGCCGGGGCCGCGCATGAACTTGTTCTCGCCGGTGCTGTAGGGCGGCATGTTGTAGTGGTGCAGGTAGCGCTTGGACTCATCAGGGCTGATGGTGTCGATGCGCTGCACGTCGCTCGAGGGGCCAAGCGTGGCCACCGTGAGCGCCTGCGTCTCGCCACGGGTGAAGAGGCCCGAGCCGTGCGCGCGCGGCAGCAGGCCGACCTCGACCGAGATGGGGCGGATGGTGTCGACGTCTCGACCGTCGATGCGGATGCCCTCGTCGAGGGTCACCTCACGCACGGTCTTCTTGTGCAGCAGCGTGGTGAACGACTTGGACAGGCCCGAAACCACGAGCGCGGCCTCGAAGGCGGCGTCCGCCACGTCGTTGTTCTGGCCACCCTTGCGCATGCGGATCGAGTCAGCGACGGCCGACTTGAAGGCGTTCACGCGAACGGGGATGTCCTCAGCCATGCGCTGCAGCAGGGCCGCAGTGGCCTCGGCGTCGGCCAGGGCTCGATGCGTCGGCTCGACGCTGAGCTCGAAGAACTCGACCAGATCCATGAGCTTGTAGGCGTCGAGGTCCGGGTAGCCGGCGCGCGCGAGCACGAGCGTGTCGAGGTAGGTGCCCTGCTCGATGCGGGTACCGTCCGCGAGCGCGGCCTCGATGAAGCCGATGTCGAAGCCCACGTTGTGGCCGACGAGGATGTCATCGCCCGCGAAGTCGAGCAGCTGAGCCGCTGCCTCGGACGGGCTGGGCGCGCTTGCCACGTCAGCGTTCGTGAGGCCGTGGATCTGCTTGCCCACGATGCCGCGGGTGGGCTTGACGAGGGTCTCGAAGCGGTCGGTGACCTCGCCGCCCGAGAGACGCACGGCGGCGATCTCGACGAGCTCGCCGGTCCTGGCGTCCTTGCTCGTGGTCTCGGTGTCGAAGACGACGAAGGACTCGCCGGCCTCCACCGCGTCCACGAAGTCGACGACGGAGTCGACCGACGGCTCGATGTAGGGGATCTGCTTGGCCTTGCCGACCAGCTCACGCAGCTGCTCCTGCAGCTCGATCACCGGCTTGAGGCTCGCGTGGCCGAACATGATCGCGTCAGCCATCACGTCTTCGGGCAGGATCTTGGCACCGGCCTCGACCATCATGATCGCGTCAGCGGTGCCGGCGACGATGAGATCGAGGTCGGACTCTTCCATCTGGCTGGCCAGCGGGTTGACCACGAACTCGCCGTCGATGCGGCCGATGCGGACAGCGCCGATGGGGCCCTGGAAGGGGATCTCGCTGATGGTCAGCGCAGCCGACGCGGCGATGGTGCCGATGACATCAGGGTTGTTCTCCTGGTCGGTCGACAGCACGGTGAGCACGCACTGGACGTCATCCTTGTAGCCCTTGGGGAAGAGCGGGCGGATGGGGCGGTCAGTCAGGCGACAGGCGAGGATGGCGGCCTCGGAAGGTCGCGCCTCGCGCTTGATGAAGCCGCCGGGGATCTTGCCCGCGGCGTACATCCGCTCCTCGAAATCGATGGTGAGCGGGAAGAAATCGAGACCGGGTCGGGGGTCGGCGCGATTGGCCGTACCGAGCAGCATGGTGTCGCCGTACTGCACGGTCACGGAGCCGCCAGCGAGATTGGCCATCTTGCCAGTCTCGATGGTGATCGGGCGACCGCCGAATTCGGTCGTAAGGGTGGTTACCGTCATCTGTCCTCCAACGGGACGACCGACGGACCGGAGCGCGTTGGGATGTGGTTACGCTGACCTCACCTGAGGTCGTCCGGCGTATGCGATGTTCAGGTATCGTGCGGGCCGCGCCCGCCGGGGCCGTTTCGCCTTAGCGGCGCAGGCCGAGCCGTTCGATGACGGACTGATACCGGGCAGCATCCTTGCGCATCAGATACGCAAGCAGGCGGCGTCGCGTGCCAACGAGCTTGAGCAAGCCGCGGCGCGAGTGGTGATCCTTGGGGTAGCGTCGGAGATGCTCGGTCAGCCCGGCGATCCGCTCGGTGAGCAGTGCGACCTGGACTTCCGGCGAGCCGGTGTCACCTTCCTTGGTGGCGTAGTCGGCAACGACGCTTGCCTTCGTGTCCCGCGTAAGCGGCAACTGGTCCTCCAGCCTATCCATATACCTATCTGTTAACGCGCGGCAGCATAGCACAGAGTCTCAGGATAGGCCGTGCTCCGGGCCACACGTATACCCGGCGCAACGCCGCACGTCTCAGGATAGGCATGCCTGCAAGGCCACACGAGAAGCCGGCGCAACGCCGCATGGTCCATGAAGAGCGCGGGCGTCCGTCGGTCAACTGCCCGTCATTGTGCCCGATTCCGAGCCCGGCTGCAACGCCCATCACTGTGCCCGCCATGACTCACGCGACGTGACGTGTGCGTTCACCGTCACGCAGCCCCCTGTGCGGCGGAAGACGAGTTCGCGGCTGGCGGCACAGCCTTCGGAGGCGCCACCTGCGTTGAGCCGCACGAACGCGACCACGGAACCAGCCAGACGCCCCTCGGCGATGACTTCGGAGCAAGGTCCGGGACCGGCTGGATCGGCGGTAGCATCCGCGCCCGCCGGATCGAGCTGTGCCTCGGGCTCGCCCAGGTCGACACCGCGGGCGAGATCGTTGATGTCGTCCTGGGCAGATGCGAGAGGCGCTCGCACGGATCCGAAAGGGGTGCTCGCTGGCAAGCCGCGACGCGATACGCTGTCCTCGAGCGAATTGGAGGGCAACCATGTCCAACGGTCCAGGGCCGGTCCGGGCACCTCGCGGCACCGAGATCAGCCGCCGGGGCGACAGCAGGAAGCCGTGGTGCGGCTGCTCATGAACGGGATCGTGGTCGACGGCGGGATCGGTCGTGCCGACTCCGAACGGGCCGCCGAGGTCAGGGGCGGGTGCGGCGTCCGCTGGTCCGCGGGCCACGCGTGATGGCGCCCTCCCCTGTCGTGCTCAACGGCGCGGAGCTGTCGGTGTCCGATGTCGAGGCTGTCGCCCGTGGCCAGCGCTATGCCGTGCTCGACCCCGATGCCCGCGGACGGGTAGCCGAGGCCAGAGCCGTCATCGAACGGCTGGTGGCATCAGGGGAGGTCGTCTACGGCGTGACCACCGGCTTCGGCTCACTGGCCTCCACCTACGTGCCGCCCGAGCGCGCCCGGGAGCTACAAGAGCGCCTGCTGCTGAGCCACGCTGCCGGTGTGGGCCGCCCGCTCCCGACCGACGTCGTGCGCGCCATGCTGCTGCTGCGAGCGAACACCCTGGCGCTGGGCCACTCGGGGTGCCGGCCGGAGCTCATCGAACGGCTGCTGGAGCTCCTGCGTCTGCGCATCCACCCGGTCGTGCCCGCGCAGGGCAGCGTCGGTGCCTCGGGCGACCTCGCGCCCCTCGCCCACCTGGCCCTGCCGGTCATCGGCCATGGCGAGGTCGAGGTCGAGGGCCAGGTCATGCCCGCGAGCCAGGCCCTGATGACGGCCGGGCTCGATCCGATGGTGCTGGAGCCGAAGGAGGGCCTGGCCCTGCTGAACGGCACCCAGATGATGAGTGCGATCGGGGCACTCGTGCTAGCCGGCGCTGATCGGCTGGCGCGCACTGCGAGCGTGGCCGCAGCGGTCTCGGTGGAAGCGCTGCGCGGCACGGAGGTCGCCTACTCGGCGGCGCTGCAGTCCACGCGCCCCCATCCTGGGCAGGTGCAGACGGCCGCCGAGATGCGCTGGCTGCTGCGCGACTCGAGCATCCAGACCGCCCACCACGGCGATGACCACCGGGTACAGGACCCCTACTCGCTGCGCTGCGTGCCACAAGTGCATGGTGCGGCCCGCGATGCACTCGACAACCTCCGACGGGTGCTCGACATCGAGCTCAACTCCGCCACCGACAATCCGCTCGTCTTCCCTTCAGGCGGGGTCGCACCAGAGGACGCCCTCGCCACCGGCCGTGGCCTGGTCATCAGCGGCGGCAATTTCCACGGGGAGCCGATCGCGCTCGCGCTCGACTATGCCAAGCTGGCCATCGCCGAGCTGGGCGCCATCAGCGAGCGGCGCGTGGCCTTGCTGCTCGACCCCCGCCTCAACGACGGGCTGCCCGCCTTCCTGGGCGCCTCGTCGGGACTCGACTCGGGATTGATGATCCTGCAGTACACGGCCGCCGCCCTGGCTTCGGAATCGAAGACGCTGGCGCACCCAGCCTCAGCCGACTCCATCCCCACCTCCGCCAACCAGGAGGACCACGTCTCGATGGGCTCGATCGCAGCGCGCAACGCCATGAGCGTGCTGGAGCACTCCGAGCGCGATCGTGGCCATCGAGCTCATCTGCGCTGCTCAGGGCCTCGACCTGCGGCTGGACCTCCAGCCGGACGCCGCACCCGGCACCGGCGTGGCCGAAGCACATGCGCGCGTCCGAGCGGTCATCGCTCGCCTTGAGGACGACCGTGAGCCTGGCCCCGACCTCGAGGCGGCCTTCCGCCTGGTCCACGAAGGCAACCTCTGTGAACTGGCCGGAGCACCACGCACGCTGGGCCCATCCTGGCTGGAGCCTGATCCGCGCTGAGCCCGGGTGCCAGCCTCAGCAGGCCGTGCACTCGTCCAGGATCACGCGCGCGCGCTGGACATCATCACCCATCTGCGCGATCAGCTCCTCGGCCGAGTCGTAGCGACGCTGACCCCGGATCCAGGTGCAGAACTGCACGCGCATGCGTTCGCCGTAGACATCGTCGTCACGGTCCAGGAGATGGACCTCCATCAGGCGCACGCGACCACCGAAGGTCGGCTGGGTCCCCAGCGAGACCACCGCATCAGCCTTCTCCCACGGCTCGAGCACGGCGTCACCGCCCCAGGAGGCACGCGCCGCGTAGATACCGTCAGGCGGTAGCGCCACGGGCTGGCTGAAATCGAGATTGGCGGTGGGAAACCCCAGCTCGCGACCACGCTCTTCCCCATGGACCACGGAGCCGACGAGCGCGAACGGACGTCCGAGCAGCTCAGCCGCGGTCTTGAGCTGGCCCTCGGCCACGAGCTCGCGGGTGCGCGCGCTCGACACGCGAGCACCGCCAGAGTCGAGCGTGGGGGCCTCCACCAGCTCCCAATCCGCCTGCGCGCTTCTCTCGCGCAACACCGGCACCGTCCCTCCGCGATCTCGCCCGAAGGCCGACACGCGAGTCATCACCAGCGCCGCGAGGTTGCGACCCCCGCCGATGCGTTCGATGAACTCTTCGGCGGTCGTCCGTCGGAAGACCTCGTCGAACGTCTGCAGCACCACGGTTCCGCCGACGAGTCGGCTGATGCGTTCGATGCGCTCCCGGCGGTCCATGAGCATGTCCGGCGCACGTCCGGTCACGACAGCGTCGGGATGCGGGTCGAAGGTGACCACGACGGGCATCGCGCCGAGGCGGCGAGCCGTCTCCTCGAGCACGCCGAAAGACCTGCTGGTGGCCACGGTGGACGCCGTCGAAGACGCCGACGGTCACGGCCAGGCGTGTGTCCTTGGGTAGCCGGTCGATGCCGCGGACGTAGTCGCTCATGCCGGGGTCACGTCCTCCGGGGTGATGAAGACCTTGTCAGGGTAGAGCCGCCCCTTGCTAACGTGCGCCATGGCTGCGAGCGACCCTCGCTCATCGAGCACGCGCACGAGCTCAGCGTTCTCCAGCACGGTCGCCGGATCGAGCGGGCCTGCGACCTCGCCGCGGACCCGGATGATCTGGCCGCGTGCGATGGCCTCGCGGTCCTTGTCCGGAATGCGCACCATCGGGATGTGGTCGAGGCCGGCGTCGGGCGCGAGCAGCAGCGACTCGAGGTTCCCGGCGGCGAGCTCGGCAGCGCACGTGCTCCAGGGAGTGGGCAGCGTCGATGCCGAAGGGGCCGCTGGCGGTGCGCGTGAGCGCGCCCAGGTAGGCCCCGCAACCCAGCTGGCCGCCCGAGGTCGCGGGCGAGAGAGCGGATGTAGGTGCCGGCGCTGCAATGCACGTCGAGCTCGGCCATCGGCTTCTCGGAGTCAGCGGTGTCCCAATCGGTGAGGTCGAGCGAATGGATGGTCACGCGTGCGTGCCTGCAGTTCCGGCTTCTCCCCTCCCCGGGCCAGCTCATAGGCACGTTTGCCACCGACGTGTACGGCCGAGTGGTCGGGCGGGACCTGCTCGATCTCGCCGCGAAAGCCGCGGCAGCGCGGCCTCGACCGCGGCGCGGTCTGGCGCGGGCGCCTCGCCCGGCGTCATCTCGCCATCGATGTCGTCGGTGCTGGAGCTGGCCCCGAAGACGACCGAGGCGCGGTAGGCCTTCGGAGTCCCGTGCGGTGGTAGTCGACCATGCGCGTGGCCCGGCCGATGAACACCGGCAGCACGCCCATGGCGAAGGGATCGAGCGTGCCCCCGTGGCCGACACGGCGCACACCGGTCAGCCGTCGGATCGGTGTCGATGATGTCGTGCGAGGTGGGCCCGGCCGGCTTGGAAACGACGAGGACGCCGTCGATGCGTGGGCCGTCATCGCGGCGGCGACGTCCCATCAGCCCGCGGAACGCTCGTCGAGCAGTCGGGCGGCGAGCGCGAGCACGGCATCACGCGCGACCTCGACGGGGCCCTCGTGACTGGCCCCCGCCGCCCGGGCATGCCCGCCCCCGCCGAAGGCCCCGGCCAGCCTGGTGGCGTCCACGCTCTCGTCCCGGGTGCGCATGGAGATGCGAACCTCATCGCCGAGGTCCTTGAAGAGGATCGCCGATCTGGGCGCTGGCCGATTGCGCCAGCAGGTCGATGAGGCCCTCCGCCTGCTCCTGCGTGGCCCCCGCCGCTGCGAAGTCCTCGAGGTTCACCATGGACCAGATCACGCGCCCGTCGGCGGCGGGCTCAAGGCGCGAAAGCACACGCCCGAAGAGCTTCAGCTGAGCGTTGGGCTTGGTGCGGTAGATACGACGCGCGATCATCGGCAGCTCGGCGCCCGCGGCGACCAGCTCCGAGGCCACCCGCAGCGTCCGGGGCGTGGTATTCGAGTGTGCGAAGTTGGCCGTGTCGAAGACGAGCCCGGCGGTCAACAGCTGGACGACGTCGCCGCCGGCCACGTCGAAGCCAAGGCCCAGGTGCGGCAGCAGGAGCGCGGCCTGCTCACAGGTCGCGGCGGCCGCGGCGTCCACCCAGGCGGTTCCCTGCTGGCCGGTGTTCGACACGTGATGGTCGATGTTGACGATGGGCACGCGCCCGAAGAGCTCCGCGTTCTCGGTCATGACCGCTCCGGTCCGCGCGGGGTCACCATCGCAGACCACGATGAGGTCGGGATCGAGGTCTGCACTGGGTGCAAGGCGGGCACGTTCGACGCCGGGCATGAAGTCGTACATCGCCGGGACCGGGTCGGCGAAGACGGTCTCGACGCGGACGCCCCGTGCTTCGAGCGCCAGCGCGATCCCGAGCGCGGAGCCGATGGCGTCCGCGTCCGGACTCTCGTGGCCGGTGGTCAGCACGCGCCGGCCCGCCAGCAGCGCGCGAGATACTTCCGCCGGGACCGCTGCGAGGTCGTCGGGCAGCAGGGAGCGCATGCCCTCAGCGGCCACGGCGCTTCCTGGCTTTGCGCAAAGACACCCGGTCCACGCGGCGTCGATAGCCGGCGGGCAGCGGATCCTCGACGGCCTCGCGGATCGGCCGAATCGTTGAGCGAGGTGGGCGTCGGCAGCTGAGGCCCCTCGGCGTTGGCCTCATCGACGCGCTCGCCCGATCCGTCCAGCTCCTTCTCGACCTGCTCGAGCAGCTGCATCACGCGGGTGCCACGCTGGGCGCTGTCGTCCTCGCGCAGGTGCAGCTCCGGGATGCGCCGCAGGCGTAGCACCCCGAGGTTGTGGCGCACGAAGGGCATGGCACGACCGAGCGCCTCCATGGTGGCCTTGCGCTGGGCCTCGTCGCCGATGACCGAGGCGTAGACCATGGCATGCCGCAGATCCGACGTGGTCTCCACGCTGGTGATGGTCACGAAGCCCACGCGAGGATCGTGGACCTCGCGCTGGACGATGGCGCTGATCTCTTCCTGCAGGAGGTGGTCGACGCGCCTGGTGCGCTCGCTCACGTGCTACCTCGTGACAGCCCGCGCGATGGTCTCCGTGGTGAACGACTCGATGACGTCGAACTCCTCGAATTGGTGGAAGCCGGCGAGCGCGATACCGCACTCCAGATTGGCCGTGACCTCGCGGACATCGTCCTTGAAGCGACGGACCGAGGAGATCTTGTCGGTGGCGATGAGCTGACCGCCGCGGTAGACGCGCGCGCCGCCACGGACGATGCGGCCGTCCGTCACGTAGCTGCCCGCGATCTGCGCGTTCTTGCCGACGCTGAAGATCTGGCGGACCTCGGCCCGACCCTGGACCGTCTCGACGATCTCCGGCTCGAGCATGCCGGCGAGCGCGGCCTCCATGTCCTCGGTCAGCTTGTAGATGATGTCGTAGAGGCGGACCTCGACGCCCTCGGACTCGGCCATGGCCTTGGCCGTGCCACCGATGCGGACGTTGAAGCCCACGACCACCGCATCCGAGGCGGCCGCGAGGTTGACATCGTTGTTGGTGATGTCACCGGTGCCTTCGAGCAGGATGTTGAAGCGGACCTCGTCGTTCTGGATCTGCTCAAGGGCATGGACGACCGCACCGAGTGAGCCCTGCACGTCCGACTTGAGGACGATGCGCAACTCCTTGGTCTGACCGGTCTGCACCTGGCGGTACAGGTCCTCGAGGGTGGCGTGGCCACCGGCCTCGGACTTGGCTGCCGCCGCCAGCATCTTGTCTTCGACCTGGACGCGGGCGATCTTCTCGCTGTCGACGACGCGCAGGATCTCGCCGGCCTCGGGCACGTCCGACAGGCCCAGCAGGACCGCCGCCGTCGAGGGACCAGCTGACTTGATGCGCTTGCCGCTGCTGTCTTCGAGGGCGCGCGCCTTGCCGGAGGTGTTGCCGACCATGACCGCGTCGCCCTGCCGGAGCGTGCCGGTGCGCACGAGGATCGTGGCCACCGGACCACGACCGCGGTCCAGCTCCGCCTCGACCACGGTGCCGATAGCCGGCCGGTCCGGGTTGGCCACCGGCTCGACGACCGCGTCCGAGGTCAGCAGGATCGTCTCGAGCAGGTCAGCCAGACCATCTCCGGTCTTGGCGCTGACCGGCACCAGCGGCACCTCGCCGCCGTACTCCTCGATGACGATGCCGCGCTCGCTGAGCTGGGTCTTGACGCGATCGGGCTTGCTGTCGGGCAGGTCCATCTTGTTGAGAGCCACGACGATGGGCACACCCGCCGCCTTGGCATGGTCGATGGCCTCGACCGTCTGGGGCATGATGCCGTCGTCGGCGGCCACCACCAGCACGGCGATGTCCGTGACCTTGGCGCCACGCGCACGCATGGCCGTGAAGGCCTCGTGACCGGGCGTGTCGAGGAAGACGATGCGACGGCCGTTGACGGTGGCCTCGCTGGCTCCGATGTGCTGGGTGATGCCACCGCGCTCGCCGTCGGCCACCGCGGTCTTGCGGATGGCGTCGAGCACGCTGGTCTTGCCGTGGTCGACATGACCCATGACGGTGACGATGGGCGCGCGCTCCACGAGCTTGTCCGGCTCGGTCTCGGCGAAGACGTCCTCGTCCTTGGCGGCGGGTGCCTTCTCGGCCTCCTCGTCCTCGTCGGAGGCCACGGCCGGGCCGCCTTCGGCCACCTGGAACCCCAGCTCCTCGGTCACGAGGGCCGCGGTATCGCGGTCGATGGCCTGGTTGATGGTGGCGAAGATGCCGCTTCGGATCAGCTCACGGATGACGTCCGCCGAGTTGATGCCGATGAGCTCTGCGAGCTCCTTGACGGTGATCTGCTCGGGAATCTCGACGGCCCCTCGGGTCGCGGGATCCGCGACCTGGACCGTGGCCTGGACGTTGTCATTGCGCTTGCGCGGCTTCCGGGGTCCCCGCCGTCCGCGGGTCCCGCTGCGGCTACGAGCCATGGGTGCCTCCTGTGATCGTTGCAGGAGCCCCGTGTTCGGCCATGGCGCCAAAGGCCGCCACGTCACCGTGCTCCAGTCGTGTCCTGATGTCTTGGGATAGTTGTGTTCGTAGTGCCCGCTGCAGCGAGGAGCGCTTCAGCGCCGTGTGCCAGCACGAGCCGTCGGCACAGAGATAGGCGCCGCGCCCTTCGAGCAGGCCGGTGGGATCGGCCACGACGGTACCATCGGGCCGGCGCACGAAGCGCAGCAGGGCGGCCTTGTCTCGGCGCGTTCGGCAGGCGACACAGGTTCGCTCCGGAACGTGTCGCGCCTCAGCGACCGTGCGGCCCGCTACTGGGTCACCTCCGTCGACTCGACGGCCGCGGCAGGCTCAGCCGCGCCCTCGTCCACGTCGGGCTCCTCGTCTTGCTCGATGATCTCAGCAGTAGGCGTCGGCCGACTCCGCGGCCTCCGTGCCCGCCGGCGTCTCCTCGACCGCCTCAGCGGCGGCCTCGGTCTCGACCGCGGCGCCCGTCTCGGCTGCGGGCGCGTCGTCGTTGGCCTCGGGCTCATCGGGCTCATCGGGCTCGGCCACGGCGGGCACACCATCCGCGTCGTCAGGCGCAGCGCCCGTCTCGGAGCGGATGTCGATTCGCCAGCCGGTGAGCTTGGCGGCCAGCCGTGCGTTCTGGCCCTCTCGGCCGATGGCCAGCGAGAGCATGCGCTCAGGCACGGTGACCGACGCGATGCGTTCTTCCTCGTCGATCTCGACGGCCACGACCTGGGCCGGGCTGAGGGCGTTGGCCACGAAGACGTCCGGGTCGTCCGACCAGGGGATGACGTCGATCTTCTCGCCGCCGAGCTCAGCCACGACGGCCTGGACCCGTCCGCCTCGCTGGCCGACGGTGGCCCCGACCGGGTCGAGGCCCTCCTGGCGGCTGGCCACCGCCATCTTGCTGCGGCTGCCGGCCTCACGCGCGATGGCCCGGATCTCGACGGTGCCGGACTGGATCTCCGGTACCTCCAGCTCGAAGAGCCGGCGCAGGAAGTTCTTGTGGGTGCGGCTGACGTAGATGAGCGGGCCGCGCGTGGTGCGCCGGACCTCCAGCACGTAGGCCTTGACGTGCTGGCCGATGCGGTAGTGCTCGGTCGCGGACTGGTCCGTGGTGCGCAGGATGGCCTCAGCCTTGCCCAGGTCGAGGATCACGCCCGTGGGCTCCACGCGACCGACCGAGCCGGTGATGATCTCGCCCTCGCGGTGGGCGAACTCGTCGAAGATCGTCTCGCGCTCCGCCTCCCGAAGGCGCTGGCGCACGACCTGGCCGGCGACCTGGGCCCCGACGCGACCGAAGTGCGTGGGCTCCAGCTGCTCGTATTCGACGAGGTCGCCGAGCACGGCGTTGGCATCGTGCTCGTGGGCCTGGTCGATGCTCCACTCGGTGGTGTCGTCCTCGACCTCCGCCACGACCAGGCGAGCGCGGTAGATGCGCATCTCGCCGCTCTCGGCGTCGAGGCTGACGTAGACGTCCTCGTAGCCCGGCGCGACGCGACGGTAGGCGCTCTGGATGGCGTCCTCCACGGTGCGGATCAATTGCTCGCGAGGAACACCCTTCTCAGCGTTGAGCTGCAGGAGCGCGCCGATGAAATCCCGGCTCATACGTCGCCCTCCTTTCGGTCTGCGTTCTTCCGCTCACAACAAAACGTGGGGGTCACCCACGTTTCAGGCGGCCAAATGCTCAGACGCGGAGTATATCACTCCCTTCCCGACCCTCCTTCTGCGTCGGGGTCGAAGACGTAGCCATGCATGCGCAGTTCGCGAGCGTAGACGGCGCTGACGATCTCGCGGGCCCTGGGCGTGTAGATGGCACGGTAGTCACGGTCTCGGCGCGAGGGCGTGGGATTGCGATGCGGCAGTGGATGCGGCTCCTCGATACCCACCTTGCGCAGCGCCTCGTCAAGGCCCTCCTGCATGGCCTCGAAGCGGATGACGTGGTCGGCGCCGGCGGTCCAGTCGACCGGCACCGTCGGCTTGCGACCCAGAGCCCGGTAGAAGGCGCTGGGTCGGTAGCGCCGCACCACGAAGCGCTCGAAGTCGGACGCCGAGAAATCGTCGCTGACCCCGGGCAGGTGCCGGAGCAGCCGCTGGCCCGCGGAGATGGTGCCGGCCTCGCGATTGCGGGCGTACTCGGTCAAGACCAGGTCGTACGGATTGCGCACGCCGACCACGACCAGCAGGCTCGCTCGCTCCTCGGGGCTGATGAGCCCCGCCTCGAGCAGCTGCGGCAGGCTCTGGTGCTTCTGGCGCAGGACGATGCGGCCGCGTGCGTCGCGCACGCGATCCTCGAGCAGCTTGACGCCACCGAACTCCTCGCGGAAGAGCGTGCCCAGCGAGGTCGAGCCGGTGTGCGGCGCCTGCAGGAAGAGCAGGCCGATGTCACGGCAGAGGATGGCCACCGGGCCGGTCTCGGGGCGGGCGCTAGTACGAGCGGGCGAAGAGGACGCGCCGCTCGCTGGGAGCGCCGTCGACGATGCACGTGCCGGCCTCGTCGGGCGAGTCGAAGGGCACCACCCGGATGGTCGCGCCGGTCTGGCCCGAGACCGCCTTCTCACACTCGGCCGAACCGCACCACGGAGCCATCAGGAACCCGCCGCTGCCGTCGAGCACCTCGCTCATCTCGCCCAGCGTATCGACCGAGAAGGTGTTCTCCTCGCGGAACCGCAGGGCACGCTCGAAGAGGTCGGCCTGGTACTGCACGAGGCGCGCCGGCAGCTCTTCGGCAAGGCCCGCCATGGGCAGCGACTCCTTGGCCCGGTCGAGGCGACGCACGAGCATGGCCGCGTCGTTCGGCGACGTCACGTGGACCGATCTCGAGGCGGAAGGGCACGCCGCGCAGCTCCCAGTGGTTGTACTTGTAGCCGGGCGTCTCCTCGCGCCAGTCGACCTTCAGGCGCAGCGGGCCCGAGACGGTCTGGACGTCGGCGAGGCTGGCCTCCAGCTTCTCGATGGCCCCGGCCACGGCCACGCGGTCCTCCTCCTTGCGGAAGATAGGCACGACCACGACCTGCGTCGGTGCCACGTTGGGCGGGAGCACGAGCCCGGAATCATCGCCGTGGGCCATGATCGTGGCCCCCACCATGCGCGTGCTGAAGCCCCAGCTGGTGCCGTACGGGTGGACGCGCTCGTTGTGCTGGTCGAGGAAGGTGATGTCGGCGGCCCTCGCGAAGTTCTGCCCGAGCATGTGGCTGGTGCCCGCCTGCAGCGCCTTCTTGTCTCGCATCATGGCCTCGACCGCGTGCGTGTAGTCCGCCCCGGGGAAGGTCTCGGCGGGGCTCTTCCGGCCCTGCACCACGGGGATGGCCAGCCACTCCTCGGAGACCTTGACGTAGCCGGCGAGACCGGTCGCGACCTCGGCGGCCGCCTCCTCCTCGGTGGCGTGGAAGGTGTGGGCCTCCTGCCACAGGAACTCCGCGGTGCGCAGGAACAGGCGCGTGCGCATCTCCCAGCGGACCACGTTGTTCCAGCTGTTCATCAGCAGCGGCAGGTCGCGATACGACTGGATCCAGTCCTTCACCACCTCGGCGATGATGGCCTCGCTGGTGGGCCGGATGGCCAGCGGCTCCTCGAGCTCGTTGCCGCCCGCACGGGTGACCCAGGCGACCTGTGGGTCGAAGCCTTCGACATGGTCGGCCTCACGGTCGAGCAGCGACTTGGGCACGAACAGCGGGAAGTAGACGTTCTCGTGCCCGGTGGCCTTGATGTAGCGGTCGAGCTCGTCGCGCATCGACTCCCAGATGGCGAAGCCGTAGGGCCGGATGATCATGCAGCCGCGCACCGGCGAGTAGCTGGCCAGCTGTCCCTTGAGGACGACGTCGTTGTACCAGCCGGGGAAGTCCTCCGACTGCGGGGTCAGCTCACTGACGAAACCGGACTTGGACACAGGACCTCCTGGTGGGTCGATGGGTGCGGGCGAGCGGAATCGTAGCGTAGCGGCCCGCGCGGGGTCGCTACCCGGGCGGTGCGCCATATCGTCGCTCGACGTAGCCCTCGAGGATGCCGATGAACTCGTCGACGAGCCCTTCGCCCCTGAGCGTGTCGTGCAGCTCGCCGTCGATGAAGACCGGCGCCTTGGGCTCCTCGAACGTGCCCGGCAGGCTGATGCCGATGTCGGCGTGCCTCGATTCACCGGGGCCGTTGACGACGCAGCCCATGACGGCCACCGACATGTCCTCCACGCCGGGGTAGGCGGCCGCCCACTCGGGCATGCGCTCCGCGATGTGGCCCTCGATGGCCTGGGCCATCTCCTGGAAGAACGTGCTGGTGGTGCGGCCGCAGCCGGGACAGGCGCTGACCTGTGGCCGGAACGAGCGGAGCCCCAGCGACTGCAGCACCTGCATGGCGACCTGCACCTCCTCGGTGCGATCGCCGCCGGGCGCCGGGGTGAGCGAGACGCGGACCGTGTCGCCGATGCCGGCATCGAGCAGGATGGACAGGCCGGCGGTCGAGGCGACCGTGCCTTTCATGCCCATACCGGCCTCCGTGAGGCCCAGGTGGAGCGGGTAGTCGCAGCGTGTCGCGAGCTCCCGGTAGACATCGACCAGGTCGCGGACGCCGCTGACCTTGGCGCTGATGATGATGCGGTCGTGGCCCAGCCCCACCGACTCGGCCAGCTCCGCGGAGCGGAGCGCGCTCTGGATCATGGCCTCGATCATCACCTCGCGCGCATCGGTCGGCGCGGCCGAGCGGGCGTTGGCATCCATCAGCTCGGTGAGCAGGTCCCCGTCGAGCGAACCCCAGTTGACGCCGATGCGCACGGGCTTCCCGTGCTCGATGGCCGCGCGCACGATGGTGCTGAAGTTCTGGTCGCGACGCTTGGAGCCGACGTTGCCGGGGTTGATGCGGTACTTGGCCAGCGCCGCTGCCATCTGCGGATGCTCCACCAGCAGCAGGTGGCCGTTGTAGTGGAAGTCACCGATGAGCGGCACCCCGATGCCGAGGTCGTCGAGCTTGCGGCGGATGATCGGCACCGCGCGGGCGGCCTCGTCGTTGTTGACGGTGACGCGCACGAGCTCGGAGCCCGCGTGCGCCAGGGCCGCCACCTGCAGCGCGGTCGCATCGGCGTCGGCGGTGTCGGTGTTGGTCATCGACTGCACCACCACCGGCGCGTCTGAGCCCACGCTCACGCCCCCGATGTCGACGCGCGTGGTGGTGCGCCGGGTGCGCTCGGCCATCGTCAGTCGAACAGCCGTTGGATGTCGCCGAAGGTGACCACGATCAGGAACAGCATCAGGGCCACCCAGCCGGTGAAGTAGACCAGGCGCTCGGTGGTGGCGCTGACGCGGTCACCGCTGAGTCGCTGCACGATGGCCATGACCATGCGGCTGCCGTCGAGCGGCGGGATGGGCAGCAGGTTGATGACTGCCAGGTTGGCCGAGATGAGGCCCACGAACCAGAGCAGGAACACCGGCGGGAGTCCGGTGCGCACGTCACCGATGACGCCGACCATGCCGACCGGTCCGGCGACGTCCTCGATGGCCTCGCCGCTGCCGCTGAAGAGACCCGCGAAGATGTCGCCGACGGCGCGCAGGATGAGCGTCGAGGTCTCGACCGTGCGCTCGAGTCCGATGACCGCCGACTCCACGAGCCCGTTCTGCTGCGAGTCGAACTCGAACGGCTGGGCCTGGAAGCCGAGCGGCCCCAGGTCGGCCGCGATCTCATCCGCGGTGCGTACCGTGGCCTCGATCTCCTCGACCGAACCGTCGGCACGCTCGACGGTCAGCAGGAGGGTCTCGGACGGTCGGTCACGCATGTACTGGAGCGGTGCGATCCGAGCCACCGCCTCGGGGTCCGAGCTTGCGAGCTCGTCGAAGACCGGGAAGGTGCGGCCGTCGACGGCCACGATGGCGTCGCCGCTATCGTCGAACACATCGTAGCGTGGCGGTCTGGGTGACGCCCGCCTCGTCGAGGTACTCGTAGGTCCTGGTCTCGAGATAGCTGCCACCGACGAGTCCGGCGGCGGCGGCCGGCGAATCGGGCAGGACCTCTCCGATCCTGACCTTCCAGATGGGCTGGGCCACGAGGGC
This sequence comes from uncultured Chloroflexia bacterium, assembly GCA_963714675.1. Taxonomy (GTDB): domain Bacteria; phylum Chloroflexota; class Limnocylindria; order Limnocylindrales; family CSP1-4; genus JAFMJV01. The sequence goes on along the minus strand of CAVQPG010000002.1, from coordinate 72,718 downwards.
GATGAGCGTGAAGATGACCCAGGCCAGCACGAAGTTGACGGCCACGCCGGCGAAGAGGATGCGCAGGCGCGTCGCGAGCGACTGGTTGACGAAGGCGCCGGGGTCGACCGACTCCACCACGTCCGCGCGCTCGGGCTCGAGCTGCGGCTCCTCCTCGTCGGGGGTGCCGTCCGCGGGGCTGCGCTCCTCCCCTTCCATGCGCACGAAGCCGCCGATGGGCAGCCAGTTGAGCGTGTAGGTGGTGTCGCCGCGCTTGAACAGCACGCGCGCTCGCGGCGGGAAGCCGATGCCGAACTCGTGGACCGTCACGCCCGCCCGACGCGCAGCGATGAAGTGGCCCAGCTCGTGGAGCAGGACGAGGACGGTCAGCAGCGTCAGCAGCAGGACGATGTTGATGAGGACGTCGATCATGCCAGCGCACCTTCCGCGACCGATCGGGCCCAGCCGCGGACCTCGACGTCGATGGCCTCGAGCTCCTCGAGCGGGGGCGCGTGGGGAACGCTGAAGCGATCGACCGCGCTCGCTACCAGGCGGGCCATGCCCGGGTACGAGAGCTCACCCGCGAGGAAGCGCTCGACCGCGACGTCGTCGGCGGCGATGAGGGCGGCAGTGGCGCCGGGTCCGGCTTCGCCGGCGGCACGGGCGATGGGGATCGCCGGGAAGCGCTCGACGTCGGGGGCCTCGAAGGTCATCTGGGAGTGCTCCGTGAGGTCGAGCCGCGGTGCCGGCCCGGCCGTACGCTGGGGGTAGGTGACGGCGTATTGGATGGGGATGCGCATGTCTGGCAGGCCCAGCTGGGCCTTGAGCGAACCGTCCACGAACTCGACGAACGAGTGGACGAGGCTCTGCGGATGGACGACCACGTCCACCTGCTCGTAGGGCACATCGTATAGCCAGTGCGCCTCGATGACCTCCAGGCCCTTGTTCATGAGCGTGGCCGAGTCGATGGTGATCTTGGCGCCCATCGTCCAGTTGGGATGCTTCAGGGCATCCGCCGGGTGCGCCTCGGCCATGCGCTCGGCTGTCCATTCGCGGAAGGGCCCGCCGGAGGCCGTCAGGATGAGGCGTGAGATAGCGGCGAGGTCCTCACCCACGAGGCACTGCCAGATGGCCGAGTGCTCCGAGTCGATGGGTCGCAGCCAGGCCAGCGGCGAGCTCATGGGGTCGGCCGGGTCGGCGGCCGCGACCGCGGCGGCACGAGCCTTGGCGAGCGGCATGACCAGGTGACCGGCCGAGACCAGCGTCTCCTTGTTGGCCGTGGCCACGACCTTCCCGGCCGCCAGCGCGGCCAGCACCGGGCGCAGGCTCACGACACCTCCGGTGGCGACGATCACGAGGTCGACGTCGTCACGGGTGGCCATCTGGGTGAGGGCATCGTCGGCATCGAGCACGGACGTGCCCTGCGGGAGGCTCAGGCGCGACCTCGCGTCAGGGTCTGCGAGCGAGACGACCCGCGGACGGGTTCGCACGGCCTGCTCGCTGAGCGTGTCGGCATCGCGGCCGGCAGCCAGGGCCACGACCTCGAAGTCACCGGTCTCGCCAGCGGTCAGGACATCGACCGTTTGGCGACCGATCGAGCCGGTGGAGCCCAGCAGCGCGACGCCCGTGCGGCCGCGTGCCCGGCTCGGATCAGGCATCAGGCACCGACGATGAGCAGGTACGCGTAGACGACCGGTGCCGCGAAGAGGAACGAATCGGTGCGGTCGAGGATGCCGCCATGTCCGGGGATGAGGTTGCTCGAGTCCTTGGCCCCGGCCGTGCGCTTGAGCATCGACTCGGCCACGTCACCGGACTGGCCCGCGACCGCCACGAGCAAGCCCAGCAGCAGCCCGCCGGGCAGCCACTGACCCGCAGCCGAGGCCAGGGCGCCGGCCACCACGATCGCGGCCACGGTGCCGCCGATGACGCCGCTCCAGGTCTTGTTGGGCGAGATGTGGTTCAGGAAGCGGCCACGCTTGAAGGTCCGGCCCGAGAGATAGGCGAAGGTGTCGAACGACCAGACCGTCAGGACCAGCACCAGCAACCACGTCTGGCCGGCGCTCAGGAACGTGTCGCCGAGGAGCGCATCGTCGGGCACGTCGGGAGCGACCACGAGCACGCCGGCCATGAAGGCCAGCATGGCCGGGTAGACAGCGCCGAACGTGCCGCCCACCCAGGCCAGGAACCCGTCGCGCACCTCGGCGCGGCGGAAGGCGTCGATGGCCAGGATCACCAGCACCGCCGCGACGTAGACCGCCAGCCAGCCGGCATCGACGATCCCGAGGCCCATGGCCAGCACCAGGAGCGGCGGCAGGAGCGCGCCCGGGAGCACCTGGACCGGGAAGCCGGCCGGCGGCAGCAGGCGGAAGACCTCGAGGGCCGCCAGCAGCGAGAGCGCCGCGATGCCGAAGGTCAGCCACGGCTGACCGAGCAGGAAGAAGACGACGACGACGATCGCGATGGCGACCGCCGAGATGGCGCGTTCACGCATCTGCGACGCTGCCTAGCGGCCGAATCGCCGGGTGCGGCGCCCGAACTCTGCGATGGCCTCGTCGAGCTCGTCGGGGCCCGAAGTCGGGCCAGAAGCAGTCGCAGAAGTAGAGCTCTGCGTAGGCGGCCTGCCACAGCAGGAAGTTGCTCACGCGCTGCTCCCCGCCGGTGCGGATGAGCAGGTCGGGGTCGGGCAGGCCGGCCGTGTAGAGGTACGCGGCGAGGCCGCTCTCGTCGAGCGTCGCGAGCGCGTTGCCGTCGTCCACGTAGGCCCGCACGGCGTCCACGATCTCCGAGCGCGAGGAGTAGTTGAAGGCGACGTTGAGGACCATGCGCGAGCCTGCCGCCGTGGCCGAGATGGCCTGCTCGATCGAGGCGCGAGTGTGGGCCGGCAGCTCCCCGAGGCGGCCCGCGAGGCGGACCTGCACGCCCTGCTCGATGAGCTCCGGCGTCTCATCGCGGATGGCGCCCTCGAGGAGGCCGATGAGCGTCTCGACCTCGTCGCCCGAGCGCTGCCAGTTCTCGCGGCTGAAGGCGTAGATCGTCAGCGCCTTCACGCCCACCGCGGCGGCGCGCCGGACGATGGGTCGGATGGCCTCGACGCCGGCGGCGTGGCCCTGCGCCTCGGGCAGGCCACGAGCGCGGGCCCAGCGGCGGTTGCCATCCATGATGATGGCGACGTGCCGAGGTACCGGCGGCGCAGCCGAACTCCCGCGCCTCGGTGGTCTCGTCCGCGTGCGGGGTCACCGGCGGTGCCGCCACCTAGACCTCGAGGACCTCCGCCTCCTTGGCGGCGCCCACGCGGTCGACCTCGTCGGTCCACTTGTGGGTGATCTTCTCGAGCGCTTCCTGCTCGCGATGCGCCTCGTCGGAGCCGAGCTCGCCGTCCTTCTCGCGCTTGCGGATGGCATCGATGGCATCGCGGCGGTAGTTGCGGATCTCGACCTTGGCCTCCTCCATCCGCTTGTGGACCTGCTTGACCAGGTCCTTGCGGCGCTCCTCGGTCAGGGGCGGGATGTTGAGGCGCACGACGGTGCCGTCGGTGTTCGGCGTGATGCCGACGTCGCTCTTCTGGATGGCCTTCTCGATGGCGCCGAGGACACCGCGGATCCCAGGGCTGGATGACGATGGTGGTGGACTCCGGGACGCTGATGCTGGCCAGCTGGTTCAGCGGCGTCTGCGTGCCGTAGTAGTCGACCGTGATGCGCTCGACGAGGGAGGTCGAGGCACGACCCGTGCGGATGTGGTTGAAGTCACGGTCCATCGCCTCGACGGCATCGGACATGCGGGCGTCGATCGATCGGTCCTGAGCATCGCTCATGCGTTCGTCCCTCCATGGATGAGCGTACCGACGGGCTCGCCGAGAGCGGCCCGACTGATGTTGCCTTCCTTGTTGATGTCGAACACGACGATCGGCATCTCATTGTCCATGCACAGGCTGGTCGCCGTCGAGTCCAGCACGGCCAGGCGCTTGGCCAGCACCTCGCCATAGGTGAGCTCGTCGTAGCGCGTGGCGCTGCTGTCCTTGACCGGGTCGGCGGTGTAGACGCCATCGACCTTGGTGGCCTTGAGCAGCACCTCGGCACCGATCTCCACGGCCCGCAGGGCGGCCGCGGTGTCCGTGGTGAAGTAGGGGTTGCCGGTGCCGGCGGCGAAGGATGACCACGCGCCCCTTCTCGAGGTGGCGCACCGCGCGGCGGCGGATGTAGGGCTCGGCGACCTCGTTCATGTCGATCGCGGTCATGACGCGCGACTCCACGCCGGCCGACTCCAGGGCGTCCTGCAGGGCCAGGGCGTTCATGACCGTGGCCAGCATGCCCATGTAGTCGCCGGTGGCCCGGTCCATGCCCTTGGCGGACGCGGCCAGGCCCCGGAAGATGTTGCCGCCGCCGACGACGATGGCGACCTGCACGCCGCGGTCGATCGCGGTGCGGACCTGCTTCGCGATGAACACGCACGTCTCCGGGTCGACGCCGTACTGGCGCGAGCCGAGGAGCGCCTCGCCGGAGAGCTTGAGCAGGATCCGGCCGTAACGGGCGCCCTCATCGAGCGCCCGGGCCTCAGCGGCTCTGGTGGAGCCGTCGGTCACAGCGCTTCCCCGAGCTGGAAGCGCACGAAGCGGCGGACCCGGATGTTCTCGCCGATGCGGGCGATGGCCTCGGTGACGAGCTCGCCGACGGTGATCTCGGTATCGCGGAAGGGCTGCTCGTAGAGCACGACCTCCTTGTACCACTTGTTGAGCTGGCCCTCGACGATCTTCTCGCGGATCTCCTCGGGCTTCTTCTGGGTGGCCTCGTCGGCGAGCAGCTCGGCCTTCTTGGCCTCGAGCTCCTCGGCCGGGATGGCGTCGACGGTGACGTACGTGGGCGCCATGCCCGCGACCTGCATGGCGATGTCCCGGACGAGCTTCTGGAAGTCCTCGTTGCGGGCCACGAAGTCCGTCTCGCTGTTGACCTCGATGAGCACGCCCAGCTTGCCGCCGGCGTGGATGTAGGAGCTGACCAGGCCCTCGCGGGCGTCGCGACCGGCCTTGCCGGCCGCCTTGGCCACGCCCTTCTCCTTGAGGTACACGACCGCGGCCTCGAGGTCGCCGTCGGTCTCGGCGAGCGCCTTCTTGCAGTCCATGAAGCCCGCACCGGTGCGGTCGCGGAGCTCCTTCACCAGGGCGGCGGAGATCTCAGTTGCCATGCTCGTGGCTGGTCCTTTCGTGTGCTTGGGGGTCAGGCCTTGGCCTCGACGGAGGCCTCGTCCTGCTTCTCGTCGCCGGCGGCGGGGGCCGGCTCGGCTGCGGCCTCGGGAGCCACGTCGGTGGGGGCTGCCGCCTCGGCCGGCGCATCAGCGGGGGCCTCGGCAGCTGCGCCTCGGCCGGCGCATCAGCGGGAGCCTCGGCGCCTTCGGCGGCAGGCGCCTCAGCATCCGGGGTCTTCACCGGGGCGTCCTCACCCGGCAGCACCGCCTCGTCCTCGTCGGGCTCGGGTGCGAAGCTGTAGGTGCCGCCCGCGGCGACCGCGGCGACCATCTCGTCGCTGGCGGTCTCGGCCTCGCTCACATCGACGCCCACGGGCGTCTCCTCAGCGGAGCGTGCCTGGCGCTGGCCCATGCCCTCGATGGCGGCGTCAGCGACCATCTTGCACAGCAGCCGGATGGCGCGGATGGCGTCGTCGTTGGCCGGGATGATGTAGTCGATCATGTCCGGGTCGACGTTGGTGTCACCGGTGGCGATGACCGGGATCTCGAGGCGGCGGGCCTCGGTGACCGCGATCTTCTCGCGCTGCGGGTCGACCACGAAGATGGCGCCCGGCAGGCGGCGCATCTTGCGCACGCCGCCAAGCTTCAGCTGCAGACGGGCCATCTCGTCGGTCAGCCGCGAGGCCTCCTTCTTGGAGAGGCGCTCGAAGTCGCCACTGGCCTGCCGCGCCTCGAGCTGATCGAGCAGGCCGACGCGCTTGCGGATGGTCACGAAGTTGGTGAGCATGCCGCCCAGCCAGCGGTGGTTGACGTAGGGCTGCTCGGCACGGGCGGCCTCGTCCTGGACGGGCTCCTGGGCCTGCTTCTTGGTGCCGACGAAGAGGACGTAGTCGCCGTTGGCGACCGTCTCGGTCACGAAGTCGAGCGCCTCAGCGAGCAGCTTGACCGTCTGGGCCAGGTCGATGATGTGGATGCCGTTGCGCTCGGCGAAGATGTAGGGCTTCATCTTCGGGTTCCAGCGGCGAGTCTGGTGGCCGAAGTGGACACCGGCCTCGAGCAGCTGGCGCATCGAGATCTGGGGCATGGGGCGTGGACCTCCGGTACGGTTCTTCCTCCGCGAGCCTCGTGGTTCCGCAGACCGGCGACCATGGCTGGACGCCGGCACCCCTGCGGGGAGCAGCTTCGCGTGTGTGATACGCAGCGGGCGCTACGTTCGGGTGGCTCGTGAGACGAGCCCGGGAAATCTACCATGAAGCGCGGTTCGGCCCCCTCGCGAACCATTCAGGCCGGTGGCTCCAACCCGTGCAGATGGGCCTCGACGACCCAGGCGCCCGAGGGTGCGCGACGCAGCACCACGAGGTCGACACGGACCGCATGCGCCAGCGGGCCCGGCCCCAGCGCAGGGTGGCCGCACCGCCGCAGGGCCCCGACGGCTCGGTACAGACGCGCGACCTTGCGCGCATCGACCGACTCCAATCCCGACCCGAACGCGTCGCCGGAGCGAGCGCGCACCTCCACGACCACCAACTGGCGCTCGGGTGCCGGCGTCCAGGCGACGAGGTCCAGCTCATCGCGCCCGACGCGCACGTTGCGAGCGACCACGAGCCATCCCAGGGCCGTCAGGTAGGCGGCCGCCGCGGCCTCCGCGGAGGCGCCGGTGCGGCCACGTGGACCGGCCGGAGGGCGCTCCTGGGTCGACATGCGGCCATCGTGGCGGCTGCCGCTTACGTCTCGCGCATCTCCGGCTGCGCCGGGCCTTCACCGCAGTCGGTCCGGTCATCGAGGTCACCTTCGACGCCGAGGTCGAAGGCCAGCTGGTCGCCCTCGAGGATGCCGCGGATGCGCTGGAACGTGCGCCGGTGGTGCGGGCTCACGCCGTACTCGCGCAGCCCGGTCACGTGATCGCGGGTGGCATAGCCGGCGTTGTGCTCCCAGCCGTAGCCGGGGTAGCGCACCGCCAGCCGGGCCATGAGTCGGTCACGCGTGACCTTGGCCAGGACGGAGGCGCAGGCGATGGCGTAGGACGAGGCATCACCCTTGACGATGGGCGTGTAGGGACCGATGTGCTCCTCCATGCCGGTGATCTTCTGGCCGTCGACGAGCACGTGGTCGTAGGGCGGCAGGTTCCGCAGGGCTCGTCGCATGGCGAGGTGCGCGGCGTTGCGCACGTTGAGCCGCTCGATCTCAGCGACCGACGCTGCTCCGATGCCCCAGGCCAGCGAGCGCGCCTTGATCTGCTCGACGACGCGCTCGCGCTGCGCGGCGCTCAGCGTCTTGGAGTCGCGCACACCCTTGATCTTGCGCGTGTGCGGCTTGACCAGCACGGCCGCGGCCACGACGGGGCCACAGAGCGGGCCGGTCCCGACCTCGTCGACGCCCACGACGTAGCGCTTGCCCGCGCTCCAGAGCGCGAACTCGGCCTTGAGGTGGGGACGGCGTGGCGGCACGCGCTCGATGCTAGCGCGCGCTGGACATGCCGCGGCGCCAGCCTGACCGATGACGCATGGAGCGGCGGTCGCGGCGACCGCCGAGGACGTCCTAGGCGCGACGCTCGCGGAGCGTGGCCGCCTTGCCCACACGCTTGCGCAGGAAGTACAGCTGCTTGCGACGCACGACGCCGTGGCGCACGACCTCGATCTTCTCGATGCGAGGCGAGTTGACCTTGAAGGTGCGCTCGACACCGACGCCGCTGCGCAGGGCGCGGACGGTGATGGAGCGGGTGATGCCGCCACCGCGCATGCGCATGACGGTGCCTTCGAAGACCTGGATACGCTCGCGGCTACCCTCGACGACCTTGACCGAGACGCGCACGGTGTCGCCGGGCTGGATCTCTGGCAGGTCGGTTCGGATCTGGTCGGCGACGATCTCGTCGAGAACGGTCACTTGGGTCACTTCCTGGTGCTGGGGCCTCGGCCGCAGCCGGCGGCGGGCATGCGTGGGCGGGGATGTCCTATCCGGGTCGATGGCGGAGTATAGCAGGCTCAGCGGGAGAGGCGGTCAGTCCTCGAGCTCCGCCTCGCTGAGCAGGTCCGGCCGGTTGCGGCGCGTGCGCTCGAAGGCCTGCTCGTGACGCCAGGCATCGACCGCGCCGTGGTTGCCGCTGACGAGGACCTCGGGCACGGACATGCCCCGGAACTCGGGCGGCCGGGTCCACTGCGGGTACTCGAGCAACCCTTGCGAGAACGACTCGTCCTCGGTCGAGGCGTCCTCGATGGCGCCCGGCAACAGCCGCAGGACCGCATCGATGACGGCCAGCGTGGGGATCTCGCCGCCGGAGACGACGAAGTCACCGACCGACAGCTCGAGGTCGACCAGCGACCGCACGCGGTCGTCGATGCCCTCGTAGCGCGGGCAGATGAAGACGAGGTGATCGCGCTCCGAGAGGTCCTGGGCGCGTGCCTGGTGGAACGGCTCGCCGCCGGGATCGAGCAGGATGCGGAAGGCGCCCGAACCGGCAGGGGCGATCGCGTCGAGGGCCTCCGCCACCGGCTCCGGCCGCAGGATCATGCCGGCGCCACCACCGTACGGGTAGTCATCGACGGAGCGATGCTTGCCGACGCCCCAGTCGCGCAGGTCGTGGGCCTGCAGCTGCGCGAGCCCTCGCTCGAGCGCTCGGCCAGGGATCGATTCGGCCAGCGGGCCCGGGAAGATCGAGGGGAAGAGGGTGATGACGTCGATGCGCATCAGGACGGCTCGCTCGGCTCCGCGGCGCGCTCGGGCGGCGGGGGCACCGCCGACGTGTCCGCGTCCGCGGCCGTCGGTGGCTCGCTCCCCTGCCCGGCTGCCTGCGCCTCGCGCTCCCTGGCCCGTGCCTGCGCCCTGGCAGCGCGGGCGGCCTTGCGCGAGCGTCGGGTGACCTCCTGTCGGCGCCGGCGTCGGGGTGGTGCAGCAGGCAGGTCCAGGGCGACAGGATCGACGACCAGCCGGCCCGCCCCGGGATCGAGCTCGACGACCACGCTCGAGACCGCGGGGACCATGATCTCGCCCAACGGTCCTCCGCGCACGACGTAGACCTCGGCTTCGCCGGCGCGGAAGACATCGGCGACCGTGCCCAGGGTCTCACCCCCGGTGGTGGTGACCGCCAGGCCGTGTAGCTGGTGCCAGTAGTACGTACCCTCGGGCAACGGCTCGGCCGCGGGCACCTCCAGGTACCGTCGCGGCAGGTGCTCCGCCGACTCACGAGTGGGCAGCTCCTCGAAGCGCACCAGCAGACCCTGCTTCGACGGGCCGGTCCAGGCCACGGTCAAGGGCCGCTCATCGCCCTCGGCGAACAGCACGGCACCGACCGAGAACCGCGCGGGTTCGTCGCTGAGGACTTCGACACGGACCGCGCCCCGCAGCCCGTGGAGTCCGTGCACGAGCCCGACCGCGACGCGCTCCTCGGCGGGCGTGGTCACGTCTGGCTAGACGATCTCCAGGGAGATGGGCACGCCCTCACGCGTGGCCACGACCTTCAGCAGGGTCCGCAGGGCCTTGGCCACGGAGCCGTTGCGGCCGATGACCTTGCCCATGTCGTCCTCGGCCACCGACAGCTCGATGACCTGGCCGCCATCTTCATCATGGACTTCGACGCTGACCGCATCAGGGTCATCGACGAGGGACTTGGCCACGAAGGTGACCAGCTCGACTGCTGCCATGACTACTTGGCGTCAGGAAGGATGCCGACCTGGCGGAAGAGCCGCTCCACGGTGGCAGATGGCTTGGCTCCCTGGGCCATCCACTGGGTGGCCTTCTCGGCGTCGACGTTGATCTCGACCGGCTCGGTGCGGGGGTTGTAGTGGCCAAGCGTTTCGATGGAGCGACCGTCACGGGCGCTGCGGCTGTCGGTGACGACGAAGCGGTAGCTGGGCTGCTTGGTCGCGCCGACTCGGGTGAGGCGGATTCGGACTGCCAAGGTGTTTCGGAGACCTCCTGTGGGCGATGGCGTTGCCGCGACGTTCGTGTCCCGCGGGCATGGATAACGCCGGGCACCGTTGGACGATGCCCGGCGAATGGTACCGCGTTTCGCGGCTTACTGACCGACGATGACCGACATGCGAGCGCGAGCGACCTCGTCATCCGCCGTGGGCACCAGGATGATGCGGTCGACGCCGGTGGCGTAGGGTGCGATGATCTCCCACTCCGGCGCCATCATCGCGAGCATCGGATCGAGGGCGGCCAGCAGCGAACTGACGTTCACGTAGGTCACGCCGGCGTTGGCCGTCTCTCCGGCCAGAGCGTCGACGTAGCCCTCGCTCGCGCCGAGCGAGTCGGCCGGGTCGCCGATGATGGCGTTCTCGACGAAATCACCCACGCCGATGAGCAGCATGTCCTCGGTAAGGGCCACGTCGATGCTGTCTCCCACCGCCACCGGCAGGCCGGACTCGGCCAACACCTGGTCGACGGGCAGCGTGATGGTCGTGACCTCGACGCCGGCGACCTCCCTGCTCTCGATGCCCATGCCGGGATCCTCGCCCGACAGTAGGGACATGCGCAAGATGGTCAGGAGGCTGGTGACGCGCTCCGCGGCAGTCTCGGCGTCGATGACGTCGCCGGCGATGCCGAGCATGAGTCCGTCCGAGCTGAGGCTCGCACCCACGCCGGCATCACCGACGAAGTCGAGGAACTCGGGCAAGGGCACGCCCAGCAGGGCCGTGATGGGGCTGTCTTCGCTCAGGAGCATGTCGATGTCGCTCATGCCCATGGTGTCATCCACGGCGCCCATGTCCTGTGCCTCGAGCAGGGCGACCCCCTCTTCGAGGATGGTCTGCAGGCCCGAGCCGACATCTCGCATCTCCAGGTAGATCTGCGTGTCAGCCGGGAAGCTGAGGGCCAGGTCCGACTCGTGGACCCGCGCCTCGGCTCCTGGCACGCCCGGGGTCACGAGGACCTCCAGGTTGAGCCGGTCGCCCTCGGCGGCGAGGGAAGCGACCATGTCGTTCGGCAGCAGGGCCATGATGTCATCGGTGGGAACGCTCATGCCGGTCTCACCCTCGGCCACCATGGTGGCCATGTCCACGAGCCCGGTCAGCGGTGCGAAGTCCACGTAGACGGCGCCGAGGCGCGCGTCTGGCAGGCGGTCCCAGGCCGTCGTGAAGGCAGGGTCGTCGGCGAGGCTCGGGCCAGCACCGTCGAGGGCGTCGATGGAGCTCTGGACCATGGCCTCGCCGGTGCCCATCAGCATCCAGTCGTCGTACAGGGTCACGCTCATGGGCGGAGATGAGCTGGCATCGGTGTAGATGGTCACGTCGTTGTAGGTCGTCTCGTCCATGGCCGCACTGTCGGCGACGAGCGCATCCATCATCGCGACCGCCGCCTCGGCGTCCGCGACCGCGATGCCGATGAGCAGGGACGGATCGCCACCCATCATGGCGCCCTCGAGAGTCGGAGAGGGCGAGGCCGATCTCGCCGGTGAGGACGTCGCCGAAGAGGTCGCCCTCCGGCATGGCCACGCCCATCTGCCCGCCGAGACCGGACAGCAGCTCATCGACCTTCATGTCGAAGCTGCCCGCGTCAGCGAAGCCGGGGAAGGCGGTCATCATCTGGGCGAGCGCCTCAGCCTGACCACCGGGCATGTCGAGGCGAGCCTCCACGTAGCCGGCTGCCCCGGCAGGGACGAAGTCCGGGCCCTGGGATTCGCCGGCGCCACTCTGGGCGAACACCACCAGGCCCGAGCCGGAGACGACGAGTGCGGCGGTCGCGACAGCCGCGATGGACCAGCGCGCGAGTCCGCGTCGGCTGGTCGAAGCCATCGCTGAGGGGGTAGACATGGATACCTCCAAGGCTCGGTACGGGTCGTTGGACGATCTCAACCGGCCATTGTCTCACCGATGCGCGAAGGTCACACCTAGCCCAGCGGTCCCATGGGCAGTCCCGGCATCCGGCCCCCCCTGCCGCGCATCATCTTCATGACCTTCTGCATCTCGCCGAACTGCTTCACCAGGCGGTTGACCTCCGGCAGGCTGGTGCCGGAACCCTTGGCGATGCGCCGGCGACGTGAGGCGTTGAGCAGGCCGGGGTCCTCGCGCTCCGCGGGTGTCATCGAGCGGATGATGGCCTCGACGTGGGCCAGGTCGCCGCGGTCGATGGCCTGCTGAGCCTGCTTGGCCGCTCCGCCCATGCCGGGGATCATCTCCATGATCGAACCGAGGGGACCCATCTTCTTGACCTGCTGCATCTGCTCGAGGAAGTCGTTGAGCGTGAAGGCGTTCTTCTGCAGCTTCTCGGCGAGCTTCGTGGCCTCCTTCTCGTCGTAGGCCTCCTGCGCGCGCTCGACGAGGCTGACCACGTCGCCCATGCCCAGGATGCGGCCGGCCAGGCGATCGGGATGGAAGACCTCGAACTCGTCGGGCTTCTCGCCGGTGCCCATGAACTTGACCGCGAGGCCGCTGACGGCCGCGATCGAGAGGGCCGCACCACCTCGGGCATCGCCGTCGATCTTGGTCAGCACGAGACCGCTCACCGGCGTGTTCTCGTGGAAGGCCTCGCGCCACCGAGACGGCCTCCTGGCCGACCATGGCATCGACCACCAGCAGCGTCTCCTTCGGTCGCACCGCCTCGTGGACCTCGCGGATCTCAGCCATCAGCGCGTCGTCGATCTGCAGGCGACCGGCGGTATCGAGGATGACCACGTCGCGGCCGGTCTGCTTCGCGTGCGCCAGCGCGCCGGTGGCGATGTCGACGACACGGGTGCCGGGCTCAGCGCTGTAGACGGGGATGTCGAGGCTGGCGCCGAGCGTCTTGAGCTGGTCGATGGCCGCGGGCCGGTAGATGTCCGCGGCCACCAGCATCGGCTGGCGACCTTGGCGCACGATCCAGCGTGCCAGCTTGGCCGACGAGGTCGTCTTGCCCGAGCCTTGCAGGCCGACCATGACGATGACCGCCGGCGAGCCGTCGAAGCGGAAGGTGCGGTCGCCCTCGCCGAGGATGGCCGTGAGCTCCTCGTGGACGATCTTGACCACCATCTGGCCGGCGTTGATGCTCTCGATGACATCAGCGCCGACGGCACGTTCCTTGACGCGCTTGACGAAGTCCTTGACGACCTTGTAGTTGACGTCGGCCTCGAGGAGGGCGAGGCGGACCTCGCGCATGGCCACGTTGACATCGTCTTCGCTGATGCGGCCGTGGCCGGTCAGGCTCGCGAGCGCGGTTTGCAGTCGGTCGGAGAGGGCGTCGAACATGAGCTCAGTCTAGCGGCGGGCGGGTTTGCGGCCGATGACGGCGCTAGCCAGGCTCTCCGTCGACGGCGAAGAGGGCGGCCACGAAGGCGTTGGGGTCGAAGTCGCGCAGGTCGGTCATCTTCTCGCCCAGGCCCACGAAGAGCACGGGCACGTCCGTCGAGCGCTCGATGGCGAAGGCCACACCGCCCTTGGCCGTGCTGTCGAGCTTGGTCAGGGCGATGGCGGTCAGCCCGGAGCTGTCGTTGAACGCCTTGGCCTGCATCAGCCCGTTCTGGCCGGTGGTGGCATCGAGCACGAAGAGCACCTCGGGCTGGGCCTCGGGCAGGCGCTTGCCGATGGTGCGCCGGATCTTGGCCAGCTCCTCCATCAGGTTGGACTTGGTGTGCAGCCGGCCGGCGGTGTCGATGATGACCACGTCCATGCCGCGCGCCACCGCCGCGTCCATCGCGTCGAAGACCACCGCCGACGGGTCCGCACCGGCCGCGTGCGCGATGACCGGCACGTCGATCCGCTCGGCCCAGGCCTCGATCTGCTCGATGGCCGCGGCACGGAACGTGTCGGCTGCCGCCAGCAGGACCTTGGCCCCGAGCGACTTGAAGCGGTGGGCCAGCTTGGCGATGGTCGTGGTCTTGCCGGTGCCGTTGACGCCGACCACCAGGATGACCGCCGGGATCCCGGGGCCCGGGATGCGCGGCCAGGGCACCTGCTTGCGGTCCGCGAAGAGGTCGAGCAGCTCCAGCTGCAGCGCCTTCTGGGGGCCGACGTCGGTGCGGGCACGGGCACGGTCGCAGACCTCGATGGCCAGCTCCGCTCCGAGGTCGGCCGAGATGAGGGCCTCTTCGACCTCCTCCCACGTCTCGTCGTCGGGGTGGCCGCTGCCGAGCAGGCTGCGGACGCGCTCGGCGAAGCCGAGGCGCGATGGCTTCAGGGCGTCCTGGAGCAGGATGCGCTCGGTCGGCGCCGGGCCACGTCCAGGGCCGGTCATCGGGCGGCCCTGGCCGCCAGGCGCGGATCGTCCTCGGGCAGGTCGGCCAGCTTGAGCGAGATGACGCGGCTGACGGCGTCGTCACCGACGGTCACGCCGTAGAGCGCGTCAGCGGCTTCGATGGTGCCGCGGTTGTGGGTGATGACCACGAACTGGATCTCCTCGGCAAGGGAGCGGAGCGCTGAGGAGAAGCGCCCGACGTTGGCTTCGTCGAGGGCGGCATCGACTTCGTCGAGCACGCAGAAGGGTACCGGCCGAACCTCCAGCATGGCCATCAGCAGCGCCACCGCGGTGAGCGCACGCTCGCCACCCGAGAGCATCGCGAGCGGCTGCTTCTTCTTGCCCGGCGGTCGAGCCGTGATCTCGACGCCGGTGGCTGCGAGGTCGGACGGGTCGGTCAGCGAGAGCACCGCCTCGCCGCCACCGAAGAGCTGGTGGAAGCGACGACCGAAGGCGCCCTCGAGCGCCTCGAACGTCTGGCGGAACTGCTCGGTCATGAGGTTCTCGAGGCGAGCGATCATCTCGCGCGTGTCGCGGATGGCCTTCTCGAGGTCCTCGCGCTGCGCCTCCAGCGACTCCAGGCGCTCCTTGAGCTCGGCCAGCTCCTGGACCGCGAAGGGATTGCTGGCGCCGACGTCGTTGAAGCGTCGGCGCAGCGCCGCGATGCGGCTGCGAGTGGGCGGCTCGGGGAGTTCGGGGCCGGCCGTGCCAGCCTCGCGCCAGGCATCGAGAGCCGCATCGAGCGCGGCCTCGAGCAGCTCCGGCAGCTCGTCGGCGCCGGGCATCTCGTCGGGGCAGCTCCTGCTCGCCCTGCGCCAGCAACGTGCGCAGGCCATCGCCGCCGATCGACGCCAGCTCCACCAGCAGGCCCTCACGCGCGGCATCGACCTGCATGCGCGCTTCCATCTCCGCGACCTCGCTCTCGCGGCTGTGGTTCTCCGCCTGCCGCAGGCGCTCACGCGCCGCGCTGGCGTCGGCTTCTGCCTTGAGCAGGTCGTCCCGCTCGGCGCGGGCCGATGCCACCGAGGCCTCGAAGGCCTCGTGCTCGCGTTGCTGCTCGCCCTGGGCCGCGGCCAGCTCGCCGGCCAGGCGCTCCCGCTCGGTGACCAGGTCGGCGTCCCGGCCACTGGTCGCGACCTCGTCGCGATCGAGCTCCTCGACGCGGGCCTCGGCCAATCCGAGGGCCACCTCCGCGCGGCGGCGGTCCTCGAGGGCCCGATCGCGCGCAGCTCGTGCCTCGCCGGCCACGTCGGCCGCCACGTCCCGCTCGCCGCGCAGGGCGGCCACGCGTGTCTCGAGGGCCTCGAGTGCGGCCCTCGCTTCGTCGCTGGCGCCCTCGCCCGTCCGAGTCGCATCGAAGGCGGTCAGCTCGGCGGCTCGCTGGGCGGCCTCGTCGGTGGCCGTGGCCGCCTCGGTCCGGGCCCGCTCCAGGAGCGCCTCCTGCCAAGCCAGCTCGCGCGCCGCGTTCTCCGCTGCGGACGCGGCGGAGCGATCGGTCTCGTCGGCCACGCGGCGGGCCCTCCGAGCCGCGTCCAGAGCTTCGCGCGCACTGCGCACGGAGGCCTCGCCGGCGGTTCGAGCCTCGGCGGCCCTGGTGGCACGGGCGTCGGCGGTCTCCAGCTCCGTGGCTGCCCGCTCGGCTCGTCGCACCACCTCGTCGCGAACCGCACGACGCTCGAGGGTCGAGACACCCGGCGCGGGATGCATCACGCCCACGTCGTCGAGGACGATGCCGTCACGGGTGACGAGCCGCCAGCCGGGCGGCAGCAGCTCACGCAGGCTGAACGCGTCGTCGAGCGTGGGGACCCACAGCACACGGGCCAGCAGACGTGCAGCATGGGCGTCGGGATCGAGGCGGAAGGCGGCCGAGAGCAGTCCACCGCCGACCTCGCTGACGCGCTCCTCCAGCAGCAGCGCGGCTCGGTCACCGGCGCGACTGCGGCCATCACCACCGTCGCGCAGGACCATCACCGAGGCGGCGTCGGCCAGCGCGCGCGCGTCGTCGGGGTCGACCACCAGGCCGGTCAGCACCTCGCCCAGTGCGGCCTCGACGGCCAGACGCAGGTCGGGCTCGACCTCGAGGCCGTCGCTGAACCGGCGACCACCGCGGGCGCGTGCCGAACGCAGCACCGTCTCGTCGGGTCCGGTCTCGAGCTGGGCGTCGAGCGCCTCGCGACGAGCGTTGAGCCCTTCGAGCTCGGCACGGGTGCGGCTGAGCGCCTCGTTCGCGGCGGCGGCCACGGATTCGGCCTCGCTGGCAGCCACGCGGGCAGCCTGGGCCGCGGCCTCCGCGCGTTCCTCCTCGGCATGGGCCTCGCTCCGAGCCTCGGCCGCCGCGGTGGCGCGCGCTGCGCTGCTGGCGGCGGTCTCGGTGGCGGCCGCGACCTGCCCCAGCTGGCTGGTCAGCCGGCGATCGGCCTCGGCCACCCGACGAGCGGCACGTTCGGCGTCGCTGGCCAGCCGCTGACGAGCGGCCCGGGCGCTGGAGGCGCGCTCCTCGTCGGCGCGGCCGGCGGCGCGCAGCTCCTCGGCGTCGCGGATCGCTTCGGCCAGGCGCTGCTCGGCCTGCTCGAGAGCATCCTCGGCGCCGCGATCGGGCTCGGGCAGGACGGCCGCCATGCGTCGGCGGGCCTCCTCGGCCCGGGCCGTGGCAGCGGCACGCTCCTCGGCGATGCGCTCACGTTCGCGGACGAGAGCAGCCGCCTCACTCGCAGAGCGGGTCTGGGCCAGCTCGATGCGCTGGACCGCGACGCGAGCCTCGTCGAGCCGCCGGCGCAGCTCCTGCTCGGCATCGGCCCGCTCCGACAGCGCACGGGTCAGCGCTGCGGCCTGCTCCTCGGCGTCGCGCAGGGCGCCGAGCGCCGCATCAGCATCGCGTCGCGAGGCGGCCAGTGCCTCGGCGTGGCGGCGCGATTCGATCTCGGCCGCGGCCAGGCGGGCGCGGGCCCCGGCCACGAGCGCCTCGGCCAGCTCGGCGCCGGCCGCCATGCGGGCCTCCTGCTGCTCGGCCTGGGCCGCCAGGCGGCGAGCCTGGGGCCGCAGCTCGGCGAGCACGTCGCGGACGCGCTCGAGGTTGGACTCCGCCTCCGCCAGCTCGCTCTCGGCCTTCTTGCGGCGACGCTGGTGCTTGCGGATGCCGGCCGCCTCCTCGAACAGCGGCCGACGCTCCTCGGGCCGCAGCGCGAGGGCCTGGTCGACCATGCCCTGGCCGATGAAGAGGAAGGCGTTGTCGGCGATGTTGGCGTCGTCGAGCAGCTCGACCAGGTCGCGCAGGCGGATGCGCTGACGGTTGAGCAGGTACTCGTTCTCACCCGAGCGGAACAGCCGGCGGGAGAGCTCGACCTCCTCGAAGTCGACCGAGAGCAGGCGGTCCTCGTTGTCGATGACCAGGCTGACGTCGGCCATGCCCACCGCGCGGCGGTTGGCCGAGCCCGCGAAGATGAGGTCCTCGGCGCGCCGGCTGCGCAAGGCCCGTCCCTGCTCCCCGAGCGCCCAGCGCAGGGCGTCGGCGAGGTTGGACTTGCCGCTGCCGTTGGGCCCGACCACGGCCGAGATGCCCGGTCCGAACTCGACGGTCGTGCGCTCGGCGAACGACTTGAAGCCGACCATGCGCAGCTCGCGCAGCCGGGCCAGGCTCACGGGCTCACCGCCTCGGCGGCATCGCTCACCGAGGCGCTCGAGCGCAGCTTCGGCCGCGTGCGTCTCGGCCTCTCGCCGGCTGCGGCCTTCGCCGCTGCCGACGACCACGCCGTCGATCGCGACCTCGACCACGAAGTGGCGATCGTGATCGGGGCCGTCGCTGCTGACGATGCGGTACGCGGGGGCGTGGCCGGTGGCCGCGAAGGCGTGCTCCTGGAGGCGGCTCTTGGGTGCCTTGAGCGCATCGATGGGCAGCGCCGCCTCGAGCTCCGGTGCGGCCGAGTCGAGGATGAAACGGCGAGCCGCTTCGAGCCCCTGGTCGAGGTAGATGGCGGCCACCATCGATTCGAAGAGACCCGCCAGCACCGAGCTGCGACCGCGTTCGCCGGAGTTCTCGGCACCCTGGCCGAGGACGAGCGCGTCGCCGATCCCGAGGCGGCGGGCGATACGGGCGAGGCCGCGCGTGGAGACGATGGCGGCTCGCCGGGTGGTGAGGGTCCCCTCGGGCTCGTCACGGTGGCGCTTGAAGAGCGCCTCGGACATCACCAGCGACAGGACCGCATCCCCCAGGAACTCGAGTCGTTCGTTGGACTCGGTCGGTTCCCTCGGGGTGCTCGTTCACATAGCTGCTATGGACGAGTGCTTCGGTCAGAAGCGCGGGGTCGTCGAAATGCAGCCCGAGACGCTCGGCCAGGTCGCCGGCGCTCGTTGGCATCGACCCCGGTGGGACTTACTGGTTGAGGTGTTCGTCGACGTAGTCGACAGCGTCCTGGACGGTGCGGATCTTCTCCGCATCCTCGTCCGAGATCTCGGTTCCGAACTCCTCCTCGAGGCTCATGACGAGCTCGACGAGGTCAAGGGAGTCGGCGTTCAAGTCATCCACGAACGACGCCTCGGGCTTGATTTCGGCCTCGTCCACACCGAGCTGCTCGACGATGATCTTCTTGAGTCGCTCGTAGGTCGAAGCGGTCACTCTGCTGGTCCCTCCGTATGGGCTATGGTCACTGTATCGGTGGAGCTCCCGGGACACGCGGAGACCCATCGTCCCGTCGGTCCCCTCTTCGTTCACGGCCGCCTGTTTGGCGACACGCCCGAGAGCGCCATTCATGAGCCGCCGGGTGGGCTCTCCGCTGTAGGTGCGAGCAAGCTCGACCCACTCCGATATCGCGACCCGGGCTGGCGTCGTCGGGCAGTGTAGCAGTTCGCCCATGCCGCAACGCAGCAATGCGCGGTCGATGCGCGCGAGCTGCACCACCGGGTAGGTCGGGGCCACCTCCTCGATGCGGGCGTCGATGCTGTCGCGGTGGGCGACCACGGCCTCGACGATGCGCCTCGCGTGGGCACCGGCGCGATCGCCGATATCGCCCTCGGCGAGGCGGCGGCTGCAAGGCATCGAGGGCGGTGCGCTGGCCGAACTCGGCCTCGAACACGGCGGCGAGGGCGACCTGGCGGCCTTCCCGCTCGGGGGCGTGGACGCCCGGGCCGCTGTGCGACTCGGGCGCGTCAGGCACCCGCTTCGACCTCGTCCGGGATGTCCGGCGTCTCACCATGCGGGTGCAGCTCGGGCGGTCTTGCGCTGGGCGGTCGACTTGTCCACGCCCTCCTCCACGAGCTTGGTGCGGATGCGCTCGGGGATGTTGGCGCGGGCGGCGGCGGCGGTGACCTCCACGGCATAGCCGATCATGCGGCGCTTGGCGCTGCCGTGGGTGATGAGGACGGTGCCGTTGACACCGAGCAGCGGCGAGCCGCCGAGCTTCTCGTAGTCGAAGCGCTCGCGGATGCGGCCGATACCGGGGCGCATGAAGAGGTAGCCCAGCGGGCCCCACGGCGGGCGCCGGAACTCCCGCTCCAGCATGCCGAAGATGATCAGCGAGAGGCCCTCGAAGAACTTCATCACGACGTTGCCCACCGAGGCATCGCAGACGACCACGTCGGCGGGGTGGCGCGGCACATCACGACCCTCGACGTTGCCCCTGAAGTTGAGGTGGCCGTCACGCAGCAGGACGGTCGCGTCCTGGACGCGGATCTCGCCCTTGCCTTCCTCGCCACCGATCGAGAGCAGTGCCACGCTGGGGTTCTCGACGCCCAGCACCTGCTCGCTGAAGATCGAGCCCATCAGCGCGTACTGCGCCAGGTTGACGCCGGTGGAGTCGGTCGTGGCGCCGATGTCGAGCAGGGTCAGCGGACCCGTCTCGGTGATCATCTGCACGGCCAGGGCCGGACGGTCGACGCCGGGCAGTCGCTTCAGGTGCAGGATGGCCGAAGCCACGCCGGCACCGGTATGGCCGGCGGTCACCACCGCGTCCGCTTCGCCGTCGCGCACGAGGCGCATGGCCACGTTGATGCTGGCGTCCTTCTTGCGCCGCACGGCCACGGCTGGCCCCTCGTCCATGCCCACGGCCTCGCTGGCGTGGACGATGGTCACGTGCGGGGGCAGGGCCTCGTCGATGAAGCGAGTGATGCGCGACTCGTCGCCGACGAGGATGACATCGACGTCGGCGTTCTGGCGGGCCCAGTCGACGGCCCCGCGCACCACTTCCTCGGGGGCATGGTCGCCGCCCATGGCGTCGACCGCCACACGAGGACGTTGCAGGTACTCGGCGCCAGCCTCATGGGTCAGGGCTTCGACGTCCACGTCAGGCGCCTCGTTCGGTCAACTGGGGGGCGGTGCTCAGGCGTTCTGCTCGGGCGTGGACTTCTCGCGGATCTTCACGGCCTCACGACCGCCGTACCAGCCACAGTTGGGGCAGGCATGGTGCGGGCGCTTGGGCTGGTGGCAGTGCGAGCACTCGTCCAGGCTCGGGATCGAGAGCGCGTGGTGCGAGCGCCGTTCGCGCTTGCGCGTGCTCGAGACACGTCGCTTGGGGACTCCCATCGGATTACCTCTTCTCCTTCTTGGATCAGTTCAGCTGTTCGCGGATCCCGACCAGGGCGGCCAGGCGGGGATCGATGTCTTCATCGGGGTGGCGGTGCCCCGGGTCGTCGGTCAGGTCGACGCCGCAGGTCTCGCACAGGCCCGGGCAGTCGGGCCGGCACAGTGGGGCGATGGGCTCAGCGAGCGAGATGGCGTCGCGCACGACCGGCTCGAGGTCCAGCTCGTGGTGGTCGGAGAGCCGGATGGCATCCGGCTCCTCGTCGGGCGGCAGCGGGCTGCCACTCTCGACGTGGACCGAGGGCAGCGCCTCTTCCTCGAAGTCCACCCGCAGGCCGGCCACCGCCGGGCGCAGGCACCGCGAACACTGCTCGCCGAGCGCGGTCTCGACGTGGCCCTGGACGATGATGCTGCGGCCGGTGTTGGTCAGGCGCACCTCGCCACCGATCGGCTCGGCCAGCTCGACGCCGTCCGCGATCGGCAGCGCCGCGAGCGCGAACTGGTGACGTTCGCTCGTTCCGGGCGCCGAACGCAGCAGGTCGGCGACGTTATAGCTGAGCATGGGTCCGCTCGTCAGTCGCGGACTCGGAGTCTGCTTCGCTGGGCTCGCTGCCGTCGGGCGGATAGCGCTCGTCGAGCGCGGAGAGGCCCCGGCGGATGGACTGCAGCGCCTTGACCACCTCGCCCTCGAGCTTGACCAGGACGTTGGCGGCGTAGGCATCCGCGCCCTGCTGGATCTCCGCGGCCTCACCCCTGGCCTCTTCGATGATCTCCTCCGAACGCTGCTCCGCGGCGCGGGTCAGCTCACGCTCCTCGATGAGGAAGGCGGCCTGCTCCTGGGCACGGGCGATGATGCGCTCAGCCTCATCCTGGGCACGCTCGACGAGCCGTGACGACTCCTCGTTGATGCGCTTGGCCTGGCGGACCTCTTCGGGCACGGCCACACGCAGCTGCTCGATGAGATCGGTCGCAGCCACCTTGTCGACCATCACGGCGTTGGTGCCGGGAAGTCGGCGACCCTGCTCGACCAGAGCATCGAGTCGCTCGATGAGGAACATGAGGTCTATGGCACGGACTCCTGCTGGACAGGGAAGGACGACTGAGCATTGTAGTCCACTTCCCTCGCCTCCTACTGTAGCGGACCCAGTCGTGGGTCCCCTACGCCTGTCGGCGCTCGCGCAGGCGCCGGGCCACCACGTCGGGGACCATCGCGCTGAGGTCTCCGCCGAAAGCCGCGATCTCGCGCACCAGGCTCGAGCTCAGGTAGGCATGCTCGATGCCGGTCATGAAGAAGACCGTATCGACCTCCGGCGCGAGCTGTCGGTTGAGGTGGGCGATGGCCTGCTCGCTCTCGAAGTCCGACAGCGCGCGCAGGCCGCGCACGATCGAGGTCGCGCCGCGCTCGCGCGCAAGGTCCACGGTCAGCCCCTCGAAGGTGATGACCTCGATCCCGGCCGCGACGTCAGGGTCCAGCTCCTCGCGCGATGGCGGCCGTGATGAGCTCGGCCCGCTCGGCCGCGTCGAGGCTGGGCGTCTTGCGCGTGTTGATCAGGACGGCCACGACCAGCTCGTCGAAGACGGCGCGGGCACGGTCGATGACGTCGATGTGTCCTCGCGTGATGGGGTCGAACGACCCGGGATAGACGGCCAGGCGCATCAGGGACCTCCCTCTGCGTGCTCCGGCCCTCGACGATACACGCTCAGGGCGGTCTCGCCGAAGCGCCGCTCGCGCACGCGCTGGAGCGTACCGACCCTCGCGGGCGGCGCGTCCTTCCAGAAGTGCTTGGCGACGACCACGGCCTCGGCGTCGAGCCAGGCCGACTGCGCACGCCCCAGCCGCTCGAGCGCCGCCGAGCAGGTCGGCGACCTGTGCGTAGGGCGGGTCGAGCACGACGCAGCCGAAGGGCGCGGGCGATCGGGCCACGTCGGCGAGGAAGGCCATCACGTCGCGTCGGACCACGGTGGCGCCGGCGGCCAGGTGGGTGCGCTCGAGGTTGCGCGCGATGACCGCGATGGCCCGGCCGTCCTTCTCCACCAGCACCGCAGCCGGCGCCCCGCGGCTGAGGGCCTCGATGCCGGCCGCACCCGAGCCGGCGAAGAGATCGAGCAGCGGCTGCTCCCAGACGTCCTCGCGCTCGGCCTCGACCATCGAGAAGAGTGCCTGCTTGACCTTGTCCGAGAACGGTCGCGTGCCCGCTCCGGGTGCCTCGAGCCGGAGACCACCCGCGACGCCGGTGACCACCCGGCCTGCGTCAGGCACCGATGGAGTCCTCGTCACTGCCCTCGCCGGCCGCGATGTCGGCCAACCAGCCCTCGGCGAGCGTGTGCTCCAGCGCCTCCCAGCGCGGACCCAGTCGGCCGTGCTGGTCGACCATCTCCTCGGCCAGCCTGCGGCAGCGCACGGCCAGCTCGCGGTCCGCCTCGTTGCTCAGCGAGGCGAGGCGCATCCGCGGCAGGCCGCTCTGGGTCAGGCCCAGCACATCGCCCTCGCCCCGCAGGCGCCAGTCCTCCTCGGCCAGCGCGAAGCCGTCGACCGAATCGTGGATGGCCTTCAGACGGGCTCGAGCCGTGGTGTCCTCGCTGACGTCGGCCACGAGCACGCAGAACGACTGCTCCGTGCCCCGTCCCACGCGTCCGCGCAGCTGGTGCAGCTGGGAGAGGCCGAAGCGGTCGGCGTTGAGCACGATCATGAGCGTGGCCTCGGGCACGTCCACGCCGACCTCCACCACCGTCGTACCCACCAGCACCTCGACCTGGCCGTCGCGGAATCGGGCCATCTCGGCGTCGCGTTCGTGGGCCCGCATGCGGCCATGCACGAGCCCGACGCTGACCGGCGCCAGCTGCACCGCCAGGCGCCGGGCCACCTCCTCCGCTCCCCGGGCCTCCTCGTGGCCCTCACCCGCCGGCAGCGATGGCGGCAGCTCCGCGCTGTCATCGCCGTCCTCGGAGCCCTGCGGATCGATGTGGGGCACGACCACGAAGATGCGGTGGCCGGCCGCAGCCTCCTGGCGCACGCGCTGCCAGGTCCCGGCCAGGTCGTGGGGCGCCTTCACACCGGTACGGGTCGTGGGCCGACCCGAAGGGGCGGAGCGCAGGTCCGAGACGTCAAGGTCGGCGTAGAGCACCTGCCCCAGGGTCCGCGGGATGGGCGTGGCCGTCATCAGCAGCACGTGCGGGCTGACCCCCTTGGACGCGAGCGCCTCGCGCTGGGCCACGCCGAAGCGATGCTGCTCGTCGATGACCACGAGGTCCAGTCGCGCATACGAGACCGACTCCTGCAGCAGCGCATGCGTACCCACCACGACCTGGGCCTGCCCCGTGGCCAGGGCCTCCATCGCGGTCTTGCGACCGGCCGCGCCGAGCGAACCGGTCAGCAGCGTGACCGTGACGCCGGCCTCGTCGAGCAGATCGGCGACGGTCTCGGCCAGCTGACGAGCGAGCAGGTCGGTCGGCGCCAGCAGCGCGCCCTGGCCGCCACTGACCGCTGCCAAACCGAGGGCATAGGCTGCGACCGCGGTCTTGCCCGAGCCCACGTCGCCCTGGATGAGCCGCAGCATGGGCAGGCGCTCCGCCACGTCCTCGCGGATGGTATCCATGGCCGCGAGCTGGTCGACCGTCAGCTCGACCGCTCGGCCGACGCGGCGCGAGAGGCCCGCCCCGATGGCCGCACGCAAGCGCTGGCTCTCCGCCGTGGAGGTCTCGAGCGCGGCCCGTGAGACATCCTGGTGGCGTTGTCGCCGGCGCTGGACCATGCCCACCTGGAGCGCCAGCAGCTCATCGTGGGCCAGCCGGCGGACGGCCGCATCGCGCTGCTCGAAGTCGTCCGGAAAGTGGGCTGCGGTGATGGCTTCACGGATCGTCGGCAGCGCGCCCCGCAGCTCGTCGGGCAGGTAGTCGGGTTCGAGCAGGTGGCCGTACTCGTCGAGTCCGCCGCGGATGGCAGCTCGCAACGACTTGGCCGTGACCCCCCGGGTCAGGCGGTAGATGGGCACGATGCGTCCGGCGTGCAGCAGGTCGCCGCCGTCATCGCGCTGGAACTCGGGATTGTCGAGTTGTGCGCGCCAGCCGCGAAGCTTGACCTTGCCGCTGAGGATGAGCTGTTCACCTTCCTGCACCTGGCGCTCGATGAAGCGACGGCCGAACCAGACCGCCTCGCACTCGGCGCCGTCCTGCACCAGCAGCGCGATCGTGCGCTGCACTCGCCGACGGAACGTCTTCTCCACACGCAAGGATGCGACCGCGGCCCGGATGGTGACCGGTGTCCGTGGTGGCAGCTGCGAGAGGTCGGCCACCCGAGTGAATTCACGCAGATCCTCGTAGCGCCGCGGGAAGGTGGTCAGCAGGTCGCCCACGGTCTCGATACCGAGGCGCCGCCCGTAACGCCGCAGGGGCGTCACGCCGGGCAGGCCGGAGCGCCCGACGGGCGTGCGCAGGTCGCGCGGGCCATCCGCCGTGCCGGTGGCGCGGACCACGCGCTACTCGACCGCGACCAGCAGATGGTCGTGCGGCTGGCCGCCGTGGATGACCTCCACATCGGCGCCGAAGCCGCTCAGCTCGATGCGCTCGCAGAGCGCGCTGCTGGCGCCGGTGCCCTCGCTCTGGCCGCAGTAGATGGTGATCAGCTCGAAGTCCTCGTAGGTCGAGAGGGCCTTGACCGCGACCGACTCGACATCGGTGCCTGCGGCGAGCAGGTGGCGCGACGCGTCGAGCGCGAGGACCTGGCCGTGCTCCACGCGCTGGCCGTCGACGACCGAGTCCTTGGCCGCGGTGATGACGGTGAACGAACGCAGCGAGGCGGACTCCCTGCGCATGCGCTCGAGGTTGGCCTCGAACGTGTCGGCCGGGTCGAAGGCGAAGGCGGCGGCGATGCCCTCGGCGGCGTTGCGCGTCGGGATGACCTCGACGGTCACCAGCGGCGTCAGCACCGCCGCCTGGCCGGCGGCAAGGATGGCGTCGCGATCGTTGGGCAGGATGATGACCTCGCCGGCAGCCGAGGCCAGGATGCCCTCGACGATCTCGCCGACCGAGGGGCGGCTGCCGTGGCTGGGCACGACGATGCGGGCGCCGTAGGAGGCCAGCACGTCAGCCAACCCACGAGCCCGGGTGACGGCCACGACCGCGATGGTGCGCGCCTCGGCCCCGGCCGGCGCGGCGTCCTCGGGTCGCTGGCCGCGTTCCGGGGCGGCGGGGTTGTGGGCGACCTGGTCGTCGAGGTCAAGCACCTCGACCTGGCTCAAGCGGCCCCAGCGAAGGCCCGCGGCGATGGCCAGGTCCGGGCGTTCACCGTGCACGTGGACCCGGATGAGCTTCTCATCGCCGGCGACCACGACCGAATCGCCGACCGCCACGATGGCCTCGCGTAGTGCGACCACGTCGATCGCGCCATCGGGCGAGCTGATGACGTACTGCGTCTCGTACCCGTGCTCCGCGGCACCGCCCTGGCCGTGAGCCTCGTGGTGGACGTGCGCAGCTGCAGTGGCCTGGGCGTCGTCAGCGGCGCCCCTCGCTCCGGCGGCCGTCTGCGGCCGTCGCGACGGGCGCGGACGACGGGCACCGCCTTCGACCTGGAGCATGCCCTCCAGCACGCGGTAGAGACCTTGACCACCGGAGTCCACCACCCCTGCGTCTTCGAGCACCGGCAGCAGCATGGGCGTGCGCTGCACCGAGCTGGCAGCGGCCTCGATGGTCTCGGCCAGGACGGCCTCCACGTGGGGCTGTCGCCCGGCCGCCGTCTCGGCCGCATCGGCAGCGTCGCGGATGACGGTCAGGATCGTGCCCTCCACGGGCGTGAGCACCGACTGGTAGGCGACTTCGGAGCCCCGACGCAGGCCCTCGGCGAACTCGATCCCGGTGGCCCGGCGCTTGCCGTCGGCACCGTGGGTCATGCCCCGGATGATCTGCGAGAGGATGACGCCGCTGTTGCCGCGCGCGCCGGTCAGCGCCCCCTGACTGAGAGCATCGGCTACCGAATCGAGGGTCCGCTGGTCCTCGGGCAGTGCCTCCGCCTCGGCGAGGGCAGCCTTCATGGTGGCCAGCATGTTGGAGCCGGTGTCGCCGTCGGGGACCGGGAAGACGTTGAGCGAGTCGACCTCGTCGACGTGCCGCTCGAGGTTGCGCGTGGCCGCGCGCACCGCGCGGATGAGCGTGGGCCCGTCGACATAGAGGCGCGTCATCGCGGTGCGTTCGGCGCCTGCTGTGGGCGCCTCGTCATGGCCTGGCTGATGCGTGACATGGCTCGGCTCCCTCCGTTGTCGCGAGGCCGATGGTATAGTACGCGGCCGTGCGGTCGTCATCCCGACCGTCAACTTTTCATGTACTCCTGAGGAAGATCATGGCTCGCTCCTGCACGAAGTGCGGCAAGTCCTCGATGGGCGGTTTCAATCCCCAGTCTTCTGGGATGAACCGCGTTCGAGCCAAGCGCCGCTACAACGTCAACCTGCAGCAGCTCAAGGTCTACGAGAACGGTCGGGTCACGCGGACGCTCATCTGCACACGCTGCCGCCGGACCATGATGAAGGCCGCCTCCTAGGCGAGTCCGCTCACCGCTCGTAGCCCAGCTCACGCAGCCGCGGCCCACACAGCCGCTCCACTTCGGCCAGCTCATCGGGGCTGAGGTCGGTGTGCCAGCGCCCCACCGAGATGGCGCTCACTGCGCCCTCGTAGTCGGGGCGCTTCGTCTGCCCTGCGCCGGGCTCGGCCGCCGCCTCCCGTCGCCCGACCTGCACCAGCCACTCCGCGTCGTGGCCGGCGCCGATGCCGTCGCAGATCGAGCGCAAGACCGCCGGCGGGTCGGCCACGAGGTCCTCGTAGCGGACCTCCACGTAGCGGGGATCATCGCGCCAGGCGAGGCCGGCCGCGGTGTCTGCCAGCCAGCGGCGTGCGTAGGACTCCACCGAGCGCGGCACCAGCACCTTCTGCCACTTGCCTTCGATCCAGCGCCAGTCGGGATGATGGCGCATGGAGCAGACCACATCGCGACCGTCTCGGATGATGTGGACGATCGAGACCTGCGGGAAGCGCGCCACGATCCACTCGAGGTTGCGGATGTTCTGCGGCGTCTTCTCCGCCCAGCGAGCCTTGCCGGCGGCGGCTCGGACACGTGCGGCGAAGGCATCGATGAAGGCAGCCTGCGAGCTGGCCCCGTCGCGCATCCCGGTGAGCTCATCGAGCGGGATGGCGTAGGCGTGGGCCAACCACTCGAGGTTGTAGGCGGCCGGCACGAACAGCTTCGTCTCGGGGCCCGAGCAGATCTCGGGATGGCGATCGAAGACCTTGCGCAGGACGGTCGTTCCACTGCGCGGCGCACCACCCATCACGATATGCCGCTCACCCGAGGCGTATGGCGCCATCCGCCAGCGGTGTTGCCGCAGCCGCTCGACGCGGTTGCGAGCGCGGTCCAGCAGCGGGCTCGCGGGCATCGTCAGGCCGCGCTGTCGAGCCAGATGGTCATGGGCCCATCGTTGACCAGCTCGACGGCCATCTCCGCCCCGAAGCGACCTCGGCCGACCGCCACCCCGCGCGCTTCGACGGCGGCGGCGAAGACCTCCACCAGCTCGGCGGCGCGTTCGGGCGGAGCTGCGCCGATGAACGAGGGGCGGCGGCCCTTGCGGGTATCGCCGTAGAGCGTGAACTGGCTGACCACGAGCATGGCCCCGCCCGTGTCGATGAGCGAACGGTTGGTCCGGCCGTCCGCGTCGCGGAAGATGCGCAGGTCGACCGCCTTGGAGGCGAGCGCAGTCGCGGTCGCAGCCGTGTCGTCCGGCCCGACGCCGACGAGGGCCATGATGCCGGAGCCGATCGACCCGAGGACCTCGGCCTCGACGCTGACCTCGGCGCGGGTCACGCGCTGGAGCAGGACGCGCACGCGCTAGCGAACGCCGGCGGTCGCGGCGGCGTAACCGCGCAGGGCGCGCTGCTTGACGAGCTCGACTTCATCGGAGGCGTCGCTGCCGCGCTGGAAGAGCGCTGAGCCGACGATGCAGACATCGATGCCGTGGGCGCCCACGAGCTCGGCGGTCTTGCTGTTGACGCCACCGTCGACATGCACGAGCCCGCCACGTCCGGCCTGGGCCAGCCTGGCCCGGGCCTCGGCGATCTTGGGCGCGGTCTCGGGGATGAAGCCCTGCCCGCCCCAGCCGGGATAGACGCTCATGACCATGATCAGGTCCAGCTCGTCGAGCCAGGGGTCGACCGCTGAGATGGGCGTATCGGGGCTCACGGCCAGGCCGGCCCCCTGCCCCGCGGCGTGGATGGCCTCGATGGCCTCGGTCTTGCGCTCGGCGGGTTCGGTCGTCTCGACGTGGAAGCTGATCGTCTGTGGCTCGGCCGCGATGAAGCGGTCCATGTAGCGTGCCGGCTCGGCGATCATGAGGTGCACGTCAAGGGGCATGTCGGTGAGGCGGCGAAAGGCGGCCACCAGGTCCGGCCCGAAGGTGATGTTGTCGACGAAGTTGCCGTCCATCACGTCGAGGTGCAGGCGGTCGGCGCCGGCTCGCTCCATCTTGTGGACGACGCGGTCCAGGCGGCTGAAGTCGGCATTGAGGATGCTGGCCGAGACCAGGACCTCGTGCGCGTCCTTCATGCCGGATACGCCTCCCCTGTCCCACCTCTGGCGTCACGCCCGAGCGCCTCCGCGCTTCGTCGTTCGATGACGTCCCGCCGTCGCTGTACCGCAGCCGGCGCAGGTCGGCCGGCTCGTTCCGCGGCCAACTGCCCGCAGGCGGCCCCGATGTCGATGCCACGGTTGCGCCGCACGGTCGTGTGCAGCCCGACCGCGCGCAAGGTCGTGGCGAAGGCCTCCACGCGCTCGGGAGATGACGGCTGCCAGGGCGTATGAGCCACCGGGTTCATGGGGATGAGGTTGACGTGGGCGAGGCGACCGCGCAGGAGCTCGGCCGTGGCCTGAGCGTCAGCGGGCGTGTCGTTGATGCCGTCGATCATGACCATCTCGTAGGTCACCCGCCGGCCGGTCGCGTCGCCGTAGTCGGTGGCCGCGGCCACCACCTCGTCGAGCGGGTACTTGCGGTTCAGCGGCACGAGCACGTCACGCAGGTCGGGTCGTGCGGCATGGAGCGAGACGGCCAGCTTGTACTGGCGACGCAGCGAGGTCATGCGCTCGATGCCGGGGACGACGCCGCTGGTGGAGACCGTGATGTGGCGCTGGCCGAGGCCGAAGCGGTTGCCGTCGCTGAGCGCGCCACAGGCCGCCAGCACGGCATCGGGGTTGAGCAGTGGCTCGCCCATGCCCATGAACACGATGTTGGTGAGGCGGCGGTCCTCGGCTGACAGCTCGTTCCGCCAGTAGCGCGCCTGGTCGATGATCTCGGAGGTGCGCAGGTCCCGCCACAGGCCCAGCTCGCCGGTGGCACAGAAGGGGCAGCCCACCGCGCAGCCGGCCTGGCTGGAGATGCACAGCGTGGTGCGCTCACGGCGCGGTCCTCGAGCCGGGTAGCGCATCAGCACCGACTCCACCACGCGGCCATCGTCGAGCGTGTGCAGCGCCTTGTCGGTCAGCCCTCCGTCGGACGAGCGACGCTCGGTATCGGTCAGCGTGCAGAAGCGATAGGTCGCCTCGAGCGCGGCGCGCAGCGGTCCCGGCAGGGTGTGGATGTCCTCGAACGACCCGGCCCGACCGGACCACACGTGGTCGGCCAGCTGGCGCGACCGGAAGGCGGCCTCGCCGCGTTCGGAGAACCAGGAGAGCAGCTCCTGCGGCGAAGCGTCGCTGATGCCGGGGCGTTGGTCGCGCGGGCCGCTGGGCGGTAGGTCGAGGAGCGGGAGCGCCCCGTCGGCGCCACCGTTGAGCGGCACGGCAGGATCGGGCATGGGCACAGGTTCGGGATCAGGCATCGAGGCGTGATGGTAGCGCCGAACGCCGGATGTGGCCGAGCAGGGGGCTGGACCGGCGCGGCTCCGCGGTCGTCAGAGGTGCTTGCCGCGGCGGTACTCGGCCCCGCTCATGCGTCGCTTGCCGGCGGGCTGGACCTCGTCGAGTCGAAGCACGCCATCGACGGTGCCCAGACCCAGGGTGCCTTCCGTGAGGATGATCGCGCCCGGCTCCACCGAGACGTCCTGGGCCAGCACGCGCGCGGCCCAGACCTTGAGGCGGGTACCCTCGTGCTCGAGGAAGGAGCCCGGCCAGGGCTGGTAGGCCCGCACCTGGCGCTCCAGCTCAGCGGCGGGCCGAGCGGGATCGAGGCGCCCGTCCTCGCGCCGCAGCATCCGCGTCAGGGTCGCTCCCTCAGCTGGCTGCGGGGTGGCCGCCATCGAGCCCTCGAGCCAGGCCGGCAGCACCTCGAGCAGCAGCTCGGCACCCATCTGGGCGAGGCGCGCCTCCAGCTCCGGGGCCATCTCCGTACCGGCCAGCGGCAGCTCCCGCTGGGCCACGATCGGTCCGGTGTCAAGGCCCTCGTCCATGCGCATGACGGTCACCCCGGCGAGACCGTCACCGGCCAGCAGCGTGGCCACCACCGGCGTCGCTCCGCGGTGGCGGGGCAGCAACGAGGGGTGGATGTTGAGCGCCCCGTAGCGTGGTAGCTCGAGGACCGCGCCGGGGATGATGCGGCCGTAGTCGGCCAGCACGATGAGCTCGGGTTCGGCTGCCCGCAGCTCGGATCGCACGTCCTCGTGGCGCAGGGTCGGCGGGGTGCGGATGGGCAGGCCGTGCACGGTCGCCAGCTCCGCCACGGGCGTCGGCCTCAGCTGCCCTGTGCGGCCGGCCGGACGCGCTGGCGCGGTGACCACCGACTCGATGTCGACGAGGTCGCTCGCGAGCAGGCGCGTCAGGGTCGGCAGCGCGACCGGCCCGCTGCCGAAGAAGAGGGTGCGCGTCGGTGACGCCTCGGTGACGCTCAACCGAGCGCCGGC
Organism: uncultured Chloroflexia bacterium; assembly: GCA_963714675.1. Classification (GTDB taxonomy): domain Bacteria; phylum Chloroflexota; class Limnocylindria; order Limnocylindrales; family CSP1-4; genus JAFMJV01. The sequence continues at coordinate 41,040 of CAVQPG010000002.1, read as the reverse complement.
ATCTCCTCGCCGGATGCCTCCAGCTCCTCCTCGAGCTTGCTGACCGGGATGAGCTCATCGAGCGACTCGAGGTAGTCGATGTAGAGGATGCCCTTGAGGTGGTCCAGCTCGTGCTGCATGGCGCGGGCGAGCAGACCGCTGCCACTGGCCTTGATGCGGCGGCCCTCACGGTCCTGGGCCTCGACCCAGACCTTCTCCTTGCGCGGCACGTAGGCCACGTAGCCGGGCACCGAGAGGCAGCCTTCGATGTCCCGGTCCTCGCCCGTCGAGCGGGTGATCACGGGGTTGACCAGCTCGTACAGCCGACCCTCGACCTCGATGACGCACACTTGCAGCGGCTCGCCGATCTGGGGCGCTGCGAGGCCCACACCAGGCGCGTCGCGCATCGTGTGCGTGAGGTCGTCGATGAGCTCTTGCAGATAGGGGCCGAAGCTATCGACGGGCTCGCCCTTGAGGCGAAGCCGGGGATCACCAAGGGTAAGGATGGGCTTGACGGTCATGGCCCGAGTATATGACGGGTGGCCACCCGTCCTCCCGAGGGGCTCAGAGCAGGCTTTCGGGATCGACGTCGACCGACCACGGTGAGCCCGGGTCGCCACCCAGCACGGCGGCCGGGTCCGGACCGCGCAGCACCACATGGAAGCGCCAGCGGCCGCCGCGACGGGCGATGTAGGCCGGCACCGGACCGAGCACGGCCACGCCGGCACCAAGCTCCGTCGAGCGTGCCCGCAGCCGCTTCACCATCTCGGTGGCCACGGCCTCCGCGTCGTCACGTTCGGGCAGCGCGACGGTCAGCTTGATGAGCCGCCCGAATGGCGGTGAACCGAAGCGGCGGCGTCGCTCGAGCTCGGACTCGATGAACGACCCCGCATCGCCGGCGGCCACGGCCGCGATGGCGGGATGGTCGGGCTGGTAGGTCTGGACGATGGCTCGCCCCGGTCGCTGCCCTCGCCCTGCCCGGCCGACGGCCTGCGTGAGCAGCTGCCAGGTACGCTCGGCGGCGCGCTCGTCGGGCAGGTTGAGCGCGATGTCGGCGCTGACCACGCCCACCAGTGTGACCTCGGGGATGTCCAGGCCCTTGGCCACGAGGCTGGTACCCACGAGCACGTCGGCGCTGCCGGCGGTGAAGTCGTCGATGACCCGGGCCGCGGCTCCCTTGCGCTCGACGACGTCGCGATCGAGGCGGAGCGTGCGCAGGGCCGGGAATCGCACGCGCAGCTCCTGCTCGACGCGCTCGGTGCCGCCGCCGAGGTAGCGGATGCGGACCGAGCCGCAGGCCGGACAGCGCACCGCCACCGGGGCGCTCGCGCCGCAGTGGTGGCAGCGCAGGGCCACCGTCGAGGCATGGAAGACGAGGGGGCGTTGGCACTCGGGGCAGATCTGGACGTAGCCGCAGTCGCGGCAGAGGATGACGCTGGCTGCGCCACGCCGGTTGATGAGCAGGATGGCCCGGTCACCGGCGGCGGTATCGAGCGACTCGAGCGCGCCGGCCAGCGCCGCCGAGAGCAGGCCTCGATTGCCCTCCGCCAGCTCTGCGCGCATGTCGGCGATCTCCACCACCACCGGCGCACCGGAGCGTCGCCCGCGCAACCGCAAGTGGCGTGCCTGGCCCTCGCGGGCCCGGCCGATGCTGATGATGTCGGGCGTGGCCGAGCCGAGGACGACCGGTACCTCCGCGAGGGCGCCGAGGGCCACGGCCACGTCCCGAGCCTGGTAGCGCGGCGTGCGATCGGACTTGTAGGCCGCGTCGTGCTCCTCGTCGACGACCACCAGGCCCAGCGGTTCCGGCGGCGAGAGCACGGCGCTGCGAGTGCCCACCACCACGCGCGCCTCGCCGGCGCGGATGCGGCGCCACTCGTCGGCACGCTCGCCGTCGCTCATGGCACTGTGGATCATGACCACGTCCTCATCGAGGTCGTGCCGCAGCCGGTCGATGAGCGGCGTGGCCAGGGCGATCTCGGGCACCAGCACCAGCGCTCCCCGGCCGACCGCGAGCGCCGCTGCGATGCCGTCGGCGTAGACGGCGGTCTTGCCGCTGGCGGTGTCGCCATCGAGCAGCACCACCTCGTGCCGGTGCCGGTCGATGGCTGTCCTGACGAGCTCGGACGCGGCCAGCTGCTCCGGGTCGAGGCGGCTGCCGTGGGGACGGCTGCCGTGGGTCGGCTCCGGCCGGCCGGCGAGGGGGCGGCGCACCTCGGTGCGCACCTCGAGCTGCAGCAGGCCCCGCTTGGCCAACCCGCTCACGGCCGCCGAGCCATGGCGCTCGGCCAGGCGCGCGGCCACCTCGGAGCCGTCGTGCCCGGGTTCGGTGAGCTCCACGAGCAGGGCCTGTTGTCGGGGTCCCAGCCGGCCGCCCTCGGGTCGTTCAGCCGCTGCCAGCGACGCTGCGATGGCACGTCCGTCCGGGGTGATGGAAGCCCAGCGACGTTGCTTCGGTCGCGCGCTCGCGGGCACCACCCGCCACTCCAGCCGCAGCAGACCGTCGGATTCGAGGGCGTGCAGGGCTCGCAGCCGCATGGCCCGGCTCGAAGCTTCGGGCAGGGCGCCGAGGGGCACACCGGCCGGACCACCGGCCACCACCGCCGCGAGCAGGGGGTCGAGACCGGCTGTCCCCTCCCCTGCGTCGGCCGCGACGGCGTAGAGCTCGATGCGCTCCAGCGTGCCCGGCGGCAGCATCGCCCGCACCACCAACCCTGGCGGCGCGAGGTAGTGCTCGGCCACGTGCCTCGCCAAGCGGCGGGCCAGCGGGCCCAGCAGGGCGCCGATCCGAACGGACCCGGGCCAGCAGCGGCTTGGCTTCGACCGGTGGCGCGGAGCCTGCCGCGAGGATGACGCCCACGGCTCGTCGCCGACCGAACTCGACCATCACGGCCTCGCCCGGCTCGATGTCCGACAGGCTCGGGGGCACGCGATAGGTGAAGGTGCGGCCGCCAGGGACGCCCGGTGCGTCGACTGCGACCTCGACGAAGCGCGGCTCCGTCATGGCGCCTAGACGCGGATGCGTCGGTCGGCGTACCTGCGGTGCTCGGCGGCGATGATGCCGTCGATGGCCTCAGCCGTCTCGTCGACCTTGCCGGTCTCGTTGACCACCACGTGGTCGAACTCACCCATGCGCGCCATCTCGATGCGAGCGTTACGCAGCCGCAGCTCTGTCTGGGCAGCCGTCTCGGTGCGGCGCGCACGCAACCGCCGTTCGAGCTCCTCGATCGAGGGCGGCACGACGAAGATGAGCAGGGCGTCGGGGATCCTGGCGCGCACCTTGTCGGCACCCTGGACGTCGATCTTGAGGACGGCATCGCGGCCGCTGCGGACGGCCGACTGGACCTGGTCGCGCGGCGTGCCATACCAGTGGTCGTGGACGAGGCTGGCCTCGAGCAGGCCCTCGCTCGCGACCAGCCGCTGGTAGTCGTCGACCGAGTAGAAGTGGTAGTGGACGCCGTCGGTCTCGTTATCGCGACGGTCACGCGTGGTGACCGTGATGATGTAGCGGCGCGGATGCTCTGGCTCCCGTCGCTTCATGGCGTCGATGATGGTGTCCTTGCCCACACCGGACGGGCCGGAGATGATGACCACCTGGGCTCCCGGCTGCCCTTCGATCGCTCGGATCGTCAACTCCTCCCCTCGTCGCTGGCCCGCAGTCGCTCGAGCACCGACTCGAGCTCGTCTGGCAATGGTGCCTCACATCGCACGAGCCGACCGGACCCGGGCGACAGGAACTCGAGCTTCCAGGCGTGCAGGAAGAGGCGCTCGAGGCGGTCCGGCCCGCGGCGGACGGCGCCGGTGGCGTAGACCGTGTCCCCCGCGACGGCGTGGCCGATGGAGGCGAGATGGACGCGGATCTGGTGCGTGCGGCCGGTGATGAGGTCGAGCTCCAACAGGGTCCACTCGGCGAACCGCTCACGGACACGGTAGCCGGTCGTGGCGGGCTTGCCCTCGGCGGTCACGGCCTGGCGCATGCGGTTACGCGGATCACGTCCGATGGGCTTCTCGATCCGTCCCAGCTGGGCATTGACCACGCCGCCCACGAGCGCGAGGTACGTCTTGCGCACGCGTCGTGCCTTGAGCTGTGCCTGCAGCGAGACCTGGGCCGCGTCGTTGCGGGCCACGATGATGAGCCCCGAGGTGTCGCGGTCCAGCCGATGGACGATGCCCGGCCGCTCCGCCCCACCTGTGGTCGCGAGCCCACCCTCCCCGGCATCGAGCGCCAGCAGGGCGTTGACCAGCGTGCCTCGCTCGTGGCCGGGCGCGGGATGCGTGACCAGGCCCGCGGGCTTGTCGATGACGATGACATCGTCGTCGCGGTAGACCACCTCGAGCGGGATGTCGTCGGGCTGCAGCTCTGCACTCGTGACCTCGGGGACGTCCAGCTCCAGGACCTGCCCCGGTCGCACCGGGTCTCGCGAGCGCACGCGCGCTCCGCCGCTGGTGAGACGGCCGTCGGCGATGAGCCGCTGGACGTAGGCTCGCGAGAAGCCCGCGGCGTCGGCGACGAACCGGTCAGCGCGACTGCCATCTGCACCCTCCGGTACGTCCATGCGCACGATCTCGCTCACCGGGACCGCCTCGGCCTGGCCCCCGGGGCACGGTCACCGAGCAGCGCCGCCCCGAACAGGGCCACGATGCCGAGGAAGACCGCGGCATCGCTGATGTTCCAGGCGTACCAGCGGGTCCCGCCGATGCCCATGTCCACGAAGTCGATGACGTGGCCCAGGCGCAGACGGTCGATGAGGTTGCCGATGGCGCCACCGACGAGCAGTCCCAACCCCACCGTCACCAGCGGGCCGAGGCCGGCGCCGTAGCGCCACTCGTACCAGGTCACGCCGACCACGACCAGCACGGTGAGCACGGCCATGAGCAGGGCCGTGGCATCGAGGAAGCCGAAGATGGCGCCGTCGTTGTAGACCTTGGAGATGCGCACGAGATCGCCGATGAGCGCGGTCGAGCCGCCGTCGGCGGCGCGCGCGAAGTTGGCGTCGACCCATAGCTTGGTGAGCTGGTCGAGGAGCACCACGACCGTCGCCACCAGGCCGAACAGGGCCCAGCGGCGTCGCTGCTGCGACGGTGTCTCGCGGGCCTCGTCGAGCCCAGCCGGATCAGCGGCCTCAGCCACCCACGTCCTCGAGTCCGACGCGGACGGTCCCCGCGTCGAGGGCCACCTCCGAGACAGCGGCACCGGCAGGTGCCGCCTCGCGGCCGATCTCGTCGGCGAGCACGTCGGCGGCGACCCCGGCGAGGTACGGCGCCAGACGATCGAGCACGGCGGCCGGGCCGTCGAGCCAGAGCCGGACGCGGGCGTCGAGCGCGAGCTCCGCCTGCTTGCGCAGGTCCTGGATGGCACGCGTCAGCTCGCGGGCGTCGCCCTCGGCCAGCAGCTCCGGGGTCAGCTCCGTATCGATGACCACGACGATGCCCTCGTCGTGGGCGACAGCCGTGCCCGGGCGCGGCGTGGCCAGGATCTCGACCTCATCGGGTCCCAGGGTCAGGCCGGCCAACGTCACCGAGCCATCGTCGTGGTACTCGACGTCGTTGCTGCGGGCCGCGGCCATGATGGCCGGGATGTGCTTGCCGTACTTCCTGCCGATGACCGGCAGCAGCGGCTTCACGCGCCGGTCCACGAGGTCCGACTCATCGCCGATGACCTCGACGGTCTTGACGTTGAGCTCTTCGGCCAGCTGCGCCAGCAGCTCGTCGGCCACGTCGTCCGCCAGGGCCCCCGAGGGCATCGCCAGCCAGAGGGTACCCAGCGGCTGCCGGACCTTGATGCCGGCCTGGCTGCGCAGGGTGCGGCCCAGCTCGACCGCGCGACGCAGGTCGGCCATGGCCCGCTCGAGCAGCTCGTCGCGCAGGGGCGCGAGATCGGCCGCCGGCCAGGCCGTCAGGTGCACCGACTCGGGCGCGTCCTCGTCAGCCGCTGCCACCAGGACCTGGTGGAACTCCTCGGCCATGAACGGCAGCAGCGGCGCGACCGTGCGCGCGACGCTCATGAGCGCCAGGTGCAGCGTGCCGAAGGCCGCATCACGGTCGGTGGCGTCGTCGCCGCGCGACAGTCGCCGACGTGAACGGCGTAGCCACCACTGCGAGAGGTCGTCCACGAACTCGCTGATGGCTCGCGTGGCGCCGCGGGTGTCATAGACGTCCATGCGGGCACCGGCTGACGCGGCCATGTTGGCCGCGCGCGACAGGATCCAACGGTCGAGGGTCGAGCGGTCGGGGTCAGGGGCCTGTTCGCCGATGACGGCGCGAGCGGGCTTCCAGTCGCCCAGCCGGGCATAGGTCGTGAAGAAGGCCAGCACGTTCCACAGCACCAGCAGCTCGCGCCGAGCCTCGTCGGCGGTGTGATAGCCGAAGAGGATGTTGTCCTCGGGACGGGCGCTCGCGTACATCCAGCGCATGACATCGACACCCATGCGCTCCGCGGCCTCGTTGAACTCGATGGCATTGCCCCACGATTTGTGCATGGGTCGGCCGTCCTCACCGTAGAGCGTGGCGTAGCCGAAGAGCGACTTGAAGGGGCGTTCGCGGCGCAACACGGTGCCCATGGCCAGCATCGAGTAGAACCAGTTGCGAAACTGGCCGGGGAACGATTCGCTGACCCAGTCGGCCGGGAACCACTTCTCCCAGTACTCGCGGTCGGTACGGTAGTGGAGCGTGGAGAAGGGCACGATGCCCGCGTCCAGCCAGGGGTTGCCCACATCCTTGATGCGGCGGCTGTCGGCGCCGCAGCGCCGACAGGGCACGACCACCTCATCGACCCAGGGGCGGTGCGGCGAGCGGCCCTCGAGCTGCTCGAAGCCGGCGCTGGCCCGCTCACCCAGCTCCTCGCGGCCGCCGATGACCTGGTAGCCGTCGCACTCGGGGTCGGTGCACTCCCAGATGGGCAGCGCCAGGCCCCAGTAGCGCTTCTTGGAGATCATCCAGTCGCCCATCGTGAAGAGCCAGTCGATCTCACGGTCGTGGCCGAAACCGGGGAACCACTCGATCCGGTCGACGATCTCCATGATCTGGTAGCGCAGGCTGGCGTCGACCTGCTCCGCGCTCAGCGTCTCGCGCGGCCCGTCGTAGATCTCGCCCATCGAGATGTACCACTCGTCGACCACGCGGAAGAGCAGGGCCGTGCCGCAGCGCCAGCAGTGCGGATAGCGGTGCGTGTAGGGCTCCAGGTGGTAGTAGAAGTCGAGCGCCTCGAGCTCCTCGATGATCTCGGCGGCGATGCCCGCCGCGTCCTTGCCCTGGAACTTCCCGAAGCCGGCCAGGTACCTGCCGGCTTCGTCGAGCGGTGCGATGACCGGCAGGTCCAGCTTCTTCCCGAGCTGAAAGTCCTCGGCGCCGCCACCGGGCGCGATGTGGACGATGCTGGTGCCCTCGTCCTCGCCCACGTCACTCCACTCGATGACGCGGTGGACGTACGGCGACGCGCCGTTCTCGTCGATACCTGCGGCGAAGGCTTCGCGCACCACGGGCAGGTGGTCGAAGGCGAAGGTGTAGTGCAGGCCCAGCAGGAACGAGCCTTTCTGCGTGTCGACGACCTTGAAGTCGCCCTGCACCGCGGTCTTGAGCGCGACTTTGCCGACCCAGAACCGCTCCTCGCCACCCTGGTCGATGAGCACGTAGTCGAGGTCCGGATGCACGGCAGCCGCCACGTTGGCGGTCATCGTCCAGGGCGTGGTCGTCCATACCAGCAGTGACTCGCCGGGGCGCTCGAGGAGCTTGAAGCGAACGGTCAGGCCGGGGTCCTCGCGGTCCTGGTAGCCCTCGTTCATCTCCATCTGGCTCATGCCCGTGCCGCAGCGTGTGCACCAGGGCATGGAGTCGATGCCCCGATAGAGCCAGCCGCGCCGGTCGCACTCGGCGAGGAAAGCCCAGATGAGGTCGTTGTTCTCGTTGCTGAAGGTGAAGTACGAGCCACCGAGCTCAGGCAGGCCCAGGCGCCCGACGATCATCTCCACGGTATCGGTGACCGGGCCGTGCGGGCCCTCGACGGTGATGACCTCGCTCGGATCCTGCTCGAGCAGGTCGCGCAGGCGGCGCAGCTCCTCGGGGTCGTTCCAGTCCATCCAGTAGCCGAGGCGGATCGATTGCTCCGTCTGCACCGCCGCGTAGGTCAGCACGCGCTGCTTGCACAGGCGCACGAAGTCGGCGATGCCGAAGGTCTCGATGTCCTTCTTGCTGGTGAAGCCCAGCTCGCGCTCGACGTTGACCTCCACCCACAGGCCCTGGCAGTCGAAGCCCTGCTGCCAGCGCAGTTCCTTGCCGAGCATGGCCTGGTAGCGGTTGAACGCGTCCTTGTAGGTGCGACCCCAGGCGTGGTGGACGCCCATCGGGTTGTTGGCCGTGATGGGGCCGTCCACGAACGACCAGTGCTCGTGGCCGGCGTTCTGCGCGCGGAGCTTGCTGAAGATGGACCGCTCTCGCCAGAAGTCGAGCGTGCGGTGTTCCTGGGCAGCGAGGTCAGGCTGTGCTGCGACAGCCGGGAAGGGGCTCTGTGTCATCGGTCGGCCAAGTCTAATGGGCCAGACCGGACTGAGGGTTCAGACTGGTCGCCGAGCCGGACCACCGGGTGAGCACTGGCCGAGTCAGGACGCCTGAGTCCCACGGCTGGATCGTGCCCCCGGCGGTCGGCGAGGACGGTCGGGATGGCTGCTGGGGTGACGTGCCGATGCACTGGTCCATCAGGGCGCCATGACCGCCTCCTGCGGCTCCGAAGCGGAGATGGAGGGAGCGATCGTCTTCATCGGCATCGACTGGGCCGAGACGCACCACGACGTCTGCGTGCTCGACAGCGAGGGGGAGGTGCTCGCGACCAGGCGCATCCCCGAGGGCCTCGAGGGCGTGGCCCGCCTGCACGCGCTGCTCGGTGAGCATGCCGACGAGCCGGGCCAAGTCCGACCGGGGCGACGCACGGGTCCTCGCCGATCTCGTCCGCACCGACCGCCAGCATCATCGTCGGGTGGCCCCCGACAGCGAGCTCCAGGCAGCCATCAAGGTCCTCGCCCGGGCCCACCAGAACCTCATCTGGACGCGGGGGCGCCAGACCAACGCGCTGCGCAGCGCCCTGCGCGAGTACTACCCGGGGGCCATGGTCGCCTTCGAGGACCTCGCGCACCCCGATGCGACCGCGGTGCTCATGGCCTTCGATCGTCACCCGGACGCCGAGATCCTGCGAAGTCTGCCTGGACTCGGTGCTGTCCTCGGCGCCCGGGTGCTCGCGGAGTTCGGGGATGCCCCCGACCGCTATGCCGATGCTAGGGCCCGGCGCAACTACGCGGGCACCAGCCCGATCACGCGGGCATCGGGCAGGGCCACGTCGTCGTGGCTCGTCTCGTGCGCAACCGCCGGCTCGCCGATGCCACGTACCAGTGGGCCCTCTGTGCCCTGAGCGCGTCACCCGGTGCCGCGCCTACTACGACGCCCACGACCCGGGACCACACACGTCCAGGACCGCCCGTCGCAAGCTCGCCAACAGGCTCGTGGGCATCCTCCACGGCTGCCTCACGCATCGGACCCGCTACGACGAGGAGACGGCCTGGGGTCGACCCCTCGAGCAGCTTGCTGCTTGACAGCTACGGGCCTGGGGTATCTAGTCGGGCGGTCGCGGTAGGCCGGGTGGTGCGCGAACGCACCGCGCAGCGGCTCACGGGCAGGCTTCGATAAGAGCGGCTACGATGCCGACCGTGGCCCCAGCAGACGTAGCCGTGCGTCCCAGGCGTAGCGCCTTCGCCGCGGCGTTCCTCTCGTTCATCTTCCCGGGCCTTGGCCATGCCTACCTGGGTCGATGGCTGAGGGCCCTGATGTGGGCGGCCCTGCCCATCATCGGCATCGCCGCGATCGCCGGCCTGGGCCTGAGCTACAGCCGGGACGACATCATCGAGCTGGTCGCCGATCCGGATTTCCTCAACGCTCTTCTCGTCTTCCTCGTCTTCGACCTCCTCTACCGCCTCGCCGCGGTCATCGATGCCTACCGCCTGGCCCGAGACAGGACCATCGGCAACGCCTCCACGCGCATGCTGTCGACGGCCGGCCTGCTGGCGCTCGTGGTCGTGCTCGTGGGCAGCCATATCGCCATCGCTCGTCCCGTCCTCTTCGCCACGGACCTGTACGCTGCCATCGAGCAGAACGCCGGCGATGAGAGCGAGGTGCTCTCGGCAGAGGAGCTGGTCAAGCAGGGCGGCGATGAGTTCGTGCTCATCACCGAAGAGCTGACCCAGCAGGAAAAGCGAGATCGGGACGCCACCGTCGATCCCGGCGCCACGGCCAAGCCCACCCGCAAGCCCACAGCCGAGCCGACCGCAGCGGCGACCGAGACGCCGCCGGAACCCGAGGCTACCGACGAGGCCGATGCGCCCGAGTGGGATGGCACCGAACGGCTCAACATCCTGCTCATCGGCCAGGACGGCGGACGCCAGGGCATCAACGACGCCAGCCTCCTGACCGACACCATGATCACCATCAGCGTCGACCCCACCACCGGGCGGCTGGCCTTCATCTCCTTGCCGCGCGATGCCTCCAACATCCCGCTGCCCAAGGACTGGGCCGCCTACCGCGCCCTCGGCGGCAAGTGGAACAACAAGATCAACACGCTCTACGTCACGGCGCGTTCGCGCCCGGACCTTTTCCCCGGCAACGACAAGCAGCGTGGCTACCGGGCACTCATGGGCGCCCTCGGGGAGCTCTACGGCCTGGACGTCAAGTACTACATGGCGGTCGACCTCAACAGCTTCCGGTCGGTGGTCAACACCCTCGGTGGCGTGGTCGTCGACGTGCAGTTGCCGGTCATGGACGCGACGTACTCGGCCAGCGACGGTCGCGGCAAGCTCAAGCTGTACGTGCCTCCGGGCATCCGCAAGATGAACGGCCAGGACGCGCTGGCCTACGCGCGCTCTCGCCACGGCTCGTCGGACTTCGACCGCTCCGCGCGTCAGCAGCGAGTCATCACCTCGGTGCGCGACCAGACGGACATCGACTCGATGCTCGAGCCCGGCGTCCTCACCGAGCTGATCAAGAACCTGCAGAAGGATGTCAAGACCAACATCCCGCCCAAGCTCGTGCCCAAGATGCTGACCCTGGCGCAGGACCTCGATATCGACAGCCGCGAGAATCTCGTGCTCAGCAGTGGCAAGTACGTCGAGACCTGCTATCCCTGCGGTAGCTCCGGCTTGTGGATGCTCAAGGCCAAGCCGGCGACCATCAAGGCCGACGTCAAGAATGTCTTCAGCACCAGCAAGGCCAAGCAGCGGTCGATCAACCGGGTCCGCGACGAGGAGGCGGTGGTCTACGTGCTCAACGGCCAGGGCGGGCGCAACACCAAGGCCATCAACATCGCCTCGAACCTCGGCGGCAAGGGTATCGACGCCATCGTGCCGCCGGTCAACGACGGCAAGGCTGAGAGCAGCGACTTCAGCGGCACCATCGTCCGTGTCTACAACGGCGCCGACGAAGCCATGCCCGAGACGTTCAAGAGGATCAAGAGCACGCTCAAGGACAACAAGCGGTCCGTGGAGTTCATCGACGATGAGAACGCCCAGGCCGACTTCATCATCGTGGTCGGCAGCAAGACGGAGGCGCTCAAGCCGTAACGGCCGCGCCAGTCATGGTCATCGCGGTCGAAGGTGACCGCGGGAGATCACTCGTAGACCGGGATGACCCAGTCGCGGTAGGCCTCGAGCTGGCCCTTCACCGCCGCGAAGTACGTGTCCATGATGGCCCGCGTGATGGGCCCGATGCCGCCATCGCCGATGGTCCGGTGGTCGATCGATGCGACCGCGGAGATCTGGCCGCCGGTGCCGCACAGGAAGACCTCGTCGGCGACGTAGAGCTCGCTGCGGTCGATGGGGCGGACCAGGCAGTCGAGGTCCAGCTCACGTGCCGCGATCTCGACGATGCCCGCGCGGGTGATGCCCTCCAGGATGTCGCTGGTGACACCGGGCGTGACCAGCTGGCCCTTGCGCACCATGAACAGGTTCTCGGCGCTGCCCTCGGAGACCTTGCCCTCCTGGGTCAGCACGATGGCCTCCTCGTGCCCATTGAGCGCGGCTTCGGTCTTGGAGAAGGCCGGGTTCACGTAGGAGCCGGTCGATCTTGGCCCGTGACGGGATGTTGAGGTCGCTCGTGCGGCGCCAGGAGACCGTCCCGCAGCTGATGGGCTCGTCGACCGAGATGTAGTCCCCGAAGGGCAGCGAGAGCAGGTTCAGCTTGGAGTCGAGGCCGTGCAGCTTCACGCCGATGGCCTCATCCGACTTGTAGACCGTGGCGCGGACGTAGCAGTCCTCGCGGTAGCCGTTCTGGCGCAGCAGCTCGAGCGTCAACTCGATCATCTCGTCGACGCTGTAGTGCGGATCCATCATCAGGATCTTCGACGAGTCCATGATGCGCTCGAAGTGTTCGCGGGCCTTGAGCAGGTAGAGCTGCTCCTCCTCTGCGTTCCAGTAGGCGCGGATGCCCTCGAAGACCGCCGTTCCGTAGAGGAACGAGTGGGTCATGACGCTGACCTTGGCCTCAGCCAATGGTGTCCACGCGTCCTCGAACCAGCAGACCGTGTCGTCCTGCGGGCGGGCGCCGGGGCGCGAGCCGTGGGGATCGGACGTGGCTTCTGCTGGTGTCGGGGCTGGCTTCTGGCTCAACATGGACGGGAGTATACGCGGAGCGCTCACCGAACCGTCCCGGAGACGCCCGGCGTCGGCCGGGAAGCGCCGTGTCGGGCCAACGGGTCGCCGCCAGACAGCAGAAGACCCGGCCCCTGGGAGGCCGGGTCCTCGTCGAGCGGCCCCGATCGGAGCCTGGCGTGATCAGCTAGGGGCGCATGTGCTGTGGCGCGTACGGCAGCAGCGCAACGTGACGGGCGCGCTTGAGCGCGACGGCCAGGGCACGCTGGTGCTGGGCGCAGGTGCCGGTCTTGCGACGTGGCTCGATCTTGGCGCGCTCGCTGATGTAGCGACGGAGGCGGTTGACCTCCTTGTAGTCGATGGTCTTGGACTTGTCGGCGCAGAAGGCACAGACCTTGCGGCGGCGGCGGTCGCGGTAGTAGTCGTCACGCTGCTTGCGCGGTGGCATGGGCGGGAGTCCCTTTCTGGTTGGTGTCGGTATGCGCTAGCCGGACGCGTGGCTAGAACGGGAGATCGTCGAAGTCCTCGGAGGAGTTGGACGGGCCGGAGGCCGAGCTGCCAGAGCTACCCGCGGCGCTGCCCGACTCGGAGCTCGAGCCCGGGCCGGAAGATGTCCCTGGGCCTTCCCCGGGGAAGGGCGGGTCGCCGTCGCGCTCGCGCCGCTCCAGGGACTGCACGCGATTGGCGATCAGTTCGGTGGTGTAGCGCTTGCTGCCGCTCTGGTCTTCCCACTGCCGGGTCTGCAGACGGCCCTCCACGTAGACCTTGTGGCCCTTGCGCAGATATTCGGCTACCCGCTCGCCCTGGTCTCCCCAGACGACGACACGGAACCACTCGGTCTCGCTCTGCCACTCACCCTGCGGGTCACGGAAGTTGCGGTTGGTGGCCACGCTGAACTGCGTGACGGCCTGCCCGCCGGGTGTGTAGCGCATCTCGGGATCACGGCCGAGGTTGCCGATGATCATGCACTTGTTCAGCGACATGCGGATCCTCCCTGCAGCGGGTGTCTGCTAGACGGCCTTGGGAGCGGCTTCGCTCTCGGACTCGTCGATGATCTCGCCCTCGAGATCGAAGTCGTCGTCGGAGGGCAGGTCGTCGTCGTCGAGATCGGCCTCGTCGTCGAACTCATCGGAGTCGTCGATCTCGTCAGCGTCGTCGTCAGCCCTGTCACCGCGGCGGCCAGCGGGACGCTCGACGCGCGTCACGAGATGACGCATGACCTCTTCGGTGATGTTGAGGCCACGCTCGAGCTCATCGATCGACTCGCTCGGCGCTTCGAAGACGACGATGAAGTACGAGCCCTCGCGATGCCCAGAGATGGGGTAGGCCAGCCGGCGGCGGCCCCACGGGCTGACCTTGACGATCTGGCCCTCGGACTCGGCGATACCACGGGTGGTGCGATCAAGGATCTGCTGGACGCGGTCATCAGCGGTGTCCGGCCGCAGGACCAGCATCAGTTCATAGCGACGCATCAGCGTTCACTCCTCCCAACGGGTTTGCCTCACTCGTGTGCCGGGCGTGGTCGCCCCACGGCAAGACTGAAAGGACCGACGAAGGATAGCACGCGGCTGCCTGCTCCTCTCTCGACCGTGCGTCCTGTGGCCACGCTCTCGGCGGCGCGTCCCGTCGCCACGCTCGCGGCGGCGCGTCCCGTCGCCACCTGCTCGGCAGCGCGTCCTGTGGCCACCCGCTCGGCGGCGCGTCCCGCCAACACCTGGATGGGAACGCGGTCTAAGCGGGCCGTCCCGCCAAGGCAGCCAGATGACCGCTTTGCGGCCCCTTCTTCGTCACCTGTCCCGCCCGGCGAACCGATCGGCGCCGGAAGGACGCCTGCGGGAACGCCTGCGCGGTCGCCTGGCGACCTGTGTGGGACACGCGGCCAGCCGGCGGTCGCCTGGCGACCTGCATGGGACACGCGGCCAGCCGGCGGCCAGCCGGCGACCTGTATTGGACCCCGGCTAGAACATCGAGCCGCACCAGGGCTCACGGTCGGTGGCGAAGAGCGCGTTCGCCCGCGCCACCGCCCCCGGCGTGAGCTCGGCGACCCGACCCACGGCCGCGAGATCGATGAGTCGCGAGCCGCCCAGGTAGGCAGCCGCCAGGTCGGTGGTGTCGAGAACCAGGTCCGGTGCGGCCGTCGTGGCCTCGATGGTGGCCGTCGTGGCACGGAACTCCCCGCCCGTGCGCATCCGCCAGCGGCCCTCGTTCCAGGGACAGAACCGATCGGTGACCTCGAGGATCGAGCTCCTCGGTCGTGGCGTAGCCCCGCGCGCCGAGCGCTGCGGGCAGGTCGACGAGGCGCACCCAGAGACCGTCGTTGATCCGGAGGCCCAGCGCCCGCGGCTCGGCCAGCAGCTGCTGGAGCGGGGTCGGGATGGACATGCGATGGGCCTTGATCGAGCGCACGAGATCGACGTCGAAGAGGTAGCGCCAGATGGCGAGCAGCGCTCGCGGGGTCGTGGTCACGGCCTCGCGCACCTCCATGACGCCCTTCGGGCCCAGGTCGTCCCAGTCGGGCTTGACCCTGTAGATGGCGTAACCCTCGGCGGCCCCATCGACCTCGTAGACCACGCGGTACTTCTCACTCAGGCCCTCGCGGCTGTACTCGGGGTCGGCCAGGATGCCGATGGTCCACCAGTCTTCGCTGCGCGTGATGGCACCAGGTGTCGTCGTGCGCATGGCCTCATAGACCGCAGGGATCAGGTTCCGCGACTCCTCCTCGGTGACCATCCGCACACGTCCCTCGGGAACCGGCGCGCGCACGAAGGCGGTGCGGGCGCTGGCGATCTCGAAGGAGCCGTCGAACGTGGCCAGCCCGTAGCCGAAGCGTTGGTAGATGGCACCCTCGGAGGCCCACAGCATGGCCACCGGCTCATCGCCCGCATGGACATCGTCGAGCTGCCGCCGCATCAGGGCGCTGAGCACTCCTCGTCGTCGATGGTCCGGACGCACGCCCACGGCGGTGACAGCTGCCGCCGGAACCTCGCCACCGGGGACGGTGAGCCGCAAGCTGAGCGCCGCAGCTCCGCCGACCGGCTCCTCGCTGGCGGGGTCTTCGAAGGCACCCAGCCAGCGGTCGATCTCGAGGAGCTTGGCCCAGTCGTCGACCGCGGGTCCGGAGGTCGACTCGGCGAAGGCGATGTGGGTCGGGACCATGTAGGCCGGGAGCTGGTCCGGGGTCGGGACACGCAGGTCCCAGCCAGGGCGTGAACGGTCGGTGCTCATGGCGCCATCGTGCCACGACCGATCAGTGACGATGCGACACCCAGAGATTCACCAGAGGCACCAGAGTGGTGCGTGGACGCAACGGGCGCGCGGTGACCGAACGCACCAGCGGCTCGCAGGTATGCTTGCGACGCTGACGATGGGCAGGCGTGGAGGCGATCCTGTGGACCGAGGCGCGACTGCTACGCGGGTGATGAGCATCGTGACGGCTTCGCCCGAGTCGAGGGTACCCACGAGGAGCCCGATCCGTAGGACCCAGCTCGCAGATCGACGGTTCCGAGCCGCGTAGGCCGGCCAACGCTACCAGGACCCGCCCGGGCTGAGCACACAAGGAGCTGAGATGGCCACCAATGAGTCAGTGACGCTCGTCGTGGTGGGGGCCGGTCAGCGGGGCGCCACGTACGCCAGGCTCGCTGCCCGACTCGGAGCCCGAGTCACCGCCATCGCCGACCCCATCGGCGAGCGGCGCGACGCGCTCGCAGATGAGCTGGGTGTCGCGCACGAGGGACGGTTCGACAGCTGGCAGGGATTGGCCGCCGCAGGCCGCCGTGCGAGCGGGGCCGTCGTCGCCACACCGGACCGGCTCCATCGCGATCCCGCGGTCGAGCTGCTGAGTCAAGGCTACGACGTGCTGCTCGAGAAGCCCATGGCGCCGACAGAGCCAGAAGCGACGGAGATCGTAGAGGCAGCAGAGCGCCACGATGCGAACCTGACGGTGGCTCACGTGTTGCGCTATCAGCCCGTGACCGCGGCGGTCGAGTCACTCCTGGGGCCAGACGGCATCGGCGAGGTCGTCTCGGTCCAGCACCTCGAGCCGATCGGCGACTATCACTTCACGCACTCCTACGTCCGTGGCAACTGGCGCAATGAGGCCGAGTCGTCATCAGTTCTGCTCGCCAAGTCGTGCCACGACATCGACTGGCTGTCGCACATCGTCGGCTCGCGGGCCGTGCGCGTCTCTTCGTTCGGCGGCCTCTACGAGTTCCGACGTGACCGGGCTCCCGAAGGCGCCGGTGAGCGCTGCCTGGACTGCTCGATCGAGCCGGGCTGTGCGTTCTCTGCCAAGCGGCTGTACCTCGACGCCGTCGAGCGAGGCGACCCATGGGCATGGCCGACCACGGTCGTGTCGGACGTACACACACGCGACGCGCTCGAGGCGGCACTGCGGTCCGGTCCGTACGGACGCTGCGTCTATCACAGCGACAACGACGTTCTCGACCATCAGGCCGTCAACATCGAGTACGCGTCCGGAGCCGTAGCCAGTTTCCTGCTCTCCGCGTTCACACCGATGGGAGGGAGAAGGACACGCATCGGTGGCACCTTGGGACACCTCGACGTCGCAGATGGGACCGTACAGCTGTACCGCTTCATCGACCGCTCGACCACCTCGTTCACGGCGAACGACCTGGCCGGCACGGGATCGTCTGCGGACGATGGACATGCCGGCGGCGATGCCGGGCTCGTCAGGGCTTGGCTGCAGGCGCTTGCGACCGATGACTGGTCGTACGTCCCGACCGACGGCCGGGCAAGCCTCGAGACGCATCGGATCGTGTGGGCGGCAGAGGAGGCCCGGCTCAGCGGCCGTGTGGTGACGCTCCAGGTTGGCTGACATGTGCCTCGGCGCACTGGGTCAAGGGCCAGGCATCTTTCGTGCTCACTGGCCGCTGGCCCTCCCTGAGCCACGCGCTCTACCCCGTCTCACGCTCTGAAGGGCACCGTTCAGGGGGTCGGTGCGGGGGTTGTCTGCCGGCGTTGCGCCCGCTATCGCGCCCACGAGCAGGGCCCTGGTCTCTGCGACGCCAGCAAGGTACGACGTAGCGGTTGAGCGATGTCGCGGCGATTCGTGACCATCGCCTCTTGCGCGAAGTGGCAGCCGCAGGCCATCCTGTTCAGGTAGTGGGAGGCTGCGAAGCACGGCCCGCCGATCGATGGCCGCTTGGACCGCGCTGAGCCACTGGCGAACCCGGCCCGCGAGCGGGTGACGACATGAACGGGATGCTGCAGCACCACGACATCTACCGTGAAGGCGTGGAGCGACATCAGCGAGAGGCACGGGCGTGGGCCACGGCGGACCGGCTCGGCCGGACGGCACGCGCATCGCGCCACGAGGCCAAGAGGCAACGGAATGGGCGGGTCCGGTCGCACGCTCACTCCCACTCGATGCACGTGTACCTCCGTGCGCTGCGCATGCACATGCGTGCTTGGGTCTCACCACTCGTACCGCACACGCATCACCACTGAGGCGATGGCGCGGACCAGGGGGTCCTCGCCATCGCCGATCCAGCCTGATGCCATCCGCGGCCCGTCCCGCAACGGGCGGGCTCTTGCTGGGTCTCGGCGTCCTCCATCAGAGCCGCCATCGGCGCGTCCTGCCCACTCAGGCGAGCAGACATCAGCAGCGCTCGCGCTCAGGTACTCGGATCCACACGAGGCTTACCCCTCAGCAGTGTTGAAGTGCGTGGCGAGAGTGGATCGGAGGGGAGTCGTGTACGGCATCACGCTCAGCCAACACTCAGGTTCATGAGAGGACATGGGACAGATGTGGACACGCGTAGCCCTGACCCGAAGGCCTGAGTGGATACCCGTTGGCGGACATGTCCACCTGACATTTCCACCGTGTCCACCAAGCACGCGCGCCCGAGCGGCCTCCCCGACGACGGTAGGCTATCGCCATGTTCTGGGATGAGGTGTTCCGTCGGATCCGGCGTGGATCCGACATGGATCCAGCGTGGATCCTGCATGGATCCGGTGCGCGGCGTTGAGCGCGGAGGCCCGCCCCTCGCGGGACGGGCCAAGCCGGCACTGCCGCGATGCGGCTACTACTCGGCGAACGATGACCTCGTGAGCTGGTCGTAGGTGTCCGGGGCGGCGTAGTAGATGGACTCCTTGGCGATCTTGCCGTCCCGGTACTCGTGGACCAGGACGATGGGGAGGTCGAACGGTGCGCCCCGGTAGTTGGTGCCGATCCACCGCTCCACGAGGACGGCGCGGGAGCCGTCCGCAGCGACGAAGCGGTCGAGCAGCTCGGTCGCGTCCACATCCGTCATCTTGAGGACGGGCCCGATCATGCTGCGCACGGCGGCGTTTCCCTCGAGATGGTCGCCGAACGTCCGGTCTTCGAAGATCGCATCCTCGGCATAGGTGGCCATGATGGCGTCGAGGTCCTGGGCGAAGAAGGCGTCGAGGTTCGCGGTCTCGTTCGCTTCGGTCACCGCCACCGCGTCGGCAGTTACCGCCTCGTCATCTTGGGCCATGACCACGAGGTTCAGCCCGCCGACCAGGGCCAGGCTGAGTGTCCCCGCAAGAAGCAGTCGCAGAATACGCATGAGGTCCCTCCTTATCGGGTGGTCGCCCCAGATTGGGTGGTCGCCCCAGCCTCGGGACGGATGACGTAGGTGTTGACCCGGCCATCCTCCGCACCGGCCCGCAGCCAGACGCTGCCATCGGGGGCGATGGCGAGGTCGTGGAGGCAGGAGTCGACGAGATACGAGGTCCAGGTCGTGCCGTACCAGTGGGCCACGCCACCGCAGCCGGCCTCGGTCGGTGTGCCGTTGAGCCAGAGGCTGCCGTCAGGCGCGACGGTAAGCAGGTCGGTGGCGATCCAGCCCTGCCCGCCCCACGGCTTGACGCCATCGGCCTTGCCGAACACGGTCCAGCCGGGGTCGTCGAAGCGGGCGAGGCCACCCGCGTGCACCCACAGCGTGCCATCCGGGCCGAAGCCGAGTGATCGGCCCTCCGCGACGTTCAGGAACCCCTCGGGACCGGGGATGACCTCCCATCCCTCGCCATCGAAGCGCAGCAGTACGTCGGTCTGCTGGTAGCCGCCGGGTGCCCACACGTGGCCGTCGGGTGACACGACCAACTCGCCGATCTCGCCATCGTGGTCAGCTGCGTGGTCGAAGCTCGTCAGCGAGCCGTCGTCCTCGAGCCGGAGGACGGCGGCGGCGCTCGACACCCAGACCGTCCCGTCGGGGCCGACGGCCAGCTCACCAAAGCGGCCGGTGGTGGTCGCCCGCGTCGTCCATCCCCGGCCATCGAACGAGAAGATGCCGCTGCCGACGTCTACGCCCGCACGGTCGGAGGATCCAGTCGGTGGCCCACAGCGAGCCGTCGGGAGCGACCTCTCGGTAGGGAGGCCAACCCCCGCGGTCCTCGAACACCGGCTCCTCGCCGAGGCGGAACAGGCCGTGCCGGCCCTCGTCGCCCGATAGCCAGACACCGCCGTCCGGGGTGACGTCCACCATGGCGCCGGGATAGCCTCCGACCTGGTACTCGATGTCCCGCACGCCGTCGTTCACGACCCGCAGGACGCCCGGTTCGACCTCCTCGGTCACCATGCCTGCCAGCAACTCGTCGGTCGTGGTCGGCTGGCCGTCCTCCTGGGCCGCGACCCCGATGGCCGGCCCCGCCAGCAGGGCCACGGTCATGATCGAGGCGTTGAGCGTCCGCATGATGGCTCCCCTTCTCGAGCGCAGGCTGGGTCCGCCAGTGGCTCGACGCGGTCCAGGCCAGGGTGTGGACCGTGCTTCGCAGCCTCCCGCTATCTGGTTGGTGTCTGCAAACGGCTCGTTCGGTTCCATCATCGCGACCAGCGTCAGCGATGTGGTCGGGTTCCTCGATGGCCGTCGCGGCGAGGGTCGCTACCGCAGGCTGGATGTCGGGAGGACGGCGCGACACAGGCCACCCTGATCATGGGGTCGTTCCCTTCATGGGTGGTCCGGCTCGCGGCGCTGCACATGGGGCGTGGTCGGCGGGTGTAAGAGGTGGAGCTCATGAAGCGACCAGACCAGCTCCATCTATCGCGAGTCGCGAACCGCATCCGGCACGAGAAGAGTCCCGCCCCTCGCGGGACAGGCCTGTGTCGTGCGGGCGGTGCGACGGGGCTACTCGACGAGTTCCATGATGGTCTCGACCGCCAAGTCGTCCGGCGTGCCGTGACCACCAGCGAACTCCACCAGCTCGACGTCGTAGCCGGCTTCGGCGAGCACGGCCTCGAAGGCGACCGAGTTCTCCAACGGGATGGTCGTTGTCGGTGGTCCCATGGATGAGCCGGACCCGCAGCTCGGGATGCAGTCCGACCGTGCCCCAGAGCGTCTCCCAGAGCTCGGGTTCGTGCTCCTGCAGGAAGTCGCGGCCGTACAGGCCCTCGTAGCCCACGAAGACGTCGTAGGTGCCGGCGATGCCCACGAAGCCATCGACGCGGGTCGAGGCCTCGCCGAACGTGCAGTCGTACTGGGTCGGCGGACCACCCCGGGACTCGGCGTACTCGTCCCACACGCGATCGAAGCTCTCCCCGGCGAGCGCGACGTGCGAGACTGGTCCGCCGCCCGCCGAGAAGCCGGTCAGCACCAGCGGTGCCGTCTCGCTGCCGTACTCCGACCCGCGGGCGAAGCGGACGGCGCAGGCGAGGGCCTCCACCATCATCCGGATAGCCGTCGGGTCGGCACGGAGCTGGACCATCCCGATCTGCTCTGACGGGTAGGCTGGCACGAAGACCGACACGCCCCGCTCGACCAGCGTCTGCGGGTCCACGGTCCCGCCCACGTCGATGACCATGGGTGCATCCTCGCGTCCGGCGGCGAAGACGATCAGCTTCAGCTCGGTCGCCTCATCGGGTGACCTTCCCGTGGCGTAGACGTCCGTGACGACCGTCACGTCGCCGGGCGGGTCCGATGTCGCATCTGGCGAGTCATCGCCCTGGGCGACGACCGGCGGTGGTAGCACGGCCGCGACCACGAGACACAGTGTCCCCACTAGAGGCAAGCGCAACGTGCGCATGAGGATCCTCCTTCCTATCCGGAGGCCGTCACGGCCTCGGGGGTGATGACATAGAGGTCAGTCGCCCAGTCGGGCTCGTCTAAACGTGCCGGCCAGCACCCAGACCGCACCGTCGGGAGCGATGTCCATCCCGGAGAGCCAGCTCACCCCCATTCCCGGCAGGAACCGCACCCATGTCCGGCCGTCGAATCGGTCTACACCCAAGATGTCTGGTGTCCCCCGTGCGCCCCTCCCGGACCAGGCGGCCCAGAAGCTGCCGTCCGGTGCCACGGCGTGAGGGGCGAGGACCCCAGCTCCCCAGCATGCGCTGTTCCTTGAGGGACCATCGCTGCCAGCCCGTCCCGTCATGTCGGTAGAGCGTTTCGTCGTCGCCGGTGTCCCCCGGCCCGATGCCCCAGAACACGCCGTCCGGCATCGTCCCGGCGTCGGGGTCACCGTAGGTGACGGGCTCCCACACTCCGTCGGCGTAGTGCCAGACGCCGTTCCTGTGCCGTGCCCACACGCCCGCTTCGGTCGCGACGAATCCGTACTCACCCAGGTCGAACGCGGGCGGCGTCGTCGGCGTGTCGATGGTCTGCCACGTCGAACCATCAGGGTCGAGATAGCCGAGGACCCCGTCCGACAACGCCGCCCAGACCACACCATCCGGGGCGATCTCCACGTCGCCGACGAAGCGTATGAAGGGTGCCACCGCGTGGGTCGTCCACGCCTCCCCGTTGAACGAACGGAGGCTTGACCACGTCGCCGACCCATCGGACTCCATGACGACAGCCCAGACGGTGCCGTCAGGCCCGACCTCGAAGTCTCTCAGGGAGCGGTCCTCTTCCCCGAGCTTCCAGTCGTGGGCCTCCGCGACCCCAAGCCTGGAGAGATGGCCTGTGTGGCTTCCGAGCCAGATGCTCCTGTCCTGGCCGACGACGACATAGTCGTAGTCGGCTGACGCGAGGTCTCGCACGCCGTCGTTGTCCACACGGAACACCCCCGGCTCGACCTCCTCGGCGACCATGCCCGAGAGCAAGTCCTCGGTCGTCATCGGCGATGGCGGGGCGGTCACCGCAGCCGGGGCCGTCTGGTCGAGGTCCGGTGTGGTGAGGATGCCCGCGATCAGGAAGCCGCCGAACACCGCCACGACGACAGCGGCGGCGGCGAACCTGAGTGCGGAGAACATCGTGAACCCCCATCTGAGTGATCGGCTCGCGGCGGCGACGGACTCGAAGACCGCGAGATCGTCCACGGGACGGACGGGACCGGCGCGGTGCAGCATCCCGTCGGCCACGCGGCGCTCGAAGGCGGTCATGTCAGTCATCGCCCAGTTCCTCGTGGAGTCGGTCGAGTAGGCGCTTCAGGCGCTGGCGTATCGCGGCTGGCGACTTGCCGGTCGCGATCGCAAGTTCGCTGGAGTCGAAGCCTGCGACGTAGCGCATGGCGAGCAGCGCCGCGTCGTCGTGGTCCAGTCGCGCCAAGGCGGCGAGGAGGTCCAGGGCAGCGGCACTCATGTTGGTGTCGTCGCTACCCGATTCCTGGGCGGCATCGACGGGCAGCTCGAGCTCGGCTCGGCGTCGGCGCTTCCTCAGGAGATGTCGGACCTCGTTGGCCGCAACCGACACGAGCCAAGGTCGCAGTTGTTCGGGACCACGGACCGTGCTGAGCTTCCTCCACGCTACGGCCCATGCCGCCTCTACCGCTTCGTCCGCGATGGCGCCGTCGCCCGAGATCGCCAGGCAGACCCGGCGCATGTCCTCGTGGTGTTCCGCGACGATGCGGCGGAATGCGATCTCATCGCCTTCCGCCGCTGACGCCAGCACGTCGGGTTGCTGCCGAACTGCCGTCCGCGTCATCGCCCCCATACCCAGTAACTGCGCGGGATCCACCAACTGTGACAGGCGCAGGCAAGTTGGCTTGGGGGTCGGCCGCTGAGGCCGGCGGCTCCGATGAGCCCCCTGGCCCATGGCGCTGGACGCAGCGTGCTGGTGGTGAGCGATGTCGATACGGAGCGTTGGCTTGTCCAGTACCCGAAGGGTGAGCTGCTGTTCACCATGGGCACAGAGCCGGACGCCGGAGTGACCACCGAGGACGTGTTAGCCGAACTGCCATAGGAGGGCATCCATGGACCTGGCGAGCCGAGGTCACCTCCACCGTCGTCGTCACCACCGAATCAGCCGCCGAGCCACAGCGCCAGCACCCATCTCGCCTCGGTGATGAGGTAGGCGCTTGTGGCGGATGACAACGCTACGGCGATGAGTCCCGAGCAGAGCGTGCGCATCGAATCGTGCGACAACATGCGCATGACGGTCCTCCTTCACCCTGGGGCGGGCCGGGTCTGCCAGTGGCTCGACACGGTCCCGGCGGCCAGGGTGTGGGCCGTGCCTCAGCGCCTCCCGCTCGACAGACCAGGTTGCACTCGACTACCCCTGGGCGCAAGAGGCGGAGGTCAAGAAGGCGGCAGCGGCAGCGCTGACTTCAGGGCGCCCCCGGTGGGGACGATGACGTAGAGGGCGTACGGCTTGCCTTCGTCGCTCCCCAGTAGCCAGACAGCGCCATCCGGACCGACCTCCATCGACTGCACGACGAGGCCGCGCAGGTACGGCTCCCACGTCGTGCCGTCGAAGTGATAGACCGCTCCCGCTTCTTCGGTGGCCTCCTCAGCCCATCCGTCCCGAATGCCCCAGACACTGCCGTCGGGTGCCGCCCGCAGCCCTTCGAGCCCGGCCATGACGCTGTCACCGGGGACGCCATCCTCGGGCCCGAACTCCGTCCAGGTGTCGCCATCGAAACGGCCGATGAGGTCCTGGTGGTCCTCGACCGCCGCGTCCCCGCCACCCCACGGCCGTTTCGCCCAGACGGTGCCCTCCGCCCCGACGTCCCATTCGTCGGGGGACACCGGCACCTCGTGTTCGATCCAGTCGCCACCCACGAACTGGCGCAGGTACCCCTGGCCGTCGTCGCCTTCGTACATCACCCAGACATCATCGCCGGAGCCTGCGCGCAGGCCCAGGACGTGCGGGATGGGGTCGCCGAGGCGCTGCCAGCCGTCAGCGCCGTCGCGGGCCACCACCGTGGCGGGCCAGCGGCCCGTGTCCTTCGGGTCCGGCCACCAGCCCCAGACGGTGCCGTCGTGGGCGAGCTCCGCCCCGCCGAGACTGTCGAAGGGGAAGCTCTTGCGCGTCCTCCAGCGCTGGCCGTCGAATGTGCGGATGACGTCCTTGCCCTTCGTGGGATCATCGAGGGTGGAGTCGAACGTGCTGGCCCAGATGGTGCCCTCTCGCGACACCGCGAACCGGTACCCGATGCTGTCTCGTGGCCACCTGGTGAACGTGCCGCCGAGCCGGAAGAACCCGCCGTCCCGGATGCCCCAGACGCTGCCGTCCATCCCGACCTGGACCGAGTAGGCCCGCTTGAGGTCCCGCCTGCCGTCGTCGATGACCCGAAAGACCCCCGGCTCGACCTCCTCGGTGACCATGCCCGCGAGCGACTCCTCGGCCGTCGTCGGGGCCTGGGCCACCGCCGGTGGCCCCATGGTTCCGAGTAGCGGGATGGCGAGGAGCAAAGAGACCAGTCGACGCATCACGATGCCCCCTCGGCGTCTACGTGTCCCTATCGTCCGCCCGAGGGTCAAGCGTCGCATCGTACGACACCGAAACCTTCTCGATGATGAGCAGGAAGTCCACGCGGTGGAACCACAGGAACCCCATGGTCACGTTCGGGACGATGCTCACGACCTGTCCCTCCAAGTCGTTGAGGAAGCGCTCGAGGTTCGCCCCATCCTTCGTCATCGAAAGATCGAAGCGATGCACTCGGTAGCGGTGGCCGGTCGTCGCCATGTGGCTGTCCCCCCCTTCTTCGCCAGTATGAGTCATGGCGCGTGCGTGGTTTGTCAGCGCACGAGCATGGCCAAGGCGGCCAGGACGGGACGTCGGCCCGCGCGGCGCTTCCCCGCGAGGATCGCTCTCAGCAGTGGCTCCGGGTCCGGTGCGGACAGTCGTGCCCGGTGCCCGCTCCGCTCCGAGACCAGGCGTTGAGTCGGCGACGCGGTGCGCCCCGGGATGACGACCGTCAGCGAGACATCGCGCGGATCCTTCGCGAGCTCGTCGCGGCGAGCCTCGCACCAGGCCCACAGCGCTGCCTGCGGGCCCGAGAGGTCGCCCAGCCCGGCCAGGCCGAGCCGCGCGTTCTGGGGTACGAGCACGCCGACGCGGCCCCATCCGCGTTGGAGCATGCGATCGACTACGGCCTCGACCAGGGCGGCCGGTGCGAGGTAGTCGGCCGCGGCCAGGGACGCTCGATCGCCCTCGGTCGAGATAGCCGCGTGGATGAGCACGTCGGGCGTGCCCTCGGGAAGCGCGGCCCCGGTTTCGGCCAGGTCGAAACGGGCGAAGTCCCAGCCTCGGCCGACCGTCGCCGCGTAGGCTGCGAGCTCCGGCACGTCACGCCGACCCAGTGTGACCACGTCGTAGCCGGCTTCCAACAGCGCCCGGGCCATAGCTCCGCCCCAGGCTCCGCTGGCTCCGGTGATCCAGGCGCTACCCATCTCACACCTCCTCGCCGGCCACGCGCTCGAGCGTGACCACGCCGTACTGTCCTCGGGGTTCACGCTGGACCCGTAACGCCCGCCAGCCGAGTGATTCGGCCTCGGCGATGACCTCCTCTGCACTGCGGGTCACGGCCTGCCAGGGCTCACCGTCCCAGTCGACGAGCACGTCACTGAGCATGCGCAAGTCGGGGTGATCCTCCATGACGGTCAACACCCAGCGAGCGCCGGGCCGGCTCCCATCGGCGCCGGCGGCGAGCAGGCGGCGTACGTCGCTGACGTCGACGAGCAGGTCGAAGAAGCCGGAGGCCACGAGGATGTCGAAGGGTGGCGCGGGCCAGGTCGAGACGTCGAAGGCATCGCCCGCCACGAAGTGGATATCGTGGCGACCCTCGGTCCGCGCTCGTGCCGCACCGCGGAGCCGCTCGTCGGCGTCGATGTCGGCGGCGTAGTAGTCGGCCGCACCAGCGGGCAGCTCGAAGAGGTAGGAGCCCGGACCGGCGGCCACGTCGAGCAGCCGTTGGCCTGGCCCGCGTGCGATGGCCGCATGCAGCTGGTCGATGAGCAGGCGCCGTCGGTCGCGCACGGCCTTCCAACCGGAGTAGTCGAGCATGGTCCGGTCGATGAGTCGGCCCAGCGGAGTGATGCCCTGGGCCTCGTTGGCATAGACGTAGTCGACCATCGAGCCTGAGTTGAAGCCCTCGCGATAGCCCAGCCGGATGCCGTCGGAAAGCCGGCCGAGGGTGCGCATCAGCACGCGCATGGTGGGGTGATAGAGGTCCATCGATCATCTCCCTGTCATCGTCGAGGTCAGACCGGCCCCAGCTCGCGGACCGTGCGCGCGATGCGCAGGGCCACGGTGGGGATCGAGAGGGCCACGATCAGGACGCACACCCACGTCCAGTCGAAGGCCACGAAGGTGTGAAGCGCGGCCGCCACCAGCACGATGGCGATACGATCGGGCTGGCCGCCCGGACCCGCCGGTTGCGGGCTGCCGCCGGCCACCCCGGGCAGCACCGCGAGCACGTTGACCAGCCAGGCCGCACCCAGCAGCAGCGCTACCCAGCGGACGTCGGCCCAGGGGATCAGCGCCAGGAACAGCGTGATGTCGCCGATCTCCTGCGGCAGCCGGTTGAGATATGGGCCGATGCGGGTCTTCTTGTCGTAGGCCTCCGCGAGGAGACCATCCATCACGGTCAGGGCCATGCGGCCGGCGATCCCGACGACCACCAGCGGCCACCACCCGAACCACAGGCTCACCGCCGCCAGGCCCGAGGGGATGAGCGAAGCCATCGAGACGTGGTTCGGCTGGAGCCGCTCGAGGCCGGGGATCCGGTCGAGCCGGCGCCGGACGGCGTACTTGGTCTGGTACAGGCCGATGTCGGGGCTCATGTGCGTCCTCCGTGGCGCTGGCGAGTCATGCCGGGAAGCCTCCGTAGAGGTAGCCCATGACGTGGGCGAAGACTGGTGCCGTGACCATCAGCGAGTTGAGCCGGTCGGTGAAGCCACCGTGGCCGGGCAGGACCGTGCCGAAGTCCTTGACGCCGGCGTTGCGCTTGACGTTGGCCATGGTCAGGTCGCCGATCTGGCCACCGATGGCGATGATGAGGCCGGCGATGAGCACGCCCTCCGGCGGCACCTCGGGAAAGGCGATCGGCGCCTGCAGGAACGTCAGGATGACGATGGTGACTCCCGCCAGCAGCGATCCCTCGACCGTCTTGTTGGGGCTGATGGGCGTCCAGCGGCGGCGCCCCATGGCCTTGCCGTAGAGGTACTGCAGTGCGTCACTGAGCTGCGTCATCAGCACCACGAACAGCAGGAGGCCAAGGCCCTCGGGCGAACCGTACAGATATGTCAGGTGGGCCAGGAAGTAGCCGTAGAAGACGACACCGACGATGGCCAGCGCGAACCACTGCAGCATGCCCTCGGTCCGGCGCAGCACGATCGGTACCAACGCCAGCGAGAGGATGGCCCAGGTGGGCGCGGCCATGAACCAGTCGTAGTAGCCCGCGAGGGCGAAGACGTTCTGGGCCACGATCGCGCCGTAGACCACGAGCACGAAGAGCGTGTGGCGGTAGAGGCCGGTGACGCGCGCGAACTCCGTGAAGCCGGCCAGGGAGACGACCGTGACGAAGGCCGCCCAGGCGCCGTGGCCCAGCCACATCGCGCCCAGCGCCACCGGTAGGATCACGAACCACGTCCGCAACGGCACCCACGCACCGGGGATGCGCAGCACCGCCAGCAGCACGATCGTGAGCACCACCGTAGCCAGCACCGCGGCGGCGTAGAAGAGCAGCGGGTCCGTCGTCACCATCTGGATGTCCATGACGCCACCGTCGCCCTAAGAGCGGCTCGCGCCATCGGGCTCCGCCTTAGCGCCCGACTCAACTCGGAAGCGTGGCCGAAGTGTCGATCCCGTGGGTCCGCGAGTACGGCCGCGTCGGGGGCATGACCGTGCTCGTGGCCACGATGGCCAGCGCGACGATGTGGCGGCTGCCTAAGGCATCTCCCGATGGCACGCGGGCACCACAGGGACACGATCGGAGCTGTTCACCGAAGCAGCGCCACCTTCCTCGGCGGCCCGCCCGTCGCGGGACGGGCCAAGCCGGCACTGGCTTGATGCGGCTACTCGGCGGACGGTGGACTCGTGAGCTGGCCGTGCGGGTCCGGGGCGGCGTAGTACATGGACTCCTTGGCGATCTTGCCGTCCCGGTACTCATGGATCGAGACGAGCGGGAGGTCGAACGGTGCGCCCCGGAAGTTGGTGCCGACCCACCGGAACACGCGGACGGCGCGGGAGCCATCCGCCGACACGAAGTGATCGAGTGTCTCGCTCGCGTCCGCGTCCGTCATGCTGGCGGCGGCCAACTCCATGGTGCGCACGGCAGTGGCCCCCTCGAGATAGTCGCCGAACGTCCGGTCCTCGAAGATCGGGTCCTCGGTGAAGGTGGCCATGATGGCGTCGGGGTCCTTGGCCAGGAAGGCGGCGAAGTTCGCGGCTTCGTTCGCTTCGGTCGTCGCCACCACGTCGGCGAGTGTCGGCTCGTCGTCTTGGGCGGTGACCGCGACGTTCAGCCCGCCGATGAGGGCCAGGCCGAGTGTCCCCGCGAGGAGCAGTCGGATCGTACGCATGAGGTCCCTCCTTACTCGGTGGTCGCCCCCGCCTCGGGGCGGATGACGTAGGTCTGGTGCGGCTACTCGTCGGGTGGCATCTCCGGCGCGGGAGGTGGTCCTGCGGCGGTGATGTGGCCACTGAACGTGCGTTCGAAGAACGGCCACACGAAGTACGCCGAGAGGCCCTCGTAGGCGCCCGTCCCCGTCAGCCAGCCGGCGGAGTGCTCGAAGTCGAGGTACCCGGGTTGGTGGGCCTCCCCGAACTGGAGGTTCATGTACTCGCCCTCCCACGAACCCTCGTCGTTGACGATGCGCATGACGCCGGTGCGTACGGTGCCGACGAGTCCCGTCGGTAGCAGCGTCGGCGCTCCTTCTCGATAGTCGGTCTCGTTCGTGATGATGGTGACCATGCCCGAGATGCGCGGGTCGTCCGCGTCCAGTGCGAACGTGGAGCTCTCGCCGGTGAACTCGACCACGCCATCATCACGACGTTCGGCCACAGGGGCTACGGCCTCCGAGGCGAAGGCTTCGTCGAAACGGACCGTTCCCGAGAAGAAGGACGGTGCCATCAGGTCGGGAACCGGATCGCGTGCCACGACTCCGACCGCTGAGCCATCCATGGTCGCCCCAGCCTCGGGGCGGATGACGTAGGTGTTGACCCGGCCATCCTCCGCACCGGCCCGCAGCCAGACGCTGCCATCGGGGGCGATGGCGAGGTCGTGGAGGCAGGAGTCGACGAGATACGAGGTCCAGGTCGTGCCGTACCAGTGGGCCACGCCACCGCAGCCGGCCTCGGTCGGTGTGCCGTTGAGCCAGAGGCTGCCGTCAGGCGCGACGGTAAGCAGGTCGGTGGCGATCCAGCCCTGCCCGCCCCACGGCTTGACGCCATCGGCCTTGCCGAACACGGTCCAGCCGGGGTCGTCGAAGCGGGCGAGGCCACCCGCGTGCACCCACAGCGTGCCATCCGGGCCGAAGCCGAGTGATCGGCCCTCCGCGACGTTCAGGAACCCCTCGGGACCGGGGATGACCTCCCATCCCTCGCCATCGAAGCGCAGCAGTACGTCGGTCTGCTGGTAGCCGCCGGGTGCCCACACGTGGCCGTCGGGTGACACGACCAACTCGCCGATCTCGCCATCGTGGTCAGCTGCGTGGTCGAAGCTCGTCAGCGAGCCGTCGTCCTCGAGCCGGAGGACGGCGGCGGCGCTCGACACCCAGACCGTCCCGTCGGGGCCGACGGCCAGCTCACCAAAGCGGCCGGTGGTGGTCGCCCGCGTCGTCCATCCCCGGCCATCGAACGAGAAGATGCCGCTGCCGACGTCTACGCCCGCACGGTCGGAGATCCAGTCGGTGGCCCACAGCGAGCCGTCGGGAGCGACCTCTCGGTAGGGAGGCCAACCCCCGCGGTCCTCGAACACCGGCTCCTCGCCGAGGCGGAACAGGCCGTGCCGGCCCTCGTCGCCCGATAGCCAGACACCGCCGTCCGGGGTGACGTCCACCATGGCGCCGGGATAGCCTCCGACCTGGTACTCGATGTCCCGCACGCCGTCGTTCACGACCCGCAGGACGCCCGGTTCGACCTCCTCGGTCACCATGCCTGCCAGCAACTCGTCGGTCGTGGTCGGCTGGCCGTCCTCCTGGGCCGCGACCCCGATGGCCGGCCCCGCCAGCAGGGCCACGGTCATGATCGAGGCGTTGAGCGTCCGCATGATGGCTCCCCTTCTCGAGCGCAGGCTGGGTCCGCCAGTGGCTCGACGCGGTCCAGGCCAGGGTGTGGACCGTGCTTCGCAGCCTCCCGCTATCTGGTTGGTGTCTGCAAACGGCTCGTTCGGTTCCATCATCGCGACCAGCGTCAGCGATGTGGTCGGGTTCCTCGATGGCCGTCGCGGCGAGGGTCGCTACCGCAGGCTGGATGTCGGGAGGACGGCGCGACACAGGCCACCCTGATCATGGGGTCGTTCCCTTCATGGGTGGTCAGCCCAGTCGCGAGGTCGCCCTCGCCGTCGAGAGCGGAGATGGCGGTTCCAGTACCACTCCAGCCCCCTTCGTCGTTCTGAAGGGGGTGGCTGGCCGGGCCCCACGACCGAGATGGCGAGGTCCCGCACGCCATCGTTGTCCACCCGGTAGACACCCGGTTCGACCTCCTCCGTGAGCATGCCCGAGAGCAACTCCGCGATCGTCATCGGCGAGGGTGACTCGGTCACCGCTGCTGGGGCCATGTCAACGTGGTGCCGAAGGTGGGACTCGAACCCACACGAGGGTTTCCCCTCAGCGGTGTTTAAGACCGCCGCGTCTGCCATTCCGCCACTTCGGCCCATCGACGAGGAGCTGGCAGCGTGGCCAATGTAACGGCCGGCAGGCGGTCGGACAACGTGGACCGTGCGTGGCAGAGCCTCACTGATCAAAGCGCAGCGGCGCGCTCAGCCTCGATCGGTGTCCCGGCCGAGCACCCGCTGGCACCCGGCCGACGGGCATCGTCCTCCCTACCGGCAGGCGATGTTCGTGCACTCGGTCGAGTCGCCGTTGCGCCTCGCCTTGTTGCCGCCACCATCGGTCACGCCCGCGACAGCCTCGATGCCGAGGTCGCCATTGCGGTCGGCCTTGTTCTTGGTGAGCGTGGTCGCGGCGCTGTCGACGTCGATGCCGTCGTCGCCGTTGCGGAAGGCGCGGTTCTTGAGGAGGACGCTACGCATCGGATCGCCGGCGTAGGGCCCGTCGGCAGGCTCGATGAGGACGCCGTCGCGACCGTTGTGGCTCGAGATGTTCTTCGCGACGCGTGTGTCATCGGAGGAGGACTGCACCAGGATGCCCTCGAACGCCATGCCGCGGACACGGTTCTTGGTCACGACATTGCGGTCGGAATCGGAGAACACCGAGATGCCGAACGAGAAGCCCTTGGGGCCGCTGCTGACCCGGTTCCCGATGATGCGGTTCTCGTTGGCGCCGTTCGAGACGGAGATCCCGTAGACGTTGCCACTGAGCCTGTTCTTGCGCACCGTGTTCTCGCTCGAGACATCGACCCTGATGCCGTCGCCGGCGCTGTCGCGGACCAGGTTCTTCTCGACGAGGTTGCGGCTGTTGAAGCCGGCCAGGTCGACACCGCGGTTGTTCCCGACCAGCCGAGAGCCGCCAGATGTGATTGCCGCGGGTACCGCTGAGGACGACGCCTTCGTTGAAGCCGGTGATGGTGCCCCTGCGGACCTCGACGTCTCCGTGAGGGGACTGGATACGTACCCCACCGCCGAGCCCGACCCCGTCGCCGGTGATCGTGTGGCCGCCGAGGTCGATCCGGATGCCGCTCGCGCCCGCGACGATGCCATCTCCAGTGCACGGGCCCAGGTCATGCGTGAGCTTGATGTCCGTCGTCACCACGTCACCGCACTCGACATCGGCGGCGATCGCAGTGCCCGCTCCCGACAGCATCGCTGCCAGCAGCCCGCCGGTGACCAGACCGGTCATGAGTCGCTTGTTCATCGGACCTCCTCATCGATCGCGCCCGGCAGACTGCGGCCACTGAAGCCGCACGGCGCATCTACTCTCTCTGCGCCCATTGTGCGTCGTCCGTCAACGACGAGGCCGCTGACGGACGGCACGACGAACGACCCCAGCCCATGTGACGACGTGCAGCGGCAGGCGCCGTCGCCTTGCGGCACGGTTGACGAAAGGCGCACCATGGCATCCAAGGGGGAGACGATCGTCATGCTGACTCGCTCGACCGGAGTGTTCCTCGCGCTGGTGCTCGTCGTGGGCACCGCACTGTCCACCGCCGCCGCCGAGGACCAGCAGGCCATCGGGCAGCTGCGGCAGCTCGTCCCTCCTGACCTCAAGGGGACCTGCGAGCGGCTGCGACCGAAGGACATGGCCGTCAGCGTGCGCAAGGCGGTCGCCGCGCTGGTGTGCACGCCGCCGGGGCCCATCGAGGACGTCGGCCTCTACCTCTTTGACGACGCGGACGAGCTCGAGCTCTGGTGGCTCGAGCGTCTGAGCATGATCGAGCAGCGCTTCGGCCCGGGCGATTGCGAGCAGGGCGTCGCCGGCATCGAGCCCAGGCTGAGCGGGCAACTGGTGTGCTACCGCGACCGCGGGGTCGCGCGGATCCGCTGGATCGACGAGGAGCGGCTGCTCTACGGATCGCTGGACATGACCCGCAAGGCCATCGCTCCCGCCTACGAGTGGTGGACCGACAACATCGCCTCGTGTTGCGGCCCGGCGCAGCGCCCATCGGACCCGGAGGCCGGGCCACTCGTGACCTGGCAGCGCCGCGACCAGGCCCCGGGCTGGCCCGTCAGCCTGGAGGTGAACCTCGCGACGCCATCGGTGTCGACCGTCGCCGCGGCCCCCGACGGGTCCTCCGTGCTGCTGGGGCACACCTACGTGGGCGAGCCGCTGGCCTGGTACGGCGCGGACGGCATGGACTGGACGGAGGTCAGCCTCGCCGGTCTGCTCAAGGGTTGCGAGAGCTGCACGCCCGGACCGTCGCGCAAGGTGGCCCAGCCACGAGACGTCGCCGCCTGGGATGGTGGCTTCATCGCGGTCGGCGATGCCGATTCGGATCGTCGGCATGATGGGGTCATCTGGACGTCCGACTCGGGCGAGAAGTGGACGAAGCCCCAGCGGCTCGATGGCGCCAGCCTGCGCCAGCTGCTCGTCGCGGACGGGGAGCTCGCGGCCGTCGGGGTCGCGGGCCGCAAGCACGAAGACGGACGCGGCGTCCCCACGCTATGGACGTCCGCGGACGGTCGCACCTGGACTCCCCAGCCCATCGCCGACGAGCCCGCCTGGGTCGGAGGTGCGGCGCGCTCGGACGACGGCGTCTGGCTCGTCCGGGGCACCGGGGCGTGGCGCTCGGAGGGCGACCCCAGGCTGTGGCGCTCGGCGGACGGCATCGAATGGCAGGAGCTGGCGCCGCCGCGCCAGGATGGCGACGGCAACCTGCTGCGCCTCATCGGTCCGGTCTGGACGCCGACCGGTTTCGTGCTCGGGGCCAACGCCATCGATGACGAGGGCGATCACGCCGGCAGCCGCCTGTGGCACTCGCCCGACGGCCTGACGTGGACGACGGTGGCGGGCTCCGAGGGGGCGCTCGGGACACTCGCGAGCAGCCCCGGCGTCAGCGTCGCGCTACCGGCGGTCCTCGGGCCCGACGTGGGCTACATCGAGCCGCCAGCGTCCGCCTGGCCACCTGCCGTGACCCTGACCTCGGCCGATGGCCGCTCGTGGTGTCGCACCGACAGCGAGTCGTTCGCGGGCGCCAGCGTCAGCAGCGGCAAGGTCGGCGCCGACGGAGCGGTCCTGGCGGCGGGGAACGGGGGGCGCTACGGCGGGCTGCCACGGACGTGGCAGGGTGAGCCGACGATCCCCGGCTCGATCCCCTGCACTCCGGCAACGATCCCGAGCGATGACGGGTCCTTCACGCTGGAGCCGGTCGTCCGCGATGGGGAGCGCGCCCTCAGGACCGTCGCCGACCTCGAGGGCGCCAGGCGCCGGTCGGTCTCCTTCGACCGCGTCGTCGCCGACCTCGACGAGCTTCTGGATGACCCTGCCACGCAAGCGGTCGCGCGCGAGCGCTACTGGTATGACCTCTCTGAGGACATCTCGTGGTGCGAGGGCGTCGACGGAGACGAACGCTACTACTCCTGCACCGGCTTCCTCGATGCCGCGATCAGCCTCTACCACTACGCGCCGTCGGCGGCCAGCTGGCGCTTCGTGCGCGACGCCTACGACTTCGTCTACGAGGGCCTGACGAGCGCCCGGCTGCGACGCTTCCTGGGGGAGGATGTGCGCTCCTCCTTCGACTACGCCGCCGACGAGTACGCGTACGGTGCCCGGCCCTCGGGGGCCTGACGCCGCCGCCCCTCGCCTGGCCCCAGCGGGTCCGCGAGGCGGTGATCAGCGCGCCACCCGGTTGCGTGCTCATGCAGACCACGTGCACGTAGAAGTCGATGCTGCCCCCGGCGGTGGGCTGGATCTTCAGGCCCGCGCCCCATCCAGCGCGGCGAGGTCGTGGCCGTCGGCGACGACGAGAAGATGGTCAACATCAAGGTCGGCGACCGCGTGCTCTCCCCAAGTACAGCGGCACCGAGCTCGGGATCGATGACGAGGACTACCTCATCATCGAGTCGGCCGACCTGCTCGCCATGGTCAAGAAGAGGCAAGTCGCGGCGGCGCGGGTCAGTCACGATCGGACTGCGGCGCGATGATGCCTGCGGGCAAGCCGATGGGCTCGAGCGACTGCGTCTGAGCGAACACGACCAAGCGCTGACGCACCCAGCGACTGGTGCTTGGATACACGCCGCCGGACAAGTAGGAAGCCGCCCTATCGGACGGCTTCGCCTGTCGCTAGCGCTGTCTCGATAGCAGCCGCTGGTCACTCGTCCTTCTTGGCCTGGCCCGGGCACGTTGCCGGCAGCCTTCTTGGCCTGACCCGGCGGGACGTTGTCGGCAGCCTTCTTGGCCTGGCCCGGCGGCACGTTGCCCTTGGGCCCGCCAGCCCACGGTGGCTTGCCCTGGTCGCGTCGCTCATCGTTGACCGTCTTGATCCGGATCTTGGGTTCCTTCGCCGCGACCTCCTTGGCCCGCTCCGAGGCGTTCTCGTTGGGCATGCCGTCGCGGAGGTTGCCGCCGATGGTGACATCGGCCTGACCATCGAAGAGATCGAACAGCGCGGTCAGTTCGTGGAACCACGACGGTCCGAACTGCAGCTCGATGGGATCGCCGTCCTCTGGCATCAGGTACCAAGCACCGTCCTCCCCCTCGGTGAGCGTGCCGATCACGGACTTCGCGGGCTCGACCTCATCGGCCGGTGTCACCTCGTCCTGCGCGGCAGCCGGTAGCGCACTGAGGGCGAGTGCGGCCGCCAGTGGGACTGCGGCAAGGATCATTCTCGTCATCGTGGGCCTCCGAGCGAGTCGTGCGAATCAGGTTGCGCTGGCAGGCAGGGTACGCGCGGGGAGAACCCGATGATAGTCCTCGTGGCACTTGACGTCGACCGGGGTGTCGTGGCACCCGGCGCGTCGACGCACCGACCCTCTCTCCGGCCCGAGAGCGCGCAACGGTGCGGAGCCGTGTACTGCGAGCGGGTGAGTGGTGGTGCCTCCCGTACCGATACCCCTGTCGACGAGGCGTACCAAAGCAGGGTGGAGGGAGACACGTACCTGAGGGACTCTCCACAGGTCCCGGCGCACATCGTTCGATCCGGGTCGGATTCATCCACTAAGGAGAGACCCAACATGGACTCAAGGAACCTGCGGCGGACGGTCGCGCTGCTCTCGAGCGCGGCCCTGCTCGCGTCCCTGACCGTCGCCACGGTCGCCGCCCCGGCCAGCGCGGCCAAGCCCAAGTGCGATGGCAAGGTCGCTACCATCGTGGGCACGGCCAAGAGCGAGCTGATCGTCGGGACGCGCAAGGCTGACGTCATCGTCGCCCGCGGCGGTGCCGACACCGTCCGCGGACGTGGCGGCAACGACACCATCTGCGGCGGTGGCGGCCGCGACCGCCTCATCGGCAACGCCGGTGACGATCGGCTCTTCGGCAACAAGGGCCCCGACAAGCTCCAGGGCGGTGTCGGCCGCGACCTGCTGCTGGGCCACAAGGGCAACGACCGCCTCGACGGTGGCCCCGCCAAGGACACCTGCCGCCAGGGCACCGGCACGGGCACCGTCATGCGCTGCGAGCGTGGGGACTCGGTCGCTCCGCCCACCACGACGAACCCGACGTGCGCCGACGAACCCGACTGCGCCGACGAACCCGACCACGCCGACGAACCCGAACCCTGACCCCTCGCCTGACCCCTCACCCGATCCAGGGCCGACGTGCACGTACACCTTCCCCGAAACGGGCGGCGTCCTGCCGGCCGAGTTCGAGCCGGTCGAGGACGGCGACACCATCTGTGGCGGCCCGGCGACGACGTGGTCGACACGATGAACGGTGGCAGCATGCGCCGACGGCAATGACGTCGTCGGGACGATGAACGGCGGCACCTTCGAGGGCATGGACGGCAAGGATGAGGTTGGCTGGCTCAAGGCCGGTATCTTCAGTGGTGGTGCTGCCCCCGACAAGGTGAACAAGATGGGCGAGGCAGGCACTCCGGGCGGCACGTTCCACGGCGGCGGCAGCGGCGCCGATGAGGTCGGGGTCTATCTCAGCGGCGTGTGCACCGGCGTCGAGAAGGGCGCCTTCTGCCCCACTTCGTAGCCCCACTCTGACATCGGTCAGGACACAGACAGCGACCACGGCCCTCCGGAGCGAAACCGGAGGGCCGTCGTCGTTCGTCCTTGACCGGCGGGTGGCGGTCCTGATCAGCAGGATGCCTTGATTGCCAACCGCAGGAGAATCGCCGGTAGCGGGACGCGACGACGTGCGCCCCACATCAGGCCGCAGGGACCATGTCCGAGCCACTGGCGAACCCGGTCCGTGCAGATGAAGGGAAGGCATTCCGATGCACATCATCGTCTCGGCCATCGCACTGCTCCTGGCGATCGGGTTGGCCCTGCCATCCGACGCCGATGCCCGGGCGCCGCGCAAGGTGGACCGCTGGGGCTGTACGTTCGTGGCCCGGGGCTTCACCCAGGCCACACGCTTTCCGGGGGAGCCGATCGTTTGGATCGGGGTCCGGCTCATCCGAGGGTGCGAGACGAAGCAGGCAGCGACCGTGACCGCCACGATCTTCCAAGCCATCCCTGGCGCCCGCGACCGGGTGTACAGCCGCCAGCGCATCCTGACCAGACTGACTCGCTACGGCACCGGCGTCCCGCTCGGGACCAGGGCGGAACCTGCTCGGCGAAGGGCAGCCGGCCTGCCCATCCCTTCTACTTCGTGATGAAGGTCAAGCGCAAGGGCGCTCCTGGCATCGTGCGGGTGGCCACGCGCAATCAGTGGAACCCCTGCCCGGAGGGCACCTGGCCCTACCGTCGCTGAGC
This sequence comes from uncultured Chloroflexia bacterium, assembly GCA_963714675.1. Classification (GTDB taxonomy): domain Bacteria; phylum Chloroflexota; class Limnocylindria; order Limnocylindrales; family CSP1-4; genus JAFMJV01. Next base: position 2,881 of record CAVQPG010000002.1, on the reverse strand, counting down.
GGATTCGAACCGGTGAATAGCGGTCTTGCAGACGCAGCCGCTCGACGCCCGAGCTGACCAGCGACCTGGAGGGCGTTCGCCTGCTACTGGTGACCGCGATGGGTGATCGCTACCAGGAGGAGGCGACCGAGAGCGAGGTCAGTCTGCGGCGGCAGTGATGCCATTGCCAGGTGCGCGAGAATCTTCCGTAGCGGGAGGCGATGACGCACGGCCCTCACCCTGGCCGCCGGGACCGTGTCGAGCCACTGGCGGACCCAACCCGCACGGGTTGTAGGGGGATACCCATGGAGCGGATGGCAGCCCTGATGGGGGCATTGCTCATGACGGTGGTGCTGGCCGCGCCGGCCGCGGCCGCGAAGCCGTTCGCCACCTATACGGTCGCTGAGGCCGGGTGTGGCGGCGAGTCCGGTCACGAATAGGCCGCAGGCAACACCTGGCACTCTCGAGGCGGCTTGAGCGGGTTCGAGACCTTCGTGCTGGTCGACGACCACTGGGTCTCCAACGGCACCGAGACCTGGGTCGGCCGCGTCATCAATGCCAATGAACACGCGTTCTCTGGTGCGGGCCCACTCCAGGTGCGTGACAGTGTCTTCGGCGACTTCGATGGTATCTGGCGCTGCGACAATGGCGCAGCCTGCGGAGCGACCATGAAGGGCCTCGACGACGCCGAGTACGGCCACCTCACCATCACCGTCGTCGGTCAGTCCATGGTCGATGTCATCGTGCCCGACCCGCCTGACGAGGCCTGTGGCATCCCGTTCGAGGACGACTGGTTCGCGATCAATACCTGGACGCTCCACTGATCGACCAGGCAGCATGACCCGATGGCCCGTCCCGCAAGGGGCGGGCCTCTTCTCCCGTCTCGGCGTCCACCAGCAATGCCGCCATCAACTGGCCATCAAGGGCCCCGGTCGCTGCTGGTCCTGCGTTCTGGTCGGTGCCAGATGCCCGCGGCCAGGAGCGGTGCCGGGGCTCGTGGACGACGCTGGCAGACGCCGCTTGGGTGGAATCGTGGAGGCGACGACCGGATTCGAACCGGTGAATGACGGTTTTGCAGACCAATCCCTGACCTCTACTCACGTCTACTGACGCTCAGATGGGCGCGCTCCAGGGGGTCTGTGCGAGGGTCTGTCTGCCGGCGTTGCGCCCACTATTGCGCCCACAAGTGGGGCTTTGGTTTCTGCTGGTCCTGAGTGCGTCGGTGCCAGATCTCCGCAGCTGGGGAGCGTTGCCCCCAGTCAGTGAGCTGATCGTCGGCCAGAACAATGTGCCAGACGTCGTAACACCCTAGACGGGGCAGAGGTATCTCGACTCGACTTCGAGCCGTTGTGGAGCATCACAGGCACGGGTGGAGCCCCGGTCGCTGCTGGTCCTGCGTCCTGGTCGGTGCCGGATCCCCGCGGCCAGGAGCGTCGCCGGGGCCTTGGGGCCACCTTGGTCCTCGCCCCCCAGACCTCCCTGACTCGGCCGCGGACCCTCCAAGGTTGACACGGCAGCGCACTATCACCCACACGCGCCGTCGCGCTGCGACCAACGCTGCTGCCGACCGCGCGGAGAGGGAGGTCAAGCCAGTGCGTCAGGTCATCTCCACGGCGGTCGTAGCCGTCATCGTCGGTGCTCTCGCCGGTGCCACCATGAGCGCGGTAGCCCAGGCACCAGCGGAGCAAGCCATCACACCCGCCGCCGGCATCAACGCGGCCACGGTCGATGGCAAGAGCGCGGTCGGCTACACCACGAAGAAGCTCGCGCGGCGCGGCAAGCTCGTGGCCACCAACCGGGCTGGCGAACTGCCGAGCAACATCGTCCGCCCGCTGTGGCGGCTCATGGTCGGGACGCCTGCGACCCTCGCCGACGGACAGGTCGGCTGGAACGAGGTGGTGGGCACGCCCGCCGGCTTCGCCGACGGCGTGGACAACGAGGGTGTCGCAGGGGTCACGCTCACGCGCAAGAATGGCCTCGACTTGGAGATTGCTGCCAGCCTGGAAGGGTCCCAGACTGTCGACTGTCCGGCGGGGTCGAGTGCGACCGGCGGTGGCGCCGCCACCAACAGCAGGTTCATGAGCATCACGAGCTCGTATCCGCTTGACGCGGACACCTGGAAGGTCTGGGTGACCAACACCGACCCGTCCAACGCCCACAAGGTGGCTGCGTATGTCATGTGCCTGAGCACCCAGCCCGGGGGGGCACTGACGACCGCCGAGAAGGGCAGCGTGCTGCCGGCCGGCCTCACGAACCGCAAGTAGTCCCTTCCCTTGGCTCCAGTGCAGCGTCCGAGGCCCGTCCCGCGAGGGGCGGGCCTCTTCTTGCGTCGCAAGGCCCCGGTCGCATCCGGTCTGCGTTCTGGTCGGCGCCAGATCCCGCACCGGGGAGCGTTGCCGGGGCCCAGGGACGGGCGTAGCGGGCACGGCTTGCTTCGGACCCCATGCGGGTGTGGACGACGGTGAGACACTGGACCGGTCACGGTCGCCCCCGAGTGGCCACGAGACCGCATCCCCCATCGGCAGACGACGACCCTGGCAGATAGGGAGGTCTCGTCCCGATGATGGCCCAGCACCTGCGCCGCACCGGCGCGCTCCTCGTCTCCGCGGTATTGCTGGCCTCGCTCGCGGCCGCGCTGGTGGCCGCCCCCGCCAGTGCCGCCAAGCCCAAGTGCGCGGGCAAGACCGCGACCATCGTGGGCACCAACAAGGGCGAAGTCATCAAGGGCACGCAGAAGGCCGATGTCATCGTGGCCCGCGGCGGCCACGACCGCATCTACGGTCTCGGTGGCGACGACACCATCTGCGGTGGCCCGGGCAACGACCGCATCCTCGGGGCCGCCGGCAACGACCTGCTCCTCGGCCAGGTCGGGCGCGACAAGCTCTTCGGTGGGGCCGGCCGC
>CAVQPG010000001.1:0-152871 GCA_963714675.1 uncultured Chloroflexia bacterium | reverse complement strand
CCGTGCCGGGGCAGAGGTGTTGCGAGCGGAACACCTCCTGCGCCAGGACCGCCCGGGCGAGGCCCTGTCCGTCGCTCGCGAGGCCCTGCCGGGTCTGGGTCAGAACGTCGAGATCGGACGGTGGGCCATGCTCGTGGCCGGCGTCCAGCTTCGTGACCTCGGCATCGTTCGCGAGGCCGAGGCGCTCCTCCGCGACGATGCCAACATCAGCAACGCCTTCGTGGCTACGCGGGCGGCCGCGGCCGGCATCCTGGCGGCGCTCGAAGGTCGGACCGATGCGGCCATCACCGGCTTCCGCGAAGGGGTGGCTCGGTTCACCATGGCCGGCTGGCACTACCATACAGCGCGCGTCCAGACGCTGGCCCTGTCGCTCATGCCCGGTGAGGTCCCGGCCTTCACGGGTTGGGCTGATGAGGCGCGCGCCCGTTTCGAGCGGCTGGGTGCCGCGCCGGACCTGCGGCTGCTCGATGAGGCCCTCGCGCTGGTGCCATCTTCCACGCCGGCGACGTCGCGTTCGGAAGTGGCTGGCGGCCGGTGAGCGTGTTCTGCAACGACCTGCGGCCAGGAGAACGGCGACGGCGCGGCGTTCTGCGACAACTGCGGCACCAACCTCGCGTCCGGTTGCCCGAACTGCGGGACAGACAACCGACCTGAGGCCAGGTTCTGTCGGAGCTGCGGCACGCGCCTGGGCGATGCGCGCCGGCGCCCCGCACCTGCGCCGGCATCGACGACCGCCGTTGCAACGACCGCGCCGCCGAGCGTCGTCTCGTGTCCGTGCTCTTCGCCGACCTCGTGGCCTTCACCGAGTACTCCGAGGGTCGCGATCCCGAGCTGGTGCGCGAGACGCTGACGCGCTACTTCGAGGCCACGCGCCACACCATCGAGCACCACGGCGGCCACGTCGAGAAGTTCATCGGCGATGCGGTGATGGCCGCGTGGGGCGCGCAGCGTGCCAACGAGGACGACGCCGAGCGCGCCGTCCGCGCCGCGCTCGAGGTGACCGAGGCGGTGCGCAACCTGGGCGAGGGGCTCCAAGCCCGCGTCGCGGTGCTCACCGGCCAGGCCGCGGTCACCGTCGGCGCCACCGACCAGGGCATGGTCGCGGGTGACCTCGTCAACACCGCCGCCCGCCTCCAGGGCGTGGCTCCGCCACGCACGGTGCTGGTGGGGGAGGCCACGATGCAGGCGGCCTCCGGGCGCCATCGCCTTCGAGGCGGCCGGTGAGCAGACGCTCAAGGGCAAGACCGCGCCGGTCCCGGCCTGGCGTGCGCCTGCGCGTCGTCGGCGACCGCGGTGGGCGCAGCCGTGGCGAGGGCCTGGAGCCGCCCTTCGTCGGCCGCGAGGTCGAGCTGCGCCTGCTCAAGGACCTGCTGCACCAGATCGGCGACGAGCAGCGGCCACGCCTCATCTCCATCACCGGCCCCGCCGGCATCGGCAAGAGCCGCCTGGCGTGGGAGTTCGAGAAGTACCTCGACGGCCTCGTGGAGAACGTCTACTGGCACCGCGGCCGCGCGCCCAGCTACGGCGAGGGCGTGACCTTCTGGGCCCTCGGCGAGATGGTGCGCAAGCGTGCCGGCCTGCTCGAGACCGACGACGACGAGACGACCCGGCACCGTCTCCACGAGACCGTCGCCGAGTGGGTGCCCGACGGAAGGACCGCGAGTGGGTCGAGCCGGCGCTGCTGACGCTGCTGGGCCTGGAGCCGGCGCCGGCCGGCGGGCGCGAGGTCCTCTTCGCGGCCTGGCGCATCTTCTTCGAGCGCATCGCTCGCCGCGGCACCACGGTCATGCTCTTCGAGGACCTGCAGTGGGCCGATGGCGGCCAGCTCGACTTCATCGACCACATCATGGAGTGGGCCAAGGGCGTGCCCCTGCTGGTGGTCACGCTGGCTCGGCCCGACCTGCTCGAGCGACGCCCCGGCTGGGGCACCAGTGCGCGCTCGTTCAACACCATCGGTCTGGAGCCGCTGACCGACAGCAACATGCGCGACGCTGCTCGCGGGGCTGGTGCCCGGAGATGCCCAAGCGCCGCCGTCGAGACCATCCTCGCCCGCGCCGACGGCATCCCGCTGTACGCGGTCGAGACCGTGCGCATGCTCGTGGCCGACGGTCGGCTGACCGCCAACGGCGACGGCACGTTCCGGCCCACCGGCGACCTCGGCGAGCTGGCCATCCCCGACACGCTGCGCGCGCTCGTCGCTTCCCGGCTCGACGGCCTCGACGATGCCGACCGGACGCTGCTGCAGGACGCCGCGGTGCTGGGCAAGACCTTCGCCGCGGACGCGCTGGCGGCCATCTACGGGCAGGACGAGGCCGAGCTGGAGCCCCGCCTGCGCGCCCTGGTCAAGCGGCGAGCTGCTGGAGATCTCGGTCGATCCCGCTTCGCCCGGAGCGCGGCCAGTACGGCTTCGTCCAGTCGGTCATCCGCGAGGTCGCCTACGACACGCTCTCGCGCCGCGACCGCCGTGTCCGACACCTGGCCGCCGCGCGCTACTTCGAGGGCCTCGGCGAGGACGAGCTGGCCGGCGTGCTCTCGACGCACTACCTGGCCGCCTTCGAGGCCTCCGAGCCCGGGCCCGAGGCCGAGGCCCTGCGCATCCAGGCCCGCCTGGCCCTGCGTGGTGCAGCGGAGCGGGCCATGGAGCTCGGTGCCGCCGACCAGGCCCAGGCGCTGCTGCGCACGGCCCTGGAGATCACCGACGAGGCGGCGGAACGGGCCGACCTGCTGGAGCGAGCGGCCGTCGCAGCCGACATCGAGGGCCGCTACGAGGAGGCCGAGCGCCTGGGCTTCGAGGCCATCGCCGCCTACGAGGAGGCCGGCGACCGGACCGGCGCCGCGCGCATGTCGGCGACCCAGGGCGGCATCCTCGTCGATGCCTCCAAGCTGACCGAGACCGTCGAGTTCCTGGAGGCGGCCCTGGCCAAGGCCGATCGACCCGAGGACGAAGAGTATGCGCGCGGACATGCTGGCGCGCCTGTCTCGAGCGCACATGCGCCTGGGCCAATCGGAGCAGGCGGTGGCACGCGCCGACGAGGCCCTGGCCATCGCCGAGCCGCGGCACCTTGGCCGGATCGTGGCCGAGGCATTCGTCAACAAGGGCGCCGCCCTCGGGTCGCTGCAGCGGATCCAGGAGCCGGTCGTGCTCGTGACCGCCGCCATCGAGATGGCCCACGAGCTGGGCGACGTGGCCCTCGAGCTCCGTGCGCGCAACAACCTCGGCGCGGTCTACGGGAACGACGACGGTAACGCCGCGATGCGGACCGCACGGGAGGCCTACGAGCTCGCCACCCGGCTCGGCGTGCGACAGATGGCCACCTGGATCGCCGGCGCCCTCGGCTGGGGCGCCACCTACGAAGGTCTCGACTGGGACGCGGCCCTGGCCCGGCTCGACACCGAGATCGAGATCGGCCCTTGCCGGTGCCGATCGAGGGCGGCTGATCGCGGTGCGCGAGAGCATCATGGCCTGGCGTGGGGAGGCCTCACCCGAGCTCACCGCGCAGCGCCGTCAGCTGCTCGCGGACATCAGCGACCCCGACGTGGAGCTCTGGGACAAGCTGTCTCCGGCCGCTCGCGCCCTCGTGCTGGGTCACTACGCCGAGGCCACCCGTCTCTACGCGCGAGCCTCCCAGTTCCAGGGTCAGAACACCACCGATGCTCGCTTCGGCTATCTCCTCGCCGCCCACTACGCCCGCGATCTGGAGGCTGCCCGTGGCGCCCGTGAGGCCCTGGCCGATGAGCCCTTCGCGGGCACGTTCGTGGACGCCATGCAGCTGCTCGCCGACGCCGGGGTGGCCGCGCTCGAGGACCGCCCCGACGAGGCCGTGGCGGGCTATCGCAGTGCCATCGCCAAGCTGGACGCCAGCGGCAGCCGGTTCTCCGTGGCGCAGGTGCAGCTCGATGCGCTCATCACGCTGCCGGATGAGCCCTCGATCGAGGCCTGGGTCGGGGAGGCGCGTGAGCGCTTCGAGACCGTGAAGTCGGTGCCGCTGCTGGAGCGACTCGATGAGGCCGTGGCGATCCGCTCCGGCATGCGCACGGCCACCACGACGGTCGAGCGAACAGCCGACGAGGCGATCTCCTAGCCTTCCGCCTGCGCGAATCGGGCGCCACCGGTACCCTCACCGAGCCACATGACACGACGCCGTGTCGTCGCGCTCGCCCAGGCGCTGACGATGATCATGCTGCTCCTGCCTGGGCCCCTTGCCATCGGCCCCGCTTCGGTTCAGGCTGCCCTGCGACCGGTCGAACCCGCCCCCGGCGTGGTCTACGACGCCGAGGGCAAGGGCATCGGCTGCCAGCCGTCCGGCACCAAGTACCGGGCCCCCGGGCTGCCCAAGGATCCACCCTGGCCACCCGGCTCCGAGCCCACCCCGTCACCCACACCCGAGCCCACGCCGATCGTCGACGATCCTGCACTCGACGCCGGAGGAGCTTCCGAGCCTGCGCCCGACCCCTCGGACGAGCCCGAGGCGGTCACGACCGCCTTCGTGGCCGGTGAGCTGGCGCTCAGCTCGTCGCTCATCACGGGTCTCGATGTCAGCCACCACAACGGCGATATCGACTACCGAGCGGTCAAGGAGGCGGGCCATCGCTTCGTCTTCATCAAGGCCACCCAGGACAACGACTTCGTCGACCCCATGTTCCCCACCAACCTGGCTCGGGCACGGGACGCGGGCCTGGCCGCCGGCGCCTACCACTTCTTCGACTACACGCTCGATGGCCGTGAGCAGGCGGACCATTTCCTCGACCGTGTCGAGAGCGTCGGGGGCATCGATGACGCGCTCCCTCCGGTCGTGGACGTGGAGTGCTGGGCGCCGATCGGCTCCTCGATCCAGGTCGTCGCTACCGCGCGCCTGCGTGACTTCGTGGAGCGCGTCTATGAGCGTACGGGTCGCATGCCGCTGGTCTACACCTCGGTCTTCATGTGGCGCGAGGTCGTGGGCAACGCGGAGGGCTTCGAGGACCTGCCCATGTGGGCCGCCTGCTGGGGCTGCGAGCTACCCATCTCCATCGCGCCCGGCTGGGACGACTGGGTCTTCTGGCAGGAAGGCCTCACGCGCATCCCCGGCGTGGGCCGACTCGATGGCAACTACTTCGCCGGCAGCCAGAAGGAGCTCAAGGCGCTCAAGCTACGGCCGTTCGCGATCGCCGGTGGCGATGTCGCCACGGCCGGTGGGAGGGTCGAGCTCGATCTCGGTGGTCGTGATGCCACCCACATCCGGACCTCGTCCGACGGCGAGAACTGGTCGGGCTGGAACCGCATCCGCTCGACGCCGACCGCCACCATCCCCACCGAGGAAGGTCCCCACCAGATCTACGCCCAGTTCCGCAACGGCCCGGGCCTCAAGTCGCCGGTCGTGAGCGACAGCATCGTCGTGGACGCCACGCCGCCCGAGCTCTCGGCCCCGACGGTCGCGCTCCGCGTCGGTGCCCTTGGCAGCGACGCTGCCAGCCTCCCGGTGAACGTGCGCTGGGAGGCTCAGGATGCACTCGCCGGCCTGGCGGACGCCCGGGTGGTGATGAGCTGCGGCCAGGGTCGCGTCGTGCGCAGCGAGGCCCCCGGTCAGGCAGGGCCGGGCCAGCTTGCCGCCTGGGATGCTGCGGCCTACGTGTTCCCTGATGCCGACTGCTCGGTCACGGCTATCGCCGCTGACGGGGCGGGCAACACGGCGCGTGCCACGACCGCGGGCGTGGCCACCGCCGTCGTCCCGGTACAGGGACCTGAGGCGAGCGCTTCGGTCAGCGGCAGCGAGGTCGGCATCATCGTGCGCCGCGGGCCACAAGCGGGACGTGCCGCGGTCCTGCTCGACGGCCAGGCGCTGGGGCTCGTCGACCTCTACGCTGCGGTCGAGGAGGCCCCGTCGATCGTCTTCGTGGCTGACCTGCCCGAAGGCGAGCACACCATCACGATCGAGCTCACCGACCCGGGCGACTCCGGAGCTGTCGGGCTCCCCGTCGACGGTGTCGCGATCCTGGAGCAGACGGGCTCGCCCGACCTATAGCGCGTAGCGCATCAAGGGCACCGCGCGGCCGGGTACGACCGTGACCGGCGACATGCCCACCCGAACTGCGCCGAGGTGCACGTAGAACGGCTCCGCATGCGGGTCGGCCTCGAGCTCCATCACGCCTGCTCCCCAGCTGCGCGCGACCGCAGCGGCCCGCTCGAAGGCCCGGCGGCCGTAGCCGCGGCCCATGGCCGCCGGCTCGATCCACAGATCCATCAGGAAGGCCAGCTCCGTGCGCCGCCGCAGGCGGAACACGCCGACCAGCCCGCCCGCGGAGTCGAGCACCTCGACATGGTCGAGCTCACGCTCTAGCTCCGCCGGGGTGAAGGTCAGCTCCGGGGTCAGCGCCGCCATGAAGGCCTCGTCGTAGCCCCAGTGGCGCTTGGAACGCAGGGCCAGGCGGGTGATGGCCTCGGCCTCGCCGGGCCGCGCGCGCCGAAAGCGGGGCACGGGCGCGGTCAGCTCGCTGGCGATGCCCGTGCCCTACTCGCCCTTCTTCTTGCCGCGGCCGAGAAGCCTGCGCTTGCCGCCGTCATCGACCCAGTGTGGCTTGGTGGAGCGGGCCCACGACGGGCCAGCCTGGCGACGAAGCATGATCCACAGACCGGCCACGCCGATGACGGCGACACCGAAGAAGATGATGCCCGCGAGTCGCAGCGAGCCGGCGCTCTCGCCACCCTGGATGGTCGTGATCACCTCGGCCGACTTGCCGAGGGCGACCCCGACCTCGCCGGCGATGGCCGCTTCCTTGGCCTGCTCGACGAGCGGATCCACGTCCACTCCCCAGAGGCCGAAGGAGGTCAGCATGCCGCGCGGCTCGGCGGCGATGTCGATGGCCAGGCGTACCTGGTCAGCCGCCTGCGCCCACTCGCCTGCGAGCAGGGCGCCATCCTCGAGCTCCTTGAGGCTGGTGGCGTTCTCGAAGTCGTCCTTGATGCGGTCGAAGGCCTGGATCTCCTCGAGCGACTCGTTGGCCTTGGATGCGTTCTCGATCCAGCGCTGGGCGGCCTCTGCGGAGGCGACGGCCGCGGCGAAGTCACCCTCCGCCACTGGCTCGGCGATGACCGCGGGGATCTGCCAATCGGGGACAAGTGTGTTGAGGGCACCAAGAGCCTCGCCCACCGCGACCGCATCGTTGCGGCGAACCTCGACCCGTTGCCGCAGGGCGGCCATCTCGGCACCGGTGGTGACGCCCTCGAAGAGTGGCTGGACCTCCTCTCGGAGTCCGATGGCCTTGAGGTCGAGATCGGCGGCCCGGGCGAGGGCCAGGTCGGCGGCGCGGGCAGCTTCGACCACCGCGCGTGCGTCCTCGACGATGATCAGGCCTGTATCGAGCTGTCCCTGTTCGAGCGGCTGCGTGACCGCGTCGGGGATGGTCCAATCACCGACCTCGTTCTGGAGCAGGTCGAGGGCGTAGCTGGCGCGTTCTGCGTTGAAACGATCGGAACGGGCGGCGTCGGCCAGCTCCTCGAGCTTGGCCGCGGTGGCCGTGTTCTCGAAGCGCGCCTGGTACTTCTGCAGCAGTCCCGCCTGGGGCAGGAAGCCGTCCGCGTCGGAGATCTCCTGCGCGGCCGCGATGGCCGGGGTGATGGCCGGCATGATGTCGTCGAAGCGCTGGTCGGCGAGGGCCTTGGTCACGGCCGCCGGCATGGTCCAGCCCGGCGGCAGCGCGTCGCTGAGATCGCCCAACGGGCCCACTACCTGGCGGGCTCCCTCGAGCAGGGAATCGGCCCACTCGGTGACCGCGTCGAGCTCTTCCTCGTCCTTGGCCGCCTCGAACTGGGGCTGCACGATCGGCAGGAGCGCTGCCTCCGGCAGGAGCCGATCGGCCTCGGTCAGGGCCTCGTAGACCGATGTCGACTGCTCGATGCGCGCCATCGCCCGCGCGAAGTTCCAGTCGTCCATGTCCTTGCGCACCGCGTGCGGCGCGCCCATGGGTGCGGCCAGGTCCAGGAACTCGTGATACTTGGCGCGAGCCTCGGACCGGAGCTGCAGCTCCGCGGGGTCGCCGGTGATGCCGAACTCGTCAAGCAGGTCCTGGGCGAAGTCGAGGTCGGTCAGGTTGTCGGCGTAGGCCGGGTCGGCGTTGCCAGCCGGGACCAGGCCGCGCTCATCGACCGCATCGAGCCACTCGCGGAAGTCGACCAGGGGCGAGGTGCCGCTCTCGGGTCCGGCGCTGCCGATGTACTTGGTCTCGCTGTTCAGCATGGAGCCCAGGACCTCCGTCTTGAAGGTCTCCGTGGGCATGCGGGCAGCGAGGGCGGTGACGATGCCGCACGCGGCACCTTCCTGGGCGGCGATGACGGCCTCGTAATCCTCCGGAGCCGTGGGCTGGACGACCAGCCAGTTGGAGAGATCGAGTTCAGCGCTGTTGTTGGTGACGGGCTCGCATGCGGTCCCGGTGACCGCAGCTGCGATCCAGTTGGCCAGGCCCTCGCGCAGCCAGAGCTCGTTGACGTTGTCCTTGCCGAACCAGGCGTGGGCCATCTGGTGTTCGATATCGCGGGTCCCACCGGTCTCGTCGAGCTGGACGACGCCGGGTGTGTCGTGGGCGCTGGCGTAGCCGCCGGCCTCGCGCGCCGGGGCCTCGCGGATGATGACGGGACCCTCGCCGGGGATGTCATGGCCGAGGAAGAGGTGGATGTCGTCGAGCGCCGGTCGTGCTCGATTGGCCGCGGACGCGAGCCAGGCCGGGTCGTTGGCCCAGGCCTGCAGCTCGATCTCGCGATCGGCCGGACCGATGAGCGGCTGCGGGATGAGCTGGTCCTCCCGCGTGGCCTCGATGCAGGTGAAGGCCTCGGCGGGGTTACCGCCGCCGGACCACGTGAGGCCCGTATCGGTCGGCTCCATGGGCGTGCCCGACTGATCGAACTCCCAGTTGTTGCCCGGCACCTTGATGGTCACCTTGTGGCTGTCGGTCTCCTGACCGGGTACGCATAGATAGATGTAGCTCTGGTCCACCCGGGCGGGCACGTCCATCGCGACCTTGCCGACGCCGGCATCGAGGTTGTAGCGGACCTGGAACGAATCGGTCTCACGTCCACCGGGGATCTTCTCGGTCCTGACGTCGACGTGCTCCCACGGCGCGCCGGGCCCGGGCACGTTCGTCCCACCGGGGGTCCTCCCCGCCCCGGTCACCTTCGGCGTCGTCGCGCTCTCCACGACGATCGGGCCCCAGCGCTGTGCCTGCCAGTCGGCCTGGCCGGTCGTCAGCGTGAAGATCAGGGTGGCCTTCACTCTGCCGCTCGAGGGCTGGACCTCGTAGGTCACGACGGACAATTCGACGAGCTCATCGGTGCGGGCGGCGACGGGCAGGGTCATCACGATCGTGGCGACGAGCGTAAGGACTACTGCGACGAGGGCGCGGCAGGCCCCAGACGACATGGGACGTTCCTCGTTGGCGGACATGGATGTGCGGTTTGGTGTGGTCTCGACCGTACCGTGAACGCCCAAGGTCAGCAAGGCGGACCATCGGCAGCGACGGCACAGGACCGCTCACCCATACTCGATCGGTGAGCCTCCGCCGCCTCAGCGCCATCTATGCCGTCCAGGGCGTCGCCTTCGGGCTGTTGATGCCGTTCCTGTTGCCGCTGCTCGCCGAGCGAGGCCTTGGTGCGGCCCAACTTGGCTTCGTGCTCGGGGCGGCCGGCCTGGCCGCACTTCTAGCCTACCCGCTCTGGGGCGTCATCGCCGACGGATGGCTGGGACGTCCCAGGACGGTCGCGCTGACAGCGCTGGTGGCCGCCGCCGGAGGGTTCTGGATCCTCGTCGCCGGCTCCGATCCGGTGACCTTGACGCTGGCGCTGTCGCTGGCCACCGTCGGCGCGCTTGGATGGGGTCCACTCATCGACGGTCTCACGCTGGGCGTTCTCGGCGACGGCTCGTCGGCCTATGGGCGTATCCGCGTCTGGGCCTCGGTCGGCTGGGCAGCATCGGCGACGGCCGGCGGCCTGATCTGGGTGCGGGCCGGCGCCGACCTCGTCTTCGCCGCTTTCATCGTGGGTGCGCTGCTGCTGGCCGCGCTGGTCTCCCTGCCGACCGAAGCGGACTTCAGGGTCGGGCGCGGCAGCGACGCTCAGCGATCGTCCTTGCGCGGCTGGGTCCCCTATCTGGTGGCACCAACGATGCTGGGCTTCCTGGCCGGGCTGCTGCTGGCATCCATCGGCGAGCACGCCTCGTGGCGTTTCATCAGCCTGCGCATCCTCGATGGGGGTGGTGACGTCTTCCTGGTGGGCCTGGCCGCCTCGCTCCCGGCGCTCGTGGAGATCCCGGTCTTCGTCAGCTCGCGACGGCTCGCGGGTCGTCTCGGTCTGCGCGCGCTGTTCGTCATCGGCGCGGCGGTGGCCGCGGTCCTGATGGCACTCGTCGCGGTCGTGCCGGACCCATGGATGGTCACCGCTCTGCGCACGCTCGAGGGAGCCTCGTACGCCCTGCGCTACATGGCCATGGTGATGATCGTGGGTCTGCTCCTGCCGCGACACCTCTATGCCATGGGCCAGTCGGTGGCCTGGTTCGTGTATGCCGGGATCGCGCCGATCCTGGCCGATACGGCCGGTGGGCTGATCTACGAGACATTCGGGGCGCCGGCCCTGTTCGCGGTCATCACCGGCGCTCTGGCGCTGGGCGGCGCCGTCGTCTGGCTGGTCCTGCGCGATGCCCGGTTCGGGCCACAACCGTCGGTACTACCAGAGGTGATCCCGGCGCCGCCACCGCCCGTCTGATGCTCAGGCAGTGACGATCCACTCCCCGGCGCGCATCACGCGGCGGACCTCGAACGAGGACGCGTCGAGCTCCACCAGGTCGGCTCGCAGGCCGGGAGCCAGGCGGCCACGATCGGTCAGGCCCAGCAACTCGGCCGGGTTGGCCGCGGCCGCACGGACCGCGTGGGTCAGGGGCACCCCCGCCCGCACGACGTTGCGCAGCTCGAGGTCCAGGGCCGTCACGGAGCCCGCGAGGTTGCCACCGTCGACCAGCGTGGCCATGTCGCCGTCCACGCGCACCTCGAGCTCGCCGAGCATGCCGCGGGTGATCCCGCTGCCGGCCAGGGCGATCGCATCCGACACGAGCAGCACGCGCTCGGCCGGTTTGAGCCCCCAGATCAGCGGCCACAGGTCGGGGTCGACGTGCAGCGTGTCAGCGATCAGCTCCACCCACACGGCATCGTCGAGCAGGGCAGCGAGCGCGAGGCCGGGCTCCCGGTGGACCACGCCGCTCATGGCGTTGAAGAGATGCGTGGTGCTCACTGCCCCGGCCTCGTACCCGGCGCGCGACTCGGGCACGGTGGCCGCCGAGTGACCCAGCGAGACGCGCACGCCCGCGGCCGCTAGCCGGCTGATGAGCTCGGGCGCACCGCGCAGCTCCGGAGCGATGGTGATGATCCGCAGGCCGTCGATGAAGGTGGCCAGGCGATCGTCATCAAGGTCTGCGGGGTGACGTAGCAGGTTCGCTGGATGGGCGCCCTTCTTCTGCTCGGCGAGGAAGGGTCCCTCCATGTTGAAACCCATCGGCTCAGCGCCGTCAGCCGGCGCTGCGGGCATCCAACCGCGCACCGCGTCGGCGAAGTCCGTCAGCTTCTCGAACGAGGCGCTCACCGAGGTCGGCAGGAACGACGTGACGCCGCGGCCCGCGAGCGCGCGAGCCATGCCCGTGAGCGCGTCCGGTCCGCCCATGGCATCGTGCCCACCCCAGCCGTGGACGTGGACGTCGATGAAGCCGGGCACCACGATGACCTCGGTGCCCACAGCGCCGCCCGGCTCCACCGCCGCGATGTGCCCGTCCTCGACCAGGATCCGGCCGAGGACCTCCCCCTCGTCGAGGACCAGTCGTCCGGTGATGAGCTCAGTCATAGGTCCCGGCCTCCTCGACGGCTTCCCAGAAGGCCAGGATGTTCTCCACCGGGACCTGCGCCTGGATGTTGTGGATGCTGGCGATGACGAAGCCGCCGCCGGGCTTGAGATCGCCGATGCGCCGGATGGTCTCCTCGCGCACCTCTTGGGGGGTGCCCCGCGCCAGCGTCTTCTGGGGATCGACGGTGCCGCCCCAGAAGGTGATCTCGGACCCGAACTCGGACTTCAGCGCGGCGGTCTCCATGCCCTCGGCGCTGACCTGCACCGGGTTGAGCGCATCCACCCCGATCTCGATGAGGTCGGGGATGAGCTCCTTGATAGCGCCGCAGGAGTGCAGGAAGAACTTCGCGTTGGAGCGGCTCTTGATGAGATCGATGATCTCCTTGTGCAAGGGCTTGACGATGTCGCGGTAGGCGGCAGGGCTGAAGAGCGGCGCGTGCTGGGCGCCGAGGTCGTCGGCTTCGGCCGCGATGTCGATATCCGGCCCGATCTCGTCGAGCACCTTCTCCCAGTAGGCCAGCTTGAGATCGGTGATCACCCGCATCAACGTCCTGGCCAGGTCGGGGTTCAGGGCCATGTCCATGTACCCGTCCTCGTAGCCACGCATGCGGAAGTGCATCTCGGTCACGCCCGCGCACAGTGAGCCCACGAAGACGGCCCGCCCCTCGATGTCGCGGATGTGCGCCGCTCGCTCCTGCATGCCCTGGAACCGGCCGGGGTCGACCGGATCAGGCCAGGGGTAGGCCTCGATGTCACCGCTGCCGATGGCGCCCTGCAGTGGCGAGGTCGTGGACTCGTAGTAGAGGCCGCCGGCCGGCCGCGCGCGCAGGACCCCGAACTCGTCGAGGAAGCGCTCGTACTCGCCGTCGTCGATGACCTCCTTGTCGAAGCCATGTGGAGCACCGGCACTGACCAGTCCCACGTCCGCGCCCAGCCGCTCGAGGATGTCTTCGTGGATGCCCGCGAGACCCTGCGTGGTGTCGACGATCCGGATCTCGGCGTCGGGCAGCCCCAGCGCCGGCCGCAGCCGCTTGTAGGCCTCGGCGTGGATGCTGCTGTAGCGCGTGCCGGCGAAGTCACGCGGGACGCGATCGGCCTCCCGGTGCTCGAGTGCAGCGAGGACACGTGCTCGTGAGTCCATGGTCGGTGGTTACCCCCTCAGCCCGGGCAGGCCGGGCTCGTGTGGCCGTTCAGACATCGGACGTGAGGGCCAGGGAACCGCTGTCCTCGACCGAGAACCCGACGTTCAATCCGTAGCGGTCGGCCGCATAGCGCGATTCGGTGCGCTCGATGGGGCGACCTCGCTGGTCGTAGATGAGCCGACGCTCCACGAGCATCGGCGCGCCGGCACGCACACCCAGCAGCCCTGCGTCGTCGCGGCCGGCGGCCTCGGCGCGGATGGTCGACTTGCCGCGCGTGGGCACCACGCCATCGCTGATGAGCGCCTCGTGCAGGGAGCCGCTCTCGAGGTCGGCGGCCATCACGGCCTCGAGGCAACGGGCCGTCAACACCGCCGTCTCCACGGCCATCGGTTCGCGGTCCGCCAGCCGCACGCGACGCAGCTCCACGACCTCGGCGCCCCGCCCGAGGCGCAGGGCGGCACGTTCCGGATCAGTCGGCGGTCGCACCCGCAGCTCCACGATGCGTGAGCTGGGCACGCGGCCCTGTCGCCGCATCTCGCGGCTGAAGGTCATCAGGAAGTTGGCCCGGCGGTGCGTGGGCGGCTCGGCCACGAACGTACCGCGCCCCGGGTCGCGGCGGACGAGGCCCTCGTCGGCCAACTGCGACATGGCGTGCCGGGCGGTCATGCGGCTGACCCCGAACTCGTCGCACAGGTCGGCGTCCGAGGGCAGCCGCTGTCCCGGACGCAGTCGGGCGATGCGGGTACGCAGGACAGCTTCGATCTCGCGATAGCGCGGCGCGTAGTCCATGCTCACGGGAGGGCCTCGGCCGCGCCATTGCGGGCGGCCTGCTCGGCGCCGTGGACGCCCGCTCCGATGGCCCCGGCCCAGGTACCCAGCTCCGCGAGCACGACGTCCACGCGCTCGACCGGCGTGGTGATGACGCGACGGCGCATCTCGGCCTTGATGGGCTCGATGAGCAGCTCGCCGGCGCTCGACCAGCCACCGCCGAGGATGACCAGCTCGGGGGTGATGACGGTGACGGCGTTGCTGATGCCGATGCCCAGGTAGCGGCCGATCTCGGCCAGTCCGGCGATGGCCCGCTCGTCACCGGCGCGAGCCTTCTCGATGGCCTCTCGGGGGTCGGCCGTGCCGCACACGACCGCCACCTGGTCAGCCCGGCAGTAGGCCTCGACGCAGCCGCGGTTGCCGCAGCCGCACCAGGGGCCGTCGGGGTCGATGGTCTGGTGCCCCAGCTCGCCGGCCTGGCCGCGATAGCCCTGGATCACCTGGTTGCCGATGGCGATGACGCCACCGACTCCTGTGCCCAGCGTGAAGCCGATGAACGACTCCACGTGCCGGCCGGCACCGAAACGCAGCTCTGCGAGGCCGAACGCACGGGCATCGTTGATGAGCGCGGTGGGCAGGCCGGTCGCGGCCTCGACCGGGGCGCCGGTCGGCGTGGCCGACCAGTCGCCGGGGACATTGGTGAGGAAGGTGACCACGCCGGTCTCGGGGATGTAGAGCCCGGGCACGGCCACGCCGCAGCTGACGCACCGGTCCGTCGGTCACGCCGTCGCGAACCTCGGTCGCGAGGTCGGCCAGTTGGGCCACGACGCTGGCCTCCCCGCGGGAGGTGTCGGTCGGCACCTGGCCCTGGTCGAGCGTGTGCCAGCCGTCTGGCCCGCTCTGCTCCAGCACGGCCCACTTGATGTTGGTGCCGCCGAGATCGAGTCCGAGGTAGCGGGGAGAGGTCACCATCGATCAGCCCTGCTGGCGCTCCCCGCTGATGCGCACGTACATGGCCGTGACGCCGATGACGATGGCTCCGAAGACGATGCGCCTGGCGCCCTCGGGCACCTGCGTGGCGGTCATGATCGTGCCAAGCACCCCCAGGATGAGGGCACCGACGATCGTCCCCGCGTAACCGCCACGCCCGCCGAACATGGATGTCCCACCGATGACGGCGGCTGCGACTGATGGCAGCAGAAGGTCGTCTGCGAGGTCGAGCGCCGCGACCTTGATGAGGCCGATGTAGACCAGCCCACCGACGCCGGCGATGGTGGCCGAGAGCATGTAGAGCACGACCATGACCTGCGGACGCCGCACGCCCGAGAGCCGTGCCGCACCCTCGTTGTCGCCGAGGGCGTACAGCACTCGCCCGTAGCCGGACCGCCTCAGACCGAAGATGATGACCGTGGCCAGGGGCACGAAGACGAGCAGGGAGTTGGGGATGCCGAATGAGCGCTGCGTCCCCAGCCAAGCCAGGACCTCGGGGACCTCGAGGTCGGAGCCCAGCATGGACCGCTGGTAGATGAGCAGGAGCCCTTGGACCACGAGCCCGACAGCCAGCGTCATGATCAAGGGATGGACGCGGAAGTAGCCGACGCCGATGCCGCTCGCCAAGCCTGCGAGCACCGCGGGGACGAGGGCCAGTGGGATGGCCAATAGCAGGTCCATCTGCGGGACCAGCGAGGCCATCACGAAGGCCACCATCGTTGCCACGAAGCCGACCGACAAGTCGATCCCACCCGTGATCATAGTCAGCGTCTGTGCTGCCGCCAGGATGGCGAGCGGAATGGCGAACTTGACAGTGTTGGCGATCCAGCGTTCTCCGACGATGCCGGGCCTGATGAGCTCTAGTACGAGCACCAGTAACAGCAGCAGTCCGATCAAGGGGATCAGCGGGTTGTCACGGACGAATCGGATGGCATCCGAAGCGGTGTTGCGTCGCCCGCTCTCGGCCGGGTTGGTCGCGGCAGTCATGATCGCCGCCTCCTCATGGCCGCCACACCGCCGAGCAGGACAAGCCCGACCATGATGAGGCCCTCGACCACTTGGGCGACGTTGGGGTCGACCGAGAGGAAGACCAGGTCCTGGCGGACAAGGCGCAGGATGAATATAGCCACGATGGGGCCGACGAGGCTGCCCCGGCCACCTGCCAGGCTGACCCCGCCGAGCACCACCGCGGCGACACTGGTCAGCAGGTACGGGCCTTGCACGGGGCTGCCGTTGCCGGTGACGAGGACGAGGAAGAGACCACCCATCGAAGCGAACACGCCCGTTACCGCGTAGGCCGCGATCTTGGTGCGATCGACCGGCACGCCAGAGCGGAAGGCCGCCTGCCGATCCGAGCCGATGGCGTAGATCCAGAGACCTAGGCGGGACCGTCTAAGCGGGATCCACACCACTGCGAGCGTGATGACCACCAGGAGCAGCGCCTTGGGTACCCACTGACTCAGCTCGGTCGGGATGAAGTCCGCGCCGATAGTGCCCAGGATGAGGTCCTTCAGCCACCGCGAAGCGTCGCCACCGGGCGAGCTCATGACCAGCAGCGCGGCCCCCTCCCAGATGAAGAAGAACGCCAGCGTTACGACGATGTCCGGGATGCGCGTGATGACGATGGTGAGGCCGTTGACTGCGCCGATGAGCGCGCCGGCCAGGACCACGAGCGCGAAGGCCAGGACCCCGAACTCCTGGCCCTGACCGTCCATTATCGTGGCTGCGATGACGCTGATAAGGGCCATCTGCGAGGCGATCGAGAGATCGAGTCCGCCGCCGATGATGGCCACCGTCTGGCCGGCCGTGGCATAGGCGAACGGCAGCACCGCCAGTGCCAGCGCGGCGAACCCGGCTGGTCCGTAGTCCGGCTGGATGAACTTGGTGAACACCAGCAACGCCGCCAGCACCATCCACAAGCCCAGGACCCAGGTGTTGCGCCTGACCGTCCGCGCGAGCCGGGTGCCTAGCGACTCACTGGTCAGGAGCGACCCGGAAGTGGTGGCGGTCATGCGGGCGCTACCACGGCGGCGGCTCCTGTCACGTCCGTCCCAGACAGGCCATAGGCGGCGCGCATCAGCGTGGCCTCATCGGCATGCTCGGCAGGCATCTCGGCCACCACGCGTCCGCCGAAGATGACGACCACTCGGTCGCATGCGAGCTGCACCTCTTCGAGCTCGGAGGTGTAGAGCAGGACCGCCGACCCGTTGGCAGCGAGGTTGCGGACGAGGTGATAGATCTGGCGCTTGGTGCGGATGTCGATGCCGCGAGTGGGGTCGAAACACAGCAGTGTGTCGACGCCGCCGGCGATCCATCGCGCGACGGTGACCTTCTGCTGGTTGCCGCCGGAGAGTCGCCGGACTTCACCCTGTGCGCGCGTATCGATCTGCAGACGGTCGATCGCCATCTCGACCTTGGCGCCTTCGCTCCTCATGTCGATCGGCCCCCAGGACCGACGTGGAGCGTTGTACGGCAGGGCGATGTTCTCTCGCACCGAACGTTGCGGCAGAAGCCCCTCGGCTCGGTCGCCCGGCACATACGCGAGGCCACGCTGGATTGCGTCCGCCGGATGCCCGAAATTGACCTCCTCGCCGTCGACGAGCAACGTGCCGCCCGACGGCCGGCGGGCACCCGAAAGGATGCCGAAGAGCTCGTCCTGTCCCTGCCCTTCGAGGGCCACGAGACCAAGGACCTCGCCGGACCGCAGCTCGAAGCTGACGTCCGTCAGGTTGGCGCCGGAGCTGAGGTTGCGCAGCGAGAGCCTGGGCGCCTGGTCAGTGGCTGCCTCTTCCTTGGTGGAAGCGACAGATGTGACCCGGGTGTGGATGTCGGCTTCGTCCTCCCCGGCAGCCGGACCGAGCATCAGTTCCACGATCCGCTCCTCGGCGCCGCTGCCCATATCGACGACGCCGACGGTCTCGCCGTCACGCAGCACGGTGGCGCGATCGCAGAGAGCGTTGATCTCGAGCAGGCGGTGGGAGATGAAGATGACCGATCCGCCGGTCTCACGATATGCGCCCACCTCCTTGAGCACGGCCTCGGCGAGGTCAGCGGGCAGGGCCGCGGTCATCTCGTCCAGCAGCAGCACGTCCGGCGTGGTCGCCATCGCGCGCGCGAGGTCCATGATGCGCAGCACTGCGAGCGGGAGATCGCCGGCCATCGCGTGCAAGATCCACGTCGCCGATGCCGAGCGCGTGCATGCGCTCCACGAACGGTTCGACCGGTGTCTCCGAGAGGCGGAGGTTGTCCAGCACCTCCAGGTCCGGGAGGAGGGCAGGCTCCTGGTACACCGGGACCAGACCGGTGCGCCGTGCCTGGGCCGGGTCGTGGACCTGGCGCTGCTGACCACGGATGGTGATGACGCCGGAATCCGGGTGCAGAGCCCCGGTCAGGATCTTCACGAGCGTCGACTTGCCCGCGCCGTTGGCGCCCAGCAGTGCGTGGACTTCACCCGGCCGCACGGCCAGGGATGCGTCACGCAGGGCGCGGACCGCGCCGAACGTTTTGACGATGCCCTCAGCGACGAGGAGCATGTCGCCCGCGGTCGCTGGGTCCGGCTGCATAGTGGTGCTGGTCAAGATGACACCCGTCTTGGCACTTGGTGGCTTGGGAGGACCGAGAGACCCGGCGTGCAGCCCGATCCCTCGGTCCGTTCACTGGGCCCTACTCGACGGGATTGCCGCCGCAGGCGAGGATCTCTTCCTTGGTGTACGTGGTGAAGTCGTTGGTGATGCCGACCGGCCACGTCGAGGGCAGGTCGGGATCGAGCGCGCCCTCCGTGGCCGCGCGGCCCTCTTCGGTCACGTTCTCGAAGAGCACCGGAGTGATGTTTACGACCGCGTCCTCAGCGCTCGCTGGAACTTTGGGGATCTCGCCGTTGAGCGCCCGCAGAGCCAGGGTCACGCCAGCACCGCCGATCGAGGCGGGGTTGGTCACGAACGCGGCCTCGAAGCCCTCGATCGCGTCAGGCCCGACCAGCTGACTTACGAACTCGGCAGAGTCAGCGCCGACCACCGGCACGACCGGGACCTCGGACTCCTCGAAGGCCTGGGCGATGACGAAGTCGATGCCGGAGGTCCAAACGCCGTCGACCGGCAGACCGCTGGACAGGAAGTCGAGCATCAGCTTCTTGCCGTTGTCGAAGTTCCAGCCGGTGTGGTCTTCCTGGATGATGTTGATGTCTGGGTAGTTCTCGAGCGCGGCCTTGAAGCCAGCGTCGCGGTCGTCATCTGCCGATGCGCCAGCGGCGCCGCGCATGTAGTAGACGTCACCTTCGCCACCGAGGTAGTTGAAGAGCCAGTCGGCGCCGAGGCGCGCGTACTCGGTGTGGTCGTTGGTGATCGAGTAGGCCGTCGGGGCGGTCACGGTCTGGTCGACCGAGACGACCACGATGCCCGCGTCGGTGGCTTCCTTGATGGCATCGTCCAGGCCAGCCGCGTCAGCCGGGTTGACGATGATGGCATCGACACCGTCGACGATGAAGTTGCGGATGGATTCGTTCTGCCCGGCGGCGTCAGAGTTCTGATGGAACTCCTTGACCTCGGCGACCTCTCCCGACTTGGCCGCCTGGGCCAGGATCGAGCAGCGCATCTCCTCTCGCCAGCCGTTGCCGACGATGGTGTTGGTCATGCCGATGACGTAACCGTCCTCCTGCGCCAGGGCGGCACTGCCAAGGCTGGTGGCCGCGAGGGCGACGGTAGCGGCGCCTGCGATAAGCTTCGCGAACTTGTGATCCATGTGACTCCTTGTCCTCCTCACACAGAGGTTGGCTTGGTGGCCCATCAGGCGCGGCGCGCCCGTCGAAGGCCGGAAGTGAACACAGTCGTTACTCGCGTCCCGACCTACACCTCCTCGCTATGCCTGACTCACTGGTTCGTCATCGGGCTCGCGGACGATGGTCCGCGCGACACGTCGCGCGTGTTCCCGATAGGCACTCTCGAAGAGTGCCCGCGAGCGCTCCGCGCCCACGACGGACGCGCGCGTGATGACAGGTGGCGTCTGGCCCTTCTCCACGAGGAGCTGGGCGATGCGCACCTTCAGGGAATTGACGATGGCCACGTAGGCCAGCGTCGAGCCGGGGCCGACCGGCGTGTCGAGGTTCGGCAGCGTGACCATCGCGTCCGCCTCCGGCGTGCACAGGTCGATGACGATCGCTGCCTCGTCGAGCAGGCGGCCGCCCACGGCCGGGTCGGGCTCACCGGCGAGCGACTGCGCCACGCCCGTGACAGCCACGACCGTGCAGCCGCGCTGCCGTGCGCCACGCGCCATCTCCACCGGCACCGCGCTCAGGCCATTGGCGCTGAAGACCATCATCACGTCGTTGGCCCGGAAGCTGAAGTTGTCGAGGATGACCTTGGCCAGGCCGGGCACGCGCTCGATGAACATGGCCTGTCGCTGGCCGTTCGTGCCGACCACGTCGAAGTGGTTGGACATCGACAGCTCCACGATGGGATGGAAGCCCGGGAAGCTGCCGTAGCGCGGGAACATCTCCTCCACGGGCATGCGCGAGTGGCCGGTGCCGAAGAGGTGCACGAGGCCATCGGTGGCGATGCACTCGGCGCACAGCTGGGCCGTCTCCTCGAGCACGTCAGCCTGGCTGGTGACGATGCGTTCGAGCATCGCCTGCAGCTGCGTCGAACCAGGCACGGCTGCCGTTGAACTCGGTCATGAAGGGTCGTTAGCCTCGCTTAGCGGATGAATGGTCGCAGTTGGTCACGCGCGACGAGGAAGCCACGCTTGATCTTCTCGTCTGTCCCCTCGAAGACCTTGTCCTCGTGCTCGATGATGATGGGCCCGTCGTAGCCGCTACGGTAGAGCTCGCGGAAGATCTGCGGCCAGGGCGCATCGCCCAGACCCGGGATGCGCGGGATCTGCCAGCCGATGCCGCCCGAGAGCGAGCCCCGCTCGTAGAGGCCGTCGCGGTCGATCATCACGTCCTTGGCCTGGAAGTGGAGGATATGGTCGGCGAATTCGCGGATGAAGCGACCCTGGTCGATCATCAGCCAGACGAGGTGGCTGGGGTCGTAGTTGAGGCCGACCGTTCCACCCCACTCCTCGAGGATGCGACGCCAGATGTAGGGCGAGTAGGCGATGTTGTGGCCACCCGGCCACTCGTCGTAGCTGAAGATCATGGGGCAGTTCTCGAAGGTCAGCTTGACCCCGTTGTCCTGCGCGAAGCGGACGATGTCCGGCCAGACCTTGAGCGCTTCTTTCCAGTTCTCGTCGACGTTCTTCGAGGCGTCGCCACCACAGAACGTGTTGGTCACGGGCAGACCCATCAAGCCTGTGGCCACGATGACTGACTTCAGATGTTCGATAGCCGCGGCACGCACCTCATGGTTCGGATGGAGCGGGTTGGGGTAGAAGCCGAGGCCCGAGATCTCGAGGCCCTTCTCGGCGATCTGCGCCTTGATCTCTCGAGCCTGTGTCGCGGTGAGGTTGGCCACGTCGATATGGGCAGTGCCGGCGTACTTGCGCTTGACACCACCGCTCATGGGCCAGCAGGCGATCTCCAGCACCTCGAAGTCGACCGAGGCGGCCCAGTCGGCTACGTCCATCAGCGGCGTCTCCGGGAATGGCGCGGTCAGGAACCCGAGCTTCACGTCTCCTCCTTCTAGTGAGCTGTGCTAATGAGTGACCTGATGCCGGTCACTCCGCGATCTCGACCCAGCGGTCCTCGGCCGCGCTCCTGGCCACCGCGTCGCCCACGGTCATCTCGTAGTGGCCGGCCTCGAAGGTGGCATAGAGGGGGTCAGCCGGAGCGGCCCCGGCGAGGACGGCTCGGTAGACCTCGCGGAAGTGCGAGTACATGCTGTCGGCGAAGCCCTCGACGTGGCCGCCGGGCAGGGCCGTGGCGGCGATGCCCGTCTCGTTCATGAGCTCGGCACCGCGCTGCAGGATCTCGTTGGGCCGGCCGCGGTGGCCGATCCAGAGGTGGTCGGGCGTCTCGCTGTCCCAGGCCGCGGCGGCCGTGGAGCCGTCGATCTCCCACTGCACCGAGTTCTTGCGTCCGGCGCTGATCTGGCTGATGGCGACCGCTCCGCGCGCGCCGTTCGCGTAGCGCAGGAGGATGACCGCGGCATCGTCGGTGGTCATCTCCACGGGCTCCGTGTTGGCGGCCCGCTCCTGGCTGAAGGTCTCGACCTCGCCCACCGGCTTCTGGCGGACCTTCACGAAGGTGGAGAGGTCAGCCATCACCGACCGGACCTTCTGACCGGCGATGAAGGTCGTCAGGTCGATCCAGTGGCTGCCGATGTCACCCACGGCTCGGAGGGTGCCGCCCTTGTCGGGCTCCAGGCGCCAGTTCCAGTCGCTGTCGAGCAGGAGCCAGTCCTGGAAGTAGTGGCCCGTGATGAGGCGGACATCGCCCAGCTCACCGTCCGCGACCATGCGGTGGGCGTGCTGGTTCAGGGGGTAGAAGCGGATGTTGAAGTTGACCGCGGTGATGCGATCGGAGGCTGCCGCCAACGACACCAGCTCGCGGGACTCGGCCGAGGTGACGGCCAGCGGCTTCTCGCAGATGACGTGCTTGCCGGCGGCCAGGATGGCCTTGACCTGCGGGTAGTGGTACTGGTTCGGAGAGGTGACGTGGATGACGTCGACCTCGGGGTCGGCCAGGGCCGCGTCGAGGTCGGGGTAGGCCAGGGGCAGGCCCAGGCGCGCTGCCGCTGCCTCCGCGAGCTCGGGGCTGGCGTCGACGACACCACGGACGTTCACGCCCAGCCTGCGCAGGGCCTCGATGTGCACGGTGCCGATGAAGCCGCTGCCGATGACGGCAGCGCCGATGTCACTGAAGCGTTCCACAGTCCCTCCCTCTTGACGGAAACGAGGCCATCTAGACGGCTAGATGGCCCGCTGCCAATGTAGCCATGCGATCCGTCCCGGTCAAACCTGCTCATGCAGCGGCCACCTGCAACCCGGCAGGGCGCCCGTGGTCGATCCAGCGTCCCAGCTGCTCCTCGCTGAAGAGCTCATCGAGGACCATGCTGGCCGCCCCGATGACGCCGGCCCGGCTGCCCAGGTTCGAGAGCTGGACCAGCAGCTCACGAGTGGCGAGGGCGGTGCTGCGGGCGTAGACGACCTGGCGGATGGTGGCCAGGTACGCATCGCCGGCGCGCGCCACTCCGCCGCCGATGACGATGAGCGAGGGATTGAAGAAGTTGGCCAGTCCGGCCAGCGTCTGACCCACCAGCGTGGCGCTGTGGTCGAGCAGGCCCAGGGCGGCGGTGTCGCCCGCACGTGCGGCCCGGATGACCTCGCGCGCGGTGATCTCGCCTCGCTCGGCGAGGATCTTGGCCAGGCGCTGGCTCCCCCCGCTCTGCGCCAGGGTCGTGCCCTGGCGCGCCAGCGCTGCGCCACCGGCGAGGGCTTCGAGGCAATCGATCTTGCCGCAACGGCAGATCTGGCCACCGTCGCCCACGACCTGGATGTGGCCGATATCGCCGGCACTGCCCTGGGCTCCCCGGTGGATGTTCCCGTTGCTCACGATGCCCGACCCGATGCCGGTGCCGACCTTCACGAAGATGAAGTTGCGGTGGTCATGGGCGATGCCCGAACGACGCTCGCCGAGGGCCATGATGTTCACGTCGTTGTCGACCCACACCGGAACGCCAAGCTTCTCGCTGAAGCGGTCGCGCACGGGGTAGCCTTCCCAGCCGGGCATGATCGGCGGCGAGATCGGATGGCCGGTACGGAACTCGACCGGGCCGGGGACGCCGATGCCCACGGCCCACAGCTCACCAGGCGCGAGGTAGTCGGCGAGGAGGTGCTCGAAGAGCGTGTCCACCCGACCGAGCACGACCTCGGGCCCGGAACTCACATCGGTCCGCTCGCCTGCTCGTGCGAGGATCGCACCGGTAGCGTCCGCGAGCGCCACATCGATGCTGGTCGCGCCGATGTCAGCCACCAGCAGGTGGCCCGCGTCCGCCCGGAACTCGAGCTGCCTGGGCGGCCGTCCCCCGGTGCTCGGGGCCACCGACTCGATGAGGAACCCGCGTGCCAGCAACTCGTTGACGCGCTGGGCGACGACCGCACGCGAGAGCCCGCTGCGCTCGATGAGTTCGGAACGCGAGTGGGCACGACCACGCCGCACCAGGTCAAGGATGGCCACGATCGCTTCCAGCGACTCCTCCGGGACAGGGCGTTGCTTTGGCACGTCTACAGCATACTTTCGCATGTCAACAGCAAAAGCGATGGTCCAGACGGCCAGCATGACGCTCTCCTCGGTCCGGACAAAGACTCGACAAACATTGGACGCACCGCTAGGATGGAGAAACAACGGGTCCCGCCGTTCGAATACATGGAGCCAACTGATGAACCGCATGCTTCCCCTCGCCGCAGTGCTTGTCGGCGCGCTGGTGCCAGCCGCAGCGGCCGCCCACGCGCCGTCGGTCGTCGATGACGCATCGGCGTCCTCGGCCGATGTCGTCGTGCTCGACGATGCCACCCTGTCGCGTGCCCTGGGCGCCACCATCGGGACGCCCGGCGAGATCGACTGGTACCGCATGGACCTCGAGGCTGGCGATCCGCTCGTGGTGGGCATGACCGCACCCGACGCGCAGGGCGGCATCGCGGCCACCTTCACGCTGCTCGGACCCGGCCTGCCAGGGGCCGACGAGGCGGGCGCGGCGGCGGCTCGGCTGGCCGACGAGGTCGGTGTCGAGGGAGCCATCGTCTTCGAGCCGGCACTCGAACCGGCCCGCGAGGTGCACGGCGGCCTCGGCTTCATCAACTTCGGGACCGTCCGACTCGAAGCGCCGGCGGACGGCAGCTACTACGTGGCCGTCGAGGCCGTAGACCCGGACGCCACGGGCAAGTACGTCCTGGCGCCGGGTGTGCGCGAGGAGTTCGGCATCGACGCGGTCGGCGGGATGATCGACCTGGTCGCCTTCTTCAACGCGGCGTGGCCACCGGCGGCAGGTTCCTAGCCGAGCTCGAAGGTCGTGATCCCGTAGACGCGCGACTCGGCCTGGCGCGGTCGTGGCCCCAGGTACATGCGCGCGGTGCCGAAGACCTCGCGCATCCGGTGACGCCGGGCGAGGCCCATGGCCCAGGCATTGATCTCGGGTACATCGAGGTAGACCGGCTCACCCGGCAGGTGCGCGGCGAGGGCGGTGTAGAGCTCCTCGGCGAGCTCGGCATCGTCGGCGAAGAGCGGGCCGACCTTGCCGCCGACCCGGCAGCGGCGGATCACCCCGAAGCCGTGCACTCGGCCCTCGTCGAGGGCCACCAGGGCGAGACTCCCGGGCTGATCGATCCAGGCCTGCAGAAACCGTTCCCGTGGCGCCGGGAAGCAGCGTGCGTCGTAGGCCGCGAGCTGCTCGAAGGCGATCTCGCCTGCGGGTACGAGCCCCGGAGCCCGCACCACCGCGGCGCCCGTGCCCTCGTAGCGGATGGAACGGTGCGCAAAGCGGAACCCGCCCTCGGCGTACCAGTCCTGCATCTCGAAGACCCCGTCCATGCCGATGGCCGAGCCTTGTCCCAGGCGCGACTGCAGGAGTCGCAGCCGTGCGTGCCACAGCTGGCTGCCGAGCCCCCGCCCACGGAACTCCGGCCGCACGATGAAGAGGCCCATGAAGCCGAAGGCGCCCTCGTAGCTGACGATGGTGCCGCCACCGATGAGCTCGTCGTCGAGCGCCGCTGCGATGAAGGCTCCGGGGTCGGTCTCCCAGAAGATCTGCGCGTCGTGAAGTCCTGGGTTCCAGCCCTCGTCGGCGGCCCACCCGACCAGTCGGGTGGCCTCCTCTTGAGACATCAGGCGCAGGGTCAGGGCTTCGGCCACGTGGTCCTCCGTACTCGGCAAGGGGCAAGCATGCCCCACGAACGGCGCGCCCTACAGCCCCGAGTCGGCCGCTGCCCTATGCTCGGCGCGGCTCGGTGAGCCGTCTGAACAGCAACACCCAAGGAGGCTCCATGCCCCACCGTCGTCTGCTGGCCCTCGTGGCCGCACTCTCGATCGCCGCCGTCAGCGCGCTGCCGGTTGCCGCCCAGGACGAGCGCCCGCACGGTCCGCCCGACGCCACCCCCAACCCGGTGGCCGCCGACACCCCGGCCGGCGACGGTACCGCCGTGCGGGTCACGACCGATATGGGTGACTTCGTGATCGGGCTCTTCAACGAGTCCGCACCGGTGGCCTCGGAGAACTTCTACAACCTCGCGACCGAGGGCTACTACGACGGCGTCGGCTTCCACCGCTCGGTGCCCGGTTTCGTGCTCCAGGGCGGCGACCCTGACGGCACCGGTGCCGGCGGGCCCGGCTACACCATCCCTGATGAGGAGGTCGTCGGCCAGTACGGTCGCGGCGTGGTGGCCATGGCCCGCACGCAGGAGCCGAACTCGCAGGGCAGCCAGTTCTTCATCGTTCTCGATGACGAAGCTGAAGGCGCCCTTGAGGCCTTCCGCACCTACACCATCTTCGGTCGTGTGACCGAGGGCATGGACGTGGTCGACGCCATCGTGGCGGCCCGAGAGCCATCCGACCGGATCGAAGACCCCGTGCGTATCATCTCGACCTCGATCGAGCAGGTCGAGCTGCCACCCGAGCCCTCGCCCGCGCCACCGAGCGCGGCCGAGGCGGCCACCGCTGAGCTGGCCTCGCTCATGCCCCAGAACGTAGCCGGCTACGACCTCCAGCAGGCCGTCTACACGCTCGAGGAAGTTGGCGCGCAGTTCGACCGCGAGGTCCTTGCCGAGTTGCAGGGTCTGGCCGATTCGGCCGGGGCGGACCTGGGCCTGATGTCGATCGCCCAGGCCAGCGCCCGCGACGATGCCGGCTTCGTGAGCATCGCCGCCGCGTCGGTACCTGGGCTCGCCGGCGAGACCGCGCTGGAGCCCATCGCGAAGCTGCTGCTGCCGAACGCGGATACGAGCGACCCGGAGCAGGAGACCATCGGTGGGCGCGAGACCAGTGTCATCGATCTCGGCGACGGCCAATTGGCCTACGTCTTCGCCAGCGGCGACGTGGTCTGGTTCGTCATCACCACCGTCGAGGACGTGGAGTCGATCGTGAGCTCCCTCCCGTAGCTCGGAGCCGCTGGGCCCATGAGGCCCGCGGAGGGTCGAGGGGTGCCACCGGCATCGTCCTGCCGGCCAGGCGCAGGCCTTACGCGCTGCTGCCGGAGGGAGCCGTTCGCCGGGTAGCGGCAGCCCGTCCAGGAACGGACAGGCGCTGCCCAGGCGCATCTCGCGAGCCGGGTAGCGATGGCCGCGACCGGTGGCACGACCGACTCGCGCGTGACTGGCTCGCACAAAACGACCGGTTCTGGTGGCCGATCGCAGTCCGGATGACTGGGAAGCACATCGACGGCCGCGGCGATGCTGTTCTTGCGTGACAGGCAAGACGATCGCCGATGGCGCCTATGCGTGACGGCTACATGACTGGGGGTCAAGCGGCCGCGGCACCCCCACATCGATCGCCGACATCGACGCGGCCGCGCAGCGCGAGATCGACGACGCGGCCGCGCAGCGCGAGATCGACGACGCGGCCGCGCAACTTTGGCCGGGAACGCGCGGCCGCGGCACCTCCGGCCTCGCGCTACACCACGCGGTCGCTGAAGTCGCCGCTCCGGGGGTCCTTGAGGATGAGCTTGGAGCGCCCGTCCGGGAGCAGCTCGCGCTTGATCACGACCAGGCCCTCGTAGATCTCCGGTGACCGCTTGATGGGCTCGGCCTTGCCACCGCGCCAGTCGAGCTCGACCGGCTCCCAGGCCCGGCTCGCGGCCGACCGGTAGCAGGCGTCCATGACCGCGTTCACGACGTAGCCGTCGTAGAGCGTCTCCATCGGCTCGCGGCCCTCGTCCATGGCGTCGAACATATCCGTGAACATGTCCGTGTAGCCGAGCTCGGAGACCTCGTCGCCGACAGGGAAGAGCCAGCCTGCGTCGGTCTCCGCCTTCTCGGCGATGTAGCCCTTCTCACCCTCGCCGGCGCTGAACATCTCGAAGCCGGTGCGCAGGAAGTTGTTGATCCACACGGTCCCGCCGGTGCCGGCGACCTCGGTACGCAGGTCCATGCCGCCGCGGAACGTCCAGCTGACCTCGAACTGGCCGATGGCGCCGGACTCGTAGCGCACGAGCGCGATGGCATTGTCCTCGGCGTCGATGGGGTGCACCAGCGTGTCGGTTTGGCACATCACCTCCACCGGCCGGTTGCCCTTGCCGACGAAGACACGCCCGATCTCGATGCAGTGGCAGCCGAGGTCGATGATGGCGCCACCGCCGGTGAGTCGATGATCCCAGAACCAGGCCGAATGGGGCCCCGGGTGTGCCTCGCGGGCCCGGACCCAGGTGACATCACCGATCGCACCGTCGTGCGTCGAGCGCATGGCCTTGAGCGACTTGGGTGAGTAGACGAGGTCCTCGAGGTAGCCGTGGAAGACGCCGGCCTTCTCGACCGCCGCGAGCATGCGCTTGGCCTCAGGCGCGTTGCGACCGAGTGGCTTGGTCACGAGTACGGCCTTGCCCGCCTCGGCTGCCGCGATGACCGCTTCCTCGTGGAGGAAGTTGGGCAGGGCCACGATGACCGTGTCGGTATCGGGGTCGGTGATGGCCGCCATCATGTCCGTCGTGGACTGCGGGATGCCGTGCCGCGCCTTGAACGCCTGGCCGCGTTCGTCCGAGCGCGAGTAGACGACCTGGACGCGGTCGCGGCTCCGTTGCCCGTGCAGGGTCACCGTATAGAAGTCGCCGATGAGCCCGGTGCCGAGCAGAGAGATCTTGTGCTGCTGCACTGCTTCACCTCCACCTGAAGTTCGTGGCCCGATCCTACGCTCAGGAGCGGTGGCCCATCGATCCGACTCGGCGAGGCTGTATCAGACAGCTAGCCGGACTTGCGCTCCGCCCGCGACACGGTGTGGACGGTACCGGCTGTCGGCCGGAAGGTCGATTCGTGGCCGTCGTCCCAGGCGACCCGGAAACTCGTGCCGTAGTCGTGCTCGATGACCTCGAGGACCGTGCCCATGCGCGGCGGGTCGTCGACCTTGGGAGAGTCGACCATGATTTGGTCGCCGACGGTGGCGGTGGTCATGCCTTGCCTCCTCACGCTGCGTTCGAGTGCCGTGACGCGATAGTAGCCAGCGCCGAACTGGAGTGCCAAGAGCCATCGGTCATCGCAGCCGGGTAGGCGGTCCCGACGAACGCTGGCATGCTTGTGCCATGCGTCGGCTCCTCCCATCGCTCGTCCTCACCTTTGCCGCGGTCCTGGCCCTGCTACCGGCCGGAGCGCTGGCCCAGGAGACCTCGGCGCCGCTGGTCGGGCTCGAGGTCCGGGGCAGCCCCCTCGTCGCCGGCGAACGTGGCAGGTTGGAGGCGCTGGTGACCCTGACCGAGCCGGCAGCGTTGCGCTTGCGTGCCGTCGACTACGAGGGACGGATAGTGCGCGAGCTCTACGAGGGACCGCGCGAGGCCGGTGGCCTGACCGAAAGCTGGTCCGGGCGTGGTGCCGATGGGGAGCGGGTCTCGCCCGGACCCTACCGCCTCATCGCCACTGCCACGGCCGCCTCCGATGGACGCACCGAGCGGGCTGATGCCTGGGTCACGGTCGCAGAACGGGCCGTCTTTCCCGAAGCGCCCGGCTTCATCACGGTCGCGATCGATCCTGGTCACGGCGGCGATTACGACGGCGCGGTGGGCCCCGACGGCACCCGGGAGGCCGATCTCAACCTCGACATCGGCCTGCGCCTGGCCCGCATGCTCGAAGGCGCCGGGATCAAGGTGGTCATCACGCGCACCGCGGATGCCAACGTCAACGAGCCGCCCGAGGAGCGGACCGGCGACGGTCTCATCGACCGGGACGACGAACTGGCGGCCCGGCCGGACATGGCCAACATCGCCCGTGCGGACCTGTTCCTTTCGATCCACAACAACACCGCGGTGAACCGGTCGGTCGGCGGACCTTCCACCTTCTTCTACGACGAGCGGTCGTTCGGTGGTCGCAACGCGCGCCTGGCACGGATCGTGCAGGACGAGATGATGGCCGCGCTCAGCGGGTCGGTGGATGGCAACTGGGAACCCTACGACCACGGCGCCCTGGTCTATCCCTACTACGTGCTCCGTGGATTCGACCCCCCGCGATTGCGTCGTCCCACACAGATGCCGGGGGTCCTGAGCGAGGGCTTGTTCCTCTCCAATCCCGTGGAGTTGGCGCTGCTGCAGGACCCTGCGGTTCGCGCGGCCATGGCTGTGGGCTACTACGACGCGGTGAGCCAGTACCTCGCGCGTCGGGGCGATCACATCGGCTACGCGTTCATCGAGGGGCCGGCCGAGCCGGTCGTGGCCGGTGAGCCGGTGAGGTATCGGGTCGAAGTCCGCAACCAGGGCACCGGATCCATCCGTGATTGGCGCCTCAAGGTCAACGCGATCGCAGCTCCGGACCGCTACGTCAGCCGCATCCTCGATGCCGTCACCGTGGGCGAGCTCCAGCTCCCGCGCCTCGAAGTCGGCGAGCGTCGCATCCTCGATGTCGATGTCACCGCGCCCGGGCCCGGCGAGTGGACCCTTCTCTTCGACGCGCGCGATCGCGACGGCACCCGTGCCGCCGAGATGGGCAGCCCGGCCTTGCAGGTTCGCCTCAGCGTGACCGAGCCGCAGCCGGTGCCGAGCGCTTCAGCGAGTCCCCTCCCGATCGGGGGCTAAACGGTCCCCGGTCACGAATGAAGGTGCTCATGGGCGAATCTAAAGGGTTCTCCCGATGTGCCGGACGACCCTTTAGGCCCATCGTCCTGCTCAGACGCGACGACCCCGGTCGCGTGACAGCAAGACAGGACGGACCGATGAACGACTTCCAGATGAGCTTCCTCAGCAACGACCGTCGCGACAGCCACATGGCAGACGCCAGTCGCGAACGACTGGCTCGTTCCGCTCGACAGACCTCAGCGCCCAGCCACGGCGCCAAGGTCCGCCGCCCACGCCGTCTGAGCCTCGGCCTGCTGTTCGGTCGGGCAGGCGCCTGAGCCACACGCCAGCAGCCCACCTGTAGGTGCGAAGCCGACGATCAGGGGAGCACCACCCGTATGATCGACGCCATGGTGCGCAGGGTGACCAGTCCCGTGTTGGTGGGCCGCTCGGATGTGGTGGCCCAGCTTGAGGCTGCCATGCAGGCTGGTCGCGAGGGACGGCCTCGTCATGCCGTCATCAGCGGTGAGGCCGGTGTGGGCAAGACGCGCCTGCTGGCCGAGAGCCGGGCCCGAGCCGAAGCCGCCGGTGCCCGGGTGCTGACCGGCGGCTGCGTATCCATGGGCGTCGAGGGCCTGCCCTTCGCGCCGTACACCGAGATCATCCGGGGCCTCGTGGCCAGGGAAGGCGCCGCCTCGGTCATCGCCAGCGCCGGCCGGGCAGCTCCCGACCTGGCCCGTTTGGTGCCCGCCCTCGGCGGTGGCCAGCACCGCTCCCGAACAGGAGCTGTGGGCGCAGACGCGCCTGTACGAAGCCCTGCTCGACCTCTTTCGCAGCCTCACGGCATCCGGTCCGCTGGTCATCCAGCTCGAGGACCTGCACTGGGCCGATGCGGGCACGCTGGCCGCCACCTCCTACCTGCTGCGCGCCATCCACGCTGAACCCATCTTGGTCGTGGCCACGTTCCGCACCGATGAGGTGACGCGCAAACACCCCGTGCGGGCCTGGCTGGCCGAGGTCGTGCGTGACCCCAACGTCGAGCGCATCGAGCTCGCGCCGCTCGACGAGGCTGACGTGGCTGCCCTCATCGACCACATCGTCGGTGAGCAGCTCCAGGATCGAGAGGTGGCCGAGATCCTCGCTCGCTCCGACGGCAATCCCTTCTTCATCGAGGAGTTGCTGTGCTGCCGCACCGACTACGGCGAATCGCTGCCGGCCTCCCTGCGCGATGTCCTGCTCTCCCGTATCGACGCCATCCCTGACGGGGCCCAGCAGCTGCTCGGGGTCGCTTCGGTCGGGGGTCGGGAAGTCGAGCACGAGGTGCTGGTCGCGGTCGTCAGCGAGGAGGACGCGGTGGCGGCAGGCGTGCGTGTGCTGGTCGACGCCGGATTGCTGATACCGACCCGGGCCGTGGACGGCGATGACGCCTACAGCTTCCGCCACGCCTTGCTGCTGGAGGTCGTCTACGACGCCCTGCTGCCGACCGAGCGTCGGCGCCTCCATCAACGCTGGGGCGAGTACCTCAGCGAGCACGTGGCCGACGATGGCGATGACGCTGCGAGCCTGGTGCAGCTGGCCCACCATTGGCGCGAGGCGCGCGACACGCGCGCAGTGGCGGCGAGCATCGCGGCGGGCGACGGTGCCATGGCCTCGTTCTCGTACCAGATCGCATCCAGCGAGTACGGAGAAGCACTCCTGCTCTGGGATGACGAGTCCGCGGCCCATACCGGCATCGACCACGTGGAGCTGCTGGAGCGTGATGCCCGCGCCGCCTATCTCGCCGCGGAGTTCCGACGCGCCCTGGCTTCCTGTCGCGCAGCCATCGACGAGTTGGGGGACAGGGACCCCGTCCGCCTCACCGGCCTGCTCATCCTGCTCGGTCGCTTCTTGTGGGTCTCGGGCGAATGGGGCCCGGCGATCGAGGCCTACGAGCAGGCCCTCGAGCATTCGCCGGCGGAGCCGCCGATCGTGCGTGTCAAGGCGCTGGCTGGTCTGGCGCAGGTGTACATGCTGCACTCACGGTTGCGGGAGGCCCGACCACTGTGTGAGGCGGCCATCGAAGGTGCCCGGGAGATCGCTGCGCGCGACCTCGAGGGCCACGGTCTCAACACGCTTGGCGCGGTGCTCGCCAGCCTCGGTGAGACCACCGCGGCCGCCGAATCGATAGATGCCGCGCTCGAGATCGGCCTCCAGCTCGGGATCCCCGACGACATCGGTCGGGCCTACGTCAACAAGGTCGACATCGAGGCCTGGAGCGGCTTTCCACAGCAGGCGCTGAAGACCGCGCTCGAGGGCATGGGCGCGTCCGAGGAGTGGGGCGTGTCCAGCAGCTACGGCGCCTATGTCGGCTGGGGCGCGGTCAGCGCTGGCTTCGAGTCCGGCGACTGGGACCAGGCGTTGGAGATCCTGGCTCGAGCCGACCGCATGGCCGGCTCATCGAACGAGGGCTATGTCTATCGTGCGTCCTATGCCAGCGAGCTCCTCGCCTGCCGCGGCGATGAGCGTTTCGGGCCGCTCTGGGAGCGCGCCTCACGGCTCATCCTGGAGCGGCCGCCGTCCGAGACGCACGGGTTGCTGTTCCTCGGCGGCATCGCGCACGCGGCCTTTGCAGGCGACCACGCCGAGGCCATGGAGCACGCCTGGCATGTCATCGACCTGCTGGGCAGCCTGGACGCCGATATCCGTCTCGCGGAGGTGGCCCGCCTCGCGTCCTGGCCGCTGGCCGAGGTGGGCAGGGTCGCACGTCTGGCCGGCGACGAGACGGCGCTGGCACGCGCCCGCGAGGATATGGATCGCCTCGCCGCGATCGCGACCAGGTGGCAGGCTGGGACCATGGAGCCGGCCAGCCGGTTGCGTGAGGTCCTCACGCTCGAAATCGATGAGCTCGAGGCCCAGCGCGGGCGCATGGACGGATCGGATCAGGTCGCACGGTGGCTGGACATCGCCGTTGCCTGGGATCGACTCGGTCGGCCGTTCCGCTCGGCGATGGCGCGCTGGCATGAGGCTGAGGCCGCCGAGATTGCGGGCGACCGCGCGGCCGCGATTGCCGCCCTGGGCGAGGCCTACCGCATCGCCTCGAGGCTCGGCGCGCGCCCGCTACTGGACCACCTCGAGGTCACGGCACGTCGACTGCGCCTTCGGCTCGACGCCGTGCCTGCCCCTGTAGCGAATGCCCCCGAACGAGCCTATGGGCTGACCCGCCGCGAGCAGGAGGTGCTGGTCGAGGTCGCGGCCGGACACACCAACCGCGAGATCGCGGAAAAGCTCTTCATCAGCGAATTCGACAGCCGGAGTGCACGTCAGCAACATCCTCGGCAAGCTGGCTGTCTCGACGCGTACGGAGGCGGCGCGCGTGGCGCTCGACCAACGTCTGTTGGGCGACACGGACTGACTCGACACGGCGCCGGTGGCGACCGTGCGCGACCATGGGGCCGTGGTCCCGCAGGCGCTGCTCATCTGGCTCGTCACCTACATCAGCCTCCTCGCCATCGTCGGCTTCGCGCTCTACGTGGCCCGGGGCACCACCGGCCGGCCCTTGGCCGGTGGTGCGATCCTGCGCACCGCCTCGACCCTGGCTTTCGTGGGCGCCACGGTCATCTGGGTCGTGCTCATCATCGCCGACTGAGTCGTCGGTGCTAGATGGTCACGACCTCGCGCGGGCGGATCTCACCTGAGCCACGGATCACGAGGCGGGTGGAGATGGTGCGGTGCTCGCTGGGTCCCGAGTAGCCGTCGAGGCGCGCGAAGAGCAGCTCCGCTGCGGCCCGTCCGATGGCATAGGCGTCCTGGGCCACGACCGTGACGCCGGGATCGAGCATGCCCGCGAGCTCGATGTCGTCGAAGCCCACGAGCGCCACGAGGTGCTGCAGCTCATGCAGATGCAGCGCCTGGATGGCACCGATGGTGATGAGGTTCTGGCTCGCGAACAGGGCGGTGGGTGCGTCATCCCCGGGCAGCCGCAGCAGGCTCTCGACGGCGCGCTGGGCCGTGTCGCGCGTGTGCAGGTCTCGGCGTACGATCCGCTCGTCGAGCGGGATGCCGGCGGCCGACAACGCGTCGGTGTACCCCTTGTAACGGTCGGCGGCGGTGGCGATGTCGGTGAGGTCGCCCAGGAAGGCGATCCTGCGATGACCCATGCCCAGCAGATGCTCGACGGCACCGCGCGCGCCGGCCCGGTTGGTGGCCAGCACGGTGTCAGCGTCGAGGAAGCGTGGCGGCCGATCGACGAAGACCGCGGCCAGCCCGGCTTCGATCTCGGGGTGCAGATAGGACTGGTCGGTGCCCGTGGGCATGATGACGATGCCGTCCACGCGCCGCTGGATCATCGTGCGCGCGACCTCGCGCTCGCGCACTGGGTCCTCATCGAGGCTGGTGGCCAGCACGGCCATCCCTCGTTCGATGGCGGCATCGTCCACGGCGCGGTGGACGGCTCCCGAGTAGGGATTGGCCACGTTCTCCAGCATCATCCCCAGGGTCGCGGTCGCCCGACCTCGCCTGAGGTTCGAGGCTGTCAGGTCCGGGCGGTAGTCCAACTGTCGAGCGGCAGCCTCGACGCGCTCGACGAGATCGACCGAGACGCCGGCCTCGCCGTTGACCACGCGGGACACGGTCTTGATGCTGACGCCTGCGAGTGCAGCCACGTCCCGCATCGTCGCCCGACGACGCTGGGGCCCGACCCGACCATTCCCTGACAACGTTGTCTACGCCTCCTGAGGCTGCTGGGCGCACGATATGGCATCGTTTGCACCGAAACAACCCCGAAACATGTTGACATCGATGGCGAACCCGGTCTAACGTGCCGGACAACGTTGTCATCCGACAGCGTGAGGAGCTGCCACATAGGCAGCTGGAGGAATAGAGGAGGCTCGCTATCGCGATGACCTTGAACCGAGGCCGCTTCACGCGGCTCACCGTGCTCGCCGCGACCGTGGCGCTCACCGCTGGCGCGTTCGCCGGCTCCGCCGCCGTGGCTCAGGACGAAGAGCTCAACGGAGAGGGCGTAAAGATCGACCTGATCGTCAAGGAGAACATCAACCCCTTCTGGGTCTGGATGATCGACGGGGCCACGGCCAAGGCCGAAGAGCTCGGCGCTGACCTGCAGGCCTGCTGGGGCGCGTTCGACCCCGATCCCGAGGGTCAGACCACCTGTATCGAGAACGCCGTCGCACGCGGCGCCACCACCATCCTGCTCGCCCCGTCCAACTCCGGCGTGGTGCCGGCGGTCGAGCGTGCTCGCGAAGAGGGTGTCGTGGTCAT
Source organism: uncultured Chloroflexia bacterium (assembly GCA_963714675.1). Lineage (GTDB taxonomy): Bacteria > Chloroflexota > Limnocylindria > Limnocylindrales > CSP1-4 > JAFMJV01. The sequence goes on along the minus strand of CAVQPG010000001.1, from coordinate 117,256 downwards.
CGCGCTCGACACCGCCACCGACCCGGCCGATGCGGTCGACATCACCTTCGCCACAGACAACTTCCAGGCCGGCTTGCTGATCGGCCAGTGGGCCGCTGCCAAGATGGGCGATGATGCAGCGAACGCCAAGATCGGCCTCATCAACATCGACCCGAGCCAGCCGGTCGTGGGCGTGCAGCGCAACCAGGGCTTCCTGCAGGGCTTCGGCATCGACATCGGCGATCCCAACCTGTGGGGCGACGAGGACGATCCGCGCATCGTGGGCCAGGAGGTCGGCTCCGGCTCGCAGCAGAACAGCGTCACGGCCATGGAGAACCTGCTCCAGATCGACCCTGAGATCAACCTGCTGTACACCATCAACGAGCCCACCGCTCGTGGTGCGGTGCAGGCCATGAACTCGTTCGGCATCTCCACCGACGACGTGCTCATCGTCTCGGTCGACGGTGGCTGCGCAGGCCATGGGCGACATCGACGACGGCATCATCAACGCCACGTCGCAGCAGTACCCGTCCCGCATGGCCGAGCTCGGTGTCGAGTGGGGCATCCGCAACGCCCTCACCGGCGAGGTGCCCGGCGCCCGAGGACAGCGAGTTCTACATCGAGGGCAACGAGATCTTCAACACCGGCGTCACGCTGATCACCAACGATCCGCAGGACGGCGTCGACTCCATCACGGCCGAAGAAGGCCGCGCCATCTGCTGGGGCAACCCGTAGCAGCAAGCCAGTCCTAGATAGCGAACGAGGTGGCCGCACGGCCACCTCGTTCGCATATCTATAATTCGGCGCCCGAACCAGGGGCGCGAGCGGGATGAGGAGAGGGACCTCGCATGAGCGGGCCTGAAGACCAACGTCAGGACGAAGCCCAGGCCGAACAGACGGCGCTGGCGGTCGCCGGCGAGATCAGCGAAGCCGACCGCCAGAAGCCTACGGGCATGCAGCGCCTGCAACGCCTGCTGCACAAGTACCCGTGGCTGGCACCGCTCGTCTTCCTGAGCGTCATGCTCGTCGTCTTCTCCTTCGGCAACGAGCGCTTCCTGACTCCCTTCAACGCCAGCCTGATCGTCCAGCAGGTCATGTTCGTGGGCACGCTGGCCATCGGACAGACGATCATCATCCTGACCGCCGGCATCGACCTCTCCGTCGGCGCCATCGCCGTCTTCGTCTCGGTCATCATGGGCAAGCTCTCGGCCGACTTCGGCGTCCCGGGAGTGGCGGCGCTGGGCTTCGGCTTCCTCTTCGGAACCGCCGCCGGCCTGCTCAACGGCATGCTCATCACGCGCCTCAGGCTGCCGCCGTTCATCGTCACGCTGGGCACGCTCAGCATCTTCTTCGCGCTGAACCTCTTCGTCTCCGCCTCGACGACCATCGATGGCCGGGACATGGATCCGATCATGACCTGGACCGGCACGCGCATCGACGTGCCCTTCATCGAGACGGCCGTGCCCATCTCGTCGTTCCTGATGCTGGGCATGTTCGCGATCATGTGGTACATCCTGAAGTACACCGCCTGGGGTCGGCACATCTACGCCACCGGCGACGACCCCGAGGCCTCGCGCCTGATCGGCATCAAGGTCGACCGGGTCCTGCTGGCGGTCTACGGCGTGGCTGGCTTCATCTACGCCGTCGGTGGCTGGTTCCTGCTGGGTCGACTCGGGGCGGCCAGCCCGCAGGCCGGCCAGGACGCCAACCTCGACACCATCACCGCCGTCGTCATCGGCGGCACCAGCCTCTTCGGCGGCCGTGGCACCGTCATCGGCACGTTGCTCGGCGCCATCATCGTCGGCGTGGCCCGCAATGGATTGGCCATCTCGCAGTTCACGATCGGCGAGGTCTCGATCAAGTTCGACCCGCTCTGGCAGGGCTTCACCATCGGCGTGCTCGTCATCGTGTTCGTCGCGCTCGACCAGTGGGTCCGGAGGGTGAGCAATTGACCGCCGTCGCCAGCAACGTCGACATCCGACCCGTCCTCCAGGCCAAGGACCTGGTCAAGCACTACGGTCGTGTCGTCGCACTCGACCGCGCCAACCTCGAGCTCTACCCGGGCGAGGTGCTCGGTGTCATCGGCGACAACGGCGCCGGCAAGTCGACGTTGATCAAGTGCTTCAGCGGCGCGGTCATCCCCGACAGCGGCGAGATCTACATCGACGGCGAGCTGGTCCATCTCCAATCGCCGGGCGACTCGCAGGCGGCCGGCATCGAGACGGTGTACCAGACGCTGGCCGTCTGTCCGGCCCTCGATATCGGCACCAACCTGTTCCTCGGCCGCGAGCGGCTCAAGCCGGGCATCCTGGGCAAGTACTTGCGCATGCTCGACCTCGGCGGCATGCGCGAGGCCGCGCGCCAGGAGATGTCCGACCTGGGCCTGCTCACCATCCAGGACATGGGCCAGGCGGTGGAGACGCTCTCCGGCGGTCAGCGCCAGGGCGTGGCCGTGGCCCGCGCGGCGGCCTTCGGTCAGCGCGTCATCATCATGGACGAGCCCACCGCGGCGCTGGGTGTGAAGGAATCGGCCAAGGTGCTCCAGCTCATCCGCGACGTGCGCGACCGTGGCATCCCGGTGATCCTCATCAGCCACAACATGCCGCACGTCTTCGACGTCGCCGACCGCATCCACATCCACCGCCTCGGTCGGCGGGTGGCGGTGGTCACGCCGGAGTCCCACTCCGATGGCCGACGCGGTGGCCATCATGACCGGCGCGCTGGAGTCGGGCATGACCGAGGAGGAGATGTCGCGTCCCAAGCCGAGCAAGGACGCCCTGGCGCACGTCGGCCACGTGGCCGAGGGCCCCATGACGAGCCGGCAGGCGCGGGCCTGACGTTCAGCTCAGGCGTGCTTCCCGCGCGCCCAGCCCTGCTCGCCGATGGTCTCCTCGGCGAAGGCGGCCGAGTCGTCCTCGAGCGGCGTGGCCAGTGAGTCGTTGAAGCGATTGAGGAAGCCGTAGAGCGAGACGGCCGCGAGGATCTCCACGATCTGGCCCTCGTCCCAGTGTTCGCGCATGCGCTCGAAGTCCTCGTCGGTGACACCGTTGGGTACGGAGGCGGCCTTCACCGAGAAGTCCAGCGCGGCCTTCTCTGCATCGCTGAAGAGGTCGCTGCTGGGCGAACTCCCAGACGGCTTCGAGGCGAGCCTGCTCGGCGCCCGAGCGCGACGCGCCCTGGAGTGAGTGGGCCTGGCAGTACAGGCAGCCGTGGGTGCGGCTCGCGAGGTGGGCACAGAGGTTCTTGAGCTCCGCGGGCACGGTGCCCGAGGCGGGGTCGAGCACCGCTCGGCGCAAGGCGATGAAGCCCTTCACGATCTCCGGTCGACGAGCCATGATGCGCAGGCCGTTGGGCACGAAACCGAGCGTGCGTTGATAGGTCTGCTGCACCTCTTCGAGTCCGTCGACCTCGTCGAGCGAGAGGGGTTCGAGTCGCGCCATGGGAGCCTCCTGCGTCGTGTCCCCCTACGGTATCGCCTGCCATGCGCGGACGAGCGTGGCGGCTACCAGCCTCTGGCTCTACTGACCGGCCTTGATGCCGATGTCACAGTTCGCGGCTACTCTTTTGGCCCCAACGCCACCGACAGGAGACCCGCCGTGAGCAAGGTCAAGACCCGAACTGCCGATCAGCCCCTCCGACGGCTGCTCATCCCCGCCGCAGTCCTTTCGCTGAGCGCCGCCTTCGTCGTCGGTGCCGGTGCGGTCAGCGCGCAGGACGACAGCATCGACGGCACCTGGACGGTGGACACGTCCATCGGCGACATCGGCGAAGGCTCCAGCACCTTCGTCGGCTTCCGCGTGGCTGAGGTCCTCGATCCCGGCGGCGACGTGATCGCCGTGGGCCGCACGCCGGACGTCAGCGGCCAGCTCGAGGTGGCCGGCACGGTGATCGAGAGCTTCGCCATCGAGGCCGACCTCACCACCCTCGCGACCGACAACAACTTCCGCAACGGCGCCATCGCGCGCACGCTCCAGACGGGCGACTTCCCGACGGCCTCCTTCGTGTCCACCGAGCCGGTGGACCTTGGCCAGGTCCCGCCCGAGGGGGAGGTCTTCAATGTCTCGGTCCCGGGCACCCTCACCATCCGGGACATCAGCCAGGACATCGTCGTGGATCTCGAGGCCGGGCGCAGCGGCGACACCGTCGTGGTGGTGGGCACGTGGCCCATCGAGTTCGGCGACTTCGAGGTGACCATGCCCAGCGCTCCCATCGTCGTGTCGGTCTCGGAGTCCGGCGAGCTCGAGTGGCAGGTCTTCTTCACTCGTGAGGGCGAGATGGCCGCCGACGACAGGCCGACGAGGAGCATGGCCGCCGATCCGACCGAGGGCGAGTCCTCCGAGGGCTAGCGGGTACGGCCCGACCGGGGCCGAAGGGCAAGGGGGAGGACCCGGCGTCGACGCCGCCGTGTCGAGCCACCGCGAGAGTCTCCGCCTGACCCGCAGCCGCGCGCTGTATCCCGGGCTACGGTCACCCTAGTCTCGGGGGGCGTCCTGATCTCGGTCAGGCTCGCCGAGACCGTGGTCGCCGAGGGCAGTGATGCAGTCGTGCCGGGTGATGAGGCCGTCTCGCGCCCAGAAGACGCACAGGGTCCCGGTGCCGATGTTGCTGAAGTTGGCCCAGCGGATCTCGCCGTCCGGGGCCGGCAGGTCGACGTCGGCGATCGCGGTCGGACCTCCGAGGCTCATCACACTCCAGTACTCGGTCGATGCCCTCGAGCGTGTACATCTGGTTCGTGCTCAGGACGTGATGAGCGACCTCCGGCGAGACCAGCGTCTCCAGGGCCGCCGGTCATACGCGGCGAGCGCCGCGCTGAACGCCGTCGGCGAGCGCCTTCCGCTCGGCGCTTGTCGATGGATCCGGAGCGACCATGTCGGCTACTCATCGGCTTCCGATGGGCATGGGCTGATGCAGTCGTGGCGTGCGATCTGCTCATCCTCGACCCAGAGCACACAGGCGGCGCCGGCGAGCGAGCTATCGCATCCGGCGAGGTCGGCACGAGCAGGTAGCGGTGGGCTCCCGAGAAGTGGTCCGGCAGGCGGATGGGTTGCGTGTCTCACGTGGTCCACGTCCCGGTGCGCGCTGCATGCGACTCCAGATGGCGTCAGCTGCCCGAGATGACCTCTTCCTCGTCGAGCCAGAGCACCCGATGGACCGCATCCTCGGCGTAGACCTGCTGCGTCGCGGCAAGATCGCTCTCCTCGTCCGCCCACAGCGTGACGAACCGTTCGAACAGCGCCTGGTCGGCCGGACCGACCGCCCAGGCGCCCGGCGCGATCTGCTGCCCGAGCGGCCGGGACGCGACCCACATGATCGACACGGCCACGAGGACGGTGATGGCCAGTGCGGCCATGGCTCGGACGGGCGCGAGCATGGCGGTCCGCCCATGCGCCGGGAGGATCGTGACTTCAGTCCCGGTCGCCTCGTGGCCTGCCGCCCGACGCCCAAAAGGGTTCAGTGGCCACATGCGGCGTCGCTGGCGGACCTCGTCCACCCGACCCATGATGCGTCCGATCTGGCGGCCTCGATCAGCTGTCGGCTCCTGGCTCTCGGTCAGCCAGCTACGAACGGCGTTGTTCATGTCGTCGGTCGTCGCGGAGCGGGCCGGTCATCGGACGACCTCCTCTCCGACAGCCGTCACGAGGTCGCCCTCGGCACCGTTTCGGACCGCTGGCCGTGCATCTGCCTCGAGCGCCGCGCGCATCTCCGTCAAGGCCCGGCTCAGACGGGACTTGACCGTGCCGGTGGGGATGTCCAGCACCCGTCCGACCTCGTCGAGTGGCAGGTCCAGGTAGTGGTGCAGCACGACGACCGCTCGGTGGTCCATCGACAGACGCTGGAAGCCACGCTCCAGCTGATCGCGGTCGATCGACGGCGCTGAAGTCACCGGCTGTTCGTGGTTCCGTCGATGAGCCCTCGACGATGGCCGGCATCCAGCGCGGCGCCTTCTTGTACTCCGCGTAGCAGGCCCGCAGCAGCAGCTTGTACGACCAGGCGTCGATACGTGATGGGTCCCGCAGGCGCGGCAGGTCGCGCCAGATGTTGACCATGGCCTGTTGCACCGCGTCCTCCGCCGAGCCCGGAATCGCGCAGGAGGCGCATGGCCACGCCGTGGCATCGGTCGAACGAGACGTTCACGATCTGCTCGAAAGCGTCTCGGTCGCCCCCTTGGGCTCTGGCCACCAGGCGTTCGTCCACGCGCTCCCCCGTGCGACGGACAGCGCACACACGCTGCCTCTCGAATCGTACGTGCGCTGTCCATCAGGAAAGGTTCCGATTCGCTCTGGGGTCGTGGAGGTTCAGCGGATGGGCAGTACGCAGTCGTGGCGCGTGACCATGCCGTCGACCGCGCGGAAGATGCAGACCGAGCCACCGCCGACGTCGGCCACCGAGGCCCAGGCCAACTCGCCCTCGGGTGCCTCGAAGTCGACACGGTCTCCGATGGTGCCGACGCTGCCGCCGAGACCGGCGACCTTGATGATCTCCTCTGGCCCGGTGTAGCTCATGGTCCTGTCCAAGTATCGGGCGGTGTGAACAGCCTCCGGAGCGTACACCTCGGCGAGGCGCTCGACGGTGGCGCCCGTCCCCCAGGTGCCTGCCATGCGCGCCGTCAATTCGTCGATCGCCGCTGAGGCCACGGCGTCGGCAGGCCCGACCTTGGGCCGGCTGTCGCTGGAGCGCTCGGGCACGATGCAGTCGTGTCGGACCAGCAAGCCGTCGACAGCATGGAAGAGGCAGGCTGCCCCGCCGCCGAGGCTGGCGAAGCTGGCCCAGCGCCACTCTCCATCGACCGCCGGGATATCGATCCGGGGCCCGATCGGCTCGATCGCACCGTAGCCGGTGACCGTGGCGATCTCGTCTGGTCCGGTGTACGCGGTGGTGCGGTCGTAGAAGGTGGCGGTGTGCACCGCGTCAGGCGCAGTAGACCTCGCTGAGCAGCTCGGGCTCGCCGCTCCAGGCCCGGAGGTTCAGATCGACAAGCTCGTCGACCGAATCGGCAGCTGACACCGGCAGGATGTTGAGCGTCAGCAGGGCGGTGATCGCGAGGGCGATAGCTCGACCAGGGATCGTGTGAACGGTGGATGACATGGAGCCACTCCTTCGTGTCGTGGTCCACGTGATCGCCGCTGACGTCGGGTTCGGCGATGACGCAGCTCCGGGGGCTTCGCGTGATGCATCACGCATCGACCCGTCGGTGTCGACGTCACCGGTTGGTGACGTGTCTACTGCCTATGTGCGCCGGTCGACTCGGGCAGGTTCCACTTTTGGTCTGCCAGGTCCATCCAGTGTCAGCCCTCGCGCTTGCCCGTGGTGACGGCGGTGCCGCCCAGACGCGTGACGACCTCGACCCGCAGTCTCGGCGCGTCGTCGGGCAGCTCATCGGGTGAGGTCACGCGGACCTCGGTCTCGCCGCCGCCGATGAGCACGTCGTCGACGGTGACTGCCCAGTCGTCGCGGACGTTCAGGACCAGGCCGCCCAGCGTGTTCTCGAGCGAGATCGTGGCACCGGCCGGGTCGATGACCGCGTTTCGCAGGTCCACCTTGGCGCCCCCAAGCACGACGCTGACGCGGGCTCGGCGAAGACCGCCGGAGCGGCTGGTGAATTCCAGCCCGTCCATGCAGCGCACGCGCCGGAACTCGTCGCTGACCTCGCTGCCTTCGTCGAACTGCCTGGTGACGATCAGCGCGGTCAGGCGAGCGACGACCATCGCAGCGCCCAGTACCAGCAGCGTCTTGAGCAGCCTGCGCATGGCGGACCTCCCCTCGGTGCCGGACCCTCTGCCCGACTTCGCCCTCGACCTTAGCGAGACGCACGGGCACGGCGCCCGTCCATTCGCCCGTCTGATGCGGGAGGAACGGCACTGGCCGGTCGGATCCACAGGGCAGACATTCCCACTGGTACTCCAGCCTTCAGGAGGTGGTCATGCCCAGCGTCGACCAGGCGATCGACGAGTTCCTGTCCCTCAAGCGCATCGCTGTCGCAGGCGTCTCTCGAGATGCCAAGGGGACCCATGCCAGCAACGGCATCTACGCGCGCTTCAAGGAGCGCGGTTACGAGGTCTTCCCGGTCAATCCCAACACCGACACGGTCATGGGTGACACCTGCTATCGCAGCCTCAAGGACATCCCGGGCGGCGTCGATGGCGTGGTCATCGCGACCAATCCCAAGGTCTCGCTGTCGGTCGCGCAGGAGTGCAAGGAGCTCGGTGTCGACAAGGTCTGGTTCCACAAGAATTTCGGTGCCGGGAGCTACTCCAGTGAGGCGCATGACTACTGCCGTGAGAACGGGATCACGGCCCTGGTGAGCTGTCCGCTCTGGTACGGCAAGACCCAGGACGGGTTCCACAAGTTCTTCGGCGCGGCGTGCCGAGTCCTCCGACAGGTGCCTTCCACCGTCGAGTAGTCGAGCAGGCCGAACGGGCCCGGCATCCTCGATCGCGGTGGGCAGCCCGGAACGTCCCTCGGACCTCTCGATCTTCGCCTCGAGGATGCGCCGAACACCGTGGCGCAGGGCGGTGCGACAGGCCTGGCGTTCACGCGGGAGGGGAGACGCGATGCTCCTGCCGGAGCGCCTCGAAGGCGCGATCTACGGGCACCTCTGCGGCGATGCCCTCGGCGTGCCCTACGAATTCCTCCCGGCCGATCGGATCGGCGCGATCGAGTGGAAGGGCGGGGGGAGCCATGGCCAGCCGCCGGGCACCTGGAGCGACGATGGTGCGCTGATGCTGGCGCTGCTCGACTCGCTGCTCTCAGCTGGCTTCGACCCGGCCGACCAGGGCCGCCGGGTCCTGGCCTGGCGCGATGCGGGCGCATACGCCCCGGGCGGGGTGGTCTTCGACGTGGGCATCTCGACCACGGCTGCCCTGCACGAGTTGCGTTCAGGGACGCCAGCTGAGGAGGCGGGCGCGACCGATGCCAAGGGCAACGGCTCCTTGATGCGGATCCTGCCGCTCCCGCTGGTCTGCCGCGATGTCGATGACGCCGAGCTGCTGGCTCTGGCCTTCCGCGCCTCACGCGTGACGCACGGTAGCGCGGAGGCGCAGATCGCCTGCGGGCTCTATGTCCTGGTCGTGCGCCGGCTGCTGGCCGGTGATGACGACCGACCAGCCATCCTGGCCGATGCCCTCCGATGCCTCCGAGGTGAGCTGCGCGTCCGAGGCCTCCCGGGCTCCCGGGAGGCCGCTGCACCGACCGAAGCGTCCGCCGCGCTCGAGGTCTTCGAGGCCTGGAGTGGTCGCGGTGGACGCGGGCGGGTCGTCGACAGCTTCTGGTCGGCCTGGGATGCCTTCGCGGTGGCACCCGACTACGTGTCGGCCGTGACGTCGGCGATCGGCTACGGCGAGGACACCGACACCACGGCCGCCATCGCTGGGGGTCTCGCGGGCGTGGCCTTCGGGATCGAGGCTGTGCCATCGGGGTGGCAGCGCCGCCTGCGTGACCGGCCCATCGCGCAGGCCCTCGTCGACCGGCTCATCGAGACCGACCGTTCGGAGTGGGATGGCACGCCCTGGCGGACATCGCACGGGAGGGCCCTGCGTGTCGACTTCATGGATCTCTCGGGCTCGGAGCTCGCCGACGGAGGCGGCCGTGCGGGTATGACCTTCCTGCCGGGCAAGCGCTACATGGGCTACTACACCGGTCCGCACTGGCGCGACCTCGACAGCGACGCGGCCAGCCTGCGGGACCAGGGCGTGGACGTGCTCCTCCTGCTGGTGGAGGACAAGGAGCTTCGCCGTTGCCACGCGACGCACGTGACCGAGGTCCTGCCGGAGCACGGGATCGAGCTGATCCGCCACCCTATCGAGGACCCCCAGCCGCCCCGAGACGATGTGGCCTATCGCCGGACCATCGCTGCCCTGGCGGAGCGGGTGCGTGCGGGCACGACCGTCGCGATCGCCTGCCGGGGTGGCCTCGATCGAGCCGGCATGACCGCGGCCTGCCTGCTGCGCGAGGCGGGGCTTCCTGCCGCCGACGCGATCGACCGGGTCCACGCTGCTCGAGCGCACACCCTGACCATGCCCGACCAGCTGCGCTACGTGAAGGGCTGGCCGCACGCCTGAACCGGGCCGGGCGCACATCTCCACGCAATCTCCATCCGCGGTCCACCGTGCCTGCGCGTGCGCGAGTCATGGTTGTGGGTAGTCAACCGACAGCGCGTCCCTGACGCGCGACACAAGGAGATATGGACATGACGACCCGCTCCCCACGGACGATCCTCGCATTCTCGACCGCGCTGACCCTGACGGTCGCCGCTCTTGCTCCCACCGCTGTCCTGGCCAAGGGTCCCAACGGCGGAGGCGGCGACGCCACATGCGACGGCGACTGCACCCCTGACGCGCCCCAGGCGCAGCAGATGCGTATGCGCGATGGTTCGGGCGCCAACCAGTCGACCGGTACTCAGGCCAACGCCGGCGGTGGCGGGCAGGTGCGGGCAGGCGTAGCCAACACCACCGAGACGCAGACGTGGAACGACAACAGCCGTCGGATCGCGAGTGCCAACGGCAACCGCGGTAACGCGAACGCGAACGTCAATGGTCAGAACAGCAAGAGCGGCGCGGGCCAGGGGCCCAACGAAGATGGCCAGCGTGGCCCCGGCACCTGCGATGACTGTGATGTCCAGATGGGCAGCCTGACCCCCGAGCAGGAGCAGGGCCTCATCTTCATGGCTGAGGAGGAGAAGCTGGCGCACGACGTCTACGCTGCGTTCGCGGAGCTGTACGACGTCCCGATCTTCAGCAACATCGCCGACTCCGAGGCCCGCCACCAGGCGGCCGTCGGAATCGTGCTCGAGCGCTACGGCATCGATACCTCCTTCCTGCCTGCGGGCGCCGGCGACTTCGACAACGAACTCCTCGGCTCGCTCTACACCAGCCTTCTCGAGGAGGGCTCCGCCAGCTACGAGGCGGCGCTCGGTGTGGGCGTGCAGATCGAAGAGCTTGACATCGCGGACCTCGAGTCACGGCTGACGGGCCTCGAAGTGGAGGGCCTCGAAGTGGAGGGCCTCGAAGTGGACGCGCCCGACGTCTTCGAGATGTACTCGCACCTGCTGGCTGGCAGCCGAAACCACCTGGCCGCCTTCGAAGGCCGGCTCTAGCCCCGCAATCCACGCTGACCTACGACGGCGGCCGGGGGAGACCCTGGCCGCCGTCGTACCATCGAGGCCTCATGCCACGAATCCTCGTCGTCGACGACGAGCCACACATCACCGACGTGGTCAGTGCCTATCTTGTCCGCGAGGGCCTCGAGGTCGACACCGCATCTGACGGAGATGCGGCCTTCGAGCTGGCGTGCTCGCTCCGACCGGACCTCATCGTGCTCGATGTGGGCTTGCCGGGTCGCTCCGGCTTCGACGTGCTGCGCGGTCTCCGTGCCGAGGGTGTGGACAGTGCCGTCATCATGCTCACCGCCCGCGACGACCTCATCGACCGGGTGGCCGGCCTGGAGATGGGTGCGGACGACTACGTGACCAAGCCATTCGAGCCGCGCGAGCTGGTAGCCCGGGTGGGCGCTGTCCTCCGTCGTCGCGGCGAGGCGCCCCCCTCGCACTCCGCCCCCGCATTCCTGGACCTCGAGATCGATATCGACGGCCGCGAGGTCACTCGTGCCGGCGAGCCCATCTCCCTGACCCGCGTCGAGTTCGACCTGTTCGCGACCCTCACCGAGCGGCCGGGCACGGTCCTGGGACGAGGTCAGCTTGGGTGAGCGCATCTACGGCGAAGCGTTCGAGGCGGACGATCGCACGATGGACAGCCACGTCAAGAACCTGCGCCGCAAGCTCGGGCGCTCGCCCGGCGGTGGTGACTACGTCGAGACCGTTCGCGGCGTGGGCTATCGGGCCGCTCGACGATGAGCCTCCGCGTCAGGCTCGCGCTCATCTTCGCGCTCGTCGCGCTCGTGACCGCCGGCATCATCGCGGTCGCCACCCCGGGCATCGTGGATCGCGGGTTCGCCCAGCTGGCCGATGACGTCGAGCCGCGCGCCCAGGCGCAGGGCCAGGGCCTCGGGCCCGGCCCGCGCGAGGGCAGGGGACCCGGTCGCGCTCAACGCGAGACCGCACTCGCCATCATCGCCCTCGGGGTCGCGGCCGCAGCGGGCGCCTCGGTGCTCGGGTTCCTCGTGGCCCGCCGGCTCGTCGCACCGCTGGGCCGACTGCGCGACGCTGCGGCCGACCTCGCGGCAGGGGACCTCGAGCGTCGGTCCGACGTGGCCGACCGATCCGACGAGATCGGCGACCTGGGCCGCTCGTTCGATTCGATGGCCGCGTCGCTCGAGCGTTCGGACGCCATCCGCCGCCGCCTCTTCCAGGACGCCGCGCACGAGCTCAAGACGCCACTGACGGTCATCGATGCCACGACCACCGCCATCCTCGACGGGGTCTACGAGCACGACGATCGCCACCTCGAGACGATCCGTGGGCAATCGCAGGCACTGTCGCGCATCGTGGACGACCTGCGCACGGTCAGCCTCGCTGAGGCCCGACAGCTGCCGCTGGAGATGGTGGCGCTGGACGCTGCCGAGGTCGTGCGCGAGGCGGTCACCACCTTTGGGCCTGCAGCCGAGCTGGCCGGCGTCCGACTGACAGCGGACCTGCGCGACGTCCCGCTCCGCGTCCGGGCCGATCGCCAGCGCCTGGGCCAGATGCTGGGAGCGCTCGCAGACAACGCCTTGCGGCATACCCCGAGCGGTGGATCCGTGGTCATCGAGGGCCGGCACGATGGCCAAACCGTCGAGCTGGTCGTTCGCGACGACGGTCCCGGGATTCCACCGGCGGACCTGCCCCACGTCTTCGAGCGCTTCTATCGCATCGACCCCGGATCGCAGCCCGGCGCGGGCACCTCGGGTCTTGGGTTGTCCATCGTTCGGGCGCTCGCCGATGCCCAGGGTGGTACGGCCGAGGTCTCGAGCGTGGCGCCACACGGGGCACGCTTCGAGATCCGCCTCCCTGCTGACGGCACTGCGGGTTGATGTTGGATATCAACCGTGGTTGATATCGTGAGACAAGTCATCCGGTCTTGGGGCCACAAGGCACGGTAGACCCGTCCGGTGGTCACTATCGACCACCTTGGCCTTCAGGTGTACTGGTGCCTGTGAACTCCGACGTGCCTGGTCAGGATTGCGAGCACCGCTCCTGCAAGTGGCTGACTCGCGTCGTCGCGATGGGCCGTCCGGTACCCAAGCGATGTCGCAAGTACTGCCCTGCAGCCGCATCGATCGTGAGCCTCGATCAGCTCGGCCAGGGTCAGACCGGCCGGATCCTGCGTGTCGGTGGTCGGCCAGCGGCGCGGCACAGACTGCTGGAGCTCGGTGTCGTCCGTGGCGAGACGATCATGCTGCAGCGCGCGGCGCCGCTCGGCGATCCACTCGAATTCGTCGTCAAGGGCTATCACCTCTCCCTCCGCAAGCGTGAAGCCGCCACCATCATGGTCGAAGCGCTGGAGGAGCCTGCCCACTCGGCCGCGGCCTGATGCGCGAGGTCCTCACACTGGCACTGGCCGGCAATCCCAACGCCGGCAAGACCTCGATCTTCAACGCCCTCACCGGCTCCAATCAGCACGTGGGCAACTGGCCTGGCAAGACCGTGGCCAAGATGGAGGGCACCTTCCGGCGGCGCGACATCGTGGGGCGCATCGTCGATCTGCCGGGCACCTACAGCCTCAGCGCCTTCTCGCCCGAGGAGGTCATCGCCCGCGACTACCTGCTCACGCGCGAGCCCGATGCGGTGGTCAACGTGGTCGATGCCACGAACCTCGAGCGCAACCTCTATCTCACCTCCCAACTGCTCGAGCTGGGCATCCCCCTGATCCTCGCACTCAACGTCATGGACAGCGCCACGGCCCAGGGCATCCGCATCGACCAGGGGCGCCTCGGCGCCCTGCTCGGTGGTTCGCCAGTGGTCGAGACGGTGGGACACCGCGGCCGCGGCATGGATGAGCTGATCGAGGCAGCGGTCGGTCTGGTGGGGGTCGAGCGGGCGCAGATGCGCCTGGTGGCCTAGGTCATGAGCGCTTCCGCCGGCGCCCTCCCGCGGCCACCCTTCCGCATCGACTACGGCGCGGACGTCGAGCCCGAGGTCGACCAGCTCGTGGAGCTCATCGCCGCGACCCCGTCGCTCGCCGAGTTCCCGCCCCGCTGGCTGGCCATCAAGCTGCTCGAGGGCGAGCGCGACATCCTCGCCCGCCTGGCCTCGACCGAGGGAACGTCGCCGGTCATGGCCCGGGCGAGGGTCGGTCGCGACGCTATCGAGGCGGCTCACGGCGACACGGCGGACATGGCCATCGCCGACGCCCGCTACGGATACGTCCATGGCGTCGCGATGGAGGTCGTGGACACTTCCCGGGCCTCGCGCTACACCTTCACCGACCGGCTCGACCGGGTCCTCACCAACCGCTGGGTCGGGCTGCCCATCTTCCTGGTCGTGATGTACGTCGTGTTCCAGCTGGTGGTCAACGTCTCGGCCTTCTTCCTCGACTGGGTGGACGCGGTCATCAGCGGCCCGTTCACGCGCTGGGTCACCGGCTTCCTGACCGTCGTCTCCGCACCCGACTGGTTCATCTCGCTCGCGGTCGGCGGCGTCATCGCGGGGGTGGGGGCGGTGCTCGTGTTCGTGCCCGGCCTCATCGTGCTCTACCTGTTCCTGACGCTGCTCGAGGACAGTGGCTACATGGCTCGTGTCGCGTTCGTCATGGACCGCGTGATGCGCTTCACGGGCCTGCACGGCAAGTCGTTCATGCCCATGATCCTGGGCTTCGGCTGTGCGGTCCCGGCCATCTACTCGACGCGAACGCTCGAGAGCCGCACCCAGCGCATCCTCACCAGCCTCGTGCTGCCGCTGATGTCGTGCTCGGCTCGGCTGCCGGTGTACGTCGTCTTCGGGCTGGCGTTCTTCGGGACGGCCGCCGGCAACGTCATCACCGCGCTCTACGTCTTCGGCATCGTCATGGCGGCGATCGTGGCCACGGTCATGAGCCGCACGATCCTGCGCGAGCGGGAGGACTCGGTCTTCGCCCTGGAGCTGCCACCCTATCGCGTGCCGATGCTGAAGGTGCTGTTGCGCCATACCGGGCAGAAGACGCGCGAGTTCGTGGTCAAGGCCGGCACCGTCATCTTCACGGTCGTGGTCATCCTCTGGTTCGCGATGAGCCTGCCGTGGGGCGTGGAGGACCAGCGTGACAGCTACTTCGGCCAGGCCAGCGCCGCGGTCGCGCCGGTCTTCGCGCCGGCCGGCTTCGGGACCTGGCAGGCCACCGGGGCGCTGGCCACCGGCTTCATCGCCAAGGAGGTCGTGGTCTCGACGATGGGCCAGATCTACGTCGGTGGCGAAGATGTCGACGAGGCTGCGACGGCCACGCCATCGATCGGCGAAGACGTGCGCGCGATCGCCACCGGCTTCGTGGCCGCGGTCGATGGCGCCGTCCGGACCACGCTCAGCCTGTTGCCCGGGGTGGACCTGGTCGTTGCCGACGAGGCGCAGCCAGAGGACACGCAGCTGAGCGCGGCACTCGGAGCTGCCTTCACGCCGCTGGCCGCGGTGGGCTTCCTCGTGTTCGTGCTGGTCTACACGCCGTGCGTGGCCACGCTCGCGGCCATCCGCAACGAGTTCGGCTGGCGCTGGGCGGCACTGTCGGGGGTCTACCAGTTCGGCATCGCCTGGCTGCTGGCCGTGGTCATCTTCCAGGTCGGCACCTTCCTCGGGTACGTCTGATGCTGTCGGCGGTGCTGGCGGCGATCCGCGATGCGGGCAAGCCGATGTGCCTGTCCGACCTGAGTTCCGTGCTCCATATCGATGATTCGGCGCTCGAAGGCATGCTCGAGACCCTGGTCGCACGGGGCCGGCTGCGGGCCATCCGCTTCGTCGATGACGGCTGCACCTCCTGTCCGGTCAAGGGCGGCTGCTACATCATGGATGATGGGGTGGCCGTGACCTACGCAGCTGCCACCGGATCCGGCGACGGCCGACGACGCGCTCACGCTGTTCCGCTGACTCGGACGCGTCCCGCACCGACGAACGGCCCGCGAGGGATGGCCGAACGGCCCAAGCCTACGTGTTTGAGGCAGGTAGAGGATGCCCGTAGCGCGGACTTCGAGAGGGCGAGGTGCGTGCGCATGCCATCGAACACGTAGCGGGGGTCGAGTCGCTTGGACGCAGAACTTCTCGCTCGGCTGCAGTTCACGCTGACGGCGAGCTACCACTTCATCTTCCCGCCGCTCTCCATGGGACTGGGCCTGATGCTGCTGTTCGTCAGCGGCATGTACTTGCGGACCAAGGATCCCAAGTGGCGCCAGCTGCAGTTCTTCTGGGTCAAGGTCTACGGCATCATCTTCGCCATGGGCGTCGCCACCGGCGTCGTCATGGAGTTCGAGTTCGGCATGAACTGGTCCGAATACTCGCGCTTCGTGGGCAACATCTTCGGGTCGCTGTTGGCAGCAGAAGGCGTGTTCGCCTTCTTCCTCGAAGGTGGCTTCCTGGGCTTGATGCTCTTCGGCGGCAACCGCCTGGGGCCACGGATGTGGTTCACTGCCAGCCTCATGGTCGTCGTCGGCGCGCACTTCAGCGCCCTCTGGATCGTGATGGCCAACTCCTGGATGCAGACACCGGCCGGCTATGAGATCCAGGCCCTCCCGGTTCCTGCCCGCGCCGTGATGACCGACTTCTGGGCGACCGTCTTCACGCCCTCGTTCATGCCGCGGATCCTGCACGTGTTCGCCGCCAGCTGGACCGCCGGCGCCGCGCTCATGGCCAGCGTCGGTGCCTGGTACGTCCTGCGCAAACCCGGGTTCGCCGAGCTGGGCAAGCTCTGCCTCAGCGTCGCGCTCCCGCTGTTCATCGTCTTTTCCGTGGCCAACGGCTTCCTCTTCGGCCCCGAATTGGCACGATCGGTGGCCGAGAACCAGCCGGAGAAGCTGGCCGCCATGGAAGGCGTCTGGAACACCGAGCAGAACGCAGCCGCGTATGCCTTCGGTTGGGTCGATGAAGGCTCCGGTGAGACGGTCGGCCTGGCGATCCCGGGCCTGCTGAGCTTCCTCAGCGGCGCCGACACCGTCACCGGCATCAACGACTTCGACGTCCCACCGACCATGCCCAACGCGACGTTCCAGTCGTATCACCTCATGGTCGGCCTGGGCATGGCCATCATCCCGTTCGCGTTCCTGTCGGCCGGACTGTGGTTCTGGAAGCGGAAGTTGCTCGACCACCGATGGGCGCTCTGGATCGTGGTGTCGTCGGTGTTCGTCGCGCTCTTCGTCATCACCATGGGCTGGTTCGTGGCCGAGTTCGGTCGCCAGCCGTGGATCGTCTACGGGCTGATGTTCACCGCCGCCGGGACATCCCCGGTCGTCGAAGCCTGGGAGATCGTGTCCTCGATCGGCCTCTTCGTGCTCATCTATGCGCTGCTCTTCGTGGTCTTCGTCTATCTGCTCAACAGCAAGATCCAGCACGGACCGGCACCGCTCGAGGAGGTCGAGGCCACACCGGTCGATGCCCTGCCTGACACCCTGCGCGGCATCTTCGCCGCCCGCGGCCGTGGAGAGGAGCGGACGACACGATGATCCTCAACGAGCTCTGGTTCATCCTCTTCATCGTCATCGTCGGCGGCTACCTCATCCTCGACGGCTTCGACATGGGTGTCGGCATCCTGCACCTGGTCGCGGCCCGGACCGACGGCGAGCGGCGCGCGCTGCTCAACAGCATCGGTCCGGTCTGGGACGGCAACGAGGTCTGGCTCATCCTCGGTGGCGGCGTGCTCTTCGCCATCTTCCCGTTCGCCTATGCCTCGCTCTTCTCCGGGCTGTACCTGGCCTTCATGCTGGTCCTGGTCGTGCTCATCTTCCGGGCGGTGACGCTCGAGTTCCGCTCGCAGCAGACGAGCTCCCGCTGGCGCACCCTGTGGGACTGGTCCTTCAGCCTCTCCTCGTTGGTGCTGGCGCTGCTGCTGGGCGTCGCCTTCGGCGCGGTCGTCAGCGGGGTGCCGCTGGGTGCCGACGGGGAGATCCGGACCAACCTCATCGAGTTGCTGACACCGTTCAACCTGCTGGTGGGCGTGGCCACGGTGGCCATGTTCGCGATGCATGGTGCGATCTACCTGATCATGAAGACCGACGACGAGCTGCAGGCGCGCATCAAGCGCTACCTGCCGTACCTCATGGGTGCCTTCGTGGTGCTCAACACGCTGTTGGTCGTCGCCTCCCTGGCCCTTGGCCTGCCCTTCACCGACCGCTATCTCGAGCAACTCTGGCCGGTCATCTTCCCGGCGGCCGCGCTCGGTGCCATGGTCGCGGTCTGGTACTTCGTCCAGCAGGCGCGCTACTTCGGGGCCTTCGTGGCTTCCTCGCTGATGATCCTGCTGCTGCTGGTGGCGGGCGGTATCGGCATGCACCCGAACCTGCTCATCTCCACCATCGACCAGGCCTACAACCTGACCATCTTCAACGCCGCCTCGGAGGAGCCGACGTTGGTGGTGGCGCTGGTCATCGCCCTCATCGGGATGCCGTTCGTGCTGCTATACACGGCAGGTGTCTACTACATCTTCCGGGGCAAGGTCACCGTCGACAACACGAGCTACTAGCCGCCGTGGTCGACGCCCCGTGAGCGGGCCCGGCCGCGCATGATCAGATCACGGACTGCCGACGCCTCCCCGGAGCGTCGGCTGCTCCGTCATGACCGGAGTGCCCGCCGCTGGATGATCGTGGCTGTGGCCGCCGGCGTCGGAGCCACGCTGGCCCTGGTAGCGCAGCTCCTCGTGGTGGCACTCGCCGTGGCCGGGGTGTTCCGCCAGGACCAGACGCTCGACGATGTGCTGCCGCTGCTGGGGCTTGCGCTGCTGCTGCTGCTCCTGCGTACGGCCCTTGGGGCGGGCGGGGAGCTGGCCGCTCGGCACTCGGCGCACAGGCTGGTGGGCACGCTTCGGGCCAACCTCACCGGACAGCTGCTGCGCCTGGGTCCCACCTGGTCCAGCCACGAACGGTCAGGGGAGCTCAGCGGTGTGCTCATCGGGGGCCTCGAGTCCATCGAGGACTACGTCACACAGTTCCTGCCGGCACGTTGGCTGGCGATGATCGTGCCGGCGCTGGTGCTGCTGCTGGTGTTCGTGCTGGACCCGCCGTCAGTGCTGGTGCTGCTCTTCACCGGTCCGTTGCTGCTGCTCCTGCTGGTCGTCATCGGCGGTCGCACGCGCGTGGTCAGCGAGAAGCGCTTCATGGAGATGCGCACGCTCAGCGCCTTCTTCCTCGACATCCTGCGCGGGATCGGGACGCTCAAGATGTTCGGGCGAAGTCGCGAACAGCTCGAGAACCTGCGTCACATCAGCGGTCGCTACGGCGACGCCACCATGGAGGTGCTGCGGACGGCCTTCCAGACCTCGCTCGTGCTCGAGTGGGGCGCCACCATCGCCATCGCCCTCGTGGCTGTCGAGATCGGGCTGCGCCTGCTCGAGGGCTCCATCGCGTTCGACCGTGCGCTCGCGGTGCTGCTCATCACCCCCGAGTTCTTCCTGCCGCTCCGTGCCCTCGCGGTGCGCTTCCACGTGGGCACCGCAGGCCGGGCGGTCATCACCCGCACCTTCGAGATCCTCGACGAGCCGACGCCGACCCGGTCTGCCATGATCGAGCTGGCCGCAGTGGCCGAAGGACCGAGCGAAGCCGGCGTGACCGAGCCTCCCCGGATCACCTTCGACGGCGTCCGATTCACGTACCCGGGCCGCGAGGTCCCGGCGCTCGACGGCGCCACCTTCGAGCTGCGCCCGGGTGAGTCGGTGGCACTGGTGGGGGCCAGCGGGGCCGGCAAGTCGACGATCAGCAGTCTGCTCCTGCGCTTCATCGACCGGGACCACGGCACCATCAGCGTCGACGGCCGCCTGCTCGAGGCGCATGGGCTCGCGGCCTGGCGTTCGGCGGTGGCGTGGGTGCCGCAGCGGCCGTACCTCTTCGCGGGCTCCATCGCGGACAACATCCGCCTCGCGCGTCCCGGCGCCCACGACGAGGAGGTGGCTGCCGCGGCGCGAGCAGCCAACGTGACCGAGTTCGTCGAACGGCTGCCGAGGGGCTTGGACACCGAGGTCGGCGAGGTCGGCGCGCGGCTGTCAGGCGGGCAGCGGCAGCGTGTGGCCATCGCCCGTGCCTATCTGCGCGACGCTCCGGTGCTCGTCCTCGACGAGGCCACCTCGCACCAGGACGAGGCCAGCGAGATCGCCATCGCCGACGCGCTGGACCGGCTGGTGGAGGACCGGACCGTGCTGCTCATCGCCCACCGGCTGCGGCTGGCGCAGCGTGCCGACCGGGTCGTGGTGCTTGACGCTGGCCGGGTGGTGGAACAGGGGCTCCCGGCCGAGCTGCTGGCTGACGGCGGCGCCTACTACCGGCTCGTCGAGGACTTCGGCGAGGACCGCGAGGTGGACGCGTGAGCGACCTGCGTCGCCTCTCGAGGCTCGTATTCGAGCACTGGCCATGGCTGGTGGCGGGCGGGTTGTTCGGCGTCGTGGCCGTGGCCTCGAACGTGGCCCTCATGGGCCTCTCGGCGTATCTCATCTCCAAGGCCGCGATCGCTAGCGGCGTGGCCGAGCTGGCGCTCGCGATCACCGGCGTGCGCGTGCTGGCCATCTCGCGGGCTGCCTTCCGCTACCTGGAGCGCTACACCACCCACCGCGCCATGTTCCGCATCCTCTCGACCGTACGCGTGTGGTTCTACCGCGCGGTCGAGCCGCTGGCGCCGGCACGTCTCGTCGACCGACGCAGCGGCGACCTGCTGACGCGTTCGGTCAACGACGTCGACACGCTCGAGGACTTCTACATCAGGGTGCTGGTGCCGCCGGTCGTAGCTGCCGTGGTGGTCGCGGGTGTCTCGGTCGTCTACGGCCTGTTCGACCTGGCCATCGGCCTCGCCCTGGCCTGCTTCCTGGTGCTCACCGGGGTCGTGCTGCCGCTGGTCTCCCGCTGGCTCTCGCTCGCTCCGTCGGCTGCCCTGGCCAGTCTTCGCGGAGACGTCGGCGCGATGCTCAGCGACGAGGTCGGCGGCGTGGCTGACCTGGTGGCGCTCGATGCTGCGGCCGGACATCGCGCCCGACTGCTGGCTCGCGCAGCCGAGCTTGACGACGCCCGACAGCGTCTCGGTGCCATCGAAGGTGTGGCCAACGCGCTCGCGGGCCTGTTCGCGTCACTCGCGGGCCTGGTCATCCTCGCCCTGGCCATCCCGATGGTCACTGCCGGTGAGCTCGAAGGCGTGTTCCTCGCAGCTCTTCCGCTGGCCGCCATCGCTGCCTTCGAGGCCGTGCAGCCGTTGTCGCGTTCGCTGCAGCTCTATGACAGCACCAAGGCCTCGGCGAGACGCGTGTTCGAGCTGGTCGACGAGCAGCCGCCGGTGATCGATCCGGTCGAGCCGGCGCCGCTCCCCGCGGCCCACACGCTCGAGATCGAGGGCTTGTCGTTCCGCTTCGGCGAGTCCGAGCCATGGGTGCTGCGAGATCTGAGCCTGGCCATCGGGGAAGGGCAGCGCGTGGCGCTCGTCGGTCCGTCGGGCAGCGGCAAGTCGACGCTGGTCTCGCTGCTGTTGCGCTTCTGGGACTACGACGTGGGCACCATCCGCCTGGGAGGTCGGGAGCTGCACGAGCTGGACCAGGAAGCGACACGTGCGCTGCTCGCGGTGGTGCCTCAGGAAGTCCATCTCTTCAATGCCACGATCGCGGACAACCTGATGGTGGCCGATGCCTACGCGACGACCGGGGATCTTGACCGGGCCTGCGGGATCGCGCAGCTCGACGGCTTCATCGCGTCGCTGCCGAGTGGCTACGACACGGTCGTGGGTGAGGACGGGACGCTCCTCTCTGGCGGGGAGCGGCGTCGGTTGGCGGTCGCACGCGCGGTGCTGAAGGACGCACCGGTGGTAGTCCTTGACGAGGCCACCGCCGACCTCGACAGCACCACTGAGGCAGCGCTGTGGGCGGCCATGGACCCGTGGCTGGAGGGCAAGACGGTGCTGGTCATCTCCCACCGCCCCACCATCGACACGCACGTTGACCGCGTCGTGGAGCTGAGCGCGTCCACGTGGCCCAGCTGACCGGTCAGGTGACGCGCCGCATGACAGGCGCACCAGGTCCGAGTCTCGGGTGAGCCCAATTTTGAGTTGAGTGGTACTCTTTGAGGTCGCTGCAAGTCGCAGCTCGCCCGCGTGGTCGCCTCTTGTCTCGAACGGACCGTGCGCTCTTCGTCTTTCGTTCGGGATTACCAAGGAGGGCCACGATGGCCACCGGTACTGTCAAGAAGCTCGTCTCTGATCGAGGCTTCGGTTTCCTCGCCGCTGATGATGGCAAGGAATACTTCTTCCACCGCAACGAGCTCGAAAGCTCGTCCGACTTCGACCGCCTCGTCGGCGGCGAGAAGGTCGAGTTCGAGATCGGGCAGAGCCAGAAGGGCCCGCAGGCCCAGCGCGTTCGCCTGGTCTAACGCTGCGCGGCGCGCTTGACGCGCCACCCAGACGCCAGAGAGGCCGGCCCTTCACGGGGCCGGCCTCTTGCGTTGGCGCCACAGGTCGCTCGGTCAGCCGGCGAGTGCTTGAGCCACCTTTGCCAGCCGGGCGTGGGCCTCGTCGGCGACCGTCCGAAGCTCCGGTGCCTTGATATCGCCGAGCATGCCCAGCGGATCCACGACCGACACGGTCGTGCCTCGGCCGTCATCGTCCTCGTAGACGATGATGTTGCAGGGCAGCAGGAGCCCGACCTGCGGCTCGGTGCTGAGCGCCTTGAATGCGAGCTTCGGGTTACAGGCGCCCAGGATGGCGTACCTGCGGAAGTCGACGTCGAGCTTGTCGCGCATCGTCGCGCGCATGTCGATCTCCGTGACGACGCCGAAGCCCTGCTCCTTCAGTGCAGCCTCGGTGCGCTCACGGATTTCCTCGTAGGAAGCATCGAGATGGATGGTGAAGGCGTACTCGCCCAGTGTGTCGCTCATCGTTCCCCCTGCTCGCAAGCGCGCTACGGCTCGCTGCTGCTCCGAGCATAGCCAAACGATGTCGGTCGATCCGAGATGGCCTCGAACGCAAACGAGACTGAATCTCGTTAACATGGTGCGGAGATGACGATGACCGACCCCCTTGTCGACGCTCTCAGCGAAGCGGGCTATCGGCTGACCGAGCCGCGACGCGTGGTGGCTGGGCTCGTCTCCGGCCGCAGCGGCCACTTCACTGCCAACGACCTCATCGCTGATGCCCAGGCCACCGATGCGGACATCGGCCGGGCGACGATCTTCCGCGCCCTCGACCTGTTCACCGAGCTCCAGCTGCTCGAGCGCATCGACCTGCCCAACGGCGACCACGCCTATGTGCCCTGCCTCCCGGGCCACCACCACCATCACGTCATCTGCCAGCGCTGCGCGCGCGTGACGGAGGTCGCGGACCTGGGATTGGGCAGGGCCATCGCGGACATGGAGCACAAGACCGGCTGGACCGTGCAGAAGCATCGGCTCGAGCTCTATGGCCTCTGTCCCGAGTGCCAGGTCGCCGCCTCGGTCGAGCGCTGGGATGAGCGCTACGCGGGTCGCGAGTACCTCTGGGACGTGAAGCCCAACCAGTTCGTGGAGCGGCACATCAGCGGGCTGGCGCCGGGTCGCGCGGTCGACCTCGCCGCCGGAGAGGGCCGTAACGCGGTCTGGCTCGCGACCCATGGCTGGCACGTCAGCGCCGTGGACTTCTCACAGGGCGGACTTGACAAGGCCGCCCGGCTGGCCGCTGACAAGGGCGTGTCCGACCGCGTGGTCACCGTCAACGCCGATGCGCTGACGTGGACGCCGACCGAGCCCGTCGACCTCGTCGTCATCGCCTACCTCCAGCTCCCGCCCGCACAGGTGCGCACGGTCCTGGAGCACGCGGCCACCTGGCTGCGACCCGGCGGACGCGTCCTGGTGGTGGCCCACGACCGGACCAACATCAAGCACGGCTACGGCGGACCGCCCACCCCCGACCGCTGCTACGACCTCGACGAGACAGTGGCGGCGCTGTCCACGCTCGCGATCGACGTGGCCGAGGTCGCCAGGCGTCGTGTCGAGACCGAGGAGGGCACCCGGACCGCCCTCGATACACTGGTCATCGCGAGGCGTCCTGCCGCCTGAGCTGGTCTCGACCCCACGAACGACCGTGTGGTCGTGTCACCTCGCCGGGAACTCGTGGAAAGGGAGCGAAGATGCGCGCGTTGTTCCAGGAGGTCTACGGCGAGCCGGAGGCGGTGCTGTCGGTTCGTGAGGTCGATCGACCGGAGTTGCCGGAGGACGCTGTGCTCGTGCGGGTCCACGCGGCGTCGATCCACATCGGTGACTGCCATGTGATCCGCGGGGTGCCCAAGTCGATGCGCGTGATGTTCGGCCTGCGCCGGCCGAGGAACCCCATCCCGGGGATGGACCTCGCCGGCGTGGTCGAGGCCGTGGGCAGCTCGGCTTCGGGGGTGACGGTCGGTGATGAGGTGTTCGGTAACGGCACCGGAGCGTTCGCGGAGTACGCAGTGGCCAAGACCGACAAGCTCGCACCCAAGCCGGCGTCGCTCTCGTTCGCCGAGACCGCGGCCCTGGGAGTCTCAGCCCAGACAGCGCTCCAGGCGCTGCGCGACCAGCTCAGGATCGAGCCCGGGCAGCGGCTGCTCGTCATCGGCGCCTCGGGCGGTGTCGGCAGCTTCGCGGTCCAGATCGCGAAGGCCATGGGCGCGGAGGTCACTGGCGTGTGCAGCACCCGCAACGTCGCGATGGTGCGTTCGCTCGGGGCCGATTACGTGATCGACTACGAGACCGAGGATCACATCGGCAGCAGCGAGCGCTACGATCGCATCCTCGACAATGTGGCCGCCTACCCCATGGGGCAGATGCGGCAGTTGCTCACACCCGAGGGCAAGCTGCTTTCGAACGGCGCCTCTGTGAGCGGCTGGTTCGGCGGGGTCGACAACGTGGTCAGGGCCTTGGCGACCTCGATCATCAACAAGCAGCAGCTCCGGCCCTTCATCTCCCAGAGCACCGGGGCTGATGCGCTGGCCCTCAAGGCGCTGGTCGATGAGGGCAAGCTCAGGCCCGCCATGGATCGCACCTTCTCGCTCGATGAGGGACCCCAAGCCGTGGCGCACGTGGCCAGCGGTCACGCGCAGGGCAAGACCGTCATCACGATCTCGGGCTCCTAGCCGCTCCGCTCCGCGATTCGTGAGATCGGCTCAGGTGGCCTGGTCCGCGGCCGGTCCAGCAGGGCTGATGCCCGGTATCGGCCGGTCCCGCAAGCTGAGCGCCCCTGGTCCCGAGTCGTCCCGTATGGGACGCCACTCGACCGTCGGGCACGGTCTCGTTCGCTGCTTGTCCCCTGGGGAGGGCCAAACGGCCGCTGAGCAGACCCATTCGGCCGCCCCACCGGTCGAGTGGCGTCCCGGGTGGGACGGCTGGGGGCCACCGAGGGCCCGCCGGTCGCGTGGCGTCCCGGGTGGGACGGCTGGGGGCCACCGAAGGCCCACCGGTCGCGTGGCGTCCCGGGTGGGACGGCTGGGGGCCACCGAGGGCCCGCCGGTCGCGTGGCGTCCCGGGAGGGACAGCTGCGCTTCTGGGGCCCAGGCAACAGGCCCGGCCCAGCCCCCCGTCAGCTGCGCGAACGGCCTCGCGCTCACGCCCCGATGTCGACGACCACCTTGCCCATGGCACGACCATCCTTCACCTGCCGCAGGGCCGTCGCGGCCTCCTCCAGCGGGAAGCGGTCCCCGATCACCGGTCGCACCTGTCCGCTCTCGAGCAGCGCGTTCGTCTCCTCCATGTCCAGGCGCGTCTGCGGCCAGCCCATGAGCAGGCCCAGGCTCTGTCCATCGGCCCGCGAGAGCATGCGTCCACGCAGGAAGCCCGCCAGGATACGGAGGGCCGATCCGCCGACCATGCGGTACTTCCCGGTCGGCGCCAGGACTCGCTGCCATTCGGCCACCGAGCGGCGGGCGAAGACATCGAGCACCATGTCATAGCGGTCGCCCAGGGAGACCACGTCGT
This sequence comes from uncultured Chloroflexia bacterium, assembly GCA_963714675.1. Classification (GTDB taxonomy): domain Bacteria; phylum Chloroflexota; class Limnocylindria; order Limnocylindrales; family CSP1-4; genus JAFMJV01. The sequence goes on along the minus strand of CAVQPG010000001.1, from coordinate 91,303 downwards.
CGGCGCGGTAGTCGATGACCTCGTCGGCACCGAGCGAGCGCATGAGCTCCAGCTTGGCCGCGCTGTCCACGCCGGTGACGTGAGCTCCGCGCGCCTTGGCCATCTGCACGGCGAACGTGCCCATGCCGCCGCCGCCGCCGTTGACCAGGACGCGCTCGCCCGGCTGAACGTCGCGCACGCCCTTGATGGCCACCCACGCGGCCGAAGGCACGGCGCCGGCGTCCTCGAGTGAGATCCCGACCGGCAGCCGGCAGACGGCTTCGGCTGGCGCGACGGCGTACTCAGCGAACGCGCCATAGCCGTGCTCGGAGAGGTCACCCATGACCTCGTCACCTGGCACCAGGTCGGTCACCCCGGCGCCGACGCGCTGGACCACCCCGGCGACGTCGGAGCCGACCACCCGATGGGCCGGCCGGATGGGCGCGACCATGCGGCTGAAGAAGAAGCCGTCGAGGACCTCGACATCAGCGGCGTTGACCGACGAGCTGCGCACCCGAACGAGCACCTGGCCGTCCCCCGGGCTGGGGGTCGGCATGTCACGCAGCTCGACCAATTCGGGCGGGCCGTACCCCGGCTGGACGATGGCTCGCATCGGGCTACTCCTTCACCAGATGCCGCAGCTGGTGTGCTGGCGTGAAGAGGATGCGGCGCATACCCAGCGCCACCACGCTGGTGGTGACCGCGACCGAGCCGAGCACGAGGTACATGATCACGAGCTGTGCCTGCACCGCATCGAGCGGCGTCACCCCCGCGAGCAGGAGGCCGACCATCATGCCCGGCAGGAAGACGATGCCCACGGCCTTGGTCGTCTCGATCTGCGGGATGAGGGCTGTCCGCAACGCCTCGCGCAGGTAGGGCACCGCGGCCTCCGACGAGGGCTGGCCGAGCGCCAGCCGCGCCTCGACCTCGAGGCGCTTGTCCTTGAACTCGGTCGTGATGCGGCGGGCGACCAGCACGGTCGCGGTCATGGAGTTGCCGATCATCAGGCCGGCCAGGGGTACCAGGGTCGTGCTGTCGAGGGGGAAGACGCCCGCCCCGAAGAGGATGCCCAGGGTGACCACGGCTGAAGCCGCGAAGGCGCCCATCGACAGCAGCCAGATGCGGGGCACGTTCGGCACCCGGCGCTGCACGGTCCAGGCCGCGAAGAGGATCATCACCGCCACCCACAGCCAGGACAGGAGCAGCGGTTGACCCGGTGTGAGGATGGCCACCAGCACGAGGCCCAGGAGCGCCAGCTGGGCCGCAGCACGCAGCGCGGCCGTGATGAGGTCGCGTTCGAGGCGCAGGCCGGCCCACCAGCTGATGCCGACGGCGACCAGTACGAGCAGCCCGGAGGCGATGGCACCGACCAGCTCGACCGGTCCGCTCACGTGGGCACCACCCGTCCGGCTTCGAGCGTCACGCGCTGGTCGGCGATGCGCTCGACCTGCCCGAGATCGTGGGTGACCCACAAGATCGGTACGCCTCGGTCGGCGAGGCCGCGAGCGAGGCTCTCCAATGCCAACGTGGCCTCGTGATCCAGGGAGGCCGTGGGTTCGTCCGCCACCAGCACGTCCGGCCGCATCAGCAGCGCACGGGCAAGGCAGACGCGCTGGGCCTCGCCGCCAGAGAGCGTGGCCCCCATGCGCCCGAGGAAGGTCGCCTCCAGCCCGACGGCATCGAGCATCTCCTCGTGGGCGTCGGGCTCCTCGACGTGCGTGGCGATGAGGTTGTCGCGGACGGTGCCGTCGAAGAGCGTCGGGCGCTGGAAGACCATCCCCACCGTGCGGCGCAGCTCGAGCACATCCAGGGTACGGACGTCGGTGCCGCGCAGGCTGACCGTTCCGGCCGAGGCGTCAAGCAAGCGGTTGGTGAGTCGCGTCAGCGTCGACTTGCCCGACCCTGATGGGCCAAGCACCACCGTGATGCCGTCCGCCGGGATCTCCAGATCGATGCCGTGGAGGACCTGGCTGGCCCCCAGGCGGACACCGACGCCGGCAAAGGTGAAGACGGCAGCGGCAGGGGCAGGCGAGACCGGGATCGTCACGCAGCCATTGTGTCAGCCGACATCTTCGGTCCGCCAGCGCGTCACGACGACGCGATGATCCGTGGCGCCCTTCGTCTTGCCGTCCAGGTTGCGTCCTCGCGCCCAATCGCGCCGACCACGAAGCCACCAGCCAAGTACCACGACCAGGATGGCGATCGCGCTGAACGCCCAGACCCAAGCGAGGCTGCCGGGACCATCGCTCGAGGCTTCCGGGCGCAGCGGGTGGATGCGCAGGAGTCGGTACGTCGAGGTGGCCCGGTCGAGGTCTTCGTCCGACAGCTGGCCTGGGTCGAGCCCGATGAGCCGGGCCGCGAAGCCGGAGTCGATCAGGACCTGGCGCACGAGGTCCAGGCGCCGGGGGTCATCCGAGGCATCTTCGGCGCTGGCCAGCCAGCGCCCATCGGGGAGCCATACCGCGAACTCGCGTGCGGCCAGGATGTTGCGGTACCAGTGGGTCTTCTCGCCGAACGCGGCCAGGCAATAGAGGTCATCACCGACCCTCGAGAAGTCGACGGGCGTGCGGTACTCGGCACCGCTCCGCCGACCCACGTGCTCGAGCACGAGCATCCGGCCGGCGCCTTCGGGCCAGCTGTTCATCGTGCGACCGAGGCCCAGCCGCCACAACGGCACCATGCCCTTGTTCATCAGGTTGCAGCCACGACGCATGGCTTCGAGCACCTGTGGTTCGAGGATCCTCTCGTAGCGTCGGGCCACGCCCGGGTGATCGCCCTCTGCCGGCTGCGGCATCGTCCCCCTCCGGTCGGTCGACCATCACCCTGGTCGGTCGCGGCCCGGGCGACAAGGGCTGGAGGTCACGCGCAGCGCAGGCGGAGGGAGTGGAGCGGGAGACGGCATTCGAACGCGCGACATCCAGGTCGGAAGGCCGAGACGCCTGAGCGCAGTGGCACCGTGCTCTGACCCCCCGGCGTTTCGTGTCCCGTCATGGTGTCTGGCTTCGCACCATCAGCGAGCCAGTGTGGCCTTGGTCAAGTCGGGATGGCCCTGGGCTGCTGACCAAGTCACTTCGAGGGCAACGATGCGACGCAGCCACTGCCCCGTCACATGCGTGAACAACGGAAGTGGAGCGGGAGGCGAGACTCGAACTCGCGACATCCAGCTTGGAAGGCCGCCTCCGTGTCGCGCTGTGGCACCGTGCTGGAGATCCGAGTGGCACTGTCCGGATATCGTCTCCCCAGACCCAGGCAGAACCGACAGGCCGGCGGCTCGGCTCGAGGGGCGATCATGAGCGCATGGTCCCCGGTCTCGCCGAGCCGGGTGCGGACAGGTCCTCGCCCGCGCCGGCCGAGCCCCCGAAGAGTCGGGGCCGCAAGCGCATCGCGGCCCACACCAGGAAGAGCATGACCGGGACCTCGATGAGCGGGCCCACGACCGTGGCCAGGGCGACCGTCGGGCTGAAGGCCGTGATGGCGATGGCGATGGCGATCTCGAAGTCGCGTCCCGTCGTGCTGAAGGCCACGGCTACGCCGTCCGCGTATCCGAACCCGAGACGCGAGCCGATGAGCAGGACGACGAAGAACATGACCCCGAAGAAGATGGTCATCGGGATGGCCATCTCGACCACGATGGCGGGACGCTCGAGGATGAGGTCGCCCTTGAGGGAGAACATGACGATGAGCGTGAAGAGCAGTCCGATGATCGAGAGCGCGTTCAAGCCCGGCTTCAGGCGCTCCATGGCGGCCTCGCCTCCACGGCGCACGACGGCCATGCGGGTGAGCACGCCCGCAAGCAGCGGCAGCCCGAGATACAACAGGACGCTCTCGCCCACGAGGAGGACGTCGAAGTCGACGGTGCCGATGAGCAGGCGCGCATAGAGCGGGATGAGCAGCATCTGGGCGACCGAGTTGATGGCCACGAAGACGAGGGCCATGGGCACGTTGCCCTTGGCGAGATACGTGAAGACGATGACCATGGCGATGCAGGGCGCGAGACCGTAGAGCACGAGGCCCGTGTGGAGCTCGGGATCGCTGACGAAGACATTCGCCAGCAGGAGCATGAGAAACGGTGCGACGAGGTAGTTGAAGAGGAGCACGACCCCGAGCTGGCGCGGCGAGCGGAAGGCCTGGCCGACCTCGCCCAGGCGCACGTTCGTCATGGCCGGGTACATCATCAGGAAGAGCCCGACCGGCACGCCCAGGCTGATGAGGCCCGCCACGCTCGGATCGAACGTGCCCCCCGCGATGGACTTGATGGCGTCGATGGGTGGGGTCAGCTCGAAGTCGGAGATCGAGAGTGCCTTGCCGAGGGCGATGCCGACCGCCATGGCCACGATGACGAAGACGGGCAGCAAGCGGAAGTCCTCGAGCTTCTCGAGTAGACGGCTGGCGTTCATGGACCCCCGGTGACCGTTGCGTGTGACCTCATCGCTGAATGTGTCATCGAACACTGAGATGTCACAGGGTCATCCGGCATGTCCCGGGAGAGCCGCAGGTTGGCACGACTGACATCTGCCGGGTCTCGGTTGGCCGGTGCGACCAGACTGCTGACCGAACGCTCGCCTGTCCGCTGCGGCCTACTCCAACTCGCACTCGGTGGAGCGGCCGCGCTCGTGACGTACGTCATCGGCCAGGCCATCGGTACTGCTCCATGAGTTCGCACGGAGGGCGATGACCATCGGGACCGCGACGGCCCGTGACCTGCCACCGAGCACACCGGTGAGGGTCCACGCAGCCCTCGCATGCCGGCTGCCTGGTCGATAGTCTCGATCGACTGGCGCCAACACGACGAGACCACGGAGAGCAGGGCATGGGCGGAGTACTCGAGAGATCGGACGCCTATACGGCGCGCCTCCTGCTGCCCCTCACGCTCGGTGGCCTCCTTCTGGGCCTGGCCTTCTCGTTCGCCGGTGACGAAGCCGCGGCGACGTGGTCCTGGACCATCCCCTCGCTGCTGGTCGGCGCCTGGCTAGCCATCTCGATCATCCGCGATCTCCTGCACCGGGAGGCCGGCGTCGACCTCATCGCCGTGCTGGCCATCGGCGGTGCGCTGCTGCTCGGAGAGGCGCTGGCCGCGGCCGTCATCGGCGTCATGCTCGCGACCGGGGAGTGGCTGGAGCGCTATGCCGCCGGACGTGCCAACCGGGAGCTCTCCGCGCTCGTCTCCCGCGCGCCTCGTGTCGTCCATCGCTATCGAGCCGATGGCATCGAGGACCGCGAGATCGCTGATGTGTCGGTAGGTGACCGACTCCTCGTCAAGCCGGGCGAGGTGGTCCCCGTGGACGGCACGGTCATGGGCGACCCCGCCGTCCTCGACGAATCGGCCCTCACCGGTGAAGCCCGCCTGGCCACGCGCGAGGCCGGCGACCCCGTCAGCTCCGGGACCGTCAACGCCGGGGCGCCGTTCGACCTGCTCGCCACGGCCACCGCAGAGCACAGCACCTACGCCGGCATCGTCCGCCTCGTCAAGGAGGCCCAGACTTCCAAGGCCCCCTTCGTGCGCATGGCTGATCGATACGCGATCCTCTTCGTACCGCTCACGCTCGTCCTCGCCGGCATCGCCTGGCTCGTCTCCGGAGATCCCGTACGAGCCCTGGCCGTCCTCGTGGTGGCCACGCCCTGCCCGCTCCTGTTGGCGGCACCCATCGCCATCGTCTCGGGTATCAGTCGCTCGGCCAAGCGCGGCATCATCGTCAAGGGCGGCGGAGCCCTGGAGACCCTGGCCCGGGCCCGGGTCATGCTCTTCGACAAGACGGGCACCCTGACGGCGGGTCGGCCGCGCCTCGCCGAGGTGGTCACGGCGCCGGACCGAACGCCGGAGGAGGTCCTCGCCCTCGCGGCCTCGCTCGAACAGGTCTCGCCCCACGTCCTGGCCGCTTCCATCGTGGGCGGTGCGCGGGAGCGTGGCGTGGCGCTGACACTGCCCGTCGACGCCACCGAGCTGCCTGGAGCCGGCGTCTCCGGGACGGTCGCTGGCGTCAGCGTCCTGGCCGGTACCGCCGACTTTGCGAGCGGCGGGAGGTCCCTGCCGCCCTGGGCGCGCGACGTGCGGCGTCGCGTCAGCCTGGAGGGGGCCACGAGCGTGTACGTCGCCGCGGACGGGGTCCTGGTGGGCGCCCTCGTCCTCGATGATCCCATCAGGCCCGAGACCCCTCGCGTCATCCGCTCGCTCCGCCGGGTCGGTGTGCGACGTGTCGTGATGGTGACCGGCGACCACTACGGCGTGGCCGACCTCGTGGCAGCCGCGATCGGGGTCGACAATGTCCTCGCGGAGCGCACCCCTGCCGACAAGGTCGATGCCGTGATCGGGGAGCGACGGGAGGCCGATGGCGTACTCGTCATGGTCGGCGATGGCATCAACGACGCGCCAGCGCTCGCGGGCGCGGACGTCGGCGTGGCCATGGGCGCCCGCGGGGCCACAGCCAGCTCGGAGGCCGCCGACGTGGTCATCACCGTCGACCGACTCGACCGGCTCCCCGAGGGCATCCGGATCGCCCAGCGAGCTCGCCACATCGCCGTTCAGTCGGTCGTCATCGGCATGGGGCTGTCGATCGCCGCCATGCTCGTCGCGGCGGCGGGCTTCCTGCAGCCGGTGGCTGGCGCTCTGGTCCAGGAGGCCATCGACGTCATCGTCATCCTCAACGCCCTGCGAGCCCTCACCGGTGGCGTCGAGCGCGCACCGAGGATCCCCGGCTGGGGCGATCTCAGTGCGCGTCTGCAGGCCGAACACCGCGACCTTGCGCCGGCCATCGCTGGATTGCGCTCCCTCGCGGATGCCCTCGGGGACCTGTCTCCCGCTGAGGCCATGGCACGCTTGGCCGATGCCCGCTCGTTCCTCATCGAGACGCTGGTGCCGCACGAGGAGCACGAGGACCGCGAGATCTTCCCCATGCTCGCACAAGCGGCACGGAGCGACGATCTGACCTCGGCGTTGCACCGCACCCACACGGAGATCTTCCACCTCATCCGTCTCGCTGACCGGATGGTGGGCGAGCTGCCCGAGGAAGGGCCGGCGCCCGAGGATCTCAACGACCTGCGGCGCGTGCTCTACGGGCTGGACGCCATCCTGCGGCTGCACATGGCGCAGGAGGAGGAGCTCTACCTGGCGCTCGGCGATGACCACCCCGCCGCGTCCGCACCGGTGACCGCGTCGGTGTGACTCGCAGCCGGATGGACGACACCGGCTCGCCGACCCAGCAGCTTGCGAAGTCGGCAAGGAGATGCGACACGAACCGAGCGGTGCTGCCGCAGAGCGCGTGGACGGCCTGCCATCGAGGCGGGGCCGTCCACGCGAGTGAGGTCCGGGGTCGATCAGGTCAGCTGCCCCGCACCGCCACCGGATCGGGCGTCGAAGGGGTGGGTCCATCGTCCCGAGCTCGACCCCGCATCTCGGCGAGTCGCTCCGTCGGGAGTCGCTGCTCGGGGAGCGGAAGCAGGACCAGGAACGCGGCCACGACCGCACCGATCCCGAGCCAGAAGGCCGAGCCGCTCGCGAGGCTGAAGGCCTCGTGCATGCCGGCCACGATCCCTCCGATGAACGGCTCGATCGCGGGCCGAGCCTCGTCGGGAAGGTTGCCGAGGATGGCCGCGCCGAGGTCGCCGACGGTGGCCGTCCCCTCGGACGCCACTGCCCCTGAGCCAGTGGTGAGGCCCGCGGTCACGTCCGCCGGGACGCCGTTCGCGACCAGCTGGTTCGGCAACTGCTCGCGGAAGGTGGCAGAGAACATCGAGCCTCCCACCGCCAGCCAGATCGACGCTCCGAGCTGGCGGAAGAAGGTCAGGGTGCTGGTCGCGACCCCGAGCACGGCCGGGGGCGAGGTCGTCTGCACCACCGCGGTCAGCACCGCGCTGATCGGTCCGAGGCCCAGGCCCGTCAGGAACATGGCGCTCCAGACGACCGGCATGGACGAGTCAGCGTGCAGGCCCGAGAGCAGCAGCATGCCGACGGCGCCGACGACCATCGCTGACAGGAGCGGCACCTTCCAGTGGCCCGTCCGGGCCACGATCTGGCTGGCGCCCACGGCGCCCACGATGAGTCCCATCAGCAGCGTCATGATCTGCCAGCCGGACTCGGTCGCGCTCGCACCGTGGACCAGCTGGAAGTAGCGGGGTAGGAAGACGATCGCGATGAACAATCCGGCCACGCCGAGCAGCACCACCGCGGATGCGACCGCGAACGTCCGGTCACGGAAGAGGCGAACGGGGATGATCGGCGACTCGGCTCGCCACTCCACCGCGAGGAAGAGGATCCCGATGAGGAGACCAAGAAGCATCAGCCCTCCGACTGTGGGATCGGTCAAGGTCCCATCGGGCAGATTCCGGATGCCCACGAGCAGGGGCACGATCGCGGCCGCGAACAGGACGACCCCCAGGGCGTCGAAGCGCGCCACCTGGGCGCTGCTCTTGAGCTGTGGCATGAAGCGCCACATGACCGCGAGTGCGAACAGGCCGATGGGCAGGTTGATGTAGAAGACCCACCGCCAGCTGACGGAATCGGTCAGGACGCCTCCGACGGTGGGGCCGATGAGGAAGGCCAGGACGAACAGGGAGCTGAAGGCCGCCTGGTAGCGAGCGCGGTCAGCGGGTGGGAAGAGATCGCCGATGATGGCCAGTGACACCGGCACGATGGCACCGGCGCCCAGGCCCTGGATGCCGCGGAAGACGACCAGTTGCCACATCTCCTGGCTCAGCCCGCACAGGGCGGAGCCCCCCAGGAAGACGGCGAGTCCGGTGAACAGGACCGGCCGCCGCCCGAACCGGTCGGACAGGGAGCCCCACAACGGCATGGTGGCGGTCATCGTGAGCAGATAGACGGTGAAGACCCAGGCATAGAGATCGTTGCCCCGGAGGTCGCTGACCATGCGGGGCAGCGCCGTGCCGACCGCCGTCGAATTGAGCGAGGCGGTAAGCATGACCAGGGCGAGGCTGGCGAGGACCCCGCGCAGCGCGCGCGGGGCGAGCGTGAGGTAGCGATCCGAGAAATCAGGCGTGGGTACGCCGCGTTGGATGACGCTGGCGGCCATCTCGACCTCCTTCGAGATGTCGGACCTGTTCGAGTGAGCTGTCGAGCGCGGTGCCTGTCCGGTCCGGTCCACCGCGCAGCACGATCCTGGCAGCCCACATATTGACATCACAGTGCCATTTGACACTAAGATGTCCTTTGACACCAGAGTGTCGACGCCCTACGCTTCGGCCATGGGTACCGAGGCGACAGGGCTGCGCGCCCGCAAGAAGCTGCAGACGCGGCTGGCGCTGGCACGGGCGGCGATGCGCCTGTTCGAGGAGCGCGGCTACGCGGCCACCACCATCGATGACATCGCGGCGGAGGCGAACGTCTCCCGCCGCACGTTCTTTCGCTACTTCGAGAGCAAGGACGAGGCCTTCATCGTGGACCCCGCGGGCAAGCTGGAAGCGCTCCATGTGGCCCTCGCGGAAGGGCCGCCCGATGAGCCGACGATCGCTGCCGTTCGGCGGGGGCTCCTGGCCCTGACCGCCGCCTACTTCGAGCCCGACCTGGTACGCGCAGAGGCTCGCGTCGGAGCGAGGGAGCCCGCGGTGATGGCGGCTGGTCTGGCCTATCAGGTGCGCTGGGAGGACGAACTGGCCAGGGAGGTCGCGGTCGATCTGCGTGTAGACATCGCGGCCGACCCGCGGCCTCGGATCCTGGCCCACGCCACGGTCGCCATCATGCGGGCCGGCATCGCTGCCTGGCTCCAGGATGAGACCCTCGGCACACCGGCGGACGTGGTCGCTGACACGTTCGACCGCGCCACTCCCGCGCTCGAGGCGATCCTCGCGATGCCGACGGGCTGAGCGCCGCGTCAGGCAACCGATCCTACGCTCGACCGCGCCCAACTGACACCGACGGTAGCCGAGGCAGGGAACTGAAGGGGTGGAGCGGGAGACGGGATTCGAACCCGCGACATCCAGCTTGGTAGGCCGAAACGCCTGAGCGCAGTGGCACCGTGCTCAGAGGCACGAGCATTCGTCGTCCAGCTATGGTGTCTAGGTACATCCGATCCCGCACCTGACGAAGGGGCCGATGGCGTGCAGCTGGCCCCCTTCACTGAGCCGACGAGGGATGAGGAGGACACCATCAAAGCGATCGTCCGGCACGAATACGGCTCACCCGATGTACTCGAGCTCGGGGACATCGACCGAGCAGCCAGTCGCCAAGGCCGACGAAGTGCTGGCATACGTTCAGGCGGCTGGCGAGGACAAGTCGTCCGCGGCGATGAGGTCCTCGGGGACCTGACGAAACATGGCTCCGGCGGATCCGCCGAGTACGTCTGAGGAGGCCGCTGTGGAGTTGGTATGGGGCATCACCATCGCCGTTCTGGGGCTCCTGGCGTGGGGCGGCCAGGCCCTGACAGGGTTCGCGCCCGGCACGGCTGCCCGGCTGAGCCTCGTGGAGCGCGAGGACACGGTCGAGGACGTCTACTGGGCGGACATCCGGGGTGAGGCGCTCTGGGACCTAGGAGTCCTGTGGGTGCTGCCGGCGGCAGGGATCTTGCTCATCGCCGGCCACGCCACGTGGGCCTATCTCGGGCTCATCGGCGGCAGCATGTACGTCTACTTTGCCGGTCGCGGCATCCTCACCCGCCTGGAGCTGCAGCGTCGGGGGTTCCGTATCGGCGAACCGGGCAGCGTCCGGCTCGGTCTGGCGATGCTCAGCGTGTGGGCTGCGGCCGGCCTCATCACCATCGGCGTAGCCGTGGCCGACCTGGCCTGATCTGGGGGAATAGAGGGGGGTAGTGGCATGGAAGTCACCGTGCTGACGTGGGTCGTGGCCATCGCCGGGCTCGTCCTGATCGGTCTGCTGGCATCGCTGCAGCTGGTCGCGATCGTACGGCCGCGTGCGCCCCGGACGGTCGAGATGGTCTACGGAGGCGACCCCGGTTCAACCGACCCGAAGGCCTACTTCGCCTTCAACCAGGGGTTTGCCTGGGCCGACGTGCTCCTGTGGGCGCCGCTGCAGATCATCGGGAGCATCGGCATGCTCCTTGGCCGGGAGTGGGGCTTCGTCCTGGCCCTGGCCGCCTCGGTCCCGTACCTTTACTCGGCCATCCCCATCTTCGTGTGGGACCGGGACATGGGCTTCCGCAAGGAAGGGTTTGTCTACTGGGTCGTCATCTGGGGGATGTGGCCCGCCTTCGGCGTCATCCAGGGGATCTACGCCTTCGTGCGGCTTGTGGAGTAGCCCCGCCCAGGACAGGCACGTCCCTCCCGCGGTCACGCCGACGAGGCGGGAGCCGGAGACGTTGGCTGGTCTGGCCGCCCAGCCGAGCTTGCAGTCACCGGGGTGGGACCGTGGAAGGGCTGGAAGCGCGTCGCCGCGAGCGTGAAAGAGAGGATTGGAGCGGGAGACGGGATTCGAACCCGCGACATCCAGCTTGGAAGGCTAGCGCTCTACCAACTGAGCTACTCCCGCTCGGAAGAACCCACCTCGCGTCGACGATCCTCGATCGCGGCGGCGGTTCACACACAAGATATCGCACTTGGCTACCTCCGCCATCATCCGCGCAGTGCCTGCACGTCCGATCATGCGACGAACGGTGTTGGGGACCCGAGGGCCTGCAGCGAGCGGGCCACGACCGACGCCACGGCGAGCCCGGGCATCTCAGCCCTCGTGCGGTTCGGCGATCACGATGGGGTGCGCCAGCTGCGGGTGCGGGATGACGAGCATGGGGATATCGAACACCGCCTCCAGCAGGTCGGCCCGCAGGACCTGCGCAGGCGTCCCGTCCTCGACCACCCGGGCCTCACGCATCAGCACCACGCGATCGGCGTAGGCGGCGGCCAGGTTCAGGTCGTGCACGATGGCGAGCACCCCACGGCCGCCATCGGCGACCCGGCGGAGCAGGCGCATGGCCGTGTGCTGGTGTGCTGGATCGAGGCTGGAGGTGGGCTCGTCGAGCAGGAGATAGCGAGCCTCTGGCTGGGTCACACCGGGGGCATCGGTGACCTGGGCCACGGCGCGCGCCAGGCTCACCCGCTGCTGCTCACCGGTGGAGAGCGTGGCGTAGACCCGTTCACCCAGACCCGCGCAATCGACCGCTCCGAGCAGTTCCTCGATCACGACATCGTCAGCATCGTCCGGGTCACCACCATGCAGCGGCATCCGACCGAGCATGGCCACTTCCGCGGCGCTGAAGGCAAAGGCCACCGCACGATCGGTGCCCATCACGGCGCGGCGTCGCGCCAGCTCCCCTCCGGGCCACTGGTCGAGGGGTCGTTCGTCGAGCGTGACCACGCCGGCCGACGGCGGGCGGTCACCGGCGAGGACGCTCAGCAGCGTCGTCTTGCCGGCACCGTTCGGCCCGGCCACGGCCACGATCTGGCCGGGCTGGATCTCCACCGAGACCCCGTCGAGCAGGCTGGCTCCGCCGATGCGGACGGCGACCTCGATCGCACGGTAGGTCATCGGGCCAGCAGGCCCCGGTCACGCAGCAGCAGCCACAGGAAGAAGGGTGCGCCGATGAGGGTGGTGATGACGCCGATGGAGAGCTCTGCGGGCGAGAAGAGGCTGCGCGCGAGCACATCGGCGACGACCAGCAGCGTGCCGCCGAGCAGCGCCGAGCCCATGACCACGTCGCGATGGGCCTGGCCGATCCAGCCACGGACGAGGCTCGGCACCATGAGCGCGACGAAGGCGATGACGCCGGCGGTGGCCACGGCCACGGCCGTGAGCAGGGCGAAGACCACGCTCACGATGCGCGTCAGCCTGGGTACGTCGACACCGAGATGGCCGGCTTCGGGCGCGCCCAGGGCCAGGGCATCGAGCCGGGGTCCCACGCGCCACAGGACGGTGACCGCGGGGATGACCAGCAGCGCGCCCACGACCACGTCGCGCCCGACGATGCCGGCGAACGAGCCGAGGGTCCAGAACTGCACCGAGCCCAGCTCGGGCGTGCGGCCAGCGGCCACCACCAGGGCCGTGACGGCACCGAAGAAGGCCGTCAAGGCGATCCCGGCCAGCAGCATGGTGGCGACCACGACGCGGCCGGAGGACGAGGCCACGCGGTACACGACCGAGGCCGCGACCGATGCCGCCACGAAGGCCGCCGCGATGACGAGCACGGTGCCGCCGTAGCCGGCCACGATGCCGAGCGAGACGGCGGCTGCGGTCCCGAGCGTGGCACCCAGCGCGGCGCCACCGCCGATGCCCACGAGGGCCGGATCCGCGAGCGGTGTGCGGTAGAGCCCCTGCATGGCCACGCCGGCCACGGCCCAGGCAGCCCCCACCAGCGCCGTCGCCAGCACGCGCGGCAGGCGGATGGCGGTGAGCACGGTCTCCTGGCGCTCGCTGTAGGCGGCTCCGAGGTCCAGCCCCAGCTGCCCCGCGAGGATGGCCAGCACCTCCGTCGGGGCGATGCTCACCGCGCCGATGCCCATCGCGACCACGATGGCCGCGACGAGGACGAGCGCGAGGATGGCGAGCCGCAGCCCCGCGCGGGTTACGGCTCCAGCTCCGGGTGCAGCAGGAGCGCGAGGTCGGCGATGGCCTGGCCGGTGCGCGGCCCGAAGCCCATGAGGTAGAGGTCCTCCATGGCGTAGACCCGTCCGTTGTCAGCAGCCGGTGTCTGGCCGATGCCGGGATGGTCCATGACCGCGTCCCAGCCGCCGAGCCGCTCCACCGAGGCCTCCGTGGTGAGGATGACGTCCGGTGCGGACTCGACGATGCCCTCGGGCGTCATGGGCAGATAGCCGGGGAACCCGGGGAAGACGTGAGAGCCACCCGCGAGCGTGATCATGTTGCCGGCCGCGCTGATCTCACCGCTGATGAGCAGCGGCGCCTCAGGCGGCTGCAGCACGAAGAGCACGCGCGGGCTGCTCTCGGCCCGGGCCACGAGCGCTTCTGCCTCAGCCACGTCGGCGTCGAGCTGCTCGATGAGCGCCTCCGCCTCCGGGCCCTTGTCGAAGATGGCTCCGAGCGTGCTGATGAGGTCACGTGCGGCTTGCACGTCGTTGTTGTCCGGCAGGAGCAGGATGGGCACGCCTGCGTCGCGCAGCTGCTGCACCACCTCCGGCGGACCGGTCTCCTCGTTGCCGATGATGAGGCTGGGGTCCTGGGCCAGGACCGGCTCCGCCGAGAGGAAGCGGTAGTAGCCGAAGTTCGGCTTCTCCGCGAGGGCCTCAGGTGGGTAGAAGCTGGACGCGTCGACGGCTCCGATGTGGTCCTGTGCGCCCAGGGCATAGACCGTCTCGGTGAAGACGCCGCCAAGGGTGGCCACGTTGCTGGTGTCCTCGATGACGACCTGGTCGCCGTTGACGTCGGTGAACGAGAGTGGATCCTGGGCGAGCGTGGCAGCGCTGCTCACGAGCGTGACGAGGCTGGACAAGGCAAGCGCCAAGAAGGCGCGGTGTGGGGATCGCATGGCCGTGATTCTGCGCTTCCGCTCGGAACTGCGCTGCCGGGTCCAAGGGCGCCGCCGGGGTCAGCCCAGCAGGGCCCACAGGGCGATCACGGCCCAGGCCACGCTGGCCACGATGAGCACGAGCGTGAACTCCCGCTTCTGGGTCTTGTGGCGGAAGACCGCGCGCCCGGCCCACGCTCCGATGACGCCGCCGATGAGCGCAAGCCCATGCAACAGGACCTCCGGTACGCGCCAGCCGCCCTGTTCGGCCTGTCGCTTGTCGATGCCGTACATGGCGAAGGCCGGCAGCGTCCAGCCGCCGATCCAGGCGATGAGCGGGGGAAGCCCCAGCCACCACAGCAGCACGAAGGCCGTGATACCGGCGATGACGGAGCCGATGAGAGCTGGTCGGTTGCGTGGATCGATCACGGCGTCATGCTAGAGCCACGATCGCGCGTTCGCTGACCGATCGAGAAGGAGGACCAGACGCATGAGCGACGAGCAGGCACAGGCCTTCGAGGCCGCCCAGTCCGCAGCCCGCGACGGTGTGGGGGCGCTGTTCGAGCGCGTTGCTGGCACCATCGGCCTGAACACGGGCGCGCGGGCCGTCTTCGGCGAGCCGGTGGAGCGTGACGGGGTGACGGTCATCCCCGTGGCGCAGGTGATCATCGGGACGGGCGCTGGTGGCGGCAGCAGCGCTGGTGGCGGCAGCAGCGCCGATGCCGAGACAGGCTCCGCTGCCGGCGGCGGTGCCCTCACGCGACCGCTCGGCTACGTCGAGATCACCGCGGCCGGCACGGACTTCAAGCCGATCCGTCAGCCGTGGCAGGACGCCGGGCTTGTCGTCTCGGTCGCATTCGCCGTGCTCCTGCTGGCCAAGGCCGTCCGCACGCTCCTGCGTGGCTGATCCGCCTGTGAGGCGCATCACGGTGCGGTCGTCGCGCCGACGCTAGAAGCGTCTGGCGTTGACGGCAGTATCATCGCCTCGATGGTCGGCAGCGTGACCTCGATGGCGCCCCTCGGGCTTGCCCTGGCGATGGTGGCGAGCGGCTGCGCCCTGCTGGGAGCCGACCCGCGGCCGGTGACGATGGCCCAGCTCTTCACCGGCGCCTACGACCCTGCGACGGTGGAGAGCGTGGACCTGCAGTCGTTCGGCGTGCGCTTCGACGACGCGGGCACGTTCTGCGAGGCTGCGGGCACGGTGCCCCTGCGCTGGGCCGTCGACGCCCTCGTTCCGATGCAGGTGTGGGTGGACGCGTTCTCGGAGCTGGACGACGTGCCCGAGGCAGCCGCGCCAGCGGTGGAGCACCTCGTCGACTTCACCCAGCGACGCTTGCGCTGGAGCCTGAGTGGCGAGGGCGAACGACCGACCTGGGATACCGCGACCATCGCCGCCGCGGAGACGCTGATCGACGTGGCCCTCACCGGCTGTCCGGACCTGCCCCTGGTCGTCGGCTTGCCCGGCCAGTCCGATCGACCGTCCGGCTGGGCAGACATGTCCGACGTCGAGGTCGCGGACCACTGCGAGTCGATGCGGCGCCGCTTCGAGGAGGGGGTGGCCCAGTACGAGATCGACTGCGGCCGGCCGCCGCGGCATCACATGGAGCTGGATCTTCCCACCACGTACTACGGGGAGTCCGACTACTTCGGGCTCCTCCTCGATGAGGGCGGCAGGCCGCACGTGATGCCGGTGCCTGGCGGAGCCTGTGACCTGAGCTGACGGGACCCCGTTCCTCCCCTCAGCCGGCGTCGCCCATCCACTTGTCCGGGGCTGGCCGCCAGTCCCAGGCGGAGAAGCGCAGCGGCCCTGACCAGCCCTCGATGCCGGTCTCGCGCAGCATCCGTCGGATGCCGGGTGGCCCACCGAAGTCGCCGATGTACCAGAGTAGAAGCGAGGGCACGCGCAGGACGTCGCCGTCGTGGCGGGTCTCGGTGCGCAGGTAGCTCTTCGTCGCCAGCTCCAGCTGCTCGTCCCATCGTGCCCGCTCGTAGGCCGCGATCGGTGGGCACGAAGTGGCGCCGCAGTTGAGCGCGAAGTGGATGCGCGGATCGACCCGGGCCACTCGGTGCGCGCGTTCGAACCGCCCCGGCCGCGGGTTGCCGAGGTACCCGAGCCCCAGCTTCCAGCGCGAGCGCCGGAGCACACCGTGCTCGATGTCATCGAGGGACAGTCGCTGCCCGGCGATCACGAGGGAGCGGCGAGCGAAGTGCCGCCAGCGGACGTGGCGCTTGAGCAGGTCGACGGCGCCCGCCCGCACCACGGCCGCGTTGTAGATATCGAGCCAGAAGGCTACCCGCGCAGCGTCGTCATCGAGGCTGCGACGGAGGTCTTGCTCATCGAGCTGCGCCAGGCGGCGCGCGAGCTCGTCGACACCCGGGCCACCCAGGCGGGTCGCGAGCAGGTACTCGACAGCGAGGTCGTTCGCTTCGTGCCCGGTCATGTGCCCCACCCGCTGATCAGTCCGACGGCGTTCGTGACCATCGACACGACCACCAGGCCGACCATGGCCGCCACGCTTGGCAGCGGCGACGGGCGTCGCGTGTAGCCCATGGTGCCGATCACGAGCGCGGGCACGACGACCAGGCCGGCAAGGGCATACGGTGCGGCCCCGGCCACGGCCACGAGGGCCGTGGCCACCACGAACCCGGCCGAGACGCCCGCGTGGATGCGCCGCAACGTCGTCGGTCGCAGCCGCACCTGCAGCGTGACCTTGCCGGTCGCGGCATCAGCCTCGCGGTCGGGCCAGGCCGTGGCCATGACGCTGGCGAGCACCACCAGCGCGAACGGCGCGAAGGCCAGCAGGTCAGCCAGGCCCACCGAGCCCACGACCACGGCCACACCCGCCAGCGGCAACAGCAGGCCGCCCAGCAGCGCGTTGAGGGGCTCGCCCCAGCCGTGGCGCATGGCCGCCAGCGGTGGCAGCGAGTAGAAGAGGGCACCGGCCAGCCCGGCCAGCACCAGCGTAGCGGCCGGCGCAGGCAGGCCCAACCCGACCCACGCCAGCCACGTGGCAGCGACCACCACGGCGGCCAGGGCCAGGCCTGCACGGAGCGGGATCGAGGGGTCGAGTCCGCTCGCGGCGAGCGCACCGCTGCCCCCAGAGAAGGGGGTGCGTACGGTCCGGCGGTCGGTCGCTGCGTCCTCGGCTTCGTTGACCAGGTGGGCCGAGACGGCGGCGGCCCCGATCAGCAGCGCGCCCATGAGCACCGGCCACGGCTCCGAGGCGGTGCCAATACGCGCGAGGCCGAGCAGCACGCCCGCAGCGTAGACGGCCCACACCAGGGCCAGCTGGCTGGGGCGGGCCATGGCCACGAGGGCACGCCCCGGGCGCATGCGCACGAGGCCTGCTTCCGGGGTCGAGGCGGCTCCACGCGCGCCGAGGGCCATCACTCATCCTTGTCTGCCGTCGAGGTCTGGGCGGAGTGTCAGGCCCGGGCCATGTCGAGGCTGTGACAGTGGCCACCGTCGGCCCACCGATGACGGTACCCTCGGCACTACGCCGGGAGGCCGCCTGTCGCCATCGTCCTTCGGGTACGCCTTGCCCCGATACGGAGAACCCACCTGATGAAGGTCCTCGTCGCCATCGCCTCCAAGCACGGCGCCACCACCGAGATCGGCCAGGTCATCGAGGCCTCGATCGGTTCGAGCGGGCTCGACGTCGAGCTCAGCCCCATCGACGAGGTCACTTCCCTTGGCCCCTACGGCGCGGTCGTGATCGGCAGCGGCGTCTACTCCGGTCACTGGATGCGCGCCGCGCGTGAGTTCGTGGAGGTCCACGAGGGTGAGCTCAAGCGGCTCCCGGTGTGGCTCTTCTCCAGCGGCCCCGTGGGAGACCCGCCCAAGCCCCTGGAGAACCCGGCTGAGGTCGCAGACGTGGTCAAGCGCCTGGGGGCACGCGGACACCGCCTCTTCCCAGGCCGCATCGAGGGCTCCGACCTGGGTATCAGCGAGCGCGCCCTGGTCGCGCTCGTGCGCGCGCCCGACGGTGACTTCCGACCCTGGTCCGAGATCGCCACGTGGGCCGAATCGATCGCCAGCCAGCTCCAGGAGATGCCGGACTCGTGAGTCTGACCTTCGACGAGGCCATGGCGGCGTTGGAGGCGGCCGGCACGGAGCAGACGCGCAAGACGTATCGGCGCCACGGCGCCTCCGATCCGCTCTTCGGGGTCAAGTTCGGGGACCTGCGCCCGCTGGCCAGGCGCATCGGCACCGACCACCAGCTGGCCCTGCGGCTGTGGGCCAGCGGCAACGCCGACGCTCGGCTCCTGGCCTGCATGGTGGCCGACCCCTCGGCGGTCTCCGAGGGCGAGCTCGACGCCTGGCTGGCAGATATCGACACCTATTTCCTGGTCGACACCTTCGTGGTCGAGATCGCCGCTAACGCGCCTGGTCGCCTGGCGCGCGCCCAGCGCTGGATCGCCTCCGATCGTGATCGCACCGCCCAGGCCGGCTGGGACCTCATGAACCTCGTGGCCCTCAGCGACGACGCTGTATCCGACGAGGTCTTCGCGGCCCAGCTCGCGCTCATCGCCGAGCGCATCGAGGGCTACGGCAACTGGACCCGCCGCTCCGCGAGCAACACCATCACCGGCATCGGCCTGCGCAACGACACCCTCGAGTCCGCGGCCCGTGAGACGGCTGCCGCGATGGGCCAGGTCGAGTTCGATCCCGGAGAGACCTCGTGCGTCATGCCGGACCCGATCGAGTACCTCGAGAAGACGAAGGCCTATCGCGAGGCGCAGGCTCGGAGGCGAGCGGCGAAGGCGAAGCGCAAGCTGTAGCCATCCGGAGCGGATCGCGGCACCTTCGTATCAGGCACGTATGTCGCAGGCAAGCGCCCGGCGCGGGCTGCAGTGCGTGTCAGGCAAGCCGACTGCCATGACCGTGCGCCACGTACGTGCCACGCACAAGAACGTGACGGAGCCGCATGGACATGGCGGATACGTGATTGGCGCGCACGCAGCCGAGCCGGCCCGCACGTCGGCACGCGAGTAGCAGCACCCCGCCGAGCCAGCACGCAGACGGCTCCTACGGCGGGCCTACTCTGCCTCGAGAACCATGATCTTCTCCACCCGCGCGACGTGACGACCACCCTCGAACTCCGCGGAGAGGAAGGCCTCGACGCAGCCGATGGCGAGCTGCTCACCGACGATGCGCGCGCCCATCGAGAGGACGTTGGCGTCGTTGTGCTGTCGGGAGAGCGCGGCCGTCACCGGCTCGGTCGCCTGGCAGCAACGGATGCCCTTGATCTTGTTGGCCACGATCTGCTCGCCGGTGCCGCTGCCACCGAAGACGAAGCCGAAGCGGCAGTCGCCCGAGGCCACCGCCCGTGCCGCCGGCGCGACCAGATCGGGGTAGTCCACCCTGTCAGGCGAGTTCACGCCGAAATCCACGACCTCGTAGCCGTGCTCCTCCAGCCAGGCCACCACGATCTGCTTGAGTGGCAGGCCCGCGTGGTCGGTGCCGACCGCGATACGCATTCAGATGTCCTCCCGTTCGGACCCGTCATCGCGCGTCCGATACGACTCGGTGATGATGCTCACGACCTCGTCGATGTCATCGGAGACCTTGAGGAGGTCGAGGTCCCCCTCGAAGACGTTGCCGTGCTGGACGACCTCGGATCCGATCCAGTCGATGAGCCCTGACCAGTAGTCCTTCCCGAACAGGATGATGGGGAAGTGGTCGATCTTCTCGGTCTGGACCAGGGTCAGCGATTCGAAGAGCTCGTCGAAGGTGCCGAAACCACCGGGGAAGATGACGAATGCCTGTGCGTACTTCACGAACATCGTCTTGCGCACGAAGAAGTAGCGGAAGTACTGGGCGATGTCGACGTAGGGATTGGGTCCGTGTTCGTGCGGCAGCTCGATGGCCAGTCCCACCGACACGCCGTCAGCCTCCTTGGCGCCGCGGTTGGCCGCCTCCATGATGCCCGGGCCACCGCCGGTGATGACGGTGAAGCCCTGGTCGGAGAGCTTGCCCGCCAGCTCCCGTGCCGTCTGGTACATGGGGTCGTCCGGCTTCGTGCGCGCGGAGCCGAAGATGCTCACGGCCGGGCCGAGTCGTGCGAGGGCGTCGAAGCCCTCGATGAACTCGCCCATGATGCGCAGCGCGCGCCAGGCGTCGGACTCCAGGAACGAGGTGTCGGCGACCGGTCGCTGCATGAGCAGCTTGCGATCGTCGGGGGTGCGGTCGGAACGGGGGTGGTTCGATCGGTCGCTCACCGTATTGAGGATACGCGCGAGGGCCGATGGACGGGTTGGTCGTAGACTTCCGCCATGAACGAGAACGAAACGCCGAGCGGCACCGCTATCGACCCCGTCTGCGGGATGCAGGTCGTCATCGAGGATGCTCAGCACGTGAGCGACTACGAGGGCACCAGGTATTACTTCTGTGGCAAGGGCTGCAAGCTGGACTTCGAGGATGACCCGAAGCGGGTCCTGGACCCCGACTACGAGCCACACATGTAAGTGCATGTGGATACGTGCGGTCTGGTGGTCATAGACGCCTAGCGTTCTCGGTGCGCGGTCGCTATAGTCCGAGTCGGTAATCTCAGGAACGCTCCAACGTGGTCCCGTATCTCGCTCGAACGGTCCTGGTCAGAGTTTAGGAACCTAGGAGGTTCGTTCGTTCGTGTACGAGGACAAGACGATCGTCTGCGCTGATTGCGGACAGGAGTTCACGTTCACCGCGTCAGAGCAGGCGTTCTACGCCGAGAAGGGCTTCACCGACTCGCCCAAGCGCTGCAAGACCTGTCGCCAGGCCCGCAAGGCCCAGCGCAACGCTGGCAGCGGCTACGGTGATGACAGCTACGGCGGCGGCAGCAGCAGCTACGGCGGCAGCAGCGGTGGCTACGGTGGCGGTGGCGGCGGGTACGACCGTCCCCCGCGTCAGCTCTACGACGCGGTTTGTGCTGACTGTGGCAAGACGGCGCAGGTGCCGTTCCAGCCGACCGGCAGCCGCCCGGTCTACTGCAACGATTGTTTCCGCGCTCGCCGCTAGGCAAGCGCCGCGGCCACTTCGGCCGCGAACAGGCAACGCCAGGAAGGCGCCTTCCGCGAGGAAGGCGCCTTCGGTCTGTCCGGGCGTCGATGCGCGACTTGTCCACATCCGGCTAAGTCGCGGTGAAGTGGTCGCCAAGCGTCGCCGAAAGCGCTGTTCCTAGCCTCCCTGCATCGATCCACCGATGCACAGAAGGACGGCGACCATGCATACCACCAGCGGACTCCTCATCTACCTCCAGCAGCGCCTGGGCTCCATCGGCACCCCCATGCTCCTGGCGCTGGCCGTGGCACTCGCGGTGATGGCTTTCGTCCTGGCGTTCGTCGGGGCGGAGCTCATCGCGGCCGCACCCGAGCCGATCCTGACGGCGCCCGTCCGCTGGGGTGTCAGCTGACGCTGACGGCTGTAGACAAGCAGGGACAGGGCCGCTCTTGCGGCCCATCCCCGGAGTTACCGGGCGTCGCGGCCGCGCGCGGGGATCAGAACTGCGTCAGGGCTGCGAGCAGCACGATGGCGCCGAAGAGCAGCAGGGTCGCGATGACCGCCGCGCGCGAGGTCAGGGCAGCCGTGGGTTCGTCGTCGGGGGCCATGGCGCGACGATAGCGCTCCGGCGCCGCGGCCGATCGGCCGGAGAGCGGCTACGCTGCGCCGGTGCAGCAACCCGTCTCCCGAGCGCCCGTCGTGGTGGTCGTCGTCTTCGCGATCGTGGCCACGACGCTCGTGCTCATCGGCATGCAACGCCCCAGCGAGCCGCCGCCCGACGTCGAGATCGACGACCGCAGGCACGGCCGAGGAGCCGCGCCCGGTGACGGTCATCATGCGCGACTACCGTTTCGATCCCACGCCGGTGGTGCTGGTGCCCGGCGAGACCGTGCGTTTCACGGTCTTCAACGCCGGCCTCGAGGTCCACGACTTCGTCCTCGGCGACGCCGCTGTGCAGCAGGCCTGGAGTGCAGCTGACGCAGCAGCCACGCCGCCCAACCTGCTGGCCACGGCGCCGCCTGCGAGCGTTCCGCCCGGCACCGGCGGGCTGCGTGTCTACCTCCGCTCAGGCCAGCAGGCCAGCGTCGACTACGCGGTGCCCAGCGATGAGCAGCTCTCGCTGCTGTGCCACATCCCCGGCCACATCGAGAAGGGCATGATCGGTCGCGTCGACATGCGCGATGCTTCGATCAGCGCCTGATCCCATGGGGCGGCGGGGCCTCGCCAGCCGCCCTGGGATTCCGGGACGAACCGCACCCCCGGACCGGTCCATAACGCACACACACGCGCCGAATCGCGGGGTAGGATGAGCGGGCTACGTACCGACCCCAACCCGGGCCTCTCCCGGAGGAACAAGAGCGAAGGAGCGCGTCAATGACCTACACCATCGCCGAGCCATGCGTCGACGTGATGGATCAGGCCTGTGTGGCCGTCTGTCCCGTGGACTGCATCCACTTCGATGAGGGTGTGGACCGCACCCTGTACATCGACCCTGACGAGTGCATCGACTGTGGCGCCTGTGAGCCCGAGTGCCCAGTCGCGGCGATCTACCCCGAGGACAGCGTGCCCGCCGACCAGGCCAAGTACACCGAGGTCAACGCGCTCTGGTTCCAGGACAAGGACGCGGCGCGCGCGATGATCAACGAGCTCAAGCCGGCCTGACGTACAGCCCCGGACTCCGGGGCCGCTCCATCCCCGGGTCAGACCCCGCCGCGGCGCGGGGTCTGCTCATGTCCGGGCGCTCTCGCCTTCGTGTTGACGGGTCAGCGTGGCGAGCGGACGGCGCTGACCAGCTGCTGCAGTGAGGGTCGTACGCCATAGAGCAGCACGGTGGCACGGAAGATCCGGGCCGAGGCCCAGGTCGCGAGCAACGCGAACAGCGTCAGGCTCGTGAGCGAGGCGCCCACCAGCGGCCACGGGATCTGCTCGGAGATGCCCAGCACGATGAGCATCGATGTCGGCGCGGTCAGCGGGAACAGCGCCAGCGCGTACACCACCGGTGACAGGGGATCGGCAAGGAACACGGAGAAGACGATGAAGGGCACGGCCGCCGCGAATCCGAGGAAGCCCGAGTACTGCTGGGCCTCTCGGTTGCCGGGGGCGATGGCGCCGATGGCGGCGAAGATGGCGCCAAAGGCCAGGTAGCCCAGCACGAAGTAGGAGAGGGCCAGGATCAGCATCGTGGTGTCGAGCTCGATCGGGCCCAGGTCCGGGATCTGACTCGAGAGCAGCGGCACCGCGATGAGCGCCGAGCCGACCCAGATCCCGACCTGCGTCAGGCCCGCCCCGCCGAGGCCGAGGATCTTGCCAGCCATCAGCGGCGTGGCCGGGACGCTGCTGAGCACGATCTCCACGACCCGGTTCTCCTTCTCCTCCGTGACCGATTGGAGCAGGTAGCCACTGGTCATGAAGATGCTGATCATGAAGATGGCCACGAAGACCATGGGCAGCGCGAAGCCGGCCGCGATGTCTGCGCCAGAGACCTCGTCGCCCTCCACGGTGACGACGCTGACGGTCGCGTCCTGGAGGATGCGTGCGGCGTCTTCGGGTGGCACGCCGGCTTCGTTCAGCAAGGCGCTGCGGATGATGTAGCGCAGGAGAGCCTCTTTGTTCTCCGTGCTATCGAGTCGTGAGAGGTCGAGGCCGGCGCCGGTCTCGACACGCGTGATGACGCCCTCCTCGCGGAACGCGGCAGGCACCACGTAGTACTCGCTGATCACCCCGTCCTCGAGTTGTGCCGCCGCATCCTCCTGGCTGGTCGTGCGCAGGCTGGCCCGGTCGGTCTCGAAGTCGCTGATGGGCACGTCCGAGTCGTTGACCACCACGATCGCGCCGCTGGCCTCGCTGCTGACGTCGAAGCCGCTGGTGGAGAAGAACACCGAGATGCCCATGAGAACCGCGATACCCAAGGGCAGGAGCAAGGTGCCGAAGATGTAGCCGCGCCGACGCACGGTGCGCAGGTACTCGCGGCGGGCCACCAGGGCCGTCAAGCGGCCGCGACTCGCGTCGCCCTGTGCCCGGCTCATCGCACCGCCTCCGCACGCGGGTCACCGGCCACGGTCCGGATGAAGATCTCGTCGAGGCTGGGGGCCTGCACCGCGAAGCGCTCCACCTGGGCACCGGTCGTGGCCAGCTCGCGGAAGAGGTCCTGCGGTGTGGCGCCCTCGGAGATCAGGAAGCGCACCGCACCATCGACCTCGGAGATGTCCGTCACGCTCTGCAGTCGGTCCGCCGTGCGGGGGATGTCCGTACCGCTCACCTCGACCGCGCCGTCGCTGAACGCATCACGCACCTGGTCGACGGTGCCGTAAAGCAGTCGCTTCCCGTGGTCGATGAGCAGGATACGGTCGCACAGCGTCTGGGCATCGCCCATGTCGTGGGTGCTCATGACCACCGCCGCGCCCCGGTCCTTCTGGGCCCGGACGACGCCCTTGAGCATGTCGGCGTTGACCGGGTCGAGGCCCTGGAAGGGCTCATCGACGATGAGCAGGTCGGGATCGTTGAGGATGGTCGCGATGAGCTGGGCCTTCTGGTGCATGCCGCGAGAGAGCTCGGCGGCCTTCTTCTCGGCCGCGTCGGCCAGCCCCATCTCGTTCAGCAGGGCCATGGCCCGGTCGTGGGCCTGCTTGCGGGACATGCCGCGGAGCGCCCCGAAGTAGCTCAGCGTGTCGATGATCTTGACGTCGCGATACAGGCCTCGGTCCTCGGGCAGGTAGCCGACGCGGGCTTGATGCTCCACTCCCGGCGCCTCACCGAAGACCTCGATGTGCCCCCGGCCCGGGCGCACGATATCGAGGATCATGCGCATGGTGGTGGTCTTTCCGGAACCGTTGGGACCGAGGAAGCCGAGCACTTCGCCGGGGCGCACGTCGAAGGAGAGGTCGATGACCACGTCCGTATCGCCGTAGCGCTTCCAGATCCTTGGACATCGACCGCGGCAGCGGTCATGGCCGAAGCCTACTGCATCACTCCCGAGCGGGGCACCACCGCGGGACATGTCGCTCGAGGCGTGGGACGATGGCCGCGCCATGCGCATCGTCTCCCTCACGCCATCCGCCACGGAGATCGTCTATGCCCTGGGCCTCGGGAACGAGCTCGTAGGCCGCACACACCGCTGCGACTACCCTGCCGAGGCGCTCGAGGTGCCGGTCGTGACTGCCGCCCATCCCGATGCCGCCGGACGCTCGCTCGATGGCGTTCTGTTGGCCAAGCTCGAGCCCGATCTGGTGCTCACCGATGGTTCGGAGGACCGTCCCGTCGTGGACTACGGCGAGGTCAGTGATGTCGTCGCTGGCATGTCACGCGAGACCACGCTGGTGGCGCTCGCCGCCCACACCGTGGAGGGCATCCTCAACAGCGTCTCCACGGTCGGCGCCTATACCGAATCGGAGTACGAGGCCGTCGGTCTGGTCGAGATGCTGCGCGAGCGCCTCGGTGCCATCGATATCAGCTTCGGGCCTGCTACGCGACGCGTGGTGGTCATCGAGAGCCTCGATCCGCTGTGCGCTGCAGGCCGCTGGGTGCCCGAGATGGTCCGTCGTGCCGGTGGCTGGGAGCTGCTCGGCAGGGAAGGGGACGCGGCCTCTCCCACGACTTGGGAGCAGGTGCAGGAGGTCGATCCACAGGTGCTCGTGCTGGCGCTGCGAGATACGGATGCTGCCGGCGCTGAGGCGGCCCTCGAGTCGGTGGCGCTGCCACCCTGGTTCGACGAGCTGTCGGCCGTCCGCGACGGCGAGTTCTTCGCGGTCGATGGTGCGGGCCTTTTCGATCGACCCGGTCCGCGCGTGGTCGAGGGCATCGCGGTGCTTGCCGAGCTGTGCTACCCGGAGATCTTCGCCGGTGCTGGACCGGTCGAGGCCTGGCGCCCGCTGGCGCCCATCGGCATCGCTGGGAGATCCGCCGTCGATCCGGAAGCTGGCCAGCCCTGAGACACTGAAGCCATGCCCTTCCGACGGCGTTTCGACTGCCTCTGGTGTGGCCGCGCGTGGGAAACGCGCTTCGATGACGACCTTGAGGGCTGGGCCGCTCTCTGTCCCGACTGCCTGGCCAAGGCCGACGACAACGGGTTCCTGCGCAGCCGGCTGCGCACCGCGCTGCGAGACCGTGCAGCTGCCGCGGCCGCTGACGCTGCGGGAATCGCCGGTCCACCGGGTGACTGGGAAGACTGGTACCTGCGCCGGGGTCGCTACGCTCGCGGCCCGATCCACGATGGACCCTGGACCATGGAGCTCGAAGAGGTCACCCGCTGGCTCGATGGGCTCGGCCTGCGTGGCACGCTGGTCGAGCTGGGTGCGGGCATGGGCTGGTGGACGGCCCTGCTTGCGGAGAAGGGCGAGCTGTGGGTCTACGACAGCGACGGCGCCTCGCTCGATGCGGCGCGCACGCGGCTGATGGCCCACGGCCTCCTGGCTCACGTGCACGAGCGCGATCCGCTGGCGCGTCCGGACAAGCGCGTGGACGTCGTCTTCGCGGCCTACCTGCTCGGTCGCGAGGATCGGCCCGAGACGTTCGATGCGCGCCTGGCCACGGTCACCTCCTGGCTGCGACCGGGCGGC
Organism: uncultured Chloroflexia bacterium; assembly: GCA_963714675.1. GTDB lineage: Bacteria > Chloroflexota > Limnocylindria > Limnocylindrales > CSP1-4 > JAFMJV01. Next base: position 64,430 of record CAVQPG010000001.1, on the reverse strand, counting down.
TCGTTCGTCTTCGTCGAGGCGCAGGGCAACGAGGTCTTCGATGGCCCCGGTGGTGAACTGCGTGCCTGGGACGCGGAGGCCCTCGGCGGCCACCTCGTGGCGCAGGGCTTCGGACCAGTGGAGATCGCGGGCACCCGCCGCGCCTTCGTCTACGGCGAGGCTGTCGCTCCGGAATAGACTCTGGCCATGACTGACACACGAACGCTCATCGGCCCGCTCGGGATCTGGGGGCTCGTCGGTTCCACCCCGGTGGCACAGCTGCGCCCGGCCGTGGCCCGTGCTGCCGAGCTCGGTTACGGCGCTCTTTGGGTCGGAGAAGGCTCCGGCCGAGACCCCTTCGCGCAGCTCGCGGCCGTGGCTGATGTCTCAGGTTCGATGACGCTCGGCACCAGCATCGTCAACATCTTCGGGCGCGACCCGATGGCTTCGCGCATGGGTGCCATGACCCTCCACGAGCTGACCGGCGGCCGCTTCGTATTGGGGCTCGGCGTCTCCCATGTCCACCTCGTGCAGAAACTGCGCGGGCACACCTACGAGAAGCCTCTGACGCGCATGCGTGAGTACCTCGAGGCCTACGAGCAGATGCCCTACCGCGGCCCCGTCATCGAGGACCCGGATGGGACACCGACCCAGCCACCAGTGCTCATCGCTGCCCTCGGCCCCCGTCTGCTCGAGCTGGCGGCGACGGCCACCGATGGCACGCTGCCGTTCTTCGTCAGCGCCGAGCGCATCGCCTGGATGCGTGAGGTGCTCGACGGCGCTGCCTCCGTCGATCGACCTCGACCCATCATCGCCACCGCCCTGGCTGCGGTCGTCGGAGCCGCCGAGCCCGCTCGTGCCGCGGCTCGAACGTGGATGCAGCCCTACTGTCGCGCCGAGAACTATCAACGCAGCCTGACCGCCCAGGGCTTCAGGCCCGCGGACTGGGAGCCGCCCTACTCGGATCGACTCGTCGACTCGCTGGTGGCCTGGGGCTCTGCCGAGCAGGTCCGGGCACGGATCGCCGAGTTCCACGCCGCCGGCGCCGATCACGTGGCGGTCATCCCGCTGGGCACGGACGGCAGGGATCTGCCGACCGCGACGCTGGAGGCGCTGGCACCCGCGTCCTGAGGGCCGCGCCGCCTATACTCGCGAGCGTGTCACCACTGAAGGAAGCGACCATCGCGATCGTCGGCACCGGCGCGATGGCGGAAGCCATGATCGCCGGCCTGCTTTCGGGTGGGCATGTCGCGGCCGCCCAGCTCGTCGCGAGCGATCCGCGCGCCGAGCGCCGCGAAGCGGTCGAGGCCAGGTACAGCATCGGTACGACGGGCTCCAACAGCGAAGCCATCGCGGGGGCGCACGTGGTCGTGCTCGCGATCAAGCCCCAGATGCTGCTCCGAGTCGGACGCGAGCTCTCGTCGGTACTGCGCCCGGACCAGCTGGTCATCTCCATCCTCGCGGGTTGTACGACAAAGGCCCTCGGCAACGCCATGCGCCACGATGCCATCGTGCGGGCCATGCCCAACACGCCGGCCCAGCTGGGCAAGGGCATGACCGTCTGGTGCGCCACGGAGCAGGTCACCGAGCTGCAGCGCGAGCAGGCCGCGGCCCTGCTCTCGAGCCTGGGCAAGGAGATCCAGGTCGAAGACGAGAAGTACGTCTCGATGTCGACGGCCGTCAGCGGCACCGGCCCGGCCTACGTCTTCATGGTCATGGAGGCCCTCATCGACGCGGCCGTCCACCTGGGCTTCCCGCGCCACATCGCCCACGACCTGGTCATCGAGACGCTGCTGGGGGGCACGCTCCTGGCCAAGGAAAGTGGCGACCATCCCGCCTACCTGCGCAACATGGTCACGTCGCCCGCCGGCACCTCGGCCGCCGCCATCGCCGAGATGGAGAAGGGGCGGCTCCGAACGGTCCTCTCCGAGGCCGTCTTCGCGGCCTACCGACGCACCGAGGAGATCGGTCGCGAGCTGGAGGACGAGACGGCCGTCGAGTAGCCGCTGTTCGAGGGCCGAACGCTGGCCCCGCTACTCGTCCTCGTCCGGATCGGCCAGCGGCGGATCGAAGACCGCCACCCCCGAGAGCGGTTTGCGCTGCAGGTCGGGCACGGTCGCGTCATCCGCGGGGTAGCCGACCGGGAAGAGCACGAACGGCCGTTCACTGCGCGGCCGCTCGAGGATGGTGGTGAGGAAGCCCATGGGGCTGGGCGTGTGCGTCAACGTGGCCAGGCCCATGTGGTGGACCGCGGTGATGAACATCCCGGCCGCGATGCCCACCGACTCCCGCGCGTAGTAGTGCTTCTTGTGGGTGCCGTCGGGGTAGGTGCCGTGGACCTGCTCGAAGAGCACCACCAGCCAGGGCGCGATCTCGAGGTAGGGCTTCTGCCAGTCGGTACCCAGTGGCACGAGCGCTTCGAGCCACTCCTCCGACATGCGGCTCTCGTAGGAGCGGCGCTCCTCGGCCTCGGCCGCGACGCGGATGCGCCACTTCATCTCCGGGTCGCTGATGGCCACGAAGGTCCACGGTTGCTGGTGAGCCCCGCTGGGCGCGGTCGAGGCCGTGATGATGGCCTCCTCGATGAGGCGCCGCGGCACCGGGTCGGGGCTGAAGGCACGAACCGAGCGCCGGCCGTCCATCTCCACGCGGAAGGCCGTGGCGCGGGCAGCCATCTCTTCGAGCTCGAAACGTGGCGGTCGATAGACCACTCGACGGGCGTCAGTGGGCATCGATGGATGCTAGCAGCGGCACCGGCCTGGCACGGGGTGTCCTTGTCGGGAGATACTCCCACCCAGTATCCTGTCGCTCTCATTTCGCACAGGTAGACCATGACCGACCACGACCGCGTCGCCCACGCTCTGGCGCAGGGCGGCATCATCGACATCACCACCACCGGGCGCTCTTCCGGCCAGCCCCGGCGCATCGAGATCGTCTTCTTCAACGTGGACGGCCGCGTCTACATCACCGGCTTGCCTGGCACCCGTGGCTGGCTCGCCAACCTCAAGGCCGATCCGCGACTCACGTTCCACCTCAAGCGTGGCCCCGTGGCCGACCTGCCCGGGACCGCCCGCATCGTCACCGAGGAAGCCGAGCGTCGGTCGGTCGTCGAGACCGCCTGCAGGGCCTGGAACCGGCCGAATCAAGTCGAGGCATTCGCGGCCGGCTCCCCGGTCATCGAGGTCCTCTTCGAGGACGGGTACCTGCAATCGGCCTGAGCCTCATGGCTTGGGGCCATCGGACCCTTGAGGCCATACGGGGTGATGCCCACCATGTGGTCGACTCGCAGCGTGGTTCGAGGCGATAGGGGTATGTGGGGTCGAGGCTTGAGCCAGCGATCCGTGGAGGAGCTGGTCAAGAGTGAGCTGCGGCAGGATCCTGGGGGTCCACCGAAGCGTCCGCGTACGTGGCTCGGCGCGGCTGGCGCCCTGGGCCTGATCTCTGTCGCGATCATGCTGGTCCTCGTGGGTGACTGCGCCGCTCCCGACGATCCCTCAGGGCCATCCCCGAGCACAGACCCCGCCACCGCGGAGTCATCGACGTCCGCTCCGCCCTCCACGGGGCCGTCGCCTGTCAAGACGGAGAGGCCGTCCGCCGCTTGAGTCGCGGCCGCGAACGGTGCACGCTGGTGGCCTGATGGACCAGCTCGATCGCGGCTCGCAGCGCCTGCTCGAGGAGACCGTGCCGCATCGCCTCGCTGACGAGGAGCGCGGCCGCGGCCTGCGCGCATAGAAGTGGCCGGGTCAGGCTGAGCCCGAGTCGGCTGGTCGTCGCCTGCTGCTGGCCGCGGCGCTGGTCGGCGTGGTCCTGCTGGTCGTGATCATGCTCGCGCTCGCGGCCGGCCAACACGAGGAGCAGACCGCAGCGCCCGACACGGGTGCGCTTCGGACGCCCGTCGGTGGCCCGACACTGGAGGTCTCGCGAGTGCAGCCGCCAGACTGGCTGCGAGCGGAGATCTTGGCCTCGGGCAGCGACCGGCGATAGCGCCAAGCGTTCTCCGGATCGGTCGGTCGCACGGTGGATGCCACGCGGTTACACCTCAGGCGCGATCGAGGACAGGTTGGCCTGATCGGTCGTCCCCGCACCCACGTGAGCCCCTGCCCGTGGCATAGTCCGCGCACGAACCGGCGCAGCGACACTCGCGGGGATCCAGATCCGCTCCCGAGGTCGCGCGCGGTGGAACCGAGGTGAGGCATGGTCGAGGAGAGCCGCGAGTTCATGAGTGCCGAGGAGATGTCGGCGCTCTCGAAGAAGCACACGATGTTCGACTGGGTGGCCCAGGACGCGGTCGTGCCCATGCCCGTCGAATACGCCAAGGGCGTCTACATGTACACGCCCGACGGCGACCGCATCCTCGACTTCAACAGCCAGCTGATGTCGGTGAACATCGGCCACGGTGACCAGCGCGTCATCGACGCCATCGCGGCCCAGGCACAGAAGGTCTGCTACGTCCACCCCTATACCGCTACCGAGCCGCGCGCTCGGCTGGGGCAGAAGCTGGCCGAGATCACGCCCGGCGACCTCGAGGTCTGGTTCTTCACCAACGGCGGTGCCGAGGCCAACGAGAACGCCATCAAGATCGCCCGCCACTACACCGGACGGCAGAAGGTCCTCGCCCGCTACCGCTCGTACCACGGTGCCTCCGGCGCCACCATGGTGGCCACCGGCGACCCGCGCCGCTGGGGCGCCGAGATCGGCATCTCCGGGATCGTCCGCGCACCCGACTTCCACAAGTGGGGGAAGCCCGATCCGGAGCCCATCGATGTCGCACTGCGCGAGCTCGAAGACGTGATCATGTACGAGGGCCCGGCCAACATCGCGGCCTTCATCATGGAGCCCATCGTCGGCACCAACGGCATCCTCATCCCGCCCGACGGTTACATGCAGGGCGTGCGAGACATCTGCACCCAGCACGGCATCCTGCTCATCGCCGACGAGGTCATGAGCGGCTTCGGCCGCACCGGCGAGTGGTTCGCCGTGGACAACTGGGGCGTCGTGCCCGACCTCATGTCCATCGCCAAGGGCCTGACCTCCTCGTACGTGCAGCTCGGTGCCGTGGGCATGAGCCGCGAGATCGCCGACACCTGGGCCACCAAGCCCTTCATCGGTGGCTTGACCTACAACAGCCACGCGCTGGCCTGTGCCACGGCCCTCGCGGTCATCGACGTCTACGAGCAGGACGACCTCATCGCCCGGGCCAGGCGCATGGGCGAGGTCATGGCCGAGCACCATCGTCGGCTCGCAGCGTCGCACCCCAGCGTGGGGCGCACGCGCAACAAGGGCATGTTCGGGATCATCGAGCTGGTGCGCAGCCACGACCCCTACGAGCCGATGGCGCCGTACAACGGCACCAGCGACGAGATGAAGGCTATCGGCGCCTACTTCAAGGAGCATGGGCTCTTCACCTTCCTGCGCTTCGGCATGATCCACACCAACCCGCCGCTGACCATCAGCGAGGAAGAGATGGCCGAAGGCTTCGACATCATCGACGGCGCCCTCGAGCTGGCCGACAAGGCCGTGCGCGCCTAGCGTGCGACGCGGGGGCTCGCACACGAGCATGGCATGAGCGACGAGGGCAAGGATCGGAGCAAGCCAGCCGGCTCGCCCGAAGACCCCACCGCGACCGAAGAGCGGCGCAAGCCGATGCCCTATCGCGCCCTGGGGCCGAATGCGTCCGCTTCGTGGAGTACGGAGCGCGATGACCTTTCGAACGCCGAGGCCATCGAGGAGACCCTCGACTTCGAGGGCACGGCCGACGAGATCGCCAAGGGCTCCAGCTCCGGCGCCGAGGCCATCGTCGGCCGCTGGACCTCACCGCTGGGCCGGCTGACGCGAACCGCCCTTGCCCTCATCATCTTCTTCGCCCTCGTCTTCGTGGTCTGGGAACTGTTCAAGTGGCTCTTCGGTGATCCGTGGCGGTTCGACAACGTGCTCGGCACCGGACGGGACTACTTCCACCAGCCGCCGTTCCACCTCATCCAGGCCAGCGACCTGCAGTTGCCGCACGTGTGGGACATCTTCTACGCACTGTCCCAGCCGGTGCAGCGCAACCAGGATGACTCGCTGCTCATCTACCTCGTCGGCGCTGCCTTCTCCACCTGGCGCAATGCCGTCCTCGGCTTCGCCATCGGCGCCTTCGTCGGCGTCGCGCTGGCCTCGATCTTCGTGCACTCGCGACTGACCGAGCGAGCTTTCATGCCCTACGTCATCGCCAGCCAGGCCATCCCCATCGTGGCTCTCGCGCCCATCATCGCAGCCGCTGCGGGCCGTGGCGCCACCTCGGTCATCATCATCGCGGTCTACCTCACCTTCTTCCCGGTGACCGTGGCCCAGGCTCGTGGCTTGCGATCGCCCGACCCGCGCTCGCTCGAACTGATGCGCTCGTTCGCGGCGAGCAAGTGGGACATCTACCGCAAGGTGCGCCTGCCAGCCTCGCTGCCCTACTTCTTCACGGCCCTCAAGGTGGCGGCTGCGGCGGCCATCGTCGGCGCCATCATCGGCGAGGGCCCGGGCGGCGTGAAGGATGGGCTCGGCCGCGCCATCATCAACTTCAACCAGCAGTACATCTCCGGCCCCGAGAAGCTGTGGGCCACCATCCTCATCGCCGCCCTCACCGGCATCCTCTTCTTCGTGATGGTCCGCATCGCGGAGGTCGTCAGCACCCGTCAGCGCGGCGCGCGCTCGCCGGGTGGTCAGTCCGGCTCCGCGTCGGCCAAGGGAGCGTGACGTCCATGGAACAAGCAGTCGTACCGGCCGTTCGCCTGGCCGGTGTCGAAAAGGTCTTCCCCGTCAAGGACGGTGAGCCCACGGTCGCGCTCACGGGTATCGACCTGGAGGTCGGACAGCAGGAGTTCATCTCACTCATCGGCCCGTCGGGCTGCGGGAAGTCCACGCTGCTGCGTGCCGTCGGGGACCTCATCCCGGTCACCGAGGGCACCGTCGAGGTCAACGGCAAGCCCGCCACCCAGGCCCGGCTCGATCGCGAGTACGGCATGGTCTTCCAGGCGCCCGTGCTCTTCGACTGGCGCACCGTCGAGGCCAACGTGCGATTGCCGCTGGAGGTCACCGGCTATCCCAAGGGCAAGCGCGACGCGCTCGTGGCCGAGAAGCTCGAGCTGGTGGAGCTGGGCGGCTTCGCCAAGCACTATCCCCATCAGCTCTCGGGCGGCATGCAGCAGCGCGTGGCCATCGCCCGTGCGCTTGCTCTGCAACCATCGTTGCTGCTCATGGACGAGCCCTTCGGCGCGCTCGACGAGATGACCCGTGAGCGGCTCAACGCCGAGCTGCTCGACATCTGGAGTGAGACCCAGACGACCATCATCTTCGTCACGCACTCCATCCCCGAGGCCGTGTTCCTGTCCTCACGCGTGGTGGTCATGAGTCCGCGTCCGGGCCGCATCGCCGAAACCATCGAGGTCGACCTGCCCTACCCACGTGATGACAGCACGCGCGAGGCGGACCGCTACTACGAGCTGGTCACGGAGGTGCGCGAAGCGATCCGTGGTCGGCCCGATGGCGGCAAGGACCTCGCTGCTCGCGCGCGCTCGGACAGCTCCTTCGGATGACGGCGTCCACCAGCCGCGCTCGCTCCCCGGTGCCATCCGCGCTGAGCAGCGGCCTGCGCCACTGGGCGCCGCCGATCATCGTCTTCGTCGCGGTCATCATCGCCTGGGAGGCCTGGGCCAGCGGGGGCGGCTTCTTCAATCCCATCCCCACGCCGACCGCTATCTGGAGCGCGCTCTTCCGGGAGTGGGATCTGCTCTCGTCCTCGGCCCTGGCCACCGTCATCGAAGCCCTTGGTGGGCTGGTCATCGGCACCGTCGCGGGCCTCACCGTGGGCTTCCTGACCTCTCGCTGGGCCATCGCCCGCGATGTCCTGCTGCCGCTGGCGATCGGCGCCTCGACCATCCCCATCATCGCGGTCGCACCCATCCTCAACAACTGGTTCGGCGTGCTCAACCCGCTCTCGAAGATGTCGATGGCGGCCTTGCTGGTGTTCTTCCCCATCGTCATCAACGTCACCCGCGGCCTCGTCGAGGTCGGCCCCGCCAAGCTCGAGCTGATGCGTTCGTATGCCGCTGATGACACGACGGTCCTGCGCAAGCTGCGCGTGCCCCACATGCTGCCCTTCTTCTTCACGGCCCTGAAGGTCGGCACCACGCTCGCCTTCATCGGCGCCATCGTGGGCGAGTTCTTCGGGGGTACCTCGAACGTGCTCGGTCGGGTCGTGCTGCAGGCCATCAGTGGCGGCAAGTTCGACGTGGCCTGGGCGGCGATCATCATCGGCGCGACCGTGGCCATCCTCGCCTACGTCGCGGTCACGCTCATCGAGCGTGCGGTCATCCCCTGGTACTGGCACATCCACGACACGCCCGAATAGACGTCTCTCACGCGCTGAGGGCACGAGACCGCAACCGTGCGACCGGCCGGCGCAACCCGACCGCCGCCATTCTCCCACTCGATTACTGCGCCTTTCTGCGCTATGGTTCGCGCGTCCAATAGAGGAGGGCACCATCCTGGCCCGGATGTCGGGTCAGGGGTCAGTCCGCAACAGAGGTGGGTGAATGAGCAGGACACGGAACGTCGGTATCTCCATGGGAGCAGCCGGTCTCCTCGTCGCATCTTCGATCGGTACTGCAGCCGCGCAGGACTTGACGCCGGTGAGCGTCGTCCTCCAGTGGGTGCCACAGGCGCAGTTCGCCGGCTACTTCGCCGCCGACGCGCTCGGTTATTGGGAGGAGCAGGGCCTCGACGTGACCATCGTCGATGGCGGTCCTGACGTCGCACCGCAGGTCGAGGGCTCGCTGCCGACCGGTCCCGAGTTCGCGGTCTCGTGGGTGCCGCGGGTGCTGGCCGTCCGCGACCAGGGCTCGGACCTGGTCAACATCGGCCAGACCTTCCAGCGTTCGGGCACGCTCTCGGTGTCGTGGGCTGACGCGCCCGTCAACTCGCCCGAGGAGTTCGCCGGCAAGAAGATCGGCGTGTGGGACTTCGGCAACGAGTTCGAGGTGACCGCAGCCGCACGAGCGGCCGGCCTGGAGCCGGGTCAGGACTTCGAGCGGGTCATCCAGCCGTTCGATATGTCGCTGCTGCTCAACCGCGAGGTCGATGCGGCTGAGGCCATGACCTACAACGAGTACGCCCAGGTGCTCGAGACGGTGAACCCCGACACGGGCGAGCTGTACCAGCCCGAGGATCTCGTGGTCATCGACTACAACGAGGTGGGCACAGCCATGCTCCAGGACGCCATCCACGCGCGCGCCAGCTGGCTCGCCGAGGACGGCAACGAGGAGATCGCTACCAAGTTCCTGGCCGGGGCCTACAAGGGCTGGGCGTTCTGCCGCGACAACCCCGAGGACTGCGTGCAGTTCACGGTCGACGCCGGCTCGACGTTGGGCATGGGCCACCAGCGCTGGATGATGAACGAGATCAACCCGCTCATCTGGCCGTCCCCCGATGGTATCGGTGCCGTGCCGCAGGATACCTACGACACGACCGTGCAGATCATGCTCGACGCAGGTCTCATCAGCGAGCCCCCCGGCGATGACGCGGTGCGCACCGACCTGACCGAGGCCGCGTGGGCGCTGCTCGGCGACGAGGTCGATCTCTTCGGCGCCGACTTCGTCAAGGGCGAGGTCGAGGTCACTCCAGGCGGCGAGTAGTCGCTGGCGGTTCGCCACCAGCGATCCCATCGCGGCCACCCCGCCGCGGATCACAGAACGGCAAGGGCCGGCCCGACGAGGCCGGCCCTTCGTCATGGGCGGCGCTCCCTGTTCACGGATGCGGCTTCGAAGCGCAAGGCGCGGATTTGACAGGGCTTGCGGTCACCCGGCTGGCCTCGCCCACTCGCGCGGCGTCGGCGCGGCTCCCCGGGGTCGGCTTGTCCCATGACCGGTGCCACTCGACCGGCCGGATGCCCCAGCGCCCGCGCTCAGGCGTCGGATGGGCCTGCTGGTGGGACCAGCGATCAGGGAGTGCCCGTCCGCCGGTCGATCGGCACCAGCCACGGGACAGCCGCCAGCGATGAGCGACGGCACCCGCCGCACGCGAACGACAGCACTCGCCGCACGCGGTGGGTCGGTGCTATGCGGAGCGGCCCCGGACGACGTCGCGGCCGGCGACCATGGCGGCCAGCTTGGGCTTCACGGCCCAGCGTGCGGTCTGGCTGAAGCCGCAGTCGGGCACGACCGAGAGCTGCGCTTCGGGCACGCCCGCCTCCAGCAGCCGATCGATCCGCCAGGCCACGTCGTCGGCCGTCTCGAGGTAGTAGTTCTTGACGTCGATGACGCCGGCCGACAGGTGCCGCCCGGCAGCGGTGATGTCGGCGGCCACGTCCAGCTCGGCCATCTCACGGTTGGCGAACTCGAGCACGAACTCGCTGACCTCGAAGGCCAGGGCCTGCTCGAGCACCGGTCGATAGAGCCGTCGCGACAGCGGCCGCCCGTAGAAGTTGCCGAAGCAGAGGTGTGCCGCCAGCGTGACCCGGCCCTGCACCGCAGCCGCGGCGTCGTTGAAGAGCGCCGCGAACTCGTCGGAAGCCTCGGGGTGGATGGCCGGCGACGGCTCGTCGATCTGGATGTACGTGGCACCGGCTCCGACCAGCCCCTCGAACTCGGCGGCGAGGATGGGCACGAAGGCACGTGCCGCCGCGATGCGATCGGCGTAGACCTCTCCGGGGCCATAGGAGAGACGGCCCGAGAGCGTGAACGGCCCCGGGATGGTGACCTTGATGGGCCGTGTGGTCCGGGTGCGGGCGTATTCGAACTCCTCCACCACGCCCAGCCCGTTCGGGGCCTCGATGGCCTCGAAGACCTCGAAGCGGTGCTGCTGGTCGTGGCCCGCCGGACCAAGGCGCCGCTCGGGCTCGAGCGGGCTCACCCCGGTGAGGTGGCGGTAGAACTCGGCGGTGAAGAAGCCCACGCGGCGCATCTCGCCCTCCGAGACGACATCGACTCCGGCGTCCTCCTGGTCACGGATAGCGGTATCGACCGCATCGTCACCGAACTCGCGGATGTCCCGCGGGCCCAGCTCCCCGCGTTCGGCCGCCGCCACCGCCAGGTCCAGCCAGCCTGGGTGCGTGTGCGAGCCCACGACCGAGGTGGTCAGGGGAGTGGGTTGGTAGGGCTGGGCCATCGATCGTCCTCCTGGGGTGGCAGTGCCGTGGTGCCGTGGTCGCGCGAACCTGCGTCAGTCGCCGATCGGCAGCACCGACCAGCCGCCGTCGATGGCGATCGTCTGGCCGGTCACCGCTCGCGACTCCGGGGAGAGAAGGTACACCGCCGCCTCGGCCACGTCCTCGGCCGGGATGAAGCCACCGGCGAGGGGCTGCTTGCGCCGGGAGAAGTCCAGCGTGGCCGCATCCGCCTGCGCGCGCTGGGACATGCGCGAGACCGTCAGGGCCGGCGCCACCATGTTGACCCGGATGCCGTGTGGCGCGTAATAGGCCGCGGCCGTGGTGGTCAGCGCTGCCAGCGCCCCTTTGGCGGTAGCGTAGGCGTGGGTCGCGAAGAGCTCCGGCACCGGTCGGCTGGCCAGCACGGAGCCCATGTTGAGGATGGCTCCGCGAGCCCCATCGGCGTCCGGTTCCTGCGCCAGCATGGCCCGCAGCACCGGCGCGGTGACCGTCACGTGGGTGGTGGCGTTGAGACGCATGGTGGCCTCGTAGGCTTCGGTCGTGAGCTCGTGCAACGGGCCGTCACCCATCCGCCGGCCGGAGCCGCCGGCCACGTTGAAGAGCCCGTCGACGCGACCGAGCGCATCGATGACGTACGCGATCGCCGCCTGCGCCGCGGGTGGGTCGGTGAGGTCGGCCGTGGCGGCGTAGGCACGGCCGCCCGCATCGATGAGCTCCTGCGCCAGGGCCTCCACCGACTCCGCCGTGCGCGAGACCAGAGCCACCGTCGCGCCCTCGGCCGCGAAGCGCCGAGCGGAGGCCGCAGCGATGCCGGTAGCGCCGGTGATGATGACCCCGCGTCCCTTGAGTCGGTCCATGTCTGGATCACCTCTCGATGGTCGTGACCTGCACATCATCCTCGAGCCCGGCCGCGACCTGCGGGTCGAGCGAGGCGGCACTCTTGGTGAGCGCGTTGGCTGACCCCGCAGCGACGCCCTTGACCAGCGCCGTCCGGGTGTCGGCGCCATCCATGAGCGCCAGCGAGAGCGCGGCATTGAAGCTGTCGCCGGAGCCCACCGGGTTCACGGCCCGCAGCCGGGGCACGGCCAGGCGCCAGACCGTCGCGCCGTCGGCGGCTGCGACCTCCTCGGCGCCGTCGGTGACCACGGCCAGGCGTGCGCCACGCTCGACCAGCGCCACGGCGGCAGCGACGGCCGATGCGTCTGCCTCGACGATCCCCGACTCCACCGCCTCGACCCGGCCGATCTTGACGATGTCGGGGCCGGCTGCGAGCGCGACCACCAGTCCCGGTCCGGAGGCGTCCACCAGCAGCGGCACCCGCGCTCGGCGCGCAGCTTCCACGATGGCGCCGTGGCCAGCAAGCCGGCGGACCAGCGGGGATGGACCCGGCCACCACGGCGCGGGCACTGGCGGGCAACAGCCGCTCCTCGAGCAGGCGCAGGAACGATGCGAACTCGTCAGCGGTCGCGACGGTCGGTCGTTCGTACACCAGGACGGACTCGCCCGACGCATCGACGATCACGTAGGCGGTCCGAGCCTCGGCCCTGGCGAACGACCAGTGCGGCTCGAGGCCTTCAGCCGCGAGCCCTTCCACGATCCAGCGCCCGGCATGACCGCCGGCGATGCCGGTGGTGATGACGCGACCGCCCAGGGCCACCGCTGCGCGGGCCGCATTCACGCCCTTGCCGCCGGGCAGCACGAACATCTCCACCGGGCGCAGCACCTCGTCGTGTGCGATGCGCTCCACGTGTGCGGTCCGATCGATGGCCGGAGCCGGCGTGATGCACAGCAGGGCCGGGCGTGGATCCTGTGCCATGCCAGCGATGTCGACGTCGAGCGACGCTAGAGGCCGGTGCCGAACTGGCGGTCACCGGCGTCGCCGAGCCCAGGCTGGATGTAGCCCTTCTCGTTGAGCTGGCGGTCGAGGGCGGCGCAGTACATGGCCACGTCCGGGTGAGCCTCGCTGACCGCCGCCACACCCTCGGGGGCGGCGATGAGGTTGACCATCTTGATACGTTTGGCACCCCAGTCCTTGAGCACCTCGATAGCGGCGGTGGCTGAGCCACCCGTCGCGAGCATGGGGTCGAGGATGAGGCAGGTATCGACGGTGGTCTGGTCGGGCAGCTTGTTGTAGTACTCCACCGGTCGTAGCGTGCGCTCGTCGCGGAAGAGGCCCAGGTGCCAGACCTGTGACACGGGGAAGAGCTCGAGGAAGGCGTCGACCATGCCCAGGCCGGCCCGCAGGATGGGCACCAGCCCGATGCGCTCGGCCAGCTCGTGACCGGTGGTCATCTCGAGCGGCGTTCGGATCTCGATCTTGTTGAGGGGCGTGTCAGCGAGGGCTTCGTAGCCCACGAGCCAGCTGATCTCGCGGACAAGCTCCCGGAACTTCTTGGGTTCGGTCCGCTCGTCGCGCAGCAGCGCCAGCTTGTGCAGCACTGCGGGATGCTTCGAGACGAAGAGGTTGGGCTGGTCGGACACGTGCCGCCTCCGAGGTACGAACAGGATGGCGAGTCCCGATTCTACGGCCCCGGCCTCTCACCGGTCGGGCGCACCCGCGATACCATCGGGTCGTGCCTGAACGACCGTCCCTGCCCCCGTTCCCCAGCGAGGGCGGTGACGCCCCCGACGTGCCCGATCCCGCCTCGCCACGCCCGCGCAGACGATCCTCGCGAACACGCAAGGGTTCGGCACCGCCAGTGCTGGTGGAGGTGCGCCGCGGCGACACCGTCGAGAGCCGCCACCGTGGCCACATCGTGCAGGTGGACGCTGCGGGCAAGACGGTACGGGTCGTGGGCGCCCCCAGCACGGAGATCATGCTCCGCTCCACGGTGAAGCCCTTCGGCGTGGTCGCACTCATCGAGTCCGGTGCCGCCGACGACCTGGCCCTGACACCGTCGGAGCTGGCCATCATGTGTGCTTCGCACACCGGCGAGGACAAGCACGTGCGGACGCTGCAGGCCATCTTCCGCCGCGCGAACGTGACCCAGGCGTTGCTGCAGTGCGGCACCGACGGAGCGCCCGCCGATGCCCTCACCGCGGCCCGCCTGGCACGTGACGGGGAGACGCCCGGCGCGGTACGCCATGGCTGCTCCGGCTTCCACGCCGCGTCGATCCTGCTGAGCGCCTACGCCGGGTGGTCGCTCGACGACTACGTCGACCCCCGTCACCCCAGCCAGGTCGCCGTGCTCCAGACCGTGGCCCGCCTCTTCGGGCGCGACCCGCACACGCTCCGGACCGCCACCGACAACTGCGGCCTGCGCACCTACGAGACCACGCTCCTGGAGCTGGCTCGGGCCTACCTGATGCTGGCCGACCCCGAAGGCCCGTCGCTCGACGCTGCGCGCGCCGAGTCAGCCCCGGCTCTGCTGCGGGTGCGGGACGCGATGATGGGCGCGCCCGAGATGGTCGGCGGCACCTACGACAACCTCGACACCGAGCTCATGCGGCGTCGGCCGGGCCGGCTGGTGGTCAAGGCCGGCGCGGACGGCATGCGGGCCATCGGCCTGGTGGCGGCCGATGGCGTCGAGGCCAGCGCCATCGCCATCAAGATCGAGGACGGCGATCAGTCGCGCCGTGCGGTGAAAGCCGCCTCGGTGGAGACGCTTGCGCAGGTCGGGGTCCTCGACGATCGCGACCTCCGCGCCCTGGCCGCCTATCACCACCCTACCGTCGATGCCCCGGGGGGAGCCGAGGCCGCCAGCGCCGTCGCGCGCTTCGAGTTGGTCGGCCAGGGCAAACGTCCGTAGCGAGGCTCACGACAAGCGATGGCGCACCTTCAGCCGAGCAGCGACCCCTACCGCATCCTGGGTGTCCTTCGTGCTGCCACCCCGGCCCAGATCAAGGCCGCGCATCGTCACCTGGCCAAGCGCTACCACCCCGATGGCTCCAGCGGCGACGAAGCGCGCTTCCTGGCGGTCCAGGAGGCCTACCAGCTGCTGTCGGATCCGCGTCGTCGCTACGAGTGGGATCGGGCCCACGCTCCAGGGCCGGTCCGGGCAGCCGGTAGCCGCCGGCCCACGACCGGGGCTGCCGCGCCGAGGCCACGACCGAAGCGTGGCACGACGCGGATCCGACGACGGCCGCGGAGGCCCACCCCCCGGTCGCGTACCTGGTCGGCCGAGCACGTGCCCTGGTGGGAAGACTTCCAGCCCGGTGCGCGACCGCCCCCAATGTCGACGAGACCGCAGCCGCCGTCGCAGCCGCCATCGGACGATGAGGCCCCCGGCGACTTCGACGTCTTCGACCGCTCCAGCGGTGCGGCCTGGTCCGCCGCGGCGAGGAAGCATTTCCGGCGCGGTACGGACGACCTTCCCTCGCGCGGCGTGTGGCGCTACCGTGGGACGCAGGTCGTGACCGGCGCCGAAGCGCGCAGGATCGCGGCCGAAGAAGAGGAGAAGCCCAGAAGATGACGACGCGGTGCCGCATCGCGCCCAGCCCGACCGGACCGCTGCACATCGGCACGGCCCGGACCGCGTTGTTCAACTATCTCTTCGCGCGCCAGACGGGCGGCACCTTCGTGCTGCGCCTCGAAGACACCGACAAGGCGCGTTCGACGGTGGGGTTCGAGCAGGACATCCTCGAGGGGCTGCATTGGCTGGGCATCGAGTGGGACGAGGGACCCGAGGTGGCAGGTCGGGACGCCGTCGGCGCCTTCGGTCCCTATCGCCAATCCGAGCGCGGAGACCTGTACGCGGAAGCCATCGAGCGCCTGCTGGCCGAAGACAAGGCCTATCCCTGCTTCTGCACCGCCGAGGAGCGGGCTGCTGACAAGCAGGCTGACCCGGAACTGTCCGGCTACAGCGGCCGCTGTGCGGGGCTGAGCGAGGCAGAACGCGCGGCCAGGCGCGCCGAGGGCCGCGAGTCGGTGGTCCGCTTCCGTATCGGAGCGGGAGTCGTGGAGTTCGACGACCTCGTTCGTGGCCACGTCAGCATCGATACCGCGCAGCTCGGCGGCGACCTCGTCATCGCCCGCTCGGACGGCTCGCCGCTATACCACTTCGTGGTCGTGGTCGATGACATCGCGATGGCCATCACCCACGTCATCCGAGGTGAGGACCATCTCTCCAACACGCCCAAACACGTGCTGCTCTTTCGCGCCCTCGGCGTCGAACCGCCGCTCTTCGCACACCTGCCGCTGATCCTCAACCCCGACCGCTCCAAGATGTCCAAGCGCAAGAGTCAGACGGCCATGGATGCGTATCGTGAGCAAGGCTACGTGAAGGAGGCCATCGTCAACCACCTGGCGCTCCTCGGCTGGAGCAGCGGCGATGACGAGGACCTCTTCAGCCTCGACGAGCTGGCCGCCCGCTTCGAGCTTTCGCGGGTCCAGCCGTCCGGCGCCATCTTCGATGCCGAGCGACTCGACTGGCTCAACGGGCAGTGGATCCGCCGGTTGCCGCAGGACGATCTCGTGGAGCGGGCGCTGCCGTTCCTGGCGACCGCCGTGGAGGTCGCAGCGGCCGAGGGCCACCGCGTGCGCCGACCCACGGCCGACGCGCTGGCGCCGCTCTTGCCCATGGTCGTCGAGCGCCTGCCCCGCCTCGACGCCATCGGACCCATGATCGACTTCGTGTTCATCGAGGACATCGAGGTGGACCCGGCCGTCCTCGTGCCCAGGCGCTGGGATGCTGCCACCACCGCGATGGGCCTGGCCGAGGCCAGGCGGGTCATCGAGGCCGTGGGCAAAGTGAGCTTCGAGGCCGACGAGCTGGAGCCACCGCTGCGAGCGCTGTGCGAGCAGCGAGGCTGGAAGGTCGGCGACCTCTTCATGGCCATCCGTGTCGCGATCACCGGACGGGTCGCCACGCCGCCCCTGTTCGACGTCATGGTCGCCATCGGCTACGAGACCACCATCGACCGCTTGAAGGCCGCCACCGTGCTGGCCACTGCCCTGACCAGCGAGGAGTGACATGCATCTCACGCGCGACGATTTCGCGAGCTGGCTGGACCGCTACATCGCGGCCTGGCGTAGCGGCGACCCTGCCCACATCGGAGATCTCTTCAGCGAGGACGTGACCTACAGCCAGGACGGTGGGCAGACCGCGACCGAAGGCCGCGAGGCAGTCGTGAAGACCTGGCTGGATCATGCGTATGAGCCTGAACTCGCCTGGGAGGCGGCTTACGAGCCGTTGGCGATCGAGGACCAGGTGCACGTCGGGGTGGGCTCCACGCGCTACCGCCGCGAGGACGGCACCCGTGAGGACTTCAGCAACATCTTCGTCTGCCGCTTCGACGACGAGGGTCGCTGCTGCGATCTTCGCGAATGGTGGATGCGAGCACCCAGCCCCGTGGCACGACTCGACAGCTGACCGTGGCCCGCACCATCCTGGTGGTCGATGACGAGCCCACGTTGCGCGAGACGCTCGCGGAGGCGCTCGAGCAGGAGGGCCTGCGGGTGATCACCGCCGCAGACGGCAAGGAGGCACTCGAGCAGTTCCGTGCGGTCAGACCGGACCTGATGCTGCTCGATCTCATGCTCCCTCAGGTCAATGGCATCGAGGTCTGCCGGATCGTGCGTCGGGAGTCGTCACTGCCGATCATCATGCTCACCGCCAAGGACAGCGAGATCGACAAGGTCGTAGGTCTCGAGCTGGGCGCCGATGACTACGTCACCAAGCCCTTCAGCCTGCGCGAGCTCATGGCTCGTATCCGGGCCCAGCTGCGCCGACTCGATGCGAGCCCGTCGACCAGCGGCGAGTCCAGGGGCTCGGGCGAGGCCACTCCATCGTCAGTCCAGCTGGGCGCGGTCACCGTCGACCTGAGCGGCCATCAGCTGGTGCGTGATCACGCTGCTCTGCCGTTGAAACCCAAGGCCTTCGAGCTGCTGGCCTTCCTGGTGCGCAACCCCGGCCACGTCTTCAGTCGCGACCAGCTGCTCGAGCAGGTGTGGGGCTACGACTACGCGGGTGAGACCCGCACCGTCGACGTGCACGTGCACTGGCTGCGCTCAGCCATCGAGGCGGAACCGAGCAAGCCTCAGTACCTGCAAACGGTGCGAGGCGTCGGCTACGTGCTGCGCCTGCCTCAGTAGCTCGATCCGCATCCGTCGCTGGCAGGCTGGACGCGAACGGCTGCACGCCTATCCTACGACCATGCCAGGTGAGCCCCCCGACCATCTCGCTGACGAGGTCGCCCAGGTCGCCGATCAGGCCTCCCTCGGGCTGATCCGCTTCGACCCGCAGCTCCGCGTCCGCGCCGCCAACCTCTCCGCCCACCGCGCCCTCGAACGCCGTCCTGGCTCGCTCGTGGGCCGGTCGGTGATGGAGACGTTCGTCGATCACCGTCTGGAAGCCCTCGTGCGCACGGCCAGTAAAGGGCAGGTCGGGACCTACGAATCGGACCCGCGCGATCGTGCCAGCCTGATCGTCCGAGCTCGCCCCGCGTCCGGGGGTGGGGCCTGGGTCACCATCGAGAACGTGACCGAGCTGCAGCGCCTGCGGCGCATCCGCAACGAGTTCATCGACAACCTCAGTCACGAGTTGCGGACGCCGCTGGCCAACGTGCGTCTGCTCACCGAGATGCTCAGCGACGAGCTGGCGGAGCTCGACGTCCCGGAGCGGGTGCGTGAGCGAGTGGCCACCATCGACGTCGAGACCGGCCACCTCGTGCAGATGATCAACGAGTTGCTCGACCTCTCGCGGATGGAGAACGCCGCGGTGCGAGTGCGCCACGACGAGGTCGCCCTGGGGCCGCTCGTGCGCGCCAGCCTGCGACACGTCGAGACGTTCGCCCAGCGCCAGGGTGTGACGCTCATGGTCCGGGTACCGGACGACCTGCC
This sequence comes from uncultured Chloroflexia bacterium, assembly GCA_963714675.1. GTDB lineage: Bacteria > Chloroflexota > Limnocylindria > Limnocylindrales > CSP1-4 > JAFMJV01. The sequence continues at coordinate 45,537 of CAVQPG010000001.1, read as the reverse complement.
CCCGGTCCGTGGCGACGAGGAGCGCCTGGATCAGCTGCTCCTGAACCTGCTGCACAACGCCATCAAGTTCTCGCCCGACGGGGGCGAGGTCACGGTGGCCGCCGACGAACATCCCGACGCAGCCGTGGTCTCGGTCATCGACCACGGGGTCGGCATCCCGACCAGGGACCAGCAGCGGGTCTTCGAGCGCTTCTACAAGGTCGACCGAGCCCGCCAGCGCGGCCAGGGGGGCACGGGCCTTGGTCTGGCCATCGCCCGCCACATCGCGGAGGCTCACGGCGGCAGCCTCTGGCTCGACTCCGTCGAGGGCGAGGGCTCGACGTTCAGCTTCTCGCTGCCATTCGCCTAACCGGACTGACCCTCGCCCGCGGTCAGCAGGTCCGGCGGCCCCGCTGTCCATATCCGTCGCTCGACCCGCTTCTGGCCCGATCCTTCGCCATCCATCGCACGACGGGCCGGGAGCAGCGGTGGTTCGAGCCGCGAGGCACTCCGCGGTGGCACGGTCCATGCCTGATGTGACTTGGCCCGGCGGTGGCAGGCGTGGAGCCGTGGCCTCGCGTACCGCGTGCCGCGGTGGCCCTGGAACGCCGGGCTGGCTGTCGCTAGCCCAGCAGTCCCGTGGTCTCGCGGGATCGCCCTGCCGTAGAATCGCCGCTGTGGTGACCCCCTCGGTCGAACGCCGTCCCGGTCTGGCATCGACCGTGCCGTTCCATACGGTCCTGTTCGCGCTCTACCCCGTCGTCCGCATGTACGCCGAGAACAGGTACGAGGTGCCCGTGGGCGATGTGCTCGTGCCGCTCTTGATCGTCGAGGTCGTGGCTCTTGGCGGGCTGGCCCTGCTCACGTGGCTCCTGCACGATCCGGCAAGGGCTGGGATCGTCGTCTCAGCCGCTGTCGTGGTGGTCCTGATGTTCGGGCTGTTGATCGAACTGCTGGAGCCGATCACTCCGGAATGCCCTGGTCGTCATGATCGTGGTCGGCGGAGCCCTCGTGTCGGGTGCGTTCGTCTACACCAGACGGATCGGCCCACGGCTAGGTGAGGTCACCCTCCTGCTCAACGTGGTCTCTCTGGTCCTGGTCCTGTTGGCGACCGCGGCCGCAGCCGACGCAGTCGCGGCTGAGTTCGCGAGGGCCAACCACGCTCGCTGCCCAGGGCACCGTCGGGGCGTCCAACGGCCACGCGCCGAAGCGGGACATCTACCACATCGTGCTCGATCGATACGGGTCGGAGATCGCGCTCGAGGCTCGCTTCGGGATCGACAATTCCGAGTTCGTCGGCTGGCTCCGAGACAACGGGTTCGATGTCGTCGATGACGCCAGCGCGAACTACACCAAGACGCTGATGTCGCTGGCATCGACGCTCGGGATGCACCCATTGGACGACATCGTCGAGGCCCAGGGGCCAGAAAGCGAGGATCTCAAACCACTGATCGAACGCATCGGGCGGAACCCGGCGGGTGCGTTCCTTCGCGAGGCTGGCTACGAGTACGTGCATGTCGGTTCCTGGTTCCGCGGGAGCCAACGATCGGACATCGCCGACCGCTCCTACTATCTCGAGGGCGCTGACCTGAGCTTCGACTCGCTCCTGTACGAGACGAGCATCCTGCCGTTCCTGCCCCTACCCTCGCCGGCCGTCACGGATGAGAGCAAACACGCGGACAATGCCAGGTACCAGTGGGACGTCCTGGACTCGCTGGTCGATGACCCTGGGCCCAAGTACGTCTTCGCGCACGTGTTGCTGCCCCACGAGCCATACGTCTTCCTCGAGGACGGGAGCTATGACCCCGACACGGCCACGTACGAGACGCAGCTCAAGTACACGAACCGACGTCTGCGCAGTCTCATCGGATCCCTCCTCGATCGGCCCGCCGACGAACGCCCGATCATCGTGTTGCAGGCCGACGAGGGTCCCTATCCCCCTGGGTACGATGGCCGCCAGAAGACCTGGGACTGGACTGCCGCGACCGACGCCGAGGTCCTCTCGAAGTTCGAGATCTTGAACGCCATGTATCTGCCCGGTCCAGAGGGTGAGCAGCCCCTGCGGCAGCGACCTCTCAGCTGTCAACACGTACCCGGAGCTGCTGCGTCGCTATTTCGGCGTCGATATCGCTGATCGACCCGATCGCGTCCTGGCCTCGAACTCCGCGAGACCCTACGATCTGCTCGACATCACCGACCGGATCGACGCGCTCGAGGCGGAGCTGGCATCCGGGGCGGAGGGGGCCAGGTAGTCGTTCGGGGCGAACCCGTCTTCACCGTCGCCGGAGGAGAAAGACGGTTCGGTGACTGCCCTCGATGGCAGTCCTGGTGACCGTCTCGAAGTGCGGCTCGAACGCGGACACGAAGCCCTCGATGTCGTAGTCGGGGAAGACGTCGCGACGCGACGCCAGCAGCCGCTGCACCATGGGGTCCGCCTTGGGCACGAACTCGACGATGGCATGGGCTGCCATGCGGGCCAAGAGCGAGGCGATCATGGGCAGCGGGACGTTGGCCCCGATGGCCAGGTGGTGGACCAGCGCCAGGGCCAGGACCACGTCGGCATCGACCCGCTCGAGCAGGCTCGCGCGCTCGGCGTTGGCCCAGCCCAGGGCGGGGCTCGGAGCGGTGATGTCGCCGAGCAACGGCGTGATGTCGGTCCGGCCATCGGCCTTGATGGCGCGATAGCCGCGCTCCACCGCTGCCGGATCGACGTCGAGGGCCACGACGCGGTAGCCGGCCTCGGCGGCGATGCGGCTGTAGCGGCCGGTGTTGGCCCCGAGGTCCCAGGCGCGGTGCCCACCGACCCCCACGAGAGCCTCCCGGACCGCGCGCACCTTGGCCTCGGTCGCGGTGTCCTCGTAGCTGGTGTGGTCGGCGTAGTCGGCCCAGGCCGTGCCTGCGGGCTGCCACGACAGTCCGGCCACGGTGTCGTGCAGGCTCTCGATGAGGGTCGCGCGCTGCTGCGCCGACATCGAGGCTGCGGGCTTCGGCTCGGCCAGCGCGTTGTCGTCGGCGTGCCGGCGCTGGGCACGCGCGTGGAGGTGGATGTGGGGCCCGAGCCCGAAGCTCAGCCGGGTGCGGCCCGGCAGGAGACGGGCAGCGAGGTCGAGCGGGATCCCCTCGAGGTGCTCGCGCAGCAGTCCGCCGAGCCGGACATCGACCTTCGCCATCAGGGCCAGCGGCGCGAGGAAGTGCTCGCAGAACTGGCGGTACGGCGCCCACGGCCGGTCGGGCTCGGCACGCTCGAACGAGAGAGAGTCGATGAGCAGCGGCCTGCCCCGATGGAACTGGACGTTGTAGGCGGACGCATCGCGCAGCGTGAACCCGGCCGCGACGGCGAGCGACTGCGCCCGCAGCGTCAGCAGCGCCGCATCCTGCAGCTGGCTGAAGGACCACTCGTAGGGATAGGTGATGAGCTCGAGCGGCTCGGGTCGGATGACACGGTAGGCCGGAGGCGCCGCGGCAAGGTCGAGATCGACCTCGGTGTGCGCGATGACGACGACCTCGTCGCGGAGGCGATCGTAGAGCCCGGAGTCGAGGTAGCCCTGCCAGTCATCGGCGAACGACGGGTCGATCTGGCGATAGATGACGCCGTCCCGCCGATAGACGAAGCCGGCGGGATCGCGGTATGAGCCTGGGTCCCGTTCGGGTGTGGACTCAGGCACCCTTGTCGGTGTCGTCCTGACCGCTGGTCTCGGTGCTCGGCGCCTCGGTCCCACGCACGACCCGCACGAGGCGAGCCAGCTGCTTGCGGAAGATGACGGGCGCGGCCACCAGCCCGGCGATCAGGGCCTGCACCACGAGGCTGCCCGATCCCGGGTCGATGTAGGCAAGGATGAGCTCCACGGCGGCTCCTCTATGGCGATGTCCCAAGTGGGTCGGCACGTCGCTGCGTACCGGCAACCAAGGCCACGATAGCATCGAGGCCAGACCTCGCCGAACTACGGCTCGTCGGAGTGTCCCTGTCTCCCGCTCAGCAGGTCCGGCGGCACGAGCCAGCGCAGCTCGCCCTCGCCGTCGCCGAGCTTGGTGTGCAGGTCGACCGTGGCCAGGGCGCCCTTCTTCATGCTGATGCCCGCCGTATCGATGAGGTAGGCGAGGAGCGCGCTGAAGTCGGGGTCGTGGCCCACCAGCATCACCTCGCGCGCGCCGGTCTCGTCCAGCACGGCCCACAGCTCGCGCTTGCCGAAGCCGCCCCGCAGCCGGCTGTCGGTCCTGACCGTCATGTCGAGGATGCCGGCTACGATCTCCGCCGTTTGCTGGGCTCGTACGAGCGGGCTGGTCACGATGACGTCGGGACGCACGCCGTGGCTCGCGAGGAACTCACCGAGCTGCTGGCTCTGCTTGCGACCCTTGTCGGTCAGCGGTCGCAGGTCGTCGTCACCGATCCACTTGAAGGAGTCTCCTGCGTGGGCGTGACGGAGCAGGTGCACGCGCACCTTGTCGGAGCGCTCGAAGTGTGGCTCGGCCATGTTTCCTAGGGTGGCACGTCTCGCCTGCCCGTGCGACCTCAGACAGGCCGAAACCCCTCGGCGCCGAGGGGTTTCGTGGGGGAAAGGGGGAGGACGGCTCGGTGGCCGTCGTGGGTCAGACGCGAGTCGGTGCCGTTTCGTCCAGGAACAGGTCGATGCGTTCGCTGATGGCCGTGAACACCCGGCGGTAGGCGGCCAACCGCGCTGCTTCGGTGCCGATGACCGCCGCGGGGTCGTCGTAGCCCCAGTGATCGCGCTGGCCCTCACCCGGGAACACCGGGCAGGCCCCGCGCGCCGCGTCACACACGGTGATGACGTAGTCGAAGGTGCGTCCGAGATACTCCTGGTACGACTTCGAGCGCAGGCCTTGCGTGGAGATGCCGGCCTCCTGCAGCACCCGCAGCGTGAGGGGCCGGATCTGGGCAGCTTCGGTACCCGCGGAGAAGGCCTCGTAGGCGCCACGGCCCTTGTCGCGCAGCAGGGCCTCGGCCATGATCGAGCGAGCCGAGTTGTGGGTGCACACGAACAGCACGCTGGCGCGCACGATGCCGTCGTCGTGGCGCGGTGCCACGTCGATGCCGGCCATCAATCGTTCAGCTCGGTGACCTCGCCGGTGGCGAGGAAGACCACATCCTCCGCGATGTTGGTCACGCGGTCACCCACGCGCTCGAGGTAGTGTGCCGCGAAGACGATGCGCATGCCCGGGTCGACGTTGGCCGGGTCGGCGCGCATGAGCTCGAGTGCCTCCGCGAAGATCGTGTGGTAGAGCTCGTCGACATCGTCGTCGCGCTCGGCCACGACCCTGGCCCGGTCGGCATCGATCTCCACGACAGCCTCGAGCACGTCGCGCACGAGCGTTGCCGCGAGGCGACCCATCTCCGGCAGGTGGACGTAGTCCTTGACGGGCGGGTGTGGCGCGAGCTTGCGGGCCTGCTTGGCCACCGAGGAGGCGTAGTCACCCATGCGCTCCAGGTCATAGGCCACGTGGTCCAGGGTGAGCAGGAAGCGCAGGTCGCGCGCGACTGGCTGCTGCGTGGCGATGGTCCTGGTGATGAGGCTGGAGACCTCGTGCTCCAGGGCGTTGATGTCACGATCGTTCTCGATGACGGCCGTGGCTGCGTCAGCATCGTGGTGCTCGAGCGCCACGATGGCGGCGATGATGCGCTCGGCCACGAGGCTGCCCATGCGCAGGATGCCGTCCTTGATCTCGCGCTCTTCGGCTTCGAGGGCATCACGCGTGAACGGCCGAGGCACTTCCACGGCGGGGTGGACCTCGAGGTCCGTGCGGGAACCCTGCGGTTCTGCGGTGCCTGGCGGCGAGACGGGCTCGGCGGCAGGCCGCCCGGTGGGATCAGTCATGGCAGCCTCCTCAACCGAAGCGACCGGAGACGTAGTCCTCGGTCAGCTGGTTCTTGGGATTGGTGAAGATCTCATTGGTCGGGCCCTTCTCGACGAGGTATCCCGCGCGGTCGTCGCCCATGGTCAGGAACACGGTCTCGTCGGAAGCACGCGCCGCCTGCTGCATGTTGTGCGTCACGATGAGGATGGTGTAGTCGTCGCGGAGCTCGAACATCAGCTCTTCGATCTTGAGGGTGGCGACCGGGTCAAGGGCCGAGCAGGGCTCGTCCATGAGAATGACGTCGGGCTGGACCGCGATGGCGCGAGCGATGCAGAGCCGCTGCTGCTGACCGCCCGACAGCGCCGTGCCCGGCTGCTTCAGCTTGTCCTTGACCTCATCCCAGATCGCGGCCCGCTTCAGGCTTTCCTCGACGAGCTGGTCCATGTCGCCCTTGTAGCCGGCGATCCTGGGCCCGAAGGCGATGTTGTCGTAGATCGACTTGGGGAAGGGGTTGGGTTTCTGGAAGACCATGCCGATCCGTCGGCGCACCTCCACCGCGTCCACGCGGGAGTCGTAGAGGTCGACGCCGTGGTAGTCGATCCTGCCCTTGATATGCGCGCCCGGGACCAGGTCGTTCATGCGATTGAAGCAACGCAGGAGCGTGGACTTGCCGCATCCAGACGGACCGATGAAGGCCGTGATCTGGTTCCTGGGTACGTCGAGGTCGATGTCGCGGATGGCCCGGAACTCACTGTAGTAGGCGCTGAAGTCCCGCACCTCGAACACGTGCTCGCGAGCCTCCGTCGAGGCGGTCTCCCCCTGTGCCTGCGTCACTCCGGCGACGCTCAGGCCAGCCTCGTGTCCCATCGCTCGGCGGGATCGCAGAGGTGGGGGATGCCTCGGGTCTGGATGGCGATTCGTGCGTCATCGTGGGTATCTCACTGGTCATGTCTACCACTTTCTGGCGTATCGGTTGCGCAGGATGATGGCGATGGCATTGATGACGAGCACCAGCACGAGCAGCACGATGATGGCCGCCGCCGTCAACTCCCTGAACTCTGGCCGTGGCTGCCGCGACCAGCTGAAGATGATCGTCGGCAGCGATGTGTACGGGCCCTGCAGGCGCTCCACGACGCTGGCATTGGCGGCCACGTTGAAGAAGCCGGTGACCGCACCGACGAGCAGCAGCGGCGCCGTCTCGCCGAAGGCCCGGCCGATGGTCAGGATGGTGCCGGTGAGGATCCCCGGCAGGGCGTAGGGCAGGACGTGGGAGCGGATGACTTCCCACTTGGTGGCACCCACGCCGAAGCCGGCCTCGCGGATGGATGATGGCACCGCGCGCAGCGCCTCGGCCGAGGCGATGACCACGATGGGCAGGACCACGATGGCCAGCGTGAAGCCGCCGGAGATGATGCTGCGGCCCCCGGTGTAGTCCCCGAAGAGCACCACGAAGACGGCGATGCCGAGCAGGCCGTAGACGACCGCCGGCACACCCGCGAGGTTGCGCACCGTGGTGTTGATGAAGCGCGTGAGCCGGTTGTCCGGGGCGTACTCCTCGAGATACACCGCAGAAGCGATGCCGATGGGGATGGCGAGCACGGCCACGAACACCATCAGGATGATCGAGCCGAACAGCGCCTGGCTGATGCCGGCATTGAGCGGGTTGGATGAGATGGGCGAGGTCATGAAGTCGATCAGGCCGCGCTCCTGGAACACCGGCAGGGCGCGTATGAAGATGTCGGTGACGAGCCAGACGAGCACGCCGAGGGCGATGAACAGCGAGAGCAGCATGGCCAGCTCGAAGACGACGCTGCGCCAGTCGCGGCGATGTCCGGTGAGCGCCTGCTCGACGGCTTCGGTCGCGGACTGCGGAGGTCGTTGGGCCGTCCGTGGTGTCGCGCTCATCTCAGTAGCCCTTCCGCATGCGGCGCACGAAGGCCTCGCTGACGACGTTGAGGCCCAGCGTCATGAAGAAGAGCAGCAGGCCCACGAAGAAGAGGCTGTGGAAGGCGACCCCGCCGCCGACCGCGTCCGAGCCGATGGCGATGACGGTCATGGCGCCGGTCATCGTCTGGCCGGGCAGGCAGGCATTGAGGTTGATGGAGGCGCCGCCGACCCCGCCTGCCGCGATAGCCACGATCATGGTCTCGCCGATGGCCCGCGAGAAGCCCACGATGAGCGAGGCCACGATGCCCGACACGGCCGCAGGCACCACGATCCGGATGCTCGTCGTGCGCTTGGTGGCACCGAGCCCGTAGGAAGCCTCGCGCAGGTTCTGCGGGACCGCGTACATGGCGTCCTCGGAGATCGAGGCGATGAGCGGCGTGATGAGGATGCCGACCGCAACGCCAGCGCTGGCGAGGCTGAAGACCGGGGTGTTGCCCGGGCAGATGTTCTGGATCAGCGTCGGGCTGATGACGGTGAGCGCGAAGAAGCCCAGCACCACCGAAGGGATCGTGGCCAGGATCTCGAGGATGGGCTTGAGCCATCCGCGTACCCGGGGACTCGCGTATTCGGCCAGGTAGATGGCGGCACCGAGCCCCAGCGGCGCAGCCACGAGCATGGCGATGACCGCGATGACGAAGGTGCCCGAGAGGATGGCCGCGAGGCTGTATTCGCCCGAGCGAGGCTGCCACACGTCCGAGAGCAGGGCACCGGGGTCGATGCCCTGCAGGAAGATGATGGTGTCGCCGAGCAATGACAGGACGATGCCGACCGAGATGACGATGGCGAGCGCAGCAGCTCCGAAGAAGAGGTAGCGGATCACCCGCTCGCGCCTTCGGCGTGCCGCGTCTCCCCGCAGGTCTTCGATCGTGAGCTGCTGGTTCCCGGCCATCGAGTTCGCTCGCTACAGGTCTTGGATGAACGGCCGGAGGACCGGACCCCGGGACGTGGGTCCGGTCCTCTCTACGGCCGCTGGGAGAGAGGCGTTGGTGGTGAGCGTCAGCCGCCGACCGATGCCTTGGCTTCGTCCCAGCCAGCGCGGGTCTCCTCGAGCGCCTCGGGCGTCAGCGAGACGTAGCCCGCAGCCTCGACGTTCTGGATGCCCTCGTCGCTCAGGTAGAAGTCCACGAACGGAGCCACCGCCGAGTTGTAGCTGTCTGTGCTCGGGTCGATCCGGTCCACGGCCGGGTAGATGTAGAGGTCTCGGGAGATCGGGTAGGTGTTGGACGCGACGGTCTCGTGGTCAGGTGCGATGCACTGGCCGTCCCCGCCATCGATCGGCAGCATGCGCACGCGATCGGCGTTGTTGATGGCGTAGGCGTAGCCCACGAAGCCGATGCCGTTGGGGTTGTTGGCGACGCCGTCGATGATGACGTTGTCGTTGGGCGAGGCCACGTAGATCTCGCCGGGCTGGCGCGTGTACGGCTCGGCTTCGGGATCGACGTTGCCTGCCTCGGCGCGCGCCGCCTGGATGTCCTCGAGCGTGATCTCGATGAACGAGCCCCAGGTGCCGGACTCATCGCCGGGGGCCGTGATGGCGATGTCGCCGCTGGGCCAGGCAGTGGTGCCCGAGCCGAGCTCCGCGGCGAAGGCGGCGATGTCCTCCCAGCTGCGCAGCTCGTCGGACTCGATGCCGAAGACCGCGTAGAGGTCGGTGAAGTTGAAGCACTCGATCGCGTCGTTCTGGGTGCTGACGATGACTGCCAGACCGTCGATACCGACCTTCAGCTCGACCGGCTCGACGCCACCGCTGGCGCAGTTCTCGACTTCCGAGTCCTTGATGGTGCGCGAGGCATCGGAGATGTCCGTGTCGCCGTTGCAGAAGAGCTCGAAGCCGGTGGTCGTGCCCGGGCCGTCGACCGAGATGGTGACGTTGGGGTTCACACCCGCGTAGGCCTCGGCCACGAAGCTGGTGATGGGCTCCACCGTCGAGGAGCCGGAGATCGTGATGCTGCCGCTATCGTCCTGGGCCAGCGCGCCGCCAGCGAGGCTGGTGACCAGCACGGCCGTGCCGATCGCGGCTGCGCTGCAGCGATTGCTGATACGCATGATCGGTTGTGTTCCCTCCTGGTGTGCCTTGGTTCGGGGCCATCGCAGCCCTGAGCGTGTGACGAGCTGACTGTCGGCACGGCACATGAACGGCCGGTTGCTCCCTCGTTAACGCTCGGTTAACGGTCGCTGCATCGTTGATGCCGGTCATGGCCGGACCGTGCAGGCCGCTCGGCGACACGGGGTCGCTGGTTGGTTGACGACGCGTGAACGGGCCCGAACTCCGTACAATGGCGCTCCGCCGTACGCGGGTATGAAAGGGACACCCATGGCCAAGAAGAAGGGCGGCTCGAAGGACAAGCCTGCGCAGAAGCCCAAGTCGCTGCAGAAGCAGCTCCGCAAGGCCCAGGCCAGCTTGGACAAGGCCGTCGCCAAGCGGGACCGTGCCCAGGCACGAGTGGATGCCATGTCGATCATCGTCGACGAGATCCGGGCACAGCTGGCAGAGGCCGAGAAGAGCGGGTCGGCCGAGGCCGCCGGGAAGGACAAGGCCGCCACGCCGGCGCCGGCGACCAAGCCGGTGGCCAGGAAGCCGGCGACCACCCGGAAGCCTGCGAGCACGTCCCGCACCAGCAAGCCCGCGAACACCGGCAAGCCGGCGGCACCCAGGAAGCCGGCGGCGACCAGGGCGGCGGCCGAGAAGCCAGCCGAATAGGCCCTCGACGCGGCCCTAGCCGATCTGCGTGATGGCCAGCCCCAGTGCCTTGCGGAAGGGCATCCCGGTCATCCGCCGCCAGACCGGACGGAAGCTACGCCGCAGCTGCTCCACGCTGGCCTCGCGCGAGTCGAGGTAGAGCCCGACCGCCTCACGCGACGTCGAGGACAGGTGCGGGGCATGCAGGTTCAGCCACTCGCGGGTCGCCGTCGCGGCCACGTCAGCGTCGTTCATGAGGCCCAGATGGTCCTGCATCTCGGTCACCTGCACGATGATCTTGCGGGAGGAGACCGGCAGGACCTCGCTGAAGCACTCCAGGGTGTAGCGCAGGCGCTTGGATTCGATGCGTAGGGCATGCAGGGTGCGCACGTCAGCCCAGGTGATGATGGTGTCGTAGGCGCGCACGTGCTCGTACGCCGAGAGGATGCGTGAGCCCGCGGTGTCGCGTACCAGGCTGGGGCGGCCCAGCGGGGTCAGGATCTCCGCGGCGCCGGGCGACTCGGTGAAATCGAGGTAGTCGTCCACGAACTCGCGATAGCTCTTGGAGTCGAGCTTGGCCATCAATCGCGCTCGCGCGAGCTCGCGTTGCTGGCGCCAGGCGGCCCGCAGCGGCTCGACGGCGTCGCGCCCGGGGGTGGGCAGGTCGCCGATGTAGCGCTCGAGGTCTTCGAGCAGGACGTCGATATCCCGCACGTCGCCGAGCACGCGGGCGATCGAGCGCAGCTCCCGAACGTATCGGCGCTGGACCTTGGGTCGGTAGGCTCCGTCGAAGACACGCCAGGCCGCGCGCATGCGGCGCGTGGCCACGCGCATCTTGTGCAGATCCTCGGGATCGTGGCCCGAGCGGGTGCCGGCCTCGAACCCGAGCATGCGCGCGAGATGCATGCGCAGCACCTTGCGTCCGGCCGCTGCCAGCGGATCGTCCGCCCTGATGCCCGGCGAGGTCGGTACGCGGGGCAGGCGATGGCTGGGATCGTCGGCCGCCTGGGCCACGTAGTGGCGGGCGATCTCTTCCTTGGAGCGTGGCTCGGGCACGACGTAGCCGGTGGCTTCGACGAGGTCGGCCAGACGCTTGAGGTTCGCTCCGCTGCCCCTGCCCACCTCGACCTCGAAGACCGAGAAGGAGGCCAGGGGCCGTGCGCCTCGGAAGACCGAGACGCGATCGAGCGCGACCGATACCGCGCCGTCATCGAGCGCCAGCGTCTTCTTCTCGCGGCGCTGGTTGATGGTGAAGAGCGTTCGCAGCCGGGCGCCGTCGCGGACTTCGTTGATCAGCTCGCGAGCTGCGCTCGAGGGCCAGCCGTCAGGGTCGAGCCGCTCGTTCGCCGGGCCCTCGACCTCGACACGTTGCGAGAGCGCCGTGGGGTCATGCTCGTCGTCATCGTCCTCGCCGGGACGATCGTGCGACGAGGACTTGACCGTGACGGTGTAGGGGCCGTTGTCCTCGCGTCGCAGTCGTGCCCTGAAGCCGGCCCGTCCGAGCGCGCCGTAGGCCGTGTCGATGTAGCGGTCCTCGACCTCCACGGTGCGCTCATCGCCGAACTCCACCCCGTCGAGCGCACCACCCCAATCGCGGGCCAACCAGGAACGCAGCGCCTCGAGGTCGCGCACCAGGTACTTGAGCTCGACCTCGCGCGGGATGTCGGGCTTCGGGCGGCCGGTGCCCGAGGCGGCAGGCAGTGCGCCTCCGGCCAGGTCGCCGTCGCGCGTGTCGGTCACGAGGATGCGCTCTCCACCGCACGGGCCATCAGCACCTCGAAGGTGTCCGTCGTGGGCGGGCCCTCGACCGTCGTCTCGACGCGGGTCCACTCGGCGTCCTGGCCCAGGGTCCAGGCACGCCGGTCGTCACGGCGCATGATCTCCAGCATCTCGCGCAGCCGCGCAGCCAGCTCCAGGTCCTTGACCGGCGTCATGGCCTCGACGCGACGGTCGAGGTTGCGTTCCATCAGATCGGCCGAGCCGATGAAGTAGCGCTCGCGGTCACCCTGGCCGAAGACGAAGATGCGCGAGTGCTCGAGGTAGCGGCCCACGATCGAGCGCACCTGGATGGATTCGCTGAACCCGGGCACGCCCGGCTGCAGGGAGCACATGCCGCGCACGATGAGGTCGATGGGTACACCGACCCCGCTGGCGGCGTACAGCTTCTGGATCATCAGCGGATCCACGCAGGCATTGCACTTGATGATGATGCGCCCGTCGCCATGCTCTCGATGCCGCTCGATCTCGCCGTCGATGAGATCCTCGAGCCCGGGGCGCATGGACTTGGGTGCGACCAGCAGCTCCTTGTAGCGATCCTTCTTGCCCACGCCGGTGAGCACGTTGAAGAGATCGGTCACGTCCGCGGTGATGACCCGGTCGGCGGTGAGCAGGCCCAGGTCCGTGTAGATACGTGCCGTCTTGTGGTTGTAGTTGCCGGTGCCGATGTGGGCATAGCGGCGCAGGCCGCCGGACTCGCGGCGGATGATCAGCGCGCACTTGGAGTGGGTCTTGAGGCCCATCAGGCCGTAGGCCACGTGAGCACCGGCTCGCTCCAGGGCCTTGGCCCAGACGATGTTGGCGCGCTCGTCGAAGCGGGCCTTGATCTCCACGAGCACGACCACCTGCTTGCCGCTCTCGGCGGCGCGGATGAGCGCTTGCACGATGGGCGAGTCGCCGCTGGTGCGGTACAGCGTCATCTTGATGGTCAGCACGTCCGGGTCATCCGCGGCCCGCTGGATGAGCCGCTGGATCGAGTTGCTGAACGACTCGTACGGGTGATGCAGGAGGATGTCGCCCTCGCGGATGCGGGCGAAGGTATCGACTCCTTGCTCCTCTTCGTCCTCGCGCAGCGTCAGCCGCGGCGGCGTGACCGCCTTCCACGGCTCCGGTTGCAGCTCGGGGATGTCCAGGTTCGCGATGGTCTCGAGGCCGCGCAGATCGAGCATGCCCCGGATCTCGTAGACGTTGGCCGGGTCGAGGCCCAGGCCGCGCTGGAGCAACGCTCGCGTCTCGTGCGGCATGGAACGCTCGACCTCCAGGCGCACGACCGCCCCGAAGCGTCGCCGGCGCAGCTCCTCCTCCATGGCCAGGAGCAGGTCGTCGGCCTCGTCCTCCTCGATGTCGAGATCGGCGTTGCGCGTGACGCGGAAGAGGAAGTGCGACTCCACCTCCATTCCTGGGAAGAGGACGCTCATGTTGGCCGCGATGATGCGCTCCAGCAGGACGTACGTTCGCGGTGCGACCTCCCACAGGCGTGGCAACACCGGGGGGACCTTGACGCGCGCGAACCGGCGCTCTCCGGTGGCCGGATCGCGCACCGTCACCGCCAGCGACAACGAGAGGTCGCTGATGTAGGGGAACGGATGCGAGGGGTCCACCGCGAGCGGCGTCAGCACCGGGAAGATCTCGTCGATGAAGCGTTCCCGCAGCTCGGTCTGGCGGACCCATTCCTCCGGCGCGATGATGCGGATCTTCTCTTCCGCCAGCTCCTCGCGGACGCGGTCCCAGGTGTCCGAGTGCTGGGCCTGGAGCTGCAGCACGCGCCCCCGGATGCGATCGAGCTTCTGGCTGGCCGAGAGCCCGTCGGGCGTGGGCCGGGAATGGCCCGCGGCTACCTGCTGCATCAGGCCCGAGACGCGCACCTGGAAGAACTCGTCGAGGTTGCTGGTGAAGATCGACAGGAAGCGGACGCGCTCGAGCAGCGGGTTGCGCTCGTCCTCCGCCTGGTAGAGGACACGCTCGTTGAAGTCGAGCCAGCTGAGCTCCCGCGTGATGAAGGGGAAGCTGGGCTCGCGGGACTTGCGCCGGCTCGAGCCGGGGCGTGCTCTGTCAGAGGTGGTCACAGGCACGATGCTATCAGGGTGCCCATGGACGACCACGGAGGACGATGGTCCGCCTCGTCTCCGGGGATGGCGTTGCCCGGGCTCAGTCGTGCCTGTGCTGTGCGGCGCTGCTGGGCGTGGCGGCCCCGGCAGCGGCTTCGCGCGCTGCGCTGTCCTCGGTGCAGAGGCAGTTCCGGCGCAGGTGCTCGAACGAGTAGAAGCCGCTGCTGTGCCCGTCGGCCCACACCGGCTGCAGCGCGTAGTTGCCGGTGAGCGACATGTCCGCCAGCTCCACCTGCTCGTCGGTCAGCTGGGGCTCGGAGTCGAGCCAGCCGGGTTGTCCGGCCTCGCCCCGGCAGAAGGCACAGGGGCAGAGCCAGCGCAGCGTGGTCAGGTCGAAGGCGCTGCGGTGACCGTCAGCCCAATCGATGGTGAGCTGGCGGGCCGGTCGGTCGGCATGGATGTTCGTGGGCTTGATGGCATCGCCGCGCAGATCGATGGTCATGGCCCGACTGTGACACACGTGGTCGGCCGTCGCCGTGAACGCCCCTAGGCCCCGGGGACCGACTCGTCGGTCTCAGCGGACGCTGCCCGCGGGCTCTCGGCGTGGTAGCCACGGACCGCCGCCTTGATGGTGGGATAGAAGTGCGCCGGATCGATGGTCTCGTAGATGCTGTAGCGCTCAAGCTTGTCTCGCACCGGGCCCTTCAGCTCGGCGAATGCGAGGTGGATCCCATCGGCGTTCAGCTCTTCGTCGAGCTTCACCAGCATGTCCGCGGCCGTGGTGTCGACGTCGGTGATCGGTTCGGCCGCGATGACGACCCAGCGAGGCTTGGGGTCCGCGGTCGCGATGACCTCGCGGACCCGGTCACGGAACAGGATGGAGTTGGCAAAGAAGAGAGGCGCGTCCCAGCGCAGGATGACCAGGCCAGGTTCCCGGCGAGCCTCCGGATGACGCGACACGTCGTGATAGCCGGCCACGTCGTGCGGTTTGCCCAGGATGGCCGAGTAGGGCTGCCAGGCGCGGATGAAGATCTGGAAGACGGAGACCACGACAGCGACGACGATGCCCTCCAGCACGCCGATGAGGGCCACGCCCAGGAAGCAGATGGCCGCGACCGCGAAGTCGCTCCGACGCACATGCCACAGGCGTTGGAGGCCCAGTCGATCGAGCAGCGACGCTCCGGCCACGATGATGACGGCGGCCAGCACGGACATCGGCAGCCACTGCACCAGGCCCGGGACGAACAGCAGCATGACCAGCACCAGCGCTGCCGCCACCAGCCCCGTCAGCTGGGACTTGGCGCCGGCCTGGTCAGCCACCGCCGTGCGCGAACTGCTGGTGCTGACGGGGAAGCCCTGGAAGAAGCCGGCAGCCACGTTGGCCGTCCCGATGGCCACGATCTCCTGGTCGGTGTCGACTTCGGTGCCGCGCTTGGAGGCGAAGCCGGCCGACACCGAGACCGTGTCACCGACAGCCACGAGGGTGATGCCGATGGCGCCCCCGATGAGCAGCGGCAGGTCGCTCAGCTCCACCGCTGGCAGGGCCGGCATGGGGAAACCCTGGGGCAGCACGCCGACGACGTCCACGCCACGCGCGGCAAGGTCGAGCACGGCCGAGATGGCCGTCGCGAGGACGACGCCGATGAGGATGCCCGGGAGCGTCGGCCGCCCGCGCTTGAGCCCGAGGATGATGACCAGGGCGAAGACGCCGACGCCGAGCGCGTAGGCGTTGGTCTCATCGAGGTTGGCCAGGAACTCGCGCATGTCGACGACGACGTTGCCGCCGTCGATGCTGAAACCGAAGAGCTTGGGCAGCTGCCCCACGATGATGACCACGGCCAGTCCCGCCATGTAGCCCAGCCGGACCGGCTGCGAGAGCAGGTCGGAGATGAAGCCCAGCCGGGCCAGTCCTGCCCCGATGGCGATGGCGCCCACGAGCAGGGCCAGCATGCCAGCCAGCCCCACCGCTCGCTCCATGGAGCCTGCGGCCAGGGGCAGGATGATGGCGGCGATGATGGGACCCAGCGAGGAGTCGGGGCCGAGCACCAGGTAGGGGGATGGACCGAAGATGGCATAGGCCAGCAGGCACACCACCGTGGTGTAGAGCCCGGTGATAGCGGGCAGGCCGGCCAGCTCGGCATAGGCCATGCCCTGGGGCACCAGCAGCGCCGAGAGCACGACAGCAGCCACCAGATCGCGCCGGAGCCACTCCCGCTGATAGCTCCGCGCGGAGTGGACCCCGGGGACCCACCGCTCGATGGCGCCCACCTGCGTCCGTGCGTTCGCCTCAGACTGCTTCATCAGAACGCTCCGATGGGGTTCCGTCGGGTCGCGGCCGCGCTAGTCCTTGGGCCAGATGGCGGGGACGAAGTTGGCCTCGCTGTAGTCCGGTCGTTGGTAGCCACCGGCCTTCTGGCGGGGCGGCAGCTTCAGCCGCTTGGGAGTGAGGTCCTTGTACGGGATCTGGTCGAGGAGATGCGTGATGGTGTTGAGCCGGGCGTGGCGCTTGATGTTGCCGTCGACGATGTACCAGGGAGCATGCTCGCTGCTGGTGCGTGCCAGCATCGCGTCTCGGGCCCGGGAGTAGTCGACCCAGCGGCTGCGGGCCTCGAGGTCCATGGGTGAGAGCTTCCAGCGCTTGCGCGGATCATCGATGCGCTCCTGGAACCGTTCCTCCTGTGTCTCATCGGCGATGTCCAGCCAGTACTTGATAAGGATGGTCCCGGAGGTCACCAAGGCCAGCTCGAAACCGTTGACCGTGGCCATGAACTCTTCGTACTGCTGGTCGGTGCAGAAGCCCATGACGCGCTCCACGCCGGCGCGGTTGTACCAGCTGCGGTCGAAGAGCACCATCTCGCCGGCGGAGGGCAGATGCGGCACGTAGCGCTGGAAATACCACTGGCTCCGTTCCTTCTCGGTCGGCGCCTGCAGTGCGACCACGTGGATGACGCGGGGACTGGTGCGGTAGGTGATGCGCTTGATGACACCGCCCTTGCCGGCCGAGTCGCGTCCCTCGAAGATGATCGCGACCTTGAGGCCCTTCTCCTTGATCCACCCCTGGGCCTTGACCAGCTCGATCTCCAGTCGAGCCAGCTCGGCCTCGTAGGCCTTCTTGGACATCTCCTTGGCATCGCGACCGCCCCAGACCACCGATCGTGCCGGACTCGATCCCGTCTCCTGCTCGGCTGCGACCTTCATGTCGCGCTTCCTCTTGCTCTTGGCCACGGTCCTCTCCTCGTCGTTGCGGTCAGCCTGATGGTTGTGCTTGGCGGCGTCCCGTTACGCCTCGCAACGATAGCGCTGCGCTGGTAGCGACCACGCTGACAGCTCATCCGTCTTGGTCGTGACCTGATCCGCCTGACAGCCGAGTTCCGTGGGTACGACAATCCCACCAGGTCGATGCGTTGGGGTCCCCGGTCAGGGTGACGACGCCGGCTCGCGATTCACGTAGGACCAGCGTGGGTCGCCTTTGACCCATCACGAGCCCATGGAGGATGGAAGCGTGGCGGACCAGAAGCCCGACAGATCCACCGCAGTGTCCGCGTCCGAGAACGAGAAGGGTCCGCCACAGAAGAAGGGCGGCTTCAGCTTCCCGACTGCCCTGACGGTCCTGTTCCTCATCCTGGGCCTCGTCTGGGTCGCCGCGTTCTTCATCCCCTCGGGCGTCTACGAGCGCACCCCCGAGGGCGATCCCATCCCGGGCAGCTACACCCACATCGCCAAGTGCGAGAAGGGGGTGGAGACCGAGTCGACACCGGTCCGCTCCATCGACCGCACGCCCGACGGCGAGGCCTGCATCGACAAGTCGGCGCTGACCATGTTCCAGATGCTGTGGATCGCGCCGCCCAACGGCCTCTACGGCATCGAGGACGAGTACGGCACGGTCAATTCGGGCAACACCGGCACCCTCTACGGATCCGCGGAGATCTTCCTCTTCGTGCTGGTCGTGGGTGCCTTCATCACCATAACCATGCGCACTGGCGCCGTCACCAGCGGCATCACCCGCCTGGCGTTGCGCTTCAAGAGCAGCCCCCGGATGCTGATCATCATCCTGATGATGGTCTTCGCCCTTGGGGGTACGGCCTACGGCATGTGGGAGGAGACCCTCGGGTTCTACGTCCTGCTGGTGGCGCTGGTGCTGGCCATGAGGTTCGACCGCATGGTCGGCGCGGGCATCATCTTCGTGGGCGCGGGCACGGGCATCGTGGCCTCCACCGTGAATCCCTTCGCCACCGGGGTCGCATCGGACGCGGCCGGGATCGCCATCAGCGAGGGCCTCATCCTGCGTGTGCTCATGTGGCTGGTGCTGGTCCCGGTGGGCGTCCTCTACGTGCTCTGGTACGCCAAGCGCGTGGAGCAGGACCCCACCAAGTCGGTGGTCGGGTTGGACCCGCAAGAGGCGGTCCAGGAGATCGAGGAGACACCCCGGCTCGACGGCCGCCAGAAGGCCATCCTGGCCGTCTTCCTCGGCACCTTCGTGCTCATGGTCTACGGCTTCATCCCCTGGACGGACATCTGGGCCTCGATGTTCGAGGGCGACTATCCGCTGCCCCAGATGGCTGACGTCTTCGGGGATTTCTACTTCACCGAAGCGTCCGTGCTGTTCCTGGTCGCGGCCGTGCTCATCGGCCTCATCGGGCGGATGGGCGAGAGGGGCACCGTCGAAGCCATCACGGCCGGCGCGGCCGATTTCCTCGGTGCGGCGCTGGTCATCGTGGTCGCGCGCAGCATCACCGTGGTCATGAAGAACACCTACATCATCGACACCATCCTCGACTGGATGGAGGGCATCGTCAGCGGCACGTCGAGCATGGTCTTTGCCCAGCTGGCGTTCCTGGTCAACATCCCCATCGCCTTCCTGGTGCCCAGCTCATCGGGCCACGCGGCCTTGGTGATGCCCATCCTGGCGCCGCTGGCTGACTTCGCCGGCGTGGCCCGCGACCTCGTGGTCACCGGCTACCAGTCGGCCTCGGGCCTGGTCAACCTCATCACGCCCACCAGCGCCGTGCTCATGGGCGGCCTCGCGCTGTCCGGGATCGGCTACGACAAATACGTCCGGTTCATCGCACCGTACATGCTCATCGTCTTCGTCCTCATCGTCCTCTTCATCGGCCTTGGCGTTATCGTCGGGGGTGAGGTCGAGTCTGTCGCGGCCGGCACCGTCGAGGCTTCGCCGGCGCCGGAGGCGATGCCGGTCCCCTAGCCCAAGTAACGATCAGGAGAGCATCACATGAGAGTCGTCGTCGCCCTCGGAGGCAACGCGCTGCTTCGCCGTGGCGAGGCCATGACTGCTGAGAACCAGCGGGCAAACGTCAAGACCGCCTGCCTCGAGCTGGCCCAGGTCGCTCAGACGCATCAGCTGGTGGTGGCCCACGGCAACGGACCACAGGTCGGTCTGCTGGCCCTCCAGGGTGCGGCCTACAAGGAGGTGCCCACCTACCCGCTCGACGTGCTCGGCGCCGAGACCCAGGGCATGATCGGCTACCTCGTGGAGCAGGAGCTGGGCAACCTCGTGCCCTTCGAGATGCCCCTCGTGACGCTGCTGACGATGATCGAAGTCGATCCTGCTGACTCGGCCTTCGAGAACCCGAGCAAGCCCATCGGTCCCATCTACGACGCCGAATCGGCTGGGTCCATGGCCAAGCAGCGGGGCTGGGTCTTCAAGCCTGATGGTGACTACCACCGCCGTGTGGTGCCCTCGCCCAAGCCGCGCCGGATCATCGAGCTGCGCCAGATCCGCTGGCTGCTGGAGAAGGGCGCCATCGTCATCTGTGCCGGCGGTGGCGGCATCCCGGTGATGTACGTGGATCGTCCTGCACCGACGCCGTACGGGCCTGAGAAGCAACTCGTGGGCATCGAGGCGGTGATCGACAAGGACCACGCCTCTGCGCTGCTGTCGGCCGGTATCGAGGCCGACTACTTCGTGATGGCCACCGATGCTGATGCTGCCTACGTCGGTTTCGGCACGCCCGACCAGAAGGCCATCGCCTCGGCACATCCAGAGGCGCTGCTCGAGCTGTCCGGGCACTTCGCGGCCGGCTCGATGCTGCCCAAGGTCCAGGCCGCCTGCGATTTCGCCACCAACACACCCGGCAAGAGGGCCGCGATCGGCGGTCTCAGCGACATCGACGTGATGTTGCGGGGCGGGGCCGGAACCATCGTCTCGACCGAGTTCGAAGGCGTCACGTACCGCTAGCACCAGCGCCGCTACCCGCCGCCACTCGACCACAGGAGAACCGCACATGCCCGTTAACCTCAGGAACCGCTCGTTCCTCAAGGAGATCGACTTCACGCCCACTGAGCTGCGCTTCCTGCTCAAGCTCTCGGCGGACCTCAAGACCGCCAAGTACGCCGGCACCGAAGTGCCGCGCCTGACCGGCAAGAACATCGGCCTCATCTTCGAGAAGACCTCGACGCGCACCCGCTGCGCCTTCGAGGTGGCAGCCTTCGACCAGGGCGCACACGTCACCTATCTCGACCCGTCCGGCTCGCAGATGGGCCACAAGGAATCGACCGAAGACACCGGACGAGTGCTGGGTCGCTTCTACGACGCGCTCGAATACCGCGGCAAGAGCCAGGCGACCGTGGAGACGCTCGCGGAGTACTCCAACATCCCCGTCTACAACGGCCTCACCGATGAGTGGCACCCCACCCAGATGCTGGCCGACTTCCTGACCATGGGCGAGTCCAGCGGCAAGGAGTACCGCGAGCTCAGCTACGCCTTCATGGGTGATCTGCGCTTCAACATGGGTCGCTCGCTGCTGGTCATGGGCGCGCTGATGGGCAGCGACGTGCGCATGGTCGGACCCAAGAAGCTGGCGCCGCCCAAGGACGTGGTCAAGATCGCCCAGGACATCGCCAAGCGGACCGGGGCCAAGATCACCGTCACCGACGACGAGGCCAAGGGCGTCAAGGGCGTCGACTTCATCCACACCGACGTGTGGGTCTCGATGGGTGAGCCGAAGGACGTGTGGAAGAGCCGCGTGGCGATGCTGAAGGACTTCCAGGTCAACGACAAGCTGCTCAAGATGAGCGGCAACCCGAACGTCAAGTTCATGCACTGCCTGCCCGCATTCCACGACGCCAACACCACGGTAGGGGCGGAGATGATGCAGGCCACCGGCATGCGCAATGGGCTGGAGGTCACCAACGAGGTCTTCGAGTCGCCGGCCAGCATCGCCTTCGACCAGGCCGAGAACCGGCTGCACACCATCAAGGCCGTCATGGTCGCGACCCTCGGGTCCTAGCGCCGGCCATGCCCAGGAAGGAGGTCCGTATGCCTGAGTTCGGGGCTCAGTCCGAGGTCGGGAAGCTGCGCAAGGTCATCGTTCACCGGCCTGGCCTGGAGATGCGTCGCCTGACGCCGACCAATGCGGCGGAGCTGCTCTTCGACGACGTCATCTGGAGCCGCAAGGCGCGCATGCATCACGACGGCTTCGTCGACCTCATGCGCACGGAGTTCGGCGTGACCGTCTATCGCGTCCACGAGTTGCTCAAGGACGTCGTGGACGACCCGCAGGGCCGCAAGTACCTCCTCGACCGCAAGCTGGTCGCCGACGAGGTCGGGGTCAGCGGTGTCCGCGAGCTGCGATCATGGATGGAGGAGATGGATTCGCAGACGCTGGTCTCCCACCTCATCGGTGGCGTCACGGTCAGCGAGCTACCCAATGACCTGCGTCACTGGGTCCAGCAGGCCTGGGGCGCGACGGACTTCGTCATCGACCCACTGCCCAACCAGCTCTTCACGCGTGACAGCTCGGCCTGGATCTACGGCGGCGTCACCATCAACCCCATGTTCTGGCCAGCTCGCCGCAAGGAGGCGCTGCACCTCGCGGCTATCTACAAGTACCACCCCGAGTTCAGGGGTGGCGAATTCGAGATCTGGTGGGGCGATCCCGACGACGACCATGGCAGTGCCACCCTCGAGGGCGGTGACGTCATGCCCGTGGGCAAGGGCGTCGTGCTCATCGGCATGGGCGAGCGCACCACGTACCAGGCCGTGAGCCAGGTCGCCCAGGCGCTCTTCGCCAAGGGCGCAGCCGAGCGCGTCATCGCGGCCAAGATGCCGGCCGACCGCGCGTCGATGCATCTCGACACGATCTTCTCGTTCTGCGATCGCGATCTGGTCACCATCTACGAGCCGGCCGTGGCCGCCATCCAGCCCATCAGTTACCGGCCCGGCAACGTCGACGGCCGCCTCGACGTCGACGTCGAGAAGAAGGGCTGGGTCGAGACCGTCGCCGGCGCGCTGGGCCTCAAGAAGCTGCGCGTCATCCCCACAGGAGGTGACGAGTTCCAGCAGGAACGCGAACAGTGGGATGACGGCAACAACGTCGTCGCCCTGGAGCCCGGTATCGTCATCGGCTACGACCGCAACGAGCACACCAATGCCCGCTTGCGCAAGGCTGGCGTGACCGTGCTCGAGATCGATGGTTCGGAGCTCGGCCGCGGCCGCGGGGGTGGTCACTGCATGACCTGCCCGGTCCTGCGCGACCCCGCGTACGACTGAGCCCCGGGCGCACCCAAGGCGCCGGTCTAGAATCGGCGCATGCCGAAGAAGCCTTCCGCCACCGACCTCGCGTCGCTGCGCGTCCCGACCGATGTGCGCCTGTCCCCGGACGGGCGCTTCGCCTGTTTCGCGGTCAAGGAGACCGCGCCCGACCTTGCCGGCTACCGCTCGGCACTCTGGATCGTGCCCGCTGATGGCTCGCAGGAGCCTCGCCGGCTTACCCTGGGCGCCAATCACGACGCTGCCCCGCGTTGGAGCCCCGATGGCCGCTACCTGGCCTTCCTGAGCGACCGTGGCGCGGTGCTCCGTGCCGGTGGGGCCGCTCGAGACAAGGCTGACCTGAAGCTCGCGTCGGCTCCGCCGTCGGGGCTCAAGGATGCGGTCGGGCGAGATCTGCCGCACGGGACGACGCAGGTCTGGCTGCTGCCCATGGCCGGCGGCGAGGCCCACTCCCTGACCGACCTGCCCGAGGACGTCACCGACCTCGCCTGGAGCCCTGACGGGTCGCGACTGTGTGTGGTCTCGGCGGCGACCTCGGCGGTGCGCGCCGAGCCCAAGCCCGCCGAGGCCGCAGCGCGGCGGCCTGATGTGCGCCTCATCGACGAGCTCGACTACCAGCTCAACGGCGCCGGCTTCATCTACGAGCACAAGTCCAACCTCTGGATCATCGAGGTCGAGGACGGTGCCGCTCGCCGGCTGACCTCCAGCCACAGTGTCGACCGCCAGCCGGCCTGGAGTCCTGATGGCAAGCGCATCGCCTTCGCTGCCGACCGCAGCCCGAACGCGGACCTGGCCTGGCGCTCCGACATCCACCTGGTCGATGCCGCCGGCGGCAAGCCCGTGCGCGTCACCGCCGGCGAGGAGCGCGCCTTCGGCCATCCCGCGTGGAGCCCGGACGGCAAGCTCGTGGCCGCGGTCGGTCACCGCATGGAGTCGGGCAACCCCACGCGAGAGGACGTCTACGTCTTCCGTCCGCGTGCCGACCAGAAGGGACGGAACCTGACCGTCGGGGCCGACCTCTTCGTCGATGCCGCCATGAACAGCGACCTCTACAGCGCCCCGCCCGCGGGTGCGCAGTGGTCTCCCGACGGCACCGACCTCTACTTCGCTGCCCCCATCGAGGGTTCCTACGAGCTCTGGCGTGTCCGTCTGGAGGACTCGCGAGTGGAGCGGCTGACCAAGGGCCAGCACATGCTGGTGTGCCCGTCGCTGGCGGCGGCCGGCTCACATCTGATGGTGGCGGCCATCCGCGGCACCGCCACGACCCCGCCCGATGTCGTCGCCTTCGAGGTTCCGGCATCGAAGAAGGACCCGGTCCCGCCGGTCAAGCCCAAGGGCCTGCGTCGTCTGACGAACCTCATGGACGAGGCCTGGAAGGGCCTCGCGATCGTGGCGCCGCAGCAGATCTGGACGAAGTTCGACGGTCGTCGCATCCAGGGCTGGTTCTACGAGGCCCCGGCCAGGCGCGGCAAGCCCGCGCCCACCGTGGTGGAGATCCACGGTGGTCCGGCCACGCTCTACGGCTTCTCGCTGATGTGGGAGTGGCAAGTGCTGGTCGCCCGTGGCGTGAGCGTCTTCGCCTGCAACCCTCGCGGCTCGACCGGCTACGGCCAGGAGCTGGCGACCGGCAACTTCCGCGACTGGGGGCCCGGACCACAGGCCGATATCGAATCCGGGTTGGACAAGCTCGCAGCAGCAGGCTCGATCGACCCGCAGCGGGTCGGCGTCACGGGTGGTTCATACGGGGGCTACCTCACCGCCTGGATGATCTCGCACAGCGATCGGTACAAGGCGGCCGTGGCTTGCCGCGGCGTGTACGACATGGCCGTGGAGATGACCAGCGGCGACCTCGGTGGCCCCAACTTCGGTCATTACGAACTCGATGCCCAGCCCTGGACGGACCCGGAGCTGTACCGCGAGATGAGCCCGCTGACGTACGCCGCCGACATCCACACGCCGCTACTCATCCAGCACGCCGAGCAGGACCTGCGTTGCCCCATCACCCAGGCCGAGCAGCTCTTCAGCGTGCTGCGCTCGCTCCGGCGACCAGTGCGCCTGATGCGCACCCCCGGAGAGAGCCACGAGCTCACCCGCAGCGGCACGCCGTACCGGCGCATCGAGAACATCGAACACATCAGCGACTGGTTCGTCCACTACCTCGTCGACGGAGGGCGTACCCTTCCCCGCACGTAGCGCGGGGTTTTCGGCATGAGTGACCAGGTCCGCATCGCGGCTGCCATCGACATCGGCAGCAACAGTGTCCACTTGCTCCTGATCGAGCTCGATGGCGACCAGCCGACCGTCCTGCGTGACGAGTCGGTCCTGCTGGGCCTGGGGGCCATGGTCGATCTACGGGGTTTCATACCCGAGGAGGGGGCTGCCGCGGCCATCGAAGCCCTCGTCGCATACGTGGAGGCCGCGGAGGAGGAGGGGGCCAGCCATCTGACCCTGCTGGCCACCGAACCGCTGCGCCGGGCGTCCAACCGCACTCGTTTCTGCGAGGCTGTGAAGGCCGCCACCGGCTACCCTCTGCACGTGCTCAGCCACGATGAGGAGGCGCTGCTCACGGCGATCGGCGTCCTCGATGGTGAGCCTGTCGACGAACCGCTGCTGATCCTCGACATCGGCGGCGGATCCTCGGAGGTCGTGCTCCTGGAGCCGGGGGCTGATCCGGTCGTAGGTGTCGTCCCCGTGGGCTCGGCACGTTTGACGGCGCAGCACGTCGAGGACGATCCGCCCACCGAGCAGGAGGTGCTGGAGCTGCGGGCGGAGGCGCACCACCTCTTCTCGAGCTTGCCCACGGGCCGGCCCAAGCGGGGCATCGTCGTGGGTGGGTCCGGCACCAACCTCATCCGGCTGACCACGGCCGAGGGTGACGAGGACGTCGGTGACCTGGGTCTGATCGATACCGTTCGCACCGCGCAGGCCATCGAGATCGTCAAGGCCGCGCCCGCCGCGGAGCTGGTGGAGACCCACGGCCTCCGTGAGCGGCGGATCCTGCAGATGGCCGCCGGTGCCAGTCTCATCGAGGCCGCCCTTGACTGCTACAACCTGCAGGTCATGGAGGCCTCTAACGCCAGCCTGCGTGAGGGCGTCGTCATCGCGCGCGAAGAGGCCGGTGATCACTGGCGTGATGAGCTCGTTTCACTGGTATCGGGTGATTGATCCCGTCGGCGGCCAGCTACGATAGGCACGAGAACGTGCCGATCCCCTTTCCGATCGCTTTGCCCAGGAGGCCGACGACGTGACCGCGACGCCCACTACCGGCTCCAACCAGCCTTTCCTGCTCAGCCCGGAGGAAGCCCTGGCTCAGGCCGGCGTGGATGCCAAGGCCGGGCTCTCTTCAGCTGAAGTCACGGAGCGGCGCGCCAAGTACGGGCCGAACAAGTTCGCCGAGGGTGAGAAGGAGCCCGGCTGGCAGGTCTTCGTGCGCCAGTACAGGGACCTCATGCAGATCGTCCTGCTGGTGGCCGGCATCGTCAGCATCTGGCCCGTGGAGCAGTACACCACGGGCCTGATGCTCATCGGGCTGACCGTGCTGAACGCGGCCATGGGCATGGCCCAAGAGGGCAAGGCCGCGGCCGCGGTCGCGGCGCTCCAGGAGATGATGATCATCAAGGCGCGGGTCCTCCGGGGCGGCGAGCTGGTGGAAGTGCCAGCCGAGGATCTGGTGCCCGGTGACATCGTCTCGGTCGAGGCCGGCGATCTTATCCCCGCTGACGGTCGCCTCATCGTGGCAGCCACCCTCGAGGTCGACGAATTGCCCCTGACCGGCGAATCGCTCCCGGTGCCCAAGGACGTGGCCACGCTCTCGGATCCCGAGACGACGCTGGGCGATCGCATCGACATGGTCTTCATGAACACGAGCGTCACCCGCGGCTCGGCCACCTTCGTAGTCACTTCCACCGGCATGAAGACCGAGGTCGGCCATATCTCCGACCTGCTCGCGAGCGCCGACGAGATGGTCACGCCGCTGACCCAACAGCTCGCGAAGCTGACCCGCCAGCTCATCGGCATCGCCGGTGCGGCCCTCATCGCCTCCATGCTCCTGGGCCTCTGGCGAGGGCAGCCCTTCAATGAACTCTTCGTCGCGGCCATCGCCTTCGCGGTCGCGGCCATCCCGACCGGCTTGCCCGCCGTGGTGACGACGATCCTGTCGATGGGCACACGGACGCTGGCAGGGGCCGGCGCCATCGTCAAGAACCTGCGATCGGTCGAGACACTGGGCTCGACGTCGGCCATCAACTCCGACAAGACCGGCACACTCACGCTCAACCAGATGACCGCCGTCGAGATGGCCACGGTTGGCCACCGCTACGAGATCAGCGGCACCGGCTACGGCATCAGCGGCAAGATCATGCGTGAGGGCGGCGATCTTGACGACGAGAACCTCGAGGAGTTCCTGCTGCCCATGGTGCTGGCCTCAGACGCGGTCGCCCGCGATGGCGAGCTCATCGGCGATCCGACCGAGGGTGCGCTGGTCGTGCTGGCCGGCAAGGGCGGCGTTGGCACGCAGGTCACGCGCGAGCGGTACCCGCGTCTGGCCACGCTGCCCTTCGATGCGGCCTACAAGCTCATGGCCACCTTCCACCAGTGGACGGACGCCAAGGGCAAGGAGTTCGTGCGCGCCTACATCAAGGGTGCCCCGGACCAGATGCTGGCTCGCGCCAGCGACGTATACGCGCGCGACCACGACCCGGTCAAGGTAGATGACGACGCACGCGAGCGCTACATGGCCGAGAACGACCGTCTGGCCTCGAAGGGCCTGCGCGTCCTGGCCACCGCTCGTAAGGACTTCGCTGCGAAGGACTTCGACGCCGATGGTGACCTGCTCGAACAGATCGACGGTCTCACGCTGATGGCCCTGGTCGGCATCGTCGACCCGCCACGGCCGACCGTGAAGGACTCCATCGCGACCGCGCACCGCGCTGGCATCCAGGTGCGCATGATCACCGGTGACCACGTCGTGACCGCTGAGGCCATCGGCCGGGAGTTGGGCATCACGGGCCGCGCCATCAGCGGCGCCGAGTTCCGAGCCATGTCCGATGAGCAGGCTACCCGCGAGATGGATGACATCGGCATCATCGCGAGGGTTACGCCGGAGGACAAGGTACGTCTCGTGCAGCTGCTGCAGCGGCAGAAGCGCATCGTGGCCATGACTGGCGATGGCGTGAACGACGCGCCGGCGCTGAAGCAGGCAGACATCGGCGTGGCCATGGGCATCACCGGCACGGAGGTCTCCAAGGAGGCCGCCGTGATCGATCCTGACCGACGACGACTTCAGCACGATCGTCCGGGCGGTGCGGCTGGGCCGCAACATCTACGACAACCTGCAGCGCTATATCCGGTTCCAGATGGCCGGGCTCTTCGGCTTCGTGGCCACGTTCCTGGGGTCCAGCATCTTCTGGATCGCAGGTGGCGTGCCCTTCCTGCCAGCCCAGACCATCTTCATCAACTTCTCCGTGCAGGTGAGCCAAGCCTTCGGCCTCGGCTTCGGTGAGCCTTCGCCAGGCTTGATGGACCGCAAGCCGAGACCGTCCGGCGTACCCATCCTGGGTCGGCAGATGCTCATCTGGCTGGCCATCGCCGGCCTCATCGCGGGCGCATGTACCCTGGCCATGATCGAATGGGGAACCCGTGAGTACGACGAGACGGTCGGCCGGACGATGGGGCTCGTGACCTTCGGCTTCTTCAACGTCGCGTTCTCGCTCGCGACCAAGGATGAGACCCGGTCGTCGTTCAACCGAGAGGTCATCGGCGACCGGACGTTCCTGATCGCCTCGCTCATCTCGATGGCCATCACCTTCCTGATGGCTGAGATGGGCATGCTCCAGCGCCTCCTGGGCACGGTCGGTCTCGATGCCGAGCAGTGGATCGTCTGCCTTATCGTCGGCTTCTCCATCCTGCCCATCGCCGAAGTCCGCAAGCTGATCTGGAAGATCCCCGTGGACGAGGTGCCCAAGGGGGACGAAGCATCCGACAGGTCAGCCGAGGCCCCGGCGACCGCCTGACCCGGCGGTGCCGTCTCGCCGTCTCGCCGTCCACTTCACCGCCGGATCCTGTGGGCCACCAGCGTGCGAGCCTGCCCCACCTCCTGATGCGATCGCCTGCCAGGCACGTAGCGGCGGCGCGGGTGGCCGGCAGTACGAGGGGTTGCGTGCCAGTCACACGGCATCTCTGGTGTCCGATACGTGACTACCACGCAAGCGGCCGGACGACCGGGGAGTACCCGGGGTCGTGGCCGGCGGGTCACCCCGGTTCGTTGATCTCGTCCACGATCCCGATGACGACCGTGCGGATGGGAGCACCGGGGGCGCCGAGGACCTGGCGCGCGCCGTTGCCCTCGTCGAGCAGCAGCACCGTCTCGCCGGCGCCCGCGCCGATGTTGTCGACCGCGATCTGGTAGCCGCCCGACGGCGTCCCGTCAGGTGCCACGAGGTCCACCAGCAACAGCGTTCGCCCATCGAAGTGGGGCGTGCTGATCGTCGAGACGACGTTACCGACCACCCGTCCGATCTTCATGCCTCGCCCTCCGCGCCCGGCAGGGTCGTGACCTCGTCGACGATGCCGACGATGGCGTGGTCCACGGGCACGAACGTGTCCTCGAGCGCCTGCGCCGCCTCCCGCGAGGCTACGAAGTAGACCAGCTCGCCGGGACCGGCCATGTGCACCGCGTCGGCAGCGACCACGGGTGTTCCCTGCGGTCGCACTGGCGATCGAGCGGCTGGATGATGAGCAGCTTGACACCCTCGAGCCCGGGAACCTTGGTGCTGGCGACCAGCGTGCCGGTCACGCGTGCGAGCTGCATCGCTACTCCCGCACCCTCGCCGCGAAGCGACCGTCGGCGGCCAGCTCCGCGGCCATCTCCCCGTGCAGCTGGGCGATGACCCGTGAGTGCGTGCCGCGCGTCCCGCCGACCGCGTGCGACGCCGATCTCGACGGCCGCCTCCACGTCGGTGACCGTGCCGTCGAAGAGCAGGTAGCCCTTGCCGCCGAGGTCGTCCGCGAGACGCAGCTCGAGCAGGCGCACGTGCGCGCCCTTGAGTCCAGCGTCGGCCGCGCGGATGACGCCGGTACGGTGGCCGTCTCGATGATGCCGAGCGCCTCATCCTGGGCCGTCTGCCGCGTGCCGCGCACGCCGGTCGACGACGTCGGGGTGGATGTTGGCCAGGAAGGTCACATCGCGGACCGAGAGACCGCCGATCTCACGCCCGGCCTCGAGCGCTTCCTCGACATCGGCCACGGCGCCGCCGACGAGCACGAGGTACTTGCCCGGGTGGACGGTGCCCGCGCGCAGCAGCTCGACCGGCGCGCGCTTGGCCATCGCATCGCCGACCTCGATGCCGGCCGCGATGGACTCGAGCTCCAGCAGTCCGAGCGCAGGTTCGATGGGCAGGGCTGGCACTAGACGATCCTCAACGCGCCGACGACGGTCACGCGACGCTCGCGCGAGAACGTGCGCGGTCGGGTCATGCCGTCACCGGTGGGGGAGGCGATGGAGAAGGAGGTGAAGCCCTCGCCGTCGGCACCCAACCCTGCGAGGTTGGGGCCGTTGGCCACGAAGATGGAGCAGTTCATGGCGCGGGCCATGCGCGTGATGGTCTCGACGTCCCGGGAGTGGATCGAGGCGGTATGGCGGAAGCCGTGCTCCATGCGCACCGCGAGGTCGATGGCCGTGTCGACGGCCCCCACGCGTACGACCGGCAGCACCGGCATCATCTGCTCGGTCCAGGCGAGGCTGTGCTCACGCGGCACATCTGCCACCAGCAGGCGCGGTTCCGGATCGGCCTGCACGCCGATCTCGGCGAGGATCCTGGAAGCGTCCATCCCGATCCAGGCGGGGTTCATCACGCCCGGCTTGTCGGGTGGGCCGAGCTCCTTGAAGATGACCCGCTCGAGCTTGCGCAGCTCGTGCTCCTTGAGCAGGTAGGCGCCGTTCTGGGTCATCGCGCGCAGGAGCCGGTCGGCGATGGTGTCCACCGCCAGCACGACCTTCTCGTCGATGCACACGAGGTTGTTGTCGAAGGAGGCGCCGCGCACGATATCGGCCGCGGCACGCTCGACGTCAGCGGTGCCGTCGACGACCGCGGGCGGGTTGCCGGGGCCGGCGGTGATGGCGCGCTTGTCCGTCCTGAGCGCCTCCCGCACGACACCCGGGCCACCGGTCACCAGCAGCACGCGCACCCCCGGATGGTTCATCACCGCGCGGGCGCTGTCGATGGTGGGGTTCGCGACACCCGTGACCAGGTCGGGTGGGCCGCCCGCAGCGACGATGGCGCGGTTGATGAGCCGGATGGTCTCTGCCGAACAGGCCTTGGCCGACGGATGCGCGTTGAAGACGACCGCGTTGCCGGCGCTGACGATGCTGATGGTGTTGTTGATGATGGTCGAGGTGGGGTTGGTGACCGGCGTGATGGCGCCGACGATGCCGAAGGGCGCCCACTCGGTGACCATCATGCCGTTGTCGCCGCTGACCGCCTGGACCTCCAGGTCCTCGGGGCCGGGCGCCTTGGTGGTCACCAGCCGGTTCTTGATGACCTTGTCCTCGTAGCGGCCGATGCCCGTCTCGCGATGGGCCATGCGCGCGAGCTGCTCGGCGTGCCCGAGCATGGCCGTGCGCACCGCCTCGATGACGGTCACCCGCCGCGCCAGCCCGTGGTCGCCGAAGGCCCGGAAGGCGCGCTGGGCCGCGGCCACCGCGTCGTCGACGGTGGCATGGATGCCATCGCCCAGCTCGACCTCGGCTGCCTTGGCCAGCTCGGCGCCCGCCTGCAGCCCCCTGCCCGGGTGTGCGCCGTCAACGGTGGCAAGGCGTCGCTGCACCGTCTCGATGATCTGCGCGATCTCGCGTTCGTCCATCGTCTTGAGCCCGCTACTTGCGGTAGATCTCCTTTCCCTCGACCTCCCACTGGTCGACGATGGCCATGATCACCGCGTCGCAGGGCTTGTCCCTGGTGGTCTCGGTATTGCGGGCAGAGCTGCCGCTCGCGTACAGCACCACCTCGCCTACGCCGGCCCCGACCGCATCGGCCGCGACGACATAGCCACCGGTCTCCTTGTCCTCCGCGTCGAGCTGGCGCACGACGAGGAGCTTCCAGCCTTCGGTCAGTGGCTCCTTGCGGCTGGCCACCACCGTGCCGGTCACTCGTCCGAGCAACATGCTTGGTCCGCCTTCTCCGGAAGGGGCGCCGAGTCGGAGACCCGACGCCCGTCTCCGTCGCTACTTCTTCTGGCTGCCGGTCTCGGCCTCGGCCTCCTCGAGCCGACCCAGCGGCAGGACGAGGTCGACGTTGGTGTGCGGGCGGGCGATGACGTGACTGCTCACGACCTCACCGACCTTCTCGGCGTTGCGCACGCCGGCATCGACCGCGGCCTTGACGGCCGCGACGTCACCACGCACGACGGCGGTGACGTATCCGCCGCCGGTCTTCTCATAGCTGACCAGCTCGACCTTGGCGGCCTTGACCATCGCGTCAGCGGCCTCGACCACCGCGGTGAACCCGCGGGCCTCGATCATTCCCAGAGCTTCTGCCATCTGTTCGTTCTCCCTTGTTCGGTGCCTTGCTCAGTGGTCTCGTGTGTGGATCGGTCGGCCGTTACTTCGCGTCGCGACCCTCCAGGCCCTCGACCGCAGCCAGGGCGGCGCGCCAGCCGACGTCGATGTCGCGCTCCTCGCCACCGAGGTAGATGCGACCCATGGAGCCGAAGTTGCGGACCTCGAGGACATTGATGTTCGCGGCCTTCTCCGCCTCGTTGGCCGCCAGTGCTGCGTAGGCCGCCGGTTCCATCTCGAGTACGTAGAGGGTCTGGCCCGGGATGAGCATCTGGCCGTGGCGCGTGCGGTTGATGAGCTGCGCCTGGTGGTCGTCGATGCGTCGGATGATCTGGCTCGACGCGACCACCGGCTTGAGGCGGTCGATCTCCTTGAGGCCGATCTCGGCGAGGATGGCGGCGCCGGCGGCGCGCACCTCGGACTGCTCGGGCGAGTGGATCTCGAGCATGCCGTAGTAGCGCTCGATGATCTGCATGCCCGGCTTGACGTTGGTGGACTTGAGGGCGATGTCCGTCAGTCGATTGATCTCGATGCCGGGCGAGATCTCGATCGACAGCGAGGCGTCGCCCGCGAGGGGCAGGAAGCCCTGCGCGACGGTGCCCAGGAAGGCCGCGTACTGGGCCTGCAGGCTGTCGATGAATGAATAGGCCCGGAGCTCAATACCCGCCACTGGCGCCTCCCTGTCCGCTCACGATCTTGACGCCGGCCGAGGCACCGATGCGGGTGGCACCGGCCGCGATCATCTCCTGTACATCCTCAGCCGTGCGGATGCCGCCGGCTGCCTTGACGCCCATCTTGGGTCCGACCGTCTCGCGCATGAGCGCGACGTCGTAGATGGTGGCTCCGCCCTTGGCGTAGCCGGTCGAGGTCTTGACCATGTCTGCCCTGGCTTCCTTCGCCAGGCGCGAGGCGATCGATCTTCTCCGCGTCGGAGAGCAGCGCCGCCTCGATGATGACCTTGTTGATGGCGCCCGACTCGTGGCAGGCGTCGCTGACCCGGGCGATGTCCGAGCGCACCAGCTCGAAGTCGCCGCTCTTGAGGGCGCCGATGTTGATGACCATGTCGATCTCGCGAGCGCCGTCGCGGCAGGCCCGGCGAGCCTCGAAGGCCTTCACGTCCGAGGGGGTGGCCCCGAAGGGGAAACCGATGACCGAGGCCACCGCCACGTCCGTGTCCCGGAGCCGGTTCGCAGCGCGGCGCACCCAGGTGGGGTTCACGCAGACCGAGGCGAAGCCGTGCTGCGCGGCCTCGTCACAGAGCTTGTCGATGTCAGCGGCGCTGGCATCGGGCTTCAGCAGCGTGTGGTCGATGTAGCGCGCGAGGTCGAGGGGCACGTCTGCCGCGGCGCCGTGGTATTCGATGCGATCGGCGCCCTCAGCCATGAGCGAGCGCACCTTGGTGGCGCAGTCAGAGGCACAGCTCCGCAGGCAGCCGGCGCAGGGGTCGTCCCCGCTCGGGGCAGCGCCCCCGCCGAGAGCGGCGAGCACCTCGCGCGTGATGGCCTCCACGAGCGCGTCGCGGTCGTTGCTGGAGTCAGTCATCGGTCCTTTCCCCCGGGGGCGCGGGTGTAGCTGCGTTCGATGGCCGTGATCTTGTCGACACGGCGGCCGTGGCGCTCGGCGCCCCAGTCGGTGTCCAGCCAGGTCTCGACCACCTGGAGCGCCAGCGCGGTGCCCAGGAAGCCCGAACCCAGCGTCAGCACGTTGGCGTAGTTGTGCTCGCGGCTGTTGCGAGCGGACGAGATGTCGTGGCAGTTGGCGGCGCGCACGCCGGGCACCTTGTTGGCGGCCATGGCTGAGCCGATGCCGGCGCCATCCACGACGATGCCCCACCGGCAGGTACCGTCGGCGACCAGCCGGGCCACCGCCAGGGCGAGATCCGGATAGTCGACCGCCTCGTCGCTGTGGGTCCCGCAGTCGCGCACGGCGTACCCGTGCTCCTCGAGCCACTGCGCCGATGGTGTCCTTCAGGCGCCAGCCGCCGTGGTCGCCGGCGATAGCCACGGCGTCTCCGCCCTCCGCCGCGGGGGCGGGTCCGGGGTCGGCCTCCAGTGTCTGGTCGACGATGCGCCGGACCAGGGCCCGGACCTCATCTGGTGACGGTGTCCGTGCCTCAGTCATGTGCGAGTACCCACTCGGCCGTGGCCTCGTCGGTCACGAAGCTCTTGATGCAGGCCGTGCGCAGGGCTCCGAGGGCGACCGGGCCGCGACCAGGGCCGGCAGCGAGGCCGACCGTGTGCTTTCCGCACAGTGCGCCGAGGGGCAGGCCGACCGTCCGTTCGTCGAGGGAGGGCAGCGCGACCTGGCCCCCGACCGTGATGAAGCGGCCGAGCACGTCACCGACGGCGCCGGCCTTGGTCAGGCGTTGCAGGTCTCGGCGGTCGAGGTAGCCCGAGGCCACGTGCACGGACTCCGCGCCCATGACGCCCATGCCGAAGACGGCGCTGCCGGCGTGGTGGGCGGCCTGGAGCGGCCTGGCCACCGACGGGTCCGCCTCGAGTGCCGCGCGCAGCTCTGGCGTACCCACGATGGCGGGCGCAGGCATCAGCTGGATGGCGGCGCCGGTGGTGGTCCCGAAGCGCTCGACGACCTCCTGGTAGCGCGTGGGCTGGGCGGAGCGGCTGATGGCGCCGTTGAGCTGGACGATCTGGTCGGCGCTGGTCCAGCCGGGCTGGAGGCGGGCCGCCAGCTCCATCATGGTGCGACCCCAGGAGACGCCGATGACGCCCGACGGGGCCATCACGGCGAGCAGGTCTGCGGCCGCCGCGGCCACACGCTCACGGGCGAGCTGCTCATCCTCGGGGGCGGGGACGTCGACGACCACCGCGTCGTCCAGGCCGAAGCGCTCCACGAGCGCGTCCTCGAGAGCCACCAGGCGCGCGGCCGGATGGACGATCTCGATGCGTACCGCCTGCTCGCGGATGGCCCGGTCGAGCAGCCGGCCCACCTTGAAGCGGCTGACGCCGAGGCGCTTGCCGACCGCGTCCTGGGTCAGGTCCCCGTGGTAGTAGAGCTGGGCAGCACGAAGCATCAGGCGCGTGTCGCCGGTAGCCGGCGGGCCTGCCTGCACGCTGCTCATATGTGCAAGTGCTTGCTCATGTGTTGCCAGCGTAGCACCAGCCTGCTCCCTGTCAAGGCCCCTGGCCTTGCTGGCGTGATGCTCCTCGGGGTGGTGACGCGCGGATCAGCGCTATCGGGGCCTGACCACGCTGGTAGCGCCGTGAGCTACATGGTCAGTTGCGAACGCAGCATCCAGGCAGCCTTCTCGATCTCGTCGGTGGTGCCGATGAGGATGTCCTGGCTGACCGCGTCATCGTCGCCGATGGCCACGATCCGCTCCTTCAGTCGTAGCGCGATCGTGTCCATCGACTGGGTCACGCGCTGAACGGTCTCGGTGGCCGGCACGAAGCCTTCGGGGAAGGGCGGCAGCTCGCTGGTGTTGGCGACCGTCTCGGCACGACCATCGGGCGCCACGCCGATGGTGGCCAGGCGCTCGGCGACGCGGTCGTACGAGACGCGGGCGAGGTCGACGATCTCGTCGAGCTCCAGGTGGACCGAGCGGAACTGCGGCCCGACCACGCTCCAGTGGGCCTGCTTGCCCAGCAGCGCCAGGTCGATGAGCTCCGAAAGCGTGGACTGCAGCGCCCTGGCGACGGTCTCGTTGGGTGCGTTCATGGCGTCTCCTCTTGCGCGCTGGGCGCGATGCGTCTCGAACGGGTAGTGCCTCCATCCTACGCCGTCGAGGTCAACGCACCATGAAGGCCGACAAGCGTCCCAGCATGGCCTCGGCGTGGAGCGCCATCTGCCCGTCTTCGTCGTGGCGGAAGAAGACGAAGGCATCGGTCCCGGCAGCCAGCAGGGCCTCCAGTCGGATGGCCCACCGTTCGATGTCGATGTCGGTGTAGGCCGTGCGGCGTAGGCGCAGGTAGGTGAAGCCGCCGCCGTCGTGCAGGTCCGGCTCGTCGCGGCCCTCGAGGTCGGTCGCCACCAGGGTCATCCGATGGTGCGCGGCCCGCACTCGCACGGCTGGGACATGCCAGCTCGGATGGAGCAGCTCGAGGGCCAGCGGCACCGCGGTGGGCCAGGCGGACAGCGCCCGCTCGAGCGTCTCGTCGTCGCGCTGGACCGTGGCCCGCAGCGACAGCAGCACGCTGCCGAGTCGCTCACCGAAGCCCTCGAGGGCCGCGGTGAGCCACCGGATCGACTCGGTCGGGTCGGGCTCGCCGAAGGCCCGCCAGGAGGTCGAGCGCTGGGCCTTGGGACAGAAGCGAAAGTCAGGACCGGTCTCGCGCATCCACTTCTCGATCTGCTGCTCGTTCGGCCGTCGGAAGAAGGTGTTGTGGAGCTCCACCGCGGGCAGGCGGGTGGCGTAGGCCGCGAGCAGCTTGCGGCTGGCCTTGCCCGGCTCGTAGAACCGGGGCACCCACCCGGGGTAGGAGAAGCCGCTGGTGCCGACGTAGGCACGGCCCCGGGTGGAACTCAAGCGAGGTCCGCCGCGAGGCCGTCAGTCGGGGCCGCGGCCTTATCGTCCCCCTCGCTGACCGCCTGGCCGGCGCGGCCCTGCAGCGCCGGCGCGGGGCCGGAGCGATCACGCGGGCGACGCGGCAGATCCCACATCTCATCGAGATGGGCCTCCGCGGTCTGCCCGAGCCGGGTGACCACGCCGGTGGACAGCTCGCTGTGTGCGCTCACGTTCGCCCGGATCGTCACCTGCCGATGGTCGCGGCCGGTGACGGTCGCGTCAACCGGCGGCTGGCGGGCACCGGTCATCGGCCGTGGCTGCTCGCCGCACCCGCCATCTGCCGTGGCTGCTCGTCCCTTGAGCGGTCTCGACCAACCGGCACCTGGATCGGCTCCTGCTGCTCGCGTCGTGACCAGTGTTGACGATCCTGCTCGCAAGGCGAGCGGGAACCGCAGATCCGGGCGCTGGCACGGCGAGTCTGCTTCTCTGGCGAGCAACCCCGGGGCAAGTCAGCCCCACGGCTTGGGGCGATCAGTCGGGCTGGCCCCCCGCCTCGGCTTCGACCCGCGCCCGTCCCAAGAGCGGCTTCTGCCCGACGTTGGCGTTTACCAGCACGACGCCACCGATGATGAGCGCAGCCCCCACCAGCTCGCGGGGCCGCAGGCGCTCATCGAGGAAGAGAAAGCCGAGCACGATGGCGACCACCGGGATGACGTACGTCACGAGGGTCGTGCGGGTCGCGCCCCAGCGCGCGATGACCCGGAAGAAGATGAGGTACGCGACGCCGGTCCCGAGCAACCCCAGCCAGATCATCGCCAACCAGCCGAGGGCGCTCTCGGGGATGGACAGCAGCCCGCCCTCGGGTCGCTCGAAGATGAGTGCCGCGGCGGTGATCATGAGGAAGGCCGCGACCGTCGAGCCGAGTGAGATCTCCACCGGAAGCGGCGCCCGGAACGAGCCGTCGGACTGTTCGACGATGGGCATGCCGGAGATCCGGCGGCGCGTGTAGACGGACGCGATCGCGTAGAACACGGCCGCACTGGCCACGGCCAGCATGCCCACGACGGCCAACGCCGCGTCCTCGTTCGCACCCACCGACTCCAGGCTCGGCAGGGCCAGCAGGATGACACCCACGAAGCCGATACCCAGCCCGCCCAGCTTGGCCGCGGTGATGTGCTCGTCGGCCAGGGCCAGCGCGGCGAAGACGATGGTGAACAGCGGCACCATGGCGTTGAGGATCGAGGCCATGCCGCTGGGGATGTATTGCTGACCCCAGGCGATGAGCGCGAAGGGCACCGCGATGTTGGTGGCACCGAGGAAGAACATGCGTCCCCACAGGCTCAGGCGCAGTGGCAGCCGACCGTGCTGGGCTGCCAGCACCACCACCAGCAGCAGCGCCGCGAAGAGCGTGCGCATGCTCACGATGGCCATCGGGGCCACCCCCGCTTCGAGGCCGATCCTGATCCACATGAACGAACTGCCCCAGATGATCGAGAGGGTCAGGAACATGGCCCACGTCTGCGGGTCGTTGGCAGCGTGGGTGGTCGGCTGGGCGTTGGGCGTCGATCGGGTCACGTGTGCTCGATGCTAGATCACTTCGGCCGCGGAACCGGTCGCGTCCGGTCCTGCCGCTGGTGGCGTCGCGCTACCATCGCGCGGTGCCCAGCTACGACGCCGCCACCGCGCTCATCGTCGTTGACGTCCAGAACGACTTCGCCCATCCATCTGGCGGCCTCTCGGTGCCCGGCGGGGCCGAGGTCATCCCGGTCATCAATGCCGAGATCGAAGCCGCGCTCTCGGCCGGCGCGAAGGTCTTCTATACCCAGGACTGGCATCCCCGGTCGACACCCCACTTCGAGAAGGATGGTGGCCTCTGGCCGGTCCACTGCGTGGCCTACACGTGGGGCGCGGAGCTCGACCCCGGCCTGCGCGTGGAGGGACCGATCGTGCGCAAGGGCGTCAACGGTGAGGACGGCTACAGCGGCTTCACTACCCGCGACCCCGAGACCGGTGAGACCCAGCCCACCGAGCTGGACGACCTGCTCAAGGCAGCCGGCGTCCATAAGCTCGTCGTGACCGGCTTGGCCACGGACTACTGCGTGCTGGCCACGGCCCTCGACGGGCGCGCCCAGGGGTACCCCACGACCGTGCTCGCGGCCGGCGTGCGGGCCGTCGATCTGGAGCCGGGCGACGGCGAGAAGGCCTTCGCCCAGCTGCGTCTGGCGGGCGTCGAGGTGGACGAAAGTGCAGCGCAGCGGCCTGCTGCGCGCCACGACAGCCCGCGAGGCGACTAGACTGCGCGCCATGACGACGGAAGAACGACCCTACTCACCAGGTCTCGCGGGCGTGCTCGCGGGGGAGACCGCGCTTTCGCTCGTCGACGGCGCCAACGGTCGGCTGCTGTACCGCGGCTACCCCATCGGAGAGCTCGTGCGCGAGGGCAGCTTCGCCCAGATCGCCCATCTGCTGTGGGCGGACGAGTGGCTGCCCGAAGCTCATCTCCCGTGCCGACCGTTGGACGCACCGACGCTGGCCGCCCTGCGCAACCTGCCCGATGGTGCGCACCCCATGGACGCACTGCGCACGGCCTTCTCCGTGTGGGGCGCGACCAACCGCCTCGTCTGGCCTCCGACCGTGGAGCAGGCGCGCGAGATCACGGCCATGGGCCCATCCGCACTGGCCGCCTTCGGCCGCCTGCGTCAGGGCCTTGATGTCATCGAGCCGGATCCTTCGCTCGACACCACGGCCGGCTTCCTCTACCAGCTCAACGGCGAGGTTCCCGACGAGGCCTCCGCACGAGCGCTCGATGCCTACTTCATCGTCGGCGCCGACCACGGCTTCAACGCCTCCACCTTTGCCGCTCGCGTCATCACCTCGACCCGTTCGGACATCGCCAGCGCGGTGTCGGGTGCGACCGGCGCGCTGAAGGGCCCGCTGCATGGCGGTGCGCCGTCGGAGGTCGTGAGCCAGCTCAACGCCATCGGCTCGCCCGAGGCCGCGGAAGAGTGGATCAACGACGCCATCGATCGTGGTGAGCGGCTGATGGGCTTCGGCCATCGTGTCTACCGTGCCTACGACCCGCGTGCTGCTGCGCTGCGTGAAGTCGCCGAGCAGATGAGCTCCATCGCCGACTGGCTGGACCTCGCAGTGGCCGTCGAGGACGTGGCCCTGCGCGTGCTCGAGGAGCGCTATCCCGACCGCCCGCTCAAGACGAACGTGGAGTACTACACCGCTGCCGTCCTCCAGGGCGTCGGTCTGCCACCCGATCTCTTCCCGGCCACCTTCGCCATGGCCCGCACCGCCGGTTGGACCGCGCACTCGATCGAGCAGGCCGGTGTCGACAAGCTCATCCGACCCGACGTGATCTACACGGGTCCAGAGGAGCGCCACCTGCCGACCGCCTCCTGAGCGAGCTCGACGGCAGCGGACGGACGCGCTAGCCATGGCCGTCAAGATCTCCGGGCTGATCAACACCTGGAACGAGGCCGAGACCATCCGCTATGCGGTGGAGTCTCTCAAGTCCTGGTGTGACGAGGTGCTCGTCGTGGACCAGCAGTCCAGCGACGACACCCAGCGTATCGCGGCTGCGTGCGGCGCCAGGGTCGTCGAGGTCGAGTCCACCGGCTACGTGGAGATCATCCGCGAGATGTCGGTCGCGATGACCGAGCACGAGTGGGTGATGGTGCTCGATTCCGACGAAGTCGTGCACCCGGCGCTGGGGAAGCGGCTGCGCCAGATCGCCGAGACCGGGGAGGCGAACGTGGTCCGCATCCCACGGCGCAACATCATCCTGGGCGTGGAGATGGAGCACGGCCAGTGGTGGCCCAACGCCAAGCGGCGCTTCTTCCACAAGGACTGGATCGACATCCGTGTCGAGATGCACGGTGGCTTCCACGCGGCCGAGGGCGCTACCGAGATCATGCTGCCCATGGACCGCGAGTGCTGCCTCTGGCACTACAGCTATCACAACGTCGCCGACGTGGTCTGGAAGTCGCAGCGGTACACGACGGTGCAGGCCTGGCAGCGTGCTCGGACGGGCAAGCGGCCCGGCCCACGCCGCTGGTTCCGGGTGGCCCTGCGCCAGGCCTGGAAGGAGTTCGTCAAGGGTCGCGCCTACAAGGACGGCCCAGCCGGCATCGCCATCTCGATGGTGCGCATCATGGATCGCTTCCTCGTCCAGGCCAAGCAGTGGGACGAGCTGGCCTCACACGGCCGCGCGGAGGAATACCAGCGTCTCAAGGAAGTGATGCTCGGACTCGAGCACGATCCGGACCTCGCGCCGATCGACCACTCCGATCAGGAGCGCCTGGAGAAGGCGCCCGAGGCCGTGGGCGAGGTGCAGTTCTAGATGGCCAGGATCAGCGGCGTCGTCATCGCCCTTAACGAAGCCGACCAGCTGCACTACGCCCTGTCGACACTGCGGCCCTGGTGCGATGAGGTCATCGTCGTCGACCAGCACAGCGAGGACGACACGGCCAAGATCGCTGCGGCGATGGGTGCGATCGTCTATCAGCACGATCGCACCGGCGGTATCGCCGACCCGGCTCGCCGGTTCGCGGTCAGCAAGGCTACCGGGGATTGGATCTTCATCCTCGATGCCGACGAGATGATCCCGCCGAGCCTGGCCACGCACCTGCGGGAGCTGGTCGAGCCGGACCCGGAGATCGACGTCGTGCTCGTGCCACGAGCCAACCTCATCCTCGGCCGCTGGATCAGGCACGGCAACAACTGGCCCAGCCGCCACGCGCGGTTCTTCCGTCCGGGCTCGCTGATGATGACCGACCGCATCCACAAGTCGATCGCGCCTGCCCCCGGCACCCGTCGCCACAAGCTCGCGGCCGACCCCGCGCTGGCCATCTGGCACTTCCCGGGCGGCAACCTCAGCGACCTCGTGCGCAAGGTCGATCGCTATACCGACATCGAGGCGCGGCAGGCATACGCCAGCGGTCGCCGGGTGGATGGTCCGCGCGCCCTGTTCGGCGAAGCTGCCAGGTACTTCTGGCGGCAGTACCTCAGGGGTCGCGGTTACCGCGACGGCACCATGGGTTTGGCCGTGGCCATCACGCGCACCTACTACCGCTTCCTCACGGCCGCCAAGCTCTACGAACTGCCGCGCAAGAACGCCCGCAGGGAGGAGATCCGGCTGCTGCGCGAGCGCGTGCTCGAACGCTGGGCGCACGACCCCCGTTCCACCGATGCTCCGGGCGAGGAGTAGTCCTCCGGGTGGGGAGCAGGCCTGCGCGACGTGACCCTCGTGGGGGCCATCGCTAGCGCCGGATCAGGACCAGCGCGATGATCCCGATGATGGCGGCACCGAGCAACACCTCGGTGGGCAGGGCTGCCACCTGGTCGATCGCATCGGAGATGGCGTCCATGACCTGACCGGTGACGTCGCCGGTGCCACCGCCACGTCCGGCGGTCCGGCTGCTCTCCCCGACGATGCGACCGTATTCCATGCGCGCATGGTGGCAGCCCGTCGCGCGGCGCGACCTCGCCGACCACGCA
The DNA here is from genome assembly GCA_963714675.1 of uncultured Chloroflexia bacterium. GTDB lineage: Bacteria > Chloroflexota > Limnocylindria > Limnocylindrales > CSP1-4 > JAFMJV01. The sequence goes on along the minus strand of CAVQPG010000001.1, from coordinate 3,267 downwards.
TGCGGTGCGCACGGTCAACACTCCCCGGCAGCCTTCGGGACCGATGGCCCCCGCTTCGGCGCGGACCGGCACATCCAACGCGCCACGTGCCGGCGATACCGTGTCTTGTGGACGATGACCACACGCGAGACGGGAATCGTGTTCCGCCTGCCGCGCCTCGCTGCTGCGCCGAGGAGTTCCGATCTGATGCTGTGCTCCGATGAGCCCGGACGGGTGGCCGTGTCGCCCGCGCCGAAGGACGCCTGAGTGGACGCCATCGTCCTCGTCAAGCAGGTGCCGGACATCTCGAACATCCCCGAGGAGGCCTGGGATCGAGAGAAGGGGACCCTGCGTCGAGCCATGCTCGACAGCGTCATCAACCCACTCGACCTGCACGCCCTGACCTTCGCCGAGGAGCTCGTTCGGGACGACCCAGACGCCCGCGTGGTGTTCCTGACGATGGGCCCGCCGGCGGCCCGCGAGATGCTCGTCGATTGCCTCGGTCGCGTCGCAGGGGTCGCCATCCTGCTCACCGACAAGGCCTTCGCCGGTGCCGACACCGGTGCCACCGCCTACTCGCTCGCGCAGGCCATCCGCCGCGTCGAGCGCGAGATGTTCGATGGCTCTCGCGACTACGCCATCATCACCGGCATGCAGTCGGTCGACGGCGACACCGCGCAGGTGCCGCCGCAGATCGCCGAGGAGCTGGGCATCGACCACATCGCCTATGCCCAGGGCCTGCACAAGGAGCCCGAGCTCACCGTGCGACGCATCGCTGCCGAGGGCACGGAGGACGTCAAGCCCATGCGCTGGCCCGTGCTCATCACGCTGACCGCGGCCACCAAGCCACTCTTCCGCTCGTTCGCGGCGGCGCGTGAGGCGCGCATCGCAGAGATCCACGAGTGGGACGCCGCCTCGGTCGAGGCTGACCGTACCCGCATCGGTCTCAAGGGCTCGTGGACGCAGGTGCACCACCTCTTCAGCCCGTCAGAAGCACGCACCAAGGCATGCCAGTTCGTGAGCGATCCCGCGGAGCTGGTGACCAGGATCAAGAGCGCCTACGAGCATGCCGGCCCCGGCGTGACCGTCTCGTGCGACGACGAGCCCTACGTCATCGGCGACCGGGAACCCACATATCACGGGCAGTTCTGGGTCTACGCGGAGCCAGAGGGCGAGGCTGTCCGCGCGGTCTCGCTGGAACTGGTGGGTGTCGCGCGCGGCCTCGCCAACTGCCTGGGCGAGAAGGTCGGCGCGGTGCTGGCTACCGACGATGTCGGTGACCGTCCCGCCGCACTCATCGCGGCCGGCGCCGACGTGGTCTACGTCCTGGAGGACCCCCTGCTTGCGGGCTTCGACCCCGTGGCCCACAAGGAGGCCCTCGCCGCGCTCGTCGTCGAGCGGAAGCCGCAGGCCATGCTCTTCGGCGCCACCCCGCTGGGCCGCGAGCTGGCGCCGCGCGTGGCCTATGCCTGTCGCTGCGGCCTGACCGCGGACTGCACCCAGCTCCGGATCGGCGACTACCAGAAGGGCGCCACCAACCTGGTGGCCATCCTCGAACAGACGCGACCCGCGCTCGGCGGCAACGTCATGGCCACGATCATGACCAAGGACAGTCAGACGCAGATGGCTACCGTTCGGCCCGGCGTCTTCAAGATGCCCCAGGCCGATCCGGGGCGCAGCGGCGAGATCGTGCGCCCTGATGTGCGACTCGATGCCTCGGTCATCGGCCTCGAGGCCACGCCGGTGGAGTCATTCGCGAGCAAGGTCTCCATCCGCGACGCGGAGGTCATCGTCGCCGGCGGGCACGGCTTCCACTCCAAGGCTGACTTCGACCGATACCTCGAGCCACTCGCGGCGGGGGTGGGCAAGCTGCTCGGCGTGGATACCAAGGTGGCTGCCTCGCGCATGGCCGTGGAGGACGGCTGCACCACCCACGACTTCCAGGTCGGCCAGACCGGCCAGACCGTGCAGCCGAGGCTCTACTTCGCGATCGGTATCTCCGGCGCCATCCAGCATGTCACCGGGATGCAGTCGTCCGAGATCATCGTGGCCATCAACAAGGATCCCAAGGCGAAGATCTTCGACTACGCGGATCTCGGCGTCGTCGGTGACATCGAAACGGTCATCCCGGCCTTGACCAGGGCGCTGGAGGTGCAGGCATGAGACCGTCACTCGATGTCCTCGTGGTCGGTGCCGGGCCCGCCGGATTGGCCGCCGCCATCAAGCTCAAGCGGCTGGCTGACGAGGCCGGACGCGAGTTGTCGATGGCCGTCATCGACAAGGCCCCGCAGCCCGGTCATCACAACCTCAGCGGGGCGGTCGTCGACCCGCGGCCGCTCGACGAGCTGACCCCCGGCTGGCGCGAGCACCGCCTCCTGGTCAAGCACATCAGCACCGTCGAGCAGGACGACCTGTACTTCCTGCTGGGCTCCCGAGCCATCAAGGTGCCCGAGCTGGTGGCGCCCGACGCCATGGACCACAGCGACGACACGATCGTTTCGATCTCACGGCTCGTGGGCTACCTGGCCACGGTCGCCGAGGGGGAGGGGGTCGAGGTCTACAGCGGCTTCACTGCCCGTGAGCTGATCATCGAGCATGGTCGGGTGCAAGGCGTGCGCCTCGGCGAAGTCGGGCTCGATGCCGACGGTGGCCACATGCCCAACTACCGCCCGGCCGAGGAGATCCGCGCACGAGTCACGGTCCTCGCCGACGGCACGCATGGCGTGCTGTCCGAGCGGTTGCGCGAGCACTACGGCGCGGGGGTCAACCCGCAGGCTTATTCGCTCGGCGTGAAGGCTGTGATGCAATTCAGGGAGGAGCATCCCTTCGGGGCTGGCCGCGTCGCTCATTTCCTCGGCTACCCGTTGCCGCGGGACGTCTTCGGAGGCGGCTTCCTGTACGCCATGGATGAACGGACCGTGGCGGTCGGCCTGATCATGGCCCTCGACTGGAAGTACGGCGATCTCGACCCCCAGCGGGAATTCGAGCGCTTCCGGGCCCACCCCTTCGTGGCCGAGCAGCTCAAGGGCGGCGTCACCATCGCCACCGGCGCGCGCACCATCCCCGAGGGCGGCTACTACGCCATCGGCAAGCTGAACGTGCCCGGAGCCCTCGTCGTGGGTGACGGCGCCGGCTTGGTGAACATGGAGAAGATCAAGGGCATCCACAACGCGATGTGGTCGGGCATGGCCGCGGCCGAGACCCTCGCCGAGGGCCTGGCCAAGGCCGGCGAGGGCGAGATCGCGCTCAAGGGCTACCAGGACCGTCTCGAGGCCAATGGTGTCCTGC